>JADJTO010000036.1 GCA_016711105.1 Micropruina sp. | reverse complement strand
GCGATGATCGCCGTCCCAGGCCAGGAGACTGCAGGGAGACAGACAATGACCGTGGCGAACCCAGTGGCGCAGGGACGGCTCGCTGATGAGCTGATCAGGTCGCCACCGTTTCCCAGCCAACCCGGGTATTCGCGGGCGGGCGGCGGTAATGCCTCGGTCCGGTCGACGGTGTGCTGTACATCAAGCCCGGCGGGTTGCCGCTGGCCACGCTGGCCGTGGCCGACCTGGTGCCATTACGCATCGACGTGCTGCGGGACGCCCTTGCCGGTGGGGAGGGAGTCGAGGCGACCCGGTTCAGGCGGCCGCGGCCGCCGCGGATCGACGACCCCGGTGGTCGGCGGCCCAGCGTGGAATCTGTTCACGCCCTCGTCCCCGACTCCCTGGTGTAGTGGCTGACCGCCACCATCACGGCTGCCATCGACGCCACCGCGGCACCCGCCGCCCCGCCCGTCGACCAGGTGGCGCTGACCGCGCTCGTCAACGTGGCCGCCCCCACCCTGCGGGGCCTCCTCGGAAGTCCGGACCGCCTCGCCGTGGTCACCTCCGACTCCAGCGATCTGGTGCGCTGGGTCACCGCGTCACCCGCCGGGGCCGCGCTGCTCAACGAGGGACCTCTGATCCCCGTTCAAGATCGTCTCATGCCGGCTCGTTCCCGTTGGTCTTCACCCCGACTCCTGGCGGTGACCTGGCGGCCGAACTCGCGGCTGCGGTCGCCGCCCACCGATACAGGCATGGCAAGAACCCGATCATCACCGTGGTTCCCGGCCTTGTGGTCCTCGGCGCCGGGGCCGAATCTGGCGGCGGCACGGTTGGCCCTGCTCCGTTCACCGACGCGTTGGTGGTCTGGACGCCAACCGGATCGGCACCGTTCGCTTCCTGGGAACGTGGCCGAGCGCGGGTTCATCGAGAACTGGGAGGCCGAGAGTTACCGCCAGTCAGTTGCGAGCAGCAAGGTGTCGGGTCGCCTGACCGGAAAGGTGGTGATGATCACCGGGGCGGCCCAAGGCTTTGGCCTCGGCATCGCTCAGGCGTTGATCACTGAGGGTGCCCAGCTGATCCTGGCCGACCTGAACCTCGACGGGGCCCAAGCGAACGCCGACGCGATGTGCGCCGAGTATGGAGCCGGTCGGGCCGTGGCGATCCGGATGGACGTCTCGGACGAGGGCTCGGCGCTGGCCGCGGTCGCCGAGGCCGTGGCCGTTTTCGGCGGCGTGGACGTCTTCGTCTCCAACGCCGGAGTGTTGCGGGCGGGTTCGATCTTCAGCCAGCCGGTGAGCGACTTCGACCTGGTCACCAACGTGAACTACCGCGGGTACTTCCTGGGGGTCCGTGCCGTGGCACCTGTGATGGCCGCGCAGCACGCCGTCCGTCCCACCGAGTGGTTCGACATCATCGAGATCAACTCCGAGTCCGGGTTGGGCGTGTCGGGGTCGAGGCCAGCGCTGCCGGCTCGGAGTTCCGGCCCGGCATCAGGCTCACCCAGTCCCTTCGCGCTGGAGCTGGTGGAGTGCGGCATCAAGGTGAACGCGGTCTGCGGGCAACTACCTCGACGGCCGTTGTGGATGGATCCGGAGCGAGGGCTGTTCGTCCAGTACCTGCGGGCCGGGAAAGTGCGGGTGCGGTGATCCGTGGACGACGTGCGGCAAACCACGAGGGCCAGGTGCCGATGCGGCGTGGCTGTTTCCCGCCGACCTGGCCAAAGCGATCTATTACCTCGTTGACCAGGACTGTAAAGGCCCGGACAGGCCGTCCCGGTGACCAGCGCAGAACGTGCTCAACTGAGCCCAGCGATGAAGGAGTCACCGTGAACCCAGGATTCCCGGCCGCCGCACGCGATCCGGTTCGTGGGCGCTGACGGAAATGGTCTGACCAACCCAGCCAAGGCCATGTACGAGCTCGGGCCGCATCGGCTGCTGCTGAGGACCGAAGCTGTCGGTATCTGCTTCTCCGACACCAAGTTGCTACACGCGTTCGACCAGCATCCACGCAGAGCGAGGTGCTGTCGGGAGCTGTCCACCGAGGTGTTGGCCGGATCGAGCTACCAGCCGGGTGCGCGTCGATCGTGCCCGGTCACGAGCCGGTGGGACGGATCGTGGCAGTCGGTTCCGGTGAAGCATCACCGGGTGGGGGAGCGGGTGCTGGTGAGACCGACTACCACCACCTGCCCACCGCCAGTTCAAAAGCCGCCTTCGGCTACAACTTCGAGGGTGCGTTGCAGGAGTATGTGGTGCTCGACGAGCGGGTGATCATGGATCCGGCGACCGGTGCGCGATTCCTGATCCCGGTGAGCGATACCCCGACGAAGCTCGGCCGTGGCACTGATCGAACCGTGGTCGTGCGTCGAGGCGGCCTACGCCTGGGGCGAGCGACGCACTCTCAAGGCTGGTGGTCGGCTGCTGGTGGTGGTGGATCCCGGCCAGTCTCTTGAGGGCATCGCCGAACTGCGGGCCGCCTCGGCGCAGGGGGGTGACGGTGATCGGTGATGCCTCCCCGACGAGGTGGGCCGGGACGCGCGGTCGGTGTCGGGGCTGGCCGAAGTGGCGGGGTCAGAGCTTCGACGGCATCGTCTATGTGGGGCACGACGCCGACGTGATCGAGCAGTTGGGGCCGCTGCTGGCCCCGCTCGGTGTCCTCGACATCGTGCTCGCCGGGGGCACCATCGGTCGTGGGGTGCCGGTCGACGTCGGACGGGTGCACTACGACCTGATCCGGTACACCGGCGATCCCGGCGCATCGGCGGCCGCCGGCTACGACCGGATCCCGTCGCGGTGCGAACTGCGTCCCGGCGAGGAAGGTGGCGATCGTGAGGGCCGCCGGTCCGATGAGGCTGATGCGCCACCATCCGTACCGCGGTCAGCGCTGGCGTCCAGGCATCGATGGACGCCGTTGACGTGGACGACGCCCGGCTCGCCCATCTGGCAGCCGTCGTGGCGCCGGTAGCCGTGGCGAACGGCGTGCCGGCGACCTTCCGCAACTCACAAAGCGAGCCGCTGCTGCCGGGCTACAGCTATGTGGCGGTCATGGTGCCTGCGCCCGCACTGGTCACCCAGGCGGTGGAGCTGGCCAGTAATGACGCGATTGTCCACGCCTTCGCCGGCTTCTCCTGTTGGAACGATGGCCACCGTCGACATGGATGCGATCGTGACGAGGGGATCTACCTGGTGGGGACGTCAGGCTCGCGGATTCAGGACATGGTGGCCGTGCTCGCCAAGGTCGAGGCCGGGACGCTGGACACCAACGTCTCTCTGGATGCGGTTTCCGGCATGGCCGGGGTCGCCGACGCCATCGCTGCGGTGAACAACCGGACCTCTTCCAGGCAGGAATCATGGTCTACCCGGTGCTGCACGACCTCGGCATGGTGCGGCTCGCCGACCTGGCCGGGCAGCTCCCAGAGTTTCCGCCGCCATGGTGGAGGGACGCTGGGGCCCGGCCGCCGAGGCTGCGCTGCTGCGCACCGCCGGCTGACTTCGCGCCTCGTCGTGTCGCATCCGCGTGCGGATGCTCGGGAAAGGTCAGGCGCGGAGCGGCTGACCTCGTAAAGCGCGATGGCCGCGGCGACCGAGGCGTTGAGCGACTCCACGGCGGAGTCGATCGGGATAGACGCCAGCACGTCGCAGTTCTCACGGACCAGCCGGCTCAGGCCTTCACCTTCGGAGCCGACGACCAGCAGCACCGGCCCGTCGATCCCCGGGAAGCCACTGACATCCTCGGTCGCCTCCCCGGCCAGCCCGACCACGGTGAACCCGGCGGCGGCGTAGCTCTTCAGCGTGCGATTCAGGTTGGTCACGCGGGCGACCGGCACGCGGGCAGCCGCCCCGGCCGACGTCTTCCACGCCGCCGCGGTCATCTGGGCCGAGCGTCGCTCGGGGATGATCACGCCTTGGGCCCCGAACGCCGCTGCGCTGCGCACGATGGCCCCCAGGTTCCGGGGGTCGGTGATCGAATCCAACGCGACGACCAGCCCTGCGGGGTCAGCCTGGATGGCGTCGGCGAGCACGTCCTCGGCGTCGGCGTAGGTGAACTCCGGCAGCTGCACTGCCACTCCCTGGTGCACTCCACCGCCGGTGAGGCGATCCAGTTCCCCGCGGGTGGCTGCCAGCAGCGGGATGCCGTGGTCGGCGGCGAACGCGAGCACGTCGCGCAGCCGCGAGTCACGCTCGGCGCCCTCGGCCACGAAGGCCCGTCGCACCGGCAAGCCGGCCTGCAGGGCTTCAAGGACGGCGTTGCGTCGATCACCCAGTCATGGCGGTGGCGGTCAGGCCTCGCGCTGTGGAAGGGGCTTGCGGGCACCGCGCTGCTTGTCGGGCGACCTGCCCGGCGCATCGGGTCTGCGGTCGCGATAGGCACTGTGGTACGGGCGATCCTCGGCCTTCGGGGTCGGTCCCTTGCCCTCAAGACCCCGGCGCACCCGGCCGCCGGAACCAGCCGGGGTCGTCTTGCCCTTCTTGCGCACGGCGCCCTTGCGTTGACTGTTGCCTGGCATCATGTCCTCACTTCACCAACGACCAGCACGAGGCCGTTGGGGTGTCCGTCGACCTTCAGGCCGACTTCGGTGAGCCGGTCGCGGATGGCGTCGGCGGCGGCGTAGTCCTTGCGTGCCCGGGCATCTGTGCGCTGCGCCAGCAACGCCGCCACCAACCCGTCCACCACTGGTTTGGTCATCTTCTCCCCGGCCGCGGTCACCCAGGCGTTGTGCATCCAGTACCGGGCGAATGGACGCCCCGCTGCCCGCGACTGGGCGAGTTCGTTCTCGTGATGGGGGAAGCGCAGATCGATCCCACCGCCGTGGATGTCGAACTCGTCGCCGAGATACTTCCCCGCCATGGCCGAGCACTCCAGGTGCCAGCCAGGCCGTCCGCGTCCCCACGGCGAGGGCCACGACGCCGTGATCGGCTCGGTGGGCTTGTGGCCTTTCCGATGCGAAGTGTCACGGAATCACGCTTGCCCCGAGGGTCAGCATCGGCCGCAGCCTCCATCTCGTCCACCTTCTGGCCGGACAACACCCCGTAGGTCGGCCAGGAGCGGACATCGAAGTAGACGTCGCCGGAGCCGTCCGGGGCGACGTAGGCATGGCCCGCCTGCAACAGCGCCTCCACAAGTTCAGCCATCTCATTATGGCCGGTCGCGCGAGGTTCGTAGGTTGGCGGCAGGCAGCCCAGAGCGCTATAGGCATCGTGCAGCTCCCGCTCGAAGCGGTACGCGTGCGCGAACCACGGCACTCCGGCCTCAGCCGACTTTGCCAGGATCTTGTCGTCGATGTCGGTGACGTTGGCCACCACGAGCACCTCGTACCCGCTGTGGGCCAGCCAGCGTCGCAGGACGTCGAACACAACCTCCTTGCGAATGTGCCCCACATGGGGTGCCGACTGGACGGTGAGCCCACAGTGGTAGATCGACACCGCACCCGCAACCAGGGGGACGAACGCGCGGACCTGCCGCGCTGCGCTGTCTGGCGGTGGAAGCTCACCCGGGGCAGTCTAGTAGCTTGGGCGGTGGCGATCCTCGTCGACGATCTGGCCCAGGCGCAGGCGCGGAACCGGCGCGAAGCCTCGTCGACCCCGTGGGCCGCGTAGAAGCTGCCCTGGTCAATGCCCGCGCGCGTGGCGCGCCGATATCGAGGAAGCCTGGATCGGAACCTCCTCGTCGTCGGTCTCTCGGGGATCGACCGGCATCAGGCGGAATCGTCGGCGAATCCCTGCGACGGGTCGAACGGGTTCGCCAGCTGGCGATGCTCGTTGCTCATCAGCGCTTGCGTCGTGGGTTCCATCGCCTCGTCCGGCAGCGCCTGCAGCACCTCCTGGATGTACCCCCAGGTGGCCTCCAGCAGCGGCACCTCCCGGTGTTCGCGTTGCGAGGCGTACCAGCGGTAGTCGAGCACTTCATGGAAGATCTGGGCGGCTTCGCGCTTGCCGCGCAGGTCGTGCGGGACGGCGGTGACCACTGGCTGGAAGCACTCGGTCAGCCACTGGTGTGCCACGACAGCTTCGTCCACATGGCCCTGGTTGGTCCGCGCGCGGAACGTGTCCAAGTCGTTGAGCAGGCGCCGGGCCTGGTTCTCCTCGGTGTCCAGGCCGGTCAGTCGCAGCAGCCGCCGGGAATGGTGGCCGGCGTCCACGACCTTCGGCTGGATCCGGATGTTCGAGCCGTCAGCAGAGGTGTGGATGTCCAGTTCGGCCACGTCGAAGCCGAGGGCGTTGAGCCGCCGGACCCGGTTCTCGATGCGGTACGTCTCCTGGCCGGAGAACTCCTCAGCGTCGGTCAGTTCCGCCCACAGGTCGCGGTAGCGGCTCAGGATCGACTCGACGATTCAGCGGATCCGGGAGGGTCCAGCATCCTCCCGGCTTCAGGTCGCTAGGATCGCCGTACAGGTTCGTGGTGGCGATCGTGAGTTCGTGCTCTCATGACCGTTGTTGAGGGATTCGTGCATCTCGGCGGTCTCGGCATCCACCAGGTAGGCGGCGAACTGTCCCGCGTCCCGGCGGAACAGGACGTTGGAAGTGAGACGTCACCCACAGGAAGCCGATCAGGTGCAGCCGACAACAGGACGACCAGCGCGTCAGGCAACCGCGAGACGGTTTTCGGAAACGAACGCCGTGGTCGAACAGGGAGCGGTAGGGCAGTGAGAACTCGAGGTGGCGGGTGATCAGCACCGGGTCGAGGGGTTCGCCGTGATCATCGGTTCTGCCCGTGACGACAGCCAGCGGCTCGACGGCGGGGGTATCGGTTCGGTGCAGGTCCTTCAGCATCGTGTACTCGTGGATCGCGAGGTGTTCGATGACCTCCTTCGCGGCATACACCGAGCCGCCCACCTGAATGAAGCGGACGACGTGGCGTGAGATGCCACGGGGCAGGGCCACCAGGTGCTCAGCCGGCCACTCGGCCAACGGCACGTCCCAGGAAGCGGGGATCAGCCGCGAGTCCGGCCGCGACGACAGAAACCTGGGCACGCCCACCTTTGTACACCATCATCGGAAACTTGCTGGGCCTCAACCGGCCGCTTCTCATGGTGGCTACGGTCTCGGCCCGCTGACCGGGCGACGAGGCCGCCAACGCAGCAGCGCCGGTCGACCGTCGGGTCGACCGGCGCTGTTGCGTCGTTGCGTCAGGAAGGCGGGCCTGGGTCTTCTCAGAGAAGACGTGCACCGTCTCGGGGTTCTTGGCGCTCAGCTTCATGGAGGTGCCGCGATGCGGTGGCGTCGGGCGGAAACCCGGGCCACGATCTGCTGGGCCATCTTCTGCTCCGGCGAAAGGCCGGACAACGTTCCATAGACAAAGCCGTCAGCGCCGAGTTCCTCGACCACGTCGACCTCGAGGCTGATGCCCTCGGGGGAGATCTGGAAGTTTTCCGGACGGATCCGACCACCAGGGTCTTCCTCGCCAGCAGCCTGCGGGTTGCGTCGCGGGGGACCGGGACGATGTAGTCGCCGACCTTGACGCCACCCTCGACGATGGTGCCCGTGAGCAGGTTCATGGCGGGCGAACCGATGAAGCCGGCCACGAACAGGTTGTTGGGCTTGTCGTACAGGGTCAGCGGGGTGTCGACCTGCTGCAGCAGGCCGTCCTTCATCACCGCGACGCGGTCGCCCATCGTCATGGCCTCGACCTGGTCGTGCGTGACGTAGACGGTGGTCACACCCAACCTGGTCTGCAGGGCGGCGATCTGGGTACGGGTGGAAACGCGCAGCTTGGCGTCCAGGTTCGACAGCGGCTCATCCATCAGGAAGACCTGCGGCGAGCGGACGATCGCGCGACCCATGGCGACGCGCTGGCGCTGGCCACCGGAGAGGGCCTTCGGCTTGCGGTTGAGGAAGCTCTCGAGGCCGAGCAGGTTGGCTGCCTCGAGGACGCGGGCGTCACGCTCGGCCTTCGGGATGCCGGCCATCTTGAGGGCGAAGCCCATGTTGTCGCCCACGGTCATGTGTGGGTACAGCGCGTAGTTCTGGAACACCATCGCGATGTCCCGGTCCTTCGGCGGGAGGTCGGTGACGTCACGCTCGCCGATGAAGATCTTGCCGGAGTTGACCTCTTCGAGGCCGGCCAGCATGCGGAGCGACGTTGACTTGCCACAGCCCGAGGGTCCGACGAGGACCATGAACTCACCGTCGCCGATCTCAAGATTGAGCTTGTCGACGGCCGGGTGATCGGCTCCGGGAGACGCGCAGGCGTCCCTGGGAAACTAACTGGCCATGCCACCATCCTTTCCACGGGCAGGCACGTGCCCGACGATCCGTAGTGGAAGTTGCGATCGCAATCGCGACCGTGAGCATCTTTTCATATTTTGGCCCTGATTGCCTCCAGATTCTCACCAGCAGGAAGCCCGATCTCCGCGAGCAGCGCCCCGGGGGCAACGCGGCCCGGGGGCGTTGATGGGAGCTCAGGTAGGCTCCGGGCGTGACCGAAATCCAGCCTCAGCAGGCTGACGACGCCGCCGGCCCCCGAGGCTGAGACGGGGTGGTGGACGATCCGTCACTGCCGTGGCGTCACAAGCCGACCCGCAGTGACATCGCCTGCTTCAGTTGGCTGGGGGTCGTGGCGGTCTATTCGCTGGTGATGATGGTGGCACGGCCCACCTTGCTCGGGTTCGCCCCCCACGTCCTCGCGTCGCTGGGTTCATGGTCGGGGTTGGTCATGGTAGGCGCCCGGGCGGCGGTGGGCGACCCGTGGTGGCCACTGGTGTGGGCGGTGGCCACCCTCGGCCTCATCAAGTTCGACTGGGTGTACTGGTGGGCGGGCAAGTTGTGGGGCCGCAACCTGATCGAGGGCTTGGTCGGGCGCTCGGAGCGTGCCCGGCGAACCAACGTGATGGCCGAGAGGTTCGCTCGCCGTTTCGAGACCCTGGCGATCGTGGTCACCTTCCTCCCGCTCCCGCTGCCTCGGGCGGTGATCTTCGCCGTTCTGGGTGAGGCGGGCACCAGTCTGCGCAAGTTCCTGAGTGTCTCGGTTGCGGCGTCCTTCGTTTCGGCGGGGTGCTACCTGGCCGTCGGATACTGGATCGGGGAGCCGGCCGTCGCGGCGATGGACGCCTACGGCCGGTACCTCTTCTACGTCTCGATCGCAATCCTGGCGGTGCTGGTGGGGAGCTACTGGTGGAAGAACCGACAGGCACCTCAGGCCTGACCGGCCTGGAGCCTCCGACCGGATTCGAACCGGTGACCGTCCGCTTACAAGGCGGGAGCTCTGCCAGCTGAGCTACGGAGGCCTGCGGATCACATTGTCGGCCAGGAATCCGGCACTTGTCGAAGCGAAGGGTTCACCGGGGTCGGCTCCCCCTCGCCGTCAACCCGAATCACCAGGTCGGCGAGCTCCGCGGCCGGTGGCTACGCCAGTGCTCCGCCTCTGGGTCGCCCACTCGTCCCAGTGCTGGGCGAATACCGCGCCGTCGCGGGTCAGAGCCCGTGCCTTGCGCGCGGAGTCGTCCAGTTCGCACCAGATGCCCAGCCCCGCCAGCGCTCGGGAGTGCGGGGTGAGAGCGCCACAGCCTTCGACGATCAGCGGCAGTGCGGGGTCCAGAGCCACCCAGCCGGAGTTCCTGGCGGCCGTCCAGTCCCAGCGGTCGAAGCCCGGATCCCGCGGCCGCAGGACGGTCTCTGCCACCATCGCGGAGGCGGCAGCGAGGCCTGTCCAGCCCGGGTAGAGGTCGTCAAGGCTCACCACCTGGATGGGTCCCGGCCAGGTGGCGGCAAGCCGTCCGGCGAGGGTGGTCTTCCCCGATCCCGCCGGACCGTCGATCAGGACGACTGACCGGGTCGGCGAGCGTGCAGGCGGGCGAGGTGCTCGGCGAGTGGCAGGGCCCGGGGTCACCGCAGTCCGGAGGCGGAGACGAACGTGATGCCCTGCCCGGTCAGCACTGCGGGGTCCTCGCTGGCGCCCAGCAGGGCAGCTTTCCCGCGCTCCAAACTCAAGGTGCCGCTGTCGGTCGAGACCTGAACGGCGCCGTCCACCACCAGCAGAATGCGTGCGGAGCGCCTGCCTGGCACCACGACCTCGGCCGCGGCGCTGGCACAGACCCGCCACACGTCGAACTCGGGGCAGGGGGTCGGATACCGTTCCCGGCGCGGACCGTTCGGACGGATGATCTGCGGCTCGGCCGGTTCGAATCGACGACTCGCACCAACTCGCTGACATCCACATGCTTCGGGTGAGCCCACCGCGAATCACGTTGTCCGAACTCCCATCACCTCGATGCCGGTGCCTCGCAGGTGGGCGTGCATGTGGCCGGCGGGAACGTACAGCGCCTCGCCCGGTTGCAGCACCACGCGGTTCATCAGTAGTCCCGCCAGGATGGCCCGGTCCCCGGGGAACACCTCATCCAACTCCACGGCGGTGCGGGCGAAGTCGCCCACGGGGCCCGGGTCGCTCGCGTGCCGCATCGCCGCGGCCACGGTGACGTCGATCAGGTGCGCACGTGCGCCCGCCAGGCTGAGGGCGTCCAGGAACACCTCAGCGAGTGCGGCGGCTCCCTTGCGTTCGGTGAGCGGACCGATGACGGACGCGAGGTCGTCCGCCAGGCCCAACCCGAGAACAGGGCCGCTGTCGTCAGTGGGTCGCGAAAGCCGCTCAGGGTCTCGAATTCGTCGAGGGCAATCAGCACTTCAGGCTTGGGCCAGTCGTCGGAATAGACCCGCTCGGGCGACTCCACCGGGATGCGTGCCGCGTTCTCGCGAGCGAACCCTTCCTGCGCCTGTTCACGGGACGGATGTGCCTGGATCGAGAGTGCGTGGCGCGCGGACAGCACCTTCATCAGGAACGGGAGGATGGGACCGAAGGTGTCGTGGACGCGCTCGCCGAGCAGCGACAGATCGCTGCGGATCAGTGCATCCAGGGCGGCGGCATCGGTCGTTGACGGTGACGCGGGATGCGCTCCCAGCCAGTACTCAGCGTGTGGCCGCCCGTCAGGCTCGCGTCCCAGGAGACTGGGGATGGCGTCATGAGTGCCCCATGCATAGTGCTGGATTGTGCCGTGCAACTGCTGCATCAGGGATCCTTTGCGGGTGTCGGCGAGGGCGGCGGGGACGAGGAGAACACCACCGGAAAGTCTACCTGTTGCTCGAATCGGGTTGCTGCGGGGGAATGACATGGTTGTGATTTGCGCCTACCATTGGCGTATGTCCGAACCACTCGCCGCCTCACCAGCCGCCCGGCTCAGCGAGTTCCAGACGGCCTTGCTGGACTTCGAGAAGGGGTGGTGGGCACTACCCGGCTCCAAGGAAGCAGAGATTCGGGAGCGCTTCGCCATCTCGACCACGCGCTACTACCAACTGCTCAATGCCCTGATCGACACTGAGGCCGCGATCGCCTACGACCCCCTGCTGGTCAAGCGGTTGCGGCGGCTGCGCGCCTCGCGTCAGAAGGAGCGCACCGCTCGACGGCTCGGGGTCACCATCCGCGTCTAGTTACGTGCCGTGGCCGTCAGGTGTCCTCCGGGTGGTTTCGGCTCAGCAGCGAGCGGATCGACCGCCAGCCCGTCCAATCGGCGGGGTTTTCGCGGTAACCCCCACCGACGAGGCCGGCATGGCGCTCGAAGATGTTGCGCGAGGCCCGATCGCCCGTCCGTAGCCATGACCAGCCGCTGGCCGCGGCGTAGAGCGGCAGGAAAGGCAAACCGGCCAGCACCAGGTACTGCCAGGCGTGGATGTCCTCGTGGTCGAGGGTGCCCGGGTAGGTGACCTGACGAGGCGTCCAGGTGTCCGTGGCTCACGGACCACGTTGCCGATGGTGAACGCGCCCGCCTAGCAGCTTCGCCCGAAACTCTTCGGCGTAGATCAGGCCCCGCT
>JADJTO010000035.1 GCA_016711105.1 Micropruina sp. | reverse complement strand
GATGATCGACGCCGACCCCAAGACCCGCGACAGCATCTGGCAAGGCGTCTCCCCGCCCTCGCAGCCCTCGCCGACCCCGCGTGCTCGATGCCGTCACACCCGGACCCAACGAACACTTCGACCCCGAAACCTTCCTCACCGAACAAGGCACCCTCTACCTCCTCGCCACCGGAGCCGGGGCCGGCGCATCAGCCGCGCTCGTCGCCGCGTTCGTCGAAGACCTCATCGAAACCGCCCGCAGACTCGCCGCCCGCTCACCCGGAGCCCGACTCGACCCACCCCTGCTCCTCGCGCTCGACGAAATCGGCAACCTCGCACCCCTGCCGTCCCTACCCACCCTCATGGCCGAAGGCGGCGGCACCGGCATCACCACCATGCCCGTCCTGCAATCCCTCGCCCAGGCACGCGACCGGTGGAGCGAGCACCAGGCCGGCGCGATCTGGGACGCCAGCATCGTCAAGATCATCCTCGGCGGCGCGTCCAACAGCCGCGACCTCCAAGACCTCTCCACGTTGATCGGCGAACGCGACGAGTACACCGACAGCATCACCCTTGGCGACCACGGCACCCGCTCCAACCAGCGCTCCGTCCGCCGTGTCCCGATCCTGCCACCCGACCGCATCCGCACTCTGCCCTTCGGCACCGGCATCAGCCTGCTCCGCTCCGCACCACCCATCGTCACAGACCTGCGCCCCTGGCCCGACCGACCCGACGCCGCCCAGCTCCGCAGCGATCGCGACGAACTCGAAGCGCTCCTACGCCGACCCTCGTGAACGCCGCTGTTCTGGACCGACGAGCGCACCTGCCTGACACAGCGACCACGACGTGAGTCGCGCGAGGTGACAAGGAGACATCCGATGGCCATCCAGACTCAACAGGCGTTCTCGGGCTTCATCGCGTCCGATCCGCAGCTCTCCGAGACGGAGAGCGGGGATGCCAGGCTCTACATGAAGGTCGGCAAAGAGCACTACCGGCAGGAGGAGGACGGTTCCTTCACCCAGCTGGAGACCACCTTCCACCACCTGGTCGCGTTCAAGGCCGCTGCCGAGCAGGGCCACCTGCGGCTCGCCAAGGGCGACAAGATCATCGCCGAGGGCTACGTGCGCCAGTACAACTACCGCGACGCCAACGGACAGGCCATCGAAGGCGAAGAGTTCGTCGCCCGACGGATCGGCCACGACCTGGCCCGCACCCGCTACGAAGTGGACCGCAGCACCCGCCGCACCACCGAGCGCGAAGCAGCCGCGTTCGAGCCCGCAGGACCACGACAGGTCGCGCAACCCGCGACCGTGACCATGTGAGCAGGCCGAGCGATGACCGACTACACACCCGAGCCCGACGAACTCGGCACCCTCGACGGCCCGCCCCTCACCACAGGATTCGATCAGCCCGAACCGCCGCGTCCGGTGAACTGGAACCTTCTGACCGCCCACGAGCTGGAACAGGAATGGCTGGCGCTCAACGACTGGGTGGCGTGGCTGCGCCGCACCTACGGCCTACCCGCGAGCGTGGTCCCGCCGTTCTGGCACCGCCACCCCGAGCTGGTGTGGGAACTCTCGGCGCTCCACCTGCATTGGCTATGCGCCTACGACCCCGAGCAGCACGGCTCCGCGCCGCTGGGATGGCACCGCGACTTCGCCGACGCCCGCGCCCGGCTCCGCGATTGGGTGGCGACGTCCGGCACCCGGCTCGACCGAGACCGACCGACACGGCAGACGAGCTGGCCCGGCGAGGACCCAGCCCCGCCGGTCGAGGATGTCGTCATCACCGACCGTGCCGAGGACTTCGTCCAGTTCGTGTTCGACCAGGTCGCCGAACGTCAGCGAGCCGAGGAAGCGTTCTATGGCACGCTCGACTACGACACCGGAGAAGTGACATGACCAGGCGCCGCGGAACACCGCCGTCCCGAATGCGCGGCTACCGGATCGTCGCAGAGCGACGGGAGACCCTGATGTCGATCGGCTCGCGCAACTGTTCATCGGCATGGCGATGCAGCGCGCAAAACGCGAAACGCCACCAAGGGCGAGATCAAGCTCCGCTGCTCGGCCGGCCGAGCCCGACGAGGTAGAATCAACCCTTCCCCATTACGAGCCGCACCGCACGAGCGGTCACTGCCGTTCGTGTTGGCCCCATCTCTGGGGAAGGGAACATGACCCATGACCATCACTCAGTCACCATCGACGACGCATCAGCGCTCCCGTGAGACCACCGCGCTCGCGGTGTCCTACCTCCGGGTGTCCACCAAGGAACAGGCCGAACGCGGAGGACGGGACGAGGGCTTCTCGATCCCCGCTCAGCGCGAGGCGAACCTGCGCAAGGCCCGCGAGCTGAACGCGATCATCACCGAGGAGTTCGTCGACGCCGGCGAGTCCGCCCGCAAGGCCGACCGGCCCGAGCTGATGCGGATGATCGAGTACGTCAAGAAGCACGACATCACCTACTGCATCGTGCACAAGATTGACCGGCTCGCCCGCAACCGCGCCGACGACGTGGCCATCCACTTCGCTCTGCAGGAAGCCGGGGTCAGGCTCGTCTCCGCGACCGAGAACATCGACGAGACGCCCTCGGGGATGCTGCTCCACGGGATCATGTCCACCATCGCGGAGTTCTACTCCCGCAACCTGGCCAACGAGGTCGCCAAGGGCATGACACAGAAGGCGATCACCGGCGGCACCAGCGGCAAAGCCCCCATCGGCTACCTCAACGTCCGCAAGCGCGACGAGCTGGGACGAGAGATGCGCACCGTCGAGCTCGATCCCGACCGCGCCGAACTGGTCAAGTGGGCATTCGAGGCCTACGCCACCGGCAACTACTCGACCATCACGCTGCGCGAAGAACTGATCGACCGCGGCCTGACCACGATGCCCACGCCCAAGCGCCCCGCCAAAGGCCCCGCCCTGTCGAGCATCCACCGGATGCTGACGAACCCGTACTACAAGGGGCAGGTCACCTTCCGGGGAGCGACCTACGACGGCATCCACGAACCGTTGGTCGCCAGGGAAGTCTGGTACCGCGTCCAGGCGGTCCTCGGCGAACCATCACCTCTCGGGGAGAAGACCCAAGCCTCACGATCACTACCTCAAAGGCAGCATCTTCTGCGGCGAGTGCGGCTCCCGCCTGATCCTGTCCAACGCACGCGCCGACGGGGGTGATCTACCCCTACTTCTCTGTGCTCAGGCAGGCACACCAAGCGCACCGACTGCGAGCGCAAGGCCATGTTCATACCCGATATCGAAGCCGCCGTCGAGGACTACTACCGCACCATCGAGATACCGCCGCACATCGTGGAAGCCCTCCGCGAACTCATCGGCAACTATCTCGACCAAGTCCACGACATCGCCCGCAACGAACGTGACGCCTACCAGGCCGAACACGACGACCTCGCGCAGGAACGGAGCAAGCTGCTCCAGGCCCACTACGCCGGAGCCGTCCCCATCGACCTGCTAGGAGAGGAACAAGCTCGCATCGCCAGGCGACTGGCGTTCCTCGATGCCCAGATCGACACCGGCACCATCGAGTACGAACAGACCAAGGCTCACCTCGACGACTGCCTCGCCCTCGCCGGAGACTGCCACGCCATCTACATGAGCATCGACGACTCACTGCGTCGGATCGCCAACCAGGCCTTCTTCGACAAGCTCTACGTCCTGCCCGACGACCAGATCGACGGCCAACCCGGCGAGCCCTTCAACGTCTTCTTCAACCCGGACGTACAAGCCCTTCGCCGTGCGCCGACAAGGGCAGACAGGGGAAAGTAGGCATCAAACCGCCGATGTCGGCGGTTTGAACAACGATCTTTGGGTGGGGCGGGTGGGGCTCGAACCCACGACCCAGGGATTATGAGTGACCCGAATGCCTCGCTGACTAGGACATATTGCACGGCTATTGCACGCCGTGTGCAACAAGGACGCGTTCAGTGTCCATCTCTGGCCATTTCTGGCTATACCCCCACCCCTATCGGGACCACCGTTGATGACTGATCCAGAGTACCTCGCGAGTCGAAAAGCGGCATCTGACAAGGTAAGACGATGACCGTCGCCGACGAGACGGGTGGCGGTCAACGTCCGGGGCCTCTGGCTCGTCGCGAGGCGCCTGAGGTGCCCGTCACCCAGGGAAACGGCCCCGAAATTGCCGCCGTCCACCGAAACGTCCCCTGCGATGAGCGCCACGGCTAGCCATAACGCTATTGCACGCTATTGCATGCAACTATTCCGGTAGTAGTATCCCTGGGTCTCCCGATACCCCACTGGGGTATCCCCGGAAGGGGCGGGGTATCCCAACCTTTGGGTGCTGGATCGAGCCCGATCGACTGCTCTGGTTGACCGGCGCTACTTCTGATACGCACCGCCGTCCGCGCCGCAGCTGCGCGATCCCGGAATCCGGTGTGGCGGCCAGGTGACAGCGCTCGAGACCTGCAGGCTGACAGGGTCTGCGCGTTCCACGCACCCCAGCCCGTGACACTAGGCTGCCAGGACGAGGCAGCAGAACCTGACGATCTGGTCAACAAGAAAAGGGGCGTGCCGGGTGTTCAGCTTGATCATGGGAGCGACGGATGGTCAGATGCCCTCTGATCGAATGCTGGAAGGCCTCCCTCCCGAGCTCTTGGGTGTCTTCAAGCCAGGGGGAGTGATCGACCGCGCTCGCTTGCTGGAATTGCCCGTACTCCTGATGCCGGAAACCGGCGACACTTCTCAACAGCAGGTGGCAAGAGTCGGGACCGTGTCCAGCGTTAGGTCCACGGGGCGCGATTTCCTGTACAGCTTCGTACCAAATCCTCGTGTTCCTCCAATTCCCTCCGACAAGATCGTGGCCGCAGCCGAAGGACTGGGTCTGAGCAATTGGGATTTCCAGCGCACTCGCTGGACCATCCGTGAGGCCGACCTTTTCCAGGCGTTGTTGGAGTCGGCGACGCCGAGCTCCCCGAGCCCGACTGTGTTCACTCTGCCAACGGGCCCGGCGGACCCGCGCCGAGTCGCCGCCATGATGCCCTTCGGGGCGGAGTTCTCCCCAGTGTGGGATGCGATCAAGGCGGCGGCCGACGACGGCGGCTGGACATGCCAACGTGCGGACGACATCTGGGAACACTCGGCAATAATCGACGATGTCGTGTCGTTGATCTGGCGCTCCAAGGTAGTGGTCTGTGACCTGACGAGGCGGAACGCGAACGTCTTCTACGAAGCCGGCATCGCGCACGCCCTCGGTCGTGAGGTTGTCCTCGTCACCCAGTCGCCGGATGACGTGCCGTTTGATCTGAAGCATCTCCGCTACATCGTCTACCTCAACAACACTGAGGGCTTGGCCAAGCTTCGTTCTGACTTGTTCAGCCGCCTCAGCACTCTCATGGCCAGGTTAAGGTGGCAGCCGCTCGGCCCTCAGCTTAGGAATGCAACGTGGGTGTTGCGGATCATCGTATGGAGTTGAAGATCTTGTTGCGGGCAGCCGGAAGGATGGCCGCCGAGAGCTTGTCGCGTCGCGCCTGATGCGCGCGGACGCGTTTGAGCGCGCGCGCGACTCGAATGACCCCGTCTTGCGTCTCCCGGTTGGGGACGGGTATTTCGATGGCCTCGAAGGCGGCCATGCTGAGCGTGCGGTTGCGGTCGGCCGAACCGGGAGATGCGGCATTTAGGCTCACGAGCCCGTTCGGGCTGAGCAAATACTGCTCGACCCAGGAGGTGGCGATCTCCGTGCTGATGGGCACGTACTGAAGGAAACGATTGCTCGCGACTCGTCCAGCGTCCCCCTCTTCGGCGACGCAAACCGCTCCTTCCCACGCCTTGATGTTGCTAACGACGAGGGCTCCGGGTTTGAGCGGGTAATAGCGCAGCTTGCTGAGGGTCTCCGCTCCGCCTTCTGGGTATCGGATCATCCCCCGGCCGAAGCCCCGAACGCCGATGGTTCGAAACGAGCCTGCGTCGTCGATGTCCACCCACGGTCGGTCTGACTGAAGGAGTTCGCCGAGTGGCCGACGCTTCGCGTGATGCACGGCCGCTGATATCAGATGCTCGACGATGTGACCCGAGTCGACGGTGGACGGTCTAGTGACCGGCTTCAGCTTCATCAGGTGGCTGGCGATCCGTTCCTGATCTACGAGGGAGGGGAGTGCGGCTTTGATCTTCAGGAAGGCATCGATGTTGACGCGCTGGCGGCGTTGCCCAAGTCCGTTGGTCGAGCGGCTCATCTGGTCGGTGAACTGCTCCGACTTCAGGTATTGGTCGAGGTAGTCGGTACTCACGCGGTCGGTTGCGACCTCGAATGTGGGGAACTCACTGGACACGAAGTAGCCGTCGAACGCGTATGGCACGAGAGCAACAGCGCCCTCCCAGCCGAAGAGCTTGCTGTACACCACCTGCCCCTTGGATAGGCGAAACAGCCGACCGTAACTGGTGGCCGAACCAGCCAGGATCCCTTTGTCGGACAGTCCGCGTCCGCGGTTCAGCACGCCTGCCGACGGATAGCTCTCGTCAGTTCGGACAGTTACAGCATCCTGGGCGAGACGGAGGACGTCGCCGAGCGGGACCCACTCGGCCCTCACAGCGCGAACTCTTCGATCTCGTGCCGGAGGTCTTCGTATCGCTTCAGCAGCTCGCGCTCGGTCTCGATCAGCTCGGCAACCAACTCCTTGGGGGAGCGGTGCTCGAGGTCGTCCGGCCGGTGGGGATTGTGGAGGTCAAGTTTGTAGCCGGAGCCCCGAATGGTGTCGGCGTCGACGCACCACGCCCGCTCGTTCTCGACCCGGTCGGTGCGGTCGCGTCCACCCCACCACGCGGCGCAGTCGGCGAACTCCTGGTAGCGCATGGGCTTGGTCTTCGTGTAGTTCTTCCGGCCGTCCGGTGCCTGTACCTCGTAGAACCAGACAGGCCCCTGCTTGCCCTTCTCGAAGAACAGCACATTGCTGGGGATGATCGTGTACGGCGCGAACACGCCGTTCGGCAGCCGCAGAACCGTGTGCAGGTTGAACTTGCTCATCAGCTCGGCTTTGATCTTTGCGCCGACGCCCGTGTCGAGGAAGAGCACCGAGTTCGGTACGACGATGCCGCAGCGTCCATGCCGGCTCCGCTCGATCCGGGCCATCACGGATTGCAGGAACAGCCAGGCCGTCTCCGCGGTCCGCAGCTGGACGGGGAAATTCCCCTGGACCGACTGCTCCTCCTCGCCACCAAACGGCGGATTGGTGAGCACCACGTCGACACCGCTCCTGCGGATATCAGCCAGCGGCAGGTTAAGCGAGTTCTGCTCGACAAAGCGGGGCCGGTCGATGCCGTGCAGCAGCAGGTTCATCTGGCCAAGCAGGTGAGGCATCGGCTTCTTCTCGATGCCCCATAGCCCGCCCTTGACCCCTCTCGACGTCGGTGGCCGAGACCTCGCCGGCGGTCATGTGCTTGTACGCCTCGATCAAGAAACCACCGGTGCCTGCGGCGGGGTCGAGCACCAGCTCGCCGGGACGCGGGTCAACCTGTTCAACGATGAACCGGATGAGCGGGCGCGGCGTGTAGAACTCGCCAGAGTCGCCGGCCGCATCGCGCATCTCGCGCAGCATGGTCTCGTAGAACACCGCCATCGCGTGCATCTCGTCGCGGCGGGAGAACTCGACCTTGTTCACCTGGTCCACCAGCTGTCGCAGCAGGTGGCCGGACAGCATGCGGTTGGAGGTGTCCTGGAACACCCGGGCGAGCGTGTCCCGTGGATCGCCCGGCTTCCCCGAGCCGCGCAGGCCTCGCAGGGTCGTAAGGAGGTCGTCGTTGACGAACCGCAGGAATGGCTCCCCGGTCACGTCACTGCCGGCCGCCCATGAGCGCCATCGGAGATCCTCTGGCAGAACCGGACGGTAACCGTCCTCGAGCGCCTCGCGCTCTTCTTCGAGGTCATCGAACGCCTTGAGGAACAGCAACCACGCCAGCTGGGGCAGCCGGTCCAGCTCGCCGTTCAGGCCCGCGTCCTTGCGCATGATCTGGCGCGACTGGTTGATCACAGCCTGGAGCCGCGCCTGGACGTTTTGGGCGAGGGGCTTCGTGGGGGTCACTGATTGTCCTGTCGGTCGAAGGCGAAGCGGTAGAAGCGCTGGACGAGCGTTGCGGCGTCGTCGAGCGATTGCTGGTCGAGGCCGATGTCCGCGGCCATCGCGGCGAACGGCACCGCCCAGTCACGCGGTGGGTCGGGCAGCTCCGGCGGCGGAGCAGACGCGTCGCGCTCGGCGAATACGCCGGTCACCGCGCGTGCGTAGTCAGCAGGCTCGAGCAACTCCTGCTCTACCAGCAACGCGAGGTCGACCAGGTCCTTCACCCGTGAGGAAGGCCGGTCATGCGCGTAGATCCGCGCATAGGCGTGGGTCTTCTCGGCAGCGTGCCTCGGCAAGTCAACGCTGCGAACGGAGAACGGCTTGCCGCCGAGCACGGGACGCACGGCGACCGCGTCCAGCCCAGAGGTCGGCTCGACCGGGCTGGTGACCACATCGATGGTCACGGTCTCGAACGGCCTGCGCGCCACTTGGACATCAACGACCACTCGCCAGGTGGAGGGCATCTCGTCCTCGGCGCGCACCTGCCGGGGTCGGCGGACGGTGAAGGTGCAGTCATCGCTGAGATCGACGTCGAGCGCGGCATCCAGGAGATCCTGGAGGTCCACTGCCGACAGGTCGGCCACGTCCCAACGGAGCAGGTCGAGGTCCTTCGTCGTGCGAGCGGCCAGACCCAGCCGCAACTCGAGGCTGAAGCCGCCTTTCAGCACCCAGCGCGGATCACGGGCCAAGCGCGCGAGCACACGCTGGAACACGTACCGGTTCCGCACCCGCTGGGGAGGCACGCCCTCGTGGGCTGCGATGTTCCGCAGCCGGTGGGTCAAGCTGACCAGCCGAGGGTCAGGCATTCGCTTCGGCCTTCGCTAGCGCGCGTTCGAGGCGCAACGTCGCGTGCGGCGCGAGTTCGGCGGTCGCGCGCAACAGTCGGCGCCGACTGGCCAGGCCGAGCCGCAGCGCGTCGGCCACTGCTCGGTCGACCTGCTCCTGCGAGATGTCGGTCCCGGCGACGTCCGCGAGGGTGCGCAGCGGTGTGGTGACAGCCCATCCCCGACGCTGCTCGCGCTCGTCCTCGTCCAGGTCGGCGACGTGAAGTTCCACCAGCTCGTCACTGGCACCGAAACCGGACGGCACGGTCAGGTGGACCTTGATCGGATCGACGTCCGAGAGTCCGTGGATAGCCAGCGCCGAGTCGTGAGAAACGACGCCCCGGCCGTCGCTCCACAGCGTCCAGCGGACGAAGGTGTCCTCGGGATCGGAGGGCCACTCGGGCAGCCGGAAGATGCCGCGATCGACCCGCAGCCAGTTGCCGGAATCAGCGTGGTACTTCTGGGCCTGATAGCTGTAGCCCGCCTCGCGCGCCTGGCTGGCGGTGAAGTAACCGGCCTGCTGGAACGCCACGGCGTGCAGCGCGCGGCGGAGATCCTGACGCGGCTTCGGCATGCAGATAGCCTAGCACTGCGCGAACTCAATGAAACCTTTAGTTTGATCGCGACAGTGACGAGTGAAACTAAAGATTACGCTGAGTAGAGCCACTCCTGCACACGATCCAGCTGGGACCGCAGCCCGTCACCACCACCGAAGACGCGGGCGAGTTCTGCCGGCGTGCCAAGGTTTGCCAGTGGCGCGAGCCGGAACACCTCCGCTCGCTCGAGGTCCGGCACGCCGAACTGCTCATAGCGCGCCAGAAGACCCTCCAGGACCGCTCGCGCAGTCTCGCTCTGCTGAGCGAGTTCGGCGGCGTGCTGCTCGCGCGCCTGTCGTGCCCGCTCGGCGCGCGTACGGGCGGGCTGGTTCCACGCGAGTTGGAGCAGGGCGTCCAGGGGATCGCTGTCGGTCAGTCCGGCGGACTGGACGAGTTCGCCGATATCGACGCCGTGCGCCGCTAGGGAGGCGGTCAGGGTGTGGCGGGAAGGCGCTTGCGACCAGCGCGAACGCAGGTCGTCCGCGTCACCTTCGGCCGCGATGACCTCACGTACCCAGGTGCCGTATTCAGTGAGGAGAAGTTGCCCCGACGACGCGTCGGGAACCAACCGCGCCTCGGTGAGCACCTCGAAGTCGCCGTCGTCGATGTAGAGCTTGCGGGGAGGTGGCGGCGTCGGTGGTGTCGGATCGGTCGGTGTGGGCGGTTCGGTCGGCGGCTCGCCACCTTCGATCGGATCGACGATCGGCACGAGCGGCGGAGTCGGTGGGACGGGCACACCGTCGATATCGACGACTGCGCCATCGCCGTCCACGGTTTCGATCGTGATGTTGGTCGGGTAGCCGTCGAAGTCGGGGTCCTCGAAGAGCGTGGTCGCACCCACATAGTCGATGATCTCGAAGCTGGTCTTGCCCTTGTCAGGGAACAGCCGGGTGCCTCGACCGATGATCTGCTTGAACTCGATCATCGAGCCGACCGGACGGAACAGCACGACGAACTTCAGGTCCTCAATATCCACCCCCGTCGAGAGGAGGCGGGACGTAGTAGCTACCACCGGGCTGGGCCGGTCGGGGTCGGTGAAGTCGCTGAGCAGCCGTTCGCGTTCGCCCTCCACGCCGACGATCCGCACCACCCATTCGGGGTCGGCGGCCACCAGGTCGGCGTTCTCGTCGATGAGCGCCCGCCGCATCTCATCGGCGTGCTCGGTGTCGACGCAGAACACGATGCAGCGGGCCGTCGGGTCCTGCCGCAGGATTCCGGACAGGTGCCGCGCGGCGAGCCGCGTCCTCGCAAGGAGGGAGACGACTCGTTCGAAGTCCCGGGTCGTGTACACACCCTCAGGCACCGCACGGCCTAATCGGTCCACCTGACCCGGTGCCGGTTTCCAGCCGTCCGCGTCGGGAGAGAGAACGACGCGCCGGACTTGATAGGGGGCGAGGAACCCGTCCTCGATGCCCTGGCGCAGCGAGTACCGGTAGACGGGGTTGCCGAAGTACTCGTAGCTGTTTACGTTGTCGCTGCGCGGGGTCGCGGTCAGACCAAGCTGGACGGCGCTGGAGAAGTGGTCGAGGACGGCTCGCCAGGCGGAGTTCTCGTCGGCGCTGCCTCGGTGACATTCGTCCACGATGACCAGGTCGAAGAAGTCGGGGCGGAAGGTGGCGAACAGCGACTCCTGGTCACCGCCGGCGGCGAGCGCCTGGTAGGTGGCGAAGTAGATTTCCCGGCTGGTGTCGACCTCGCCCCGCACGCGGCTCAGCAGGGCGGTGCCGAAGGCGGGGATGAAGTCCTTCCGTATCGGCTGGGACAGGAGCTGGTCGCGGTCAGCCAAGTAGAGGACGCGGTAGTTGCGCTGCGGTCGCACGGCGTCTTCGTAGGCGCGCAGCTTGGCGACGATCTGCATCGCGGTGAACGTCTTGCCCGTGCCGGTGGCCATGAGAAGCAGGACGCGTCGTTCGCCGCGGGCGATGGCGGCGAGGACGCGGTTGATAGCTACCGACTGGTAGTAGCGAGGTGTGATCACGTTGCCGGCGGCGTCGCGGCGTCCTCGGTTCAAGGGTTGCCTCAGGAGTGAGGCGCCCGCGCCGTCCACCACCCCCAAGGTCTGCAGGTACTCGTCCCAGGCGATCGCCGGCGCGGCGAACTCGGTGACCCTGCGTTCGCGTCCGGTGCGCAGGTTGTGCTCGATGATGTCGACGCCGTTCGTGGCGTACGCCAGCGGCGCGTCAAGCTGTTGGGCGTACCGCAGAGCCTGCTGCAGCCCGGCCTCGGCGGAGCGGTACTGGCGCTTGGCTTCTACGACGACCGTCGGGGAACCAGGAACGGCACTGAACGCGTAGTCGACATAGCCGGAGCCCAGCTGGCGCGTCACGCCACCGAGGGTCACCACACGCTGGGCAGCTACCGGGAACTGTTCGACCACCTGGTCGGGTTGCCAGCCTGCGGCCTCAATAGCGGGAACCACTAGGTCGCGACACGTGTCGCTCTCGTGAGGTCCGGGCTGAGGCATGTGCCTCAGGCTAGTGAATCCTGACGGATGTCGTCGCGCAGGTGCGAAAACCACCGGTTGTCGGCTGAGCTACCTCACGAGACTCAGCTTCGGCCGACTGTCCACCTCACCCAGCACTTCGGCGAGGTGGCTCGGCGTCCAGCAGAGTTCATCGGCGAGGTCCGCCCTGGTGAATCCGGTCTGCGCCGCGAGCGGTGCCTCCTGGAGGAGGGTCGGAACCTCTCCCGGATAGGCTGACAGCGGTTCGTCTCGGCGAAACTCCGCCATGGCAGCAAGCCGTTGATGCGCTCGTCGAATCGACACGTCGGAGATCAGCTGGAGTTCGCCCATGCGGTAGATGAGGGACTCGACCGATACTCCCCACGTCGAGCTCAGTTCCGCCAGGGCCGCCATGCGGGCAGTCTTCGGAAGGGAGCGGCCGTATCTCGGAGCCCGGAGTCAGAAGTTCTGCCGCAAACTGATCGGCTTCACGCTCCTGCTTTCGATCACCCGGAAGCGGGTCTTGATGGAGGATCAGGTGTCCGAGCTCATGTGCGCACGTGAACCGGTACTCGTAGACGGACCGGAATCGCTCTGGAGTCACAACAACAATGGGTCGCCCAAGCGAGCTTGTGGAGTATGCCTTGACCCGGGTCACGGCTTCATTGGTCAGGGGAATGAGGCAGATGACGATCCCTCTGGACTCCATGACCGCAGCAAGATGCGCCAAGGGGCCGCGGGGGAGTTGCCACAAGCTGCGAACCGCTTGCGCAGCGTCTACCGGTGGAGTGCCTTCGGGAACTTGCGGGAGATTGAGTTCCGGAAACTGGATTCGCTTCTCGAGCGCATGCGTGAGTTCCCAAACCTGCTCCGCGTGGGCTGCAGCCTTCGCTCTGTCCTTGGAACGAGTGGAGCGGAGGCTCCGAAAATGGGCGTCGGCTACGTCCAGACGACCAAGCGGCCTACCCGCGGCGAAGAAGCTGACGGGTACGTGAAGCACACGAGCCATTTCGGGCAGGTGCTCTGGTTTCGGTGTGACGGCGCCCGCTTCGAACTGCCCTATCGCGGCTGCGGAAACCCCGATTCTCTCAGCAAGCTCGGACTTGGTCTTCCAGGCGAGCACCCTCGCCTGTGTGAGGCGCGCTGGTTCGAATGCGCGTGCAATGCGCCCGAGCCGAGGAGGTGGGGCTTCCGAGAAGAGCGTCAGTTGCTGATCATCACTCATCGTGGGCGAGGCCTGTTTCGGTTCGCTCGGTTGCAGGGAACCGCGCGGGCATTGTGCCCGCCGTGAAGCTGCCAGTGCTCGAGACTGCCGCGAGCGCCGTGCGCCCAAGCGGCAGGAGGCTCTCGTGGAACCCGTCCCAGTCGAGATGCCCACCGTGATCGAGCTGCACGCCTCCCCAATCGATCCCGAACAGGCCGCGTGGTGAAGAGGCGATCGCGACCAGCACGAGGCGGGCGCCGCCAACTACTGGATCTGATACGACGGTCCGGAGCGCAGATACGAACGCCTGCTCCTCCTCGGTGAGGCCAGTCTCGTCGACCTCAATTAAGGCGTCCTGAACCGGCCTCTGACGGAGTCGAGTCATTGCGTACCGAGTGTCCGACGTGCCAAACGGGGTGGTCTCCAGCTGAGCATCGCGTCCCTTGGCGAATCGCCAGGGAAAGAGGACTACACCGTTGACCACCGCGAGCTTGTATGGCGCGTCGCCCGGGCGCACGAGACTGGCGCCAGGAAGGTCACCGAAGGTTTCGAATCGCTCGAGAATCCCACGCCAGTACTCGCCGTAGACGCTCTGCGAGCGATGTCCGCTCGCCTCCTGTGCGTCAAGTGAAGCCTCGTGCTCGCTCACGACCATGTCCGCGATCTCGTCTCGGATGCGAGGTCCGTACTGACCGAATGTCTCCAGCGCCCAACGCCGCCCTGTGTCCACTACCCCTCCTAGCTGTCACCGAAGAATGTACACCAATACTTCAGATTCTGACGGATCTGAACACCTAGGCCTCAGTGCGTCGATTCTCGGGCTGCACGTCCCAGCCGAATCACCGACGCGTTCGCCTCCGCACCTCCCTGGTCAGCCCGGGCGATCTGGCGGCCGTCCACTTCTTGCTCCCCGACCGTTGGTACTTTCCACCCGTCACACCTCAACGACCAACCGATACACCCCGCTACACACTTGGTTCGGCGTGACGTTCCGTAACCTCCCCCGGCTGTGGAGAACCGCTTGCCAGCGTTCCACGCTAAAATCTGTACATGACCACACTGTCGCTAGCCGAGGCGCGGGCGAACCTGTCGAAGCTCGTGGAGTCCGCCGTGACCACGCACGAGCGATTCGAGGTGACCCGCAACGGGGACCGGGTCGCAGTCCTGCTCGGCGCCGACGACTACGACTCACTACTCGAGACCCTCGACATCCTCAGCAACCCCGACGAGGTCGCGGCCATCCGGGACGGGCTCGCCGAGCTGGAGGCCAACGAGGTCTTCACCGCTGACGAGGTTCGCGCCGCCTTGACCGCCCGCGAGAGCTAGCCGGATGCCCGGCCTCTACGAGGTCGTCTTCACCCGGTCGGCCCGGCGTGCCCTCGAGCGCGAACTCCCCGAGAAGGTCGCAACCGCAGCCTTCGAGTTCATCATGGGACCGCTCCGCGAAGATCCCCACAAGGTCGGCAAGCCGCTTCGTGAGCCGCTCGCACCACTGTTCGCCGCCCGTCGCGGCGAGTACCGCGTCATCTACCGAATCATCGACCAGCGCCTGATCATTGAGGTCGTCTCGGTCGTTCACCGCCGCGACGCCTACCACTCCTAAGCCTGAATCCACCGGTCGGGTAGCGGCGCGGTAATGGGGAAATGCCCTTCTGACAAGGGAGAATGGGACTTATCTAAGGTTCCGCAGCTCCTGCAAGAAGGGCACTTCCGAGATGCAACTTTCTCACACCCCCGGCCGGATGTCCGCCTCGTTCGACGAGCCGAACCTGGTCGGGTCTGCCGGGCTGGTACCGGCGTTGGCCCTGACTGGTCGGATCGGGCTGGTGGAGCTGGCCGACGACGTGTTGACGGTGCCCGGGGCGAAGGGCTGCGCCGGAGCGAAGGTGGCCTCGGTGTTGGCCGGGATGCTGGCCGGCGCGGACAGCATCGACGACCTGGATCTGCTGCGGCATGGGGCGATGGGCAAACTGTTCACCGGGGTGCGGGCGCCGTCCACGCTGGGCAGCTTCCTGCGCAGCTTCCAGTTCGGGCATGTCCGCCAACTCGACGCGGTCGCTTCTCGGACCTTGTGTCGGCTGGCTGCCCGGGTGCCGGGCCTGCTGCCCGCCGGGCCGGTGGTGTGGCTCGACGTCGACGACACGATCAAACCGGTCTATGGCCGCAGCAAGCAGGGCGCCGAACACGGCTACACCCACATCCGCGGGTTGAACGCCCAGATCGCTGCCGCCTCCGGCCCTAATCTGGCGCCGATCATCGCCGCCGCGCGGCTCCGCCGCGGCGCAGCCGCCTCCGCCCACGGCGCGGTCCGGCTGGTCCGCGACGCTATCGCCACCCTGCGCCGGGCAGGCGTCGATGGGCAGGTGCTGGTCCGGGCCGATTCGGCCTACTACCAACAAGGGTTGATCACGGCGATCGTCAAGGCCGGCTGCCAGTTCTCGATCGGCGCCCGCCTCAACCCGGCAGTCCGCGCCGCGATCGCCACCATCGACGACCAGGCCTGGACCCCGATCGTCTACCCGAACGCGATCGTGGACCCCGACACCGGCGAGCTGATCTCGACCGCAGAAGTGGCCGAAGTGGGCTACGCCGCGTTCACCTCCCACGCCGCTGGCAGGGTCACCGGTCGGCTGATCGTGCGCCGGGTCCCCGAACGCAACACCCGCAAGCTCGCCGCGGCTGCCCAGGACGGCCTCTTCCAGGTCTGGCGCCACCACGCCGTGTTCACCAACCAGAGCGCACCACTGGTCGAAGCGGAGAAAACCCACCGCGGCCACGCCGTCATCGAGCAAGTCTTCGCCGACCTGAAAGCCGGCCCGCTGGCCCACCTGCCCTCGAAATCGTTCACCGCCAACAGCGCCTGGCTCGCCATCGCCACGATCGCGTTCAACCTCACCCGAGCCCTCGGCGTCACCGCCGGCGGCCGCTACCCCCGAGCCGAAACCGCGACCATCCGAGCCCAACTGATCCACACCCCAGCCCGCGTCTCCACCTCCGCCCGCCGCCACCACCTCCACCTACCCACCCGATGGCCCTGGGCCACCGCCTGGCAACAACTCTGGACCACGATCATGACCACCTGACCCAGACAACCCACGACCACCACCACCAAGGAACCCAGTGGAAAACCCGGACAGACCGGGCCAACACCCCTGCCCCCACATCGTCACGACCGCCAGCAAATCCACGATCCACAAGCACGAACACGCACGGAACGTCAACCGGTGGATTCAGGCCTAAGGCTGGCGCGAAGAAGCTTGGCCCTCTGGGCCCGGCTCTCGTTGCCGCCGACCTCGCCAAGAACCCTTGGCATGTAGCCAAGAACCGCGCGGACAAGACCGGGGTCATCGTGGCCGATCTTCTGGCTCGGACGAAGCTTCCTCGTACGTGCTGGTCGGCCACGGTCTCGGGGCGAGGGCGATGGTAGTGGCCGCCCAGACTCTGGGCACCAAGCCCGGCGGCCCGAGGTCGAAGCCATGCACCTTCTCGGTGCAGCCATCGGCGCTAGAGCGACTGGCACACTCTGACGGCCGCGGTCGACGACGCCGTCTACAACTACCACTCGACCGGGAAGACAACGTCCTGAAGTACCTGTACGCCATCGCCGAGGGAGGTCAGCCAGCGGCCGGCCTCAAGGGCTTCAAGCGGACCTCTCCCAAACTGAACAACATCGACGTCTCGGCACAAGTTGAACGTCACTCCGACTACCACGCAAAGGTCGAGCTGCTTGGATCTGGGTCGTCCGATTCGGTGGAGCCAGCCAGCCTGCAAGAACCTGATGAACCGGGCCTATTGGCGGAATAGGCGGTCGCGGGAGGCGACCGTCGCGCTCCCTCGCCGGGAGATCGTCGGGTAGACGACCGGTGAGAGGTAGTGTCCGGCCTCGGAGATCGGTAGCGTATGCCGGCCAGTTGGCGTCCAGCGGGATCAGTGCCTCGCCGGTTCAGCGGGATTGAGGCACGAGGTGGATCTGTGCGCCGTGTCCACGGGTGGCGAGCTTGGCATCGCAGGTGTAGAGCGGAACTGCGAGCGCCTCCGCGAGGGCGAGATAGCTGGCGTCGGAGCTGGTGAACTGGTGACGCAGCTGCCAGATTCGCTCAGCCAGCGGTGCGGTGTCGTGCCGGGTGATCGTGACAGCGAAGTGCTCCTGCCGGGCTTGGTCCGCCTCGTCCGGCTTGAGCCTCCTGCCAAGCAAGAGGCCACGGAGCACCGATAGCACCTCAACATCCAGCAGGTGCGGGGCAGCGACGTCGCCGCCGAGCGCGGTCAGCAGATCAGCGTCGGCGTCTCGGCCAACAAGGGCCTCCACCATGGCTGAGCAATCGAGGACAATCACCGGCGGCCCGCCTGAACGGCGGCCAAGATCTCCTCGGTGGTGGGACCTTTCGAGCGATCTTTCGCCCGCAATCGGGCGGCAATTTCTTGATTGGTCGGACGATTAGCGATCTTGGCAAGTTCAGCGCCGACATAAGCCGACAGCGATGTGCCTGGGTGGCTGCCGCTCCTTCAGTTTCTCGGCGACCGCTTCGGGGACATCGCGGATGTAGAGCGTCGCCATGAATCCATGCTGGCACTTTGCAAGCAGTCGTCCGGCGGCACCTGGGCCCGCACCCGGACCGGCCCCGTCGACCCCCGAACCACCAGCGTGGTGGCCAACTCAAGCGGCGGGGAGAAGGCCTCCCCCCGAGCCGCCGCCACCGCCGTCCGCACAGCCAGCCGTCCCATCTCGGTCAGCGGTTGGCGGACGGTCGTCAGTGGGGGAGAGGCGCCCAGCGCCGCATAGCTGTCGTCGAAGCCGATCACGGACAGGTCCTCCGGCACGCGGATCCCGGCCAGCCGGGCCGCCTCAAACACACCAAGGGCGACCAGATCGCAGGCCGCGAAGATCGCCGTGGGCGGGTTGTCGCTGCGCAGCAGATCGAGGCACGCCAGGCCGTCCTCGTAGCGGAATTCGCCCGTCCGCACCAACGCCGGATCGACCGAAAGCCCCGCTGATTCCATGGTTTGCCGGAACCCGGCGAGGCGCTCATCCCCAGGAGTCGAGTCCACGGCGGCGCCGATGAAGGCGATCCGTTGGTGGCCCAGGGTGAGCAGGTGCTCAGTCGCCTGAACCCCTCCGCGCCAGTTGGTTGCGCCGACAGTCATCGTGCCCGGCGGCACGTGGGTCGAGGGGTCGACCACCACCAGCGGGGTCTGCTGTTGGCGGCAGGCATCCACGTGGCTTGCCGTCACCGGGCTGGTGATCAGAACGAACCCTCCTGCGCCCCTGGTGTGTGCTCGCCTCAGCCAGGCGGGGGATCCGACCCGGGGTTGGGGGCGGCTGGGGCCTCCCCAATGGGAGAGCACGATCTGAACGTCGAGACTGTTCGCTTCGTCCAGCAGTCCGTCGAGCAGCGTGCCGGCGTAGTGGTTCCCCAGGGTGTTGAACGCCACCCAGATGTGCAGGGTTTTGCCGGCTCCGCGTGGGGGGCTCTGGTACCCAAGCGACGTGACCGCTTCGTGGACGCGAGCGCGGGCGTCCTGCGAGACGTCGGGCCGGTCGTTGAGCACCTTTGACGCAGTCGCTTTGGAGACCCCCGCGAGTTCGGCGACTGCGGCGAGGCGAACGGTCGGTTTGGCCATGCCGTCATGCTATCCCAAACCGAAACGTTTCGGGGACTGCTTCCCGAGGCTGGCGCAGCAAATACGCGCCGATTTGCCCTTGCGAAGTCCTGCCCTGGCACTCTACCCTCTGCGCAACAAACCGAAACAGAACCGAAACGTTTCGAACGGGAAGGTAGAACATGAACCTTAAGAGAATCGCGGCGGCAGGGGTGGCCTTGGCGGCTGCACTCACGTTGACCGCTTGTGCGGGCGGGGCGAGGCCGGGCGGCACCGGGTCAGAGGCGACCGGCGGTGCGTTCACCGCGTGGGCCCTCACCGGTGGCGCTGAGCCGGCGTTCAAGGCGTCCTTCGATGAGTGGAACGCCGCCAAGCCGGCCACGCCGCTGAAGGCGGAGTTCTTCGCCAACGACGCGTTCAAGGAGAAGATCCGCACAGCCGTGGGCTCGGGCAACGCCCCCACGCTCATCTACTCCTGGTCGGGCGCCGCCCTGAAGGACTACGTGGCGAACAAGAACGTGGTCGACCTCACCCAGTCGACCGGCACGTTGCAGGGGCGGCTGGTTCCCTCCGTCCTCGACGCGGGCAAGGTTGACGGCAAGGTGTTCGCGGTGCCGAACAACAACGCCCAGCCGATCATGTTCTTCCACAACAAGGAGTTGTTCGCCAAGGCCGGGATCGCCGCCGCACCGACCACCTTCGCCGAACTGCTGGACGCGGTGGCCAAACTGAAGGCAGCCGGGGTCAAGACCCCGATCGCACTGGCCGGGCAGAGCCTGTGGCCCGAACTGATGTGGATCGAGTACCTGGCTGACCGAGTCGGCGGCCCGGAAGCCTTCCAGGCAGTGATCGACGGCAAGCCGGACGCCTGGAGCAATCCCGACATGCTCAAGGCGCTGGCCATGATCCAGGAACTGGTCAAGGCCGGCGCGTTCGGTGACAAGTACGGCTCGGTCGTCGCCGACTCCGGGGCGGATATCGCCCTGGTGCACACCGGCAAGGCCGGCATGGTGCTGCAAGGCGCCTGGGTCTACGGGTCGTTCCTGACCGACGCCCCCGACTTCGTGGCCAAGGGCTCGCTCGGTTTCGGCGGTTTCCCCGCAGTTGAGGGCGGCAAGGGCGATCCGACCAACATCGTCGGCAACCCGGCCAACTTCTGGTCGGTGTCGGCCACGGCCACCCCGGCTCAGCAGGAAGCGGCGATCAGCTACCTCAACGAGTCCCTGCTCAACGCCACCTACGTGGACACCCTGATCGCTGCCGGCTCGGTCCCGGTCACCAACAACGCCGCTGACAAGCTCAAGGCGTCCGACCAGGCGGCCTTCCTCACCCACGCCTACGACCTGGTCAAGAACGCGCCCAACTTCGAGCTGTCCTGGGATCAGGCTCTGCCCTCCGGGACCGCGCAAGCGATGCTGACCAACCTGGGCCAGATCTTCCTGCTGCAGCAGACCCGGAGGAGTTCGCCGCCAACATGAAGTCGGCGAAGTGACCAAGTCCACCATGCGAGCCGGTACGCAGCGCAGTCTGCGTACCGGCCCCACGGCCTGGCTGGCGGCTCCCGCGGTGGCGTTCTTCGGCTTCTTTGCGATCGTCCCGCTCTTCGGCGTCCTGGTCCTCTCGTTCGCCGAATGGGACGGCCTGGGCGACCCGACCTGGGTTGGCGCAGAGAACTGGGCCGAAGTCCTCGCCGACCCGGTCACGCAGAACGCGATGTGGCTCACCCTCGCCCTCACCATCACCACCTGGCTGGTGCAGGCGCCGGTGTGCATCCTGCTCGGCGTGTTCATGGCCGGACACCAGCGCTACCGCGGCTGGCTGTCGGTGCTGTACTTCATTCCGCTGCTGTTCTCCTCAGCCGCCATCGGTATCGCCTTCAAGGCGCTGCTCGATCCCAACTTCGGCCTGGGGTTGGCCTTCGGGCTCGACTGGCTCAACCAGGATTGGCTGGGCAGCCCGGCTCTCGCGCTACCCACCGTCCTGTTCGTGATCACCTGGTCGTTCGTCCCGTTCCACTCGCTGCTCTACCAAGGCGCTGCACGGCAGATCCCCACCTCGATCTACGAAGCGGCCCGGATCGACGGTGCCGGACGGGTGCAGACCTTCTTCCAGATCACCCTTCCCCAGCTGCGCAACGACCGTCACCAGCTCCACCTTGATGATCGTGGGCTCGCTCACCTACTTCGACCTGATCTTCGTGATGACCAACGGCGGGCCCGGGAACGCGACCCGCATCCTCCCCCTGGACATGTACCTGCGCGGCTTCCGCTCCTACGACATGGGCGGCGCCGCCGTCTTCGGCGTGATCCTGGTTGCCGTCGGCCTCACCGTCTCCTATCTACTCAACCGCCTGTCCGGCAGCACCACGATGGACAGCCAACTGGAAGGTGCGTGACATGGCCGCCACCCAACCCACTCGCGCCAACGACCGTCCGAACGTCCTCGGCGGAGCCTTCGGCTGGTTCTGGCTGGCCGTCACGATCGTGCCGATCTACTACATCGTGGTCACCAGCCTGCGCCCGCGCGCCGACTACTACACCGAGAACCCGTTGTCCTGGCCGTCCAACCCGACCCTGGACGCCTACCAGGAGGTTCTGGACGCGAACTTCGGCAGCTACTTTCTCAACTCCGTCATCGTCACGGTGAGCAGCGTCGTGGTCGTGGTCGCCATCTCCCTGATGGCTGCCTACGTGGTCGTGCGCAACCGCGGCACCTTCTCCCGCCGCCTGTTCAACCTGCTGCTGCTGGGGATCGCGATCCCGATTCAGGGGACGATCGTGCCCGTCTATTACCTGATCATCCAGATCGGCCTGTACGACACCCTGTGGGCGCTGATTCTGCCCTCGATCGCCTTCGCCATCCCGATCACCGTGCTGATCCTGGTCAACTTCCTCCGCGACGTGCCGGGTGAGCTGTTCGAAGCCATGCGCGTCGACGGGGCCACCGATTGGCGGATGCTGTGGCAGCTCGTCGTGCCCCTCTCCCGTCCTGCGATCATCACCGTCGCCATCTATGACGCCCTCAACATATGGAACGGGTTCCTGTTCCCGCTGATCCTCACCCAGAGCTCCGACAAGCGCGTCCTGCCGCTGTCACTGTGGTCGTTCCAGGGCTCCTTCTCGGTCAACATTCCCGCCGTCCTCGCCGCCGTCGTGCTCTCCGTCCTCCCGCTGCTGGCCGCGTACGCCATCGGCCGCCGCCAACTCGTCTCCGGCCTCACCGCCGGCTTCAGCAAGTAGCCAGAAAGGCCACCATGCCCACCGCACTCAACCCGTGGAACAACCCCGCCCTGCCGGTGGAGGACAGAGTCACCGCCCTCCTGGATGCCCTCTCCCTGGAGGAAAAGGTCGGCCAACTGGGCAGCTTCTGGCCCACACCCGAGGACGAACACGCCGCCGGCGACGCCGCCCCGATGGAGAGCGCCCTGCACTCCGGACGCTCCTGGGCCGACACGATCGCCCACGGCCTGGGCCACCTCACCCGCAACTACGGCAGCCAACCCACCACCGTCGCGGACGGCATCGACCAGCTGCGCACCCTCCAGTCCCAGGTCATCGCCCAGTCCCGCTTCGGCATCCCGGCCATCGCCCACGAGGAGTGCCTGACCGGGTTCACCACCTACGGGGCCACCGTGTATCCCGCCGCGATCGCCTGGGGAGCCACCTTCGACCCCCACCTGATCTTCGAGATGGCGCACGCGATCGGCTCCGACATGGCGGCGGTCGGCGTCCATCAAGGGTTGTCACCCCTCCTGGACGTCGTCCGCGACTACCGCTGGGGACGGGTGGAGGAGACCTGCGGCGAGGACCCGTACCTGGTCGGCATGCTCGGCAGCGCCTACGTCCGCGGCCTCCAGGAGGCCGGAGTACTGGCAACCCTGAAGCACTTCGCCGGCTACTCGGCCTCGAAGGCCGGACGTAATCACGCGCCGGTCCCGATCGGACGCCGGGAACTGGAGGACGTCCTGCTGCCGCCGTTCGAGATGGCCGTCCGCGACGGCGGCGCCGCGTCGGTGATGAACTCCTACTCCGACCTCGACGGGGTCCCGGCCGGAGCCAGCGTCGAGCTGCTCACCGGCGTGCTGCGCGACCGGTGGGGGTTCACCGGCACCGTGGTGTCGGACTACTGGTCGGTCTACTTCCTGGAGATGATGCACCACGTGGCCGGCACCCTCGCTGAAGCCGGCGTGCTGGCCCTCACCGCCGGGATCGACGTCGAACTCCCCAACACCGACGGCTATGCCCACCTGGCCGACGCCGTCCGCCAAGGCCTGCTGGACGAGGCGCTGGTGGACCGCGCCGCCCGACGGGTGCTCCGCCAAAAGATCGAACTCGGCCTACTCGACCCGGACTTCGACGTCGCTCGCCTCGGTCACCAGGTCGATCTGGACAGCCCTCGCAACCGCGACTTCGCGCGCAGAATGGCGGAGCAGAGCATCGTCCTGCTCCGAAACACGGGTGTCCTGCCCTTGGTGGCCAACGCAGGAATCGCGCTGGTCGGCCCCTGCGCGGACGAGGCCAAGACGTTCATGGGCTGCTACTCCTACCCCAACCACATCATGGGCCGCTACCCCGAGATGGGCATCGGCATCCAGGCCCGGTCCCTGGCCGAGGCGCTCACCGCTGAACTCGGCGCCGATCGGGTCGAACACCACCTCGGGGTGCCGATCCTGGCCGCCGACCCCAGCGGTATCCAGGCCGCGGTCCAGGCGGCTCAGGCCGCCGGGATCGCCATCGTGGCCGTGGGTGACCTGGCCGGTCTGTTCGGCCTGGGCACCTCCGGGGAGGGCTGCGACAGCGTCGATCTGCGGCTGCCCGGACTGCAAGGTGACCTGGTCGAGGCCGTCCTGGACACCGGCACGCCCGTCGTCCTGCTGGTCATTTCCGGACGGCCCTACTCACTCGGCGCCTACGCCGACCGCTGCGCAGCCGTGATCCAGGCGTTCATGCCCGGCGAAGAAGGGGCGGACGCGCTCGTCGGCGTCCTCACCGGACGGATCAACCCCACCGGCAAACTGCCGGTCGGCATCCCCGACCACCCCGGCGGGCAGCCCGGCACCTACCTGGCGGCACCGCTGGCCTGGTACAACGAAGGCGTCTCCAACCTCGACCCGCGGCCGCTGTTTCCGTTCGGTTTCGGCATCGGCTACAGCAGCTACGAGCTGAGCGACCTCACCATCGACGCCACCGAGGTGCCCACCGACGGAACCCTGACCGTGGGGGTGACCGTCGGCAACACGGGGGAGCGCGAGGGAGCAGAAGTGGTCCAGCTGTACCTCGCTGACCGGGTGGCCCAGGTCGCCCGGCCGATCAAGCAGCTGATCGGGTTCGCCAGGGTGCCCTTGCCTGTCGGGGCCGCCCGCCGCGTGACCTGGACGGTCCATATGGACCGCACCTCGTTCACCGGCATCGACTACCGGCGCATCGTCGAACCCGGTGCGATGACTGTGCTGGTCGGCACCAGCAGCGAGGACCTACCCCTCACCGGGAACTTCACCATCACTGGCCAGACTCGCATCGTCGCTGAAGGCCGCGTCCTGAGCACCCCCGTCCAGATCACCAACCTCTGACCAACCAACATCAAGGAGTAGCCAAAGACCCGACTCGACCCCCGAGGTCTGGCTGGGCCGGACTCCTCCCAGCTAGGGTCGGCGGATGGAGTTCACTCAAGAGATCGTGGTCAACGTTCCCCGCGAGAGGTTCATCGAGCTGTTCGACGATCCGTCCAACCTGAAGCTCTGGCAAGAGGGACTGTTGTCGTTCGAACCGATCAGCGGAACGCCCGGGAGCCCCGGGGCCACCTCACGCCTGGTCTATCGACAGGGCAAGGGGACCCTGGAGATGATCGAGACCATTACCCGACGTGACCTTCCGGACGCGTTCAACGCCACCTACGACGCCAAGGGTGTTCACAACATCGGCGAGAACACGTTTTACGAAGCCAGTCACCAGACAACCCGTTGGGTGGCCCACAACGTCTTCGAATTTCGCGGTGCGATGAAACTGGTCGCTCTGATGTTGGGAGGGACATTCCGCAAGCAGAGCTACGCCTCCATGGTGGCTTTCAAAGAATTCGCCGAGCGTTCCTGACTCCTGGCCCCAGGTGACGGTCATCGTGGTCGTGAACACCAAGTTCGCGCTGCTGGCTGCATCGGCGAAGATCGGGACCACGGACGAAGACCCGGCCGGGATCAGGATGCAGGGCGTCTGCGGGGTGTAGATCAGTGGGTCAACACCCGTCCCCGTGGCCGTGAAGGTGATCGGGGCGCACAGGTAGATGTCGTTGTTCGCATCGTTGTTCGTGACCCGGAAGTTGAACTTGTAGCCCTTCTTGAACCCGTCGATGTGGCACGAGTTCCCCGGCAGCTTGCAGGCACCCAGGAAAGCAAGGCTCGGGCCGCCGGAGAGGGCGAACGCGGGTGCCGCAGAGACCGTGGCGATCACCGGGACACTCCAGGCAGCCCCAGCCGCGAGCGTACGGCGGGAGACCTTGGACGGCCCAGCAGTGATGTTGTCATTAATGTCAGTCATGTTTTTCCCCTTGGGTGTTCGTGTTCCCACCGGAACACTCAAAACCCTAACAGAGGCGCCAGAGCATAACCACCAATCTTGATTCCGATCAGGTTTCGACACGCCGCTTGTGAGGCGGGCAGGCCACGGTCTGCCCGCCAGGTGTGCAGCCGTCAGGCACGAAATCCAAGGTAGAACATCGCCAGCGGGAAGGCGGCCAGCATGGGTAGCAGCCGCGGCCAGGGCGTCCTTCGATGGGCCTGCAGTGCCAACTCGCCGATCGCCACACTGGCCAGCAGGACGCCTGCGACCATCCCGATGCTCGGGAACCTGATCCCGACCAGCACCCCGGCGGCGCCCACCAGGCCGACCAGCGCGAGGAGCCTGCCCGCGTTCACGGCGCGCCTGGCTGATGGCGACATTCGTCCGCCCACTGGCTGCCTTAGCTGAACCCAAGCAATGACCCCGAAATAGGCGCTGAGCAGCACCGCGACTCCAGCGCTGATTAGTTCCACGAATCCTCATGGTGGTCGCGTCCCGAAACTGTCGGGGCAACCGCGCATAATCGTAAGCCCGGGTCTAAGGAGAGGAGCCCCGATGACAGCCGATGCACCTCTGTTCGTCGACAAACGCGGCTCGGGGCGGATCGACCCCAACGACCGCCGCCAACTGGACGAGTCGCCGGTGCAGCTCGGTCGGGTGCTCGGGTTGTTCCGTCCCTACCGAGGGAAGCTTTCGGTGTTGACGCTGATCATCATGACCGCCTCGGTGGTCGGGCTGGCCCAGCCGTTCCTGATCAAGACGGTGATCGATGACGCCCTGCCTTCGGGCAACACCTCGCTGCTGATCTGGTCCGTGGCCGGGATGCTGGTGGTCGCGGTGATCACCGGAATGCTCGGTGTCGTCCAGACCTGGTTGGCGACCTCTGTCGGTCAGCGAGTGATGCATCGGTTGCGGACCGACGTCTTCGCGCACATCGAGGCCCAAGCGCTGGACTTCTTCAAACGCACCCGCAGTGGCGAAATCCAATCTCGGCTGATCAACGACATTGCCGGCCTGCAATCGGTGATCACCACCACGGCGACCTCGGTCGCCTCCAACCTGACCACCGCTGTGGCGACGGCTGCGGCGATGGCCGTGCTCAACTGGCGCTTGGCGCTGATCTCGCTGGTGGTGCTCCCGCCGGCGGTCTTGACGACGCGTCGGGTGGCCCTGCTGCGCCGGGAGCTGACTGGTCGTCGCCAACAGGCGCTGGCCGAACTGCACGGCCAGGTATCGGAGGCGTTGTCGGTCAACGGGGCCCTGTTGACCAAGACTCTCGGGCTGAGCGGACGGCGTCTGGCCGAATTCGAACGAACCTCGGACACCCTGGTCGACCTGGAGCTGCGCTCCCAGCTGGCCGGCCGGTGGCGGATGGCCACGATGCAGATCGTCTTTGCGGTCATCCCCGCGGTCATCTACCTTGCGGCGGGCTTTCCGCAGACGTCGGGCGAGGTGAGCATCGGCACGCTGATCGCCTTCACCACCCTGCAGGTGAGCATCTCCCGCCCGCTCCTCGGCCTGCTGACCGTCGCGGTCCCGTGGGCCAGTTCGCTGGCCCTGCTCAGTCGAATCTTCGGCTACCTCGACTTGCCGATCGCGGTGACGCCCCCCGCCGTAGCCGTTCCGCTGCAACCGGCAGACGTCCTGGGGGTGCGCTTGGAGAAGCTGAGCTTCCGCTACCCAGACGGCGAGGAGGACGCCTTGTCGGAGATCAACCTGGTGATTCCGGCCGGCCATTCGGTGGGCATCGTCGGCGAGACCGGTTCGGGAAAGTCAACCCTGGCCGCGTTGATGGTTCGCTTGGCCGACCCCAGCGCCGGGCGGATCACCATCGACGGCCTCGACCTGCGCGATCTCGACCCCGACGACCTCGCCAGAGTCGTCGGGGTGGTCTCGCAGGAGGCCTATCTGGTCCACGACACGATTGCTGCCAATCTGCTGTTGGCCAGGCATGATGCGCCGCCGGCCCAGCTCTGGGAGGCGCTCGAGGCGGCGCAGATCGCCGATCTCGTGCGCAGCCTGCCCGAGGGGTTGGACACGGTGGTCGGCTCCCGTGGGCACCGCTTCTCCGGTGGCGAGCGACAACGCCTGGCGATCGCTCGCACGCTGCTGCGGGATCCGCGGATTCTGGTGCTGGATGAGGCGACCAGTTCGCTGGACAACGAGACCGAGCGGGAACTGCAAGCCGCACTGGACAACCTGATCCAAGGGCGGACGACCTTGACCATCGCGCATCGGCTGAGCACCATCACTCACGCCGACCTGATCGTCGCGCTGGACAGGGGGCGGATCGTCGAGTCAGGCAGCCACAACGAACTCCTGGAGTCGGGTGGCGTGTACGCCCGACTCGCCGCCGACTTCTCCGACTTCTCCGACTACCGCCCGCGGCTGGCCGTGTCGGCGATGCTCTGAGGGGTTGCGCCCGGCTCGCCCTCAGGAATCGGGGCCACCACGACGGCGGTGCCGTAACAGCAGACCTCAGAGAACTGAGCGGCGATCTCGCCGGTGTCGAAGCGGCAGCCGACGATCGCGTTGGCGCCACGCTGCTGCGCCTGCTCCCACATCCGCTGCATCACCTGCTGGCGGCTGTCGTAGACGAGTTGGGTGTATTCGTTCACCTCGCCACCGCCGATGGCGCGGAAGCTGGCGACGAAATTGGCGCCGATGTTGGCGCTTCGCACGGTCATACCCATCACTTCGCCGAAGACGGCCTCGATCCGGTAACCAGGGATGTCGTTGGTGGTGACAATCAGCATGTAGCGAGCCTACCGGGCCTGCTCCGCGCTGCTCGTCCGAGCGACTGTTGGCCCTGGATCGGCGGCATCGGCCCTTGCGGGTGCACAATTGGTCGAGTGCGCTTGGCGCGCACCAGTTCCAAGGAGGGACGTGCAGTCAGCGGCATTTCAACCCGATCTGCGGAGCGCTCACGCTCACTGGCTGACCCGCACCCAGATCGCCTGGCCCGCCGATGCCTTGCCCGGCGGATTCGCCCCGGCCTCGCTGGATTGGCGACTGCACTTCTCGCCCACCGGCGGAATCGACCCGCGGGCTGCCGAACCGGTCGCGTGGGGGACCGCGACCCTTCGGTTCGACCCCCACGGCTTGCCCACCCCGACCCTGACCCGCCACCCGCACCTGCGGGGACACCTGCTGTTGAGGCTGGATCCGGGCACCGCCAGCCGGGCCGAAGAGATCCTTCGCGGGCAGGTTGCGGTGAGCGCCCACCAGCACTCCGGGCGCATGATCCACGCCACCGGATTGCAGATCCCTGGCGTCCTCGACGACCTCTACCCCGCCGCCGAGCGGGCGCAGCTGGGCGTCACGTGGTCGGACGGGCAGCCGACCTTCAGGCTCTGGGCGCCGACCGCGAGTCGCGTCCGGCTGGTCATCTGGCCGGCTCACGACCACGCGGATCACCCCGGTGATTACCACGAGTTGACCCGCGAGCCCGACGGCTGCTGGTCGATCGCCGGTCGGCCCGAGTGGAAGGGCTGCCGCTACCGCTACCAGGTCAAGGTGTTCGCCCCGCACGTCCAGCGGGTGGTGAACCATCAGGTGACCGACCCCTATGCGGTCGGCCTGACGGTCAACTCCACGCACGGCCTGGTGCTTGACCTGAGCGACCCCGCGCTCGCCCCGGCCCAATGGTTGAGCGCCGCCCCACCCCGGCTGGGGCATCCAGTCGACCAGGTGATCTATGAGTTGCACGTCCGAGACTTCTCGATCAGCGACAAGACAGTGCCGGCCGAGGAGCGCGGCAGCTTCCTCGCGTTCGCGCGCAACGGCCACGGCACCCGGCATTTGCGCCGCCTGGCCCGGGCCGGGTTGAACACCGTCCAACTCCTTCCGGTCTTCGACAACGCCACCGTCGAGGAGCACCCGGATCGTCAACGCCCGGCTTCCAAGGACAGCCTGCGCGCCCTCCCTCCGGACAGCCCCGAGCAGCAGCGAGTGGTGTCGAGCAGTGCGGCTTCGAGCGGCTTCAACTGGGGTTATGACCCGCTGCACTACCAAGCCCCCGAGGGGTCTTTCTGCGCCACCCATGCCAGTGCCGATGGTGCGGGTCGGGTGACCGAGTTCCGGACGATGGTCGGCGCGCTGCACGGTCTGGGCCTGCGGGTCGTCCTGGATCAGGTCTTCAACCACACGGCCAGTTCAGGGCAGAACACCAAGTCGATCCTGGACCGGATCGTCCCCGGCTACTATCACCGGCTCAATCTGGCCGGCGAGATTGAGACCTCCAGCTGCTGCCCGAACGTGGCCACCGAGCATCGGATGGCTCAGAAGCTGATGGTCGACTCCTGCGTCCTGTGGGCTCGGCAATACAAGATCGACGGCTTCCGGTTCGACCTGATGGGGCACCACAGCCGGACGAACATGTTGGCCGTCCGCGCCGCCCTGGACGCGCTGACCCGCGCCAAGGACGGGGTGGATGGCCGCTCGATCACCCTGTACGGGGAAGGCTGGAGCTTCGGCGAGGTGGCCGGGAACGCGCGCTTCGTCCAAGCCAGCCAGGGCCAACTGGGCGGCACGTCGATCGGCACGTTCTCGGATCGCTTGCGCGATGCCGTGCGGGGCGGGGGAGCTTTCGAGGCCGATCCGCGGGTGCAGGGCTTCGGTACGGGGCTGCTCACCGCCGACAACTGGACGGGTGCCAGCGGTGATCCCGTTCGTCAGCGCGAACGGCTGCTGTGGGCGGCCGACCTGGTCCAACTCGGGCTGGCCGGGAACCTGCGTGGCTTCGAGTTCAACTCCGCCGCGCTCTCCCGCGTGGTGCGCGGCGACGAGGTGGCTTACCACGGCGCGGGTGCCGGGTACGCCGACCAGCCGGACGAGGTGATCAGCTACGTCGACGCCCACGACAACGAGACCCTGTTCGACGCCTTGACGCTCAAGCTGCCCCGCGCGACCACGATGGGGGAGCGGGTCCGGATGAACACGCTGTGTCTGGCCTTCGCGACTCTGGGGCAGAGCCCCGTGATGTGGCACGCCGGCACCGACATACTGCGCAGCAAGAGCCTGGACCGGAACTCCTACAACTCCGGCGACTGGTTCAACTTCCTCGACTTCAGCCTCACCGCCAACGGTTTCGGTGCCGGCCTGCCGCCGCAACGCGACAACGGCCACCACTGGGAGTTGCTGGCGCCGATGCTGGCCGATCCGGCGCTGAAGCCGCTGCCCGGCGACCTCCGGGACGCGCACGCGCAAGCGCTGGACCTGCTGCGGCTCCGCGCCTCGACCCGGCTGTTCCGCCTGGCGTCCGCCGACCAGGTCAAGGCCAAGGTGACCTTCCCCGCCTCGGGAACCTGGCAACAGATCCCGGGGGTGATCACGATGCGGATCGACGACGGCGAAGGCGTAGCCGTCGACGACCTCTACGCCGGCCTCGTGGTGGTGTTCAACGGCACCCCGCACGCCGTGCATCAGGCTCTGGAGCTGAGCGGAGAGTTCGTCCTACACCCGATCCAGGCGAAGGCGCGCGACCCGCTGGTGCGACAAGCGGCCTGGGTCGGTGGGGCCTTCCGAGTCCCCGGACGAACCGTCGCCGTCTTCGTCGAGCCGCGCTGAGCTGATTCCGGGTCAGATGAAAATGACCTGGGCGCCTTCGGCGATTTCCATGAAGTCCGAGGCGCTGATCACGGCCTCAACACCCTCGTAGAGGTCGGCCTCGTTGAGTTGCATCATGTCGAAACTCATCCGGCAGGCCCACAGGTGGACGCCGCTCTCATGCATGAGTTCCAGGAACTCCGGCACAGTCGGCACGTCCAGGTCGGCGATCTGCTTGCGCATCATGGACGTGGCGAACTTGGTCACGCCGGGGATCGCGCCCATCAGGGCCGGCAACGGCATGGTCGGCGCCTGCGGCAGATGCATGGCGGTGTTGCCCAGGGGTTGTACTTGAGGCTGTGCCAGTGCCGGGTGGTGATCATGTCCATCCCCCAGAAGGTGAAGAAAGAGATGCACCTCGATGCCCTCGCCCACTGCCGCGTTACCCAGGATCAGTCCCGGGTAGGCCATGTCGAGGTTGCCCTTGGAACAGATGATGGCGAGCTTGCGGCCGGCGGGCGGCTTGGCCTCGTCGGTGAAGCTCGGGACGAGCGTGGTCTCGGTCATGTGCGTGCTTTCTGCTGGTTCGCGGCGGGTCAAGGCCTGACCCGGGGGTCAGACGCAGCCCTTGGGTTTGGGTAGGCCGGCCACGTAGGCCATCTTCTTGGCCGGCTTGCCGGGGAACAGCGTGAACAACTCCTTGATGCCGAAGCCGCCCAGGGTGCTCGTCCGTCGCAGCGTGGCGGTCTCTTTGCGCCCGGCGTAATCGGCGCGAAGAAAGCGCAGCACCTGCCAATGCCGATCGGTGAGCTCGAGCCCGATCAGCTCAGCCAGGGTCGCCCCCAACTCTTCGTCCCATTGGTCGTAGGCGGTCAGGAATCCTTCGTCGTTCACGTCGATCGGGCGCCGACCGATCATCGTCGTTGGCATGCTCGCTCCTTGTCAGAAAGTCGGTTTGATCGGGCCGGGCAGCACCGGGCTCGGGTCGGTGGTCGAATCGACGCCCTTGCGTGGATCCGGCGGCAGAGGTCCGGACGGGGTCGGCGTGGCCGGGCCGGCGGACGGACGCGGAGTCGGGCTCGGCTTGGCCGCCGGCTTCCCGATCGACGGACGAGCGGGGGCCGGCTTCCGCACCGGTGCCGGCTTGGGGCTCGCCGCGAGCGGGGCCGGCGCGGAAGCCTTCGCCGGCATCGGCTGAGCGCTGGCGCTGCCCGCATCTTCGACTCGCTTGCCCACCAGCGACATCTTGTTGGTGAAGGGCAACGGCCGACCCCGCAGCAGCATGTTCCAATACACCCAGCGGAAGGCGAGCTTGGCCAGGTGATTCAGCCGGCTCTCCTTGAGCAACGCCAGTGGTCCGATCAGGGGAGCGGGGAACGTCCCCGTGTAGGGCTGGGTGTCGTAGTTGAAGCCCAACAGCAAGCCCTTGCCGTAGCCCGATTCGATGAAGCAGTTGGCGTGTCCGTCGAAGCCGTGGGTCAGCTCGGCTCCGGCGAGGTGGGCGGGGAAGTTCTCCATGAAGATGTCCACCGCGAAGTGCGCCACGGAGCCGGCCTTGGAGGTCAACAACGTGCCGCCATCACCCAGGACGAAGATGTCGGGGTGGGCCAGCGCCTGCATGGTCTGCTGGTCGCACGGCACGAGGTTGAGGTCGTCACCCAGCCCGGAGCGGGCGATGTAATCGGGTCCCAGGTTGAGCGGGATGGTCACCAGCAGGTCGAACGGCACCCGGCGGTCGTCGTAGCTGACGATCTCCTTGGCGTCGTTGTCGATCCGCTCGATGGTGAAATCGGTCTCCAGGTGGATCCCCTTCTCGCTCAGCATGGTGCCGAGTTCCCGACTGGCGACCGGCTTGGTGAACGCGCCGTCGAGCGGGGTGACATAGGTCAGCTCGGTCTTCTCCCGGATGCCGTGCTTGGTGAGCCACTCCTCGGCCAGGAAGGTGAACTCCAGCGGCGCCACCGGGCACTTGATCGGCATGTCGGTGATGTGCACCACGAGCTTGCCGCCACGGAAGCGGCGCAGCGCCTCGGCCAGTTCTTTGGCCGCCTCGAGGGTGTAGAAGCTGTGCACACTGACCCCCACCTCGGGGCCGTCCCCGCCGGTGGTTGCCTCCGGACGGGGCTGAACGCCGGTGGCGATGATCAGATAGTCGTAGCTCAGGGCCCGTCCGTCGGTGAGGTACACCGTCTTGAACGGGGCGTCGACGCGATCGATCTCGCACAGCACGAGGTCCACCCCATCGGGCAGGAAGCTGTGTCGAGAGCGGACGAGCTGCTGAGCGCGGTAGGTGCCGAACGGCAGGAACAGATAACCCGGCTGATAGTGGTGCTGGTCGTCCAGATCCACCACGGTGAGAGCCAACTCATCTTGAGAGTAGGCGGCCCGCAACTTGTTGGCGACCATGGTTCCAGCGGTTCCCCCACCGAGGATGACCAAGCGTTTCATTCGAGGATTCTCCGTTCGCTTACCCCTCACGCTATACCCCATGGGGTATACGACTGCGACGCTGCCGGAAAATCTCACGGGGTGCGACAGATCGTCTCGTCTGTCGTACCAAGGATGCGTCCCACCTTGTCGAGACCCTGTTCGGCACCGGCGTAAGACGCTGGAGGGGGCTTGCCTGGGGGCTTCCCGGTTGTCTACTGGTTCGATAGGTAAGCGTGAGGGGTCGGCCTGAAATAGATTGGGCCTGATCAATGAGGACGAACGAGGACAGGTACCCGATGAACAACCCGCTGCTGTGGACCGATCTGGACGCCAAGGCCGTCGACACGGCGCGGATTCTCGCCGCCGACGCGGTGGAGAAGGTCGGCAACGGCCACCCGGGGACCGCCATTTCGCTGGCTCCGATCGCCTACCTGCTCTACCAGAAGGTGCTCACCGGCGACCCGGCCGATCCGACCTGGGTGGGCCGTGACCGCTTCGTCCTGTCTGCCGGGCATTCCTCGCTGACCCAATACACCCAGCTGTTCCTGGCCGGCTACGGCCTCGGCGTCGAGGACTGGGCGGCCCTGCGTACCTTCGGCTCCCTCACCCCGGGACACCCCGAGTTCGGCCACACCGCCGGCGTCGAATGCACCACCGGACCGTTGGGTGCGGGGATCTCCAACGCCGTCGGGATGGCCATGGCCGCCCGCAAGGAGCGCGGCCTGCTTGACCCGGACGCGCCCGCCGGCGAGTCGGTCTTCGACCGCTACGTGTACACGATCGCCGGTGACGGCTGCATGCAGGAAGGCGTGGCCTCCGAGGCATCCTCGCTGGCGGCCACTCAGGACCTGGGCAACCTTTTCCTGATCTACGACGACAACCGGATCTCGATCGAGGGTGAGACGAAGATTGCGTTCAGCGAGGACGTCCAGGCCCGCTACGCCGCCTACGGCTGGGACACCCACCACGTCGACTTCACCAACGGGTTCACCACGTACGAGGAGAAGGTCGCCGAGCTGTACGAGGTGATCCAAGCCTGCAAGCAGGTCACCGCCCGCCCGCACTTCATCAAGGTGACCACCGTGATCGGTTGGCCGCTGCCGACCAAGGCTGGCGACCACTCGGTGCACGGTGCGAAGCTGGGCGCGGCCGAGGTGGCGGCGCTGAAGACCGCCCTCGGTTTCGACCCGGAAGTCAACTTCCAGGTGGACGCCGAGGTGCTCGCGCATGCCCGCGGAAACGCCGCCGCTCGTGCCGCCGAGGCCAAAGCGATCTGGACGCCGAAATACCAGGCGTGGCGCTCGTCGAACCCCGAGGGGGCCGCCCTGTTCGACCGGCTGGTGACCCGCCGGCCCCCGGAGGGTCTCGAGGCGGCGTTGCCGGTGTTCGCGCCCGGGAAGAAGGCCACCCGAGCGGCCTCCGGCGAGGTGCTCAACGCTTTGGCCGGCGTCGTCCCGGAGTTGTGGGGCGGCTCGGCCGACCTGGCCGGCTCGAACAACACGACGATGAAGGGCGAGCCGTCCTTCCTGCCGCCGGGGCGTTCCTCGCATGAGTTCGCCGGCAACCTGTACGGGCGCACCCTGCACTTCGGCATCCGGGAGCATGCCATGGGTGGGGTGTTGAACGGCATCGCAGCCTCCGGACTGACCCGGCCTTACGGGGCCACGTTCTTCGTCTTCGCTGATTACATGCGCCCCCCGGTTCGGCTGGCGGCGCTGTCGGGGCACCCGTCCATCTTCGTCTGGACGCACGACTCGGTCGGCGTCGGGGAGGACGGCCCGACCCATCAGCCGGTCGAGCACTTGTGGTCCTACCGCGCGATCCCCGGGCTGGACGTGGTTCGTCCCGCCGATGCCAACGAGACCGCGCACGCGTGGGCCCAGGCGCTGCGGATCACCGATCATCCGGTGGCGATCGTGTTGTCCAGGCAGGATCTGCCGATCTTCGAGCGTGGTGAGGGTGCGTGCGCCCCGGCCGAGCTGACCGCCAAGGGCGGGTACGTGCTCAAGGAGGCCAGCGGAGAACCGACGCTGGTGTTGTTGGCCACCGGCTCAGAGGTCGCGCTCGCGGTCGAGGCTCAGGCTCTGTTGGAGGCCGAGGGCATCTCGACCCGGGTGGTGTCGATGCCGTGCCTGGAGTGGTTCGACGCCCAGCCGGTGGAGTACCGGGCCGAGGTGTTGCCGGCCGCTGCGATCAAGGTCTCGATCGAGGCCGGGATCGCTCTGGGCTGGCGCAACTACGTCGGCGACCGGGGTCGCAGCGTCTCGCTGGAGCATTTCGGTGCCTCGGCGGCTGCGACCACGCTCTTCGCCGAGTACGGCTTCACGGCTGCGAACGTGGTCGCCACGGCGAAGGCCGCTCTCGCCTGAGCGGCTCGACCCGGGCCGATTGCCCGTCCAGTTAGGCTGAGGGGCATGGACCCCTTGGCACTGTTGGGCAGCCTGCTGCGCAAAACCCCGGCCGGTGAGAGCGTGATTCTCGAACTCGACCTGGACTTCTCGATCCTGAGCGCGCCCCCGGGTAACCCGCTCGAGGCGCTGCGGGCGATCAACTCGCCGACGATGCGGGCGCTGCGCGAGGGTCTGCGAGAAGCGTCCACCGACTCCGACGTCCTGGGTCTGATCGTCCACCTGGGCACCTGCCCGCTCACGGCAACCCAAACCTCCGAGCTGGGGCAGGCGCTGGAGAGCTTCGGTGCGGCCAAGCCCGTCTGGGCGTACACCGAATCCTTCGCTGAGATCGGCACGGCCCTGCTGCCTTACGTGCTCGCCACGTCCGCCTCGCAGATCTGGCTGCAGGAGTCGGGCCAGGTAGGGCTGGGCGGGGTTCGCGCGGGAATCACGTTGCTCCGCGGCAGCTTCGACAAGGTCGGCCTCGAACCGGAGTTCAGCAAGCGGCAGGAGTACAAGTCGGCCGCCGACAGCTACAGCGCGCACGAGATCAGCGACGCGCACCGCGAGATGATCCAGCGGATCGCCGATTCGATCACCGCGACCTCGGTGGAGACGATTGCCCGGCGCCGCACGCTGACCACCGAGCAGGTCTGGGCCGCCGTTGACGCGGGCATCCTGCGCCCCGCGGAGGCGGTGGAGCGCGGCCTGGTCGATCAGATCGGCTACCGTGACGAGGTGTATGCCGCGGCCCGCCAGGAGTGGCAGCGTGACGTCCACCCGGCCAGGCTGCGCTACCTGCACCGCTACGCCGCCAGCGGGCATGCCTTCGAGGTGGTCACCCAGCGGACTCGTCCGGCGATCGCCGTGGTCGGCGTCCGTGGCGGCATCGTCTCCGGGAGGCCGTCCCCGCAGGGCCCGGGTTCGCAGCCGACGGCAGTCGCCGAACAGATCTGCCAGCAGTTGCGGGCAGCCGGCCGGGACGAGCACGTCAAGGCTGTGGTGCTGCGGGTGGAGAGCCCCGGCGGCTCCTACATCGCCTCGGATTCGATCCGCCGTGAGGTGCTCAACCTGAAGCGAACCGGACGCCCTGTGGTGGCCTCGATGGGCGACCTGGCTGCCTCCGGCGGCTACTTCGTGGCCATGCCGGCCACCGAGATCGTGGCCAATCCGGTCACCCTCACCGGCTCGATCGGCGTCTTCGCCGGCAAGTTCGTCACCACCGAACTGAAGCGCAAGATCGGCCTGGTCAGTGAGGACGTCCTCGCCGGAGCCTGGGCCTCGTTCATGTCGAGTAACCAGAAGTTCACCGAAGAGCAGTGGGCCTCCTGAATCGACGGCTGGACGACATCTACCTCGACTTCACCACCAAGGCCGCCGCCGACCGCGGTCTGGCCCTGGACGTCCTGGAGCCACTGGCCCGAGGGCGGGTCTGGACGGGCGCGGACGCCCATCAGCGAGGCCTGGTCGACCACCTCGGAGGGATGGATCTGGCGATCGATCGGGCTTGTGCCCTGGCCGGAATCAACCGGGATCAGGCCACGGTGCGACCGGTGAACCCGCTGGGCTTCCTCAGCCAGTTCAAGCCGGCTGACTCCAGTGAGTCGATCGCCACCGGTGCCGTGATCGGCACACCTCGGATGAGCCTCGACGTGGACTCGCTGATTCACCGGTTCGGCGCGTTCCTCGGCTTGGAAGTGCCGGGAGTTTTGAGCCTCCCGTTCCGGATAACCCTGACCTGAACTAGGCCGGATTCGGGAGTAACGGTCCCAGCTGCCTACCATTGAGGTTAGGTCCGTCATCCCCCCTAGCAATTTGAGGTCTCGCATGAACGAACCCACGCCCGCGACAAAGCTCTCCTCCACCAAGCGCCTGGCCCTGATTGTGGGGGGCGGGGCGTTGGCTGTCTTCGGCGGAGCCTACGTCGCCGGTTACGCCCTGGCGGGGGACAATGTGCCCAAGAATGCCTCGGTGTCCGGCGTCGTTATCGGCGGGCTGACCCGCGATGCGGCGATCCAGAAGCTGGAATCCGAACTGGCCCCCCGACTGACCAAGCCGGTCGTTCTCACGGCCGGCGAGGCCAAGGTTACGTTCGTTCCCTCGGAGGTGGGCTTGGGGATTGACTATGCCACCTCGGTCACCGCGTCCGGGGCGGGCCGCAGTTGGGCACCCCTGCACATCCTCACCGTCCTGGCTGGTGGCGGCGAGAGCCGGGCGGTGGTGACGGAGAGTGGCGAGGCGCTGGCGCAGGCCGTCGAGACCCTGGCCAAGAAAGCAGATGTGGCCGCACGCGACGCGGGCATCGCGGTCAAAGGCGGCAAACTCGTTCGCTCCAAGGGTGCGGACGGGATCACCGTCGATCGCCCCGCGACGCTCGGTGCGATTGCCGACGACTTCCTCACCGGCCAGGTGGCTGCGGTGGTCAAGCGCACCGAGCCCGAGATCACCACCGCTGAAGCTGACAGCACCCTCACCGGGGCGGGAACTGCGGCCCTCGCGCATCCGATCAAGGTTGACGCGGGCGAGGCCGGTGACTTCGACCTGACCCCGAAGATGCTGGCCGCCGCCCTCCGCTTCGTGCCGACGGACGGTGCCCTAGCACCCGTCCTGGACGCGAAGAAGCTGACCGCAGAGGCAAAAACCGAACTGAAGGGCCTTGGGCTCAAACAGCCGAAGGATGCAGATATCACGATCAGCAAGGGCAAGCCCAAGATCATCCCCTCCGTCGATGGGATCGGCATCGACAGCGCCGAACTTGCCACGGCTGCTCAGAGAGTTCTCGCCGCCGGAGCCGGACGGACCGTGACCGTGAAGGCCGGCGTGCAGCAGGCGGCCTTCACCACCGCGGATGCGAAGAAGATGGGCGTGAAGCAGGTCACCGGCAAGTTCACCACCTACTTCCCGGGCTCGGCCTACCGGGTGAACAACATCGGCAAGGCGGCCCGGTTGATCAACGGCACCTTCCTGAAGCCGGGCGAGACGTTCAGCATGAACAAGACCCTCGGCTTCCGGTCGACCGCGAACGGCTGGATGTCGGGGGGCGCGATCGATGGCGGCAAGGTCGTCCAGCGAATGGGTGGCGGCATCTCGCAGGCCACCACCACGACGTTCAACGCGATCTTCTTCGCCGGGCTCAAGGACATCTACCACAAGCCGCACTCGCTCTACTTCAGCCGGTATCCGGTCGGGCGCGAGGCAACGCTGGACTGGGTCTCGGTCGATATGAAGTTCCAGAACGACTCGCCGCACGGCGTCGTGCTGCAGGCCTGGACGACCGGCAAGGTCGGTCAGACCGGGTCGATCACCGTCCGCGTCTGGTCGACCAAGCGCTACACGGTCAAAGCCAGCAAGCCGGTGCGCAGCAACTACCGTGCGCCGGCCGCAACCCGTTATGACACCAGCGCGGGCTGTGAGCCGCAGAGCGCGATGAGCGGCTTCGACGTCCGCTACAAGCGCCTGTTCTACCAGGGCAAGAAGCTGGTCCGGAGCGAGCCCTTCTTCTGGCGCTACAACACCCTGACCCCCGTGGTCTGCGGCAAGAAGCCGGGCAGCTGACCCGGTCTGCGGGCACTAGGCTCCTCAGCCATGGGCGCAGTGATGATGCCGGGGAAACCGGTTGCCGACGCGGTGTATGCCGACCTGACCACCCGGATCGCCACGCTGAGGGCTGCGGGGGTGAATCCCGGCCTGGGCACGATTCTGGTCGGCAATGACACCGCGTCCGCCGGTTACATCCGGATGAAGCAGCAGCGGGCCACCGACCTGGGCTTCGGCGGGCGTCACATCCAACTGCCGGACGAGGCGACCCAAGCCGACCTTCTCGCGGCGATCCGCGACTTCAATGCCGACGACGACGTGGATGCGGTGCTGATCCAGCACCCCACTCCGGCGCAGATCGACTACGAGGGCGCGCTGGCCGAACTCGACCCGGACAAGGACGCCGACGGTCAGCACCCGATGAACATGGGTCGGCTGGCGCTGGGCATGAGCGGCCCGCTGCCCTGCACCCCGGCGGGGATCGAGGCGCTGCTGGCTCACTACCAGATCCCGCTGGCCGGTCGTGAGGTGGTGGTGCTGGGCCGCGGATTCACCCTCGGACGGCCACTCTCGATGCTGCTGTCGCTGAAGCGCCCTACCGCGAACGCCGCCGTCACCGTGGTTCACACCGGGGTTCCCGATTGGGCGCGGTACACCCGGCGAGCCCCGATCGTGATCGCGGCCGCGGGCGTTCCGGGGATCCTGCAGCCCGAGCACATCTCCCCGGGGGCGGTGGTGGTCGGCGGTGGCGTCCGCTACCAAGGACGAACCCTGCTGCCCGATGTGGACGAGCGCTGCGAGCAGGTAGCCAGGTGGATCACGCCGCGTGTCGGCGGGGTAGGCCCGACCACGATCGCCATGCTCTTCCGCAACACGGTCGAGGCCGCAGAACGCCGGGCCTCGCGGGTCGGCGTCAACCAGGCGTGACCTGGAGCACGCTGCGGGCACCCTGCCTGGCAGCCCACCAGGTCAGCGCGATCAACAACGGGCCGGTGGGAGCATCGGTGATCAGCCATTCGCCCTCCACTCGGGCGCGATAGCGGCCATCGGTCCAGGTGCCGCGCTCGTGAAACACCGTCGCCGGCGGCACCTGATCGGCCAGCAGGTCACTGATCCGAACTCGCCGGCCCTCGCCTCGCAGACCCGCCCGCCCGAGGAGTTCGGCCAGCAGTTCGTCCGGGGCGCTCGCGGGATCGCGTCCCAAGGCCGGTGCCACCGCCGCAAGGCAAGGATCGACTCCCGCTCGATCGTGATCAGACCCCCGCGCCGGTCTTCAACCAACAGCCGTGTGGGATCCACCTCGACCAGGTAGCCGATGGCATCGGTCTGACCGCCGTCCGCGAGCCGCCGGCGTACCGAGATCCGCTCGCCGGGCCGAAGCTGCCAAGAATCGCTGTCCATGCGGGTCATCTGGACGGTTCCCCTTGTGGCGTGGAGTTGTAGAGTGATCCGACGCCATCATCGCGTAACGAGGAGCGCTTCACTATGACCTACATCATCACGCAGCCCTGTGTGGACATCAAGGATCTCGCTTGCGTCGAGGAGTGTCCTGTCGACTGCATCTACGAGGGCAACCGGATGCTGTACATCCACCCCGACGAGTGCGTGGATTGTGGCGCCTGCGAGCCGGTCTGCCCGGTGGAGGCCATCTACTACGAAGATGACGTGCCCGGCGATCAGAAGCAGTTCTACGACGTCAACGTCGACTTCTTCAAGACCGTCGGCTCGCCCGGTGGCGCGGCCAAGCTCGGCCCGATCGACGCCGATCACCCGCTGGTCGAGGCACTGCCGCCCCAGGGCGAGTGAGCCCTCAGGTTTCGCAGTCCCTGCCGGACTTTCCGTGGGACTCACTGGCCGGCGCCAAGGCGACGGCTGCCGCGCATCCTCGCGGCATCGTCGATCTGTCCATCGGCACGCCGGTCGACCCGACCCCTGCGCTGGGGATCGAGGCGCTGATCGGTGCCGCCAACGCGCCCGGCTACCCCACCACCTGGGGCACGCCTGAGCTCCGCCAAGCCATTCGGGACTACCTGGCGAACCGCTGGGGGAGCGTGCCGATCGCTGACGAGGGCGTCCTGCCGGTGATCGGCACCAAAGAGCTGGTGGCCTGGCTGCCCACCCTCTTGGGCCTGGGTGAGGGCGACCTCGTCGTCATCCCGACCATGGCCTACCCGACCTATGAGGTCGGGGCGCGGCTGAGCGGTGCCGGGGTGCTCGCAACAGATGATCCGGCGGAAGCGGCGGCCGCCGGCCCGCAACTGATCTGGATCAACTCGCCGGCCAACCCGCACGGCTCCATCTTGAGCGCGGACGAGCTGCGCGACTGGGTGGCGGCGGCTCGCTCCTGCGGTGCTGTGCTGGCCTCCGATGAGTGCTACGGCGAGTTCGGCTGGGAGGCCGACCCGATGTCGGTGCTGCACCCGGCGATCTGCGGGGGCCGCGTGGACGGGCTGCTGGCCGCGCATTCGCTGTCCAAACGCTCGAACCTGGCCGGGTATCGAGCCGGTTTCGTCGCCGGCGACCCCCAGATCGTCAGCGAGCTGCGCGAGGTGCGCAAACACGCCGGCGGGATGGTGCCGACACCCGTCCAGGCCGCGATGGCTGCTTTGTTGGGGGACCAGACCCATGTCGAGGAACAGCGCGGACGTTACGCCCGCCGCCGGGCGCTGCTCCGCCCCGCGTTGGAGGCCGCCGGCTACCGGATCGAGCATTCCGAAGGCTCGCTCTACCTGTGGGCGACCCGCGATGAAGACTGCCGGATCACCGTGGATCGGTTGGCCGCCCTCGGCGTGCTGGTGGCACCCGGCGACTTCTACGGCGAGGCGGCACGGCAGTTCGTCCGGGTGGCCCTGACCGGCACCGATCAAGCCATCGCCGAGGCCGTGCAGCGACTCACCCGCTGAGTCTGATCAACTATCGAATCTGATCAACTGTCGAACCGCAGTTGGACCGTCCGGGTCTCGGTCACCTCACCCTGCCAGTCGGCCAAGGTGAGCTTGTTGCGCTTCCAGGTGCTGGCACCCACGATCACCTCGCTGAGTCCGTGGGGTCCGCCGTTGGCGATGGCCAGGTGTGCCGCCGACCAGGCAAACCGCTGGTTGTCAGCCACGACGCTGACGCCGTCCTCGGTCACGGACACCTTGACCCGATCGCCCAGCGTGCGGCTCAGAAACTTCGCCAGCCCCACCGGGTCGGCGGGCTTGGGCTTGCCGACCACGCAGGTGAACGTGGCGGGTGATTCGCCGCTGAGAGCGCTGGCCAGGGCCCGCGCGTTCGGCACGTGCTGGCGATACGCCTCGGGGAAGCCGCTGCGCTGGACGGCCTGCGCCACGTCGTTGATGTCGCCGGTCTTCCAACTCGGCACCTTGACCAGGGCCTGGTAGAAGGCGCGGCTGGAGTAATAGGGATCCATGATCTCAGCGGTGCTGCCCCAGCCCTGGCTCGGCCGTTGTTGGAAAAGCCCCAGCGAATCGGCGTGTCCGTAGTCGAGGTTGCGCATCCCCGACTCCTGGTAGACGGTGGCCAGGGCGATGGTGACCGCCCGTGGCGGCAACTGACGGACGGCCGCCACCCCCGCAATGATCGAGGCGTTGCGGGCTTGTTCCGGGTCGATGCTGGTGACGTGATTCTCCACGGTGGCCGAACACTGGTCGTCGGTCGGGAACGGCGTCTTGGTGTAGCGCGACCACACCGTCAGGCCGACCCAGATCACCACGAGCGTCAGCACGAGAACCCACCCGGCGACCAACGCTCGGCCGAGGCCGCGCAGCCTCGGGGAAGGCGCCACGTCAGTTGTGGTGCAGCGCGGCGTTCAACTCCAGGGTGCCGCCGCGGCGCGGACGCACCTCGACCGCCCCGGTCAGGGAGTTGCGCAGGAACAGCAGGTTGCTCTCGCCGGACAGGTCGCGGGCCTTGACCACCGTCCCGTCCGGCAGGGTGACCTTGGTGCCGCTGGTGACGTACAGCCCGGCCTCGACCGTGCAGTCGTCGCCGAGCGAGATGCCCAACCCCGACTCGGCGCCCAGCAGGCAGCGGGCGCCGATGCTCACCATTTCCTTGCCGCCGCCGGACAGGGTGCCCATGATCGAGGCGCCGCCGCCGATGTCGGAGCCGTCACCCACCACGACACCCGCCGAGATCCGGCCCTCGACCATGGAGGTGCCCAAGGTGCCGGCGTTGAAGTTCACGAACCCCTCGTGCATCACGGTGGTGCCGGCGGCCAGGTGGGCGCCGAGCCGCACCCGGTCGGCGTCGGCGATCCGGACGCCCGTGGGCAGCACGTAGTCCACCATTCGGGGGAACTTGTCCACCCCGAACACCGTCACCTGACCGCGCGCAACCCGAAGTGCCAGCCGCACCCGCTCGAAGCCGTCGACGGCGCAGGGTCCCGCGGACGTCCAGACCACGTTGGGCAGCACCCCGAAGATGCCGTCCAGGTTGAGGCTGCGGGGGGCGCACAGCCGACTGCTCAACAGGTGCAGCCGGAGGTAGGCGTCGGGCACCTCCAGTGGCGGCTGATCGAGGTCGATGCTGATCAGGCGTAGTTCTGTGCTGAGCCGGCGAAGCTCGTCCGGACCGAGGGCGGTCACCAGCTCCTCTGGGGGTGGCGTCGCCCCGGTGGGGGCGTCCCCCAAGGCGGGTTCGGGGAACCAGGTGTCAAGAATCTGGCCCGAGTCATGGACGGTCACCAGGCCCCAGCCCCAGGCGCGGCGTACCTCAACAGTCATGGGCGCAACCCTACATTCCGTCACCTGCCCACAACCAAGCGCACCCCCCGAGCATGGCTCGGGAGGTGCGCTTGGTCTGTGTGACGGGATCAGATGTTGCTGTTCACCCAGCTGTAACGTCCCTTGCAGCGCACCCTTGACGAAGTCCTTCTCGCCGAGGAAGGTGCTGGAGCGCCAGCCGTACGCCCGGGTGTAACCGGACCAACGCATCCGGTCACTGGCGGCGCGGGCGACTTCATCGCCTTCGCTTCCCACCAACGTGGAGTACATGGCCTCAACATCAGTGTTGCCCACCTGGGCGTACTCCGCCTTCTTCAAGGCCCAGCGTGCACGCACGAGGTTCATGAATCCGCTGGTCTGGCCCAACTGCTTGAACCACTGGTTGTAGTGGTGCGCATCGCGCGAGGTGTACCCGGCGCTGATCCCCCGCACGTACCAGCCGGAGGTCGAGGCGATGGCACTGCTCTTGGTGGTCGCGCCGGCGCTCCGGTCAAAGTCCCAGACCGGCCCGAAGTAGAACTTGCCCGTGGCATCGCATTGGTCAACCGGGACGGTGGGGCAGGCGGTGTAGTCGGGCAGGAAGAAGGTGGAACTGCGATAGAAGTCGGCATCGACGTCCTTGGTGAACTCGCGGACCAAGTACCAGTCGACGGTCGAGTCGACATCCAGGTACTTCTGGATCCGCGTCCAGTCACGGGCGTAGATGGCGCTCTCAAGTCGAGATACCTGAGCCTTGACCGCGTCCCGTTTCCGGGATCGTGACGGCCTCGGGGTCGAACTGGTCAGCCGGCCAACTGGGGTCGAGACTTGTTCGGCCTTGGTGACCAGGTTCTTGTAGGTGTCCGGATCCTCGAACTTGATGTACTGCGACTTGGGCGTCTTCCACTCGATCGCGTCCGAGCTGATGTCGGGATTGTCCGCTTCGACGATGGACCCCTTTTGCTTGTCGATTCGCACCCGGGTGCTGTCGATCTTCGTCGCGTCGGTGATCAGGTACACGCCCAGGTATTGATCGTTCACATACAGCTCGGTGTGCTCCGCGCGGCTCGTCCACTGCAAATTCTCCCGCGCCAGGAACGACGGGATGTCGGCGGCCTTGCCGGCATTGGCCGGAGTCTGTCGCCGGGCCAGGTCAAGGGCCAACTTGTCCCGCATCAGGGTGTTGTCGACAAATAGTGCCAGTAAATTGAAGCGCTTTGTCTTGAGGGTGCTCGTATTGCCCCCAACCCCGTTGAAGGCGTCGAACAGATCTCGATCGTTTTCAAACTTCAGCTTGTAGGGCTTCTTCGCCAGCTTCGCCGTCGTTCCGCCTCGCACCGCGAAGTTCTCCAGCGGCAGCGGGGCCGTCGTCCCTTGACCGGCCTGGGTGTAGGTCAGGCTGCCCTTGTAGATCGTGGTCTTCGACGTCGGGTAGACCGTGTTGTTCACGCTGACCCGCAGAACGTTCTTGCCCAGCGGGTAGGACGTGCTGCCAGCGACCCCGGGCCCTGGCAGGAACTTGGTGGTGGCCGACGTCACTGAGGCGGCACCGGTGACAGCGGGCGCGTAGATCCGGTAGTTCCGGGGAGACCAGCGGGGGGCTGAGGAGATGGAGAAGGTCAGCGTGACCATGCCCGTCGTCGCGTCGGAGTCCCCGGTGGCGATGGTCTTCCAGGCGCTGCTGACGTAATGCTGAAGCCGGACGCTCCGAGCCAGCGAAGGCTCGTTCCCCGCCCCGAAAAGCATTCCCGTGGCCGTAGCCTGAGTTGTGTTGAGGCGCCGGATCCCGCACTCGGCGCAGAGCAGGGCAGTGGTCTTGTTCGTGGTCGGATCAACCACGCTGTACGGCACAAGAATTGCCTTCGTGGCGACGACGGCCGACGGAATCACGACCGCCGGCGCAGCTGCGGGCGCCAATGGTGTGGCCACCGAACTCTGCCCCGCAAGGACGGGACTGACCATGGCTAAAGATATTCCGAGCGTGGCTAAATATAGTCTGGTTCTACGCATCACATTCCCCCGAGCGGCCTGTTGGATGCTTTTCACGCTACACCCGAGTGTCCGACCGGGGAACGGTGACCAGAATTTAGTGCAGAATTCTGCGAGTCAATTATGCGAATTTCTTTGTGGGGCTCCCGCGCAGACGCAGGGAACCCGCTTTGCTAGTCTGACTCAATGCAACGCGCCGACGTGGAAGACCTGGTCAGCCTCCTGAGCCAATTGATCGACATCGAGTCGGTGAGCGGCAACGAGGCTCGCCTCGCCGACCACGTCGAGGCAACTCTGCGCGGACGCGACCACCTCCACCTCACCCGAGACGGCGACACCGTGATCGCCCGAACCGATCGGGGCCTGAACAGCCGGGTCGTCATTGCCGGGCACCTGGACACGGTCCCGGTGGCGAACAACCTGCCCTCCTGGATCGAGGACGGCTTGGTTTACGGGCGCGGCGCGTGCGACATGAAGGGCGGGATCGCGGTGATGATCGCCGTCGCTGCGGCGCTCGAGCAACCCACTCGCGACGTGACCTGGATCTTCTACGACCATGAAGAGGTGGACGCGTCCCTGAACTCGTTGACCCGGCTGGCCGCCACCCGGCCGGACGTGTTGAACGGTGACTTCGCTGTGCTGATGGAACCCTCCAACGCCCGGATCGAGGGCGGGTGTCAGGGCACCCTGAGGTTCACCATCACCACGAGCGGACGAGCGGCACACTCGGCCCGCTCCTGGATGGGGGACAACGCGATCCACGGCGCGGCCGACGTGCTCACCCGGCTGGTCAACTATGAGCCCCGGCGCCCGGTGGTCGAGGGCTTGGAGTTCCGCGAAGGCTTGAACGCTGTGGCGATCTCCGGCGGGATCGCCGGGAACGTGGTCCCCGACGCCTGCACGATCACGGTCAACTTCCGCTTCGCCCCCGATCGCGACGAGGCGGACGCGAAGGAGCACTGTCGGCAGGTCTTCGCCGGCTACCAGCTTGACTTCGTGGATTTCGCTGCCGGTGCCCGTCCGGGTCTCGACCAACCGGCAGCGCGGGATTTCGTCGCCGCGGTCGGGGGAACTCCGTCGGCCAAGTTCGGCTGGACCGATGTCGCCCGCTTCTCCGCCCTGGGGATTCCGGCGGTCAACTTCGGTCCGGGCAATCCTGAGAAGGCGCACGCCGATGACGAGTTCTGTCCCATCGCCGACCTGCACACCTGTCACCAGGCGCTGCTGCGCTGGCTGACCGCCTGATCGGGCACCGTTTAGGCTGACCTCGTGAGCAGGAGAATCCGTACCCAGGGCCCGGTTATCCGACGCCAGGGCCAAGTCCAACAGACCACCACCGATGAGCGGCTGCTGCAGAGCCGCGGCGACACCGCCTGGGTGCATTCCGACCCGTGGCGGGTGATGCGGATCCAGTCCGAATTCGTGGAGGGCTTCGGCACCCTGGCTGAGGTCGGGCCGGCAGTCGGGGTCTTCGGGTCCGCGCGCACCCCCAAGAGCAGCCCGCTATGGGGTTCGGCCGTCGCCATCGGACGAGGTCTCGCCGAGGCGGGCTACGCCTCCATCACCGGTGGCGGCCCCGGGATCATGGAGGCGGTGAACAAGGGAGCCGCCCAGGCCGGCGGGATCTCTGTCGGCCTGGGCATTGAACTGCCCTTCGAGCAGTCGCTGAACAAGTACGTGACGCTCGGCATCAACTTCCGCTATTTCTTCGCCCGCAAGGTGATGTTCCTCAAGTACTCCCGCGGCTTCGTGGTGATGCCCGGGGGATTCGGCACCTTCGACGAGCTCTTCGAAGCCCTGACCCTGGTCCAGACCCACAAGGTGACCCAGTTTCCGATCGTCCTGTTCGGGAAGGACTACTGGAGCCCGATGCTCACCTGGCTGCGCGAACAGACGCTGGCCGAGGGCTACATCGCGGCCAAGGACCTGGAGTTGGTCACGGTCACCGACGATGTCGCCGAGGTGATCGCGGCCGTGACCAGGCCCCGCGACGAGTTGGCCCAGTGAGTGCCATGGAATGGGTGTTGTGGATGATCGCGGTCGCCGTGCTCGGTCTTGGGGCGGTCGCGGCCACGGGACGGCTCGGCTCGATGCCAGGGACGGTGACCGACACTCCCCGGGCCCAACTTCCGGTCGGCATCCTGGACTCGAAGGCGCTGCGGGAGGCTCGCTTCGCCGTGGTCACGCGGGGCTACTCGATGGACCAGGTGGACGAACTGCTCGATCGTTTGGCCGAGCAATTGCAGGCGGCGGAGTCCGCGGAGCCGGGTGGTAGGGGGTCGGATTCGAGCTCGAATGAGGGTTTGTCCCCGAAGACTCTCCCGGGTCTGGAATAATGGACAGAGTACCCATAGGAAGTTGAGGTTGTGCGATGGCAGCAATGAAGCCGCGGACCGGGGATGGTCCCATCGAGGTCGCCAAAGAAGGACGCGTGATCGCGATGCGGATTCCTGCCGAAGGTGGTGGCCGCCTGGTGATTGAGATGAACGCTGCGGAGGCCGCCGAACTTCTCGGAGCCCTGCAGGGAGTCGTGGTCGTCGCCTGACGGCGTCGCCCGAACAGAGCTTGGCCCCCGGTGCATCCGCACCGGGGGCCGTAGTTCTTTAGCGGGCTGAGCGCCGAGCCTTCCTCAGCGGGAGCCGTGTGCAGCGATCGCCTTCTCGTACACGGCGACTGTCTCCTTGGCGATCTTCTCCCAGCTGAACTCGTCGATGCAGCGTTGGCGTCCGGCCAGGCCCATCGCCTTGGCTCGGTCACCGTCCCGGGTGAGGGCGTTCACGTTGTCGGCGAAGGTGGACTCGAAGTTGCTGACGAACTCGGGATCGCCGGCCTGCTTCGGGTCGTAGGCGACCAGCACGCCGGTCTCACCGTCCACGACGACCTCCGGGATGCCGCCGACCGCTGAGGCGACCACGGCGGTCTCGCAGGCCATGGCTTCGAGGTTGACGATGCCCAGCGGCTCGTAGACCGAGGGGCAGGCGAACACGGTGGAGTGCGAGAGCACCTGCCGGACCGAGGCCCGGGGAAGCATCTCCTGGACCCAGGTGACCCCGGCCCGGACCTTCTTCAGCTCGGCGAACGCCGCGTTGAACTCGGCCGCGATCTCGGGGGTGTCGGGGGCTCCGGCGAGGAGCAACAACTGGGTGTCGGGATCGAACAACGCAGCGGCCCGGACGAGGTGGACCAGGCCCTTCTGCCGGGTGATCCGGCCGACGAAGGTGACGATCGGCTTGTCCCGATCCAGGCCCAGGGCGTCCACAACGTCGGTGTTGTAGTCGGGCCGGAACTCGTCGGGATCGATGCCGTTCTTCACCACGTGCATTTTCGCCGGGTCGATGCCGGGGTAGGACTCCAGCACATCCCGGGCCATGCCGGCGCTGACCCCGATCACGGCGTCCGCGTCTTCGAAGGCCGTCCGTTCGGCCCAGGAGGAGACGCGATAGCCACCGCCGAGCTGCTCGGCCTTCCACGGACGGTGTGGCTCCAGGGAGTGCGAGGTGACTACGTGCGGCACGTCCTGGAATTTCGATCCGACGAGCCCGGCGAAGTTGGCGTACCAGGTGTGGGAGTGGATCACGTCGACTTCGGGGATTGCCGCCGCCATGGAGACATCTGCTCCCAGGACCCGGATCGCCGCATTGGCGCCCTCTGGGTAGGTCTCGGCATGCGCCGTCGCGCCCTCGCGCGGCTCGCCCATGCACTGGACATCGACTGATTCACAGAACTTGCGCAGTTGGGGCACCAACTGGCCGACGTGGACTCCTGCACCCCCATAAATGAACGGTGGGTACTCGCGAGTGAGGATGGAGACACGAAGAGACATAGCCGGATCGTGTCACAGAAATGGCCCGTCCGACAGCCCGGCGGAGGCCTTTTGACCCCCCGTAGATTCCGTTTTCGGACGGCTTCCTTGTGTCGCGCAGGCGCGACCCCTAGGTTCGGAACATGAGTAATCCGAACGTTCTGTCGATCGTCCTGGCAGGTGGTGAAGGCAAGCGTTTGATGCCGCTCACCGCCGATCGGGCCAAGCCCGCCGTCCCCTTCGGGGGCACCTACCGCTTGATCGACTTCGTCCTATCCAACTTGGCGAACTCGGGCCTGACGAAGATGTGCGTCCTGACCCAGTACAAGTCCCACTCCCTGGACCGGCACGTCGCGCAGACGTGGCGCATGTCGACGCTGCTCGGCAGCTACGTCACCTCGGTACCCGCCCAGCAGCGCACCGGCAAGCAGTGGTTCATGGGCAGCGCCGACGCCATCTTCCAGTCCATGAACCTGATCAACGACGAAGATCCTGACTACGTGGTCGTCTTCGGCGCCGACAACATCTACCGGATGGACGTCAGCAAGATGGTTGACGCTCACATCGAGTCCGGCCTTGCCTGCACCGTTGCCGGCATCCGGGTGCCGCGGCGCGAGGCCAGCGAGTTCGGCGTGATCGACGCGGCCGCCGACAACAAGATCAACAGCTTCCTGGAGAAGCCGGCCGATCCGCCCGGCCTGCCGGACAGCCCTGAGGAGTCGTTCGCCTCGATGGGCAACTACGTCTTCAGCCGGAAGGCTTTCGTCGACTGCCTCAACGAGGACGCCAACGACGCGACGTCCAAGCACGACATGGGTGGCAACGTGGTGCCCTTCTTCGTCGGCCAGGGTCAGGCGCAGGTCTACGACTTCACGCTCAACAACGTCGCGGGTTCGACCGACAAGGATCGCAACTACTGGCGTGACGTCGGCAGCATCGACGCCTACCACAACGCGCACATGGACTTGGTGTCGGTTGAGCCGGACTTCAACCTCTACAACCGCCAGTGGCCGATCTTCACCTCGGCGCCGCAGCTGCCGGGTGCGAAGTTCACCTTGCGCGGCAATGCCGAGGACTCGATCGTCAGCGCGGGGTGCATCATTTCCGGCGGCGACGTGGACCGCTCAGTGCTCTCGCCGAACGTCATGGTCGACAAGTGGGCCAAGGTCGAGGAGTCGGTGATCTTCTCCGGCTGCCGGGTCGGCCGTAACTCGGTCGTCCGCCGCGCCATCTTGGACAAGAACGTCCATGTGCCCGATGGTGTCGAGATCGGTGTCGACAAGGATCACGACCGGGCGCGTGGCTTCCACGTCTCCGAGGCCGGCATCACTGTCGTGCCGAAGAACGTGGACGTTGCCGGGCTCTGAGCCCTTCCCAGCCAACACAACTGCCCGCGACCCTCAGGGTCGCGGGCAGTGCTGGTTCTCGGCCGGGTCTGGTTCTCGACGTGCAGGGGCTGAGCGGATCAGCCCTTCACGGCCGCCAGCAGGCCATCGCCGACCGGGAGCAACATCGGGGTGAAGTCGTCGATCTCGGTGACCGCCTGCAGTGCTTCGCGGACGATCAGGGTTTCGTCATCCTCGTTCGTCGGATCCGGCACCAGGCCCTGCCACAGCGCATGGTGCAGGACGAGCAGGCCACCGTGCCGCAGCAGCCGCAGCGCCTGAGCGACGTACTCCACGTACTCCAGGGGATCGCCGTCGATCAGCACCAGGTCATAGGCGCCATCGCTCAGCTTGGGCAACACGTTCAGCGCACCACCGGCGATCAGACGGGCGCGGCGGGCCGGGACGCCGGCGGCGTTGAAGATCTGGCGAGCCGCCACCTGATGCTCATTCTCGGCGTCGATGCTGGTCAGGATGCCGTCGGGGGCCATGCCGCCCAACAGGGCCAACCCGGAAACTCCCGCGCCGGTGCCGATTTCTGCCACGTGGCGGGCGTTGATCGCTTTGGCCAGGAAGGTCAGCACGCTGGCGGCTCCCTGGCTCACCGAGGAGAGTCCCATCTCGCGCGCGGCTTGGCGGGCCAGGGTGCTGGCGTCCGACTCTGGCACAAAGGCCTCGGCAAAGGCCCAGGAGATGGCGTGGGGGGAGGAGTGCGCGGCCGACTTCGGTGCAGGATTCACGTCCTCAGCGTAGCGAAACAGCCGGGTTCTGCGGCCCCGTGCCGCCAGGTGACGCCCTACACTGACCCGCATGACCGAACCCGTCTTCGGCCGCTTGCTGACGGCCATGATCACCCCCTTCGCCGTCGATGGCAGCGTGAATCTTGACGAGGCCCGGCGACTGGCGGCACATCTGGTGGATCGCCTGGCGCACGACGCCCTGGTGATCAACGGCACGACCGGAGAATCGCCCACCACGACCGACGCCGAGAAGGCTGCGTTGGTGGCGGCCGTGGTGGCCGAAGTGGGGATCGGGCGCAGGTCATCGCCGGCGTTGGCACGTTCAACACCGAGCACACGATCGAGCTGGCCCGCCAAGCTGCCGACGCCGGGGCGAACGGTCTGCTCGTGGTCACGCCCTACTACTCACGGCCCCCGCAAGACGCGCTGGCCGCGCACTTCCTGGCCGTGGCCGACGCCACGGACCTGCCGGTGATGCTCTACGACGTTCCCCATCGCGCCGGCATCCCGATCGCGACCGACACCTTCCTCACGGTGGCCCAGCATCCCCGGATCGTCGCGGTGAAGGACGCCAAGGGTTCGGTGGTCGCCTCCGCCGACGTGATCGCAGCGACCGATCTGGCCTATTACTCCGGTGACGACGCCTACACCTTGCCGCTGATGTCGGTCGGAGGGGTCGGGGTCGTCGGGACGTCCACTCACTTCACCGGTGCCCGGATGAAAGCCATGATGGAGCGTTTCCTGGCCGGTGACGTGGTCGGGGCCGCTGCGGAGAACGCGGCCCTGCTGCCGATCTTCAACGGGGTCTTCGCCACCCAGGGCTGCATGTTGGTCAAGGCCGGGCTGGCCGCTCGCGGGTTCGCCCCCGGTGGGCTGCGTCGCCCGTTGCTGGAAGCGACCCCGGAGGAGGCGGCGCGGTTCGTGGGCCTGCTGACCGCGGCGTGGCTGTAGCGAGGGCTTGGCGGGCACTCCCGGCGGGGTAATCTGTCCTGCGTGGACTTCAACACCGGCGAGATCATCCTTCTCATCGTGTTGGGCATCGTCATCTTCGGCCCCGAAAAGCTGCCTGATCTGGCCCGCAAAGCAGCCCGCGTCCTGCAGTACGTCCGCCGGATCGCCAACGACGCCAAGGGTCAATTGCGGGAAGAGCTCGGCCCCGAGTTCGCCAACCTGAAGGCCTCTGACCTGAATCCGAAGGCTTTCATCGCCAAACATCTGGGCACCGACGTCCAGGACGATCTCGCCTACGTGACCAACGAAATGCGCAGCATCGGCAAGGACGCGCCCGCCGCGGTCACGCCTGCGGTCCCCGTGCCGGCGAAACCAACCCTGTTCGATCCCGAGGCCACCTGATCGGGGGGTTTTCGCGCTAACCTCCCCTCGTGAGCGGTTCGTCCATTTTCATCTCCCGGATCAAGGGCCTGCCGATGATGGACACCAGTGGCGACCAGGTTGGCAAGATTCGCGACGTGGTGATCCAGAATCGGACGGGCAACCGGGCGCCTCGGGTCAAGGGGCTGGTGGTTGAGCTCTTTGCCATGCGCCGGATCTTCTTCCCGATCGAGCGGGTGCACTCCATCGATGCCAATCAGGTGATCATCTCCGGCGTGGTGAACACCCGCCGGTTCCGGGTTCGGGAACGTGAAGTGCTGGTGATCGACCAACTCTTCGACCGGACGGTTCACCGGCGCAACCACGAGGGCACCTTCACCATCTATGACGTGGCGATCCGGCAGACCCGGGGACGCGACTGGGAACTGCACGAGGTGGCCTTGCGTGATCAGGCCAAGCGGCGTCCGTTCGTCCGGGCACATGTGACCATCGTGGGTTGGACGGAGGTGGCCGACCTCTGGCTGGAGTCGGAACGTCCCGCCGACCAGGTGGTGGCCCAGTTGATGGAGATGAAACCGGCCGATGTGGCCCGGGAACTGCACGACATGGACCCGAAGCGTCGCGCCGAGGTGGTCGAGGCCATGGATGACGACATGCTCGCCGAGGCGTTGGAAGAACTCCCCGAGGACGAACAGGTGGCGGTGATCAAGTCGCTGGACACCGAACGGGCGGCCGACGTGCTGGAGGAGATGGATCCCGATGACGCGGCCGACCTGATCGCCGAACTGGAGCCCGGCATGGCCGAGGACATTCTGGAGCGGATGGAACCCGACGACGCCCGCGACGTGCGTTCGTTGCTGATCTATGACGCGGCGACCGCCGGTGGTCTGATGACCCCGGAGCCGGTGATTCTGGCGCCCGACGCCACGGTGGCCGATGCGCTGGCCCACATGCGCAACGAGGAGCTGACGCCGGCGCTGGCCTGTTTGGCGTTCATCTGTCGACCGCCGCTGGACACCCCGACCGGCCGCTACATCGGCGGGGTGCACATTCAGCGGCTGCTCCGGGAACCACCCTCGGCGCTGGCCGCCAGTGTGATGGATTCGGCGATCACGCCGCTCACGCCGTCCGCGAACGTGGCCCAGGTCAGCCGCTATTTCGCCACCTACGACCTGTTGTGCGCCCCGGTGGTGGATGACCAACGGCGTCTCTTGGGCGCGGTCACGGTTGACGACGTGCTCGACCACATCCTGCCCAGCGACTGGCGCGGCGTGCAGCTCGACCGGCAGGAGGTGAGCGATGTCCGGCGCTGACCGGCTGTCCACCCCGGGCCGCCAACGGGAGTGGCTGCCCAAGGTCAAGATGGATTCGGATACCTTCGGCAAGTTCGCCGAGAGCTTCGCCCGGTTCATGGGTACGGCACGCTTCCTGATCTGGATGACGGTGTTCATCATCGCCTGGGTCGTGTGGAACAGCGTGGTGCCCGGCCCGTTGAGCATCGATCCGTTCCCGTTCATCTTTCTCACCCTCGTCCTGTCGTTGCAGGCCTCCTACGCGGCACCGCTGATCCTGCTTGCGCAGAACCGGCAGGAGGCTCGGGACAAGATGGGCCTCGATGAGGACCGCCGGACAGCTGCCCAGGCCCGCGCCGACATGGACTTCCTGGCCCGCGAGATCGCCTCCCTGCGGATGCGGGTGAACGACCTGGCGACCCGGGACTTCATCCGCTCCGAGCTGCGGGACCTGCTCGCCGAGCTGGAGGATGGTCGGGAGGCCGAGCCGGAACGGCCCAAGGGCGCCTGAGGGTAATCTTCAGGGCATGTCCCACACTGCTTTGCTCGACGCTGTTCACCACGCACTCTCCGGGGTGATCGATCCAGAAATCAAACGCCCGATCACCGATCTGGGAATGGTCGAATCGGTCACCGTTGATGAGGACTCCGTGGTCACCCTGACCGTGCTGCTGACGATTCCGGGCTGCCCGATGAAGTCGACCATCGAGCATGACGTGACCGCGGCCGTGACCGGCGTCGACGGCGTGGCCGGCATCGAACTCACCTTGGGTGCGATGAACGATGAGCAGCGCGCCGCGATGAAGCTGCAGTTGCGCGGTGGGGTGACCGAACGGACGATCCCCTTCGCCGATGAGAACTCGCTGACCCAGGTGATCCTGGTCGCCTCAGGCAAGGGTGGCGTGGGCAAGTCGTCGGTGACGGTGAACCTGGCCATGGCGCTGGCTGCTCGGGGGCGTGCGGTGGGGGTGCTCGACGCCGACATCTACGGGCACTCCATTCCGCAGATGATGGGCCTGCTCGATGCGGTGCCGACCTCGATCGACGGCATGATCATGCCGGTGCCGACGATGGGCCTGCGGGTGATCTCGATGGGCATGTTGAAGTCCAGCCGGGATCAGGTGATCGCGTGGCGCGGGCCGATCCTCGACCGGGCATTGCACCAGCTGCTCAGCGACGTCTACTGGGGCGACCTGGACTACCTGCTGCTCGACCTGCCTCCCGGCACCGGAGATGTCGCCCTCTCGCTGGGCCAGAAGTTGCCGAACGCCGAGGTGCTGGTGGTGACCACGCCGCAGCAGGCCGCCGCCGAGGTGGCCGAACGCGCCGGGACGATGGCCTCGATGATGAACCAGCGGGTGATCGGCGTGGTGGAGAACATGGCCTACCTGGACGCGGACTGCCCGCACTGCGGCAACACCCACCGGGTCGACGTCTTCGGTACTGGCGGTGGCGCTCGGGTGGCGGCCGCGCTGACCCAGCGCCTGGGTTACGACATTCCGCTGTTGGCGGAGGTGCCGCTGGATCCGGCCGTGCGGGTCGCCGGCGATGAGGGCGTACCGCTGGTGGCCACGGACCTGAGCCGACCCGGTGCCGTGGCGCTCGATGCGTTGGCTGATCGCCTGATCGCCCGTCGGCGCCCTCTGGCCGGGCGCAAGCTCAATCTGACCCCGGTCGGCTAAGGCCAGCGGTCAGTTGTCCCCTCGCGGGGTCTGGCCGTCGCCGCCCGGGCGGGCGTCCGAAGCCTTGGCTTCCGTCCACGCCGCCGTACTGGCCGTAGGGGGCCTGGCCGTACGGGGGCTGCTCGGCAGGCGGTGCCACCGGCGCCACCGGGGCCGGTGGCTGGTAAGGGGTTCCCGGCGGCGGGTTCTGGCCAGGCTCCGGTGCGTAGCGTGCGCCAGGGTAAGGGTTGGGCTGGCTCACCGGCGGCGGGTAGGCGGACGGGCCACTCGGTTGGTCGAACTGGGCGGCGCGCGACCCCGGCAACTGCCGAAGCAACTCCCGTGCGGCGTTCGCCATCTTGTGTTCGCAGAGCACCTCGTACTTCGTGGCGACCGTCTGGCTGATCGAGGTGAAGTCGCGGCGGCCGCGACTGGTCAGGTAGCCGATCGCGGCGAAGACGATGCCGATCAGGATGCCCACGCCGAGGGCGAAGGGGAGCAGGGAAATCAGGTCGGAGCCGGGCTGCAGGAACCACAGCAGCAGGGCGACCATCAGCCCGGTGGACAGTCCGCTCTGGACGCCGGCCAGGATCACCGTGCCCCAGTTCCGGCGACCGGTGACCCGCTCCACGGACCGGAGATCTGTGCCGACGATGGCCAGGTTCTGGACGGCGAACTTGGCGTCGGCCAGCGCGTCCACGGCTTTCTGGGCTTCGGCGTAGCTGGCGTAGATCCCCACCGATTGTGGGTACTCCAGTTCGAACATGGAACTGAGACGCGGGTTGGGCGTAGTCATGAGAAGTCCTTCCTTCAACGGCCATAGCAGCGAACGGCGGGCCGATTTGATTCCCGGTCAGCCGTACTCCGCGAACCCTGCTTTACCCACCGAGTGCTACGGCAAATCTACTCTGAGCCTGCTGGAGGCTGGTTGTGGCCCCGCTAAGGACACGATGTGAAAAGGGCCGGACGAGTGCTCGTCCGGCCCTTCGTGGCGGGTGAGGATCAGTCCTCGATCACCAGGGTCTTCATGATCTTGTCGGCGATGGTCTGCTTCTTGGCATCCCACAGCGGGAAGAGGTAGCCGACGAAGCAGATGATCGCGTCCACGAAGTGGGCGAGCTGGCGAAGCACGGCCATGCCGAAGCCGACCGGCTGACCGGTGGCTTCGGAGACCAGACGAGTCTTGGTGTACTTCCGGCCGTAGCTCTGACCGGTGGTGCCTTGGAGGTAACCCGAGTTATAGACCACCCAGGCCAAACCGACCAGGGTCAGCAGCGTGCTCAGCAGCCCGTTGCCCCCGGTCATCGCCCCTGTGGTCGCGTCGATGCGAGCGCCGAACAGTCCGTTGTTGATCATGTTGAGCACGATCACGGGCCCCATGTCGATCAGGTAGCTCAGGGCGCGCTTCGGCCACTCCACCAGCCGAGGCCCTGCCGCATAGCCGGCCCCGGTGGGATCCATCGGTTGACCGTAGGGGGTCGGGTAGGCCGGGGGCTGGGCGTAGTTGCCGACCGGGGGCTGGCCATAGGGGCTGGCCGGCGGCTGGCCGTAGCCACCAACGGGAGGCTGACCGTACGGGCTGGCCGGCGGCTGCGGTTCGTAGGGGCTGGTCGCGGCCGGCGGCTGGTAGCCGCCGGGGGCGGGGGGTTGGTACCCACCGGGTGCCGGGGGCTGGTAGCCACCGGGTGCCGGGGGCTGGTAGCCGCCCGGGGCGGGGGGTTGATAGCCACCCGGGGCCGGCGGAGGGGTGTAGTTGGGGGGGTCGTACGCCGGCTGGCCACCCTCAGCGGGGTCGGGGTTGCTCGGCGGCGTCCAGTTCTGATTGCTCACGAGAGTGTCCTTGTCTGGAAAGAAGTACCTCTAGAGCCTAAGCCAGAAGTCCGTGCCTTGTACGGTCGGCCACGATAATGGCAGTGTGTCCGACACTCGGTGGCCCGCTCTGTCGCAGGCCTCTGCCTTTGATCCTCGGGTGGCGCTGCGCCGCGTCGGCGGCTTCTTCCTCGCCGGCACCGCCCTCTCGGGGCTTGCCGCGACGACTGGCTGGGGTGTCCCGTGCCCGTGGCGCAGCCTGACCGGAACCTTGTGCCCGTTCTGTGGCGCCACCACGTTGGGGGTCCGGCTGCTGCACCTGGACCCGATCGGGGCCTTCTGGGCCAACCCGTTCGTCTTCGTCGCGCTGGCGGTGCTGGCCCTCTTAGTGATCGCCTGGGTGGTCGAACTGCTGGGTGGACCCGCCGTGCGTCCGCCGCCGCGCCTGCGCGCCAGCAACGATCAGTGGTGCGCGGCGTTGGGCGTGCTCGGCGTCACCTTCGCGGTGCTCCGCAACCTGAGCTGAGCGCCCTCAGAGCCACTTGAATTTGCGGAAGAGTAGGTACAGCGTGAGCATCAGCACCACGTTGAGGCCCATCACCAGGAAGTAGCCGTATTCCCAGCGGAGCTCGGGCATGTTCTCGAAGTTCTGCCCGTAGACGGCGCTGATCGTGGTGGGCACGGCGAGCAGGGCCACCGCAGCCGAGATCTTCCGCATGTCCCGGTTGTCGGCCACGCTGGAGCGCGCGATGGCGGCCTGCAAAATGTTGGTCAGCTGGTCTTCCATCGCCCCGATCGCTTCCCGGGTCTGTTGAACCTGGTCGCTCAGGTCACGGAAGTACGGACGAGCTTCCGGCGGAATCACCCCGTATTCGCGTTGTGCCAGGGCCGCCAGCGGCCCGCACAGCGGGGCGACGCAGCGCCGGAACTGGATCAGCTCGCGCTTGATCTGATAGGGCCGCTCCACATCGGGAACTTCAGTGGCGAACACCATCTCCTCGGCGTCCTCGACGTCCTCTTCCATTTGGGTGGCGACCCGGGCCATGTCTTCGATCGCCACCGCCAAGGCGGCGTACAACACGCGGGAGGGCCCTTCGGGCAAGTCATCGGAGGAGCGCTCGACCAGCGTCCGGACGTCGGCCAACCGGGACTGCCCACTGTGCCGGGACGTCATCACGAAGTGTTGCCCGAGGAAGATCATCAGCTCACCGGTGGTGACGATCTCGGAGGCGTTGGCGTGGGACCCGCGTTCCACGTAGTCGACGGTGGAGACGACCATGAACAGGGTTTCGTCGAAGCGCTCCAGCTTGGAGCGGCGGTGGCCGTGCACGGCGTCCTCGATCGCCAACTCGTGCAGATCGACCTTCTGACCCAGCCGTGCCATGGTCAGTTCAGTCGGGTTGTGCAGGCCGATCCAGACGAAACCCATGCCGTTTCGGGAGGCGGCCAAGGCGCTGTCCAGGTCGCTGCTGGGCACCTTCGCGTGGCCGACGTACCAGGCCCAGCTCATCTCGGGCGGCGGCTTCGGCTTCGTCGCCGCGAGGACCACCGGGGCTGGCGTCTGCTGCTCTGGTTGGGCTGACACTCCTCACCTCCTTGGCTGGTGCGGGCTCACCATCGCCCCCATCTTTGACCAGAGGGGGCCAATTGAGAAGCTTTAGGGCTGTAGAAGCTTCGCCATCCAGGCCTCGACGGCGTCGGGGTCGCGGGGCAGTTGATCGGACAGGATCTCGTTGCCGGCTTCGGTGATCAGCACGTCGTCCTCGATCCGGACGCCGATCCCGCGCAGTTCCTCGGGAACCAACAGGTCGGTTGCCTTGAAGTAGATGCCGGGCTCGACCGTGATCACCATGCCCGGCCGGAGGACCCCCTCGCGGTAGTGCTCCTGGCGGGCTTGTGCACAGTCGTGGACGTCGATCCCCAGGTGATGCGAGGTGCCGTGCACCATCCAGCGCCGGTGATGCCCACCGGTCGTGGGATCCAGTGATTCCTCAACACTGACCGGCAGCAGCCCCCACGCGGCGAGGTGCTCGGCGACCACCCGAATCGCGGCGGCGTGTACGTCGGAGAATCGTGCTCCCGGAATCGCCGCCGCCAAGCCGGCCCGCTGGGCAGCGAGGACGGCCTCGTAGACCTGACGTTGGGCGGGGCTGAAGCGTCCGTTCACCGGCAGCGTTCGGGTGATGTCGGCGGTGTAGAGGGTGTCCACCTCGACCCCGGCGTCCAACAGCAGAAGGTCGCCGTCACGCAGCTCGCCATCGTTTCTGATCCAATGCAGGGTGTTCGCGTGATCCCCGCCGGCGGCGATGGTGTCGTAGCCGACCGCGTTCCCGGCGTGCCGGGCGTACAGGCCGAAAACGCCCTCCACCCAGCGTTCGCCGCGGCCCCGTCGGACGGCCTCGGGCAGCGAGGCCACGACGGCTTCAAACCCGACCGCGGTCTTCTCGCAGGCCAACCTCATCTGCTCGATCTCGAACGAGTCCTTGATCAGTCGGTGCTCCGACAGCGCCACCGCCAGCGCGTCGTCGTCGGCCAGGAAGCTCCCGCGCTCCCGGGCGGCCTCGACCCGAACCTCATCGATCCGGCTGGTCAGGCCCAGATCGGCTTCCCGCACCACCCTGATCCGGACGGCGTCCGCGTTCTTGCTCAGTGCCGCGTCCAGCGCGGAGATCGGGGCGCAGGACAACCCGGTGAGGGCGGCCATCTCGGCCAGGGATTCGCGCTGCCCGACCCACATTTCGCCGTAGCGGGCATCAGCGTAGAACTCGGCCTCGGTGCGCTCGGCCCGCGGCTTGAAGTACAGCGTCGGCTCGTGGCCGGCGTCGGTCGGCTCCAGCACGAGGACGGCGTCGGGCTCCCGGTCTGTGCCCAGGCCGCTCAGGTGCGCGAAGGCCGAGTGGGGCCGGAAGCGGTAGTCGGTGTCGTTGCTGCGGACCTTGAAGTCCCCGGCCGGGATGACCACGCGATCATCGCCGAACAACTCGGCCAGGGCCGCTCGCCGGGCAGGAGCGAACTCGGTCGCCGGCAACGGTTGTGGCAGGTCTGCGGCATAAGGCGCCCAACCCTGCGGGATGAACGCTTGAAAAGGTTCACTGAAGGGTGACTGCCGATTGGGCAGCTTCGGTTGCTCGGCCACCGGGCCATCTTAGGACGGGCCCCGAGGTGTGGGGAGGCTTACGAGTTCCACCTGAGGATGGCGGCGGATTCCTTCTCCCGGCCCATCACCGAAACGCTGGCCACTTCGAGCGGAAAGCTCTGGCCGAAAGCGATCGGGAAGTCCAACCAGCACAGGGCCAGGACGCGCAGCGCGTGCCCGTGGGCGAAGCAGATGGCGCGTTCGGCACCCGAGGCGCGGACCTTGGCCACCACCCGGGTCAGTCGGGCCCGCACGTCGTCGGCGGATTCGCCGTTGGGGCACCCGTTGAACCAGATCCGCCAGCCGTGAACCTTCTCCCGGATCTGGATGCTGGTCAGGCCCTCGAAGTCGCCGTAGTTCCACTCGACCAGATCGTCATCGATCTCGTAGTCGCCGAAGCCGGCCAGTTCGGCCGTCCGGCGGGCGCGGAGCCGTGGACTGGAGAGGACCAGCTGGTAGTCCTCGCGTCGGAGCCGCGCATCGAGGAAGGTGGCCTGCTCCACGCCCATCTCGGTGAGGTCCAGATCGGTGTAGGACGTGTGCTGCCCCGACTTGCTCCACGCGGTTTGGCCATGTCGGACAAGGGTCAACTCAGTCATGCGTCCATCTAACCTGCTTACGGCCGCTCCCGCCATCCGTCCCGGGCTAGAGTCTGAGGTCACAACTCCAGGAGGCTCGGTATGAAGGCGGCACCCACAGCCCAGCAGCGACTGCTCGACCTGCAAGCGGTCGACACCGCCATCGCCCAACTGCAGCATCGCCGCCGCTCCCTGCCCGAGCACGTCCTGATCGCTGAGGGCCACAAGGTTCGTACCCGGCTGGGCGAGCGTCTGGTCGAGCTGCGGACGCGGATCAGCGACCTGGAACTCGAGGTGGAGAAGGCCGAATCCGACCTGGTGCCCGTCCGGGATCGGCGGGTCCGCGACCAGCAGCGGGTGGCCAACGGCAGCGTCACCGACCCCAAGCAACTGAGCGCCCTGATCACCGAGATCGAGCACCTGGGCAAACGGATCGGTGACCTGGAGGATGTCGAACTCGAGGTGATGGAACGCTTGGAGCAGGCCACCGGTGAGCGGGATCGGGTCGCCACCGAGCGCCTCACCGGTGAGCATGAACTGCGGCGGCTGATCGCGCTGCGGGACGCCCAACAGGCCGAGCTGGACGCCGAGCTGGTCAGCCGTGAAGGCGCCCGCAAGGCGATCGCGGCTGAGCTCCCGGCAGACCTGGTCGCCGCCTATGACCGCACCCGGACCCGCACCGGGACGGGCGCCGCCGCTCTGGTCCAGCACCGCTGCTCAGCCTGCCAACTGGTCGCCACCCCGGCTGACCTGGCCCGTTACGCGGCCTCGCCGGCCGATGAGGTGCTGCGCTGCGTCGAGTGCGACCGGATCCTGGTCCGGGTGGCCGAATCGGGGTTGTGATGGCGCGCAATCCTCGCTTGCCCCAAGCCGGGCCGTCCTTCTTCGATGAGCCTGATCTGCCGGAGCCCGAGGTGGCTGTTCAGCCTGTCGTCTCGCGGAAGCTGATCGTGGAGGCCGACGGCGGTTCCCGCGGCAACCCTGGCCTGGCGGCGTATGGGGCGTTGGTCCTCGATGCCGGAACCGGTGAGTTGCTGGACGAAGAGGGCCTGGTGATCGGGCATGCCACCAACAACGTGGCCGAGTACTCCGGCCTGATCGCCGCGTTGGAGATGGCGCGGGCGATCGACCCGTCCGCCTCGGTCGAGGTGCGGATGGACTCCAAGCTGGTGGTGGAGCAGATGGCCGGCCGTTGGAAGATCAAGCATCCCGACATGAAACCGCTGGCGCTCAAGGCGCAGGGTTTGCGTCCGCGGTCAGTGGTCTGGACGTGGATCCCGCGGGAGCAGAACAAGGCGGCCGATCGGCTCGCCAACGAAGCCATGGACGGGCGTCCGTGCCGCCGCCAACACCAGCTGTGAGCTTGTCGTCGTCCAACTGAGGAGAGGCCAGTCATGCCGAGTCGCCACCTGATGCTGCGGGAGCAAGTGCCGCCCGCGCTGCGCGAAGGCCTGCGGTTGCTGCGGGCAAGTCTGGGAGTGCCGCGGGACTTCCCGCGGGCAGTGCTGGCCGAGGCGGAGGAGGCGGCGGCGAACCCGATCCTGCCCGAGTTGGATCGGACCGACCTGCCCTTCATCACGATCGACCCGGAGGGCTCCACCGATCTCGATCAAGCGGTTCATCTGGCCCGGAGCGGGGATGGCTTCTGCCTCCATTACGCGATAGCTGACGTCGCGGCGTTCGTCCGGCCTGGCGGGTTGATCGATGCTGAAGCGCACCGGCGTGGGCAGACGTTCTATGCACCGACCAGCCGGACGCCGCTGCACCCGCCCGTGCTGTCGGAAGGCGCGGCCAGCCTGTTGCCGGGGCAAACCCGTCCGGCGCTGCTCTGGGAACTGCAACTCGATGCCGAAGGACGGACCACCGCGGCGGTGGTGCGACGGGCGCTCGTCCGGAGCCGGCAACAGCTCACCTACGTCGGCGTCCAGGCGGCGCTGGATGCGGGCACGACTGACGAGCAGTTACAGCTTCTGGCCGAAGTGGGGCGGCTGCGGGAAGGGCTGGAACGGGAGCGCGGTGGGGTCAGCCTGCCGGTGCCCGAGCAGGAGATCGTCGCCCACGGGGAACGCTGGGAGCTCACCTACCGGGCCACGCTGCCGGTGGAGGGCTGGAACGCCCAGATCTCCCTGGCCACCGGGATGGCGGCCGCGCAGATCATGCTCGAGGGTGGTCTGGGTGTGCTACGGACGCTGCCGCCGGCCCGGGACTCCTCGCTGGGCAAGTTGCGGCGGATCGCAGCCGCGCTCGGGCTGCGCTGGCCCGGATCGATGAGCTACCCCGAGTTCGTCCGTTCGTTGGGGGCTAGCACGCCGGCCAACGCGGCCATGCTGAACGCCTGCACCCTGTTGTTCCGGGGGGCGGGCTACCAGGCCTTCGACGGGGCCCCGCCCGAGCAGAAGTTGCACGCCGCGATTGCCGCGCCGTACGCCCACACCACCGCCCCGCTGCGTCGCCTGGTCGATCGCTACGTCGGGGAGGTCTGCCTGGCTCATTGCGCGGGGACGGCGGTGCCCGACTGGGCCAGTTCGGCGTTGGCCGACCTGCCGGCTGAGCTGGAGGAGTCGGATCGCCGGGCCAAGAAGTACGACCGGGGGATCGTCGATCTGGTCGAGGCGCTGGTGCTGGCACCGCGGCTGGGGCAGTCCTTCACCGGCACGGTGCTGGAAAGTGACCCGGAGGACGGCACCGGCACGCTGCAGCTGGCCGATCCGGCCGTCGAGGCCACGATCCGCGGGGATGATCTGGTGCTCGGCGAGCAAGTGACCGCCACGTTGGTCGCGGCCGATCTGCTCAGCGGCAAGGTCGCCTTCCGCGTCCTCGACTGAGCTCGGATACTCTTGCCGCGGACGAGTCGGCCGGGTGATCGCGGCGCCGCAGGGCGTCGAGGAAAGTCCGGACTCCTCAGAGCAGGGTGGTGGGTAACGCCCACCCGGGGTGACCCGCGGGAAAGTGCCACAGAAAATAGACCGCCTCGGCAACGAGGTCAGGGGTGAAACGGTGGTGTAAGAGACCACCAGCACCCCAGGTGACTGGGGTGGCTCGGTAAACCCCACCTGGAGCAAGACCAAGAAGGACCTTCGGGTCTGCGGACGTCGTTTGAGCGCTGCTCGCGCGAGGCGTCCGGGTAGGTCGCACGCCTTCGGGCGAAGGCGGCTGGCGACGGCCGTCGCAGATGGATGATCACCGGTCCTTCGGGATCACAGAATCCGGCTTACAGGCCGACTCGTCCCCTTATGTTGCTCTGGCTGGGTGCCGCCGTACTGCGGCCATGGCTGCCCCACCACCGGATCGCACTCTCCTGCGCGTGGGAATCCCCATGGGAGAAGCGCTGACAGAGCGCCTCAGTCCGCTGTAATGGTACGTTAATGTTCCCCTAGCTGGCTTTACGGTATACGCATGCTCCTCTATCTTGGTAGGTATGCCTGTTGAGCGGTACCAGCCGGACCCTGTCGCCGAGAATGCCCTACGCACTCTCGGGGAACACGTGTCCGCCTGGCGGAAGCTCCACCTCCTCACCCAGCAGCAGATGGCCACGAGGGCCGGAGTATCCAAGCCAGTCATCACTCGGCTCGAACGCGGAGACGCCGGCGTCGGCATCGGCGCCCTCATGCGGGTCCTGATCGTGATCGGCATCGAGAACGAGATCCTGACCGCCCTTGACCCGTACCAGACCCGGTTCGGTCGCGAACTGGTCGCACGCACCCAGGTACAGCGGGTCCGGAAGCCACCGCGATGAGGCGCTACGACGTCCACACCACAGTCGCCGGCCACACCGTGCTCGCCGGCACCATCACGGTCAGCGGTTACGGCGACCGGGCCGTCACCGACTTCAAGTACGACCCGGCCTACATGTACAACCCGGACAGCTTCGACCTGGCCCCCAGCGTTCGCCGCATCGTCGGGGAGTACACCACCCGACAGTTGCCGTTCTTCCTGCAGGACGCTGGACCCGACCGGTGGGGCACCCACCTGATCCAGCGCTCGTTCGAAGCGCACCGTGTCGGCCGGAACCCCGACGACCTCGACTGTGTCGTCGCCGCCAGCGACCGGGCACGCCAAGGTGCGCTGCGGCTCAGCGACGACGACGGGAACTGGGTCGGCGACGACGAAATCCCCATCCACACCGAACTGGTCGACCTCCTTGAAGCCGCCGACCAGGTCGCGGCACATACCGACTCGTGGGACGCGTACGCCGCCCTCCTGCGGACTGGCACATCGGCGCTCGGCGGAGCCCGCGCCAAAGCGTCCGTCACCGCCGAGGACGGCCAGCTGTGGATCGCGAAGTTCCCGATGGAAGCCGACCGGTGGGACATTCCCGTGTGGGAAAAGACCGCGCTGGACCTGGCCGAACGGGCCGGCTTCACCGTTCCCCAGACGCGCCTCGTCCAGGTGGCCGGCCGGAACGTCCTCATGCTGAAACGGTTCGACCGCGACGGCGCAACCCGCATCCCGTACCTGAGCATGCGGACCCTGCTGAACAACCCCGACGACGGCGGACGAGCCCCCGACTACCGCGACATTGCAACCAGCCTGCGGCACTTCGGCGGGGAAGACCTTCCCGACCTGTACCGGCGGGCCGCATTCGGGGTCCTCATCAACAACACCGACGACCACCTTCGCAACCACGGACTGCTCAGGATCGACGGCACCTGGCGTCTGGCTCCCATGTTCGACGTCAACCCGGAACAGGAGACCGGCAGGGAACGGCACACCCGGCATCGCCGGCAGGTTCACCCAGCGCGGCGTCGTCGATGGCCTGATTGAACTCGGCCGGCATTGCGGCCTGCCCGGGAGGCGATCGACGCCCTCCACGACCTGCATGATCATGTCCAGGGCTGGCAGGACCTGGCCGCAGCGAACGGCGCCAACCCCACACAACTCAACCGGTTCGCCACCGCACTCAGGACCGTGCACGACGCGGTCGCCAGCCAAATGCGCGGCGGCGGGAGTGCGGTTTCGGCGGCCAGCAAGCGACGAGCAAAGACCACTGGGGCAGGCACCCCCGGACCGTTCCCCGAACCCAGCCGACCCTCCGGGAGGCCGTAAAGGCGCGCCGGATGGCATGGACCGGGATCGGCTTTCGCCGCCAGCTTGGCTGTCACGATGGGCCTTGCGCGACGCCGCGAGGCGGCGCGCGAGGCGTCCTGAGCAAGACCAAGAAGGCTTGCACGCCTTCGGCCGCGAGGCGTCGCGGGCTGGCGACGGGCAAAGGCGGCTGGCGACAGCGTCGCAGATGGATGATCACCGGTCCTTCGGGATCACAGAATCCAGCTTGCAGGCCAGCTCGTCCTCCCTCACGGGTGTATCGCCTTGGTTTGCGTAGAATCGTGCGTAGAGTTCTGTGCATGAAGGTGGATGTGCGAGACATTCGGTCAGCTACGCAGGCGGCCCGCAACTTTGGTGCGCTCGTCGACGAGGTTGAGAGCGGCGCCACGATCGTGGTCGTGAGAAACAACCGGCCAGTGACCGTCATGGCGCCCATCTCGATGATGGAACGCCTGGACGAGATCGGGGAACGTGAAGAGGACCTCCGTCTGCTGGCGCTCGCCCTGACCCGAGCAGCCACCTCCGACGGCACCCTTCGGTCCTGGGATGACGTCGCCGCCGAACTCGGCATCGACCTGACAGCCCTGGCCGACGACACGGACGACGCGGAGTGAGCACAGCCCGGGTGCTGTTCCTTCCAGAAGCAGTCGGAGACCTGCGCGACCTGGACGGATCAGCCCGAAAGGTCGTCGCTGCGGGCATCCAAGAGCTACGAACCGACCCTGAGTTGCGCGGTGCGCCGCTCGGCGCCCGATCAACCGCGAACCTGACCGGGCTGCGGAAACTGGTCGTCGGCAACCGGACCTACCGGATCGTCTACGAAGTCCGAGACGACGGCACCGTGGTGGTGTTGTGGGTGATCGGCGTCCGAGCTGACGCTGAGGTGTACGGCATCGCGAAGGCACGGGTGGCCCTGTACGCAACCGATCCGGCCAAGAAGGCCATCCTGAACCAAATCCTCGACACCGCCTACAACAACTGACTTTGGCTCCGCCGTCGGGTGCCGAGCGCTACGGCTCCAGGCGGACGGTGTCGCGCATCGCCTCGACCTCGGCCTTCGTCTTCGCGTCACCGATGGTGGCGAACGTGAGCAGGGCCGAACGACTGCCCGTCCGGGTCTCGATCACGATGATCTCCACATTGTCGCCGGGGACGTCCGCGCCGAGGGTGCTGATCCGTACCTGCATGGTCAATCGCCAGGCCGGTCGGCCCAGCATCGTGGTTGCCTTGCTGGTCACGATGTCCCAATCATCGACCTGGTCGTAGAAGCGACGGCTGGCATCGTCGGCGATCTCCTCGGCCTGCGACTTCAGATCGGGCGTCATCGCGGCCGGCAACACTCCGCCCAGGATCACCTCACTGACCCAGGTGGGGGCGATTTGCTTGCGCACCCCGCTGGCGCAGGCCGCCCAATCGACCAGCCGGACGACCTCCGGCTCCCAGGCCGGGTTCGCCACGGTGCTGAGCTTGCCGCCGTAGAGCCGTCCGTTCACCACGGGGACTTCGGTCTTCGGGCAGGGCAGCCCGGTGATCTCGGGCGTGGGGGTCGGCGGGGTGGGAGTGGGCGGGGTGGGAGTGGTGGTCTCGTCCCACGCTGAGACAGTCGGATTCGGCGCGGAGGTCTCGGGCGAGGTGGTCGGTTGCGGGCTGGGGGTGGTGGGGAAGATCAGCGGCCAGGCGAAGACGGCCAGCAGCGCCAGCACCAGCACTCCCACGATCGCGGCGATCAACAGTCCCGTACGGCCACCCCCGCTCGGGGGTCCGGGAGCAGCGCTCGGAGGGGTTGCGGTGAGCTGGGACGTCCAGTTGCTGCCGTCCCAGTAGCGGAACTGGCGAGGCTGGCCGCCTGGGTCGGGGAACCATCCAGGTTGAGCCATGCCGCACCTCGTCTCTTGGGACCTCCAGGATGCCCGGTCAGGGAAGCGTCAGAATCTCCGCGCCGTGTTCGGTGACCACCAGGGTGTGCTCGAACTGGGCGCAGCGGCTGCGGTCGTTCGTGACCACCGTCCAGTCGTCGTCCCAGACGTGGGAGTAGGACTCGCCCAGGGTCAGCATCGGCTCAATCGTGAAGGTCATCCCGGTCTGGATCACCGTGGAATACGCGGGTTCGTCGTAGTGCGGAATGATCAGGCCGGAGTGGAAGGCGGTGTGGACGCCGTGCCCGGTGTAGTCCTTGACCACCCCGTAGCCGAACCGTTTCGCATAGGACTCGATCACTCGTCCGATCACGCTGATCTGGCGACCTGGACGGACGGCCTTGATCGCCCGATTCAACGCCTCCTGCGTCCGTTCGGTCAGATCCTTGGACGCCTGATCGACCTCACCGCAGAAGAAGGTGCCGCAGTTGTCGCCGTGGACGCCGTCCTTGAACGCGGTGACGTCGATCTTGACCAGATCGCCATCTTCGAGGGGACGGGTGTCGGGGATGCCGTGGCAGATCACCTCGTTCACCGACGTACAGCAAGACTTGGGAAAGCCGCGGTAGCCGAGCGTGGAGGGGTAGGCGTCGTGATCGACGATGAACTCGTGGACTATCGCATCCAGTTCGTCAGTGGTAACCCCCGGGGCGATGGCGGACGCGGCGGCGTGCATCGCCTGAGCGGCGATCTTCCCCGCGACGCGCATCTTCTCGATCGTCTCTGCTGATTGCACGTCGGAGCCCTGGTAGCGGTCGGGGCCACGCCGTCCGACATAGTGCGGACGGGCGATGTTCGCCGGGACCGCACGCTCAGGAGTCAGCGGGTGAGGCTTGATCGGGATCACGGTCGCGATCATAGTGGGGTCACCGAGATAGGAGACGGGCGATGGCAGAGGGCCAGTGGTATTGGTGCCTGACGCACAAGGCGGTGGAGCCCTACGAGGCCTGCCGGGCCGAGGTGCGGCTGGGGCCCTACTCGACCAAGGAGGAAGCCGGACGAGCGCTGGAACGCGTGGCCGAACGGAACGAGAGCTGGGACACCGACCCGCGCTTCAACGACCCCGAGGACGATGAGGACGACCCGGTCGCCTGAGGGCGTTGGGCAGGGCGTCCCTGCCCAAGGGTGAGTATCCGGTGACGGCGACGGCGACGTGGCGGATTGTTTATTCGGGAGTCCGCGGTCCTCTGGTCGGAGGTCGGGGATGCCGGGTTTAGGCGGGCTTTCCCGGGTGAGGTTGATTGGCCTGCGGGCGCTGGCCTTTGCCTGGTCGGTCAGGTGGACTCGGATCGCCAGCGCTTGCGACGTGCGGTCGGTGCTTGGTGATCATGGAAGCGTCAGCACGAAGCGAGTGCGAGCGGTTTTCGGCCATGTGAGGTCGGTCCGGGTGGTGTGTGCTGGCCTTGGGCCTCGCCCGTCCTGGGTGGTGGGGACGGGCTGGCCGGGTTTCTGGTCGTCGGGAGTTGTTGGCGCCGGTGGCGTCGACTTGGTAGCGGAAGCCGAGGCGTGAGGTCCAGTAGAAGATGCCGGGGAAGGGTTGGGAGACTTCCCAGCCGGAGTGCGTTTTGGCGCGGTGAGGCCGTCGGCTGATTGGCCCCAGATTGTTCGGGTTCGTCTGCCCAGTCGGATGGTCGTCGGTGTGGTCGTAGGGGATGGTGTGGTCCAGATCCAGGCCGGTTGAGGCTCGGCTGGCGTAGGGGAAGATGTCGAAGGGGTGGCGCCAGCGGGTGATTCGGGCGATCGGGGTGGGGATTTCGTAGGTGTCGACGGCCGGGTTGTCGCTCAGGTCGATGACTGGTTGGACGGTGACGTGGTGGTGGCCGAGCCAGTCCCGGATTTGTTCGGCGAGGACGGGTCCGAGTTGGTCGCAGCGTCCGACGTGTTCCCCGGGCGTGTAGTGCACGACCAGCTCAGCTTTCGGTCGGGACTTCTTCTTCCGCCGCTTGCGGGGCTGTCCTCCGCCGGTGTCGGTGTCGTCGGGTCCGGCCAGCAGTGCGATCGCCTGGGCAGGGTCGGCGAGCACGCCGAGCGCTTTGGCCCGCAGGACGTCGTGGTTGTCGGTGTCGCCGGCGTAGCGGAGTTGCCCGGCGATCTGGGTGAGCATGGTGTTCAGGCGGAGGGCGTCGACGGCGTCGGTGCGGGCGACGATGAACGCGGTGCCGTCGCCGTTGTGGGTGATCCGGACGAACCGTGCCGCTCGGGCTTGGGCGGCTTTCTTGGTGGCGAGTTCAACGTCGGCGCGGGCGATGAACCCGGCGAGGCGGCGTCGGAGTCGTCCCCCTGCGAGGTGCCCGAGGGCGGGTTCGATCTGTTCATCAACCCAGGCGGCGGCTTGCTGGCTGAGCCCGGCTTCGGCGGTGGTGCGGGCGATCTGTTTGGCTTGCCACACGGTCACCCGGTTCGCTCGGGTGGCCGCCCAGAGCAGCGGATGCCGCACCACGAGGTTCATCGAATCGGCGATCAACATGCCCGCTCGTTCGATCGACAGGCGCAGCAACGGCCCGATCTCCGTCGCCAAATGCTCCGCCACCAGCGGGGTGCCGTCCGCGCCGCACGGAATCAGCCGTTCCTGCCCCGGCAACACCGGACCAGTCCGATCCACCGCCGAGAACACGACACACAGATCGCGGATGAACTCCACCTGCCGAACCTGAGCAGCGTGCTCGTCGAACACCGCATCCACCAGCCCGAGCAACATCACCCGCGCCGTGGACGCGTCCTGGTTCTGCTGCTCCTCCATACCGACAACGCTACAAGTCCCCACTGACAATTTTCGAACACGCGTACGAGCTGGGAATGGTTGATCGGGCGCGCAGCTCCGCCCGGCTCTCGGGCTCCTCGGCCGGGGTCGGGCTGCCAGGATCCGCAGCTCGGGCTGTGCTGCGGGGTAGGCAACTTGTGACGAGGGGTAATGTCGCTATATGAGACTCACGTCGGATGCACCCACAGCCGACTGCAGCGCGCGAATGGTGAAACACGTGAGAGTGCTGTGCGGCGCAATGCTCGCCATGGCACTCACGGGCACCGGCTGCTCGGCGTGCGTCGAGATGACCAAGCCCAGCGTCGTCGATCGCAATGCTCCTGCCCCTGTCATCGGTGATGGTCGGGACAGGAGGGGGAGCAAGTCAGCATCCGATTGGGCGACCCACGCTGAATATGTGGTGGCGTTCACCGTTGTGGGCGAGGTGCGAGGCGAGATGTTGGAAGAAGAACGCGAGCGCCAAGAAGGAATGATCTCGCGCGAGGTGATTGTGCGTGTCGATCGCGTCCTGTGGGAATCGCCCGATGACAAGGAAATTGCCCCGGTGGAGATTCGCTTTCAGGCCGTGGGCTGGGTCTTCAATAACAACAATGGCGTTGGCGAGCGGCCCTTTGCCATGGGCAATGCCCCACGGCTGGAGCTCGGTCACAGCTACGTCAAGGCGCTGGATTGGGAGGATGACCCATGCTCCTCCGACCCGCACGATGGTGACTGGCACGGCCTTGGAGCCTGGGGAACCATTCCGTTCGACAACGGGATCTTGGGGGTCGGCGAGATCGAGGGCAGGGTGCAAGACCTGCGCAACTATGAGACCCAGGAGCCGTCGTTTCGCGAACAGATGGCTGGCCAGAGCCTCGACACGTTGGCTCGGGCCTTGAATGAGGCGGAGCGACGGACCAGTGTCCCGTTCGACCTCAGTTGCGATCCCGAAGACCAGTAGCGACCCTCTCCGCACGCTGACCGTTCTTGCTTCCGTCAGTGTGTGGCCGCCTCACTCTCGGACGGCGAACGTGGCCAGGATGAGGTCGGTCTTGACCCTCAGAAGCTTCGTGGCAAGGCTGATGCTGAGGAAGAACACTCGGCGTCCTGGGGTGTCCACCATCAGGAGCAGTAGCCGCAACTTCTGCGTCCGCTCCGCTTCTCGACTGGTGATGAGAACCTCCACCAGAACGGATTCTTGGCTACCGATTCCGACCGGGTGAGTCGCCTTGGGCAAGGTGCGGCGCGAAATATCCAGGCCCGGTTGGGGTTGGGGGCCGATCAGGCATGACAGCATCTCCTCGACCGCCTCGGTGAGTGTGATCCGAGAAGCGCGTGAGTTGAGCCGACCGACAATGATCGAGGTCGTGGGGGCGTCCTGCTCACCCTCGAGCGCGGGGGAGGTCAGCCTGCTCGCCGCCTCACTCATGGGAAACAAAGTGCTGCTGACATCCCAGTCGGCACCGGGTCGAGGCATCGTCAGCGGCGGGATCGAGATATCAGGTCCTTTCTGCAGCGGATAGACCTCCGTTCCCGCGCGGCAGCGGTCGCCGAACTGATCTGGGTTGGCTGAGCGAGTCACCGGTGGGCTGGGCTGGATGGTCGGTGGCGGATTGACCAGCTCCAGCGTCGCCTGTCGGTTCGCGAGAGCGATGCCGCCCAGGGCGACGACGACCGCGACCACGAGCACCGGCCACCGCCGAGTCAGGCCCGTCCGGGCTGGTCGGGCCGCCGCAGGGGCGCGGCGCTGCTGGGTCGTCCAGTTCTGGGAGTCGTGGTAGCGCTCCCGACCGGGCTCACCCGTCGGGTCGGGATACCAACCGGCCTCCACCACGCAGCCAGCCTAGGCGCCTGGAGGAAGCATCCACAGGGAAGATGTAACGCGATTGAAACATCCTGGACGGCAGACTGAGAGCCATGGATAGGCAGACGGAGTTCGTCCTTCGGGCCATGGAAGAACGCGACATTCGGTTCGTCCGGCTCTGGTTCACCGACGTTCTGGGGTTCCTCAAATCGGTGGCCATCGCGCCCGCTGAGCTGGAGGGCGCTTTCACCGGAGGGGATCGGCTTCGACGGCTCGGCGATCCAGGGGTTCGCGCGGGTCTTCGAATCCGACATGGTGGCGCACCCCGCCCCGTCCACCTTCCAGTTGCTGCCCTGGCGCGGCACCACCCAGGGCACCGCGCGGATGTTCTGCGACATCCGGCTGCCGGACGGCTCGCCGGCCTTCGCCGACCCGCGGTACGTGCTGAAGCGAGCGCTGCGCAAAGCCGCCGACATGGGGTTCACCTTTTACACCCACCCCGAGATCGAGTTCTACCTGTTCAAGCAGCCGATCGTCCCCGGGCAAGCCCCGATGCCGGTCGATCACAGCGGCTACTTCGATCACACGACGTCCCACGCCGGCACAGACTTCCGCCGCCAGGCGATCACCGTCCTGGAGCAGATGGGCATCTCGGTCGAGTTCAGCCACCACGAGGGCGGCCCCGGCCAGCAGGAGATCGACCTGCGCTACGCCGATGCCCTGACCATGGCCGACAACATCATGACCTTCCGGGTGGTGGTGAAAGAGGTCGCGGCGATGCAGAACATGTTCGCCTCGTTCATGCCCAAGCCGCTCGCCGAGCACCCGGGCTCGGGCATGCACACCCACGTTTCGCTGTTCGAGGGCGACACCAACGCCTTCTACGACGTCTCCGCCGAGTACCACCTGTCGAAAACCGGACGACAGTTCATCGCCGGCCTGCTGCATCACGCCGGCGAGATCGCCGCGGTCCCCAATCAGTGGATCAACTCCTACAAACGCCTCGCCGGTGGCGGTGCAGCCCCGTCCTACATCTGCTGGGGTCAGAACAACCGCTCAGCGCTGGTCCGGGTGCCGATGTACAAACCGTCCAAGGGCGCCTCAGCTCGGATCGAACTGCGCTCCATCGACTCGGCCGCCAACCCCTACTTGGCCTTCGCGCTGATCCTCAACGCCGGCCTGGCCGGGATCGAGAACGGCTACGAGTTGCCCGAGGGCGCCGAGGACGACGTCTGGTCGTTGACCGAAAAGCAGCGCCAGGCGCTGGGGATCAAGCCGCTGCCGCGCAGCTTGGACACCGCGATCACGCTGATGGAGAACTCGGAGCTGGTCGCCGAAACCTTGGGCGAGCACGTCTTCGACTTCTTCCTGCGGAACAAGCGCGCCGAGTACGACGAGTACCGCCGTCAGGTCACCCCGATGGAACTGACCAAGTCCCTGCCCACCCTGTAGCGCTCAGCGCGGTCCGGACGACTCTTCGACGCTGACCGAGCCACCCTCCCCACGGGAGCCGGGACCACCACCGAAGTCGAAGCCGGGCAGCGGCTCGTTCCGATCTGCCAGGACGACCAGTTGGCCCGCAGTCAGTCCCTCGGTGACCTCGGCCAAACCGCCACCGACAGCACCCGTCTTCACGATGAGGGTTTCGCTCTCTTCGGCGTCCGGGCTGGTCACGACACGGACGCTGGCCGTGTCGGCAGTCACCGGAGTAAGCGCAGAGGCGGGCACGGTGAGCACGTTCTCGGCCACCTTCAAGGTGAACGACACCTCGGCGGTGGAGCCCGACATCAACCGTCCGGACGGGTCAGCGACCACGACCCGGGTGCTGTAGGTCGCTCCGGCACCGCTCGTCCCATCAGTGGCGAGGATGTTGATCGAGTCGATCCGTCCGCGCAGGTTGGTCGTCGACCCGATCGGCCTCACGGTGACGACATCGCCCGGGGCGAGCTCCTGACGCATGCCCAACGGGACCTCGGCCTGGGCGATCGCCGCTCCTTCGCCCAGGATCAGCGCGCTCGCGCCACCGGCGGAGGCGCCGGCAACCAGGCTGAGCGCACCCACCACGCCGTCAACCGGGGAGGTCAGGGTGGTCAACGCGAGGTTCTTCCCGGCCTGACGGACCCGCTGGCTAGCCTCCAACACCGACGCCTCGTCCGCCGCGATGGCCGCCTTGTTCGAACCAGAGCCACCGGAGGAGGAGGCGGGCACGGACGCGGGAGTCCCCGCGCTCGGCACCTGGGGGACGGCGGCGCCGAGATTGGCTGCGGCCGCGCTCAGGGCCGCCGCTGCACCTCCGAGCGCTTGGGCCGCCATTCCCTCAGCCCGGGCGAGCTCGGCCAAAGCGGCGGAGCAGGCGGCGAACTGAGCCGGGGTCACCCCCGGAGCGGGCGGCACGCTGACGGTCGGGGTTACCGTGGGCGAGATTGTCGTCGTTGGCGTGGTGGTGGCCGAGACCGACGTCGACGGGGTGGAGGTTGGGCTGACCGTGGGGGTGCCACTCACGGACGTGGTCGGTGTGGTCGTGGTGGTCGGAGTCGTGCTCGCCGACGGACTCACGGACGGGCTGGCCGACGGTGTTGGCGGCGTGGCAGCCCACAGCGGAGCGCAGGCCTTCTGCTGATCGGCCACCGTACCCTGCACCGCGGCGAGAGCTGCATTCACCGGTGACATCAGCGCCTTCACCGAGATCGGCACTGACCCGCCGCTCTGCCCACCCGTCCCGCTCTGGGTTGGTAGAGAAATGCCGGACGAACCGGACGTCGTCGCGGCCTTGTCGGCGCTGAGTTGTGCCCTCGCCTGCGCCAAACCGGCTTCGGCCTCCAAGAGCGCGGCCCGCAACGGGGCCGGATCCACGGCTGCCAACTCCTGGCCGGCACTCACCTGGTCGCCGAGCCTTACCGACACCTTGGTGACCGTGCCGGCGGCCGGGAACGCCGCGCTGACCTGGTTCTCCCGGCTGAGCTTGCCGACCAACACCCTGGTCTCGCTGACCGAGCCGGCGGAGGCGACTCCGGTGACGAAGCGACTGCGCTCGCCACCACCGGCACCCAGCGCGACCCAGGTGGCGATCCCGGCGATCAGGGCCAGGACGACGCCGATCATGACGATGCTGGTCGCCACGCTGCGGCGAGTTTGCTTCGGACGGGCCATCATTCGCTCCTCAGCGCATCGATCGGGGCCATTCGGGCAGCCCGGCTGGCCGGATACACGCCGGCTACCAAGCCGATCCCGATCGAGACGGCCAAGCCGATGGCGGTGGCAGACCACGAGATGATCACGTCCAGTTCGACCACCACGGCGGAGATGGCCGCAGCCAGGCCCAAGCCCAGGCCGACCCCGGACAACCCGCCGAGCAGACCCAGGATCGCCGCTTCGACCAGGAACTGTTGCCGGATCACCGCCGGGGTCGCGCCGAGGGCCTTACGCAGCCCGATCTCACGGACGCGTTCGCTGACCGAGACCAACATGATGTTCATCACGCCGATCCCGCCGACCAGCAGCGAAATGCCGGCAATGCTGCCCAGCAGCAGGGTCAGGATCGCCGTGGTGCTCTGCACGGCGGAGACCAGCGAGGCTGAACTCGTCACGCTGAAGTCCTGTTCCGCCGGGGTGACCCGATGCGAGACCAGCAGCGCTTTCGTGATCTGCTGATGCGCCGCGGAGAGGCTGAGCTCGTCGCGGGCCTCCACGTAGATCAGGCTCACCGCCCGGCCAGTGGCCGGATCCAGCCGGGCCGAATAGGCCACCCACGGCACGACGACGACGTCGTCCTCGTCCATGAACCCCTGCTGCCCGGTGAGTTGCAGGACGCCGATCACGGTGAAGGTCTGGGCATTGACGGTGAGGGTGCTGCCCAAGACGTCCATGCTGCCGAACAGCTCGTTGGCTGTCGTGGCACCGATCACTGCCACCGGGGCGCCGGCCTCAACCTCGCTACTGGTGAAGAATCGGCCGGTCTCCAGCGTCTTGTCCCGCACCTGCACCCAGGACGCTGTGGCGCCCACGACTTGGCTGCTCCAGGTGGTGGCCCCCGCGGCCAGGGCGCCGCCGGTCATCATCACAGGTGCCACGCCGACCACGTCCGGTGCCACCCGGGGATCGGAGAGGAGCCGCGCGTCGTCGGTGGTCAGCGTGCTGAAGTCACCGCCCCGCCGCGAAAGCCGCCGATCGACCCGTGGCCCCAGGGCTCACCGTCAGCAAGTTGGCGCCCAGCGAGTTGATCTGATTGGTGATGGACACGCGGGCGCCTTCGCCGAGGCCCACCGACAGCATCACCGCGGTGATCCCGATCAGGATCCCCAACATGGTCAGCGCCGAGCGCAACCGGCGTGAGCTCAGCGCTTCGATCGCCGTCCGGACGGTCTCCCACCAGTTCATGTCAGCACCTGGGTCACGGCGGACGAGGCTTCGCTGAGCAGCCCGTCGCGGATCGTGACCACGCGTTGCGCCCGCGCCGCCACGTCGCGCTCATGGGTGATCAGGATGATCGTCCGTCCTTGGTGATGCAGGTCGTCGAACAGGCCGAGCATGTCGTCGGTGGATTCGGAGTCGAGGTTGCCGGTGGGCTCGTCGGCCAGCAGCACCACCGGATCGGTGACCAGCGCTCGGGCCACCGAGACCCGCTGTTGCTGGCCACCCGAGAGCTCGCCGGGTCGGTGCTCGACCCGATCACCCAGACCGACGCGGGTCAGGGCAGCCCGAGCCCGCTCGCGTCGCTCCGTCCGCTGCACGCCGGCGTAGATCAGCGGTAACTCCACGTTTCGCAGGGCGGTCAGGCTGGGCAGAAGATTGAACTGCTGAAAGACGAAGCCGATGGTGGCGTTGCGAACCTCGGCCAATTGCCGCTCGGTCATGGCGCTGACGTCCACGCCGTCGAGTTCGTAGCTGCCGGCCGTCGGGACGTCGAGGCAACCGATGATGTGCATCAGGGTCGACTTTCCTGACCCGGACGGACCCATGATCGCCAGGTACTCCCCGGCGGCGACCTGCAGGTCCACCCCACGCAGCGCCGCGACGTCGAAGGCTCCGGTGGAGTAGGTCTTGTGGACCCCTCGCATGTCGAGCAGCGCGGTCATCGGCTGACGGTGACGTCGGGCGCCGGCTTCTCGTTGCCCTCCGGAACGAAACCCGGCCCCACCATGGTGACCTGGATCTCGTCACCCTCAGCGAGCCCAGCAACGATCTCGGTCTGGTCGCCGAACAGGCGTCCGATCTCGACCTGAGTCTCGGTCGGAGAGCCCCCGACCAGCTTCATCACCCCGGGCTTGCCGTCCACGTCGATGATGGCGGCGCTGGGCACGGTCAGCACGTCGGTCACCTTCGAGGTGATGATGACGGCCCCGACTGACATTCCCGAGTAGAGGTCTTTCGGGGATCCGGTCACGCGCAGCGTCAGCGGGAAGACCGCTGTCGCACCGTTCGAGCTGGCCACGATGCCGATCGTGTCCACCTTGGCCGGAATCTCCCGATCGGTTCCGGTGATCCGCACCAGGGCGGATTGGCTCTTGGCCAGTGAGCCGATGTCGGCGGCGCCGACCGTGGCGTGCACCGTCCAGGATTTGGTGGAGACGACCACCAGGTGCCCGGTGGCGCTGGCGGCGCCGGTCTCCTGCGAGATGGCAGAGGTGCCGCCGGGGGTGACCGCGTCCCCATCGTCGATGTTCACGGCCGCGACGATCCCGGTCAGCGGCGCTCGCAGGGTGGCGTTGCGCAAGGCCAGCCGTGCGCTGCTCAGTCGGGCGGCAGCGGAGTTCACTTGGGCTCGGGCGGCGGTCAGGGCCGCGCTGGACGCGTCCGCATCCCGGGCTTGGGTGAGCTGCGCCTCGGCTGAGGTCAGGTTGGCCGAGGCCAGGTCGACGGCATCGGCGAGTTCGGCGTCGTCGATCCGGGCCAACACCTCACCCTTGGACACCTGGTCACCGACGTTGACTCGCACCGAGGTGACCGTCCCGGCGGTGTCGAAAGAGAGCTGCGCCTGCCGGGTCGGCTGCAGGATGCCGTCCACGCTGACTTGGGTGGTCTGGGTGCCACGGGTCACCGGCACAATCTGAGTTTCCGGGGAGATCACCGTCGTGCCCCGACTGAACAGCAAGCTCACCAGAATGGCCAGGATGGCCAGTACTGGAAGCAGAATCAGGGTGACGATCAGCCAGCGCCGTCGGCGGCGTTTCGGTTTGCCGGGGGCGGGGGGTGCTTGCAGCGGCGTCATGGAGGTTCCTGGTTGGAGGAGGAAGGCTCGCGGGCCGGGCCTCTTCAAGGAGACTACATGGCCCTTTCACAGGCTCCTTTGCTAGTCCGTGTCACGCAGCGGGAACACGGCAGCCAGGTCGCTGTGGACTCCGCTTGCTTGGACCAGCTGCGTGGCGAGGGCGTCGTCCCAGGTCAGGGTGCCCACGGCCAGTCGGATCAGCGTCGAGGAGTCCATTTCCACCACGTTCGGTGGGGTTCCCCGTTTGTGCGTCCCGATGCTGCCCAGTGCGATTTGCACGGCAGCGAAAGGCGGCACTCGGAGTTCGACCTGGTGGCCCGGATGGCGCTGGGCGATCGTGCCGCAGATCGCCCGGACGGCGGCGGCGAGTTCGGCGCGGTCGGGGGGTGGAAGGGGAGAGGGTGGCAAGGCGGCGGCCAGGCTGGTCAGGGCAGACCAGTCCAGCGGGACCGGTTTGCGAGGCATGGGGGAAGAATAGGCCCTTGTGGGCTGGGACAAGCCGTCCCCGGTTCGGGGTTGAGCGCTAGCATCGCGGGCAGTGCTCTCACCCAGAACGGTTCGGATGACCCAACAGGAAGTTCCCGCGCGCCAGCGTCCCACGCTGGAAGCCGTTGCGGCGTTGGCAGGGGTTTCCCGCGCGACCGTTTCCCGGGTCGTCAACGGATCCCCCGCGGTTGACCCGACGAAGCGGGCCGCCGTGCAGCAGGCGATCAACGAACTGCACTACGTTCCCAACCTTGCCGCACGGGCGTTGATGACCGGACGCACCTACGCCATCGCCCTGGTCGCCGACGAACCGGATGTCAGGGTGTTCAGCGACCCCTACTTCGCCGACATCGTGCGGGGGGTCAGTGTTGAACTGGCCGATGCGGGCTACCGGTTGACCCTCGCCATGATCCAGCGACCCGAGGACCGAGACCACGTGGAGCAGTACCTCCTCGGTCACCATGTGGATGGCGTTCTGTTGATCTCAGCGCACTCCGACCAGCGACTGGCAGATCGGCTGCTTGAGGCCGGGATTCCGCTGGTCGAAGGAGGGCGCCCGGTGTTGGCGACGCCGCGCAGCCGCTTCGTCGACAACGACAACGTGGGCGGGGCCGCACTGGCAGCCCGCCTCCTGGTCGCCGCTGGTCGCCGCCGGATCGGAACGATCGCCGGCCCGCTCGACATGAGCGCCGGGGTGGACCGACTGCACGGCTTCCGGCAGGCGTTGGGCGATGCCTTCGACCCTGAGTTGGTCGAGCATGCCAACTTCACCACCACTGGAGGTGCGGAGGCGGCCGAGCGGCTGCTGCGCCGCCGTCCCGACCTGGACGGGCTGTTCGTCGCCTCCGACTTGATGGCGATCGGCGCCATGGGGGTCCTCCGCAAGGCCGGGCTGCGGATTCCTCAGGACGTCGCAATCGTCGGCTTCGACGACATCGTCCTGGCCGCGGCGTGTGATCCACCGCTGACCACCGTCCGCCAGCAGCCGATCCAGCAAGGGCGGATGATGGTCAGGTTGCTGTTGGAACGGATGCATCATCCACTGCCCGACGCCGACGACTTGCCGGACGTCGGGGACGAGGAGAACGTGGTGCTGCCGGTCGACCTGGTGATCCGCGAGAGCGCCTGAAGGTCAACGGCACAACCTCCGTTGGGGGTGTAGGCCGCTAGCCTTGCCGCCATGGACCGCATCACCACGATCGCCGGCGACCTGGCCCGACGTGGTTTCGGCGATCCGCCACGCACGGCAGGAACCCTGGCCGATTGGCTGGCCCGCTCCGAGGATGCTCCGGGATGCTCTTTCCTGGTTGCCGAACTGGTGGCCAGCGCCGACCCCGATCTCGCGTTGGCGGGCCTGAATCGGATCCTGCAAGCCCGCCCCGAGTTGTTCGCCCAGTTGGTCGCTGAGCCGGCCTGGGCCCGGCGGCTGATCCGTGTGCTCGGGGCCAGTGTGGCGATGAATCATCAGTTGGGCACGCACTTCCTCCAGATCAACACGCTCCGCGAAGCGCCAAGCCGACGCAGTCAGGCCGAGCTCCGGGCTGACCTCTTGACCGCCGTTGGGGCTGACCCGAGCGACCCGCAGCCGGTTGCGCAACCGTCCAACGGGGACGCGCTCCGCTGGGGCAACAAGCGGGCGCTGCTCCGGATCGCCGGCCGCGATCTGACCGCCGAGGACCCGCTGACTGAGCTGACCGAGGTGGCCGGGGAACTGGCCGACCTCGCTGACGCGGTGGTGGAGGCGGCGCTGGCCTTGGCCCGTGCCGAGGTGGCCGGCTGGGAGAAGACCCGGCTGGGCATCGTCGCCTTGGGCAAGACGGGGGCCCAGGAACTCAATTACATCAGTGACGTGGACGTCCTCTACCTGGCCGAGCCGGCCACCGACGAGGCCGGGGTGGAGCTCTGTTCGGCTGGTGAGGCTGTGACCATCGCCGCCAAACTTGCCGGGGCGGTGGCCCGGATCTGTTCGGCGCACACCGCGGCCGGCAGCATCTGGCAGGTGGACGCCGCCCTTCGCCCTGAAGGCAAGGCCGGCCCGCTGGTCCGGACGCTGGCCAGCCATGAGGTCTACTACGAGAAATGGGCGAAGAACTGGGAGTTCCAGGCGATGCTGAAGGCTCGTCCGATGGCCGGCGACGTGGAACTCGCCCAGCAGTTCGTCGACATGATCACCCCGATGGTCTGGACTGTGGCCGAGAACGACCAGTTCGTCAGCGAAACCCAGGCAATGCGGCAACGGGTGATCGCCCTGTTGCCGCCCAAAGAGGCCGCCCGGCAGATCAAGCTGGGGGCCGGCGGCCTGCGCGACGTCGAGTTCAGCGTCCAGTTGATCCAGCTCGTCCACGGACGGACGGACGTCCGGGTTCGGCAGCGAGGCACCCTGGTGGCTTTGGCCAACCTGATCGAGTACGGCTACGTGGGCCGTGCCGATGGCAAGGCTCTGGCCGCCGATTACCGCTTTCAGCGGCTGCTGGAGCATCGAGTCCAGCTGTTCCGGATGCGCCGGACGCACCTGCTGCCCGAAGACGAGGTGGATCTGCGACGTCTGGCCCGCTCGGTCGGCCTGCCCGGCAGCAAGGAACTGCTCGAAGGGTGGCGAGGTTCGGCGCGACGGGTGTTGCGGCTGCATCAACGGCTCTTCTACTCACCGCTGCTCGAGGCGGTAGCGCGGATCTCCTCCGAAGAGGTGCGGCTCACCTCTTACGGGGCGGAGGTGCGCCTGCGGGCGCTCGGGTACGGCGACCCCAAGGCCGCGCTGCGACACATCGAGGCGCTCAGTCAGGGGCTGACCCGGCAGGCCGAGATTCAACGCCAACTCCTTCCCGCCATGCTCGGCTGGTTCGCCGCCGGGCCCAACCCCGACCACGGTCTGCTGGCCTTCCGCCAGGTTTCCGAGGCGATGGGCAAGACCCACTGGTACCTGCGCGCGCTGCGCGACGGGGACGCCATGGCGGAGCGGTTGGCCAAGATCCTGGCCTCCAGCCGGTATGCGGTCGATCTGCTGATGCGGGCACCGCAGGCCGCCGGGATGCTCGATGACCAGGAGGCGCTCAAGCCCCGCTCACGGGCCGACATCCTGGCCGAGATGAGTGCCTCGGCACGCCGGCACGCCAATGAGGACAAGGCGGGGGAGCACATCCGGGCGGTGCGCCGCCGCGAGTTGTTGCGGCTGGCCATGGCTGACCTGCTGGGAGTGATCGAACTCCCCGAACTGGGCAAGGCCCTCGCCGAACTCGCCGGCGCCACCCTTGATGCGGCGCTCGAAGTCGCCGCCCGCGGCGTCGAGGACGTGCCGCAGATCGCCGTGATCGCGATGGGCCGTTGGGGCGGACGGGAGCTCTCCTACGCCTCGGACGCCGACGCGATGTTCATGGTCGAAGACTCCGACGATCCGGACGCCAGCCGCATCGCCACCAAGGTGGTGGCCCGGGTTCGGGCGCTGCTGGCCAAACCAGGGCCCGATCCGGCGCTGGAAGTGGACGTCGATCTCCGCCCGGAGGGCAAGGGCGGGCCGATCGTCCGGTCGCTGGCCTCCTACCTCACCTATTACGAGCGCTGGTCCTCCACCTGGGAAGCCCAGGCTCTGCTGCGGGCCGATGTTGGCGCCGGCGACCGGAAGGTGGCCGAAGACTTCCTGGCCCGGATCAACGACCTGCGCTACCCACCGGAGGGGCTCTCCCGCGTCCAGGTCAACGACATCCGCAAGTTGAAAGCGCGGATGGAGGCCGAACGGATGCCGCGCGGCACCGACCCGAAACGCAACACCAAGCTCGGTGCCGGTGGTCTCAGCGACGTGGAGTGGGTGGTGCAACTGCTGCAGCTGCAGCACGGCCACCGCCTCGTCGGCCTGCGCACGACGACCACGCTGGACGCACTGGACGCGGCTGCCGAGGCCGGACTGCTGACCGCCTCCGATGCCCGGGCCTTGACCGATGCCTGGACGATGGCGAGCAAGATCCGCAACGCCATCATGCTGCTCCGCGGACGGGCCTCCGATGCGATCCCGACGGACTCTCGGGAGCTCTCCGCCGTGGCCGAGATTCTGGGCTACCACAAGGGGGAATCCTCGATGTTGGTGGAGGATTACCGGCGTCGGGCCCGGCTCGCCCGGCACGTGATGGACCGCGTTTTCTGGGGTTGGACGACTAAGGGCGCTGATCACGTCCCGCCGGGCGGCGCCTGGGACGGGCGTCGCCCCCCGCGAGGAACGGATACCCGATACGACCCCGGCCTCCGCCCCCCCCGCCCCCCCCCCCCCGCTCGGGACAGCTTGTCGCGCTCCCTAACGAGTGATCCGGAGGCGGGCCAGATCAGGGTGCACCTCAGCCCCCAGAGTGGCCAGGCGTTCGGTCAACTCGGGCAGGGGCGGGTTGTGATGGCCCAGGTGGATCGCGACCACCCTGGTCGTGTCATCGACGCAACCCAGGCGCCGCAAGTCGTCCACAGCGGTGGCGAAGCTGCTCAGGTTGTGGTGGCTCTCCGGGGAGTCGGCGTCCCCGAAGGTCTCCTCCAGCAGCACCAGATCGAGCCGGTGCCCGGCCAGCAGGCTGAGCGCCTCTGGCAGCCACGGCCCGGTGTCGGTCGCGTAGAGCACAGTCGCGTCCGGTCCCTCGATCACGTAGAGCAAGGCCTGCCCGAACGCCTGGTGGCGCGCCGGAATCGTGTGGACGCGGTAGCCGGCCAGGGTGAGTGACTGCCCCGGGGTCAACGTCTGGAAGTCGATCACCGTCTGGTCGGGGGCTACCCACGGACGGCTGCCGGCGATCACCGGCTCAGGGCCGGCCAACACCAAGGGCCGGGTAGAGACCCAGCTGCGATGCATCAGAAAGGACGGATCGAGGTGGTCGTGGTGGGCGTGGGTGACCAGCACGGCGTCCACCTCGGCCAGGTCGATCCCGGCCCGCAACGCCTGCCGCGGGGCTTCCGGCCCGCAGTCCAGCAGCAGCCGACCGTCCACCAGCACTGACATCGGCGTGCGGGTTTCGCCGCGGCTGCGTTGGTCCAGGCAGGAGTCGCAGCGGCAGAACGCATTCGGCCAGCCGTCGGAGGCACCCGTCCCGAGCAGCAGAAGATCCACGGGGGCAACGATAGACTGACCCCGATGTCTCATTTGCTGAGCCCAGACCTCCCCACCGACACCCGCGTCCTCACCGGCTGGGGGCGCACCTCTCCCACCACCTCCCAGGTGATCAGCTCGCCCGATCCCGAGATGATCGTGGCCGCCGTGGCCGCGGTGGCCGAACACAACTCGTCCAGCCCGTCCCACCTCCGGCGCGGCATCGTCGCTCGCGGGTTGGGTCGCTCCTACGGAGATGTGGCCCAGAACGGCGGCGGCCTGGTCGTCGACATGACCCCGCTGGCCACTATTCACATGATCGATGCCGCGACCGCCACGGTGGACGTCGATGCCGGCGTCAGCCTGGACGCCCTGATGCGCGCGGCCCTGCCCCACGGCCTGTGGATTTCGGTCTTGCCCGGCACCCGCCAGGTGACCGTCGGCGGTGCCATCGGCTGCGACGTCCACGGCAAGAATCACCACAGCGCCGGCTCGTTCGGCGACCACGTGGCGTCGATGCAGCTGCTGGTGGCCGACGGCTCCGTCCTGACGCTGACCCCCGAAGGCACCCTCGACGACCCGGACGCCAGCATCTTCTGGGCCACCATCGGCGGGATCGGCCTCACCGGCATCATCCTGCGGGTGGTGCTGAACATGACCCGCACCGAAACCGCCTATTTCATCGCGGACGGGGTGGTCACCAAGACGCTGGAGGAGACCATCGCCGTCCATTCCGACGGCTCCGAGGCCAACTACGACTACTCCTCGGCCTGGTTCGACGCCATTTCCAGCCCCCCGGCGCTGGGACGCGCTGCCCTCTCCCGGGGGTCGTTGGCCCGGCTGGATCAGTTGCCCCCGAAGCTCGCTGCCGACCCGCTTGGCTTCCACGCCAAACCGCTCTTCGAGCTGCCCGATGTCTTCCCCAACGGCCTGGCCAACAAGTTCACCTTCGGCCTGCTGGGCACCCTCTGGTACGCCAAGAGCGGCAACTACACCGGCAAGATCCAGAGCCTGACCGGCTTCTATCACCCGCTGGACATGTTCGGTGAGTGGAACCGGGCCTATGGGCCGGCGGGCTTCCTGCAGTACCAGTTCGTGGTGCCTCCGGCCGCGGTCGAGGAGTTCAAGAAGATCATCGTCGACATTCAGGCCTCGGGGCATTACTCGTTCCTGAACGTGTTCAAACTGTTCGGTGAGGGCAACCGGGCGCCGCTGTCGTACCCGATGGCCGGCTGGAACGTCTGCGTCGACTTCCCGATCAAGCCGGGGCTGCATGACTTCCTGCGCGGCCTTGACGCCCGGATCCTCGAGTTCGGCGGACGCCTCTACACCGCCAAGGATTCGCGCACCACCGCGGCCACCTTCCACGCCATGTATCCCGAGATCGACGCCTGGATGGCGGTGCGTCACCGGGTCGACCCGGACAAGGTCTTCGCCTCCGACATGGCTCGCCGTCTCGAACTTCTCTGACCGACCAACCTCTGCGAGGGATTCATGATCGACGCCACTGGCAACCCACAAACCATCCTGCTGCTCGGCGGCACCTCCGAGATCGGTTTGGCGATCTGTGCGGAGTACCTCCGGGCGCAGCCGATCCGGATCATCCTGGCCTGCATGCCCGGCGACCCCTTGGTGGACGAGTCGGTGGAGCAGTTGAAGACCTGCGGCGCCTCCTCGGTGGAGGTGCTCGACTTCGATGCCACCGAGCCGGGCTCACACCCGTCCGTGATCGAGGCGGCCTGGGCCGGTGGCGATGTGGACGTCGCGATCGTGGCCTTCGGCGTGCTCGGTGACGCCGAAGAACTCTGGCAGGACCAGGCCAAGGCAGTCTTCGCCGCCCAGGTGAACTACACCGGGGCGCTCAGTGTGGGCGTCCTGATCGGGCAGCGGATGAAGGCCCAGGGTTATGGCCAGATCATCGCGATGAGTACCGTCGCCGGCGAGAAGGTGCGCCGTTCGAACTTCGTCTACGGCTCGACCAAAGCCGGCATGGACGCGTTCTACCGCAATCTGGGCCAAGCGCTGGAGCCGTTCGGGCCGAAGGTGTTGGTGATCCGACCAGGTCAGGTCCGCACCCGGATGTCCGCGCACGTCAAAGAGGCGCCGCTGACGATCAACAAGGAAGACGTGGCGGCTCAGGCCGTGCAGGCCGTCCGCAAGGGCAAAGACCTGATCTGGGCACCGCCGCCGTTCCAGTTCGTGATGCTCGCGTTGAAGCACATTCCGGATCCGATCTTCCGCCGGCTACCGATCTAGGTCAGAAGAAGACCAGATCGGTGATCGTGACCAACCCGTCGGCGGCGAAGATCTCGATCGAACAGGTGTCAACCAGGATCCGAAGCTCCACGCTGGGCGGTCCCTGGGGAATGTCCGCCCACTGCACCGAGGGGAAGCGGTCATGGAAGGACGTTTCCCCGGCCCGTCGGCGATCGAGGCTGAGCACCCCGTCCCGGTAGGCGATGACGGCGCCACGGACGTGGAGCTCGTCCCCGTCCTGGAGGGTTTCCGAGCGTAGTTCCGTGGGCGGGAGTTCCCGGATCGGCCGTTGCCGGAGTCGATGCCGATCGCCGTCGCGGACGAGAGTGAGTTCCCGCGGGATCGTCATCAGGCTGCGGCCGCCGGTCAGCGGGACGTGATTGGCGTAGTCCCAGTTGTTCATCCAGCCGATCACGATCCGGCGTCCGTCCGGCACGTTGGCGAAGGAGACCACCGCGTAGCAGTCGCGTCCGAAGTCGAGCCAGTCGTAGTCGCGCAACTCTGTGCCGGCGGCGTGGTGTTCTGGGGTGAAAGTGACCCCGTCGAAGTCGCCGACGAAGTACTGAACGCCCGAACCGCCGGCGACGCCGCCAGGGTTGATGCTGACCAGGAGCACCCAGCGGCGCTCCTGGGTGCCCTCGACCTCGAGCGGGAACAGGTCGGGGCACTCCCACGCCCCGTCGACGGCATGGGATGGGCGGAAGGTGCTCAGGTACGTCCAGTCGAGCAAGTTGGGGGAGCGGTAGAGCACCACCTGTTGGTGCTCGGCCTCGACCGCCACCATCACCCAGGAGTCGGAGCCGGAGTGCCAGAACACTTTGGGGTCGCGGAAGTTGGCCGAGGCTCGGTCCAGGACGGGGTTGCCGGCGTAGAGCTCCCAATGTGAGCCGCCGTCGAGGGAGTAGGCCAGGGATTGGGCCTGAGTTCCGTACCGCGGGGAACTCGGGCCGTAGTGCGAGGTGTAGAGGGCGATCAGGGCGGGCCAGTCGGTGCTGCCGAGGCCGGAGGTGTTGTTGACGTCGACGACGCAACTGCCGGAGTAGAACTCTTCGGTTTCGTTATGCGGGAGCGCGATCGGGTGCTCCGTCCAGGTGAGCAGGTCGGGCGAGGTGGCATGCCCCCACGACATGTTGCCCCAGGTGTCCGCCTCCGGATTGGACTGGTAGAACAGGTGCCAGGAGCCGGCGTCCCAGATCAAGCCGTTCGGATCATTCATCCACGTGGCTGCGGGGGAGTAGTGCCAGCGTGGCTGCGAGTGGGAAACGGGCTCGGGCATGGCGTCAAGGTTAGGGGGTTTCGCTCCCCCAGGGGTGACAGCACGCCCAATTGGCGAGGGTCGTCGGCAGGGAATAGGCTGCGAACAGATTTGGTTGAACAGTCAACCTTTAGGAGTCACGATGACGATCTTGCCCGCCGAAACCCGGATGGCCGGAGTGAGCCTCGATGTGGGCGATCTCGATGCCATGACCGCCTTCTACCGCGACGTGTTGCTGCTGGACGTGATCGCCGCCCGCGGTGGCGTCGTCACCCTGGGCAAGGGTGGCCAGGTGCTGGTCACGCTGCGCCATCGTCCGGGGCTGCCGCGGGGAACCCGGCGAAGCGCCGGCCTGTTCCACACCGCGTTGCTGCACCCCGATCAGGCCGCCCTGGCCGCGGTATTGGCCTCGGTTGCCGTCAACTCACCAGACCTCTACACCGGCTCGGGCGATCACCTGGTCTCGCAGGCCTTCTACCTCGACGACCCCGAAGGTAACGGCGTGGAGCTGTACTACGACCGTCCGCGCACCGAATGGACGTGGCAGAACGGACGGGTGAAGATGGCCACCCTCTTCATCGACCCGAGCGAGTTCATCCTCGGCCACATCACCCCCGAGGCCCGCAACTATGTCGAAAGCGCGCCCGATACTCGCGGTGCGCTGGCCGAGGCAGATGGTCAGGTGGTCGGTCACGTGCACCTGAAGGTGGGCAACACCGCCGCGGCCAAGAACTTCACGTCGACGTGCTCGGCTTCGAGGTGACCGCCGACATGCCCGGTGCCTTGTTCGTCTCAGCCGGCGGGTATCACCACCACATGGCGATGAACACCTGGCAGTCCGAAGGGGTCGGTCTGCGGGCCCCCGCACGCGGACTGGGCCGGGTGGACATTGCCCTCCCCGATGCCGACGCGCTGAGCGCGGTGAGCGAGCGGCTGCGGGCGTCCGGTCTGGACGTGCGCGCCGATGGCCTGGCCGCCGAGGTGGACGACCCGTGGGGCAACCTGGTCAGGATCGCGGTCTGAGAGTCGTATCGACACCGTTCCACAGGGCTGTGTAATAGCTGCGCTTGAGAGGGTCGTCGGCTAGGCCGTAGGCCTGGAGGAAGGTTGCTTCCCAGCCAGCGCCGTAGTTCCAGCCCAGGCTGAGCAGTGCCGGGGCCAGGTCGGCCCAGCGATCGGCCACCCCCAGGCTGCCCAGGTCGACGTAGCCGCTGAACTGCCCTTCAGCATCGAGCAGAAAGTTCGGGTTGCAGGCATCCCCGTGACAGACCACCAGATCGAGCGGTGGCGGGTCGCTCAGGAAGGTGTGCGCAAGCCCGAACCGATTCACCCGATCGCTCACCGACCAGCTGAATGGGCACAGCTGCGCGGGCACGGTGTCGTGGAAGTGCCGCAGCGCGCCTCCGAGTTCAGGGACCGCGATCTCCGGACGGGCCCGCCACTGCGCCGCGACAGCGCTGGTCCCCGGCAGCCCCACGGTGTGCAGCCAGGTGGCGCCGTGCCCCAGGGGTTCGGGGGACGGGACGAAGGGCGAGACCCAGGCGAGGCGAGCCAGTTCTCCCGCCACGTCCCAGTCCGGCCCGGGAGTCTCGATCTTCAGGTACTCGTACTCCTCGTCAGCGCCGATCGCGAAGGTGACGCCGCCGTTCTCGTTGCGCCAGACAGGGACGCAGCGCCGGCCGCGCGCGATGGTGAGGGCGAGCTCCGGCGGCACGATGTCGTCCAAGCTGGAGGCGCTCAGATCTGGCGCCAGGTGATCCGCAGGGTGACGTTCAGCCCGTACCAGAAGGCGAAGCCGTTGGCCCAGTCGGGGCGTCCGAGCAGCAGCAGGAAGACAAAGGCGCTACCGAACCATGGCAACTCCAGCAGGGCGCGTCGCCAGCCGGTCAGGTAGCGCCGCGCACCCGGGTGACCGAAGGCGGCCCAGGTGATGGTGAGCGTCCCGACGACCACGAGCAACAGGGTCAGCTGAATGATCAGCGAGTCGGACTGGGACCAGGCCCAGTAGGCGCCGGCCGCGTACACCAGGAGCTGGATCGCAAAGAAGAGCACCAGGTTCACTGTCTTGGCCACGTCCATGATGCGTTTCATAGTGCAGACCACCCTAGCTTCCCGTCAGCGGACGCAGCCGCGGTGGTCCCTGCCCAGTGTGCGCCCTGAGGCCCACTTCGCCCGCAAGACGACCTCTTAGCCCGCGTTATAACGCGGGCGGAGTGCCCGTTTTGCGGGCGAAGTGGCGCTGACGCCCACGGCGATCAGGCTGCGTGCGCGAAGGCCGCGGCGTTCCGGAAGCCGGTTCTGATGCTGCGCGCCAACTGTTCGGGGTGGACGATGGCGTCGTAGCCCCAGCGGACTACCCACCATTGGGCTTCGCGCAGTCGCTGCTCCCGGCGCTTCTCGGCCAGGACCACGTCAGCCGGGGTCTGCCCAGGTTTGAGGAGCTGGTCGTACTTGACCCGACCGTCGAACTCACCGAGGAGGCGCTGTTCTTCCCAGGCGAAGTCAGATCGTCCGAGGAAGACGCCAAGATGCCGGACCTCGAACTGAAGAGTTGGCGCGGGGATCCCCTGTTGGATCATCACCACCCGACTCTCTGATTCGGGAACGGATTCGCTGAGCGGGTCGGCCAGGCTGATCGCCGTCCGTGCGCGCAGGGTGCCTGGCCGTCGGGGGTAACGGGCAAGGAGTTCGGTGAGTTGGGTGCGATCGACGCCTTGTCGCAACGCGTGATCCAGCACTGCCACGGCCCGGGTGAGCGGCAAGCTGCGCGCCAGATCGAGCGCCGTCCTAGCCAGGGAGGTGACCCGGATTGACTCGATGGTGTCGATCTCATCGTCGGCGATGGGTGAGTGCAGGACGCGAAGCCAGCGCGTGCTGCGTCCGTGGCCACCGTCTCGGCGAGTCAGCCAGACCTGGTGGAGCAGGTCATCGAACAACGGCAGCTGGTGCAGCGCCGCCGCGGAGGCATGACTCACCACCGCGCCAGCCGTCAGCTGTGGGAGCGTGCCGAGGATGAGCTGAAGGTGTCGGGCCAGGCGGTCACCCTCTGGGCTGTTGGCGTACGCGCCGTGGCGCACGCGATGCACGTGGCCCTCGGACACCAAGCGGCGGCACTCATTGCGGGCGATCGCGTTGCGGGTCAGGAAGTCGTTCAGCGGCAGCACATCGGGTAGGTCCATGGCAGCATCGCAACACACGGTCAGTGCGCGAGGCCAGGCTTCCGAGGACCCGGACAACACCTGGCGGCAAGCGGACAACACCTGGCGGTAAGCGGACAACGCGTCCGGTCGACTTCGCCCGCGAAAGGTGCTCTTCGCCCGCGTCCTGCTGCGGGCGAAGAGCACCTATTCCGGGCGGAGTCGATCTCTGGGCGGTGGTCAGGCTGGGCGGCCAAGGTCGTCGGTCTTGAAGGCCTGGGTGGTGAACTTGTTCAGGAAGCCCAGGAACTGCCCGTCGGCGGTCTCGGCGATCGTGGCGCCGTCCTGCCAGATCGCGTTCTCGGCGTCATGCCCACCGCCGATCGCGCACTTGTAGGTGCCCAGCGGCGCGGCCACGACCAGATTCCCGTGGTAGAAACGGCCGAAATTGTCGGGTGGGTCACGGAAGTAGTCGTGCTTGGTCCCGATCACCAGGCCATAGCCGCCGCTGAGTGGCATCGTCCTGCTCCTGTCGGGTGAGGACTCAACACCCAGAGGCTACGCCCGCGTCCTCCGCGCTGGAGCGGGCCGCGTTGGCGGCGGGTATAAGTGCGCATGGCGGCGGGAGTGGCCGCGAGGACGATGAGAACTGGGCCGGGGGCCCGGAGTCTCACGCGAGAGGAGAGCGCGCAGATGGAGAGTATGGAGCTACGGAACGTCGGCAGTCCTGATGAGGTGCGGGAGTTCCCACTCGGACGGGCGGACATCGTGAACATCGGAGGCGGGAAAGTGGCACGCCTCACCCTGCAGCCCGGCTGGCGCTGGTCGGAACACGTCGGACCTTCCGTGGGGACCGACCTGTGTCAGGCGCCGCACTTCCAGTACTTGATCTCGGGACGCATCGGCGGCCGGATGGCTGATGGCACAGAGTTCGAGGCCACGGCTGGGGACGTCAACGTGATGCCGCCCGGACACGACGCCTGGGTGATCGGCGATGAGCCCGTGTTGGCTGTCGACTGGGGCGGCGCGCACGTGTGGGGCCTGCCGCCGGAGTGACGGGGCAGGAACGGGTGTTTGATTGAGGTGTGGGTGGTTTCAAGGGTGAGTCGGACGGCGAGCGGTGCCGCCTTCTGTCGACTCCTGGAGCAAAGCCAGGCGTCCGACGTGCGGCAGTTCGTCGATCCGGTGGTGGTGAAACTCGTGGATCCCATGCTCGCCGTGATGGCCAGTGCCGGCCCCATGCAGGATCAGGTGCTGGACTCGATGGCCCCGGGCGTGTACGGCGGCATGGTCATGCGCACCCGCTACATCGACGAGGTGGTGAACGCCTGGGCCGAGATGGGGAAGACCCAGGTGGTCATTCTGGGGGCCGGTCTGGACACCCGGGCGTACCGCCTGCCCTCGCTCGCCGGGGTCACCGTGTTCGAGGCCGACCTTCCCGAAATTCAGCGGCACAAGCAGGGCAGGCTGCACGGCCTGGTATCGAGCGCCCGCGCGGTCCGCTACGTGCCGATCGATTTCAACACCCAGCCACTGGACGAGGCCCTCGGTGCTGCCGGATTCGACGCCGGCACCCCAGCCTTGTTCGTCTGGGAGGGCGTCACCCAGTACCTCCCCGAGCCGGCGGTTCGAGCCACCCTGGCCTACGTCGCCGGATCCGCCCCGGGTAGCTGGCTGGTCTTCACCTACATCCTGGACGGCCTGGTCGGCCAGAACAGCTATCCCGGCTGGTCAGGCGCTCTCAAGCAGCAGTTCGACTCCGCCGAACCGTGGCTGTTCGGCCTCGATCCCCACCACCTGTCCAGCTTCCTTGACGCCTTCGGTCTCGCTCTTCTCGACGACGTCGGTGATGCCGAATACCAGGATCGCTACCTCAACCCGATCGGACGGGCACTCGTGGTGAGCGCTGGCGAACGCGTCGCCTTGGCGGTCGTCCGACCCTCCTGCGGCGTCAACTCAGGCCTGACGGGTGCTGATCCCAACAAAAAGCAACAGCCCCGCCGCGCTGATGAGGCGCGACGGGGCTGTTGCGGGTCGTCACATGTCGAAGTACACGGATGTTCACGCAGTGTTGACGACAGATGACGACGTAGTCGTCACATGTCGAAGTACATCTCGAACTCGTGCGGGTGCGGACGCAGCCGCAGGGCGTCGACGTCGTCCCGCTTCATCTCGATCCAGGTCTCGATCAGGTCGGAGGTGAACACGTCGCCCTGGAGCAGGAAGTCGTGGTCGGCCTCGAGACGATCCAACACGGCGTCCAGGCTGGCCGGGACGGTCGGGATCAGTGCGTGCTCCTCGGGGGGCAGTTCGTAGAGATCCTTGTCCACCGGGGCGGCCGGCTCGATCTTGTTGATGATGCCGTCCAGGCCGGCCAGCAGGCAGGCCGAGAACGCCAGGTACGGGTTCGAGGACGGGTCGGGGCAACGGAACTCGATCCGCTTGGCCTTCGGGTTCGAACCGGTGATCGGGATGCGGATGCAAGCCGAGCGGTTACGAGCGCTGTAGACCAGGTTGACCGGAGCCTCGAAGCCAGGCACCAGGCGGTGGTAGCTGTTCACGGTCGGGTTGGTGAACGCGAGCAGCGACGGAGCGTGGTGCAGCAGGCCGCCGATGTAGTGGCGAGCCATGTCAGACAGACCGCCGTAGCCGGCCTCGTCATAGAACAGCGGCACGCCGCCGGCCCAGATGGACTGGTGGATGTGCATGCCCGAGCCGTTGTCGCCGAAGATCGGCTTCGGCATGAAGGTGACGGTCTTGCCCTGTTCCCACGCGGTGTTCTTGATCACGTACTTGAACTTCATCACGTCATCAGCGGCCGCCAGCAGGGTGCTGAAGCGGTAGTTGATCTCCGCCTGGCCGGCGGTGCCGACCTCGTGGTGAGCCCGCTCGACCTCAAGGCCGACGTTGGTCAGGTTGCGCACCATGTCGTCGCGGAGGTCGGAGAAGTGGTCGACCGGGGCCACCGGGAAGTAGCCGCCCTTGTACTTCACCTTGTAACCACGGTTCGCACGGCCGTCGCCGTCGCTCTCCGCACCGCTGTTCCAGGCGCCGGCCTCGGAGTCGATGTAGTAGAAGCTGGCGTTCGCGCGGGTCTCGAAGCGGGCCGAGTCGAAGATGTAGAACTCCGCCTCCGGGGCGAAGAACGCGGTGTCGCCGATGCCGGTGGACTGCAGGTAGTTCTCCGCCTTGCGGGCGATGTTCCGCGGGTCACGGCTGTAGGGCTCGTGGGTGAGCGGGTCATGCACGAAGAAGCTGACCGCCAGCGTCTTGCTCTTGCGGAACGGGTCCACGAACGCGGTGGTCGGATCCGGCAGCAGGGCCATGTCGGACTCGTGAATCTTCTGGAAGCCACGGATCGAGGAGCCGTCGAAGGCGAGACCCTCCTCGAAAACTTCCTTGCCGAAAGAGGTGGCAGGCACGGTGAAGTGCTGCATCACACCGGGAAGATCACAGAAGCGGATGTCGATCGTCTCGACGCCCTCGTCCTTCACATAGGCCAACAGGTCGTCAGCGCTCTGGAACATCTTTCCTCCGAGAGATAAAGGGTTGTTACGGTCTCACGCTAGGCAGGCCGGGTTTCCTGACAGTTGCACAAGTGTTTCAGCGGCGTTACGAGCGGCCCGGTTGTGCAGCCCCGTGCCGTGGTTACGGTATCCCCGGGGAGGACGGCGTGGGCAGGGGTCCGTCCGTCGGCACCGATCCTGCCCGACCAGGTCGAAGGACTGAACTAGCCTTACCCAGGTGACGCAGAGTGATCAGGAGGGGTACCCCGGTTCCTCCCTCGGGCTCCCCGAGAGCGGACGAGGCTCGCTGGCCAGTTGGCGGTCGAGGTTCGCCGCGCTGATCATCGACTGGGCGGCGTCCATGGCGTTGGCGGTGACCCTTTTCGGGGTCGGGGTGATGCGCGAATCGGGGTGGCGCAGCTGGATGATCCTGGCTGTGTTCTTCGTCCAGACCAGCGTGTTGGGTGCGCTGGCCGGTGGTTCCTTCGGCCAGTTGCTGGCCAGAATCGGCATCATCCGCCTGGATGGCCAGCCGCTGGGCCTGCTGCGCGCGGTGGCTCGCGCGGCCATGATCTGCATGGTTCTGCCCACCGTCGTGATCGGGGCGGAGCGCCGCGGCCTGAACGATCTCGTCCTCGGCACGATCGTGGTGACCCGTCGCTGAACCCACATTCTCGGGCATCCTCGTGTGGCTTGTGTCGCGCGGAGTCGGCGCGTGTTTCGCTTGAATAACGATCGACCCACGGTAGACGGTTTGTATTTGCCCGTGAGGCTACCGAAGCGTAGCTTGAGGAAAGCTCACACTTCGGCGGGGTTGCCATTGGGCGTTCACAAAAGGCCCGCGCTCCCGCCGACCTAAACCTGGAGGAACATTGGCCAAGAACAAGCTACTCACAGCTGCGGCGGCGGTGATCGCGGGGGCACTGGCCTTCAGCGCCTGCACCCCGCAGCCGACAGCGACGTCGAGCTCAGGAGCCCCGAAGGAGTCGTCCCTCACCGTCATGTGGAACCAGGCGTTCTACGCGTACAACGACGACACGGCGGACAACAACAACGTCACCAACGCGAACGTGGCGTACCTCACCAACGACCGGGTCACCTTCTACGACCAAGACCTGAAGCTGCAGCCGAACAAGAGCTTCGCCTCCTACGAGAAGTTGAGCGACAGCCCGCTGACGGTCAAGGTGACTCTCGCCGACACCGCCACCTGGTCCGACGGGGTTGCCGTCAGCCCGGCTGACATCATCCTCTCCTACGGCGCCGAGAGTGGACTGTTCAACACCGCCTCAGCGGACGACGTTGAGAAGCTGAGCGACCCCGAGACCGGCACGCTGACCAAGAAGAACCCGGCCGGAACTGTCTACTTTTCGGCGAACTCCCCCAGCCTCGCGCTGATCAAGGAGTTCCCGGTGATCGAAGGCAAGTCGGTCACCTACAAGTACTCGAAGACCTTCGGTGACTGGGAAACCGGTGTGTTGACCCCCGGCGTGGCTGCTCACGTTGTCGGCAAGCGGGCTCTGGGCATCGCCGACCCGGCGCAGGCTGCGGATGCCGTGCTCAAGGCCTTCCAGAACAACGACAAGGACGCGCTGAGCAAGATCTCCAACGTCTGGAACTTCGACTTCAACTTCGTCAACATGCCCACCGACAAGGAGCTCGTCGTCGGGAGCGGCCCTTACACCATCACGGACCTGAAGGACGGCCAGTACCTGACCGCCACGAAGAACCCGAACTACAAGGGTGAGCACAAGCCCACCATCGACAAGATCACCATTCGCTTCATCGCGGACCCGATGGCCAGCGTTCAAGCGTTGCAGAACGGCGAAGTGTCGATCATTCAGCCGCAAGCCACGGCTGACGTGCTCACGGCCGTCCAGGCACTGGGCGATGTCAACGTCGAGACCGGCGTCGAAGGTTCCTTCGAGCATCTCGACCTGACCTTCAACAACAAGGGCCCGTTCGATCCTGCCAAGTACGGTGGCGATGCTGCCAAGGCGCTCAAGGTTCGCCAAGCCTTCCTGCACACGGTCCCTCGTGCGGACATTATCGACAAGATCATCAAGCCGCTGAACCCGACCGCCGAGGTTCGTGAGTCCTTCACGATCGTCCCCGGCTCGCCGATGTACGCCGGCGTGACCACCGCCAATGGGATGAAGGCCGCTTACCCGCAGGTTGACATTGAGAAGGCCAAGGCTCTGCTGGCCGAGGCCGGTGTCGAGGCGCCGTCGGTCCGGATCCTGTACGCCAAGTCGAACACCCGACGGGTGCAAGAGTTCCAGCTGATCAAGGAGTCGGCTGAGAAGGCTGGTTTCAAGATTGTGGACAACGCCTCGGACGCGTGGAGCGACAAGCTCGGCGACAAGACCTACGACGTCGCGTTCTTCGCCTGGGCTTCAAACTCGACTGCCATCACCGAGTCGGACGCCAACTACCGCACCGCGACCGTGCCGAACAACTTCGGTGGGTACTCCAACAAGCAGGTCGATACCCTCTTCGACGAGTTGCAGGGAACCACTGATCTGGCCAAGCAGGAGCAGTTGATCGGTCAGATCGAGAAGCTCCTTGTTGATGATGCCTTCGGTCTGTCCATCTTCCAGTTCCCCAAGGTTGTCGCCTCCAGCAAGAAGGTGCAGAACGTCTCTGCCATTGCGCTGGTCCCGACCTACTACTGGAACTTCTGGGAGTGGAAGCTCGCCTGATCGACCCTGAGTCGCCCGTCTGGTGACGGAGCGGCCCGGGAAGGGGCGCCAAGCCATGCTTGGCGCCCCTTTCTGGCAGTACCCTGTCGCATCGGTTCCCAGCCGGGGTTTGCTCCGACTGAGTGGAGAGGTACCTTCCTATGGTTCGGTTTCTGGCCCGGCGCTTGGCTATGGCGTTGGGAATTCTCTTGGCCTTGTCCATCATGGTTTACGCCATGTTGGACATGGCGCTTGACCCCCTCGGTGATCTTCGAACGAGCACCGCTCCAAACCGGGCCCAGCTATTGGCCAACCGGATCGCGCTGCTGAACCTTGATCAGCCGTGGTACGTCCGCTATTGGGACTGGCTGACCAGTTTCGTCCGAGGTGACTTCGGAACCGCCTGGCGAACCGGTCGGCAGGTGAACGACATGCTTGGCGGGGCCATCGCCACCTCAGTGCAACTGGTCTTCGCCGCGACCCTGCTCGCGATCATCTTCGGTGTGATCGTCGGCCTGGTCAGTGCGTTGCGCCAATACACCTCCTTCGACTACTCGATCACCTTCGTCTCCTTCGTGCTCTACTCGCTGCCCGTGTTCTGGGTGGCCGTGCTGCTGAAGCAGTTCCTGGCGATCGGCGTCAACGACTTCCTGAACCGCCCCGTGATCAACTGGCCGGGTGTGATCGCCGTTTCCGTCGTGTCAGGGCTCTTCTGGGCCGGCGCCCTGGGCGGTGAACTGCTCAGAAAACTGATCACCTTTGGCGTCGCTGCAGCGGTCTCCTTCGGCGTGATGTTCTTCACCTTGACCAGCGGCTGGCTGAACGCGCCGAACATCGGCATTGTTGGCTTGGCCGTGATCGGCGCCGCCGCCGCCTACACGGTCACCCTGATCAGCGCCGGTCTGGGCAACAAGCGGGCGCTCTACGCATCCCTGACCACAGCGGGGGTCGCCTTGGCCTTGTATTTCCCGCTGCAGTTCTTCTTCGCCGGCTACGTGATGAGCGACTGGATCATGCTGGGCCTGTTCGTGGCATCGATCGGGGTCGCACTCCTGATCGGCTGGCTGTACGGCGGCCCCGACCGAGCCGTCTCGATGCGGGCCGCCGCCATCGTGGCCGTGCTGCTCGCGGTGACTGTCTTCGTCGATCAGGTGATGCGGGCCTGGGGCGGCTACGTCGAGTTGGTCGGCGGACGCCCGATCGCCACCATCGGCGCGCAGACCCCGGGTCTCGATGCGGGCTACTGGACGGCTCAGCTGGACAAGTTCACCCACCTGCTGTTGCCGACGATCGCGCTCGTGTTGATCTCTTTCGCCGGTTATACCCGTTACCAGCGTGGTTCGATGCTTGAGGTGCTCAATCAGGACTACATCCGTACCGCCCGTGCCAAGGGCCTCTCCGAGCGGGTGGTGATCGTGCGGCACGCGCTGAGAAATGCGCTGATGCCACTTGCATCGATCGTCCCGGTGGACATCGTCAGCCTGATCGGCGGTGCCGTCATCACCGAGACCATCTTCGGCTGGGGTGGTATGGGCAAGATGTTCATCGACTCGCTACGAGACTCCATGATCGATCCGGTGATGGTTTACGTGATGATCACCGGGGCTCTGGCCATGATTGCGAACCTCATCGCAGACTTCCTGTACGCCATTCTCGACCCACGGATTCGGGTGGACGCATGAACGACGAACGACGAGCTGACGTCCCCAAGGACATCGAAGCAACGCCGGAGGAACAACGGCTCATCGACCAGCAATTGGACGCGTCCGGGCCGGGGCGAGGCGAGGGTGCCGGCGAAGCCAAGGAGGTCGAAGGGCTTTCCCAGAACCAGATCGTCTGGGGACGTTTCATCCGACACAAGGGCGCCATCTTCGGCATGGTCACACTGGCGGCGATTTCTCTCCTAGCGTTTTCCTCGATGGGGATCGGTCCGATCCCGGGTTGGTGGATCTTTCAGGATCCGGGCGCGAGCGGTCCGATCGTCAATGGTGCTGCGCCGACCTTGACCCTGCCCAGTTGGCTTGGTGGTCCCGGCTTCGCGCTGGGAGAACACCCCTTCGGCCAGGACAACATCGGCAGGGACAACTTCGCCCAGGTGCTCCAGGGCGTCCAGACCTCACTGTTGGTCATGGTCGTGCTAGGCCTGGTCGCCTTGCTGATCGGGGTGACGGTGGGTGCCTTGTCGGGGTACTACCGCAAGGCGACTGACATGGCGCTGATGCGCGTGACCGACTTGGTCCTCACCCTGCCCGTGATCGTGCTCGGCGCTGTTCTCGGACGACTGGTCGCGACGCTGCCGGATAAGCTCGGCTGGTCGGACGACTTTCGGCTGGGCTTCTTCGAGTACATGCCCCTCGTCTTGGCCATGGCCTTGGGCATGATCCTGTGGCCCGGGCTGGCCCGGCTGGTCCGTGGCGAGTTCATGAGTCTTCGGGAGCGCGAGTTCGTCGATTCGGCCCGAGTCGCCGGAGCCAGCGACTGGCGCATCATCACCAAGCACATCCTGCCGAACGCGGTGGGTGTGATCATCGTCAATACCACCCTGCTGATGTCTGCGGCGGTCGTGTTGGAGACCGCTCTGAGCTTCCTCGGCTTCGGCATTCGCGCTCCCAATGTGTCCCTTGGCACCCTGATCGCCGAGAACCAGGGTGCCTTCGCCAGCCGTCCGTGGCTCTTCTGGTGGCCGGGTCTGTTCATCATCCTGATCGCCCTGAGCGTCAACTTCATCGGTGATGGGCTTCGGGACGCCTACGACCCGCGGACGAAGCGAATCCCGTCGAAGCGTCAGATGGACAAGGCGGACGCCAAACTCCTAGCTCAGAACGGACGTGCAAAGTGAGCGAGCAGCCGATTGCCGTGTCGTCGCTGTCCCGCGGCGAGAAGATGTCCCGTGGCGTTGGCTCCGGAACGATCAAGAAGGGCGAGTTGATCCTGGAGGTTCGGGATCTGACCGTCCGTTTCTGGGTGAACAACGACTGGTTCGTCGCCGCAGACTCGATGACCTTCGACCTGAGTGCCGGTGAAGTGCTCGCCATCGTTGGCGAATCCGGGTCCGGCAAGACGCAGTCCTCGATGAGCCTGATCGGGCTGCTGCCGGCCAACGGACGATCGACCGGGTCGGCCAAGTTGAAGGGCACCGAGCTGATCGGGATGCCGTTGAACAAGCTACGAGAAGTCCGCGGCAACGAGATCGCGGTCATCTTTCAGGAGCCGATGACTGCGCTGAATCCGGTCTACACCGTCGGCTTCCAGATCGTCGAAACCCTGCGGACGCACTTCGTGATGAACCCGACCGACGCCAAGGATCGGGCCCTGGAGCTGATGCGACTGGTCGAGATCCCCAACCCTGAAGACAGCTTCAACAAGTTCCCGCACCAACTCTCCGGTGGTCAGCGGCAGCGGATCATGATCGCGCAATCGCTGTCCTGCGATCCCAAACTGCTGATCGCCGATGAGCCGACCACGGCGCTGGACGTGACGGTTCAAGGTGAAATCCTCAAGCTGATGCGCGAGCTGCGCGAGCGGGTGGACGCGGCGATCATCCTGATCACCCACGACATGGGCGTGGTGGCCGACATGGCCGACCGGATCATCGTCATGAAGGACGGCCGGGTCGTCGAGCACGGCACGTCCGAACAGATCTTCGGGGCCCCGAAGCATCCCTACACGCAGCAGTTGCTGGCTGCCGTGCCGCACTTGGGTTCAGCTTCAGAGCCCCTTGAAGGTGTCCCGCGGCTCACTCTGATCGCCCGGGATGACAAGCCCATTCCGCTGACTTCGGGCGATTCCAGCGTGACCCCGGCGCTGCTGCTGGAGAACGCGTCCATCGAGTACCCGAAGGCGGGCCGACGGGCGGCCTTCCGCGCCGCGCACCAGATCAACCTGCGGGTCGACCCGGGTGAGGTGATCGGCCTGGTCGGGGAGTCCGGTTCGGGCAAGACCACGATCGGACGAGCAGCGGTCGCGTTGTTGCCGGTGGTCGAGGGCAAGATCAGTGTGGCCGGGCGAGACATCACCCACGCCCGGCCGAAGGATCTCAAGCCGTTCCGCAAGGACGTCGGGATCGTTTTCCAGGATCCCGGCTCCTCGTTGAACCCGCGGCTGCCGGTGGGGGAGTCCATCGGCGAGCCGCTGCTGCTGCATCAGGGCCTCAAGGGCGCCGAGTTGTCCAAGCGGGTCGAGGCGTTGCTGGACAGCGTGGAGCTGCCACGCGCGATGCGAAACCGGTACCCGCACGAGCTCTCGGGCGGCCAGCGGCAGCGGATCGGGATCGCCCGCGCCTTGGCGTTGGAGCCCAAGCTGTTGATCGCCGACGAGCCCACCTCGGCTCTGGACGTGTCCGTGCAGGCACGCGTGCTGCTGCTCTTCCAGGAACTGCAGCAGCGCTACGGCTTCGCGTGCCTGTTCATCAGTCACGACCTTGCGGTGGTGGAGATGTTGAGCGAGCGGATCGCGGTGATGCGCAACGGACGGTTGGTCGAGGTCGGCCCCACCCGGGAGATCGTCTCGGCCCCGCAACACCCCTACACCCAGCGCCTGCTGTCGGCTGTTCCAGTGCCAGACCCGGCCGAACAGAAGAAGCGGCGCGAGTTGCGGGACGCGATTATCGCCAAGGAGAAGATCGTCTCCTGAGCCGGTCGACATCGGCGCCGGGCCCTGATCGGGTTCGGCGCCGATGTTGCTTGTCAGGGGGGTTTTCACTGACCTCAAGAAGGGTCAGGATGGAGTCACCAGAACTGGCAAGGAGGCTTGAATGCCGCAGACCATCGGCACCGGGAAAAAGATCGGAATCCTCACCAGCGGCGGTGATGCCCAGGGCATGAACGCCGCAGTCCGGGCGGTGGTGCGCACCGCGCTGAGCCTTGGCGCGGACGTCTACGCGATCTATGAGGGCTACCAAGGAATGATCGACGGAGGCCGGGGGATTCGTCGTTTCGGTTGGGACGATGTCGGCGCCATCCTGCATCAGGGCGGCACCGTGATCGGCACCTTTCGCAGTGCCGAGTTCCGCGAGCGCGACGGACGGCGGAAGGCGGCCCGCAACCTGGTCGAGGCCGGGATCGACCGGCTGGTCGTGATCGGTGGTGACGGCAGCCTGTCGGGGTTGAACGCGTTCCGGGGCGAATGGCCGGAGTTACTGACCGAACTGGTTGCGGACCGACGATTGACCCAAGAGCAGGCCGACGCACACCCGGCGCTGATGATCGCCGGCCTGGTCGGCTCGATCGACAACGACCTGGTCGGTACCGACATGACGATCGGCGCCGATTCTGCCCTGCATCGGATCGTGGACGCCATCGACGCCCTGGCCAGCACCGCGGCCAGCCATCAACGTTCCTTCGTGGTCGAGGTGATGGGCCGGCACTGCGGCTACCTGGCCCTGATGGCCGCGGTCGCCGGCGGCTGTGATTACGTCCTCATCCCCGAGAATCCCCCCGCCCCGGGTTGGGAAGACAAGATGTGCGTCGAGTTGCAGCGGGGCCGCAAAGCCGGACGCCGGGATTCGATCGTCCTGGTCGCCGAAGGGGCCACCGACCGCGCCGGAAACCCGATCACCGCCGATCAGGTCAAGCGGATCATCGAGGAGCGGCTCAAGGAAGACACCCGGGTCACCATCCTGGGCCATGTGCAGCGCGGTGGATCGCCCAGCGCGTTCGACCGCTGGTGCTCCACCTGGCTGGGCTACCAGGCCGCTCACGAGGTGCTCAGCGCCTCCGCCGACACCGAAGGCCCGGTGCTGGGCTTCCGCGGCAACCGGGTCGCACCGGTGCCGCTGATGGAGGCCGTCCGGCAGACCCGGCAGGTGCCTGAACTGATCGCCGCCGGGGACTTCGAGGGCGCGATGGCGTTGCGCGGACGCTCGTTCGCCGCGATGCAACGGATCTTCGCCGAACTGGCCGAACCCTCGCGGGTCGAGGTGGGCAGTGGCGCCAAGCGGATCGGGATCGTCCACGCCGGCGGTTTGGCCCCTGGCATGAACACCGCGGCCCGCGCGGCCGTCCGCTTGGGGATCAGCCGCGGGCACACCATGCTGGGCATCCGCAACGGGTTCGTCGGCCTGCGCGACGGCCAGATCGAGGAGATGACCTGGAGCGATGTCGAAGGCTGGACGGCCAACGGCGGGGCCGAGTTGGGCCTGCGCCGCACCATCCCGTCGGTGGAGCACCTCTACTCGATCAGCCGTCAGTTGGAAGTGCACAACGTCGACGCCCTGCTCGTGATCGGCGGCTGGAACGCCTACCAATCAGCCCACTTGCTCTACACCGAGCGGGAGCGGTACCCGAAGTTCCGGCTGCCGATGATCTGCATCCCGGCCTCGATCGACAACAACCTGCCCGGCTCGGAGTTGGCGATCGGCGCCGACACCGCACTGAACGTGATCGTGGAGGCCGTCGACCGGATCAAGTTGTCGGCGTCGGCCACCAAACGGTCCTACGTGATCGAGACGATGGGCCGCTACTGCGGCTACCTGGCCCTGATGGGAGGGTTGGCCGGGGGCGCCGAGCGGGTCTACCTGCACGAGACCGGGATCACCCTCGAGCAGCTGGGCACGGACGTGGCCTGGCTGCGGGACTCCTTCACCAAGGGCCGACGCTTCTACCTCGCCATGCGCAACGAGAACGCCAGCGTTGGCTACACCACTGATGTGATCTCCAGGATCCTGGAGGAGGAGGGCGGCAGTCTGTACGACGTCCGGACGGCCGTCCTGGGGCACCTTCAGCAAGGCGGGTCGCCGACCCCCTTCGACCGGCTGCTGGCCACCCGACTGGTCTCACGCGGCTTGGATCTGATCTCCGCCGAACTCACCGGCGGAACCGCCGAGAGCTATTACGTCGGCCTGGTCGAGTCGAAGGTGAGCGCCTCTCCGATGAGCCAGATGCTGACCGAGATGGATCGTGAGTTCCGGCGGCCGAAGAACCAGTGGTGGATGGAGTTGCGCGAGGTCGTCTCGGCGGTGTCGGACGCGCCGCGCTGAGCTCAGTCGCCGAGCCGCTCGGCTGCCTCCAGCCAGGTCGTCTCCAGGTCGTCATGCTCCTGGGTGAGGTCGTCCAACTGCTGCTGGAGGCGGCTGAACGCGGCGTAATCGGACGCGGCGTCCGCCAACTGGGCGTGCAGTCGCACTTGCTGCGCCGCGATCTTGGTCAGCCGACCCTCGATCCGGGCCAGGTCTTTACGAGCCTGGCGGGTGAGCGCCGCGTTGCTCGGGGCCGACTGCTCGGACGCCTTCCCTTGAGAGCCCTTGGCTGACCCGGCAGCGGGACCCTCGGTGAGGGCCCGCCGCTGCTCCAGGTACTGCTCCACCCCACCGGGCAGCATCACGCAGGCGCCGTCGCCGGTCAGCGCGTAGGTGACGTCACAGACCCGCTCCAGGAAGTACCGGTCGTGGCTGACCACGATCAGGGTGCCGGGCCAGGTGTCGAGGTGGTCTTCGATGACGGTCAGGGTGTCGATGTCGAGGTCGTTGGTCGGTTCGTCCAACAGCAACACGTTCGGCTCTGAGAGCAGCAACCGCAAGAACTGCAGCCGACGTCGCTCGCCTCCGGAGAGGTCACCGATCCGGGTCACCAGACGTTCCCCGGTGAAGCCGAAGTCCTCCAACAGGGTCGAGGCGGAGACTTCCTTTCCGCTGGTCAAGGTGGTCTGTCGGCGCATCCCGTTCACCGAATCCAGCACCCGTTCGGACTCGTCGAGTTCGACCACCGCCTGGGAAAGGTGCCCGATCTTGAGCGTCTTCCCTTGCCGGACGCGACCGCTGCCCGGGGTCAGCTCCTGGGTCAGCAGCCGAAGCAGCGTGGTCTTACCGGATCCGTTCACCCCGATCAGGCCGATCCGATCGCCCGGGCCGATCGACCAGGTGAGGTCGTCGAACAGCGTGCGCGGACGCTGGTCGGCTGCGTCCGCGCGGGGGGTCAGGGTGTAGCTCACGTCGGTGAGGTCGAACACGTCCTTGCCGAGGCGGCTGACCGAGAACTGCTTCAGCCCCAGACGGTCCCGCGGCTCGGGTTCGCCCATGATCAGCGAGTTCGCCGCGTCGATCCGGAACTTCGGTTTGGACGTCCGCGCGGGGCTCCCCGCCGCAGCCAGGCAAGTTCCTTGCGGAGCAGGTTTGCGTCGCCGACTCTCGCTGGCCGAGGCCTGCCGGGAGCGTTCGTTGCGGGCCAGCACGTAGGCCGCGTAACCGCCGTCGTAGGCGTCCACGACAGCGTCGTGAACCTCCCACACCCGCGTGCAGATGGCGTCCAGGAACCAGCGATCGTGGCTGACCACGAGCATCGCCATGTCCGAGGCGCGCAGGGTGTTCAGATGCTCGGCCAACCAGGCCACGGCCTCGACGTCGAGGTGGTTGGTCGGTTCGTCCAGCACCAGCAGGTCATGGCCGCCCAGCATCAGCGCCACCAGCGAGGTCCGTCGGCGCTCGCCACCACTGAGTTGGGCCACTTCGGCGTCCAGGTCGATCTCTGCCAGCAGGTGCGAGACGATCGCCCGCCGGGTCGCGTCGGCGGCCCACACATGGTCGGGTTGGCCGCCCACGATGACGTCGCGGACGGTCTGCCCGGGCTGGAAGTTCTCGTCCTGACCGAGGTAGCCGATCGAGGCGCTCGCCGTCCGTACAACCTGGCCCGAATCGGGAGGGGTGCGTCCGGTGAGGATGTCGAGCAGGGTGGTCTTGCCGTCGCCGTTGCGTCCGACGACCCCGATCACGTCCCCCTTGGCCAGTCCGAGGCTGACTTCCTCCAGCAGGATGCGCGTGCCAAAAGCCTTGCCGATCCGCTCGGCGTTCACGATGTTCACTGGTGGAGCTCAGCGCTCCGATCGGCCTCAGCGGCCACGCATCGCCCGGTTCATGCCCTTGGGGCTCGGCATCGGGCCACGTGGCACCGGGATCTTCGGACGGACAGCGTCCAGAGCGCGCAGCCGGGCCTTGACCTCGGTGATCTGGTGCGGCTGCATCACCTTCGGCAGCTTCTGCAGGTGCTTGGCCAGCTGGTCCAGCGGGATCTGACCGGGTTCACGGCCCACCACCACCGTGGTCACCTTGACCCCGTAGGCCACCTGCTCATGCTTCTTGGCCTCAGCCGCCATCAGGGTCTTCACCCGTCCGGTGTTCCCCTCGCCGACCAGGACGATGCCGGGCTCGCCGATGGCACGATGCACGATGTCCATCTGCCGGGTCATCGCGATCCCGATCTCATAGGTCCACTTCTTGGCGTTCATCAGCTGGAAGGCGACCTCGGCTGAGCCGAGCTGACCCTCGTACTTGGCGTAATTGGCCTTCTTCACCCGCCACATCAGCACCCACAGGACGGCCGAGAAGGCGGCCGCGAGGCCCACGATCAGCCACGACCACCAGGGCTGGACGAAGATCCCGATCACGCCGAAGACGAGCAGGGAACCGCCGATGGCGCCCAGGCTCCACCAGCGCAGCTGGGGGTCCATCTTGTCGGTCTGCTTGTAGGTCTCGATCACCCGCTTGGTGAAACCCCAGTCCCGCGGGTCGGTCGAGTTCTTCTTGCGCAGCTTCTCTGCGCGCCGGTCGGCCTTCTGTTGCGCGGCCAGTGCCTTGGCCCGCTCGCTTGCCATTACTCTGCGCTCCCGCCGTTGTTGGTGGTCCCGGCTGTCCGGGCCTGGGTAGCTTCTCGATACAGCCGTCCCGCACGGTAGGACGACCGGACCAAGGGTCCGCTGAGGACGCCGGTGAAGCCGATTTCGCGGGCCTCTTCGGCCAGTTCGTCGAACTCCTGCGGGGTGACCCAGCGGTCGATCGGGTGGTGCTTGGCCGAAGGCCGAAGGTACTGGGTGATCGTGACCAACTCGGTGCCGGCGTCGTAGAGATCCTGCAGGGCGATCGAGATCTCCTCGCGGGTCTCGCCCATGCCCAGGATCAGGTTCGACTTGGTCACCAAGCCGTTGGCGCGTGACTTGGTCAGCACCTCCAGCGAGCGGTCGTACCGGAAGCCGGGGCGGATCCGCTTGAAGATCCGTGGCACGGTCTCGACGTTGTGCGCGAACACCTCAGGACGGGTGTCGAAGATCTGCTGCAGGAACTCGTCCCGCCCGGAGAAGTCGGGAGCGAGCATTTCCACGCCGACGCCGGGGTTGACCGCGTGGATCTGGCGGATCGTCTCTGAGTACAACCAGGCGCCCTCATCAGCGAGGTCATCCCGGCAGACCCCGGTGACCGTGGCGTACTTGAGCCCCATCGTCCGGACGGACTCAGCCCCCCGGGCCGGTTCCTCGGTGTCGTAGCCGGACGGCTTGCGCGATTCGATCTGGCAGAAGTCGCAGCGTCGGGTGCAGGAGTCGCCACCGATCAGGAAGGTGGCTTCGCGGTCTTCCCAGCATTCGAAGATGTTGGGGCAGCCGGCCTCCTGGCAGACGGTGTGCAGCCCCTCGGACTTCACCAGGCTCTGCAGTTCTCGATACTGCGGACCCATGGTCGCGGTGGTCTTGATCCACGACGGCTTACGCTCGATCGGGGTTGCGGCGTTGCGCACCTCGATCCGCAACAAGCGCCGGCCAGCCACTGGGGCATCGGTGGTGCCGATCTGGACCGAGCCTGCACTGTCGGTATGGGTCACGGGGACATGGTAATACCCGGCGCCGCCAACGGGGAGCGTCGGAGTCAGCCGACAGCGATCACCGGTGCGGCCACGACCAGCAACTCGCTCAAATGCGGCTCCAGTCGGCGGCCCAACTCCACCAGGGAGGGGGGTTCGGCGTCGAGTTCGGCGGCCATCGTGGTCACCCCGGCGTCGGCGATGCCGCACGGGACGATGTTGTCGAAGTAGCCCAGGTCGCTGGTCACGTTGAGCGCGAAGCCGTGCATCGTGGTCTGGCGGGAGACCCTGATCCCGATCGCCGCGATCTTGCGTTCCGGGCGGCTCGCTGTGGCGGCCAACCAGACCCCGGTGCGGCCCTCAACCCGCGCTGTGGTGATCCCGTACTCGTCCAAGACTCGGATCAGTGCCTCCTCGACCCGGCGGACGTAGTCGACGACGCCGAAGCCGCGGGGCAGGAAGACGATCGGGTACCCGACCAACTGGCCCGGACCGTGCCAGGTGATCTTGCCGCCTCGATCGACATCGACCACGGGCGTGCCGTCGAAGGGTCGTTCCTCGGGCAGGGTGCGTCGTCCGGCGGTGTAGACCGGGGGTGTTCCACGTAGATCACCTGAGGCCCGATCTCGCCGGAGGCGACGCGGGCGTGCAACTGGCGCTGCACCTCCCACGCCTCGTGGTAGTCGGTGAGCTGCGGGAGTCACCGGTGAGCCCCAGGTAGTGGAACTCGACCGGCAGGGCAGCCCCACGAAGATCAGTCACTCCAGCACTATAGGACGCCCTCTCCGGGCGACGACGCAGAAGACCCCGCCGGAGAACTGCCGACGGGGCCTTCCGGGTTCGATCAGAGACCGAGTTCGGCTCCGAAGTCGCCCTCTTCGAGGCGGGCCTTCAGGAAGCTGAGGAAGCGGGCCGCGTCGGCACCGTCCACGATCCGGTGGTCGTAGCTGAGCGAGAGGTACATCATGTCGCGGATCGCGATGATGTCGCCCAGCGCTGGGTCGCTGAGCACCATCGGACGCTTCACCAGCGCGCCGGTGCCGAGGATGGCGACCTGCGGTTGGTTGACGATCGGGGTGTCGAAGAGCGTCCCGGCTGAGCCGTAGTTGGTGATGGTGAACGTGCCGCCGCTGAGTTCGTCCGGCCCGATCTTGTTGTTCCGGGAACGGTAGGCGACGTCGCCGATCTTCTTGGCCAGGCCGGCCAGGCTGAGGTCACCGGCGTCACGGACGACCGGCACCAGCAGTCCGCGCTCGGTGTCGACCGCGATGCCCAGGTGCTCGGCATCGGCGTAGGTCACCATGCCCGCCTCGGTGTCCATCGTGGCGTTCAGCTTCTCGAAGTTCTTCAAGCCCTCGCAGACGGCCTTGCAGATGAAAGGCAGGTAGGAGAGGGAGGCGCCTTCGCGCTTCTTGAAGTCGTCCTTGGCTTTGGCCCGCAGCTTGGAGATGTTGGTCATGTCGACCTCGACCGTGCCGGTCAGCTGCGCCGACACCTGCAGCGATTCGACCATGCGCTTGGCGATGGTGGCCCGCATCCGGCTGAGCTTCTCGGTGCTGCCGCGCTTGGAGCCGGCGGCCGGGGCGGCCTTCGGCGCCCGGGGGGCAGCGGGGGACGCAGCCGCGGGGGCGGCGGGCGCAACCGGGGCCGGAGCGGCAGCGGCAGCCTTGGCGGCTGCTTCAGCAGCGGCGGCAGCGGCAGCGGCGGCTTCCGAGGCGGCGATGACGTCCTGCTTGCGGACGCGACCGCCGACCCCGGTGCCGGTGACGGAGCCAAGGTCGATGTCGTGCTGGCTGGCCAGCTTGCGAACCAGCGGGGTCACATAGGTGCTGTCGGTGCCGGCCTCATCGGCGGCGCGCCGCGGAGCTGCGGCCGGGGCTGCAGTGGGGGTCGGGGTTGCCACGGGAGCGGCAGCGACCGGGGCCGGAGCAGCCACCGGGGCCGGAGCCTCGGCCGGAGCAGCCACGGGGGCCGGCGCCTCCGCCGGAGCAGCCACCGAAGCTGGATCACCGATCACGGCGAGCACGGAGCCGACCTTGGCCACCGAGTCCTCGGCTACGCGGATCTCCAGCAGCACACCGGCTATGGGGGAGGGGATTTCGGTGTCGACCTTGTCGGTGGACACCTCGACCAAGGGCTCGTCGGCCGCCACGGTGTCGCCGACCTGCTTCAGCCAGCGGGAGACGGTGCCCTCGGTGACGGACTCGCCCAGTTGCGGCAACAGGACCTCGGTGCCCGTTGCGGCAGCAGCTGGCGCGGGCGCGGCGGCTGGGACCGGGGGCGCGGCGACCGGGGCGGCTGCCACGGGAGCGGGGGCGGCCTCCACAGGTGCGGCCTCCACCGGTGCGGGAGCGGCAGGAGCTTCGGGAGCGGCGGCCTCGCTGGCCTCACCGATCACGGCCAGCACCGAGCCGACTGCGGCGGTTTCGTCTTCGGCGACCATGATCTCCAGCAGGATGCCGGCGGCGGGCGAAGGAATCTCGGTGTCGACCTTGTCGGTGGAGACCTCCACCAGGGGTTCATCCAACTCGACCGTGTCACCCACTTGCTTCAGCCAACGCGAAACGGTGCCTTCTGTGACGCTTTCACCCAAGGCGGGCAACGGGACGGGCGTTGTCATGAAACTCGGCTCCTTTGTGCAGGCTCGACGGATCGGATTTGGGCCAGACTATCCCGGGCCGGTCGAATCCGCTTCCCCCCTGACCAGGAATTTCGTTGCCGATCTCGGCCCGGCCGACCGCCGCCCCCGGCTGGCTCCCCCAGAGCCTTGGGCGACGCTCATAATGGGGGAATGGCATGGTCGTGGAACTCCTGGCGCCGCTCGCCCCGAACGCCCCAGCAGCGGGCGAACCAGGCAGCGAGCGTGCAGCACCTGGAACAGTTCGTGGCGACCCACCGGGGCATCGAGGCGTTCGTCGAGATGCCCACCTCCATGGCCAGGGCCAGCGTGCTGCTGGTGGCCTTCGACGGCGAATGGACCCGCCGCTCGGTGGACTCGGTGATCGCCGCCCGCCAGTTCGCCGAGCGGCACGGTCTTCCGGTCTATGACGCCGCCGTGGTCGGCTACCCGCAGCGGATGCGCGACTTCAACGCCCGCAGTAAGGGACGCCGAAACAGCGCTCCCTGAGCAGCCGTCCCGGGAACCCGCGATTGCTCAGGTGGTCGCCTCGTCCAGCTTCTGGAGTTGGCCGGTCATCCAGAGCACGGCCCGGTACGCCTCGACCAAGGACGACCCGAGGGCGGCGCCGACCCCGGGATTACCTCGGCCCATCAGCGATGCGGCCGTGCCGCCGCAGGCGTACAGCCCGGGATCGGCTCCCGCCGGCACGGAGCACCCGCAGGTTCTCGTCCACCTGCAGCCCTCCCTTGGTGCCCTCATCGCCCGGGTACACCTTGACCGCCCAGTACGGGCCCTTCTCGACCCCACCCAGGCAGGGGTTGCGCCGCTTGGACGCATCGCCCCGCTGGCGCTCGGCGGCGGTTTCGCCGCGCCGGAAATCCGCGTCCTTGCCGCGCCCGGCGAACCCGTTGAAGCGCACCACGCTGCCCAACAGCCCGGCCCGGTCGACGCCCAACTTCTGCGCCAGGTCGATCAGGGTGTTGGCCTTGACCACCTCGCCCGCGTCCAGGCGCGGCGCGGCGTGACCCCGGCAGGCCAGGGCCCCAGTGAATACTTCTGGCGATGCCGGTTGTCCAGGATCAGATACGACGGGACGGCCCGCATGCCGCGGTTGCGTTCGTAGATCATCCGACCGGCGATCGTGCCGGGGGCGGCCTCATTGAAGAAGCGGTCTCCGGCCTGATCGACGATCACGCCATGCGGCAGCGAGCGCTCCCGGTCGATCGGATGCCCGACCCCTTCGCAGATGATGGTCGGACTCCACCAGGCGTCGTCCATGGCGATCGCGGCCGCGCCGATCTCGGTGGCGGCACTCAGCCCCGCACCCCGGTTCGCGACGCCGGTGGTAGACCACGCAGCATCAGTGGGCAGCGGCAAATACTCCCCACGCAGATCCTGGCTGGCCTCAAAGCCACCGCAGGCCAGCAGCACCCCTCGACCCGAGCGCACCTCAACACTGGCGCCCTCGCGCTGCACGCTGACTCCGACGACGACTCCGTCTTCCTCGATCAGGCCCGTGAAGGTGGTGCCCAGCCAGAGAGTGACCCCGCTTCCGACGGCCCGGCGCAGCAATTCGGCCACCAGGGTCGTGCCGCCGGAGCTCAACTCCTTGCGCCGGAACAGTCGCCACGCAGCCGAGGTGACCGCCGTGGCCATCTCGCGCGGGGAGCGCGGCCCACCCGCATCGGGGGTGTCCTTGATCCGGGCGGCCCAATCGCCGAGCTTCGCCTTGTCCACCGGGGGGGTCTGCAGGGAACGTCCTTGACGTCGGGCGCCGGGCGCACTCTGGTCGTAGTCCGGCAAGCCCTTCACCGGCGTCAGCGTGATCTTTGAGGAGCGCAGCCACTTGGCGAGCAGCGGTGAGGTTCGGACGAAGGCGTCGCGTCGCGCCGGCGTCGAGGCCAACGTCGGGGCACCCAGCACCGCGTCCAGGTACGCCCGGGCATCCTCGACCGAATCGCTCCCGCCCCGGCCTCCCTCGGCCGCGGGGAGCCACATGATCCCATCGGAGAGCGCGGTGGCGCCGCCCACGCGATCGTCGGCTTCGATCACCAGCACTTCATGGCCCAGCCGTCTAGCTGCGACGGCGGCCAGCAGCCCGCTGGCCCCGGCGCCGACGATCACGATGTCGGTGGTGTTCTCGCTCATGGCACTCAACTTTGCAGAGACTGGGCCAAGGCCACCAGGGTTCGGACGCCCACTCCGGTGCCACCTGCCGGCACGTAGTCGTAGGCGCCTTCCTCGTTGAACGCCGGACCAGCGATGTCGAGGTGTGCCCAGGGCAGGCCGTCGGGAACGAACTCACGCAGGAACGCCGCTGAGGTCAGGGCGCCGCCCCAGCGGTTACCGGTGGACTTGATGTCGGCCACCTTGGAGTCGAGCTTCTTGCGGGCCTGCGGCAGCATCGGCAACTGCCAGAAGTCCTCACCGGCCGCCTCGGCTGCATCGAGGATGTGGTCGGCGGTCTGGTCGTCGCTGGCCATCAACCCTGAGGTGCGCTCGCCGAGGGCGACGATGCACGCACCGGTCAGTGTGGCCACGTCGATGATTAGGTCGGGCGAATCCTCAGCCGCCCGGACGAGCGCATCGGCCATCACCAGTCGTCCCTCAGCGTCGGAGTTGCCGTTCTCCACCGTCTTGCCGCCATACATGGTCAGCACGTCGGAGGGTCGGTAGGCCGTGCCGGAGGGCAGGTTCTCGGCCATTGCGGCGTAACAGGTCACCTTGACCCGCAGGCCGAGTTCGGCGATGGCTCGGGTCGCGGCGATCACGGCAGCTGCCCCGGCCATGTCGCACTTCATCGTGTACATGCTGTCGCCAGGCTTCAGGTTGAGGCCACCGGCGTCGAACGTGATCCCCTTGCCGACCAACGCCAGATGGAACTTCGCCCCGCGGGGGGTGTAGCTGAGCCTGACCAGACGCGGTTTGCGCTCCGATCCGCCGCCGACCGCGAGGATGCCGCCGAAGCCAAGCTTCTCCATGGCCTTCTCGTCCAGCACCTCGACGCCCAGCTTGGCCGACTTGACCGCCTCCTTGGCCTCCTCGGCGAAGCTGTCGGGGTAGAGCAGGTTCGGTGGCTGGTTGACCCAGTCGCGGGCCAGCCAGACGGCCCCGGCGATGCTCCCGGCCAGTTCGACCGCTCGCTTCGCCTCCGAGCCGCGGGTCTCGCTGACGATGCTGATCGAGCTCACCGCAGGCTTGCTGGCCGTCGTGCTGAGCTTGGCGAAGCGGTAGCACCCCAGCAGGGCGCCCTCGGCCGCGCCCTTGATCACCTCGGGCTCCACCGCCTCCAGGCTGATCGCCACCGCGACCGCGTCGTCACCGACGGCCAGGCTGGCAGCCAACCGGATGCCGTTTCCGGCGGCCCGGCGGACCTGCTCGGGCGTGACATCGATGTCACCGAGTCCGACCACGATCAGCCGCAGGCCATCGGGCCCCGGCACGACCGCGCTGGAGCCGGCTTTGGCGCTGGCGCCGAAGCGGATCGCCTGGTCCCGGGCGGAGCGTCCGAACTGCTTGCGGCAGGCCTTCTCCAGCTCCTCGGGAATGCCGACCAGGACCGGCGCCTCGGATGCTTCGGCCAGGCCGACAACGACCAGATCCGCGTCCCTGGGCAGTGATGTGACCAGTGACACCGGCGGCAGTGCGACTTCTGGCATGAGGTTCCTCTCGAGAGTCGGCGGATCTCTCCGGCCACGATATAGGTCATGCCCCGACGGTTCGACCGCTTGCGCTGTCGGTTCGTCCGCGCACGGCACTAGATTCGCGTCATGACCGACTTCGTCTTCGCCACCGCCGGACGGATCGTGTTCGGTCCGGGTCGGGCCCGAGACCTGCCGGCACTGGTCGCGGGCTTGGGCAGCCGTCCGTTCGTGTGTACCGGCGCACATCCCGAGCGGCACGCCGCCCTCCTCGACACACTGGGGCCCGACCTGGCGCAGTGGTCGGTTCGAGGGGAGCCGACGGTGCCCGAGATCCAGGCCGGCGTGGCGGCCGCCCGAGAACACCGCGCTGATCTGGTGATCGGTCTGGGTGGGGGAGCGGTGCTGGACGCGGCCAAACTGATCGCTGTCCTGGTCAGGAATCCCGCAGACCTGCTCGACTACGCCGAGGTGATCGGGGCCGGGGCTCCGCTCGGCGTGCCGTCCTTGCCCACGATCGCGGTGCCGACCACGGCCGGCACGGGGTCGGAGGTGACCGCGAACGGGGTGGTGGCCTCGCCCGAGCATGAGGTGAAGGTGAGCCTGCGATCGCCCAGCATGCTGCCCGCGGTAGCCCTGGTCGATCCCGAACTGACCCTGGGCTGCCCGCCGGCCATCACCGCGGCCAGCGGACTTGACGCGCTGACCCAATGTCTGGAGCCGTTCGTCTCCCCGGCCGCGACCCCGATCACCGACGCCCTGTGCGCCGAGGGTCTGCGTCGGGTCGGCTCGGGATTGCGCCGGGCCTACGCCGACGGCGCCGACCTGGACGCCCGGACCGATCTGAGCCTGGCCGCCCTGCTCAGCGGGATGGCTCTGGCCAACGCCAAACTGGGCGCCGTGCACGGGTTCGCCGGGGGGATCGGTGGCCTCACCGGCGCCCCGCACGGCGCCATCTGTGCCGCGCTCCTGGCCGCCACCTGCCGGACGAACCTCTCGGCCCTGAGCGACCTCGACCCTGCCCATCCCGCCCTGGGCCGCTATGCCGCAGCGGGCGAGTTCCTCAGCGGTGAACGGGGAACCGTGCCTCTGCTGGAGTGGATCGAGGAGACCGTGTCGCTGCTGCAGGTGCCGGGCCTGATCGGGCTCGGCCTCCCCCGGGAGCGGTTCGCCGAGGCCTGCGAGAAGGCGGCCGCAGCGTCCTCGATGAAAGGCAATCCGGTCGCCCTCGATCGAGAGCAACTGCTCGGCATCCTTGAGGCGTCGGCATGAGGTCGCCCGGGTCGCGGCGATTACGCTGGGCCTTCGGATCCCAAAGGAGCGCTCATGCCTGACCTGCTCACCTCGCCGCTGCACTCGCGCCATGTCGCGTTGGGCGCGAAGTTCGCCGAGTTCGGCGGCTGGTCGATGCCGCTGCAGTACGCGGGCATCGTGAGCGAGCACAAGGCCGTCCGCGACGGGGTCGGCATCTTCGACGTCAGTCACCTGGGCAAGGCGCGCGTCCGTGGGGTCGGTGCGGCAGCCTTTTTGAACACGTGCATCACCAATGATCTGGATCGGATCGGCTCCGGTCAGGCGCAGTACACCTTGCTTCTGCAACGACGCCGGTGGCGTGGTGGACGACCTGATCAGCTACCGGCATAGCGATGAGGAGATCTTCCTGATCCCCAACGCCGCGAACACCCCGACCGTCGTGGCGATGTTGAAGGCCGCCGCCCCGAGGGGGTCGAGGTGATCAACGAGCATGCCGACCATGCCGTGCTGGCCGTGCAGGGCCCCGATTCCGACGAGGTGCTGGACGCCTTGGGGTTGCCGACCGGCCACGACTACATGCGTTTCGCGATGGCTGAGTTGGACGGCGTCGCCTTAACCGTGTGCCGCACCGGCTACACCGGGGAACGGGGTTATGAACTCGTGGTCCCCGCCGCCGCTGCCGGCCCCGTGTGGGACGCGGTGCTGGCCGCCGGAGAGCGTTTCGGGATCGTGCCCGCCGGGTTGGGCGCCCGGGACACCCTGCGCACCGAAATGGGCTACCCGCTGCACGGCTCCGACCTGTCCCCGGACGTCTCGGCGGTCGCCTCCGGAGTGAGTTGGGCGATCGGCTGGAAGAAGCTCTCGTTCTGGGGTGACACCGTGCTGCGGGCTGAGAAAGCGGCCGGGCCTCGCCGCCGCCTGACCGGGCTGGTTGCCGCCGGACGGGGAATTCCTCGTCCGCACATGATCGTCGAAGCCGACGGTGCCGAGATCGGAGAGGTCACCTCAGGGACCTTCTCGCCGACCTTGGCCAAGGGGATCGCTCTGGCGCTGCTGGAGGCGGCCGTCCTGCCGGGTGCCCAGGTGGGGGTTCGGGTGCGGGATCGGGTGGAGCCGTTCGTCGTCACCAAGCCCCCGTTCGTGACCCCGGGGGTGCGCGAGTCGTGAAGGCGGTCTGGCTGCACCTGCTGGTCGGGCTGGCGGGTGTCGCGGCCGTTGTGTGGGCGGTGTTCCTGAGCGCCAACCCGACGATCACCTGCCGCGAGGTGGTGCTGATGCCCGGGCAGTCCTGCCCGAACGCCCAAGGCACCAAATGGCAGACCTACGAGGAACGTGCGGCTGCCGTGCAGGGAGCCCGTCCGGTCGTGGGGACGGTCGGGGTGGCGATCGCCGGGTTCGCCGGCGTGCTGCTCTGGCAGCGCCGGACGACCAGCGTGACCCCCGGCAGCTAGGCCCAGCCCTAGGCCTCCAGGCTCATCGGGCCGTAGACCAGACGGTCCTCCTCGTAGAGGGTGACTGCCTGAACACCGCCCTCGGCGAGTTCGGCGTATTCCACGGTCAGCCACCGCTCGGCCTCGGACTGGCTGGCGAAGCTGACCTCCAGCCCCAGAGTGGTGGCGACCTCCGGGGTCACGGGCGGGGTCGGCGTCCAGCGGTAGGCCATCTCAGAACGAGTCGCCGCGCTTGACCCGCGGCAACGGCAGTCGGAAGCGGCGCAACGACAAGGCCCGGTTGAACCCGTAGTAGAGCATGCCCTTCAACGGTTCGTTGGGAATCCGTTCGGCGGCGAGCTTCTTGAACTGGCGCCACAGGACGAAGATGTCGACCACCACGAGGGCCATGAACGCCCAGGTGGCGTACAAGGTCGGTTCGACCAGCATCGGCAGCATCGGGCTGACGATCAGGGAGAGAGCCAGCAGCACCATCAACGTCGGCATCGACCATTCGGCCACATTGAACCGTGCGTCCACGTGATCGCGCATCAGCGCGCGAGCGGGAACATTGTCGAAACTGGCGGTGCGCTTCCGGGTTTCCACCTCACGCTGGGTGCGAGCCTTCAGCCGTGCCTCTTTCTTGGTCAGCTGCGGGTTGAGTCGCTGCCGACGGGCCTGTTCGGCCTCGCGGCGGGTCGGAGTGGCACGCTCCTTGCCGACCGGCTTGGCGCCGGGAGAGGCAGGCGGCGTGACCGGGTCTGGCGTCGGTTCGCTGTTTTTGTACGGCGAGAACAAGCCCACGAAAGCACCTCGTTGTTGTGTCGTGTGGTGGTCGGCACATCCTAACTCCCCCGACAGCCCCACCGTTCGCCACCGGTTAGGCTGGGCGTCCGCCGCCCGCACGGGCGGATCGAGGAACAAAAGGCAGCCCAATAGTCATGCGGATCGTCGTCGCCAGCGGACCGGTCGGCCCCCTCTCGGCGCGTGAAGCCAGCGTTGCCATCGCCCGAGGCTTCCCCAGCGCACACGTGGCCGTGGTGCCGATGGCTGAGCGGGGTGAGGCGTTCGCTGCCGCGCTCGAGGGGCTCCTGGGCGCCGTGCTCGCCGCTGACCCGGATGGCTGGGAACTCGTCGGTGACGCCACGATCGGCGTCGGATTGCACGCGGGGCAGGCAGCGGCCGGGATCGACGTGCACGCCAGCAGCGCCGATCTGGGGCTTCGGGTGGTCGATCTGTTGTCCCGAGCGCGAGCGCCCCGGCTGGTGGTCGACCTCACCAGTAACACCGCCCACGATGGCGGGGCCGGCTTCCTGTCAGCCCTGGGCGCCCGGGCCAATGTTTCGCTGGACGAGGGCCTGCACGGTCTGGACGGGGTCGGCGAGGTCGACCTTGCTGAGGCGCACCGACGCCTGGCCGGGTGCGAGTTGATCGGGGTGATCGACCACGAATCGTCCGAGGATCAGTTACTCGGGCTGCGCGGGGTGACCGTCCGGCGTGGTTTCGACGCCGGCCTTGAGCGGCACCTCCTGACCACCCTGGATGCCCGCCTGGAGGCGTTCGCCGCAGCGTGCGGCGACAGCGGACGGGTGCCAGGCTCCGGGGCCGGACGGGGACTCGGCCACGGCGTCCTCGCTCTGGGTGGACGACTGGTCACCGCCCCCGGCTTGATCGCTGAATTGGTCGGCCTGGAGCGCAGCCTGGCCGTGGCGGATCTCCTGGTCACTGCCTGCGACGACTTCGATATCGGCAATCGTGGCGGCACGCTGGTCGCCGATCTGACCCGGCGTGCTGAGGCCGCGCTGGTTCCGTTGCTCGTCCTGGCCCGCCGGGTGCACCTCTCAGGTCGCGAGATGCGCACCTTCGGGGTGGAGGCAGCACACGTCATCACTGAGCTCACCGGTGACCCCGAAACCGATCTCACGGCCACCGCCCGCAGGGTGGGGATGGGATGGGACGGGTGAGCTCCCCGCACACTGGTGGAATACTTCGGCCCTTATGGCCGTTGCCCCGTGAAGAAGAAGACTCGTTCAAGACCGGAGACCGACATGAGCCTCGACCAGCACGTTGACACCGACGGCATCACCCTGACCGAAGCCGCCGCCGCGAAGGTGAGCGACCTCGTGGCCGGGCAGTCCGAAGAGGGCTTGGCCCTGCGCATCTCAGTAGCCCCTGGCGGTTGCTCGGGCCTGCGTTACCAGTTGTCCCTTGATGACCGCGAACTCGAAGGTGACGTGGCCCGCACGTTCTTCGGCGTTCAGGTGACCACCGACCGGATGAGCGCCCCGTACCTGGTGGGCGCGACGATCGACTTCGTCGACACCATCGAGGCACAGGGCTTCACCATCGACAACCCCAACGCTCAGGGCTCCTGCGCTTGTGGTGACAGCTTCCACTGATCCCGTCCCGAGAAGCGGGGATGCCTCCGCACTCGAACAAATTAAGGGCCATCCTGGCGTCCAAACTGAGGCGCTGCGATGGCCCTTTGGGCTAGTGTGACCACCTGGAATGTGTTCTGTCCGGCTTCGCAGTGCCCTGCTGCGCGGTCGACAGTTCGTTCATGGAAGGGCGGACATCCGTGCTGAAGCACCGCAAGCCCCTGAGTCGATGGACGGTGGCCGGTTTGACCGCAGCCTCCGCCCTCGCGCTGACCGGCTGTTCGGCCGAGTTGAACGCGCAGTGGGCACGCTGGGGACTGCCCGAGGCCGCCAGTGAGCAGGCGCCGCACATCGAGAACCTCTGGGTCGGTTCCTGGATCGCGTCGATGATCATCGGCGCCTTCGTCTGGGGTCTGATCTTCTGGGTGATGTTCCGGTACCGCAAGAAGAGCGACGACCAGGTACCCCGCCAGACCCGCTACAACCTGCCGATGGAGTTGCTGTACACGCTGGTTCCCTTCCTGATCATCGGCGTGCTGTTCTTCTACACCGTGCAAGCGCAGAACGCGGTCCTCGCCAAGGCGACTGGTCCGGTGCATGAGGTCAATGTGATCGGCCAGAAGTGGTCGTGGACGTTCAACTACATGGAGGCTCAGAACCCGGCTGTGGGCGCCGTGGTTTATGAGGCCGGCACGATCGAGCGGATCCCCGACCTCTACCTCCCGGTGAATAAGCCGGTCCGGTTCAACCTGGCCTCGGCCGATGTGATCCACTCCTTCTGGGTTCCTCAGTTCCAGTTCAAGTTGGACGTGATCCCGGGTCTGCTGAACTCCTTCGACGTCACCCCCAACCGGGAAGGCGTCTTCCTGGCCAAGTGCGCCGAACTCTGCGGGACGTATCACGCGGCGATGCTCTTCAACGTGCACGTGGTCTCCGAGGCTGAGTACGTCACCTACCTCAAGGGACTCGCCGCCAAGGGCCAGGTCGGGGAGAAGAAGCCTCCGGCCTACCCCAACACCATTCCCACGGCCCCGGCCGAGAAGGAAGGCGAACGATGAGCGCTGAGGGCAGCGACCGCGGGGCCGTTCGGCAGGAGAGCTTCGGCAAGCTCGCCATGCGGATCATGACCACCACCGATCACAAAGTGATCGGCAACCTCTACCTGATCACCGCCTTCGCCTACTTCCTGATCGCGGGCTTGCTGGCCCTGCTGATTCGGGCCGAGCTGGCGTGGCCGGGCCTGCAGTACATGCACTACGAGAACTTCAATCAGTTCTTCACCATAATCGGCGCCCCCGACGTGGCCTTCCCGCGGCTCAACATGCTGAGCTACTGGCTCTACCTCTTCGGATCATTGGTCGCCACGTCCGGCTTCCTTTCCCCCGAGGGTGCGGCCAGCTTCGGTTGGTTCGCCTACGTCCCGCTGTCGGACGGGATCAACTCGCCCGGCGTCGGCGGCGACCTGTGGATCATGGGTCTGTACGTGATGGGCCTGTCCACCATTCTCGGTGCGGTCAACTTCATCACCACGATCATCAGCATGCGGGCCCCAGGAATGACCATGTTCCGGATGCCCATCTTCACCTGGAACATCTTCGTCACCTCACTGATGGTGCTGTTCGTGTTCCCGGTGCTGGCCGCAGGCCTGCTGGTGTTGGAAGCCGACCGGGTTCTCGGGACGCAGATCCTCGCGCCCGCCTCGGGAGGCGCGCTGCTCTGGCAGCACCTGTTCTGGTTCTTCGGGCACCCCGAGGTCTACATCATCGCGCTGCCGTTCTTCGGCATCGTCACCGAGATCCTGCCGGTCTTCAGCCGCAAGCCGATCTTCGGCTACATCGGCCTGGTGGCCGCCACGCTGGCCATCGGCGCGCTCTCGATGGCGGTGTGGGCGCACCACATGTTCGTCACCGGAGCGGTGAACCTGCCGTTCTTCTCCTTCATGACATTCCTGATCGCGGTGCCCACCGGGGTGAAGTTCTTCAACTGGATCGGCACCATGTGGGGCGGCGCGATCACCTACGAGATGCCGATGATCTGGGCACTCGGCTTCCTCACCACCTTCCTGTTCGGTGGCCTGACCGGCATCATCCTGGCGTCACCGCCGCTGGACTTCCCGGTCTCCGACACCTACTTCGTGGTCGCCCACTTCCATTACGTGCTGTTCGGCACGGTGGTGTTCGCGATGTTCGCCGGCTTCTACTTCTGGTGGCCCAAGCTCACCGGGCGGATGCTGGACGAGCGCTGGGGCCGGGTGCACTTCTGGATGCTGTTCGTCGGCTTCCACACCACCTTCCTGGTGCAGCACTGGCTCGGCATCGAGGGGATGCAGCGTCGGATCGCAGACTATGTCTCGACCGAGGGCTTCACCTTCCTCAACCAAGTCTCCACGGTCGGCGCCTTCCTACTCGGCGCCTCGATGCTGCCGTTCTTCTGGAACGTCTGGATCAGCCGCAACGCACCCCTGGTCGAGGTTGACGATCCCTGGGGCTGGAGCCGGTCGCTGGAGTGGGCGACGTCCTGCCCGCCGCCGAGGCACAACTTCAGCAAGCTGCCGCGGATCCGCTCCGAGCACCCCGCCTTCGATCTGCACCACCCAGACATCGAGGCAGAGGACGAAGAGCACGAGTCCGACATCGCCAAGGCGTCTGTGACGTCCGGTAAGGGAGGGTCCAAGTGAAGGTCGAAGGTCTGCTCTTCGGGGCGATTGGCGCATTCTTCCTCATCGTCACCCCGATCTATTGGCTGATGTCGGGTGAGATCATCGGGACGGTCGCTCTGATCCTGAGCCTGCTGCTGGCGTTCATGGTCGCCGGCTACCTCCTGGTCGTCGGCAGCAAGATGGATGCCCGCTACGAGGACCGCAAGGACGCTGAGATCGTCGAAGGGACGGGAGCCCTCGGCTTCTTCCCGCCGAAGAGCCTGTGGCCCTTCTGGCTGGCGCTGACCATCACGATGTTCGCCCTCGGCCCGATCTTCGGTTGGTGGATCTCCTTGTTGGCCGCCGGAGCCGGAATCTGGGCGCTCAGCGGCTGGGTGTATGAGTTCTACCGCGGCGACTACCAGCACTAGCCGCCCCGGTCAGTTGTCCTTGATCACTCCGTTCGCGCTTGCGCGAGCGGAGTGACTCTTTCCGGGCGGAGCCGCCCTCACCAGCTGGTGTGGTGCGGGCGCCCTTCCTCGTAGCCGGAGCGGGACTGGATGCCGACGACGGCGTGGGTGGTGAACTCGCGCAGGCTCCGGGCGCCGGAGTAGGTGCAGCTGGAACGGACGCCGGCGACGATGAAGTCCAGCAGGTCCTCCACACCGGGCCGGGTGGGATCCAGGTACATCCGCGAGGACGAGATGCCCTCCTCAAAGAGGGCCGCACGGGCGCGCTCGTAGCGGGATTGTTCCCTGGTCCGCATCCGCACAGCCCTGGCTGAGGCCATCCCGAAGGACTCCTTGTAGGGCCGTCCGTCATGGTCGTGCATCAGTTCGCCGGCCGACTCGTGGGTGCCGGCGAACCAGGAACCGATCATGACCGCACCCGCTCCACCGGCCAGCGCCAGCGCGACGTCGCGGGGGTGTTTGACCCCACCGTCGGCCCAGATGGCCTTGCCCGCGTCAGCCGCCTCTGCGGCGCACTCCAAGACCGCCGAGAACTGCGGACGTCCGACCCCGGTCTGCATCCTGGTGGTGCACATGGCGCCGGGACCGACCCCCACCTTGACCACGTCCGCCCCGGCTTCGATCAGGTCCCCGGTGCCATCGGCGGTGACCACGTTGCCGGCCACGATCGGGACCCGCCGGTCATGAGCGTCAACCACCTGGCGGACCTGCCGCAGGGCGTCCAGCATTCGCTCCTGATGGCCGTGGGCGGTGTCCATCACCAAGGCGTCGGCGCCGGCGTCCAAGAGTTCGGTGGCGCGCCGGGCGCTTTCGCCGGAGATGCCGATCGCCACCCCGACCCGGAGTAGGCCCTGGGAGTCCACAGACGGGGCGTACAGGGTCGCACGCAGCGCGCCCTTGAGCGTCATCAGGCCGACCAGGCTGCCGTCCTGTACCGCCAGCGCGACCCGATGCCGCCGAGTGGTCAACAGGTCGAACACCTCCGCCGGGGGAGTATCCGGCGTCACGATGGTCATGTCGGTGGTCATCGCTTCGTGCACCTGGACGAAGCGATCCAACCCGGTGGTTTCGGCGGGCGAGAGCAGGCCCAGGGGAGCGCCGTCCTGGACCACGACCACCAGTCCATGAGCACGCTTGCCCATCAGCCCCAGCGCCTCCCCGATGGTGGTCGAGGGGCTGACCCGGACGGGCGTGTCGAAGGCCGTGTGCGCGGCCTTCACCTTGGCGATCGTGCCGGCCACGATGCCGGTCGGAAGGTCTTGCGGGATGATCGCGATGCCGCCGCGACGGGCGATGGTCTCGGCCATGCGGCGTCCTGAGATGGCGGTCATGTTGGCCACCACGAGCGGCACAGGCAGCGCCAGGCCGTCGGTGCTGGTCAGGTCCACGTCGAGCCGCGAGGAGACCGACGAACGACGGGGAGTCATGAACACGTCGTCATAGGTCAGGTCGTGGCCGGGTTTCGGAGTCAGAAAGCGCACCCCCGAATAGTAGCCAGCCAGGGGTGTCTGTCGAGATCGGACAAAGCGGAAGGGGCCGCCCCTTGCGGGACGGCCCCTTCCGAGGTTTCGAGGCGACGAGTCAGTGGCCCAACGCTTTGGTCGACTCGTCCTCGTCCGCGTGGTGTTTGGCCTGCTCGATCTCGGCAGCGGTGGGCTTGGTGATCTCCTGGCCGAAGTACCAACGGGAGGCCCGAGCCCGCAAGGCGCTGACGCCCTTGCCCTTGTTCCGGACGCCGTTGGCATCCAGCGAGGGCCCTGCCTGCAGTGCCGGGTACTGCTCGTGCTGGGTCAGCGTGAACGCCTCGTCATTGGTGATCGGGACGTGCGCCTCGGAGTAGGAACCGTCCGGAGCCCGCTCGATCACTCCGCTCTCGCTGCCATGCAGGACGCGTTCGGCGTCCGCCCGCTGCAGCGACAGGCAGATCCGCTTGGTGATCAGGAAGGCGATCACTGGTGCCACGAAGACCGCGATCCGCATGAACTCGGTCACCTGGTTCAGCGACAGCTTGAACTGGGTGGCCAGGATGTCGTTGCCGCCGGCCAGCCAGAACATCGAGTACATGGTCATGCCGGCTACGCCGAGCCCCGTCCGGTTGGGGACGTTGCGCGGGCGGTCGAGCACGTGATGCTCGTTCTTGTCGCCGGTGATCCAGGCCTCGATGAAGGGATAGGCACCCAGGACGCCGAACAGCAGGCCCATCAGACCCATGCCCGGGAGCACCACGTTCCAGGACCAGGTCGTCCCCGCCAGGTGCCATTCCCAGTTGGGCATGATCCGGATGGCGCCTTCGACCCAGCCCATGTACCAGTCGGGCTGCGAGCCGGCCGTCACCTGGGCCGGGTTGTACGGGCCGAACTTCCACACCGGGTTGATCGACATGGTCGCGCCCATCAGGATCGAGACCCCGAAGACGATGAAGAAGAAGCCGCCGGCCTTGGCCACGTAGATCGGGAAGAACGGGTATCCGACCACGTTGCGGTCCGTCCGACCCGGGCCCGGGTAGTGGGTGTGCTTGTGGTAGATGACCAGCGCCAGGTGCGCCACCACGAGGCCGAGCAGCAGGGCTGGCACCAAGAGAATGTGCACCATGTAGAGGCGGGCGATCACCAGATCCCCGGGGAACTCGCCGCCGAAGATGAAGAACTCCGCCCAGGTGCCGATCAACGGGATGGATCGGATCAGGCCGTCCACGAACCGCAGGCCGGTGCCCGACAGCAGGTCATCGGGCAGGGAGTAGCCGGCGAAGCCTTCGATCAGCGACATCGAGAACATGCCGACACCGATCAGCCAGTTCAGCTCACGCGGCTTGCGGAACGCGCCGGTGAAGAAGACCCGCAGCATGTGGATGGTCGCCGACGCGACGAACAGCATGGCCGCCCAGTGGTGGATCTGTCGGACAAGCAGGCCGCCACGGATGTCGAACGAGAGCGCCAGCGTGGACGCGAAGGCCTCGGACATCGGCAGGCCGCGCATCAACTGGTAGCTGCCCTCGTACTCGATCTCGGCCATCGACGGCTTGAACCAGATGGTGAGGAAGATGCCGGTCAGCAAAAGGATGATGAACGAGTACAGGGCGATCTCGCCGAGCAGGAACGACCAGTGGTCGGGGAACACCTTCTTGACGTAGAAGTTCGCCTTGTTCTTGTACTTGAACATGCTGGCCAGCGGGAGGCGGTCGTCCACCCAGGTCGCCGGGCCGGCGAGCTTGTTGATCCCGGCGGGTTGCTCTGGGGTCTTCACGTCGAGGGCGGGGGACGTGCTGGACACCGTGGTCGGCTCGGCCATCACTGATCACCTTCTTTGAAGTCGAGGCTGGAGTCGCGCTCGAAGTAGCTCGGGCCCACCGGAACGGTGAAGGGTCCCTTGGCGATCAGGTAACCCTCAGCATCGGTGGTGATCGCCAACTGCGGCAGGGCTCGCGCCGCAGGGCCGAACACCACCAACCCGGAGTTGCCCAGGTCGAAGGTCGACTGGTGGCAGGGGCAGAGCAGGTGATGGGTCTGCTGCTCCCACAGGCTGATCGGGCAGCCGACATGGGTGCAGATCTTGGAATAGCAGAGGATCCCGCCCACGTGCCAGTCTTTGCGGGACTCCGGGATCTTGATCGTGTTCGGGTCCATCCGGACGATGATGATCGACGACTTGGACTTCTCCACCTGGAACGCGGTGCCGTGCAGGTCGTGCAGCTTCTCCGGTTGCGCGTTGACCAACTGGCCCACCTCGAGGTCACTGGCCTTCAGCGGCTGGTAGGTGACGTCATTGACCAGGCGCATACCCGGGGCCCAGATCGTCTTTTCGATGGTCTCCTTGCGCAGTTCCGCGGTCGGCCACGGGCCGAGATCGGCCAGTGGGACCAGGGCAGGCAGGGCGAGCACGCCCAGGGCGCCGGCCAGGGCCTTGCCGATCATGCCGCGGCGAGCGATCCCGGTCTGTTCGATGCCCCAGGCCAGATCGGCGGCGATTTCTTCTCGGTCAGCGTCCGGCGAGGCAGCGAAGTGCCGGTCTTCGACCATTTCCTCATCGCTCATCAGCGTGCGCGCCCAGTGGATCACCGCGACGCCGATCAGCAGGACTGCCAAACCACCGGTCAAACCGAGCAGCAGATTCTGAGCGTTGTACCGATCGGCGAAGACGCTGAGGTACGTCTCCTTCGGCACCGCGAAGTAGACCACCACGAAGGCGATCGCCAGCACAGGCACCGAAGCGAGCATCATCACGATCTGGTGGTACGCCCGATCGCCGGCCGCCTTATCGACATCAGTGAATCGCTCGACGTGCTCTTCCAGACCGGGATTCGGAATCGGGAAGCGCTCCACGTCCTTACTCGTCTCGACGCTCATTTTGCTCGAGCCCCCTTCGCTGCGATCCAAACGCTGAACAGCACCAGGGAGCCGATCCCGACCACCCAGGCGAAGAAACCCTCAGCCACGGGGCCAAGACCGCCGAAAGACAATCCGCTGCTCGGGGTGGCGTGCAACTCTTCCAGGTAGCCGACGATAGCTCGCACGTCCTCATCGGGAAGGGCTGAGGCGTTGAACACCGGCATTTGCTGGGGCCCGGTGCGCAAGGCCTCCCAGATGTGCTCGCCGCTGATCCCCTTCAGCGGGAGGGCGTACTTGCCGTTGGGCAGCGCGCCGCCCGCGCCTTCGAAGTTGTGGCAGGCCGAGCAGTTGGTCCGGAACAGCTCGCCGCCGCGGGCGATCTCTTCCTCGGTCAGCCCGGCCGGATCGTACTGAGCCGGCGCCGGACGAGCCGGGCCGGGGCCCAGCGTGGCGACGTAGGCCATCAAGGCCTCGATCTCTTCGGCGGTGTAGGTGTTGGTCTTCCGCGGCAGTTGGGCGCCGGGGCGAGCCGCCGGCATCCGTCCGGTGGTCACCTGGAAGTCGACCGAAGCAGCCCCCACGCCGATCAGCGAGGGGCCCTGGGTTCCGCCTTCGCCGTTCAGGCCGTGGCAGGAGGCGCAGGCCACTTTGAACAGGCCGTCACCCTCGGCGACCAGAGCGGAGTTGCCGGTGTCAGCTGAGACTCGGGCCGCAGGGCTCATGGCCGCGTACAGCAGGCCCGTAAGTAGCAGCGCCAACGCAAGCAGTACTGGTTTGGCGGCCTTGTGACGCCTCTTGGAAGTCAGGAATCGCACGCTCGGCTTCCCCTCTCGTTGTCGATGTGGCCGTTACTGCAGGATGTAGATGACGCTGAACAGGATGACCCAGATGACGTCGACGAAGTGCCAGTAGTACGAGGTCACGACGGCGTGAACGGCCTGCTCATGGGTGAAGGTGCGGGCCATGTAGGTGCGGCCCAGCATCAGCAGGAAGGCGATCAGCCCGCCCAGGACGTGCAGGCCGTGGAACCCGGTGGCCAGGAAGAAGGCCGAGGTGTAGGCATTGGTGGAGAGCGTGAAGCCTTCTGCTGCGAGCGTGGCGTACTCGGTCGCCTGGCCGCCGATGAAGATGGCGCCCATGATGAAGGTCAGGATGTACCACTCGCGCAGCCCCCACTTGGAGACGTCGAACAGCGACCCGCTACGCCCGACCTGACCGCGCTCGGCCGCGTTGACGCCGAACTGACAGGTCATCGAGCTGAGCACCAGGATCACCGTGTTGGCGATCGCGAACGGCATGTTGAAGTGGCTCGCGCCCCATTCCCACATGGTCTGCTGGCCGGCAGGGGTCGACCCCACGATGATGCTGCGCAGGTTGAAGTACGCGGCGAAGAGGGCGGCGAAGAACATCAGGTCGGAGGCGAGCCAGATCCAGGTGCCGATCGCGACCATGTCAGGACGGCCCTTGATGCCGCGCAGGCGGGCCTGGGCGATCGGATGCACCGCGCCGTGAGGGGTCGCCTGTGCCGCGACTGTCGAGGAGGTATGTGCCACCCGGTCATTATTGCTGCTCAGACCACGAATGGTCACCATCTTCGGGCCACGAATGAACACCTTCTTCGAGGCATCTCCGATCGGCTCCGACGTCACCGGGGTCAGTGGGTTCGCCGCTGCCGGTAAGGGGAGGGCTAGTGGGCGGTGATAATGGCGGCATGAGATGGCAGCTGCCCGCGCTACCGCGGCACGCGAATCCGGACAACCAGCCGCCACCGCTGACCCCCGAGCAACTCCTCTGGGGCTGGAATTGGGACGGTTGGCTCGTCCTGGGGCTGGTGGTCATGGTCGGCGCCTACCTGTGGGGAGTTCGCCGCTTGGCTGCCCGAGGGGACGCCTGGCCGCTCACCCGGACGTTGGCTTGGTGCCTGGGTGGGGCTGGAACCATCGCCGTCGCCAGGCTCAGCGCGATCGGCACCTACGACACCGTGCTGCTCAGCGTGCACATGGTGCAGCACATGCTGTTGACCATGATCGCCCCCGTCCTGATGGCCGTGGGGGCCCCGATCACGCTCCTGCTGCGGAACCTCCCCGCGGACCCTCGTCGGGCGGTCGTCCGGTTCCTGCACTCCTGGTTCCCAAGTTGCTGATGTTTCCGCCCCTGGCCACTGCTCTCATGATCGCCAACCCGTACCTGCTCTACCTCACGGATATTTATGAGGTCACGCTGCGCAACGAACTGGCGCACAACTGGCTGCACCTGCACCTGATGATCACCGGCTGCCTCTACTTCTGGCCGTTGTTGGGCACCGATCCGATGCCGAACCGGCTGCAGCATCCGTTGCGGATGGTGCTGATCATGATCACGCTGCCGTTCCACGCGTTCCTCGGGGTGACCATCATGGGATCCCCGACCCTGATCGCCGAGGACTGGTACCTCGCCTTTCAACGGGCCTGGCCACCCAGTCCGCTGGCCGACCAGGAAATCGCCGGCGGCATCATGTGGGCCACCGGCGACCTCACCATGGCCGTGATCATGGGGGTGTTCTTCCACCGCTGGTGGGCCGATTCGCGACGCGAGGCGATCCGGGAGGATCGTCGGCTCGACCGGGAGGAGCGTCTGGCCGCCTTGGCCGCCGCGGCCGAGACCACCGAGCCGGTCGAGACCGAACCGGAGTACCATGCAGACGCAACCACGACCCGAGGCCGACGCCCGTCAGACGAGGACGACAGATGAGTGACGAGACCGCAAAGGTGCTGCTGTATTCCGACGATCGCTTGGTGCGCCAAGAGGTGCGTCTCACCCTGGGGAAGCGCGTCGCGGCCGATCTACCGGAGTTGCAGATCTTCGACGTCGCCACCCAGCCGGCTGTGCTGGCAGCGCTGGACGCCGGCGGCTACGACCTGGTGATCATGGACGGCGAGGCGGTTCCCTCCGGTGGCATGGGGCTGTGCCATCAGGTCAAGGACGAGATCCCCGACTGCCCGCCGGTGCTGCTCCTGGTGGCTCGGGTCGCCGACGCCTGGCTGGCCACCTGGTCGCGAGCGGACGCGGTGTCGTCCTACCCGGTGGACCCGGAGCGACTTCCGGCCGCCGTGGCTCAACTGCTGCGCGCACGGCTGTCTCCCGCGCTGTGATGACGCACAGTTGGCCCGAGGTGCTCTCAGCCTTGGTGCGCGGGGACGACCTGAGCCTGGAGAGTGCTGCTTGGGCGATGGGGGAGATCCTGGCCGGCAACGCCACACCGGTGCAGATCGCCGGCTTTGCGGTCGCGCTCCGGGCCAAGGGCGAAACCGTGGACGAGTTGGCCGGCCTGTCCGGGGCGATGTTGGACGCCGCTCAAGTGCTGCGGATCGAGACCAACGCCGTGGACGTGGTGGGCTCCGGTGGCGACCGCGCCAACACGGTGAACGTGTCCACGATGGCGGCGATCGTGGCCGCCGGGGCCGGTGCCAAGGTGGTCAAGCACGGTAACCGGGCAGCGTCCTCGGCCTGCGGGACGGCAGACTGCCTGGAGGCTCTCGGTGTCGCCCTCGACGTAGCGCCAGCCGCCCAAGCCTCGGTACTCGCCTCGTCGGGGATCGTGTTCATGTTCGCCCCGCTCTATCACCCGGCCCTGCGGCATGCGGGGGCGGCCCGACGAGAGTTGGGCATCCCGACCACCTTCAACTTCCTCGGCCCGTTGGCCAACCCGGCCCGCCCGGCGGCCCAGGCCGTCGGTGTCAGCGACCTGCGGGTGGCCCAACTGGTGGCGGGCGTCCTGGCCGGTCGCGGCACTCGCGGCCTGGTCTTCCACGGCGACGACGGCTTGGATGAACTGACCACCACGGCGTCCTCCGACGTGTGGCTGATCGCGGACGCCGAAGTGGTGCAGACCCGGCTCGATCCGACAGCCCTCGGCTTGCAGCCGGCTTCACCCCAAGACCTTCGCGGGGCCGACGCCGAGTTCAACGCCGGCGTGGTGCGGGCCGTCCTCGATGGGGAAACAGGACCCGTGCGCGACATCGTGGTGCTCAATGCGGCGGCGGCACTCTTGGCCTATCACGGTCCGCAACCGCACCTGCCGCTGGTGCCCCAACTGCGACCCCACGTGGCTGCTGCCGCGGCGGCGATCGACTCGGGGTCAGCCCGCGCCACCCTGGATCGTTGGGTCACCGCCAGCCAGGCTGCTCCGCGCGCCTGAACCCAGGTTCACGTGCCGAGCGAGAACCACGGCAGTAGGGCCAAGTAGGGGCCGATGACCAGCGCCGGACCGTAGGGGTATTCACGCTCCTTGGTGCGCACGCGGGCGACGATGCCCAGCACCACGCCGACCAGGCTGCCCAGCAGCAATGCCCAGCTGAAGAACGTCAGCGACACCGTAGCCGAGGTAGCGCCGACCAAGCCCGCGAGCCGGACGTCCCCGAACGCGAAACCGCCGCCCCAGCGCCAGAAAGCCCAAATCAGGCCACTGGCCACGGCTGCCCCCAACCCGGCCTGCAACAGCACCGACCAGCCACTGACCGCACCGTGGGCGAGTACACCTGCTGCGGTGAGCCCCCAGGCGGTCTGGGTGAGCCGCAAGGGCAGATAGGTGGTGGCCTGATCGATGCAGCCCAGCAACACCCCGCAGGTACTCAGGGAGACCCACCCCAAGGCCATGACTGGTGGCAGCAGCGCGAAACTCAGCCCGTTGGCGATCAGGGAGGCCACGAACACGGCCACCAGAAAGCGTCGTGTGATCAGGGGGCGATACGGGTCTGACTGCGGCTCGTCGACCGGCGCCGGCAGTCGGCGGAGGATCCAGGGCGTTAGCGATGTCAGCACGCCCGCAGGTAGTACCGCGACCAGCACGCCCCACCACGCCATGGCCCGTAGCCTATGCCGAAGCGGGCTGGCGCCGCCGGTGGCCTGCGGCCAGCTTCTGCGGGGTCAACTCGAAGAGCGCCTTGGCCGCGGAGTGGGAGAGTCGTCGCAGCGGACGTCCGGCTCGGCCGAAGAGTAGATGCTCGACCAGGGCAGGGGAGAGCCGTGCGGCGGCCGGGACGGCCCGCCAGGAGAGCCCGGTCGCCTCGGTCAGGTGTCGGACATGGGCGCGGAAGGGTGCCGGGTCGACCCAGCTGTGAGCGGTCGCGGCGGAAGGGTGTGTCTTCATACCTGAGAAAGCCGATTTCGGAGGCGGTTTGTGAGTCATCGCACGAAACTCTCGAAAACACGTCGATGGGGGCACCCGCAGGTGCCCCCATCGCAAACAACGCTCAGCGTTGTGCCTTCACGAAGCCGGCTTGTTCGGCCGCCTCGTTGGAGTTGAACCAGACGTCAGCGATCGTCCGCTCATACCCGCCTCCGCCTTGCACGTGGTACTTCTTGGAGCGCTCGTTGCCCTTGATGTCGTAGCCCTCGGGGGGTTCGGCTCCCACATGGGAACCCTCCCCATAAGGGCTAACGGCTAAAGGGGCGGCATCATCTCCCGACTCAGACCCGTCGCTCGCTCCGCCGTCCACAGCTTCCTCGGCTCCCGTCCGTCTGGCTGCCTTCGGTGACCGCGGTGTCCACGGTGCCTTCAGCCTCGCCAACGGCATCGTCCACGGTGTCCTCAACTGCCCCGACGGCATCGTCGGCGGTGTCGTCGACCTTCTCGACAGCATCGTCCACGGTCTCTTCGACGGCTTCGGACAGATCCTCGACCACATCAGCCACCGGATCCGCGACGTAGGCCTTGTTGGGCTCATGGGTCTCCCAACCGGTCTCCGAGGTGCCGAACAGCTTCTTCGCTGCCACGATGACACCGGCCAACGCGGCGCCGATCAGCGCCACCTGGGCCAGTCGCCGCCCGAAGCCGGCCTTCTTCTTGCTCGGGGGAAGTTCCAGATCCCCCTTCAGTGCGGCCGTGGCCGCGAGCATCCGGGACGCGGTCTCCTTGGCCACCGGGTGTTCGGCCGCCTCATGCAGGGCGGCGGAGAAGCGGGGCAGCAGGTCGTGTTGCACCTTGTCCCGAGCGGCGTCGACGGCGGGGCCGACGCGGCCCAAAGCCTCGTCCACGGCCGGCTGGACCCTGCCCACCACGTCGTCAACCACCGGGCTGACCCGGTCCAGCGCATCGTCGATGCGGGGTTGCACCTTGTCCAGGGTGTCTGCGGCCATCCGGGCTCCCTTGACCCGGGCGTCCAGCAGCGCCGGTTGCACGCGGTCGAAGGTGTCGGAGGCGAACCGGGCGCCGCGCCGGGCGGCTTCCTCAAGGTGCGGCTGGACGCGATCGTAGGAGTCGACGGCGAACTTGGCGGCATCTTCGAGCAGGGGTTGGGCGCGGTCGTAGGTGTCGGAAGCGAGTTTCACTCCCTGGGTGCGGGCGCGGTGGGCGATGGGCCCGACGTAGTCGCCAGCTTGTTCGACATAGGGGGAGAGCCTGGAGACGGCGGTGTCGTACACGGCCTGCCCCTTCTCCGCCGCGACATGGGCGGTCTCTTCGACGGCCGACGTCAGCTTCTTTCGATTCACGGTTCCTCCGGATTAGTGGATTACGGTTACGCGCTTCTTCCGCGTACCTCCCAAGCTACTCGCGCCCGACGCCGCAAGGACAGGTGACCTTCCCTAGAACCAGCCTCTGGGACGATCCACGGGCGGGTCTGTCAGGATGGTGGCAACTGATGAAAGGACAATCACTCGTGGCTCAGACCGCAACACTGCACACCAATCACGGCGACATCGTGATCAATCTCTTCGGCGATCACGCTCCCAAGACCGTCGACAACTTCGTCGGCTTGGCGACGGGAACCAAGGAGTACCGCGACGCCAAGACGGGCGCCAAGGTCACCGGCAACTTCTACGACGGCCTCTTCTTCCACCGGCTCATCCCCGGATTCATGATCCAGGGCGGCTGCCCGCAGGGGAGCGGACGCGGGGGCCCCGGCTACCAGTTCGCCGACGAGATCCACCCGGACCTGGTCTTCAACAAGCCTTACCTGTTGGCCATGGCCAACGCCGGGCCCGGGACCAACGGCTCGCAGTTCTTCATCACGGTGGGGCCGACGCCGCACCTGAACCGCAAGCACACCATCTTCGGTGAGGTCGCCGACGCCGAGAGCCGCAAGGTCGTGGATGCCATCGCCAAGGTGCGGGTCGGTTTCCAGGATCGTCCGGCCAGCGACGTGGTGATCACCTCGGTGACCATCGCCGACTGACAGATCAGCGTCCTGCGAGCGGGGCATCCCTTCGGCGGGCGTACCTCTGGGTGCGCCCGCCGATGTGGTTCACTCCGCGCCGAGGGAGAAGGCCGCTTCCAGGTCGTGGGCGGAGTAGGCCCGGAAGGCAATGTGCGTCTGAGTCCGGGTGACGCCGGGCACCTTGTTCAGGTGATCGGCCACGACGGCGGCCACATCGTCGATCGAGGACACCCGGACGAGGGCGATCAGGTCGAGCTCGCCGGTGACTGAATAGACTTCCGACACGCCTGCGAGGCCGGCGATTTCCCGGGCAACATCGGGGATCCGGGACACCTCGGCATTGACGAACACAATCGCAGTGATCATGGCCGCAGCCTAGCGGCCGGGGGCACCCAGGGCATGCCGGGCGAGGCCGCCCTCAGCCAGCCCGATGTGCAGCGGCCAGCTCCAAGTGCCGTCGATCTCGATCAGTCGGACGCCGGGCCGCTCCAGCCAGTCGGCGATGCGTTCGGTCTCCTCGATCGTGGCTGCCGGCAGGGGTTGAGGTGCGGGCACGACGGACTCCGCCACCGCCACCGCAGCCCGAGCCAGCGCCTGCGGGACTTCCCCGGGGCGCGCCAGGACGGCCGCAGCCAGGCGGCCATGCCGGATCACGTGGATCTCCCAATCCGCGTCCGCGCGGTAGGCCGCCACGATCTGGGGGCAGCGGGCCAGGCTCGCGACGCGGTGGTGCCTCAGCGCAGCCCGGGTGTAGGTCTCCAGCCGGATGGTCAGGCCTGCCGCATCTTCGAAGCGCTGGCTGCCCACCAGCTTTCGGAGTCGTGGCCGAACCGCTTCCAGCAGGGGGCGGACGTCCGTGGTCAGGCTGCGGCGCACGTCGTCGACAACCTCGGCGTAGGCCTCGGGAGTGATCAGCAGTTCGCAGGGGGCGCAACACTTGCCGAGCTCTGCCAGCACGCACGCGGCGCTGGGTCGCCGGGCCGAGAGTCGGGTGGTGCACTGCCGGATCGGGAAGGCGTCCTGGAGGGCGAGCAGCGTCTGCTCGGCAGCGGCCCGCCGGGAGAAGGGCCCGAAGTACTGGGTGCCGTCGTCGGCCACGGCGCGGACGATGGAGAGCCGGGGAAATGGCTCCCGGGTGAGCTTCAGCCACAGCTGTCGCTCGGGGAACTTCGAGCGACGGTTGTAGCGCGGCGCGTGGGCGGCGATCAGCCGCAACTCCAACACATCTGCCTGCAGGGAGGTGGCGCACTCGACGTATTCCACCCCGCTGGCGATCCGCACCATCTCGTCGATCCGGGCTCGCTTCTCGGAGGCGCTGAAGTAGCTGCGGACCCGGCGGGCCAGGTTGCGGCTCTTGCCGACATAGAGGATCTGCCGTTGCGGCAGCCCCTGCGGGTCGGTGGTGTCGGAGACGAAGTAGTAGATGCCACCGGTCGCGGGCAGCCCTTGGGCCCACTGCCGCTTGGCCCGCCGACCAGGGGAGACCTGACGGGTGAACTCCGCCAGATCCTCCACCGTGTGCACCCCCATATTGCCGACTCGCTCGATCAGCGCATGCAGCACCTCCACGGTGGCGCGAGCGTCGGTCAGCGCCCGGTGGTTCGGTGCCTCGGAGACCTGGAAATGTCGGGCCAACGTGGCCAGCTTGCAGTTGGGCACCTCGTCGCGAAGCAGGGCGTGCCGGGCCAGGGCCACGGTGTCGATCACGTCGGGATTGGGCCAGGAGTGCCCGAACCGAAGGCAGGCCCGCTTGAGGAAGCCGACATCGAACCGGGCGTTGTGGGCCACGATGACCGACCCGGCCGCAAACTCCAGGAAGGAGGGAAGCACCTGACCCAAGGTTGGCGATCCGGCCACCAGTTGATCGGTGATCCCGGTCAGTACCGCGATCAGCGCCGGAATGTGGGTGAGCGGGTTGACCAGGGTTTGATACTCGCCCAGCACCTCGCCGCCGCGAACCTTGACCGCTCCGATCTCGGTGATCGTGTCGTCAGCGGCACCTCCGGTGGTTTCAAGATCGACCACGCAGAAGGTGGTGTGCCGAAGTTGGCGGCCCAGGTCTTCGAAGCTGGGCTGAGTACTCGTGGCAGAGGACGACATGCCCCTGACGCTAGGCAGGGCCACTGACAAAAAGACGCCCGAGTTCCCGCAAAAGAAAAATGTCAGAGGCGGGTTGCAGGCTGGGCACATGGAGATTCTGAAAGTCGATTGCGGTACGTGCCGGGCCCGCGGTCCGGCCTGCGGTGACTGCGCCATCACCGCGCTCCTCGGGCCAATCGAGGGGCTGTCTGGCTTGATGGTGACGAGCAGGCGGCGCTTGGGGCGATGGCCGAGTCGGGGCTGCTGCCGCCCTTGCGACTCCTCCGGCCAGTGGTGGCAGTGGAGGTCCCGGGGCCAGGGGGGAACTGGGGCGAGTTTGCAGGCTTGGAGGCAATCCCTTAGGATTTTCTCAGAATCGCGCAAGCGCCGTGTCGTTACGACCGGCCGGGGGGCGATCACCATCCCTGAGGAGCAAGCGTGCGCCTTCGAAAGTTCGCTTTGTCGAGTGCGGCCGTCATCACAGCCACGATCACCCTGTCCTTCGGAGCGGTCGCGCCTCCGGCGATGGCCGATCCGCTCGACGATGCCAAGGCTCAACTGGAGCGACTCGACAAGGAGTCCAGCTCGATCGGTGAAGACTACGACGAGGTCAAGTTGCGCCTGGCCGACGGACGGGCCCGGGTCGACGTGCTCAAGGCCGACATCGCGGCTCAACTGACCAAGGTCGACACGCTGCGCAAGCAGGCCACCGGTGTGGCGCTCGCCCAGTTCCAGAATCAGGGTGTCAGCGTGACCGTGCAGTTGGTCACCAGCAGCGACCCCGATTCATTCCTGCAACAGATGTCGACCGCCCGCAAGGTCGACGACAACATGAACTCCCTGCTTCAGGATTACCAGGCCCAGCAGGCCAACCTGGCCGATCTGCGTCGCGCAGCCGACGCGGAGGTCACAGGCATGGCCGAGGAGGAGAAGCGTCTCAGCGACCTTGATGCCTCCCTGAAGGAGAAGCTCAAGCAGAGCAAGGATCTGGTCGATCGGCTCACCTCCCAGCAACTCAGCCAACTCTCCCGCGGGGGCGCGCGGGTCGACTTGAGTGACGTCCCGGTTCCCTCGGGCGGCAGCGCGCATGCGAAGGCACTGGCGGCCGTCCGCTACGCCGTCTCGAAGGTGCCCTCAGGTCAATACGTCTGGGGTGCCGAGGGCCCGAACTCCTTTGACTGCTCCGGCCTGATGCTGGCTGCCTACCGTTCGGTGGGAATCTCGCTGCCGCACTCCTCGCGCGCTCAGTTCGGCGTCGGTCGGGCCGTCTCCAGGTCCCAGCTGAAGGCCGGTGACCTGGTCTTCTTCTACTCCCCGATCAGTCACGTGGGCATGTACATGGGCAACGGCATGTTGGTGCATGCGCGCAACCCGCGCAATGACCTGGTGATCCAGCCGCTCAGCTCCTACCCGGAGTATGTGGGTGCGCGCCGCGTCATCGGCTGATTCACTGCGCAACCCTCCAGGCCGCCGGCTCCGCCGCGGCCTGGTTGGCTTTCTGCTGCTGACCGGCTGCAGCATGCTGCCCGGCCAGTCGGCTCCCGTCCTGAGCCCTGCGTCGGCGGCGGTCGGCCTGGAGGCCGCCCTCGCGTCCGGGGAGCGAAGCGAGTTCACCCGCCTGTTCGCGCCCGAGGAAGGCGTCCAGGCGCAGGCGAACCGGATGTTTGAGGCGTTGAGCCAGTTTGAGTCGGTCGATTTGGCGGGCCCGGACGCAGCGGTGATGGTCGACTCGCAGCTAGTGGGCGAGGTAGGCGTGGTGCGCGATGTCGTCCGGATGATCCGGGACGGCGCGCTGATTCAGCGGATCGAAGGCATGCCGCAGAACCGGTGGTTAGGCCCTGAGCTCACCATCACCGAGCGTGAGTCGGTGACCGTGCTCTCGTGGGCGGGGTCGGATCCGCAGGCTTGGCGGTCCGCTGCCGAAGCGGCGCTTCAGCGGCTCCGTGGGCGCCCGCTCGGTCCGCTGGCCGCGGCCTGGCAGGGCCGCGTGATCGTGGAAGTGCCGGGCAGCCTGCAGCAGTTCGAGCAGTTCGTGGGTGGCGCAACCGGGTCGGCGGCGCAGACCGCCGCCGCCACGGTCGCCCTCGGGCCGTCCGATGCTTCCTCGCCCGTCCGGATCGTGGTGAACCCGATCGCAGACCTCACTCCTGCCCAGCGGAGCGCCACCCTGATCCACGAGGCAGTGCATCTGGCGACTCGTTCACCGTTGCGCCCGGCCCCACAGTGGGTCAGTGAAGGCTTGGCCGAAGCGGTGACCGGCGAACTGGTGCCCAGCGTCGCCGCCCAGAATCGTCGGCTGGCCCGAGCCGAGTTGGACCGCCGGCGAAGGATCGCGGAGCTACCCTCCGACGCCGACTTCCGCGCCGAAGCGCCCACGGCCCGCGCCGCGTACGCACTGTCCGCCCTGTTGGTCACCGCGATGATCGATCGACTCGGACGCGAGCGTGCCCTGGCCGTGCTGGCCGGCCTGAGCGGGTCGGGTTCGATCAAGCCGCCGACCGAGCCTGAGTTGCTGAGCTGGCTGACCGCCGACCTCCAAGCCGGCGGCTAGAGGACCGCGCCGTCGTCGTCGGGCGGGGGACTCTTGGCCAACCGACGAAGCAACAAGGCGGTTCCGCCGAAGAGTGCCGCGCCAGACACGATGGCCACCCACAGGGGCATGGTCGCGCCAAAGGCGGCGAGCAACACCATCGCGACCGCGAAGCCGATCAACCCGACGCCCACCTTGCCCTCGGTCGACCACGGCGTCGCCACGGGGGTCGGCGGCGGCACGAACTCCTCCTCCGGTTCCTCGGGGGGCGTCCAGACCCGGAACAGGCCGGGATCCACGCTGGGGGGCGGCGCAACGCTGATCGGTTCGATCACCGGGGCAGCGTCGGCCGGGGCCGGGGGTGGTTCCGCGATCATCGGGGTGGCCGGTGGTGCCGTTGGCTGCGCGGACGGCTGGGTCGAGGGGCTGGCTTGACTGTGCGGCGGCTGACCATGGAACACCGCATCAGGGAACTCCGCCGCGATCATGGCGGCGAAACGCTCGTCGTCGGAGAGGGTGCTCACTGGTCATGCCTGTCGAAGAAGTCGAGGGACTCGGCGAAGATCTGGTCGGCGTCGTAGTCCTTGGTGGCCACGTGACCACTGCGGGTCAGCGGGCGCAGCTGGATCTCCGTTGAGGACACCTGACGAACCACGACATCGGCGGGGCTCCCCGGAACAACCCGATCAATATCGGAGCGGAAGACCAGCAACGGGCAGCGCACGAGATCCAGCCAGGAGCGAACCTCGCTCCACAACTGCATCATCGATTGCACGGTGCGCAGCGGAGTTTGGGGGTAGCTGTGGTCGAAGCCACCCGGTAAGGAGATCTCGCTGTCCATCCCGTTGGCGGCGGGCATCAGATATTTGATGAACGGGACGAGAGCGAGTTTCGGGTACCCCTGCACCGCCGGATTCACCAGCACCAGGCCGGCCACGTCGTCGGGGTGCTGTTCGGCCAGTTTCAGGGCGAGCGCGGCACCCATCGAAATACCGGCGACGAAGACCCGTCGATGGGTCCGCCGCAGCAGCAGGAACTCACGTTCGACCCGCGCGTACCAATCGCGCCAATCGCTGATGGTCAGCTCCTGCCAGGTGGTGCCATGCCCGGGCAGGCGGGGTACCGAGACGGTGAACCCGCCCCGCTCAGTGGCTTGCGCCCACTCGCGCAGCGTCCACGGCGAGGCGGTCAAGCCATGGCAGAACAGGACCGCCGTCGGGCCGCTGCCCGCCATCTGGTCCCGGGCGAACTCGTTCACCTGCACGCGGTCATGGTAGCCCGGTCGGCGAAGGCAAGTCCGCCGTGGGCCACCCCCGTTGAGCCGATTGCCCGGAGGTTCTAGGGTGCTCACGTGTTGTTGTATGCGGTGGCCAAGAATCTGTTCTTCCGTCCAGTCGTGACGCTGCTGTATCGCGCGAGGATTGAGGGCGAGGAGAACATCCCTGCCAGCGGTGGCGTGATTCTCGCCAGCAACCATCTGTCCGCCGGGGAAACGTTCCTGATCCCTTCGATGATTCACCGCGAGTTGGTCTACCCGGCCAAGGCCGAACTGTTCCACGGGAAGGGAGGTCTTGGGTCCAAGGTGGTCGCCTGGTTCATGAAGGCTTCCGGGCAAGTGCCGTTGGATCGCTCCGGGGGGCGGGCCAATCTCGATGGTCTTGGTCCGGTGATCAAGGTGCTGCATGACGGCGGCCTGGTCGCCATCTATCCCGAGGGCACGCGCTCACCGGACGGACGACTCTTCAAGGGCAAAACGGGGGTCGCTCGGATGGCTCTGGCCGCCAGGGTCCCCGTGGTTCCGGTGGGGGTCGTGCGCACCGAGATGATCAAGAAGTTCGGCCTGCCCTGGATGGACCGGCCGGTGGTCCGGGTGGGCAAGCCGCTGGATTTCAGCGCCTACTACGATCAGCCGGACAACCGTCGGGTGCTGCGCTGGGTCACCGATGAGGTGATGAACGCCATCGTGGAGCTGAGCGGACAGACCTATGTCGAGGCGTACGGGACCTCGGTGAAGTCCGGCTCGTTGAGTTCGGAAGAAGCCACCGCACGGGTGCGTCCGCGGCCCGGTGGCGATCCCGCGCCGCCGATCAAGGTGCCCACTCCCTGAGGCTGGTCATCCCAGATTGCCGCCTCACCCGGAGTGGCGCGTATCCTGACCGGCGTGTCCGAACAGATCCCGACCCTTGAGCAGCTGCAGAACCTGAATCCCCGGCAGCAGCCGACCTATGCCGACGCTGACGCGTTGACCCGGGTGATGGACGAACTGCGACGTCGTCCGCCGTTGGTATTTGCCGGTGAATGCGACGAACTCCGCACCAAGTTGGCGGCGGCGGCGGCCGGTGAGGCTTTCATGCTGCAGGGCGGCGATTGCGCCGAGACCTTTGAGACCGTGACTGCGTCGAACATTCGTGGCACGCTCGGGGTGCTGTTGTTGATGGCGGTTGTGCTCACCTTCGCAGCGCAGGTGCCCGTGGTCAAAGTGGGTCGGTTGGCCGGGCAGTACGCCAAGCCGCGCAGCAACGACAACGAAACCCGCGCTGGCGTGACTTTGCCTGCTTACCGCGGCGATGCGGTCAACGGGCTGGAGTTCACCCCCGAGTCGAGGGTCCACAATCCGCAGCGACTGGTCGAGACCTACAACCATTCCGCTGCCACGCTGAACTTGATCCGGGCCTTCGTCAAGGGAGGGTTCGCCGACCTGCGTTCGGTGCACAGCTGGAACCGCGACTTCGTCCGGAGTTCTGGGGTCGAGGAGCGGTACGAGGCGCTGGCGGATGAGATCGAGCGAGCGCTGGCCTTCATGGTCGCCTGTGGTGTCGATAACGACGCCTTCCGGACGGTCGACTTCTACTCCAGCCATGAGGCGTTGCTGCTGGCTTACGAGCACGCGCTGACGCGTATCGACCAGCGCACAGACACGCCTTACAACGTCTCGGCGCACATGGTCTGGATCGGGGAGCGGACCCGTCAACTGGACGGTCCGCACATCGCCTACGCGCGCCAACTGCGCAACCCGATCGGGATCAAGCTCGGCCCGAACACCACTGGCGCGGAGGCCGTCGCCCTGGCCGAGGCGGTCGATCCGGATCGTGAACCGGGCCGGCTCACCTTCATCACCCGGATGGGGGCGTCAAGGGTTCGCGAGGCGCTGCCGCCGATCATCGAAGCGGTGGAGGCGACTGGACGCAAGGTGGTCTGGGTCTGCGATCCGATGCACGGCAACACCTTCGAGACCGCCAACGGCTACAAGACCCGCGCCTTCTCCCAGGTGGTGGAGGAGATGAACGGCTTCTTCGACGTGCACGAAGCCCTGGGAACCTGGCCCGGCGGGGTGCACATGGAGCTGACCGGCGACGATGTCACCGAATGTGTCGGCGGGGTCGAGGAGTTGGCCGAAGCCGACCTGGCCAATCGTTACGAAACGGCCTGCGACCCGCGGCTGAACCGCAGCCAGTCACTGGAGTTGGCGTTCCAGATCGCCCAGCGCCTGACCGACGGACGAATCCGACGGACCAACCCCGTGCAGGAGTTCCGGCACGAGGACTTCTGAGGCCCCCGCCAGCGAGCAGAAAGCCCGCTGGCAGGGGAGTTCAACCTCGATTCGTCACCGATGCTGACGAGCCAACCATTGCCACACGTGCTCACCGTCAGCGTTCGCCGGGTCGTTGCGCGCGGTGTAGATCCAGCTTGCGTGCCCGCTGTAGGTCACCCCGTCCCAGACCACCCCGTCGTAGGTGGTGAGGGTCACGTTCCCGAACGGCTGTAGCAGTGTGTAGGCCCACAGGCTGCTCTTGTCGTAGGGGACGACCGGGTCATTGGTGGCATGGACCAACCAGGTGGGCGTGGTCTGCAACGTGAGCAACTGCTCGGCCGTGGTGGTGTAGAGCCCCGTCCGATTCAGGTACAACGCCGGGGCGGTGGTCACGTCGGCGGCGAAGAAGCTCGGGTAGCGTCCGGCCAGCTGGAGGGTCATCATGCCGCCGGCGGAGCCGCCCAGGAGGTAGATCCGCTCCGGATCGATCCGGTTGCGACGCACCACCTGGTCGATCACGGCCTTGATTAAGGTGTCGTAGCTGGCGCTGTCGATGTTGTACCAGGTGTCAGGCACCTGGGGTGCGAGCACGTAGGCGCCACCGAAGATCGCCTGCGCCTCGGGTGTGGCCGGGCCGACGCCACCGCGGTTGGCTCGAAGTTGCGATTCGTTGTTGTAGGACGCCGGGATGCCACCTTCGCCGTTGCCGTGCAACCAGATGATCAGCGGGGCTGCCGTCCGCGCTGCCGAACCCGTCCGTCGCGGCTCGAACAGGCGGTACTTGATCCCCTCGGCACTGGTGTGGTGTGCGAAGGCGTCCACTTCGGGGTCCACCAGGTCACGTTGCACCAGCCCCGACAGGGTCAGTGGACGTCCGTTGACGGTGATCGCGCTGTTCTGAGCGATCGTGTACGACAGGTCGAGCATCACGTTCCGGGCGGCCACACCCAGGTAGCCCAGCGTGGCGGCTCCGCTCACGCCGGGCCCGTGCTTGAGTTCGACCACGATGTCGCCATCCTCGACCCGGACGCCGGTGACCTCGCGGTCGGTGTCGTACAGGCTGTAGATGACTTCGCCGTTCTCGATCTGGACGGGGCTTTCGGCCTTCGCGTGCACGCTGAACGTCTGCGTGGTCAGGCCGGCGGCATCCACCCGGCCCAAACGCGAGGTGTCCAGAGTGACCGCGGTGACCTGCTCGCCGCCGTCCAGGACGACCGCGTTGAGGTCGAACGGAACGATGGCGTTCGGTCTCGCCTGCGCCGGTGTCGGCAGGCTGATCAGGGCGGCGGTGGCCAAAGCCACCGCCATCAGTTGTCTCTTCATCGTTGAAGCTCCCTCCTCAGGGTGTGGGGACTGCGGCCAGGATCGGGCAACAAAAAAAGACCCGGGCCTCCGGCGCAGCCAGAAGCCCAGGTCTTGCCTCGTTGGAGTAACAACCCTGGAGAATCACGGGGATTCGTGGTCAACTCTAGGGTTAGTCGGACGAGCGATGCAATGGGATCAGCGCTTAAGCTGGGCCGATGAAGATCACCCACCTGGGCCACGCCGCCGTGCTCGTCGAGGTCGCCGATCGACGGATCCTGATCGACCCCGGCAACTTCTCCACCCAGTGGCATCACGTGCGCGATCTGGACGCCGTCCTGGTCACCCATCAGCATCCCGATCACCTCGACCCTGAGCATGCGCCGCAGTTGCTGAAGGCGAACTGTGATGCCTTGGTGTACGTCGAGCCGCAGGTGCTCACGGCCGTGGAACTGCCCTGGGCTGAGCCGCTGGCGGCCGACACCACGATCGAGTTGGGGAGCGTCCGGATCAGCGCGGTCGGCGGCCTGCACGCGGTGATTCACCGCGACATCCCGCAGATCGGCAACGTCGGCCTGGTGATCAGCGCCGAGGGGGAGCCGACCTTCTTCCACCCGGGGGATTCGTTGGCCACCGTGCCGGCCGGGGTGGACGTGCTGGCCATGCCCGCGTATGGGCCTTGGGCAGCGATGAAGGAGACGGTCGACTTCGTCCGTGCGGTGGGAGCTCCGTCAGGCTTCCCGATCCACGACGGACTGCTCAGCGAACGCGGCTTTCAGCTGGTGTTCGGCCGGGTCAACCAGATGACCTCGACGACGCTGAGCGACCTACGCTCCCACAAACCGTGGACTCCCGGCTGAGCCGTCAGGCCACATTGATGATCACGGTGGAGCCGGGGGCGGCTTTCGTCCCGGATCCCGGCGTGGTGTAGGCGACCCGTCCGAAGCCGAAGTTGATCAACCGCTTGACCGACACCTTGAAGCCGGCCTTCTTGAGTTCGGCGGTGGCCGCGTCCACGGTCAGGCCGCGCACGTTGGGGATCTCGATCATCGAGGGGCCCTTGGAGACCTGGAAGGTCACGGTGTCGGCGCGGAAGACCTGCCCTGCGGCCGGCGTCTGGGTGATGATCAACCCTTTGGCGACAGTGTCGGAAAAGGCGTCCTCGGACTTTTTGACGACTAAGCCGAGTTCGGTCAACGCCGCCTTGGCCTCGGTGTACTTCTTGCCAGTCCAGTCCACCAGGTCGACCGGCGCTGGGCCCTTGGACACCTTGAGGTCGACGACGGTTCCAGGCTTCACCGGCGTTCCGGCCTTGATCGAGGACGAGATCACGTCGCCGGCTTCGACTTTGTCATGGAACTCCTGCTCCACATCACCCAAGGTCAACCGGGCCGCGCTCAGGGCCGCGCTGGCAGCGGCCTGGGTCATTCCGGCCATCGTCGGCACGGGATAGCGCTCGGGCCCGCGGGACACGAACGCCCGCAACTCGCCGCCAGACAGCATTCTCTCCCCGGTCAGCGGATCGGTGCGAACGATCTGGCCCGAAGCGACGTTCTCGCTGTACTCGTTGTCGAAGGCCACCCGGACGCCATTGGTCAGACCTGCGGCCGTTGCTTGGGATTGGGTCATCCCGCGCAGATCCGGCACGGTGGTGAAACGTCCGGCGGCGAAGTACCACACTCCGTACCCGAGGCCCATGGTGAGCAGGAAGACCAGCAGCAGGACGGCGATCCCGCGACGGCGTCGCACCGGGGGTGGGCTGACTCGAGGTGCCGGAACCCCCGGATCGTCGTCGTAATAGGGCAGACCGTCGGGGGTCTGCGGGAAGCCCGGGCTCAGCGGCGTCGAGGGAGTGAACCGCAGGGTGGCCGTGCGCGACGGGGTGCCCGCGGGGATCGGCGGGATGTGTTCGGTCAGCAGGGCGTCCGGGTCGAGCTGGGTCTGGCGCATCCGGGCGGTGAGTGCCGGATCGTCCATCACGCCTTTACCGAGCGCTTCTCTGGCCTGGCGCAGGTGCTCGAACAGCACTCGTCCGTTCTCGGGGCGAAGCGCGGGCTGCCGGGCCGCAGCGGTGGTGACCAGGGCGTCCAGGTAGGGCGGGATCGCGGTCCGGGATTCCCGCCACGAGGCCTTGTGGGTCGAGGAGGGCGTCGGGATCGGGTTGTGCACGTGCGAGTAGGCGACCTGGATCGGGCTCTCGCCGGTGTGTGGCTTCTTTCCGGTGAGCATTTCGTAGAGCACCACGCCGAGGGCGTAGACGTCGCAGCGCGGGTCAGCCTTGCCGTGGGTGACCAGTTCGGGGGCGATGTAGGAGACGGTGCCGATCAGCAGACCGGTGGCCGTCGCGGTCTGCGCGCTGACCGCCTTGGCGAGACCGAAGTCGGCGACCTTCACCTGGCCGCGGTCCGAGATCAGCACGTTTTCGGGCTTGATGTCGCGGTGGATCAGCCCGGCCTCATGTGCGGCGGCCAGCGCATCGGCGACCGGCAACAACAGGTCGAGCGCCCGGCTCGGTTCGAAGGGAGCTTCCCGGGTGATCAGGTGGCGTAGCGTGCACCCCTCGACGTACTCCATCACGATGAAGGGACGGCCACGGTCGACGCCCTGGTCGAAGACGGCGACCACGTTGGGGTGGGCGAGTTTGGCGGCGGCGCGGGCTTCCCGATCGAACTTGCTGACGAAGTCCTGGTCATCGCCCAGGCCTTCGTGCATGACTTTGACCGCGACGACCCGGGTCAGCCGAGTGTCGTTGGCCAGGTACACAGTTGCCATGCCGCCACGGGCCAGCTTGCGCTGGATGACGTAACGTCCATCCAGCACGTGCCCAACCAAGGGGTCGGTCATGCTCACAGCGGTCACCAATCGCTCCGGACGTGTTGGGGAAGTAGGTCCGTCCAGACCTGGCGAGAAGTCTAGGAGCGAGGGCCGCCGGATCGGGAACGACCCGCCGTGACCGATGGTCTCGACCGCCGGGGTGGGGCGGTGGTTACTCTGGCGTTGTGACTGCACTCCAGGGAATCGACACCCGCCTCGCTTTAGCCCGTCTGCTTCTGATCAGCGACACCCGCGGGCGGGCCGGTGACCTGGAAGGCTTCGTGGACGCCGCCCTGGCCGGCGGGGTCGACATCATCCAGTTGCGTGACCAATCCGCCTCCTCCGCCGACCTGCTCGCCGCGCTGGCCATGATGCGGAAGATCTCCTACCGCTACCAAGGACTGGTCTCGGTGTTTGAATCCGGCGACCTGGCCCGGGAGTTCGACACCGACGTCCTGCATTTGCCGTCCCGCGGGCTGACCGCCACGGCGGCGCGGGCCTTCCTGCACGAGTGGGCCGTGATCGGACGCTCCTGCTACTCCGAGGCGGACGTGGACGCGGCTCTGGCCGACCCCGAGGTGGCCTACCTGACGGTCGGGCCGGTGTTCGGCGCCCTCGGGATGCCGGGTCATGTCCCAGGCTTGGAGTTGGTCGCCTACGCCGCGAAGGCCGCCTCGCACACCGTGGCCGGTTCGAAGCCGTGGTTCGCGGTCGGCGGGATCACCGAAACCAACCTCGACCAGGTGCTCGCTGCCGGGGCGCGTCGGATCGCGGTCAGCCGGGCGATCACCAAGGCCATCGACCCGGGGGCGGCGGCCACCTCGCTCAAGCGACGGCTCCGTGATGCCTGGAACGATGACCCGGCGATGGAGAAGGTGGTCTTCGACGCCTTCCACTCCCGATCCCCGTTCCACTAGAGGCAGGACGGGGCCGATCAGGCTTCGCGGCTGACCGCCAACTCGGCCAATCTGGTCAGGGCGATCCGGCCCTCCTCGGTGATGTCGGCCTGCTTCAAGGCGGCCAGGGACTGCTCATGGTGGCGGGCGATCGCCGCCTCGGCCGCAGTCAAGGCGCCGGTGTCGACGATGATCTGCCGGGCCCGCTCGACGTCGGCGGGGGTCAGGTCCTGGCGTCCGAGCAACCCGACGAGTTCACCGGCGGCGGCCCGGTCGGCGTTGGCGAGGGCGTTGGCGGTCAGGACGGTCAGCTTGCCCTCGCGGAGGTCGTCCCCGGCGGGTTTGCCGGTGACGGCGGCGTCCCCGAAGACCCCGAGCAGGTCATCGCGGTATTGGAACGCCCGGCCGAGCGGAGAGGCGAACCGGGCCAAGTCGTCCAGTTGCGCGGGCGTCGCCCCACCGATGGCGGCACCGATCTGGGTCGGACGGACCACCGTGTAGCGGGCTGTCTTGTACTCCACCACCCGCTCCACCTCCTCCAGCAGGGCCAGCGCCGCGGCACTCGAGAGCGGCTGATCGGCCGATCCCAGCGGAGTGGCTTGGGCGAGGACGTCGAGGAACTGGCCGCAGGTCACCTCCGTCCGCACCGCAGCCACCAGGGGAGCCGCCCGGCGTAGCGCCTCAGGGCTCAACCCCGAGGTGTCCAGCATCTCCGCGCTCCAGATCAGCAGCAGGTCGCCCAGCAGGATCGCCCCGGCGCGCCCGAAACCCGTCGGGTCACCGCGCCAACCGCGCCGGGTGTGCTGGATTTCGAACTGCCGATGGACGGCCGGAACGCCGCGGCGGGTGTCGGAGGCGTCCATCACGTCGTCGTGGACGAGCGCGCTGACGTGGAGCAGGTCCAAACTGGCGGCGGCGGCGAGCAGGGTAGTGGGATCCTCGCTCTGCCCGGTGATCGCCACCTGACCCCAGTAGCAGAACGCCGGCCGGAGCCGCTTGCCGCCGCCGGTGAACTCGCGCGCCAGCGTGAGCAGCGGTGTGACGTCAGCGCCGATCCCGGCGAGCACCGGCTCCTGGCTGGTCAGCAGGGCGTCGATCCGGTCACCCACCGCCCGGCGGAACTCGGGCGAGACGGGGTTTCGGGCATCGAAGCTGACCACAGGGTGAGCCTAAGGCGCGGCTCGCGGTTTGGCTCACCTATGGTTGCTGGAATGTCCCAAGCCACTGATCCGCTGAACACCGTCGCCGCACCGCGGATCGCCGATGCTCTGGCCAGCGGCAGGCCGACCTTCTCGTTCGAGTTCTTCCCGCCCCGTGACGACGCCGGGGTCGAGGTGCTCCGACACACGATTCTCGATCTGGACGAGCTCCGGCCCGACTGGTTGTCGGTCACCTACGGTGCCAGCGGCGCCACCCGTGACCGAACGATCGGCGCGACGCAGTTCATCAAGACCCAGACCCACGCCCAGACCATGGGGCACCTGACTTGCGCGGCTCAGTCGGTGGCCGAGCTGGAGGAGACGCTGCAGGCCTACAGCGATGCCGAGGTCAGGCATGTGTTGGCGATCCGCGGCGACCCTCCCGGCGGGCCGACCTCACCCTGGGTGAAGCATCCTCAAGGCCTCAACAACGCGACCGACCTGGTCCGGCTGGTGGCGTCCTTCGGTCAGTTCGGGATCGGCGTGGCCGCCTTCCCGGACGCCCATCCCGAACGTCGTGACGTGGCGCTGGACGCGCGAATTCTCGCCGACAAGCAGGAGGCCGGGGCCGAGTTCGCGATCACGCAGCTGTTCTTCGACGCCGACTCCTACTTCCGGCTCGTCGACCGGGTCCGCGCGATCGGCTGCACGATCCCGATCGTGGCCGGCATCCAGCCGGTGACCAACCTCGCCCAGATCGAACGGTTCGCCGCCCTGTCCGGTGCCGAGCTTCCCCCGTGGCTGGTCAACCGGCTGCGGGCCGTGGCCGATGATCCGGCCAAGGTGCGCGAGGTGGGGGTCGAGGTCGCGACCGAGTTGTGTGCGCGGCTGATTCGCGGGGGTGCCCCGGGCCTGCAGTTCTTCACCCTCAACCGCTCCCGCGCCACTGGGGCGATCCTGCGCCAACTGCGCGAACAGGGGCTGGACGCACGCCCGCATTCCGTTGGCTGAGCCTTCTACTCGGGGTCGCTGAGCTTCCACCACGGCTTTTTGGGGACGCTGAGCATGCCCGCGATGGAATCGGGGATGCCCAGGTGAGCAGCGATCGACGGCCACTGCGCGGCCAGGATCGGTCGTGCTACAGCTGCCGGACGAGCGGCCAGCACCCGCACCGGCCAATCCGTCGGTAGTTTCTCGCTGCGCACCAGGATCGCGATCAGCTCGTCCAGACCGGCATCGGGCCAGCGTTCGGCCGCCCGTCCGATCACCCCGGCCCGCCACTCCCCGGCCTGGAGTCGGCGGTCGATGAGAGCGGCCACTTTGGTCGGGGATTCGCGGAGCAGCCCAGCGGTCTGGGGGGAGAGCTTGCCCCCGTCGACCAGGAAGCCGGCCAGTTCGGCCTCCGTGACCGCGCTCCAGCGAGCGCTGCCGACGGCGAAGGTCAGCGGCTGTAGCGCGTCCGCCTCGGTGCTGGTCGCCAGGCAGGTGACCAGCGTGTCGCTGTGGATCTCAACCCTTCGGCCGGCTGCCTCGGCGAGCAAGGACGGCACCACGTAGCGTCCGAACTGCCGATCTGTCACGGCATTGACCAGCCACGTCTGCAGCGGGGCGCGCTTGGCGGCGTCGGTCTCCGAGGAGCCCGCCCCGGCCACGAAGGCGGCGATCAGGTCGGCGTATTCGGGGCCCTCCGCGCGCAAGCGGTCGGCGAAGGCTTCCTCCACCGACGGGTCAGCGAGCAGCTTCAGCAGCACCTGGCCGATCCGGGGATGGTCGGCCAGCTTGGCCAGGAAGCTGCCGAACGCGGCGCTGCCGATGAGTTCGGCCAGGGTCGCGGCCGACAGGTCGAGCAGATCGGACGTTTCCATCGCCAACCAGAGATCAAGCTCGGCCAACGAGCCGATCGGCGGGTTGAGACCCCCCGCGGCCGCGGTGATCAGCTGGTCGGCCAAGGTGATGAACAGGCCGGTCCCAGCCCGCTCGCGCTGCTGATCGAGCTCCAGGTCGGGCGTGGCGGTGCCGAGCGAATGCGGGGGCAGTAACAACCCGAGCCCGGACGTCCATTGGGCGGGGCTGGGCACGAAGGTCGAGACCGGAACGTCCACGGCGATGCCCTGGGGGAGGTAGGCAACGAGCGACTTCAGGCCGGCGATCCCGAGGGCCTGGTCGGTGGTCTGGATCAGGTACGGCTGCCGCTCATGGAGGCATTGCAGCAGCCGCGACAACGCCCGGACGTCACTCTCGTCGGTGCCCAGCCTGCTCGGCGCGGTCGGTGCGAGGCTCAGCGTCTCCAGCTGCGCGGGGGGCTCGGCGAGTTCCCGGGTGATCAGCACCCCGCGATCGGCCAGCGTCCACAGGTCCCAGGAGGACAGTCCGCGCGGAACCCGGATCGCATGCACCTGATACTGGCCGGCCCGTTTGCTCGCGGTCGAATACAGCTTGGCCACCAGGTAGCTGACCGTGTCGGAGGGACGAAACTCCAGGCAGGTCGGGGGAACCGGAGCATCTGGCGGGGTGTCCTCGGTTTCCTCCGGCAAATAGCGGGCGGCCGGTCCGAGCCCACCGAAGCGGTCGCGATTCGAAATCGCCCACCCGTCGCTGGCCGCGATCGGCCCCATGCCGCTGGCGCCGAGCAGGTTGGAGGACGACCAGGCCAGAATCAGCTGGTCGCCGGGGAGTTCAGTCGGCACGGCGGTCCCCGATGATCCGCAGCCCGTGCAGGACGGCCAGCAGCGGTTCGGCGATGTTCAGTGGTTCGGCCGGGGGGAAGAGTCCGGTGTCGTCGGGGGCGCAGCCCATGGCCGAGACCGCATGCACCGACCTGACGTCGGAGAGCGTGAACACCGCCTGGATGATGCCGATGCCGCCATGCTTGGCCAGAAGTTCGTAGGGCAGGTCACCCTGGGCGTCCAGCTTGTCCTGCATCGAGACCAGCAGACCGGGTTCGATCGCCAGGCTGGGGAACGTCCGTCCGTTGAGCAGGCCAGTGAGCTCGTCCGCTTTGGACAGCACCAGGGCCAGCGGCAGGTCCCGGGACGGGTGCCGGCCCTGATACTGCCGATGGGAGGCCAGCACGCTCTCCAGGTTGGAAATCACCTGAGCCACCTCCCGCGGGCCCAGCGACTCCGCGCCGCTCGGGGTGAGGCCGGGCGGCAGGGCTAGGGCGCGCGGGGTGACGAAGACGATCGCGGCGTCCAGGGCGTGCAAGAAGGGGTTGTCCTGAGCCAGATCGAGGGTGTTCTGCATGCTCTCCCCGGAGGCGTCGAAGAAGAGCAGGTTGATCCGCTGGTCTCGGATCCGCATCCGCACCACCAGGGGGCGGGTGGTGTCGTTCTCGCCGAGGCGTTCGGTGGCCCGAGGCGCTCGGCGGCTCTCCAGAAAACGCGCCATCCGGGAGTTGTACAGCTCCTGGGACTCGCCGTCGGCCAGGACGCAATGGATGCCCAGCGGGGCCAGCGAGGAGCGGTAGACGATGTCAGCGATCAACTGCCCCAGATAGGTCGTCTTGGTGGTTTGCGGCGGGCCGACCAGGGCGATGGTCACCGTCCGGGCTTCAGCGAAGTCGTCGGGTAATCGGTGGCCGATCGGGCACTGCCAGACCGCCCCGCTTTCGAGGCGTTCGCGGGCGTTGCGAGTCCGTTGGTTGGCCAGCCAGTGCTGGGCCGCGGTCGGGACGTGCGGCAGCCACCGATCCCACGCGACTGGCTCGGACTGAGTCAGGATCGAGCCATCCGGCCTTCTCAGGGCGAATTGTGGGCGGTCGTAGAAGTTGGCGCACATCGGGCAGAGGATCACGTCAGCGTCCGATCAGCATGACGATGGTGAGCAGGAAGGTCAGCCCGGCGACACCGGCCATCAGGTACGACAGCCGCATTCGGTAGCGACGTCGCCTGGCCAGGCTGGTCTGCCGCTCCCGTGCCGCTTGCTGGTGCGCTCGAAACTCGTGATTCATCCGCCGAACATCCCGCGCAGGAACGCCGACAGGACGAGGGCCAGCAGCAGCGAGGCGGCCACCCCGGCGACCAGCGTGGCGGCGACGACGATCCCCGGCACCGTGCGTTCGCCCAGCGGGCCGGCGGGCCCGACCCACAACAGGGCGGTGCGCCACCAGGGCACCTCGACCGCGAAGCTCTTCGGATCGATCACCTTGGTCGCGGGCATGTGCAGAATCATGGTGCTCGGCTGCTGCGCCAACAAGCTGATCACCTGTGCGGCTGTTGGACGGCCCGCAGCCTCCCAGGTCAGGGCCCGATGGACGGCTTCGCGGAGCGGTCGCTCAGGAATGAAGTCCAAGGACAGGCTTGGCCGTTGCCCGGGGGAGGCGGTGAGTCGTTGCATCAAGGTCAGGTTGAACTGCCCTTGGCAGTAGGGGTGATAGCCGGGGCGGTAGAGGGCGACCACGGTCAGGCCCCAGCTGAAGATGTCGGACGGCGGACCGATCCGCACGCCCGGTTGCGGGCTGATCTGCTCGGGGCTGGCGAAGTTGGCGGTGCTCAGCAGCGGCAGCGAGGACGCCGCGTCCGGGCCGCGGGAGGCCTCGAAGTCGATCAGCCAGGCCTTCGCCGGGGTGATGATCACGTTGCTCGGCTTCACGTCGAGGTGCGCCTCGCCGGAGCGATGGAAGCGTGCGATCTCCTCGGCCAGGTAGGTCGCATACAGCCTGCGGGTGTCATTGTCAGTGCCCGGATCGAGCTCGTGCAGCGGGGTTCCCTGCAGATAGGCGCGGGTGACCCAGGCGTAGTTGGCGTCGTTGCCGGAGGAGTGAAAGAGCCCCTCGGCCCGGGCCCAGATCTCCTCCTCGCGCAGGCAGTGATCATCCAGAACGCTCAGCGGCTGCTTGGCGATCTTGACCACGATCAGCTCAGGTTCGGCGCCGACACTGCGCCCGGGGGCGACGCCGAGGAACGGCACCGGCTTCTGCGCCTCGGACAAGGTGGTGTGCCCCGGGCGTAACCGTCGCTGAATCGAGAGGCTGTCCAGTCGGCGGGGGTCGCTCTCCAGCAGTGCATACCCAACGGTGGCCTTGGGGGGCGGCAGGACTTCAGTCACGTCGTTCATGGCGTCACCCAATGTACCCAGGTGGTTCAGCGGCCCGGACGCCGCCCAACCTCAGGGTCGCCAGGCCCCACCGTCAGGATCCAGGTCGATCGTGACCAACTGTTGGGTCGGACGGGTCAGAGCCACGTAGAGCACCCGCACCCCACCGGGTGATTCGGCGGCGATGTCGTCGGGGCTGACCACGATCACCGCGTCGTACTCCAACCCCTTGGCCTGCAGCGGCAGGACGAGCGTGACCCGTCCGCCGTCATGGCCGGAGGCGGTCAGGTAGGCCTTCACCGTGCCCAGCAGGGAGGGCGGAGCAATCACGCCGATGGTGCCCTCCACCTCGCCGGCCAGCCGGGTCAGTTCGGCCGCCAGAGTCCCCTCCAACTCCGAGGGTGTGACAGCCAGCAAGGCCGGCTCTATCCCCGTCCGGCGGACCGCGTCCGGAAGATCAGCCTCGGGGAACGAGCGTCGAACCACGTCCGCGGCCAAGGAGAACACCTCGGCGGGCGAGCGGTAGTTGACCGACAACCGAAAGGTGCGTTTGGCCGAGACGCCGATCAACGCATCGATGGCCCGCTCGGACTCATGCGCGTCCGGCCAACTGCTCTGGGCCGGATCGCCGACGATGGTCCAGCTGGCCTGGGTGCCGCGGCGGCGCAGCATCCGCCACTGCATCGGGGTGATGTCTTGCGCCTCGTCGATCAGCAGGTGCGCGAAGGTCTGCTGCGGGTCCTCGTTGAGATCCCGTTCCCGCGGGTGGACGAACAAGTCCGCCATCGTGACCAGCTCCTGCACCTGGCTGCCATCGGCGAGGAACAGCTGATCGTCGGCCTCCTCATCGGCGGGCAGCGGGCCCAGGAGGGCGACCAGTTCGTCCAGCAGGGCGGTGTCGGCGACTGACCAGGTCTTGGCGGCGAAGCTTTCGGCGAGGACGCGCTGCTCCTCCACACTCAGGATCCCCTGGCCGGCAGCGGCGACGACCGAGGCGTCGTCCAGGCGGCGCAGCACGCTGGTGGCCTCCAGCCCCGGCCACCACGCGTTGAAGAACATCTGGTACCCGGCGCTGCTGGAGATCAGCTCGCTGATCGTGTCGTGATCAAGCTCCAGGTCTTCCGGCACCTGGGCGGCCAGGGCATGCAGAACCGCATGTTCGGCCGCCTCGCGGCCACGGTTCACCTTGTGCCGGGCCAGCACGTCGTGCCGGATCCGAGCCAGCGCCGCCTCGCGCAGGGTCAGCACTTCGCCCTTCACCGTGACCCGGAGCATCAAACCCTCCGGCCCGGGATCGATCAGCGGCAGGTTGATCAAGCGCTTCAGCACGTCCACCATCCGCAGGCTGCCCTTGATCGCCGCCGCGGGGGCCGCATCGTTGCGCTCGGCGGCCAGCCCCAGCACGTCCTCAGCGACGGCGCCGATGGCGCGTAGGGTCACCGAATCTTCACCGAGCGAGGGCAACACCCGTTCGATGTAGTTCATGAACACCGAGCTCGGTCCGACCACGAGGATTCCCCCGCGCTCGAAGCGGCGGCGGTTGGAGTAGAGCAGGTAGGCCGCCCGATGCAGCGCGACCACGGTCTTTCCGGTCCCCGGCCCGCCGGAGATGACGGTCACCCCGGACGCCTCGGCGCGGATCGCCTCGTCCTGCTCGCCTTGAATCGTGGCCACGATGTCGCGCATCTGCGGCCCTCTTGCTCGCTTCAGGGCCGCCATCAACGCGCCCTCGCCGACGATCGGCAGCTCGCCGTCGCTGTCGGCATCCAGCAGATCGTCCTCGATCCCGATCACTTTGTCGTTGCGGCAACGCAGGACGCGTCGGCGCACCACCGCCATCGGATCGTTCGCGGTGGCGCGATAGAACGGTTCCGCGGCCCGGGCCCGCCAGTCGATCACCAGCGGCTCGTATTCGGTATCCCGGACGCCGATCCGTCCGATGTAGCGGACTTCGCCGTCGCCGAGATCGAGTCGTCCGAAACCAGCCCCTCGTGTTCGGCGTCGAGCGTGGCCAGCCGCTTGGCCGCCTGGAAAGCGAAAGCGTCCCGCTCGAACAGCGCGGTGCCGTCCTCCTCGCGGAGGAAGTTGGCGCGATCGGTCTGATAAATCGCCCGCCCCCGCGTCGCCGCCTGGCGGGCCGATCTGGTCGCCCGCTCCAGGTGGGAATAGACAAGGTCGACGTGGGCCTGTTCGACCGCGATTTCGCGATCCAGCACCGACGGTTCTTCAGTCAACGATTCGTCCTTCGCCCAGTTTTTGCCAGACGAACGAGCTTACGCCCTCCCCAACCGCAGGTGGGACTGCGGACGCGGTGGTGGGACCGGTTCGGCCGACCGAGCTCCCCGACGGCTGGCGGCCGAACCGGCCGGTCTGGGGCTCACTCGAAAACGATCACCAGCTTGCCGTTGGCGGTTCGGGTCTGGATCAGCTGATGTGCTTGCGTCGCCTCGTCCGGTGCGAAGGTCTGTAGAACCGTCAGCTCGAACTTTCCGGCGTCCGCCAGTTCAGAGGCCCAAGCCAAGGCGTCGTAGGCACGGGCCCCGCCCCCCGAAACTCGCACTCCCTGCTCCGCCGCAGCGAAGTTGGTGATGGTGACGATCCGCTCCGGCGCCCCGGCGATCACCAGCAGGTCATCAAGTTGGCTGCCGACCGCATCGAACACGCCGTCCACCCCGTCGGGCGCGAGGGCAGCCACACGTTCGGGGAGGCCCTCTCCGTACGTGGTCACGTCGGCACCCCAGCCCTGCAGGGTCGCGTGATTACGCTCCCCGGCGGTCGCGATCACCCGCACGCCAAGTTCCCGAGCCAACTGCACCGCCGCCTGACCGACTCCGCCCCCGGCGCCGTGAATCAGCACCGTGGACCCGGGCCCGACACCCAAGTCCCGCAGCACCCGGGTGGCCGTCTCGACGACCAAGGTCATCCCGCCCGCCTGCTCAGGGCTGAAGGACGACGGTTGCCGGGCCCAAGCGCTGAGCACCGCGTACTCGGCGGTACCGCCGCTCGCAGCGAAGCCGAAGACCGCGTCCCCCGCGGCGACCCCATCAACCCCCTCGCCGACCTCGTCCACGATCCCCGCGGCCTCGACGCCGACGGTCACCGGAGCTGCCAGGGGCACACCGCCGGCCATTGCGCCCATGCGGAGGTAGGTGTCGAACGGATTCACCCCCGCGGCCTGCACCTTTACCCGAATCTGCCCCGGGCGGGCGTGCGGTTCCTCCACCTCGGTCACCTGGAGTACTTCCGGACCCCCGTAGCTCGCGTATTGCACAGCCTTCATCGGCTCTACCTCCCTGACTGGTCGCTAGGGTTGAACTTCCTCCCAAACGTGGGTCCAGCGCAATGCTGATGGGCAACTCTGCCGATGGGGGCGGGGTGTGGACGCGCCAGGTGGATCAGGTCGAGGCGGCCGATTTGGGCGGCTCGCCTGAGTGAACTAGACTCGCTCGTCGGTCACCTGTGGCTTGTGGCCGACGTATGTCCTTTCTCGGATTGGGAGTAATGGCGAAGAAAGAAGGAGCCCTCGAACTCGAGGGCAGCGTTGTGGAGGCACTGCCCAACGCCATGTTCCGCGTGGAACTGGCCAATGGTCACCGCGTCCTCGCAACGATCAGTGGCAAGATGCGGCAGCACTACATCCGCATCCTCCCTGCCGACCGAGTGGTCGTCGAACTTTCGCCCTACGATCTGACCCGCGGACGCATCGTCTACCGCCACAAGTAACCCGCAAGAATCCACCACCAGTTCCGGTCGAACCGGTTCCCACGCCATGCGCGGGTTCCGCTGCGCTCGGGACGCTGAGTCAGAAAGGTGCTCGATGAAGGTTCAGCCGAGCGTCAAGAAGATTTGCGACAAGTGCAAGGTGATCCGCCGGCACGGTCGCGTGATGGTGATCTGCGACAACCCGCGGCACAAGCAGCGCCAGGGCTGACAATCCTGCGCTCCCCGCTCGGTATCCATCGGGCTGGGCGGAGGGTTCGCAGAACCACCGGCCGGGCACCCGTTCTCAACGGGACTCGGTAACAACTGAATCGGACGGCCTGGCCGTCCACCCAACAACGTGATCGCAACTCAGCGTTGATCTCGACCATCCTCGGGTGTTCGGCGTCACACTGCAGACACCTCCGGACGAAGGCCGGAGCCCACGGACTAGCCGAGGGGACGCATCACGCCAGACACCTTCGCGGACCGGGTGGAACCGGTCCGGAACCCGAAAGGTAAGCGCCACATGGCACGCCTCATCGGGGTGGATCTCCCGCGCGAAAAGCGTTTGGAGATCGCCCTCACCTACATCTTCGGCATCGGTCGTACTCGAGCTGCCGAAACCCTGGAAGCCACTGGTCTCAGTGGCGACATCCGGGTCCATCAACTGACCGACGAACAGCTCGTCATTCTTCGGGATCACATCGAGGCCAAGTACGAGACCGAGGGCGACCTGCGCCGCACCGTCGCCGCCGACATCCGCCGCAAGATCGAAATCGGCTCGTACCAAGGTCGCCGCCACCGCATGGGTCTGCCCGTGCGCGGTCAGCGGACCCGCACGAACGCGCGCACCCGCAAGGGCAAAGAAGGCCGTCGCCGGTAAGAAGAAGACCCGCTGACCTCGCGGTCAGCTCAGACTCCAGGAGAAACAGAACAAGCATGGCTACTGCAGGCCGTACCAACGCCCAAAAGGGCGCGAAGACCAAGCTGCGCCGCAAGGAAAAGAAGAACGTCACCGCCGGTCAGGCGCACATCAAGAGCACGTTCAACAACACGATCATCTCGATCACCGACCCCACCGGTGCGGTGATCTCCTGGGCCTCCGCCGGCACCGTCGGCTTCAAGGGCTCCCGCAAGTCCACCCCGTTCGCCGCGCAGATGGCCGCCGAGGCCGCTGGTCGCCGGGCGATGGAGCACGGGATGAAGAAGATCGACGTCTTCGTGAAGGGCCCGGGCTCGGGTCGCGAGACCGCGATCCGTTCCTTCGGTGCGGTCGGTCTGGAAATCGGCCCGATCGCCGATGTCACGCCGGTCCCGCACAACGGCTGCCGTCCGCCCAAGCGTCGTCGCGTCTAACCCGAGCCGAAGAGAGGACTGAGAGAACATGGCCCGTTACACCGGACCCATCACCAAGAAGTCGCGCCGGCTCGGCACCGACCTGGTCGGTAACGACAAGGCGTTCGAGCGTCGCACCTACCCGCCCGGCATGCATGGCCGCGGCCGCTCCAAGGAGAGCGAGTACCTGCTGCAGCTCAAGGAGAAGCAGAAGGCTCGTTACGCCTACGGCGTGCTGGAGAAGCAGTTCCGTCGTTACTACGAGGAAGCCAACCGGCTCGCCGGCAAGACCGGCGACAACGCTGCTGGTCATCCTCGAGTCGCGCCTGGACAACGTCGTGTACCGCTCCGGCCTGGCCAACACCCGCCGGCAGGCCCGCCAGTTGGTCGTCCACGGCCACTTCCTGGTCAACGGTAAGAAGGTCAACATCCCGTCCTACCGGGTGAGCGCCTACGACATCATCGACGTTGCGCGCCAAGTCGTTGCAGGCGCACCCGTTAGTGGTCGCTCGCGAGACCCACCACGAGCGCGCGGTTCCCGGCTGGCTCACCGCCCGCCCGAACCAGGGATGCGCATCCTGGTGCACCAGCTGCCCGTCCGCGAGCAGATCACGATCGACGTCAGGAACAGCTGATCGTGGAGTTGTACTCCAACGGACGCCCGTGATCGCCCGCGCCGCCCGGCATCGGTCCAAGCCGAGCCCCTGGGATCCCGGAGCCGCGCGGCTCACCCGCCAGACCCCCGTTTTCCCCGGACGCACCCGTCCTGAGTGTCCAGACACCGTCAATCTTGAGGGCGGTGGAAAGGAAACCCAGTGCTTATCGCACAACGTCCGACGTTGACCGAAGAGGTCGTCGACGAGTTTCGCTCCTGGTTCATCATCGAGCCGCTGGAGCCCGGCTTCGGCTACACCCCTGGGCAACTCGTTGCGCCGCACCCTGCTCTCCTCCATCCCGGGCGCGGCCGTGACCAGCGTCCGGATCGAGGGCAACCAGCACGAGTTCTCCACCATCGAGGGGGTCGTCGAGGATGTCACCGAGATCATCCTCAACCTCAAGGGTCTGGTGTTGTCCTCGGAAGAGGACGAGCCGGTCGATGTATCCTGCGCAAGGCCGGTGCCGGCGCGGTGACCGCGGCCGACATCGCCCCGCCGGCTGGTGTCGAGGTCCACAACCCGGACCTGCACATCGCCACCGTGAATGCCAAGGGCAAGATCGAGGTGGAGTTGGTGGTTGAGCGTGGCCGCGGCTACGTCTCCGCCCAGCAGAACAAGAACCCGGACGCCGAGATCGGCCGGATCCCCGTCGATTCGCTGTACAGCCCGGTGCTCAGGGTGACCTACAAGTCGAGGCGACCCGTGTCGAGACAGCGCACCGACTTCGACCGCCTCATCCTGGACGTCGAGACCAAGGCCGCGATCACCCCGCGCGACGCCATGGCGTCGGCCGGCAAGACGCTGGTCGAGCTGTTCGGCCTGGCCCGCGAGCTGAACGTGGACGCCGAGGGCATCGAGATCGGCCCCTCCCCGGTCGACGAGCAGCTGGCCGCCGACCTGGCGCTGCCGGTCGAAGAGCTCAAGCTCACCATGCGCACCTACAACTGCCTCAAGCGCGAGGGCATCCACACCGTGGCGAACTGGTGTCCTGCTCCGCAGGACCTGCTCGACATCCGCAACTTCGGCTCGAAGTCGATCGACGAGGTCAAGCAGAAGCTGGCCGAACTCGGGTTGGCGCTCAAGGACAGCGCTCCCGGCTTCGATCCGCTGGCCGCCGCTGGGTCGCGCCTGACGAGGACGACGCCGACTTCGGCGACCGACTACTGATCCGGAAACAGGAGAAGACTGCAATGCCCAAGCCAGCAGGGGGCCCCCCGCTTCGGCGGCAGCCCGGCGCACCAGCGGATCATCTTGGCCAACCTGGCCAGCCAGCTGTTCGAGCATGGCCGCATCACCACCACCGAGGCAAGGCCCGTCGCGTCAGCCGTTGGCCGAGCGCTGATCAGCAAGGCGAAGCGGGGTGACCTGCACAACCGCCGGATCGTCCTGGCCACGATCACCGACAAAGGTGTCGTGCACACCCTGTTCACCGAGATCGCACCGACGTTCGCGGGCCGTGAGGGTGGCTTGCACCCGGATCACCAAGGTCGGGCCGCGCAAGGGCGACAACGCCCCATGGCCGTGATCGAGATCGTGGCGGAGTCGGTCGAGGAGTCGCGCAAGCACAAGGCGAAGGGCAAGGCCGGCACGGCCTCGGCCAGCCCCAAGCAGGCCCCGCCCAAGAAGGCCGCCAAGCCCAGTGAGCCGACCAACGCCGAACTGCCCGCGGAAGAGGCTGACGCGATCGAGCCGACCAACGCGGAACTGCCCGCCCAGGCCGTCGCCGAGGTCGCTGAGGATGCCGACACCTTACCGCGGGCGGCCGAGCCGCCGGCCGGGTTGAGATCAAGGGCAACGAGACTCGATGAAATACCACGGCTCCCGGAGTCGCCGTGGTACGCCGCGACCATCGCCGAGGTGTGGTTCAAGACCGAGGAGGCCGCCCAAAAGACGGCTTCGTCAACGCGGTGAAGGACGACGCATAAGTCGCCGCTGATTCGCGAAGAGACCCGGAACAAGTCGTCCCAGCGCCCGGTTCCCGCAAGGGGCCGGGCGCTTGGCCGTTCTTAGGCCCGGTCATGGCGCGACATTGGTGACGTGGATTCGCCTGGGCAGCGCCCACCAGTGTGATCCGACGGCTAATCGGCGGGGCACAGGATGCCAGGGCAATTCCTCAGCGGCATGTCCACGGGGCCACCGATCGCCCAAGCTGTGAACGAGGCGCACCGTTTCGGGGAGAAGGGGTACAAGGGTGGCTTCCACCTCTGATTGTCAAGGCCATCGGTTTCGCCCGGAGGCGGTCATGAAACCCGCCCGGTGGCGGTCACGAGAACTGCCTGCGGTGGCTATGGAATCTCGCCCTGGGGCTGCTTTGGTCCACCACTCCCTAACAGTTGTTGGCGGGGGGCAACGCCTCTGCCGGCGAGGGCTTATGAGGCGGACGCTGTCGCCGGTGGTTTGGCAGATGCGCGGGTGGAGGAGCGGGCCGACGGCAGGCGGTGGCCAGCGTTTGGGGGGCATGAGTTCGTCCAGCCGGTGGGGTGCAGGCTCTGAGCGAGGGCGATGGAGCGCTTCCGTGTAGGCTGCGTCGACGACCTGGTAGAGGCCCCCGGCGGCGTCGTGGGACACCGGTAACGGCCGATATCGTCGATCACGATGACGTCGGCGCGCGGGAGGATGCGGGTGATGGCTTTCAGGTGACCGTGTCGTCGGCGCGGTGTCGGCGCAACATTTGGCCGAGGTCCTCGAGGTGAACCAGGCCACCTGAGGTTTTGTTCGACGGCTCATGGCCGAGGGCCCGGAGGAAGAACATCTTCCCGGTGCCGGAGGGTCCGCAGACGACGAGGGAATTTTCCCGCCTTCCGGACCCATTCCAGGGTCCGTAAGGCTTGTTGGGTGGGGTTGCGGGATCGAGGAGGCGGTTTCCTGCCAGGCGTCGAACGTTTTCCTGGTGGGGAACCCGGCGGCGGTGCGGCGGTTGGTGAGGGCGGAACGTTCCCGGCCGGTGATCTCCTCGGAGAGGAGGGCTTTCGATGACCCCGGCGGGGTCCCAGCGTTGGGTTCAAGGCGTCGCCAGGATGTCGGGGCCTGGGTGCGTGAAGGAAAATCCGCATCCGGCGCATCAGCGCTTCCAGGTCGGCGGGCAACGGCGGTGCTGCCGGTATCCCGGCGGCGGGAAACGTGCGGCCGGTCACGAGGGCCACCTCCTCGGCGCTGGTGGCTTCTGTAGCGGCCCAACCCCGAGTGCCTTGGGTCAGGAGCGGTCCTCGCCTGCTGCCGCTGCGGGTCCGGCCCGGTGGTGTGGTGGTCGAGGATGCTGCCGAGGTCAGCTTCGGGCGAATCGGCCATGCACGGCGGCGTCCTCCAACGCCCAGCCGACGTCGCCGGGGCTGAACAGCTTGGCCAGTTCGATGGCGGCGGCCATCTTGACCTGCATCTCGCCGGTGCCCGCGGCGGCCGCCTCCACCAGCCACAGGCGTGCTCCTTCACCCAGGGCGAGGAACTCGGACTCAAAGCTGGTCTTCGGCCTCGGCGATCGGTCAAGGGCACCTTCAGGGGCGGCCGGGAAGTGGGAATCGTTGAGCTTCGGGGTGCCTGGTGTCGCCTGGCGTGTGGCGGGCCACCTCAACTGGCCCAGCATCGCCGACATGAGTGATGATCACCTTGCTCGTCGGCGCCTCGGCCGCGGACCCGCACCTGACACCGACTGCTCCCATCAACGCGTGCGGCACCGAGTACTGGCCGTACTCGAAGGCGACCATCGGCGTGTTGGCCGGCACCCGCCGGGTGGTCCCGAACGCCACCGTGAACGGTGCCGCCGCCACCGGATGCAACCGGAGGCGTTCCTCGGTGAGCATGTCGACCGGCAGCCTGCGGGTGATCCGATGGAGGCGCGGCCGTTCACCAGGCCGTTGAACGCCTCGCTGCCGCTTCGAGGTCGGCGAACGTGTCGTAGGCGTCGAGCAGGTTCGCCTGGGTGGGCACCAGATCAGCTTCTTTGCGATCCTCACCGATGACTCGGTGCCACCCTTCGACGCCGGGTCAGCCGGCACGCAGGTGTGCACCACCACCGCGCAGTGGCGGGCGTAGAAGCCGACCAGCTGCCGGTTGCGGACTGGGATGCCGGCGATGTGCTCGCTGGTCATCTCTCGTTGTCGGTCAACACATAGGTGGGCACCACCCAACCGGCAGCAGGTGACGTCCAGGTGGCGAACACGCTTCCGGCAGGGTCTGTTCAGCAAACGGCAACACCACCTGAACCGTGATCACGCCAGCCAGGCGACGAACA
>JADJTO010000034.1 GCA_016711105.1 Micropruina sp. | reverse complement strand
TGGGACTTCCTGTGGAGGTCATCGATATCCGTGTGGGTGGTCACGTGATGTCCCTGTTGGTGGCTTCAGTCTCTTGAGGGATTCAGGTCGGGAGCATCACGCCCTTCCGGCGACGGCGTCGGACGGTCAGATGCGAGTTGCCCTCGGTGATGATGACGTGGGCGTGGTGGAGGTCGGTCGACGGCGGCGGTGGCCAGCGTTTTTTGGGCATGAGGGCGTCGGGCGGAGATGGATGTTGCTGGTGACAGCGATCGAACGGCGTTCGTAGGCCGGCCTCGACGACCCGGTAAGAACGCTTCGGCGGCGGCCTGCCGGCGGGAAGCGTGCCAATGTCATCGATGACGACCAGGTCGGCGCGGGTGATCGGGCGACGGTGCGGGCGATGCTGCCGTCGGCGTTCGCCTTTCTGATCTGGGCGGTCAACGATTCCGGGGTGAACCAGGCGACCTTCAGGTCTGGTCGATGGCCTTGTGGGCGGTGCTTCGACGAAGTGGGTCTTGCCGGTGCCGGACGGGCCGGCGATGGCCAGGTTCTCGTGCCGACAAATCCATTCCAGGAACGCCAGATGACCGGATTGGGTAGCCGGCGGGATGGACCGAATCGGACTCCCGCCGGGCTTGAACACGTCTTCCACGGCTGGCAGCCCGGCTGGTTGCGGCGGCTGGTGCGGGTGGCCTGGTCATGACCGCGGATCTCTTCGGCGAGGCAGCACGCGGACGACTTCGGCGAGTCCCCGGCGTTGTGCCCTGGCGGTGGCGAGCACGTCGGGGCTGCGTGGCGGGGTACGGCAGCCGCATCACTCCGCAGCGCCGCGTCGAGGGGGCCTCTGGCAGGGTGGTGCGGTGCTGTCCGGTGATCATCGGACCGCTCCTGTCGGAGGTCGTGTTGGTGAATCCGGCCCACCCGCCGGTGCCGGGTTGGGTCGAGGCGTGTTCGCCGGCGATGACCATCAGGTCGTGGTGGCTGCCGGTGGTGGCGATGAACTCCGGCGATCTCCCTCACCCCACCCGTACCGGCCGGCGGACGACTGTTTCGGGAAAGCAGCGAGTGAGGGCTGCCCGCAACGCGGCCAGGTCGACGATGGCGCGCATCTTCGACTCGATGCGTTCACACCGTGAGCGCGCACGGCGATCGCTACAACTCTGCAGCCGGCCCGATCGATGGGAACACCTGTTCCAACAACGAACCCGCGCGGGGTTTCGGGGTAGGTGCCGTCGGGGTTCTGCGGATGGTCGGGGGAGTGGGACAGGTTGATTCGCGGGTTCCCCGGCGTCGACGTCGCAAGTGTCGGGCGACCTCGACCAGGCCCCCCGACCCTGGGCCCAGTCGGGCACCACGGCGCCCGCGGGCGTCCGCCCGACGACGACCTCTCGTCGCCCTGCACGGTGACCACACGCGGGCGCCCTGCAGCATCGGCGGCACCGAGGTACCGCACTGATCCGAAGTTTGACCGTCTGGTCCGCGGCGACGATCCGGGCTTTCGCCGAGGTCTGTGTGGGGTCCCGGTGGGGCTGGGGTGCAGGAACCCCGCTCCACGACGAGGGCGTCGTCGGGGCGGCGGCGGGTGACCTGGGGACCCGGCCGTTGACCTGCCCACGCACACCGCACACGCCTGGGCGAGCTCGTCCATCGACGCGTACTCGGCGCGCAGGTTCGTCTTCTTCGGCAACAGGTCCGCCTTCGCGATCTTCACCGACGACTCCACCCACCCTTGGACTGCGGGTCGTACGGCACGCACGTAATGCACCGTCGTGCCGTAATGGCGTCCGATGTCGATCATCAGCGGGTGCCGCACCGGCACCCCGGCAATGTGTTGCACGGTGACCGTCTTGGCGTTGTCGGTCAACACGTAGTCGGTGACGCCCGCCGACCAGCCGGAACATCGAGTCCAGGCAGGTCGCCAACGACTCCGACGTCTGGTCCCAGCACGGGATCACCACCCGAACCGGGACCAGGCCACCCAGGCCACGAACAACACCGTCGCCCGGAGCGACCGTTGAGGTCGCGCACCTTGGCCCATCACCCCAGTCGATCTGGCACCACATGCCAGGCACCGTGATCCACGGGCCGGTTCGAACGGGCGTGCTCGGGGGCCGCCAGCCGGCTTCGCTGACGCGACGCCCGGCGGGTCGTCCGCTCGGATCTTCACAGCCGCACGCCACCAGCTTCTCGTGCGCCACGTCGGCGCGGATCGTGCCGTCGGACCCGTTGACCAGCTGCACCACCAGGTCGGTGTGCCCGTCCACCAGCCGGGGCCGCTCGATCGGCGCGTCCACGCCCAACCAACCCGGCCTCCCCGACGGGCCACCAACCGGCGGACCGTCTTCGGGTCATAGCCGGCCAACTTCCTGCCGCGCTGTGCGCTCTTCGTCTTGTCGAATGCTTCCAAGATTTCCATCGTCTCTTCGCCGTTCTTCTTCACGGTGTCGCCGGACCCCTTCCCCAGGTGCTGTCAGCACCGCAGGGCTATCCGGACAGACACCACCAGTGAGGCCGACACGCCGTCGACCCCAACACGGCAGGATCTTCCCGGCGTTCCAGGCGATGGAGTCCCAGCTCAACACCACACCGCTGGCCTTGCAGCAGCTGATCTCGGTGTACTTGTTGTCGTTCGCGGTGATGAGCTTGCTGCACGGTCCCCTCTCGGACGCGCTGGGCCGCAAGCCGGTGATCCTGGCCGGCGGAACGCTGTTCGTCCTGGCCTCGGTCTGGTGCGCCCTCTCCCCCAGCATGGAATGGCTGCTGGCCGGCCGCGCCCTGCAGGGCATGACCGCCGGTGCGGGCATGATCATCAGCCGCGCCATGGTGCGCGACATTTTCGCCAACGACGCCGCGCAGCGGGTGATGAGCCACATCGCCATGATCTTCGGCCTGGCCCCGGCACTGGCCCCGATCGTCGGCGGGTGGCTGCTCGGCTGGGGCGATTGGCGGTTGATCTTCTGGTTCCTGACCGGGTTCGGAGCGTTGCTGGTGGCGTTGGTCGGGTTCGTCATGCCCGAAACCCACCCGGTCTCCAAGCGCACCCCGCTGCGAGTGAAACCCCTTGTGGCAAGCCTGTGGGCGGTCTGGGCCGAACGAAGCGGACGCCGCTTGGCGCTGGCCGGCATGTTCAACTTCGCCGGCATGTTCTGCTACATCGCCGCCGCTCCCTTGTTCGTGGTCGACCTACTGGGCAAGGGCGAACAGGACTTCTGGCTGCTGTTCGTCCCGCTGATCTCGGGCATGATCGTCGGCTCGTGGGTTTCTGGACGCCTGGCCGGGCGGATGAACGGGCGACGGATGGCGACGCTCGGCTACTGGATCAGCCTGGGCGCCGCCGTGGTGAACGTGATCCTGTCGCTGTTCCCGGTCACGCAAGGGCTGCCCTGGTCGGTGGCGATCCTGCCCTTCTACAGCTTCGGGGTGGCGCTGGCGTTCCCGATCCTGACCCTGGCCATGCTCGACCTGTTCCCGACCAACCGGGGCTCTGCTGCCTCCGTGCAGTCGTTCGTCTCGCTGGTGGCCAACGCCCTCGTGGCCGGCGTCGTGGCCCCCCTGGTCGCGACCAGCCTGACCGGCCTGGCGGTCACCTCGTTGGTGATCACCATGGTTGCCTGGGTGCTCTGGCAGCGCCACCTTTACGTCACCCATCGAGAGCCGGCCATGCCCGCCGAGCCACCGGCGCTGGAGCCCACCGACGAGATGTGACCCGGCTGGCCCGTCCGAGGTCGCTGCGTGCCACAATCAGCCCATTGGGGGGCGGCACGGGAGGACGCATGATTCTCGAGTTCACGACAGTCACCATCGGCGCGACTGATCCAGTTCGGCTGGCCGACTTCTACGCGGCCCTGCTCAATTGGGAGGTCGGCCACACAGAGCCCGGGTATGTGATCTTGAACAACCCCAGTGGCGGCGTCGGCCTCGCGTTCCAGGCTGAGCCGGACCAGCCTGCTCCGGTCTGGCCGGCCCGGACGGGCGACCCGCACATGCAGATGCACCTCGACATCCGGGTTGACGACCTCACGGACGGGCTGTCCCACGCGCTGCACTGCGGCGCCACGATGGCCTCCTACCAGCCGCAGTCGGACGTCCGGGTGTGCATCGACCCGGCCGGGCACCCTTTCTGTCTGTGGGTTGAGCCCTGAGATGGACTTGAGCAACTTCTACGCGTTGATTTCGGCCACCTGTTTCACCCTGGTCGGACTGTGGTGGACGGTGGTCGAACGCCACCCCGAGTGGAAGAGCGAACCGCGCGGACGGCAACTCGCCGGCGGCACCTACCTGGCGTTCCTGCTGCCGGGAGTGATGGCGATGTTCGCCCAGATCAATCCGGACACGCCGGTGTTGTGGCGGGCCAGCTTCGGCACCGCTGCCGTGGTCGGGATCTACGTCAACGTGCAGCAGATCCTGGCCGAGCGCTCCGAGACCAGCCGAGGACCGTTCCGGCGCAACCGCTGGGCGGTGGCTTTCGTGTACCTGCTGGTGCTCGTGCTCGGGGTGGCCCCGGAGCTGGCTCGCGGCGTGGGCGCGACGCCGCTGCAGGTCGCGTCCTTCCTGCTCGTGCTGCTGGTGATTCTGGCCCACGGGCTGACCTGGGAGTTCATGATGGAGCCGGAGGATTCCCGCCGGGCGTGATGACTTCGTCCGCCTGCGCGGGGTTCAGGCCAGGGTGACGTCCGCCGTCGGGGCGCCGGTCAGGCGGACCAGATCCTGCGGGGCAAGCTTGAACACGGCGTGCGGGTGCCCCGCCGCGGCCCAGACCTCGCCGAAGCGGAACAGCTCGGCGTCGATCAGCTCGACCGACTCCTGCGCGTGCGCGACCGGGGAAACGCCACCGATGGAGAACCCCGTCCGCGCCTTGACGAACGCCGCATCGGCACGAGCCAGCTCCCCGACGATCGCGGCCACCTTGGACTCATCGACCCGGCGGTCACCTGAGGTCATCACGAGGACGGCGGCATCGTCGGCCACCCGACGGAAGATGATGCTCTTCACGATCTGGCCCAGCTCGACGCCTAGGCTCTCGGCGGCCTGCTGAGCAGTCCGGGCACTGGCGGAGAGCAGGATCGGGGCATGCGGATGGCCCAGTTCGGTCAGCCGGGCGGAGACGCGTCGGGCGCCGTCAGGCAGGGAGATCTCAGTCACGGACGTATCCTCGCACCCGCTTGGCTCTGACCGACTCACCTCGTCCGTCTCCCCCTGTCCGACTCCACCCGCAAAAGGGGCTCTCCGCCCGCGCTATAACACGGGCGAAGAGGACGTTTCGCGGGCGAAGTGCGCTGCCGGTGTGGACGACACCGGGCAACAGCACAGCTCGGATGCCAAGGTCAGGTGGACTGGTCACGGGTCGGCATTGCGAGTGGTCCGCGGGCTTGGGCTCGGATGTGTTGGAGGTTGCGTCCTATGGTCGCGGTGACGTCGACGCCTTCTCGTGGCCAGACGAACCTGACTTCCAGGGGCGGGTGAGTCGGCCAGGAGGTCCGCAGGTCTGTCTCGTGCCGGATGAGTTCGTCGCTTCCGGTGCCTCCACCTCCCCCGTAGTCCAAGACCACCGGCCCAGCGGCGTCCCTGGCCGTGATCGAAATCTCCCCCGCGTCGTAGTCCGCCAGAGATAGCAGGACGTCACTCAGTGATCTGTGCGGCCCGGCAGGCCGAGGATAGTCAGCCGGAAGCGAAGACGCCGCTCCTCCACCACCCCCGCGGAGAGAAACACCGCCAGATCATCGCGATCAAGTAGCAGGGCATCCAGGTCGTCCGTCGAAAACTCTCGCATCATGTCCTCTCCGGACCCGCCCAATCAGGCCTGGTAGTACTTGTCGGCGACTGAGAGTGCCTGGTCGATGATCTCCAGGCCTTGGCGGAACTCCTCGGCGGTGGTGGTCAGCGGCGGCACCAGGTACGTCCGGTTGAAGTGGATCATCGGCCACAGTCCCGCGTCCTTGCAGGCAGCGGCGAACTCCAGCATCGGCGCGGCGGCCGACCCGGTGGCGTTGAACGGCACCAGCGGCTCCCGCGTACGCCGATTGCGAACCAGCTCCAGGCCCCAGAAGTAGCCCAGGCCGCGGAACTCGCCCACGCTGGGATGCCGCTCGGCGATCGCGGCCAGGCCGGGGGCGATCACCTCGGCGGCGACCGTCCGGACGTGCTCCAGCAGACCCTCGGCCTTGATGATCCCGATCGAGGCCACCGCCGTCGCGCAGGCAAGCTCATGCCCGGAATAGGTCAGACCACCGGGGTAGGGACGTTCGGCGAAGGTGGCGGCGATGGCGTCCGACAACAGCACCCCACCCAGCGGGACGTAACCGGAGTTCACACCTTTGGCGAAGGCGATCAGGTCGGGGGTGACCCCCCAATTGTCCACGGCGAACCATTGCCCCGTGCGGCCGAACCCGGCCATCACCTCGTCGGCGATGTAGAGAATCCCGTTGTCATCGCACAATTGCCGGACGCCGGCCAGGTAGCCCTCCGGTGGCACGAGGATGCCGTTGGTGCCGACCACCGTCTCCAACAGGACGGCGGCGATGGTGCCGGCGCCCTCGACCATGATCACCTCGCGCAGGTGTTGCAGCGCCCGTTCGCCCTCTTGTTCGGGGCTGTCGGAGTGGAACGCGGAGCGGTACGGGTAAGGGCCCCAGAAGTGCACCACCCCGGGCATGCCGGGTTCGCTGGCCCAGCGGCGCGGGTCACCCGTGGCCGTGATCGCCCCGTTGGTGGCGCCGTGGTAGCTGCGGTAGGCGCTGAGGATCTTGTGCCGTCCCGTGTGCAGGCGGGCCATCCGAATCGCGTTCTCGATCGCCTCGGCGCCACCGTTGGTGAAGAACACCTTGTTCAACGCACCCGGGGCCAACTCAGCGATCAGCCGGGCCGCCTCCGTCCGCGCCTCGCCGGTGAAGGTCGGCCCGATGGTGATCATCTTCTCGGCCTGCTCGCGGATGGCCGCGACCATCCCCGGATGCTGATAGCCGAGGTTCACATTCACCAGCTGGCTGGCGAAGTCGAGGTAGCTCCGACCTTCGAAGTCCCAGAAGTGGGAGCCGGAGCCGCCCGCGAGCGGAATCGGGTTGATTAGCGCCTGGGCAGACCAGGAGTGGAACACGTGCGCACGGTCCAGGTCACGGACCCGGGCCCCCCGCTCAGCATCGGACGTCATGGGGCAAAGCTACGCCCGCCCGCGGCGCGCTTCGAGGATCAGCACCTCCCCTGAATCCGAAAACTTCGCGGTCCTGAGCGCACATCACCGACGCATAGGCCTTGAGCTGCAGAAATCGCCGAGAAGTTTTCCGGCCACCGGCCACACCCCTGCCTTGCGGTCGGCAGTCCGCCCGACGAACACCCGGCTCGCACCCAACCAACCCTCCGCCCGAACCCGAAAACTTCACGGTCCAGAACGCGCATCACCGACGCATAGGCCTTGAGCTGCAGAAATCGCCGCGAAGTTTCCGGCCACCGAGCCACCCCTGCCTTGCGGTCGGCAGTCCGCCCGACGAACACCCGGCTCGCACCCAACCAACCCTCCGCCCGAACCCGAAAACTTCACGGTCCTGAGCGCGCATCACCGACGTATAGGCCTTGAGTTGCAGAAATCGCCGCGAAGTTTCCGGCCACCGGGTCACCCCCTGCCCTGAGGTCCGCAGCCGGCCCGATGAACACCCGGCTCCGGCCACCAACGCCCCCACCGAGTCGAGGAACCACATCGGCGCCAACCCGATGGTTGCCACAGGGCACGGGGAGGCCAAGCGGGAGACGGGGGGCCATTGACAGCTGGCCGCGAGCGTCTCTAGCGTCGTTAGTGGCTGGCGAATTGCCGCTGGCCTCACCCCAGGAGTAATCAATGGCACCGCCGTCAATCTTTCTATCCGCGCGACGCATGGGCCTCACCCGCCGTTGCCCTGACCGCGTCCAGGGTTCTTGATGAGGACCGCGCGCTTCCCGATCTTGCTGGCCGCACTGACCGCGGTTCTCACGGCGTGCTCTGTGGGGGATGTGGTGACGATCCCCTCCGGGCTGCCCGACGACGGCTACGTGGCCTTCACCTCGGAGACGACGAAACGCACCGGCTTCGTGCTGTCGTTGGATGCGAGCGGACGCGAACTGGGACGAACCACGACGGACTTCCAAGAGATAAGGAAGATCTCGTCGAGCCCGACCACTCTGGCGCTGTGGGGAGATCTCAGCAACGACGTGGGCATCGTCTCCCGTGACGGCGCCATCAAGCGGACGCACACGCTCGATCGCCGGGGCTATTCAGGTTTCACGGGGCTGCGAATCTCCGCCACCAGGGTGATCGGCATCATGAACGACGGCATCGGGAACGACGGCTTCTATCAAATGGTTCCGATCTCTCAAGACCTGAATGGCGACAACCAGACCAGAGGCCTCGTTCACCTTTATGTGTCGTCGTTCGTCCTGGACGGGTCCGACTTACTGCTCGCCGGCAGCCAAGACGATCTGCAAGCGACCCACAGCGCATTGGCCCGCTACACCCCGGCAGGCGACAAGATCGTCCAGCAGGTCATCGAGCCGAAATACCGGGAGTGCTCCGGGATGACGAGGATCGGCAACTCACTCTTCCAAGCCTGCATCCCTAGGGATCTTCATGACTTCGAGACAGTCCTGCGGAGTGTTGATGCAACGACCTTCCAAGAGGTCACAGCCATTGATCTCAAACAACCCATCCATGCGCTGATCACAACGGACAAGGGCGAGCTACTCGCCGCAGTCGGCAGCGACATCGTCCGGTTCGACACCGAGCTGAACCGACTTTCTGACGACCCCGTGCCGCGTAGCGGTGGTCTCTCGCTGGGGGACGTCCAATCCGCGTATGAGCTCGACGGAGCGTGGTTCCTCATCCTCAAGGGAGCCCGCCTGGACCTCGGCGAGTCGATGACGCACCTGGCAACCCTGGTCACCGTCGACCTGGGTACGGGTTCGGTGACCAAGGTTCTGCCGATCAACCTTGATCGAACCTCCGACATGGCCACGTTCACCATCGTCCCGGCGGCCTGGTTCACGCAGCGGAAGTAGCCGAGCAGCTCAACCCTGGAGGATCAGCGTCTGCCAGTAGGCCGGGAAGGGCTGGGTGGCCGCACTGCGCTGCGGGTTGGACGAGATCAGCGCGCCCAGCCGACCGGGTGTTGCGGCGCGGTCGCTGATGTTGAGATTGGCCCCGAGACGAGCACCCGCGGTGATCCGGTTCAGTCCGGTCACCTTCCACGGGATCTTCCCCTCGATCGTGTAGCCGGTCGGGGTCAGGGTGCTGACCGCCTCCAGGCCGGGGGTTGCGGGCCCGGCTTCGAAGGTGTTCCGGCGCGAGGTCGGCCGGTTCACGCCCGTCCGCACCTCGTTCGACCTCTCGTTCAGGGCGAACAGGTAGTGCCCGTCGACCGGACGCAGCTTGCTGGTGCCGGAGAGCCCGTCAACGCTCGGGCCGAGCTCGAGGGTGAAGCCGTCACCCTGCCAGAGTTGACCGCGCTTGGCAGCGGTCGAGTAGGCCAGATGATCGTCGGTGACCTCGGTGTAGAAGTAGAGCGCTTCGTCGTCCCACATCAGCTGGGTGCGTCCGATCACGCCCCCCGCGTCCCCGAAGACGACCTGTTCGGAATCAACGAACGTGCTCCACGGCCAGTCGCCGGTGTCGCCGTCGATCACCGCGGTGCCGCGCAGGGCACTGAACGGCTCCACCGCACGCAGGGGAGGCAGAGTTGGAGTCGCCGGGGTTGTGGCGGGTGGCGTCGTCGGGGGGGTCGTGGCGGACGACGTCGAGTTGGTCGGCGTCGGGCCCGGAGGTGGTGGATCAGGTTGCTGTCCCAGCCAGTACAGCCCGCCCAGGATCAGCACGATCACGGCGACCACTCCGGCCACGATCTTCCGGAGCCGGTTCGGCGGCGGCGGGGTGGGCCCTGGCTTGGGGGGCGCGTCCGGACGACCCCCACCCATGCCGGGCAAGGTCTCGCCGGGCGTTGTGGAGGTGGTTCCCCGTGTCGAGTCGGGGCCCGGAGATCCGGTGCCCGAGCCGATGCCCGTACCAGAGTTGGTCCCGGTGCCAGTTCCCTGACCCGAACCGGTCCCGGTGCCGGTGCCCGGGCCGGTCCCAGTGCCGGTACCCGAGCCAGTGCCAGTGCCAGCTTGAGCCGGTCCCGGTGCCGGTACGTGCCGGTGCCGGTGCCGGTGCCGGTGCCAGAGTCGCTCCCCGTGCCCGAGCCGGTCCCGGTGCCAGTGCCGGTCCCGGTGCCAGTGCCGGTCCCAGTTCCGGTGCCGGTCCCGGTGCCTGACAAACCAGATCCCGTGCCCGACCCGGTGCCCGAAGGCCCCGACCCGAGGTCGCCCGTGGGCGATCCGCCGCTCCCGCCGATGATGACTGCCGCCGCGCCAGCACCCCCAGCTCCGAGCGCCCCGCCAGCACCCGCTAGACCGGCTCCGCCGACAACGCCGCCATCCCCCACCGCCCCGGCCGAGTCCGGACCCGACCGCTCAGGCCTGCCCGAACCCAACCCGGCCCGGTCGGCCGCGTCCGCAGCACCAGTCCCCGTGGCGATCAACTGATCGGTCGGGATCGGCGCCACGGGCACCGGCGCGACGTCGAAGATCCGTCCGTCCGAGGCGCGTAGATAGAGCACCGGGGTGCCCCATTCGACGTCGTTGTCGTCGCTGAACACCGCCACCCGGGCCTCGGCCAGGGCCGCGTCGATCGGGTAGCCGTCGCTGATCGCGGCGTAGAACTCCGAAGAGAACCGGGTCGCGGCAGCGTCCGTGATCTCGAACTGCATCGCCACCACGGCGGGCAGGCCTTGGGCGACCAGGCTCTGAGCGACCCCCCCGAAGGGGTCGGCCGGGGACTGGCGCGCCCCTTCGCACGCGTTGAGCAGGGCGAGTCGGAGCGTCCGATGGTCGTGCACCATGGTGGCCAGGTCGGCCCCTGAGACCAGGTGGGCCAGGCGATTGTCGTCCTCGAAGGCCAGCATGCCCTCGCCGGTGTTCGGGTCGAATCCGCCGTGGCCGATGAAGTGCAGGACGTGGAACGTGCCCCGGCGCAAGGCCCGCCGCAGTTCACTCAACGTGGCGCTCGGCACCACCGTGATCTTGACCAGACCGCCGCTGACCAGCTCGGCCAACGACTGCTGGATCCGCTTCACCTCCAGGTCCACATCGAGGGTGGCCAGGTTGGTCGGGGCGGAGACGACCAGCAACACCTGGAGCGGCGGATCGACGTGCAGCGGTTCGATCGAGCGAGCCTGCTCCAGGTAGCGGACGACCGGCGTCCGGGTCGAGAGCACCAGGAACTGGCGCAGGCCGGAGGGGTACAGGTACTCCCAGGGGACGTCCGCCAACTGAGGCGCCTTGGCCAACCGAAGCCGCACCCGCAGGCCCTTGTTGCGCGCGTCCGCTTCATCCAGGCTGCGCCGGAACAGGGTCCCGATCTCGCCGGCGAACACCGCGTCATAGAGCGAGGTGCCGAAGGTTTTGGCCAGTTGCTGGGTCGGCGACCCGATCGCCCGGACGCCCGACCGGGTCCGTCCGAGCTTGAGGATCACGTTCTCCAGCGCCGTGGAGGTGTAGGGGAACGTCATCGTGCTGGACGCCTCGCCGCGCGGCGAGGAGATCACGGTCACGTTGTACTGATCGGGCGTGGGCGTGGCCTCGACCTCCAGGTCGAAGTCGAGATAGTCCAAGCCCGCTGCCATTGCCGCCCCCTCAGCCGGTCAGCCAGCCGGAGATCTTCTCGGCCACGTCCTGCTCGCCGAAGAAGGTGCCGTGGTAGATCGCCCGCAACTTGGTCAGGACGAGGCGCCGCTCCTCGGGAATGTCGACCGCGCCCGATCCCTCGTAGACCCCGGCGGTCGGCACCACCAGGTCGTTGGCGGCATCGCCGAACACCTTGTCGACCAGCAGGTTCTCCGCCGATTTGAGGGTCAGCGCCAGGAGCGCCCCGCTGGGCGAGTAGTCGGCGCTGATCGCGTACTGCTCAGCCGAGACGGGTGCGGCGTTGAAGGCGGCGAGGAAGTCGCCGTCGGTGTCCATCGCGGCCAGTCCCGGAATGCCGGAGACCCCGTACTTGGCGATCACCTTCACCACCGTGAGCACCGCGGTCAGGGTGGTTTCGACCAGCGCCAGGCCGCCGTCGGGGATCAGGTTCACCATGGTGGTGATCCGGTCGATGAACGGCACCAGGTTGTTCGGGCTGGCCAGGGCGGTGCCGTGGTTGGGGGTGGCCACGTGGATGATCCGGCGGACCTTGAACGGACTTCCCGGCCTGGCCAGGGCCCGTCCGACCAGCCCGCCGCGGCTGTGGCAGACCAGATCGACCTCGAGCTCCAGCCCGTCCGGCATGCTCGCGGCCAAGGCCTCCACGTTCTCGAGCGGGGAGACGCCGAGGGTGTGGTGGTCCAGGGCGGCGACCCGTCCGCCGTAGGCGTTGCTGAGAGAAGCCAGGATGGCCGGCGGGAAGGCCTGGAACGAGGTGTGCGCGGTGACGAAGGTGCCATGGACGAACCACAGGCTGCGGCCAACCGCCAGCCGCTGCCAGTCGGCCTCGGTCAGATCGGGCGCGTTGCCATCGCGATAGTTGAGAGGAGTAAAGGTGCGAGCCCGAGCCCGACGGGAGTTCGACTCCCATAGGCGGGCGGCCGCTCCGGCCAGCGGTGGGGCGATCAACTCCCCTAGTGGGAGGGCGATCAGCTCCAGCACCTTCTTGCCCAGCATGCCCAGGAGGCCGCGCGTGGTGTCCCCCTCCTCGCCGGGCGCGGGGGCCGGTGCGGGGACGGAGGCGAAGGCCGGCACGATGAAGCGGACGGAATCCCCCGCCCCGCGCGTGGCCGGGGCCAACGCGTCCGTGGCATCGACCGGGAAGTTCCACGTGGTGATGCCGTTCTCGTCCACCGCGAGCAGGACTTGGGCCACGTCCGGCCCCAGATCGGGAACGCTGACCTCCATCCCGGCCAGGTCGGAATCCGGCGCCCGGACCTGCCCGGTTCCCGCCGGCACTGGCACGGCGGCCACCTCCAGCTCGATCACCCGCAACCGCAGGAACCCTTGCTCGGCCAGGGCCCGCTCCAGTGCCGGGCCGGAGCCGTCGACGTCCGGGGCGCGGGTGGCCGAGCCGACCGCGATGTTGTGGGCCTCGGCCCGTCCGCGAAGCCCGGGGGCACGGACGGTGATGCCCAGCCCCAGCCCGACCTGCCGGCCGGACCCATCCAGAGTTGCCATCAGTTCTCCTTGGTCAGTCGGAGCCCGGGATGCCCGTAATAGGCATACGCCAGCGGGGTGGTTTGGTCGTGTTGCGGGAAGTCGGTGTGGAAGCGGGCGCGGAGGCGGCGCATCACCTCGCCGACCGGTTCGCCGCTGGTCAGCGCGGCGGCGTAGAAGAGCAGGGCGGTCTGCTTGGCGATGGTGTCGTCGATCGACCACAGCGGTGCCACGAAGCCGCGGGCGCCGGCCCGGAGGAAGGCCGCCGCCAACCCGCCTTCGACCAGCGAGCTGCCCGAATCGGTGGCCAACTGGCAGGCGTTGAGGAAGACGAACGGGGCGTCGCGGCGGGTGAAGTCGCTGCCGATCACTATCTGCTCATCGATCCGGACGGCGGAGTCGGAGAGGATCACGCCGGAGTTGATCGGCGAATCCGGATCCACCTCGCCGTGCGAGGCCACGTGCAGCACTTCGGCGGTGACCGGCTGGCCACGGTCGGTGAGGTCACCTTTGAGCAACATCGCCACGTCCGAGGTGGTGCCCTTCACCCAGACGGACGGGTAGGCGCCGGTCAGTTCCTGACCTTCGGAGATCGCCTCCTTGAGGCTGCGGAAGCCGCTGGCGGGGCCGAACTCCCCGACCACCACCGCCAACCGGCGGACGTTGATCCGCTCCGCCGGGGCGGTGCTCGGACGCCGGACGCCGGAGGGGGTTTCGGGGCCGGCCGGGCACCAACGTCCGATCACGACCTGGGCACTCAGGATCGGTGGCGCGCCGGCGTCGAGCAGGGATTGGTCGACCACGAAGTCGCTCTCGGTGCTGGCCAACTCCCAGGGCACCAGCGCCTCGCGGGAGACGATCAGCAGGGTGGGCACCCGGCCTTCGGCCTTGGCCAACTGCCAGATCGGGGTGAGCAGCTTCCAGAACCAGAGCGGCAGCGCTTCGGCCACCTCGCGGGCCACACCGAGGATCTTCAGCTCGGCGGTGGGCGACCCGTCCACCTTGGCGATGTCGCGGATCTTGCGCAGCGCGAAGGTTTCGGCACTCTCCCGATCGAGCAGGGTTTCGACCTGCACCTCCGGCAGCGCGACCGGGTGCGGGGTGGTGAAGCTCCAGAGAAACTTGCCGCTGGCCTCGCCCCGGCTGATCGAGACGGTCAGGTCGATCGGCAGTTGCTGGCTCATCTCCATCCGGGTGTCGCCGCCGGCGGTCGAGGGAGGCGCCGCCGGGGAGGCGCCCGCGGTCACCACGAGGTCGCGCCAGGCCGACCCCACCAGCAGCCCGTTGGCGCTGTATTCGATCTCGATCCGTCCGCGCCAAGCGTGCGGTGGGGTGGGGGCGACCACCGGAATGCGGACGACGTTCGCCTCCAGATTCGCCGTGTCGACGACCAGGGTGTGTCGCACTTGGGCGACGAAGAAGTTCTCGGCCTTGATCTGGACGGTGAGTTCCACCGTGTCCCGGGCGATGCGGATCGGGCCGCCGACCACCCCGCCCTGGGCCTGGCTCCCGAGCCCGACCACGACGTCGAACGTGGACGCCGGGGCGACCTCCTCGGGAACCTCAACCCTCGGGAACGCGTCGATGGTGGCCGGACCCGGTGCTCCCGGGATCGGCCCGGGAGCGGACCCGACCGGAATCGGGCCAGCCTCTTCCCCGGCCGTCTCGGCCAGGATCGGGGGGCCCCCGGAAACTCCAACCCACGCTGCGGACGTTCGGTCGCCTCCACCCACCCGACCGCGCGCTCCCCGTCGATCACCAAGCCCGTCCAGGTGTGGCCGGTGACATCGGGATGACTGAGCTGCCGGACGTCGTCGGCGCCGTGCTCGTGCAGGTCCAAGAAGACCTCCAGCGGCATTGCCTCGGCGATTCCGGGATTCATCACCGCGTCCACCCCCGAGTCACCCAGGGCGTACCAGAGCACCCCGGAAACCCCGTCCGGATGCAGCCGACGCACCACCGCGAGGGCATGGCCGGGTAGCAACGCGATCGCCCGGCGCGCCTCGCCTACGGTCATGGCAGCGTCCAACACGAGCACGGGAAGCATGTGACTCCTCTCACCCGGAAAGAGGGACGGCAACTCCTACCTGATACGCAGCGTAAGACCCGTTGTCAGTGAGGCAGGAGGGGCAACCCGGCCCACGGAGGGTGGCAGTTATGCCACCACCTCGGACAGCGCCGTGGAGTGGGCTCGATCAGGGCAAGACAGCGTTGATTTGCTGGCGAATGTCCTGCACCACATCGTCGGTGCCCAACCCGGTGGTCGGGCTTGAGGCCATGGTGAGAAACATGATCGCGGAGACCACCCGGGCAAGCGTTTCCGCGCTCCCCACCACAACCCGCTCGTCGCGGCCCAGAATCTCGGCGATGGCCTCTTGCGTGCTGCCGACGATGGCCAGCGCCTCAGCGTGACGCGGCTGGGCAGGATCACCGAAGGCGACTTCTCGCAGGTAGACCCGGCCGTTCTCCACTTGCGTCCGATTGCACTCCACGATGGGTCGGACGATCGCCATGACCGCGTCCAAGGTGCCCCGGGTTTCGGCTGCCTCGGCCCGGCCACGCTCCAGCGCTTCGGCATAGTGGACGTTCTGGACCAGCAGCAGCAGCTCAGCCTTCGACTTCGCGTACAGGAACAACGTGCCGGTACCGATGTCGGCCCGGTCAGCGATCTGTTGCGTGGTGACCTCGTCGATGCCGTGCTCGGCGAACAGCTCGCTGGCTGCGGTGATGACGCGATCAAGCTTGGCCTGCTTGTTGCGCTCGCGTCGCCCCAACGGTGTGCCGGCGATCGACATCAGACGCACCTCCCAGAAATTGCCCTGACTACGCTCAGTCCTGAGCGCGGTCGATCAGACGTGGCCCAAATATGCCATGCGCTGCCTCTAGGTGTCCCTGTTAAGACAGGCGACTCAACGGCCGAGGAACTCGACGGCCACCGGGGCGAACTTGTCGTGGAACTGGAAGATGCCACCGTGCCCGGAGTCGGGATAGATGATCAGCTGGCTGCCCTTGATCCGACGATGCAGGTCCGTGGAGAGAATCGTGGGGACCATCCGGTCGTGGTCGCCGTTGGCGATCAGGGTTGGCTGCGTGATCCTCGACAGGTCCGAGGGGGCTGAGCGTCCGAACTTTTGGATCGCAGCGAGCTGCGTCCGGAACCCTTGAGGCCCATCGGCTTGTCCCGGTCGACGGTGCGCTCCTGCAGCCGCTTGACGAAGGCCTTGGCCGCGAGCTTGCCGCTGGCGTTGCGGTTGAAGAACAAGAACTCTTTCGGGTCCGATCGAGTAAGGGTGGCGCGCAGCACGTCCCAGTAGGTCGTGCCGACCACCTTGTCCATGTCCTTCCCGCCGCGGGGGCCGGTGCCTGTGAGGACGAGTTTGCGAACCAGGGTGGGGTGCTTGAGGACGAGGTCTTGGGCGATCATTCCGCCCATCGAGAAGGAGAAGATGTCGATCAGGTCGAAGCCCAGCGCCTTGATGAACGCGTAGGCGTCATCGGCTGCCTGCTCCAGGGTGGCCGGGACGTCCCCGGTGGAGGCGCCGACTCCCTTGTTGTCGAACGTGATCACGTGGCGGTGCTCCGCGATCGGGTCAATGATCCGCGGGTCCCAGTTGTCGAGGGTTGCGGCCAGATGGACGAAGAAGACGACCGGGATGCCGCCCTTGGGGCCAAGCTCTCGATGGGCGTACGTCGTGCCGCCGGTGCTGATGGTGCGGGTTGGCGCCTTCGCGTAGGAGGTGATGACGGGTTCAGTATTGGTGCTCATGATCTCTTTCCTCTTTCGTTTCTGAATGGACGTCTAGTCGGCGCTGTGAACGATGACCGTCTTTCCCCGGACGCCACCCTCGGCCAGGGACGCGAGCGCCTGCGCGGTCTGGTCAAAGGAGAAGGTCCGTCCCACGACCGGCCCTAGCGCGCCCTGCTCGACCAACTCGGTGATCTGACGCAACTGGTCGCCGTTGGCGCGCATGAAGAGGAACTGATACTCGACGCCAAGCTTCTTCGCCAGCTTGCGGACCTTCCAGCTTGCCGCGGCGATCACCAGACGCAGCAGCGGGTTGAGGCCCAACTCACGTGCAAAGGCCACGTCCGGGGGGCCAGAGATCCCGATCGCCTTCCCGCCGGGCCGAAGGACCCGCAAGGACTTCTCCAGGTTCCCCCCGCCGAGACTGTCCAGGACGAGGTCGTACCCGCTGAGGATCTGCTCGAAGTCCGCAGTGCGATAGTCGATCACGACGTCGGCCCCGAGTTCGCGGACGACGTCAGCGTTGGCACCGCTGGCAGTCGTCGCGACGGACGCGCCGAGATGCTTGGCGAGCTGGATCGCGATCGACCCGACACCTCCGGCGCCCGCGTGGATCAGGACCTTCTGGCCGGCGCGGAGTTCCCCCCGCTCGACCAGGGCCTGCCACGCGGTCAGCGCCACCAAAGGCAACGATCCGGCCTCCGCGAACGTGAGCGAGGCGGGCATGGGCGCAAGATCGTCCTCGGCTACGGCGACGCGTTCGGCGAAGGCGCCCATTCGGGCCTTGTCGGGGCGGGCGTAGACGTTGTCTCCGGGCTTGAAGGACCGCACGTTTGCTCCGACATCGAGCACCGTTCCCGCCACGTCATTGCCCAGAACCAGGGGGAACGTGTAGCGGAGGACCTGCTTGAACTGACCCGACCGGATCAACTCGTCCAGTTGGTTGAGCCCGGCGGCGCGCACCTGCACGAGGACGTCGCGGTCGCCGACGACCGGCTCGGCGATCTCCGCTTCGTGCAGTGGCCCGTTGTAGTTGGCGATCACGAAGCCCCTCATCACGCAGCACCCTCCCCGACGGCGCACCTGGTCATGTCAATCTCCTTGAGGTTTCGCAGCACCCGGTCAATCCGAGCGTACTCAATAATGATTGCGCTCAGTCTGAGTGTCAAGCCGTGGCCCGATCGCGTTGATGAGCCATGCTTGAGGGATGCAATCCGCCCCGGACGAGACAATCCCGCCGCTTTCCTCGTGGGGCACGGCCGGGCCGGCGCTGGTCAGCTTGTCGGCCATGTACCTGTTCGTGTTCGGGGACCAGTGGACCGGCTACTTCGTCCTGGTGTGCGGGCTCGTGGTGGCGTGGATGTGCGACTTCACCACGCTGACGTTCGGGCTGTTCCGCGATCAACTGGCGATCGCCGTCGGCATCGTGGTGCTGGACCAGATCTCGCTGCGGGCCGACCTCTCCAACCTCGGCATCCTGAGCTTCGCGGTCGCGCTCACCGCGGCGGTGGCGTTGCCGTATCTGCTGCTGCAGTACGCCTTCAGAGACAATCCGATCACCTTCCCCTGGGGTTCCTGGCGCTGGAATCGCGCCCAATGGGCCTACCTGGGAATGGTCGTCGTCGGCGGCTACTTGATCCTGCCCTGGTACTTCGTGAGCTCCGGGGTCTACCGGAACTGGCCGGCCATTCACAGCCCGGAGGAGTTGCTGCGGCTGTTCATCGGCGTGAATGCGGTGGGCATCTGGGACGAGTTGTTCTTCATCTGTACCGTCTACGTGCTCAATCGGCGGCATTTCCGCGCCTGGCAGGCCAACCTGCTGCAGGCGCTGATCTTCGTGTCGTTCCTGTGGGAGCTCGGCTACCAGTCCTGGGGGCCCGTGCTGACCATCCCCTTCGCTCTGGTGCAGGGGGCGATCTTTCAGCTCACCAAGAACCTGAAGTACGTGATCACCGTGCACCTGACCTTCGACCTGATCGTCTTCCTGGTCTTGGTGCACGCGCACAATCCGGCGTGGCCGCATCCGTTCATCACTGGTTGATCGCGTCAGGGTCATCCGGACGGGTTTTGAGTATCGGTCGGACTCAGGAGCGTCCAGGGCTCGGCGTCGGCGCAGGGGATTCGAAGATGCACCCGTCAGATGTCGCCGACATCAGCAACTCCATGGACGATTGCGCGTGGCGCTGGGTTGCGTCGGTTTGGTAGGTGACGGTCAGGTCGGCCAAGCGGGCATCCGAAGGGCCGAGGTAGGCGACCTCAACCTCGAGGAAGCTCTCCGAATGTGGCGACAACTCAGCCTCCACCGCTGGGATCGTCTTGGCCCACAACTTCCCGCCTGACGTAAACGGGGCCCAGCCCATGGAGGTGGGCGGAGGATCCTTCAGCAGACGAACAGACAGGACGTCCAAGCCGACCTCGGTCGCGAACTCGATCGAGGTCAGCGTGATCGGACGATCCCCAACCACGGCAATGAGTTGCTCGAAGATGAAGTGGCGATTGGCCACCTCCGAGGTGGTCGGACGGTCCCCACCCACCGGGATACAGACCGAAATGGTCGAACCGAGGACGAGCGGCTCGATGGCCGGCCCACGTCCGGCGGGAGCGAGCGTTGCCCCGGTGCTCGACGAGCAGCCGCTGAGAAACAGTCCCGCGCACACGGCGGCCGTCCTCAGCGACATCACCTAGCCAGGGTAGCCATCCCTTGGCCCCCTTCCTGCGCGACCTGGCCGTTCGGCCAGAATGCGCCGGCATCCCTCGCGGCAGTCGGGACAGCGCCGTAGATTCCCCTCAGGCTCCGGGCCACCATCCCGGACGAGACCCGAGGCCGAGCACGCCATGGCGATGACCCGCAGACAACAGTTCGCGCTCTCCATTCTGGGGCGCGTCGCGATAGCGGGCGCTGGGGTGGGCCTGATCAGCCTCCTGCCCCCAGTGGCCCCTTGATCGAGGGTTCCTGCTGTTCATGGCCTCGCTCCCCGTTGTGGGAGTCACTGCCCTCGTGGATTGGCGCCACGTGCGAGCTCTCCCGAAGCGACTGGTCATCGTGGGGGGTGCCACCGTTGTGTTCCTGGTCCCGAGTTTCGTGTTGCTCTCTGGGCGCGGATGGGGCTCGCTGCCGTCTCTGGTCGTCCTTGTTGTTCTCGTGACCGCCCTGAATGGCGTCATGATCTCGCGGATGGACCGTCGGCAACGCACCTGAAGGCGAGGAGTGTTGTGAATACCACGACATCGGACGAGCTGCGCGGCCCCAGCCAGAGCGGCGAAGCTGCCCAAATAACCTCGAACTGCCTGTATTCGGGCAGCGGGAGGTCATGAAGGCAGCTTCGTCGGGGTCAGCCTGCCGAGTTCGACCTGGCCACGGCGGCGCGGGCCGTCCAAGCCGAGGAGTTGGCCGAGCTGAGGGCCATCGCCCAGCCCTGCACGTGCAGGTGACCGGGTCCCCTCACCGGCGTTCCCATTCGTCGGGCCGTCCGCCCACCCCGTGAGGACGCAGGCCCAGTCCGACGGATTCCGGTCCACCCACTACCCAGCCCGCCCGCTGGTGAGGCACAGTCAGCTAAGCGGTAGACCGCCTCAGCAGAACCCACAGGAGAGTCCATGGCCACCACCGGCACCCGCTCCGTCACATTGAGCCGCCTCGAGCACGCCCGCTTCACCGTCACCAACGAGCGCGGCGGTTCGATCACCCTCGGCGAAGGCGACACCGCCGAGTTCACCCCGGTGGAACTGCTGCTGGCCGCCGTCGCCGGCTGCTCCGCGATCGACGTGGACTACCTCACCGCCCGCCGCGCCCAGCCGGTCAGCTTCGAGGTCGACGTGTCCGGCGAGAAGATCAAGGACGACAGCGGCAACCGACTCAGCGGGGTCGAGGTCACCTTCCGGGTGGTCTTCCCCGAAGGCCCGGACGGCGACCGCGCCCGCGACATGCTGCCCCGGGCGATCCAGACCTCCCACGACCGGCTCTGCACGGTGTCGCGCACGGTCGAACTCCCCACTCCGGTGACCACGCGGGCCGCCGACTGAGGACCGCCCGTCCGTACTAGCCTGAGCGGCATGATCGAGCCTTTCGGCAACCTCGCGGACGGCCGCCCCGTCCACCGCATCCGGATCGCCGCCGACGGGATCTCGGCCGACATCCTGACCTACGGCGCCACCGTCCATCGCCTCGACGTGGCCGGGCGCAACGTCGCCCTCGGCCACCCGAACCTGGCCGGCTACCAGAGCTCCCCGTTCTTCATCGGCGCCACCTGCGGACGCTTCGCCAACCGGATCGGCGACGCCACCTTCGAGCTGGACGGCGTCACCTACCCGCTGCAGCCCAACGAGAACGGGAATATCCTGCACGGCGGTCCGGACGGCTTCGACAAGCGGATCTGGACCATCGAGGAGGCAGGCGACGACTCGGTGCTGCTCACCCTGACCAGCCCGGACGGCGACCAGGGATTCCCCGGCACCATCCAGGTGAGCGCCCGCTACACCGCCCGGCCGGGTGAGGTGGAGGTGATCTACCGGGCGCACACGGACGCCGCCACCCACGTCAACCTGACCACCCACATCTATCTGAACCTGGCCGGCGAGACGAGTGGGGCCGCCGACGACCAGCTGCTCCAGGTGTTCGCCGACCGCTACACCGAGGTCGGGGAGGGCAACATCCCCACCGGCGACCTGCCCGCGGTGCACGACCGCTTCGACCTGCGCACCGCTCGTCCGGTGGAGCAGGCGGCACCGCTGGATCACAACTTCGTGATCACCGGCGACGGCCTGCGCCCCCACGCCCGAATGAGCGCCCCCGACCTCACCCTGGAGGTGCTCAGCGACCAGCCCGGGCTGCAGATCTACACCGCCGAGGCGCTCAACCCGGACGTGATCGGCACCTCCGGCGTCGGCTACGTCGGCCGGGCCGGGATCGCCTTGGAGACCCAGGGCTTCCCGGACGCGCCGAACCAGCCGACCTTCCCCTCAACCGTGCTGCGACCCGGCCAGGAGTACCTGGCGACGACCGTGTGGAGGTTCAGCAGCCCAGTCGCCTGACCGGGCAGATTTCCCGACAGATCGCCCTGTCAGGGGCAGATCTTTTGTCAGCGGGGATCTAAGGCGATTTATTGGCGTTTCCCTTGTCCATTATGTGAGAATATCGGGATGACGACCGTCGCACCGACTGAGGTTTCGGCCCTCACGCAGCATCCCGCGTGGCTCCGGATCAAGCACGCCGCCACCGACCTGCAACACCTGCAGTCCGCCAACGGCGCCATCGAGGATCCGACCCGCCATGACGAGGCGCGTCAGCTGATCACCGCCCTGATCTCGGGCATCGCGGAGTTGTCCCCCCTCTTCCCGCACGACTCCGCCTACCTGGACGCGCTGATCAACGATTTCCGCCGCTGGTCGACCGATCTCGGCGAGCCCGACTTCTACGACTCGCTGGTCAGCTTTCAACCGCAGCAACAGCGGATCGACGGCCTGACCCACCTGGTGGTGTTCGGCATGTACACCCAGAACGGCTCCCGGAACCGGTTCGTCGAGGCGGTGCTGATCCAGGTGATCTGGCCGAGCTTCGTGGCCGAGTTGGAGGCCGGGGACTACTCCAACAAGCTGTTCGTCCCGATCAGGTTCCTCGACTTCACCCCGGGCTACGAGACCAACTCGGCGGTGTTGTTCCCCGAGACCGTCGCCATGCGGCAGGTGCCCGCGTTCACCTGGGGCGCCATCTTCGCCGATCGGGAGGCAGCCCGCTTCCGCCGGGTGGTCCGGGCCGCGGTCGAGGTGACCAAGCTCGACCTGCCCGAGTTGGCCGCCGACCTGTTGGAGGACCAGTCGCTGGCCGAAGAGACCTTCGTGATGTGGGACCTGATTCACGACCGCACCCACATGCGCGGGGACCTGCCGTTCGACCCGTTCATGATCAAGCAGCGGATGCCCTACTTCCTCTACTCCCTGGAGGAGCTGCGCTGCGACCTGACCGCGTTCCGCGAAGCAGTCAGCATCGAACGCCGGATCGCCGGGCTGACCGAGCCGAGCGCGGACGACCTGAAGCTCCAGCAGCACGCCAAACTCGTCCAGTACTGCGTCATCTTCGACCGGATCTTCCGCTTCTCGATCACCGGCGGACGGGTCCGCAACTACGACGGCCTGGGCGGGCAGCTGCTGTTCGCCTGGCTGCATCAGCATCGCGTCCTGCACTGGACCGACACCAAGCTGGCCTTCGACTGGCCCCGGGTGCCCGATTGCGTCAATGAACTCGGTGCCGCGATCGAGCACCTGTACTGGCGCTCGATCGACCGGCCGAAGATCTCGCACTGGCTGGCCGCCTACGAGTTGGTCAGCTCCACTGTGGAGCCGCACCCGGCGTCGACCTGGAAGGCCGGCCATCTGCCGCTGCTCGGCACCCCCCGCGAGCTCACCGATCTGGTGATGGACGACGAGTTCCCGCTGTCGATGTTCTTCGAGGCTTTCGAGCGCAAAATGCGCCCGGTGATCGCCTCCACAGCGGGGATCACCGGCTCAACCGCCTGAGGTCGCCTGCATCCGCTACCGTCGTTGAATGGAGCGACCTGCTGTCGCGGGCCAGGGCGATCGCGAGGCGACCTCGCGGTGGCACAACCGTGCGGTCGAGGACGTGTATGCCGCCACCGAGAGTGGCCCGAGCGGCCTGAGTTGGGCCGAGTCGGCGGCGCGCCTGGAGCGCTACGGCCGGAACGAGATCACGGCAGCTCGACGGCTCTCGCCCTGGCGAATCCTGGCCCAGCAATCCGAAATGTGCTGATCCTGATCCTGCTGGCGGCGACCGCGCTCTCGTTCGTGATGGGGCATGCCGTCGAGCCGATCGTGATCGCGGTGATCGTGCTGTTCGCGATCGTCCTCGGTTTCGTCCAGGAGTATCGCGCTGAGCGTGCGATCGAGGCGCTCCGCGAACTGACCACGCCCACCGCGTCCGTCCTGCGCGAGGGCGGCGAAACGGAGATCCCGACCCGCGACCTGGTTCCCGGCGACGTGATTCTGCTGCACGTCGGCGACCGGGTCCCGGCGGACGCCCGCGTGGTCGAGTCGATCAACCTGAGGGCTGAGGAGGCGCCGCTCACCGGCGAGTCGGTCGCGGTGCGGAAGCACGCGGACAGCCTGGAGAACGGGGAGCTCGCCGTCGGGGACCGGCGGAACATGGTGCACGCCGGCACCGCGATCACCTACGGCCGTGGCCGCGCCGTCGTGGTCGCCACCGGCATGCGGACCGAGTTCGGCCAGATCGCCCAGCTGCTGCAGGACGTGGAGGAGGGTCGGACTCCGCTTCAGGAGAACCTCGACCGGGTCGGTTCCGCGCTGGCCCGAGCGGCGCTGGTCGTCGTCCTGCTGATCGTTGCCCTCGGCCTGCTCCGCGGGCAGCCACTGCTGGAGATGATCCTGTTCGGGATCGCGCTCGCGGTGGCCGTGGTGCCGGAAGCGCTGCCGGCGGTGGTGACGATCTCGCTGGCGCTGGGCGTGCAGCGGATGGCGCGGCGGCACGCCCTGATCCGCCGCCTCCCCGCGGTGGAGACGCTGGGCAGCACGTCCGTGATCTGCTCTGACAAGACCGGCACGCTGACCCGGGACGAAATGACCGTGCGCCGGCTCTGGGTCGCCAACGCCATCTGGGACGTCGGCGGCGCCGGCTACGAGCCGGTCGGCGAGTTCTCCCAAGGTGGGGTCGCGGCCCGGCCCACTCACGAGGTGGAACAGCTGGCGAGGGCAGCGGCGCTGGCCTGCGACGCGTCCCTTCGCCAGGCGGACGCCGGCTGGCAGGTGACGGGTGATCCCACGGAAGGGGCGCTGATCGTCCTCGCCGCCAAGGCCGGGCTCCCCCAGGACGCGTTGCGGGCGGACGCGCCCCGCGTCCAGGAGATCCCGTTCACCTCCGAAACCAAACGGATGACCACGCTGCATCGCACCGCTGAGGGGATGGTGGCGTTCACCAAGGGCGCGCCGGAGGTGCTGCTCCCCGACTGCGCCACGATCGTGACCGCCTCCGGCGTCGCGCCGATGGACGACGCCGCGCGGCGCGACCTGGTCGGAGTCGCCCAAGCGTTCGCCCGGGACGCGTTGCGGGTGCTCGCCGTCGCCGTGAAACCCGACGCCGACCTGGAGACGGCCCAGCAGGGCATGCTCCTGCTCGGGCTGGTCGGGATGATCGATCCGCCGCGGGCCGAGGCTCGGGAGGCGATCGCGGTCTGCGAGCGCGCCGGGATCCGCCCGGTGATGATCACCGGCGACCACCCCGCCACCGCTGAGGCCGTGGCTCGCGAACTTGGCCTGCTGCGGCACGGACGGGTCGTGATCGGGGCCGAGTTGGACGCCATGGACGCCGGCACGCTCGCCCGCGAGGCCCGCGGCATCGACGTGTACGCGCGGGTCTCACCCGCGCACAAACTCCGCGTCGTGGCCGCGTTGCAGTCGGACGGGCAGGTGGTCGCCATGACCGGCGACGGCGTGAACGACGCCCCCGCGCTCAAGCAGGCCGACATCGGCATCGCGATGGGCATCACCGGCACGGACGTGACCAAGGAGGCCGCCGCGATGACCCTCACCGACGACAACTTCGCCTCCATCGTGGCGGCTGTCGAAGAGGGACGCGGGGTCTTCAACAACATCAAGAAGTACCTGATGTACCTGCTCTCCTCGAACATCGGCGAGATCGGGCTGATGGCCGGAGCGGTGCTGCTCGGGCTGCCGTTACCCCTCACGGCCGTCCAGATTCTGTACGTGAACCTGGCCACCGACGGCCTGCCCGCCCTAGCGCTGGCCGTCGATCCGCCCGATCAAGACCTGATGGATCGCCAGCCGCGCAACCCGCGCACCGGCATCTTCACCCGCCCGGTGGTGACCTTGATGCTGGCCGGGGGGATCTGGTCCACCGCGATCAACCTGGGCTTGTTCCTCTATGGGCTGAACACCGGACGGAGCCTGACCGAGACCATGTTCCTGGTGTTCGTCTCGCTGGTGCTGATCCAGTTCCTCAAGGCCTACAACTTCCGCTCCGATCGGCATTCGGTGTTTGCCCGGCCCTTCGCGAACAAGTGGCTCAACCTGGCGGTGCTGTGGGAGCTGGCCCTGCTGATCGCGATCGTCTACTTTCCGCCGCTCCAGGTGCCGTTCGGAGCCTTCGCGCTGGGACTGTGGGACTGGCTCGTGATCGGAGCCCTCTCCTTCACCGTCATGCCCGTGCTGGAGCTGGTCAAATGGATGGTGCGACAGGGCTGGCTGGGCACCTCGGACCGTTGAGTCTTCCCGTGCAAGCTACGCGCGGACGAGGAGTCCGGTCAGGTACATCACGGCGATGCCGGCGATCATCCCGGCCGCGGTGAGGGGGGTGAGCAGTCGTCCGGCTTTGTCCCGGAGCATGGGCAGGATCTTGATCGCCACCTGGCCCACCGCGCCGGCGCCGAAGCCGAGCAGGAAGCCGGCCAGCGTCGGTTGGTACACGGTGGCCCCCAGCAGGCACCCGATGATGGCGGGGGCACCCGCGATCAGGCCGAGCAACCGGGGTGGGGCCAGCCGGGGAGGTTCGTGCGCCCACGGCGAGAGGATCGCCAGGCCCTCGGTGGTGTTGTGGATGGCGAAGCCGACGATCAGGGCCGCCCCCAGGCCGAGTGAACCGACGGCGTAGGCGGAACCGATTGCCAGCCCCTCACCCAGGTTGTGCATCCCGATTCCGGCGGCGATCAGGAGCGCCAGCCGTCCGGGAGATGTTGTGTTCTCGGCGCCCACGGCGGTCCTGCGGTGTCCTTTGAGCCAGCCGTCGAGCCCTTCCAGCAGCAGGTAGGCCAGCATCACCCCTAGTAGCACGACCAATGGCCCACCGAAGGCGCCCGTCTGGGAGGCCAACTCCCAGCCTTCGATGGTCGCGTCGAACCCGAGGAAGGCCAGCAAGCCGACGGTGAACCCGAGCAGGCCGCGAACCCAGGCGCCCGAAGATCGCCGGACGAACGGCAGCCAGAGCATGCCGAGGATCACCGGGATCACGCCAACGTAGACGCCGAGCAGGGCCATCAGGGCGAAGAAGGACGGCTCCTTCTCGGGACTCCGGGCGGCGGCCGCGATGGCCACCAAGATCTTGCCGCCGGCTGAGGTGATCAGGGCGATCTCGTACGGATCGCCTTCCACCCAGTCGTACGTCACCTTGATCGTGGTCGCCTGGAGGGGGTCGATCACGGCCCGCGACTGAGTGAACGCGGCGAAGTAGTCCGACACGTTGACCTGGGCGATGCTGACCGGATCGGGACCCTCATTGCGGGCGACCAGTTCGATCTGCCCGGCGCTCAGCCGGACGCTTTCGATGGCGACCTCCTCCCGGGGAGGGACGTCGCCGAGCCGGGCCAGGCCAGGGGCCTGGGCCAACGACAGCAACCCCAGGACGATCGCGCTCAGGATCAGCGGGGCCAACCCCAGGAACCAGCGCGGCAGTCGGCGACCCTCCGGTGTCAGGTCCTGGTACGGCTTCTGCTCGGGGGTCGCGTCGGTGCTCATGCGGGCCGCACCTCGAAGAATCCCATCCAGCCCAGTTCGGCGAACTCGGTTTTGTGGGCGTGGAACATGAACTTTCCCGGGTATGGGAAGCGGAGCTCGACAATGCCGCGTTGCCCCTGCACCTGGGAGATGGTGTCGGTGAACTCACTGGGGGTCAGCATCGTGCCGGTCGGGTAATAGTGGAAGAAGTTCCCGTGGATATGGAAGGAGTTGATCGGGTCGTACTCGAGCACGTTGATCAGGTGGATGCGCACCAACTCGTGCTGCGTCACTTGCACCGGGAAATCCATGAAATGGAACGGTAGGCCGTTCACCGAATAGAACTCGTTGTCGTCGCCGCCATCGGTGTTGTAGCCGTTCATCACCATCACCATGTCGTCGGCGGGTGGTCGTCCTTGCTTGGGTTCGATGATGAAGGCGCCGTAGAGGCCCTTGGCGATGTGCGGGGCGAGCGGCGACTGGTGGCAGTGGTAGAGGTGGGTGCCGAACGGGATGGCGTCGAACTCGTAGGTGAAGGTCTGCCCGGGCAGGATCGACCCGGCCCCGATGCCGGGCGTCCCGTCCATCTCGGCGGGGTGGACTCCGTGGAAGTGGATCGTGTGCGGGTGGGCGCCGGCGTTGGAGAAGTGGATCCGCAGCGCGTCCCCTTCCTGCGCCCACAGGCTCGGCCCGGGGATTCGTCCGTTGTAGCTCCAGCCGGGGAAGGTGACTCCCGGTGCGACCTCGAAGTCCTTGTCGATCGCGACCAGATCCCACTCGCGCAGGGTCCGTCCGTCCGGGAGGGTGCTGACCCGCCCGCGGTCGAAGTCGCGCAGGATCGCCGTGGGGTCGATCCCGGCCCGCTCCGGTGGCACCGAACCGCCCTGGAAACCTGCGTGCCCGGCATGCCTTTGGTCAGCGTGGGGGGCATCCCGCGGCGAGGGGGTCGGTGGTGCTTCGGGGACACCAGAGCCCGGCTCGGACGGGCCGTGACCACCGTGTTCAGGGAGGGCGCCGGCGGTCAGCGCCAAGGCAGAGAGGGCGGGCACGGCGGCAGCGGCCGCGGCGCCGGAGAGCACCGCGCGGCGACTCGGCAGTTTCGAACTGGACCAGCCATACATGGAGAATCTCCACTCGAGACGATGTTAGACGCACCAAACATTGTTCTTCGACCTCTAGCATAGATCCATGAGTGTTTCCGAGCTCAACGCCCCCGCGCAGGATTACCTCAAGCTCATCTGGTCGGCGACCGAGTGGTCGGATCGCGCCATCACCGTGGGTGCCATGGCTGAACGACTAGGGGTGACCGCCTCGACCGTGTCGGACGGGCTGCGCAAGCTGACCCAGCAGGGGCTGGTGTCGCATGCGCCCTACGGCAGCATCGAACTGACCGAGACTGGTCGCCGCTACGCCCTGGTCATGGTGCGCCGGCATCGGCTGCTGGAGACGTTCCTGGTCAACGTCCTCGGTTACGGGTGGGACGAGGTGCACGCCGAAGCGGAGGTGTTGGAACACGCCGTCTCCGACCTGCTGATCGACCGGATCGAGGAGCACCTCGGCTATCCAGACCGGGATCCGCACGGTGACCTGATCCCGACCCGGGAAGGCCACCAGCCCCGGATCAGCGCGTGGCAGTTGTCCGAATGCGAGGCGGGCAGCGAGCTGAGCATCGTCCGGATCTCGGATGCCAGCCCCGACATGCTCCGCTACTTCAGCGGCCTCGGCCTTAGCCCCGGCACGCACCTCCGATTGGAAGCCCAGCACCCCTACGCCGACGTCACCAGCGTGTGCGTCCTGCCTTCGGAGCAGGCAATAGACCTCGGTTCGGCCGCCGCACGCGCGATCTGGGTGGTCGGCCACACCACGGAGCCGACTCCGCCCGCAAAATGAGCTCTTCGCCCGCAGCAGGATGCGGGCGAAGAGGGCGTTCTGCGGGCTAAGTGGCCGCGGTCCGTTCGGGCGGACGCTTGGCCGGGGACGGCAGTTGGCAGCGGCGGGCTGCCCGGAGGCGCGAGCCCAAGAGCCCACCCGCGCACGTGCGGCCTCCACCCCTCAGTGCCCTCGGCCCGCCAAGCCCACTCCGCCGGTGCCGTGTGACGCGGACGGGACCCCACAAGCCCAGCAGCCTCGGGCCGGTGCTCCGGCCCGCCGAGCCCACTCCGCCCGCAAAATGAGCTCTCCGCCCGCAGCAGGACGCGGGCTAAGAGGGCTTCCTGCGGGCTAAGTGGCCGAGCCCGTCCCGGGCGGACGGCTGCAACGGGCGGCGGTGCGACAATCGGACCGTGCAGCTTCATGACACCAGCGTCCGCGGATTCGCCTCGGACAACTACTCCGGCATCCATCCCGAGATCCTGGCGGCGATCGGCGCGGCCAACTCCGGCCACCAGTCCTCCTACGGCAACGATCTCTACACCGCGCGCTGGCAGGAGGTCGTCCGGGAGCACTTCGGTAGCCAGGCCGAGGCGTTCCCGATGTTCAACGGGACCGGCGCGAACGTGGCCGCCCTGCAGGCCGCGCTGCCCCGCTGGGGAGCCGTGGTCTGCGCCCAGAGCGCCCACATCAACGTGGACGAGGGCGGCGCGCCGGAGCGGATGGGCGGTCTGAAGCTCTATTCGATCCCGACGCCGGACGGGAAGCTCACCCCCGACCTGGTCGACACTGAGGCCCGCGGCTTCGGCGATGAGCACCGGGCCCAACCCCTGGCCCTGTCCATCACCCAATCCACCGAGTTCGGCACCCTCTACACCCCGGACGAGATCCGCGCCCTCACCGACCGCGCGCATCAGCACGGGATGGTGGTCCATCTCGACGGCGCCCGGCTCTCCAACGCCGCTGCCGCGCTCGGGGTCAGCCTGGCCGCTCTCACCACCGACGTCGGCGTCGACGTGGTCAGCCTGGGCGGCACCAAGAACGGCGCGATGGGGGCCGAGGCGATCGTCGTGCTCAGGCCCGGGGCCGCTCCGGGGCTGACCTTCGTCCGGAAGTACACGATGCAGCTGGCCAGCAAGATGCGTTTCATCTCGGCCCAGTTGGTGGCGCTCTACGAGGGCGATCTGTGGCACCGCAACGCGAGCCACGCCAACGCGATGGCGGCCCGGCTGCGCGCAGCCCTGGAGGGGGTTCCCGGGGTGGTGTTCTCGCAGCCGACCCAGGCGAACGGAGTCTTCGTCCGGTTGCCTGCCGGGGTGGCGGACGCCGTCCGGCAGCGCTTCTTCTTCTACGACTGGGACGCCTCGGTGAACGAGGTCCGCTGGATGTGTTCCTTCGACACCACCACCGACGACGTGGACGCCTTCGCCGCGCTGGTCCGCGAGGCCTGCGCCTTCAGGTAGTAGATCTGCCTATCGCCGCACCGACCGGCCCACCCTAGGCTCGGCGTGGACGGTGGAGGAGATGTGGCCAATCCAGAGGTGCTGTCCACTCGGAGAAGCGCGTCAAGACGGACGGCGTTGGTCGTCCTGGCGGTGCTCACAACGTGTGGGCTCTCGGCCTGCTTCGATGCGCCAACTCCGGACCTCGGCCCCCGACAGCGGATTGCGGACGTCCGAAAGATGCCGAAGGGCGCCATTTCCTGGACGGAAGCCGCGGATCACGTCGGCTCGAAGAAGACGGTGTGTGGCGACGTCATGAGTGCGAAAACGGCCACCAACAGCAAGGGCCAACCGACGTTTCTCGACGTTGGGGCGGCGTATCCCGACCCGAGCAGGGTTTCCGTTGTGATCTGGGGCGAGAACCTGAGGCAAGTTCCGGAACGAGCCGACGAGGGCGTACTCGGGCAAGTCGATCTGCGTGAAGGGCGAGCTGTACCTGTACCAGAGTTACGTCCAGATCGAGGCGACAAAGCAGTCGCAGATCCGAGTGATCAGCTAGTCCCTGAGGGCTCTCAGTGCCCGCTGCCAGGCACTCCGCGGCGATTCAGCGCCGCCGGACGGTCGCCTCGGATCGAGGCCACCATGTCGACCACCCGCCTCGTCGCCCGGACGTCGTGGGCTCGGAAGACCACGGTGCCCAGCCACCCCGCCACCGCGGTCGCGGCCAGGGTTCCCTCCAGCCGATCATCGACCGGCAGGTCCAGGGTTTCGCCGACGAAATCCTTGCGGGAGAGGGCCTGCAACACCGGGTAACCAAGGGACGCGATCTGCGCGGTGGCCCTCAATACCCGCAGGGAATGCCGGGTGGTTTTGCCGAAATCCAGCGTCGGGTCGATCAGCACCCGCTCAGCAGGAATACCTGCCGCCACGGCCGTTCTGGCCCCGGTAGCCAGCACGTCGAGCACGTCGGCCACGACGTCGTCCGGCTCGTCGCGGCGCAGCCCGGTCGCGGTCATCGGCCCGTAAGTGACCCCGCGCGGGTCGGTGCGCGGCGCCGATCCCCCGGTGTGCGAGACCACGTAACCGGCGCCCAACTCGGCCGCCACCCCGACCAGTTCAGGGTCGGCGCCTTGCAAGGTGTCGTTCACCAGATCGATCCGGACGTGCCCGCAGGCCCGAGCCACCTCGGCCCGCCAGGTGTCCAGGCTGAGCAGCAGGTCTGGGTAGCGAGCCCGGGCAGCCTCCAGGAACGGCAGCACTCGTCCGATCTCCTCGGCGGCCTCGACCCAATCGCCCAGTTGCCCGGCCCGCACGCCCCCGATGTCGATCAGGTCGGCGCCGGCCTCGACCAGGTCGTCCAGCCGGGCCAGGGCACTGGGCAGATCCTCGAAGCGGGCCGAGGCGTAGAACGAGTCCGGCGTCCGGTTGATGATCCCCATCACCGCCGGACGGGCACTGTCGAAGCGTCGTCCGTTGAGCACCAGCGGCGTGGCCTCAGCCAGGAAGACCGGCCAGATCGGTGAGTCACTCATCCGCCCAGCCTGTCACGCGTACCGAAACGTGGTGTAGCCCTGGAGGGGAGCAGGCCCCCGGTAGCACCTTGTGGGCGCGCGACGGCGGGGGTCCCCGCCGTGGCCTTGAGCGGGAAGGTGTCGCGGGTCAACCTGGGGCGAGCGGCCGGGCGCACGTTCTTCGGGCGGCGCAGGGGCTTGAGCCGACCGCTCAGGAGGACGGTGGGGACTTCGCGAAGGACGATCCCCAGAAGCTCGCCCCAGGGCCGCTCAGCTTGGCCCGGATCAGCCCGAGTAACGTACTGAAGCCCAGGGACCAGATCCCCGCCATCAGCAAGTCACCACGGCCCAGGAGAAAGGTGATCGCCGTAGCGACCAGGCAGGCCGAGAAGGCTAGAGCAAACTGAGCCACGAAACGGCCGAAGAAGGTGTCCGGGTTTCTGAACTCAGCCAGCGTCCGGAACATCGCTTCGTCCTCTCCTTGCCGAGCAAGGTCATGGTTCTGTGCTCCACGATCTGGGGGGGCCACCTCGCACAGCGCTACTAACCCAACTAACCACCTCGTGCGGCGGCGGTCAAGGCTCCTGGATTGACTCAGGGCGGGAAGGCGGTCGGCCTGACCCAGGGCCGAAGGGCCCGCTCGACCCATGCGCGCGGCACCCACCGCAGAGTTGCCAAGGCGCGCAATGACCACACCGATTGTCGACATCGGGCCTGTCGCTCCGCGCGAGTCGACTCGGGGAAGCTGCGACGGGAAAGAACGGGAAGACTTAACTACCGTAGTCGGTAGTCAACCCTTCCCGTTAAGTTCGCACACGGCGCCGTGGGTAGAGCCGCGGGCGTTGATTCGCCCGGCGGCACCCAGCAGGTGGCTGCCAATCACCCAGAACCTGCGCGTTGCACGCGGTGGGGCCACTTAACGTGAGGGGTTAACGACCGTAGTCGGTAGTCAACCCCTCACGTTAAGTAGGCGGGCGGCGCGAAACCAGCGGTAGGTGGTCTTTGCGGGTCGATTGAGGCGCCCAGAATTGCGTCACCCCCCGGCCCTGGTTCAGGACGGGGGGTGGCGCAGTCGATCAGCCGGGGCAGATCAGCTGGAGTACCCGTACAGCACCGCGTGCGTCACGTCACCCAGGTACAGGTGAGCCTGCGAGGCGCCGGCCGCACCCTTGGGGGCCTTGAAGGTGATGGTCAGCGTCGTGCTGGCACCGGCAGCCAAGTCCAGCGAGGCGGCAGAGACGGTGAACGAACCCGGCCCCTTGGCGCTGGTCACCGAGACCGGCACGCTCAGCGGCGAACCGGAGACGTTGGTCACCGTGACCGTCTTGGTCAGCGTCTGACCGCTGCCACCGGGCACAGCGCCGAACGAGATGCTCGGCTGACTGAGGGTCAGTTCGGCGTCCACCGAGGCATCCAGATCAGCCAGGCCCGAACCGACGAACTGGACGTTGGTCTCCGGTGTGGTGATCGCGTTGCTCTGCATCACCCCGGTCTCCTTGGCCGTGTTGGCGATCGCTGAACGAACCTGCCAGGCGTCCCAGCCCGGGTGTGCCGCGCGCACCACTGCGGCCATGCCAGCCAGGTGCGGGCTGGCCATCGAGGTGCCCTGGAAGAACGCCCAACAACCGGCGGTGTTCACCCACGCGTCCGCTGCGCACATCGCCTGGGGGATCGAGCTGAGCACGTTCACCCCGGGGGCGACCACGTCCGGCTTGACCCGGTAGGAGACGTCAACGGGGCCGCGTGACGAGAAGCCGGCCAGGATGTCGTTGTTGCCGGAGTAGACGTAGGCCTTGTCCGAGGAGATGGTGACGTCCGCGCCGTCGAGCGCCATCAGGGCCGCCCGGTCGGTCAGAGGTGACATCACGGCGTAGATGGTGCTGGTGAAGGCAGCGTCACTGGCCATCGAGATCGGATCACCGAGCACGTTGTTGACCAGAATCGCCCCCACCGCCCCGGCCTGCTCGGCGTTGAAGACCTTGTTGCCGAAGGTGCAGGTGCCGCGCGAGATGAGCGCAATCTTGCCGGTCAACGATCCGGACGGCAGCGCCGCACAGGCCGTGCTGAGGGTGCCGTCGGCGTTCTTCACCACACCGAGCGGGGCGGTCAGATCTGACGAGGGGGTCGGGAAGTCTCCGATGGCCGCGACCGAGACCTGAGAGCCGGCCGAGAGGATCGGCACGCCGACGTAGTGACCAACGCTGGACGCGCCTGCCGACAGTGCTCGCTCAGCCGAGCCAGGCGAACCGATCGTTGCCGGGCCTGGGCCTTCGTTGCCCGCTGACACCGCGACCACGATGCCTGCTCGGTCGAGGTTGTCGACAGCCAGCGTGCCGAGATCCTGCACGCCGTGCGCACCTCCGCCCAGGGACATGTTGATCACGTGCATCCCGTCCTCCGCGGCGGCTTGCATCGCGTTGAGGATGTCTTCGGTGCGCGCACTGAGCACATCACCGGGGAACACGCTGTAGTTGCCGATCAAGGCGCCGGGTGCGACACCGCTGGGGTCGTAGGGAATGTCGGCACCCTGGACGACGGCGGGCGTCTCCAGGTTGCAGGCGACCGTCCCGGCGACGTGGGTGCCGTGATCCTGAATCGCCTGGGCGCTGTAGCGGGACTGATTCAGCTTGTTGTTGAACACCTTGGCCACGATCACCTTGTTGTTGGTGAAGCGGGTGTCACCCAGCTGGGTCGCGGACGGGAAGCCGGTGTCGTCGAAACAGGGATGGGTCGCGTCGACGCCGGTGTCGATGATGGCGACCTTGACCCCGAAGCCGGCCCAGGTGGACGGGTCGGACTCCACCGAGGTGGCGCCGGCCGCGGCCCAGCCGAGCAGCCCGTCGATGCGGGCCAGGTCAGGGTCAGCGGCGGTCGGCGCGTAGTTGTTCTGATAGCCGACGTAGGTCACCCCGGGAGCGTTACGCAGCGTGGCCAGCGAGGTGCCGTTGAGCCGGACGGCGACCGCATTCAGCGCAAAGTCATACTCGCCGGTGATCTTCGCCTTCGGCGCATTGCTCTTCAGCCAGGCGCGCAGCGTCGAGCGCTGCTTGGCCAGGGTGGCCCGGTAGTTCTTGGTGTTGGTGCCGGTCAGCTTGACCGCCTTGGTGGCGCTGCGGTCCACCTTGGTCGAGGTGGCCAGGGGGGCTCCGGAGAGCTTCACCATGGCGCTTGCTTTGTCGATCCCGGCGGCCGCTCGAGGGCCGTCCGAGTTTGGATCCAGGCCGGGCGCTGCAGCGGCGGTGACGACGCTACCTCCGGCGAGCGCGAGCGCTAGGGCGCTGGCGGCAGTGATTCCCGACAAGCGTCGGGCGAGTCCACGTCGCATCACGATCGCGTTCCTCCTAAAGTCTGTGTAAGCACAGTGACTTAGGACGGCGACTCTTGGTCGGCCGCCCAGTTGCTGCGCTTCCCCCCTTGATCTGGCCAGAGTAGGCCACCCCAGGGGGTCTTGGACATACCCCCATCACGGGAATTCCCTGCGACACAAGCTTCAGCGCCCTCGATTAGGGCCGGTTTTCGTGAGCTAGGAGTTCAGGCTGCCAGTGGCAGGAGTGTGGCCGCCGCGGCTCACCACGCGGTTGCCAGGACCGAATCGAGGCCCGAGATGGACTCACTCGGTACGGTCCGACCACCCCACGCCCGCCTCTTCCCCGGCGTCCATGGCCACCAAGAGGGCGCGATAGACCCGGACGAGCGCGTGCAGGTCGTCCACCTCCAGAAACCCCAGCAACCGGGCGAACAATCGCCGGGTCGAGGAATCCATCTCGTTCACGATGTCCCGGGCGCGTTCGGTAAGGAAGAGTCGGCGCACTCGTCGGTCGGAGTCGTCGCTGCGCCGCTCCAGCAGGTCCTTCTCCACCAGGCGCTCGACCAGCCCGCTGGCCGTCGGCGCCGACACTCCGAGCGCCTGACCGAGCTCGTGACCGGTCATTCCCGGAGTGGCCATCAGCACGTTGACCACCCGCAACTGCTGGAAAGTGAGGTCCGGAGGCAGGGGCATCGGGCCGGCGAACTCCCAGGCCCGGGCCCGCATCCGCGCCTCCAACACCGAGATCTGCTCGCTCAGCCAGTCCCGCTCGGCCTGGGCGCCACTCGTCCGGTCTGCCCCGGACGAACCCGCGGAGGCAGCCTGCCCGGCGGCCGGGTCGGCAGTGTTCTCCTCGGGCGTAACCACCGTGTTCGATCCCCTTTGGGAGTTGCTAATAGTTCGACGTAAGCTAACCATCAACTCGCGCCACTGCGAGCATTGTCCACTCACAAAGGCGCATCATGAAGCTGACCCAAGGGAGCCTTGCCCACCGCACGGTGGTCATGTTGCTCGCGCTGCTCGTCGTCGGAATGGGCATCTACACCGCCGGAGCGCTTAAGCAGGAGTTGATCCCGAACATCAACATCCCGCGGGCCACTGTGGTGTCGGCGTACCTCGGGGCCACCCCCGAAGCGGTGGAGCGCGAGGTGACCAAGCCGCTGGAAGACGCGATCAAGGCCGTCACCGGGGTGACCGAGATCAGCTCCACCTCGATCAGCGGGGTCTCCCAGATCCGCGTGGCGTGGGAGTTCGGGCAAGACGCCGACAAGATTCAGACCGACATCCGCAACGCGGTCTCCGGCGCCGACAATCGGCTCCCCGCCGACGTGAACCCGACCGTCGTGGCGGGCAGCTTCGATGACATCCCGATCGTCGTGCTGGCCTTCTCCTCCCCCGAGGCACAGGCCGAACTGGCGACCAAGCTGAAGGACATCGCCGTCCCGGCGTTCCAATCACTGGACGGCGTGCAGTCGGTCACGCTGGCCGGCCAGGAGACGCGCCAGGTGGCGATCACGCTGCGGCAGAAGAAGCTGGACGACCTCGGGGTTGATGTGAACACCCTTCCCGGGTTGTTCGCCGCGAACGCGATCGCGATCCCGTCCGGCACGGTTCTGACCGGCTCGGAGAACCTCGATGTACAGGTGGGTCGCACCATCTCCTCGATGGAAGAGATCGAGAACCTCTACGTCCAGGGCACGGACGGGCCGGTGCAACTGCGCGAGATCGCCACCGTCCGGGAGAAGGCGGTCGAGTCGACGTCGATCTCTCGGGCCAACGGCAAGCTCTCACCGACCGTGCTGGTCACCAAGACGGAGGCCGGGAACACCGTCGCGGTGGCCCACGTCAGGTGAAGGAGACCCTGCCTACCGTCCTGGCCCAGCTCGGCCCTGAGGGCACCCGTCTCCACCATGTTCGACCAGGCCCCCTTCATCGAGCAGTCCGTCCATGATCTGACCGTCGAGGGTGGCCTCGGTCTGGCGATGGCGGTGCTGATCATCCTGCTCTTCCTGCGTTCCTTCCGACCCACGGTGATCACCGCGCTGTCGATCCCGATCTCGCTGCTGATCGCCCTGATCGCGCTCTGGACGGGCGGCTACACGCTCAACATCATCACCTTGGGCGCACTCACCGTCGCGATCGGACGCGTGGTCGACGACTCGATCGTGGTGATCGAGAACATCAAGCGGCATCAGGCTTTGGGCCGCTTCGGCAATGATGAGATCGTCCGCTCGGTGCGTGAGGTGGCCGGCGCGGTGACGTCGTCCACGCTGACCACGGTGGCGGTGTTCCTGCCGATCGGCCTGGTCGGCGGGCAGGCCGGGGAGACGTTCCGTCCGTTCGCGATCACCGTGTCGGTCGCGCTGCTGGCCTCCTTGCTGGTCTCGCTGACCGTGGTGCCGGTGCTCGCGTCCTGGTTCATGGGGCGGCAGCGCCAGTCCGCGGCCCGGGTTGCGCGGGAGGCCGCGCTCGCCGAGCGCGAGGCGTCCGGGATCGCTGCTGATCGGGCACGGGCCGAGAAGGGCTTCGAGGCGCGGCCGCTGCGCCTCGCTGACCAGGAAACGCCCAGGACCACCCGCTCGGCTAGCGCCGGAGCCGGGTTGGCCATGGCCGCCGACCGGCATGCCGAGCACGCGTCCGCGATGACCTGGCTGCAGCGCGCCTATGTGCCGACGCTGCGCTGGTCCTTGGGGCACCGCCTGATCACCCTGCTGCTTGCGTTGGTGGTGTTCGGCGGCACGATGGCGCTGGCCCCGCAGCTGAAGACCGACTTCATCGGCGAGGCCGGCGCGACCAGCCTGCAGATCACCCAGCAACTGCCCGGCGGCGCCAGCCTGCAAGAGATGGACGAGGCCGCCAAGAAGGTGGAGGCGTTGATCGCCGCCGAGCCGACGGTGGAGTCCTACTCGACCCTGGTGGGTACCGCGTCGGGCTCGTTCAGCTTCGGCGGCAACGCCTCCGACACCAACAAGGCGTCGCATTCGATCACGCTCAAGGCCAAGTCACCGGGCCTGGAGGTGGCCGATCGGTTGCGCGCCCAGATCGCCGAAGACCCGAGCGTGGGCAGCACCGAGGTGACCGTCGGACGGCAAAGCGGCGGCATCATCGTCTACGTCGAGACGCCCGACCAGGCCAAGCTGGCCACGGCCAACCAGCAGGTGCTCGACCTGCTGTCGGGGATCGACGGGTTGTCGAACGTCGCCTCCGACCTGACCGAGGCCAAATCCCTGCTTTCGGTCGACGTGGACGAAGAGGCCGCGGCCGATGCCGGCATGACCCAGGCCCAGATCGGCGGGGCTGCGCTGCGGGCGATCCGGGGGCAGAAGGTCGGCACCATGATCTCCGGCGAGTCCTCGATGGATGTCGTGCTGCGCTCCCAAACCCCCGTCCGCGACATTGACGAGCTGCGCCAGATCCTGCTGCCGGTCACCCAGAAGCAGACCATCGACGCCCGGACGAAGGCCGCCGACAAAGTGACCGCGGCGTCCGAGGCGTTCGCTGCCAAGCAGAAAGCGGACGGCACGAAGTCCTTCAACGAGTCACTGAAGGCGATCCGGGACAGCCGAGCCAAGGCGGCCAAGCAGTTGGATGCGCTGCTCGGCCAGCTGAAGACGTTGCGGCGCGCGCTCTCCACGCCGATCCCGACGCTGCCGCCCGGCGTGCTGCTGCCGATCGATCCCTACGCCCAGGTCAAGGCCCAGATCGCCCAGGTCGAGGCCGCCATCACCGGCAGCCGGGCCCAGATCAAGGCTCTGGACACCCAGTACGACAAGGCGGTTGAGGGCCGGCAGAAGGGGCTGGACACTCAGGCCGAATCCGAAGCCCTGCAGGACGCGGGCAAGGAAGCCGCAAAGGCCAAGGCCAAGCCGCTCAAGCTGCATCAGGTCTCCGACGTCAAGCAGGTGCAGGCACCGGCCAGCATCTCCCGCGTGGACGGAGCACGGACGGCAACCGTCACCGCCTCGCCGAGCGGGAACGACCTAGGTGGCACCACCGCCGCGATCACGGCCGGCCTGGCTGACTTGAAGCTGCCGCCGGGCGTGACCGTCCGGATCGGCGGCGTGTCGCAGCAGCAGCAGGAGTCGTTCGCGCAGCTCGGCCTGGCCATGCTGGTCGCCGTCGCGGTGGTGTACCTGATCATGGTGGCGACGTTCGGCTCGCTGCTGCAGCCGCTGATTCTGCTGGTCGCGATCCCCTTCGCCGCCACCGGCGCGATCGGACTGTCGCTGGCCACCGATACGCCGCTCGGGGTTCCCTCGATGATCGGCCTGCTGATGCTGATCGGCATCGTGGTGACCAACGCGATCGTGTTGATCGACCTGATCAATCAGTACCGGCGGGACGGCGCGGGGATCGACGACGCGATCATGCACGGGGCGCGGTTGAGGTTGCGTCCGATCATCATGACCGCGCTGGCCACGATCATGGCCCTGGTGCCGATGGGGCTGGGCGTGACCGGCGGCGGGGTGTTCATCTCCAAGCCGTTGGCCATCGTGGTGATCGGTGGCTTGGTTTCCTCCACCGTGCTGACGCTGATTCTGGTGCCGGTGCTGTACGACCTGGTCGAGCGGGTCAAGGAACGGGCCGGGCGTCGTCGCGCTGCCGCCGAGCCCGACGCGGCTCCCGAGCCGGTCCAGCCCGGTGCAGCCCCGGCCGATGCCGGAGACCCCCAGCGGAGCTGATCCACACTCCCGCTCGGGGTAAGCATTCTTGCCCCTTGACGCTGCGGGCGTAGGGTCGCGCGGTCTCGGTAAACCCCGAGCGGACGTGCGCCCCGTGGAAAGCGCTTCGACACCGGGGAGGGCGAATCTCCCCGGTATCGCCCCTTGCCAAACCCAGTTGGAGAGCGGGCGACGAGATTCCGGTGGCGGCACTCCGAAAGGAATCGAGCGATGGTCAAGGTGCGCACTCACGGTCCGGGCCTAGCGAACAGCCACACAGCGATGGCCGGGCCTCACTTGGGACCGCCCCGTGCGATCTCGCCTGATGGTTAGGCTCCGCGTCACCTGGCTCCCGTGTGCGGGCCACCCTGCCTGGCCGTCAACTCCGGAGGCCACCCATGAAGGTCCTGCACATCATTGCGTCCCCTCGAGGCACCACGTCCAACACCGTTCGCGTCGCGGACGCGTTCCTCAAAGAACTGCAGAGCCAGCACGAGGTCGAGGTCTCCGTCCTGGACCTCTTCAAGGACAGCTTGCCCGCGATCGCCGGGGACAACATCGAAGCCAAGTACGCCTTGGTGCAGCGGCTACCGATGGACCCCGACCATGCGGAGTCCTGGCAGCAGATCGAGGCGCTGATCGAGCAGTTCAAGGCCGCCGACCTCTTTGTGATCTCGGCGCCGATGTGGAACCTGAGCGTCCCGTATGCCTTGAAGTACTTCATCGACTGCATCGTGCAGCCCGGCTACGCGTTCCGCTACAACGAGTTCGGTCAGGTGGTCCCCCTGATCCTGGGCAAGAAGATGGTCTGCGTGACCGCACGGGGAGGGGATTATTCGGCCAACAGCCCCTATCACGCCTATGACCTCCAAGAGCCGTACCTGCGCGGAATCTTCGGCTTCATCGGGATCACCGATATCGAGTTCATCAACATTCAACCGACCGACATCACGCCCGATCTCAGAGAGGCCGAGATCGGGGCGGCCCTCGAGAGTGCGCGGGAGTTGGCCAGCAGCACGCGCTGGTCAGCCGGGGCCGAAACGACTGCGCCGCCCGCACAGTAGGCACTCAGGCGAGGGTGCAGCGCAACCCCCGCCGCGGCCGTCCGGCACCCCGGCTAAGCCGCCTCCGAGCACTTCGCCCGGGAAAAGTGCACTCCGCCCGGGGTATACCGCGGGCAGAGTGGACGGGAGGCGGGCGAAGTGGGTTTCCTGCGCTGGTGCACACGCGGATGGGCGAGTGCCCCCCGGTCGTTCACCTTGTGGTGCCCCAGCGTTCGCCGATTGGTGAGGTTGGTTGCCTAGCGTCCAAGGGTGACGACAACTGAGCCCACCACCAGCACCCTCCGGGTGGCCATGGTCGCCGACTCCGACAGCCGCTGGAAGTGGGGGCTGCACACCGCCAAGCAACTGCTTCCGGACGCCCAACCGCACGGCTTCCTGATCGACGGCCCGGCCACCCCCAGCGAGCGCCAACGCTCCGCCGTCTCGATCAGCGTGGCCAGCCTGCAGCTGGGTTCCCTCGCCGAGATCGTCGGCCTGCTGGCCGCCGAACCGCCGCAGGTGATCGTGCTGGCCCTGCCCGGCGGCGCCTGCCAGGCAGCACTGCACGCCTTCGCCGCTCGCTGGCCGACCCCGGTTCACCGCCCGGTGATCGTGACCGGCTACGTCGGCGTGGTCTACGAGAAGCTGCTCGAAGGCCTGCTCGGCCGAGCCGGCTCCGACCTGATTCTGGCCAACAGCGCTCACGACGCCCACCGGTTCACCGAAGCCCTCAGCGGCGTGGGGGCCGACCCCACCGCGGTCACCCAGACCGTGCTCCCGTTCCTCACCGGCAGCCACCACTGCCCGCGCGGCGATCGTCCGTTCACCGTGACCTTCGCCGCCCAGCCCGGCGTGCCACGCTCCCGGGAGGATCGCGAGTATCTGCTGCAGCGGCTGATCCGGCACGCCACCCTGCACCCGGAGCGCGAGGTCCTGATCAAGCTTCGGGCCACCGCGGGTGAGGCGCTGACCCACGCCGAGCCGTACCCCTTCCCGGAACTGGCCGCGCGACTGGGGGTGCAGCGTCCGCCGAACCTGAACTTCGTCTTCGGCGACATGGGCCAGACCTTGGACCGGACCGACCTGCTGATCACCGTCTCCTCCACCGCGGCCCTGGAGTCGATGCACCGCACGATCCCCACGGCCCTGATCACCGACTTCGGCATCCGCGAGGGGCTGGGCAACCACTACTTCACCGGGTCCGGCTGCTACGCCTCGTTCGACGACCTCGACGCCGGACGGCTCCCCCTGGCCGAACCCGCCTGGACGTTCGCGCACGGCATCGGTCCCGGCCAAACCGCTGATGCCGCCCGGGCCCGGGTAGCCGCGCTGATCGACACCGAGTTGCCCCCGCTGCGGCCGTTCCAGACTCGCAGCAACGCTCCGGTGCAGTTGCGCCGGCTGCTGCACCGACACGGGCTGCACGATCTGGCCGACGATCACGACGAGCCGGACGACGTCCACGCGTCCGTGCCTCAGCTGATCAAGCACGCCGTGCGCGTGGTGGCTCGGGGCGCCTATCACCAGGGCGTGCACACGGTTGCGCCGGCGCTGCGTCGTTGGGCTCGGCTGTGAGCCCCGCGGCATCCGGGCCGCTGCCAACCCGGGCCGACATCGACGCCGTGGTCTTGGACTTCGACGGCACCCAGACCGACGACACCGCCCTGATCGGCGCCGACGGCACCGAATGGGTGCGGGTTCATCGCGGCGACGGCCTCGGCATCGCCGCGCTGCGCCGGGCCGGCTTGCCGGTGCTGATTCTCTCCACCGAAACCAACCCGGTCGTCCGCGCCCGGGCGGACAAGCTCGGCGTCCCGGTTCTCCACGGGGTGGCCGAGAAGGGCCCCGCGCTGGAGCAGTGGTGCGCCGAGCAGGAACTCGACCCCGCCCGCGTCCTCTACGCGGGAAATGACGTCAACGACCTGCCCTGCTTCGCGGTCGTCGGCTGGCCGGTGGCTGTCGCCTCGGCCCATCAGCCAGTCAAGGACGCAGCGCGCGTCATCACCACCGTGCCCGGCGGGTACGGCGCCGTCCGCGAGATCGCCTCGTGGATTCTCGGAAAGGACCTCGCATGACCAGCTCGACTATGACCACCTCGACCACTACTCGCCTGCGTCGGATCGGGCAGAGCCTGGTCGGCCCCGGCCAGCCGGTGTACATCACTGGTGAAATCGGGATCAACCACAACGGCGACCTCGCCGCGGCCTTGGCGCTGATCGACGCGGCCGTCGCCGCGGGCGCCGACGCGGTGAAGTTCCAAAAGCGCACCCCCGAGGTGTGCACCCCGCGCGACCAATGGGACATCGAGCGGGACACGCCCTGGGGGCGGATGACCTACATCGACTACCGGCACAAGGTCGAGTTCGGCGAGCAGGAGTACGCCACGATCGACCGACATTGCCGTGACAAGGGGATTGCCTGGTTCGCCTCCCCGTGGGACGTGCCCAGCGTCAAGTTCCTCGACCAGTTCGACGTGCCGGCGCACAAGGTGGCCTCGGCCTCGTTGACCGACGACGAGCTGCTGCGGGCGATGCGGGCCTCGGGCAAGACGGTGATCCTCTCCACCGGGATGTCCACCCCGACCCAGATCCGGCACGCGGTGGAGGTGCTGGGCAGCGAGAACATCATCCTGTGCCACGCCACGTCGACCTACCCGGCGAAGAATTCCGAGCTCAACCTGCAGGTGATCCGGACGCTGGCTGCCGAGTACCCGAACGTGCCGATCGGCTACTCCGGGCATGAGGTCGGCCTCCAGACGTCCGTCGCCGCGGCCGTGCTCGGGGCCACCTTCCTGGAGCGCCACATCACGCTCGACCGGACGCTGTGGGGTTCCGACCAGGCCGCCTCGGTGGAGCCCGGCGGGTTGCAGCGACTCGTCCGCGACGTGCGGGTGATCGAGGAAGCCCTCGGAGACGGGGTGAAGCGCGTCTACGAGGGCGAGTACGCGGCGATGAAGAAGCTGCGCCGCGTTGCCGGGACGACCGACGCGCGAGTCGCATGAGCAAAGCCAAGGTCAAACCGGCCAAGAAGGCCAAGCACGACAAGGCGGCCCAGCCCGAAGGGGCGGTCAAACCTGAAGAGCTGGTCAAGCCCAGCCGGGACACGCTGGCGCTGGTCGAAAGCCCGGCGCAGCTGCTGAACGTGATCGAGTGGGCGCACCACGCTCACAGCGAGGCGACGACGCGGATCGCGGTGTTGCCGCCGCGTGACACCGCCGGGCGGGTGCAGCTCGCGTCCATGGCGGCGCTGGCCAAGGCGGACGGGCTGGCGGTCAGCTGGTACGAGCCGCGCAGCTCGGCGGCGGCGCTCGTCCAGGTGGCGTGGGAGTTGTTTCCGCGGTTGGCCAAGGCGACTCGGCTGGTCATCGGGGACCCGTTCTCCCGCTTCGTGCAGGCGATCCTGCCGTTGGCCGACGTGGATCGGGTGGTGGTCGTCGATGACGGCACCGCGACCATCTCCTTCGTCAACCAGTTGGTCCGCGGCGAGCAACTCGTCCGCTGGCACTTGCCGGAAGGCGGACGGGACGTGGTCCGCGAGGTGTTCGCCGATCAGGCGCGCCGCTACTTCGTGCCCGCCCCCTCGCAAGGACGATCGGTGGACCTGTTCACCGCGATGCCGGTGGCCGCTCCCGAGGGGGTCGGCTTGGCGATCAACGACTTCGCGTGGACGAAGCGGCGCTTCGGCCCGCCCGAGGTGACCGACACGGTCGACCTGATCGGCACCTCGCTGGTCGAAACCGGCGTGATCGCCTTGGACCCCTACCTTCAGGGGGTGGCGGCGTTGACCGCCGAGCATGGCGCCGGACGCTACTTCGCGCACCGTCGCGAAAGCGATGACAAGCTGCGCCGGATCGCCAAGAAGACCGGGTTGAGTGTGGTCCGGCCGGACGTGCCGCTCGAGGTGGCGGTCCGCCGAGGGCCGGTGAGCCGGCTGATCGTCAGCTTCCCGTCCACGATCACGCACACGGTGCCGCTGGTGTTGGCCGGCACCGGGGTGACCCTGGCGATCTGCGACGTTCCGACCAGCTGGATGACCGCCTCGGCTCCCGGTGGGGCGGCCGAGTTCCTGGCCGGCGTAACCGCCTCAGCCCGGGATCGGCACGGACTCAGCGCCGGCTGACCCGGGTCCCGACGCCCGGCAACGCAGGTCACGCCGGCAGAGCAGGCCGGCCCGGCACTGTCAGCCCCGGCCCCGGGTGGCTCCCGGCTGGCTCCCCGGCCACTTCGCCCGCAAAACGGCCTCTTAGCCCGCGTCCTGCCGCGGGCGGAGAGCTCATTCTGCGGGCGGAGTGGCTTAGGCGGGCCGGCCCCCGGCTGGGCCGTCGGCGTGCCCGAGGCCGCTGAGCTTGTGGGGTCCCGTCCGCCTCACACAGGCCGGGCGGAGTGGGCTCGGTGGGCCCAAGCGCACTGAGGGATGGATGCGCATCTACGCGGGTGGCCCATTGGGCTCGCGCTCCCGGGCCGACCCGGCACTGACAGCTGCCGGCCCCGTCCGAGTCCCGTCCCCGGCTGGCTCCCCGGCCACTTCGCCCGCAAAACGGCCTCTTAGCCCGCGACCTGCAGCGGGCGGAGTGCTCATTCTGCGGGCGGAGTGGGCTCGGGGCCTACGGCACTGATGGGTGGACCAAGGGGGTGCACGCCGCACGTACGCGGTTGGGCTCATGGGCTCGCGCCCTCAGCCGGCTAGGGCAGCAGCCCCGACACCGCAGGTTTGAACCCGAGCCGGGGATTCTCGCAACAACCCGGACGACACACGTCGAACCAAGGGCCGGGCTCGGTCAGCGCGGCCCGTTGCTCCACCGGGCGGCCCTGGATCCGCTCCAGAACCAGATCGACCAGGCCGTCCACGAACGCGGGATGCACCCCGGGAGTGGGCGTCCGCCGCACCCAGAGGCCGGCGTCCCGTGCGGTGGCGGTCGCCTCCTCGTCCAAGTCCCACATCACTTCCATGTGGTCGCTGACGAAGCCGAGCGGCACGATGATCACCGCTTTGCGCTCCGGGTCGAGAGCGTTGATCGCGTCGTTGATGTCGGGCTCCAACCACGGCTGGCTGGGCGGGCCGGAGCGCGACTGGTACACCAGCTGCCAGGCGATGTCGGGATTCACCTGCCCGATCAGGTAGTCGGCCACCGCACGATGCTGGAACGCGTACGCTCCGCCCGGACCGCGGTCGACGTCCCGTCCGCCGGAGAGGGCCGCATCAGCCATCGGAATGCTGTGGGTCGAGAACAACACCTCGACCTCGTGGACGTGGAAACCGTCCCGATCAGCCTCGGCCAGCGCCGCCGCCAAACCCTCGGCGAACGGGGTCACGAAACCGGGATGGTTGAAGAAGGCACGCACCTTGTCGATGGTCAGTTCTTGTTGCAGGCCGGTGTCTTCGAGGGCGTCGGCCCAGTCCTCGCGGTATTGCCGGCACGACGAGTAGGACGAGTACGCGCTGGTCGCGATCGCGATCAGCCGCCGGTGGCCGGCCTGATGGGCCTCGGCGAGGGCGTCGTTGAGGTAGGGGGCCCAGTTCCGGTTGCCCCACACCACGGGCAGGTCGACCCCACGGGCCGCGAGCCGGGCCTCCAACGCCGCCTTGAGCTGCCGATTGTGTTCGTTGATCGGGCTGATCCCGCCGAAGTGCCGGTAGTGATGGGCCACTTCCTCCAGGCGGGCGTCCGGGATGCCGCGGCCGCGGGTGACGTTGCGCAGGAAGGGGATCACATCGTCCTGGCCCTCGGGGCCGCCGAAGCTCGACAGCAGGATCGCGTCGTAGCGGGTGGGGGTGCTGACGTGGGCCGGGCCGAGGCAGGCGGCCGGGGAGGCGTTGGCCACCAGGCAGCCCTCAGCAAGATGGACGCCGGTGGCTGGGGCGGGTTTGGCGCCGGTCACGACAACACCTCGGCGACCTCGTCCAGCGCGATCCGGCGTCCGGTGAAGAAGGGGATCTCCTCGCGGACATGCAGTCGGGCGTCGGTGGCCCGCAGGTCGCGCATCAGGTCGACCAGCTCGGTCACATCATCGGCCTCCAGCGGCAACAACCACTCATAGTCGCCCAGGGCGAAGGACGACACAGTGTTGGCCGTCACGCCGCGGAAGGCCGCGCCTTTGCGTCCGTGTTCGGCCAGCATCCGGCGTCGATCTTCTTCCGGCAGCACGTACCAGTCATACGAGCGGACGAACGGGTAAATGGTCAGCCAGGCCTTCGGCGGGATGCCGCGCAGGAAGCCGGGGACATGCTGCTTGTTGAACTCGGCGTCGCGATGCACGCCCATCGCCGACCAGGTCGGCGCCAGCGGTGCCAGCTCGACGCTCCGGCGCAGCGTCCGGATGGCTGCCTGCAACCCTTCGGCGGTCTCGCCGTGCAACCACAACATCAGGTCGGCGTATGCGCGCAAACCGGAGACGTCATAGATGCCGCGCAGCACCACGCCGGAGTCCTCCACCTCGCTCACCGCGTCCGCCAGCGAGCGGGTTCCGGCGGCCGACGCGGCCGCCACAACCGGGTCGCGGCGCAGGACCGTCCACAGGGCAAACCCGGAAGGGCTCTGATCGGTCATGGGATCCTCCTTGAGGTCAAACAGGGGTGTTGGGGCTTGTGGCGAGGGCGGCCGAGGCCTCATGGACGTGCGCGACGATCCGGGTCAGCACCTGCGGATCAGCGTCCGGCGGGACCCCGTGACCGAGGTTGAACACGTGCGCTCGGGCCGCCTGGCCCTCGGCGAGCACCTGATCGATGGCGGCGGCCAGCATCGGCCACGGTGCGCCGAGCAGCGCCGGATCGAGATTGCCCTGCACCGTCACCGACCCGCGCATCCGGCTCAGCGCGACGTCCAAGGGGGTTCGCCAGTCGACTCCGATGGCGTCCACCCCGACGTTCATGTCGGCGTACAGTTCGGCGGCACCGACCGCGAAATGCACCAGCGGGACGTGCGCCTCCGCGGTCGTCCACCAGATCACGGACGTGCTCGAAGGTGGCCCCGGTGGCGGGGGCGACGTGGTCGCGGTAGGTGGCCGCGGGCAGGGAGCCGGCCCAGGAGTCGAAGACCTGCACCGCACTCGCACCGGCCAACGCCTGGGCGCGGACGAACCGTCCGCTGATCTCGGCGCACCAGCCCATCAGTCGCTGCCACGCCTCCGGATGCCGATGGATCAGTGCGCGAGCGGCCGCGTGATCTTTGCTCGGACGCTGGCGACCAGGTAGGCGGCCAGCGTGAACGGCGCGCCGGCGAACCCGATCAGCGGAGTGCCGCCGTCGCCGATCTCGCGCAACCCGGCGATGGTGGCGGCGACCCCCAAGCGCACAGCCTGCAGGGTCTCCTCCAGTGCCTCGGCCGGATGCTCGGCGATCAGCCGTTCGACGGCTTCGGGGGTGTCGCGGACGGTGCCGAACACCGGCCCCACGCCCGATTCGATCCGCACATCCACCCCGGCCAGCCGCAGCGGCACCACGATGTCGCTGAAGAAGATCGCCGCATCCACGCCGTGGCGGCGGACCGGCTGCAGGGTGATCTCACTGGCCATCGCCGGATCGAGGCAGGCGTCCAGCATCTGGGTGCCGACCCGCAGCGCGCGGTACTCGGGCAGCGAGCGTCCGGCTTGGCGCATGAACCACACCGGAGTCACCGCCGGCCGGTCCCCCCGGTAGGCCCGAACCAGGCGCGAGGCGCCGGTCACGGTGTTGAGAGGGTGATCGCTGGCTAACGCTGTCGGCGGCACACAGGCACCCTACCCAATGGGAAGCGGGCCGCAGACTGGCCGACCGCCGGTAGGATCGGGAGGTGCTTCTGTGCCTCACCGCAAGCCATCGGGATACCGACTTCACGACCCTCGGTCACCTCAGCGCCCTCTCCGGCAGCGAGGTGGCCAGCGGCGTGTCCGGGGTTCCGGGCGTCCGCGGGGCGGTCGTATTGAGCACCTGCAACCGCTTCGAGCTCTACCTGGAGCTGGAGGAGCACCACCGCGACACCGCCACTGAGGGCGTCCGACAGGCGCTGACGGAACGCTTGGGCGACTCGGTGCTGCACGAGTTGAGCCAGGCGGACGCCGCCGAGCATCTGTTTGCGGTCACCTCCGGTTTGGAGTCGGTGGTGATCGGTGAGGGCGAGATCGCCGGGCAGGTCCGGCGGGCGTTGACCGAGGCGCAAAAGCATCAGCGGACGAGTCCCGAGCTGGAGCGGCTGTTCCAGAAGGCGATCCAGACGCAGCGTGCGGTGAAGAGCCGGACGGGGCTGGGCGCGGCCAGGCCCTCGCTGGTCAGGCTCGGCCTCGACCTGGCCTCCTACCACGTTCCCGATTGGGCCAGCGTTCCGGTGCTGCTGATCGGGACCGGCCGTTACGCCACCACCAGCTTGGCCGCCCTGCGCGATCGAGGCGTCACCCAGGTTGAGGTGTGGTCCCCCTCCGGTCGCGGCGCCGATTTTGCTGCTCGGCATCAGGTCACCCTGGTGAGTCACGGAGGTCTTGCTGCGGCGACGGCCCGGGCCCGGGTGATCCTGACCTGCACGACCAGCGAGCGGACGGTGATCGACGCCGAGGTGTTGCGCGCTGGGCGTCCGGACGGCGTTGCCTCCGTCGCGAGAAGCGAGGACGCGGCCTGCCCGGTCGGGACCGACGCCTCCCCGGTGACGGTGCTGATCGACCTCGGGCTACCCCGCAACATCAACCCGGACGTCGCCTCGGTCAGCGGGATCGCCCTGCTCGACCTGGAGGCGATCAAGTTGCACGCCCCCTTGGAGCATTTGGCCGCCTCCGAGGACGCTCGCGAGGTCGTCCGGGAAGCTGCTGCGGCCTTCGCCCAAGCCGGGCTCGAGGGCCAATTGGCTTCGGCCGATGACCTCGCTGCGTGAGCACGTCCACGACCCTCGACGCCGAGATCGCCCGGGTCAGGCGGCGCAGCAACCCGAGGTGGCCGAGCGGACCGAAGCTGCGCTGCGGCGCTTCGCCGGGGTGCTGCTGCACCGGCCGTCCGTCCGTGCCCGGGAACTTGCCGGTGACGGACGCCACGACGACTACCTGGCCGCCCTCGAAGCACTGTTCGGGATCACCCACAGCGCTTGATTTCCGGCCCGCCCACCCAGGCGTGCCCCCCCCCCCCGCCGCGGCGCCCCCCCCCCCCCCCCCCCCCCCCCCCCCCCCCCCCCCCCCCCCCCCCCCCCCCCCCCCCCCCCCCCCCCCCCCCCCCCCCCCCCCCCCCCCCCCCGCCGCCCCCCCCCCCCCCCCCGCCCCCCCCCCCCCCCCCCCCCCCCCCCCCCCCCCCCCCCCCCCCCCACCCCCCCCCCCCCCCGGGGCCCCCCCCCCGCCCCCCCCCCCCCCGCCCCCCCCCCCCCCCCCCGTTCCCCCCCCGCTGGGTGCCAGGTCGGGTCTGCCGGGTTGCTCTCGTCAGCGCTGAGCACCCGGAGTACCGTCGGAGTGAGGACGCGACCCGTCCGCGAACCAACGGAGGTTTGCCATGAGCACCGACCACCAGACCCTTCCTCGTCCGACGTCCGGGCCCAGCGAGCGCGACGCTCGCAAGGTTGCCGAGGCGGCCCGCCAGACCGAGTGGACCAAACCCAGCTTCGGCCGAGACCTGTTCCTCGGACGGTTGCGGATGGAGCTGATCGATCCGTGGCCCGAACCCACACCGGAGATGGTGACCAAGGACGAGGCGTTCTTGGCGCGGCTGGCCGCCTACGTGGAGCAGATCGACGGACGCCAGATCGAACGCGACGCGATGATCCCCGATTCGGTGTTCGCCGGGTTGGCTGACCTGGGCGCGTTCGGGATGACGATCGGCGAGGAGTATGGCGGACTGGGGCTTTCGCACCTGTATTACTGTCGCGCGCTGAGTCTTGCCGGGTCGGGGCATCCCTCGGTTGGGGCGCTGCTGTCGGCGCATCAGTCGATCGGCGTGCCGCAGCCGGTGATGATGTTCGGCACCGACGAACAACGCCGGCGCTTCCTGCCCCAGGTGGCCGCGGGGGAGGTGTCGTCCTTCCTGCTCACCGAGCCGGACGTCGGATCCGACCCGGCCCGGTTGGGCACCGCCGCCACGCCCACCGAGGGCGGCTACCTGCTCAACGGCCTCAAGCTGTGGGCCACCAACGGCACCGTGGCCTCCCTGCTGGTGGTGATGGCGCGAGTGCCCAAGTCGGAGGGTCGGCGCGGCGGGATCACCGCGTTCGTGGTCGAGGCAGACTCCCCCGGCATCACCGTCGAGACCCGCAACCAGTTCCTTGGCCTGCGCGGGCTGGAGAATGCCGTGACGCGTTTCCATGATGTTTTCGTGCCCGAGGAGAACGTGCTGGCCGGGGAAGGCCGAGGGTTGAAGATCGCCCTGGCTACCCTGAACACCGGACGGCTGTCGCTCCCCGCCATGTGTGTTGGCGCCTCCAAATGGTGCCTCAACGTGGCCCGCGGCTGGTCCGCCGAACGGGTGCAGTGGGGTCGTCCCGTTGGTCAGCATGAGGCGATCGCGACCAAGATCGCCTTCATCGCCGCCAGCGCCTACGCCATGGAGTCGATGCTGCACCTGAGCTGCCAGCTCGCCGACGACGAACAGAACGACATTCGGATCGAGGCCGCCCTGGTGAAGTTGTTCACCAGCGAGTTCGCCTGGAAGATCGCGGACGAGCTGATCCAGATCCGCGGTGGGCGCGGCTACGAAACTGCGGACTCCCAAGAGGCGCGGGGCGAGCGGGCGATCGAGGCCGAGCAGATCCTTCGCGACCTGCGGATCAACCGGATCTTCGAGGGCTCCACCGAGATCATGCACCTGCTGATCGCCCGAGAAGCCGTCGATGCGCACCTGGCGGTGGCCGGGGACATCATCGATCCGGACGCCAGCCGCGAGGACAAGCTGCGGGCCGTCGCCAAGGCCAGCGCCTTCTACGCCGGCTGGTTGCCGGGCTTGGTCGCGGGCAGGGGTGTGTTGCCGAACGGCTTCTCGGACTTCGGCCCGCTGGCCTCTGAGGTCAGGTTCATCGAACGCGCGACCCGAAGGTTGGCTCGCTCCACTTTCTACGGAATGTCGCGCTGGCAAGGACGTTTGGAACGCAAGCAGGCGTTCCTGGGTCGGTTGGTCGACATCGGGGCCGAGTTGTTCGCGATGGCCGCCTCGTGCGTTCGGGCCAAGGCGGAGCAGGAGCGGCAGCCCGAGGGGGTCGAGTTGGCGGCCGCCTTCTGCGCCCAGTCGCGCGTCCGGGTGGAGGCTCTGTTCACCGGCTTGTGGGAGAACAGCGACAGCGCGGACGTGACCCTGGCCGGCCAGGTGCTCGCCGGACGGTACTTATTTGTTGAAGAGGGCGTGAAGAAGCCTTCCAGCAAAGGCCCGTGGGTGACCCAGTGGGCGCCGGGGCCCTCGACCATGCCGGACGTGCGGCGCCGAGTACCACGGCCGAGCGCTCGGTGAGCCACTGATCTCCGCCGCGCACCCGGTCCATTCGCGCCAAGGTCACGACCTAGCCGAGGCGCACTCGATCCTCGCCCGCATCGCCGCCGGCCGCCGTCCGCCCATCGCCTGCGCGACCCCAACACCGCCGGTCGCCGTCCGCCCAGTGCCTGCCCAACACCCCAGGTCACCGGGGTCGACCCATCCCCGAGCTCAACCATCGCCGCACGCCCTGTCCACATCCCCACGTTCACGACCCCGCCCACGGCGCCTCGACCCCACCCCGACGCCTTCCTGCGCGGTCGATCCTCCCCCGCATCACCGGCGGCCGCCGTCCGCCCATCGCCTGCGCGACACCCCAGGCCACCGGGGTCGGCCCATCCCCGAGCTCAACCATCGCCGCGCGCCCTGTCCACATCCACCGCGCCCACGGCGCCCTCGATCCTCGGCCCTCGATCCTCGCCCGACACCTTCCTGTTCACCGCCTTCCGTTCCGGGCCCGGTACCACCACTCCGCGTCTGTCTTGATCCGACCACCGCGGTCACCGGCCAGACCCGAGCGCGCCAGAAGGGCCGCGCCCGCAACACCTCCCGAACCGCCGCCGGCCTAGATTTCGACCGTTGCGCGCGCGAAACTCCGACTCCCAGCGCGCCACCGACCCACCGCCCGGGCACCCAGCCACCCGGGAACCCAACCACCCGTCGCGGCCGGTCACGGGGCCGGGCCGCCCCCCGCCGCGGCGGTCATCGGTCCGGCTCGGGAGCGTCCCGGGTCTGGCCGGGTCACCTTTCCTGGTTCGCCGCATCGGTTTCTGGTCGGGATCGACCCGGCGGGGTGGGATCACCTCCGGCAGCCCGTACTGGTCGAGCCGGATCTGCCACCGATCCGGTGGCGGCCTGCAAAGAACCGGGGCGGTTCGACCAGCTTGTGATGATGCGGACACAACAACACCAAATTCACAACGCTGTCCGCCCGCCAGCCCACCACGGCGAAGATGATGCGCATCACAACGGCTGTCCGGTGCGTCACAACCCGGAAACACACACCACCATCGCGCAGCGACAACGCTTGCGGATCGCGGAGGTGACCAGCCGGCGGGTCTGCCCCTATCCAACACTTCCGAGTTGCCGCCCAGCACGACCGGCATCAGGTCGGCGTCGCAACACAAGACGACGCAAATCACCCGCCCCGATCTGGGCACCGGCAGCCAGCACACCCGCCTGCTCAGCCCGGTCCCGCAAATCCTGCTCCGATCGTCACCACCACCCTGGGCCGATCCCCCACCAGGCGGGGAGCCGACCCAGACCGCTGAAGGAGCCGCCAACACCGCGATCAACCCGTCCGCCCGACGCTGCTCCGACGTCCGCACCTCCGCCAACGGGTCCAGCAGGTCCCGGGCGGCACGACGATCCGACTCCACATAGGCATCAATCAACGTGATGAACGGGGCCGCGTCCAACTCCGGCAGGCTGCCCCGGAACGCCACCGACCCATCCCCATCGGCATGAAACGACAACCCCCTGCGGGCCCGGGCCCGCTTCGCCCTCGCCGCCAACCGGACCTGCTCATCCTCCCGATCCTCCACCAACTCCGGACACACCTGCTCCACCACACCCGGCACCAACGCCGCCAACTCCTCCGGCGTCGACACCTCCGCATGCCCCAACAACAACCCCTCCGCCGCCAACTCCTGGCTGGCGTCCACACCCACCGGCAACTGGCTCAGCACCTTCGCGATCGTCCGAGCCTGCGGCACCCCGATCCGACCCGCCAACACCGCATCCCGCACCCCCGGACGGCCCACCAAATCACGACCCGTGAACACCAACCCCGCCGCCGCCTTCGCCGACGTCCGACCCGCCAACCCAATCCACGACGACAACGGAGTCCCCCGCGCAATCGTCGCCGAATCCGCCACCTCAGCCTCCGCCACCAGGACACCCACCAACGCAGACACCCGATCCGCGACAACCATCGCCTGCTCGACCAAACCCAGCCGCTCCCGATGCCCAACACCACCCCGCGCCGCATGATCAATCCCGTCCAACAACCACGACACCGACCCCAACACCCCCGCCGTCGACGACCCCACAGCCACCCACACCGCAGGCAACACCACCCCGACCTCCGCCCGCGCCCCATCCATATCGCCAACGTAAGCATCGTCACTGAGAGTGTCCGGCGCGGCCGACGGCCAGGGTTCGCCATCGACAATCCCCGGGTCAACGTCGACGACCGGCTCGACCGCGTCCTCGGTGGACGAGCACGCAGACACGCTCACCGGCGGCAACTCTGCCCCGATCCCAGCCAGCGCTTCATCCACATAACTACCGTAAGCATCGTCACTGACAGTTTCCGTCGAGGCCACCAGGTCGGGCCGAACCCCCACCAACGACAACCCCGGCTCCGCCGCAGGCGAGCACGCAGACAGGCTCACCAAGGGCGATTCCGCCCCGACCACCGCCCGCTCCCCATCCATATAGTCACCGTAAACGTCGGGTCTGACAGTTTCCGTCGCGGCCGTAAGCCAGCCGGGGGCAACTCTGCGCTGATCTCTGCCCGCGCTTCATCCCCATAACTACCGTAAGCATCGTCACTGACAGTTGCCGTCGAACCCGACGGCCGAGGTTCAACATCGACAATCCCCGGATCAAAGCCCAGCAGCGACGCGACCGCGTCCCCGGTCGACGAGCACGCGGGCAGGCCAGCCGGCGGCAACCCTGCCCCGCTCCCAGCCCCCGCTTCATCCACATAACTATCGTGAGCATCGCCGCTCACAGTTTCCGACGCGGCCACCGGTCGGGCCGAACCTCCACCAACGACGACCCCGGCTCCGCCGTGGACGAGCACGCAGACAGGCTCACCAAGGGCGATTCCGCCCCGACCGCCCGCTCACCATCCATATAGCTACCGTAATCAACGGGTCTGACAGTTTTCGTCGACGCCGACGGCCAGGGTTCGCCGGCGACAATCCCGGGTCAAGGCCCCGTACCGACCCGACCGAGTCCCTAGTCGACGAGCACACAGGCAGACCAGCCGGGGGCAACTCCGCCCCGATCTCGGCCCGCGCTTCATCCCAGCTTCCGATGAACCCGGCGGCCGAGGTTCAACAAGACGAAGTGCGGTTTACACGACGAACTCCGGAGCTGGTATGGCCAACTGGGGCGATTCTCCGCCCTCAAGTTCCCGATATTGCGTACGATGGTCACCGATGCGTCCATCGCTTGCGCTGCCCACTGGAAACTGAATGTCAGCGGCGGGCTGGCTGGCCGGGGAGGCGCAGATCTGTCTCCTGACGGATGAGTTCATCGCTCCCACCCCCGCGGCCACCGACGATCTCCAGCGCGACCGGACCCAGTCCATCTACTGCCGAGATCCTGATGTCGCCCGCATAGTCCTCGGTCGCAGCCACCAAGAAGTCCTGAAGGGAAAGGCGTGGCCCGGGTAGTGCGAGAATCGTTAGGCGGATGCGTATGCAACGGTCGTCCACGGTGCCACCGGACATGAAGGCGGCGAGGTCATCTCTGTCGAGGATCACCGCGTCAAGCTCGTTCGTCGAGAATTCTCGCATCAGATCCCCCCAGCGGAGTCATGAGTAAAAAGCGTCGAGTGTCTGAGCCACGGCGACGTAGCTGTCCTTCGTCTTCGCTCTTCCGCCGCGCCCCACCGTCCCCCCACCCCAACCTGACCGAATGAGGGCCCCACCGACCGTGGGGCCCTCGTTCAGGCTGCGGATCCGCTGAACCTCAGCGGATCCGCGCCTTGCCGGTCAGCTGGATGCTGTCCACAGCGCCGCCAACCAGGACGGGACGCGTCCCGACGGCACGAGCCCAGGCGTCCGCGTCGGCGTCCCACACCGATAGTTGACGCTCGTGAACCCGGAGGGTCACCCGCCTCGCCTCTCCGGGCCTCAACGTGACGCGGTCGAAGGCGGCCAGCTGAATCGTCGGCGTGGCCGAAGCGGTGCCCCGTCCGAGATAGACCTGGGGAACCTCGGTGCCGCTCACGCGGCCGGAGTTCCGCAGCGTGAACGAAACCTGGAGCTCATCGCCCGCGCGTTGCACGCTCAGGCCGGTGTATTTGAACGTGGTGTAGGACAGTCCGTGGCCGAACGCGAACAGCGGCTTGGTCCCGGTCGCCTCGTACCAGCGGTAGCCGATGTCACTGCCCTCGGTGTACTCCTGCGTGTCCGGAACGCCGTCGCCGGTAGTGTCGGTCCCCGGGTAGTTCGCCGGGTCGCTCACCGGGGTGGCGTCCTGGTCTGCGGGGTAGGTCTCGGGCAACTTTCCACTCGGGTTCACGACGCCGGTGAGCAGGTCAACGGTGGCCTCGGCGCCCTCTTGACCCGGGTACCACAGCTGCAGGATGGCCTTGACATCGTCCTTCCACGGCATGGCCACCGGGTCACCGGTATTGAGCACGACAACCGTGTTCGGATTGGCGGCCGCGACCGCGGCGATCACGTCGTTCTGGTGACCAGGCAGGCTGAGGGAGGCGCGATCCTCACCCTCGGTGCCCTCGTTGTAGCCGAAGACGATGGCTACCTCGGCGTTGGCTGCGGCTTGAGCGGCCTCGGCGATGCGCTGGGCCCGAAGTTCCGGGGTGACCCACTGCAGCCGCATCGGGACGGATTGTCCTGCTGCAGGGATGACGACCAAGGTGATCTCCTGGCCTGCCGCGAGGGTGACCAGGTAGGTGTCGTTGGTTCGTCCGTCGGAGGCGGGGATCAGGCTGCCGCCTGCAGCGCCGAACCGCGACTGGGTGGACGCCACGACTGGGCCGGTGGCCGTGCTCAGCAACAACTGGCCGCCAGAGCCGGTCGTCTGGAGCGCGAACGTGTAGTCACCGGCAGTCGGCGCCTTGACCGTGACCGTCTGCCCGGTCCCGTACGTCCCGTCGATCGGCGTTCCCTGGGTGAGCGCCTCGGCGGGGATCAGCACCCCGTCCAGTTCCTCTCCCGTGGCCCAGGTCACGTCAGCCCCGCGCGCTGTCAGCACGTCGAGCGTGCTCTGCACGGCGCCGGCGTCCGGGTTGACCCGGGCACTGCCGCCACCGCCGATCAGCGGCGACTTGGCCGTCGGGCCGACGACTGCCAGGTCGGCCAGGTCAGCGGAGGTCAGCGGCAGGGCCCTGGTGTTGTTCTGCAGCAGGACGGCCCCTTGGGTGGCGACCCGCCGGGCGATCGCCGCATTGGCCGTCGTGGCGCGCTCGGAAAGAGGATGGCCCTCGGTGCCGATCAGCCCCACCTGGTCCATCGCGGTGAGCACGGCCGTGACGGCGCGGTCGACCGCGGCCATGATCTGGGGGGCGGGCGTGTCACCGTCGTCCACGCCGGCCACGGCGTTGGTGTCAAGGGCGGCGATCAACTCGGCAGTGGGGCGCGGCATCTGCACGTCCAGCCCGCTCAGGACCCCCGCCGGCTGGGTGTGTCGCGCGAACCAGTCAGTCATAACCAGGCCTTCGAACCCCACTGACTGCGCAGAACCTCGGTGAGCAGGTAGGGGGGTCTTGGCAGGCCTGGACGCCGTTCACCTGGTTGTAGGAGCACATCACGGCGCCGATGCCGGCGTCCACCACCGCCTCGAACGCGGCCAGTTCCGTCTCGTGCAGCGTTCTCTCGTCGACGATGACGTTGATGCCGCTGCGACCGAACTCCTGGTTGTTGGCCGCGTAGTGCTTGCCGGTCGCGATCACGCCGTGACCCTGAATTGCGGCCACCTGCGGTGCCGACAATGCCGAGCTGAGCAGGGGATCTTCGCTGATCGTCTCGAAGTTGCGGCCGGCGAACGGCGTCCGGATCAGGTTCATCATGGGGCCGAGCAGCACCTCCATGCCCAGAGCATTCGCCTCCTGGCCCAGCACGCCGCCGTACGCAGCCGCCAACTCCGGATCGAACGTCGAACCGAGGGCGACCGGGGCGGGCAGGGCAGTGGCCGGCAGGTTGGAGCGGACGCCCGCGGGACCGTCCGCCATGTCGATCCGCGGGATGCCCAGCCGTGGGACGCCCACGACAGCACCGGCGGCGCCGTTGGTGCCGGTGCCTCCTGCGAGCATGCCGAACTTCTCGGTCAGGCTCATCTGGGCGACCAGCCCGGCGACGTCGTGTTCGGGGGCGGCGGACGCGGGGGCGACGCCGCTGGTGGCCAAGCTGGCCAGGGTCAGGGTGGCGACCAGGCCACCGACAAGCCCGCGGCGACGCCCATCGGCGGCGCGCGCTGGATTATGCGACATGAAACCTCCATCAGGGGCTCAGAACAGGGATTCGGGGGTCCTGTGATGGTCCAAGCTAACGCCGCTCAGGCTGGAGGGATAGGGGTGGCGCGGTTCTGGAGGGACCTCCAAGCATCCCAGGGTCAACGCCGAGGGACGTCTGGCCCTCGCCATGCTGCTGGCCAGAGGATGCTCACCGCCAGCGGAGGCACCGCCCAGAGCATCGCCTGCTGCGGCGTGTCCCACAGGTGCCCCGCCACGGCGACCCCCAGCACCACCCCGAGCAGGACGTGCGCTGGAGCCGGCCCCCACGACTGCACCATGGCGACAACATGAGCGATGGTCGCCAGGACGTACGCGATCGCGAAGGCCCGGGTGATCCACGGCAGCGGGCCGGCTTCGTCCCGAGTCCACCAGATCACCCCGACGGCGACCGTGACGGCGATCAGCAGCGCGGGGACTATCAAGCGACTCACCAGTTTGTCAGCCGACAACCTCATAACTCTTCTCCGCTCCCTTAACTCTGCACAGGCGACGCCAGAAAAGACGGTACACCTCCACAAAGGACGTACAAGAGCGCCAGTTCGACCGAGCCGATGGGGCAAGGACGCTAATCAGGTTGGCGAGAAGAATCGGGCCGAGGAGAAAACCCAGAACCAGGAATACGCGCGTCACGAACTTGGTGACCCGACCGGCGCTATTGATCTTTGGCGACAGCTGTTCCGATGTCACCTCTACGCCACCACCATGCCCACCGCGGCCGACACGGCGACGCAGCTGCCACAGAGCCCCAGTGCCCAGCGCGGGAGCGTTCCATAGCCCGCACGCCTACCCACAACCAGGACGGTTAGCCACGATGCCCACAAGAACACCATCAATGGGGCGATCAAGATATCGTCACGATCGATCGACCCAAGCCCCTGCAGCGCAAGCCAAGAAACAAGGCAAAGGTGTGCGAATATCGCGACACCAACGACGCCATAGGCAACGCGCCCGCCCACCATGGTCGCTGATCCGTCAGACCCCTCAACAGGCAGAACTCCGAATCTCTTCAAGAGTGCTTCCGCCTTCCAGGAGGGTGAACAATAGAAGTATGCCGACCCTACCGAAGCCCCATCCTGCACCGCAAGAGACTTTTTCGCAGTTGGAACTTTCGGACTAAGCTAGGCACTTTAGTGCGAATCCCCGGCCGGGTCATATCGGCGCAAGGAAACCCCACCGGACTCGCTCGCCCAGGCAGGCGTCCGGCACTCAAGTACAGTCGAGGGCATGCTTCCACTGCGCCTGCTCGCCCTCGGCATGCTCATGGTGGTGGTCGACATCAACCTCACCTTCGACCTGCTGGTCGATCCGATCGGCTGGATGCTGATCGTCTACGGCCTGACCTCCGTGCTGCACGTCCACCCATCGTTCCGCCCGGCCCGGTGGGCGGCGATCGCCTCCCTGGTCGCCTCGCTGGGGCTCGTGCTCAACCTGGGGACCGTCATGGCGTTGGTGGCGAATGTGGTCTCGATCCTGGTCACCGCGGCGTTCGTCTGGTTCCTCTGTGACGGGCTGATCCACACCTGGGCGAGTCCGAAGCTCCTCGACCGTCGCCAACCTCGTCCGCTGGGGAGTCCTCGCCACGAGCGCGCTGACCCTTCTCGGGTTGATGATCGGCTACAACCAGGCCGCGTTCCTGCCGATCGCGATCATCGGCGGTCTGGCCCTCATCCTGATCCTGGCGGGCACCTGCTGGATGGTCGCCCGCCGTCCGCAGTTCACCCCCCGAACGGAGCAACCATGAATCTCGCACCCTTACGACTCGTCGCGATCGGCGTCGGCCTGACCCTGATCGACATCAGACTCGGCGGCTTCGGGCTGAGCTTGGGCTTCATCGGCTGGCTGGTCGCGCTCGGCGGCCTGATGCGCATCACGGCGATGCACCGCGGCTTCGCGATCGCTCGAATCGGGGTCCTGGTGTTGATCGCTGTCTCCCTGTTGAGCATGTTTCTGCCACTGGGCTCGCTGATGCCGCTGATCGGCCCGCTGCTGGGCTTGGTCGAGGTGGCCGTCCTGGCCGGCATCTGCCTCGCGGTCGCCGACCTGGCCAAGCACAGGGCTCGAGGTGTCGCGATGACCTCCGTGCTCTTGCTGGTCCTGATCACCGCCCCCGACCTGCTGGCGCTCGTAGCCTTGGGCATCTCGTCCCTCACCCCGCTGGCAGTCGTCCTCAGCGGCCTCTCCTGGCTGGCCACGATCGCCCTGGCGGTCTTTCTCTGGCTGGTCGGGGACCGGCACTACCTGGGGGCCAACGCCCTGTAGGGCGATGCCGCCCCACCCCTAGTGCAGGAGCCGCACCGGATCGATCCCGGCCGCCTTGTTCGCCGGGTACAGACCACCGCCCGCACCCACGAGGAGCACGACCAGCAACAACAACCCGATGGTCGTCCAGCCGAACGCGAGCGGAACCTTGACCAGCGTGAGGATGACCGCCGCGATCAGGTAGCCCACCACGCAGCCGACCAAGGCGAAGGTCGTCACCACCACCAGCGATTCCATCAGGAACAAGCCACGGACGTGGTTGCGCGTCATCCCCAGCGAGCGGTAGATGGCGATCTCGTCCGCCCGCTCCAGGGTCGAGATGTACATCACGTTGACGATGTTGAGCGCCGCCACCGCCAACGAGATGGACGCGATCAACCCCAGGAACAGGCCCAGGGTTTGGAACATCTCCTCCAACATTGCACCCTCTTCGGCCGAGAAGTCCACGAACTTGAGGCTGGCGTCGATCCCGTCATTGAGTTGCGCCAGGACGTCCGCGCGGGTTTCGGCGAGATCCTCCGGCTGCCGGACGATCACGGTGAAACTGCTGCTCGCCTGCGCCTCGGTCAGCTGGACGTGCTCGGCTGCCCGTTGGGGCAGGAAGAGCCGGGTGGACCCGTCCGGGCCCAGGTTCTGAGTCAGGCCGATCACCGTGAACGCGGCTCCGTCGATTCCGATGACGCTGCCCACCTGGGTGCTCTCCCGGAACTCCGGATTGGCGTACATGATCGCCACATTCCCGGTGGCCTCCGAGAACGGACGGCCCTCGACGACCTCGACATTGTCGTCGAAAGCGCAGCGCAGATCGGCCATGGTGCTGCCGTCCGGGCTGGTCACAGAGAGCGTGCGGCCAGGGGTCTCGACCTCAACGGCGGACACATCCGGACGCAGCCGGACGGCCTCGACCCGGGCCGACATGGGAGCGGTCGCCAGGGCGGCGACCACGTCCGCGTTCGCCTCGGCGCTGCTCGACAGACCCACGGTGAAACGGTCGGTGCTCTGGTTGCCGAGGTGGGCCGACAGACTCGTGGTCAGGGCCAGAATCAGCACCACCGAACCCACCCCGACCAGCACGCCCAGCCCGGTCAGGAACGAGCGAACCTTGTTGTAGCGAAGGCCCTCGATGCACAACTTAGCGAAGTACGTCACGGACGACCTCCCCCGCTACCAGCTCGACCGTGCGTTCGGCAGCGGCCGCGACCTCGTCGTCATGGGTGACCACCAGGATGCTGCAGTCGTGTCGCTGATGAATGTCGGCGAGCAGGTCCAAGATCGCGGACGCCGTCGCGCCGTCCAGCGCCCCGGTCGGTTCGTCGGCGATCAGCAGGTCCGGGCCGCCCAACATGGCCCGAGCGATCGCAACCCGCTGCTTCTGACCGCCGCTCAACTCGTCGGGATAGCTGAGCGCCTTGTCGGCCAAGCCCACGTCCTCAAGGCCCTGAGCCACCTGGGCAGCGTCAACCGATCCGTGCCGGATCACCGAGGCGATCTCCAGATTTCGACGGACGGTGAACCGCGACACCAGCTGGAAGTCCTGGAACACGTACCCGATCCGGCGACGCGCCTGGGACAGAGCCTGATCGCCGACGCCTCGCAGGGATCGTCCGCTCAGCTCGTAGACGCCTTCGTAGTCGAAGTCGAGCAGGCCGATGATCTTCATCAAGGAGGACTTGCCCGAGCCGCTCTTGCCGACCACGGAGAGGTACTGACCTTGGGGGACGGCCAGGCTGAGGGACCGGAGCGCGGCCACCTCGAAGTTGCGTCCGCGGTAGGTCTTGTCGACACCGTTGAGCGAGATCATGTCAGCTACTCACCTGTTGAATCACGTCGCCGGCTGTCAGGCCGCCGCTGGTCAACACCAACTGCCCCAGCGCATCCTTCTCGACCGCCACCGCCCGCCGCTCCCCGCCGACCAGGACGAAGTCGCTTTCGCTGTCGTGGCCGAGAAAGGCGCTCGGCACGGCGAGGTTAGTCCCCTGGAAGGTGGCGCTGGCGGTGCCGTGGTCGCGCGGAGTGAAATCTGCGGACGCCTTGACGTCGAACAGCAGCCGGTAGCGGGGTGATGCCGCGCTGGTGGTCGCCTCCGCGTCGTAGGAGCTCGACGCCAGCTTGAGCGTGCCCACCGCGGTCCCCTTGACCCGCAGTTCGAGGCTCGTTTGTGCCGCCACACTGTCGAGTTGATCCTCGGTCGCCACGTAGACGAAGGACGTTGCGGCCGAGTTGATCCACACCTCACCGGCTGTGAGGGTGACCACTCCGGCAAACGGCGCCTTCACGTCCAGGCCGGCCAGCTTCCCCTCCGCCGCCGACTTGGCGGTCGTGCAGGCCGTCTTCAGGCTGTCGAACAGCCCGATCAGCCGGGTGCGGTACTCCCGCTGGGCCAGCGTCCGATCAGCTTTGTGGAAGGCGATGTCGGAGGTGGCCTTCGCTTCGGTCAGCTTGCTCAGCTGATTCTTGTACGTCAGTGCGGCACGAGCTTCCGCCGTCTTGGCGGCGGTGATCTCCCGTTCGGCCGTGCGGACGTCGGCCGCCGACGCCGACCCGGCCGGCGCGTAGAAACCACTCCCGCCGTTGCGCAGCGAGGTCACGGCCGCCGAGGCGAGCCGAACGCGTTGGGCGTAGGCCGACACCGCCGACCGAAGCACTCGGCGGCGCTCCCTGATCGCGGCTGTTGACTCCCTGAGCCTCTCGCCCGCTGCCACGGTGTCGCCGGGTTGCACTGCCAGCTCGGTGGCCGACACGCTCAGCTTCCGGCTGACCTTGGGGACGAGGTACCCGGCGTAGGAGTACTCCGCCGTCTGGAGGGTGTGGGTGGCGACCGTGGCAGGTTTCGCGTCTGCGACACAGCCGCTGAGCAGGAGCGCGACGCCGAGGACGGTCGCCAACCAGGTGCTGCGGACGAGCATGGCCATGCCGATCAACGTCCCTTGCTGAGCAGGTCGTCGAGGATCGCCAACTGCTTGGCGACGTAGGCGTCGCGCTCTTCGGCCAGGAACCACGAACCCTCCTCGTAGACCTTGTCACCGCTGGTTGGGTCGAACTCGACCACGTAGAACTTCTCGCCCTCCATGACCGAGACGTGGCGGACGACCTGCTGGAAGTTCTTGGGCCCCGTGCCCAAATGCCCGTAGCCGGCCCCCTCTTGACGGGAAGGGAACGGTAACTTGTTGGGGTCGTAGTTCAGCACGCTGACCGATTCCATCCCCGGTCCCCGGTCATCGGCCACGAACAGGTTCGGATGCAGCTTGGCGAAGGACGTCCGGTCAACAGAGTCCACGACCGCGATGACTGCCGCATCGCCGACCGCCCTCTGCGTCGCCGAGCAGCCCACCCCTCCCAGCAGGACGACCGCGGCGAGGGTGGCGCCGGCTAACCGCACGTGCCAGCGGGAGGAGCGGCCGTTCATGCGATCTGCACCCCTCTGCTGTAGCGGTAGCCAGCGACATTCAGCGTCTTCAGGGACACGCCTTGCCCTTGGAGTTCCTTGGCCTTCTCCGCGCTCCAGCTCGGAACGTCGATCGTGTCGGCGATCTGGCTGTCACGGACCTGAACGATCGTTGCCTTCGCCGGCGAGGCGACCAGGTAGTACGACTGAACCACGGTGTCGGCGATGTCCGCGGCCCCGGTCAGGGCACCGCCGCTGACGACCACGTCGAGAAAATCGACGAAGATGTTGCGCTTCTTGGTGCGGGTCATCGCGTATACCGCGTCACCCTCGCTGACCAGTTCCTGGATGACCTCAAGGGCGTCCGTCTCGTTCATGTCTGTTCCTTACGTTGATGTTGACTGGGGCTGGCGGGGCTAGATCCGCACCAGGTTCACGCTGGGCACAGCGGGAACTTCGGACGCTTTTTCGCGGCCCTCAGGTACCCCAGCACTAGAATTCTCAGCGCTCGCACTCCGTCCACGGAAGCTAACTTTCGGCCAGTACACCGACATCAGATCCGGGAGGTAGACGCAGATCACGATGGCGAGGTAAGCCCACAGCAGCGTCAATGACTGCCCGCTCAGCGTCACGGCGACGAACACGCCCAGCAGCGAGTACCTGACCGCATGCCTCAGCACCCGGGCCAAGCGAGTGCTCTGGTACAGCGCGGGAGCGTCAACCACGAGCGCTGCCAGAAGAACGCCGGCCATCGCGGCCAGTTGGTCCGCCCGGGCTTGACCGAGTGCGAGCAGCAGGCCTGCGATCACCACCCAGGTGAGCGGAACGTCGAGGCTCAACGAGACCAGCTTGTGTCGACGAAGGACGCCCCGATCGGCGCGCAAGACCTTGTCGTCGAAGAGGTTGTCATCCGCGAGGAGCCGATACGCGCCTTCCTGGCGCCCGAACAGCAGGTTCTCCGATCCGAGTGCCAGCAACGCAAGCCCGGGGAGTGACGACCCTGGCGAGCCGACTGCCAGCAGGCTGAACAGGGAGAGACCCATCGCCAATCGCTGGAGAATCATGCCCTTGAGCAGCAGCACGTCCTTGAACAGGAACGGGGAGATCGGGGCCAGCCAGGCCAGATAGCGGCGACCACCGAAGGAGGCCAACCCATTCCCGCGCAGGCGCCGGGCGGCGTAGTCGACGGCGACAATATGGACGAGCACAATCCCCGCGGTCAGAGGCGCTGCCAGTGGCAGCCAAGCGTCGGGAAGCGGACCGTTCAGGGCCAGCGGTAGCAGCAGGAGGAGCCAGGCCGTGAACAGCAGGCACAGATAGACCGTCCGTCCACGCCCGGACATGCGGGACGCAAGGTAAACGTGGCTCGGCAGGAGGCACAGGTTGGCCAGATACGTGACCACGACCCAGGCGGCGAACCAGCCGCGCCCGGAAGCCAGGAGGACTGCGCCGCCCAGACCCAGCGCAATGCCGTTCGAGACGAAATTGTCGCGTGCCACGTAGTGGGTCAGATAGGCCAGCCGGTAAGCGATGGTGGGCTCTCGAAAGCCCAGCCGGCGAAGGTCGCCGAAGTCGAAGAAGACGTCATTCTCCACAAAGGCCAGCAGTTGGACGGAGGTGAAGTACAGCAGGAGCAGCCAGCCACACCACTGGGGAGCGACGAGGCCGCCGCCGGCAAGCAGAGTGGCGACGAGGAGCCCGAGGCCGACATCCTTGACTGTCGTCCGCTTCTTTCGCAGGGCCGTGAGGCGGGCCAGGACCGTCACGAAGCCAAGCATCGCCGCTCCAAGCGCCGGTTCTGAACCGAGTAGACGGCGTCGACCGCCTGCTCCAGCAGGGTGAGGTCGTGGCTGACGATCACCAAACCCCGCCGCTCTTCGTTGAGCAGCTGGAGCAGATTGGCGTTCGACTCCGCGTCGATCGACTCGAACGGCTCGTCGATGAGCAGGACGTCCGCTGTCGACATCAGCCCGAGCAGGAGTGAGACCTTCTTGGTCATACCCTTCGACAGCTCGCCGATGGGGATCCTTCGGTACTCGTCCATGTGCAGCATCGACGCCAAGCGATCGCTGCGGGAAACATCGAAGGAGCGGAGCGGGCGACACAGGCTGATCAGGTCCTCCACCGTGAAACTTCGGTACCGACGAAGGTTGAAATCCACGAGATAGGTCGATCCGTGCGTCTCAACGTAGCCGGCTTGAGGCAGCAGCTGTCCGTCGATGAGGCGCAGTAGCGTCGTCTTTCCGGAGCCGTTGATCCCAACGATGCCGATCCTCGGCTCCGAGATCGAGTCCGAATAGCCCTCGAAAAGGCGCTCCCGGTAGCTGAAGACGAGGTTGCTAAACGTGAACACGAACGTTCCCTTCCAGGATTGCCCCGATGACCGTGCACAGGAGCATCACCCCGTAGAGGGGCAGCAACCCCCTCAGCCGGGCGACGAGATCGGTCTTGTCCGGCGACCCGCTGCCGACGAACTCGCGAATGGCGAAGTAGCCGATGTAGCTGATGCGCACGGCCAGGAACAGCGCCACCAGTTCGAAGGCCGTGTGGCGGTACAACACGTCGAACTGCGCCGTCCACGGGAGTAGGCGGATCTGGTGCGCCGTCGTACCGAGAATGAAGAGCGTTGGGCCAACAATGACGCTGTTCAGCCCTGGCAGCAGTGACACCAGGACGAAGAACCCCGAGTTGTTGAGCAGGATGTGGACCAAGTCGTCCCAGCCCGTGCTCACCTGGACGGATCCCGATAGCTGGGTGCCGCCGGGGAGCCACGACATCAGAGCGCCTTGTGCAAGGAGCCCGAGGAGGAAGAGGCAGGCGCCGATGGCAACATGGGCCCGACTCAGCTCACGCAGGGCGAGGCGAGCTGCCCAACTGTTGGTGGACGCTGGCACTGACAACACGGTTCAGCCCTGCCCCATGGACAGGAGAACGCCGGCGTCGGCGACCAGGTAGACGAAAATCGGAAGGTACGCCAGAGCTTTCCTGGCTCCAGTCAGCGAGGGTTCACGCCAGGCCGCGCGGACGGCCAACGCGAGGGGGATCAGCAGTGCCGCGACGCCGATGTTGGTGTGCCAAAACTCCTGCCCGAGCAGGCCAGGGAGCCGGCTGAACAGTGCGACCACCAGCAAGGAGTGAATGGCCGACTTCGCCACGTCGGGCTGGTAGAGATCATTCGCCGCCAACTTGAACGAGAACCGGTTCAGGAACGCCACGAACCAGACGGTGGCCAGCGTGACGCCTGCATACAGCGCACCCAGGAAAGCGATCAGAGTGTAGGCCGAGCTTCCGGTGAACGCCTCACGCATTGCAGGATCAGCAGCCAGGTACCCCAGCCAGGTGACCGCCGCGATGTAACCGGCGATCAGGGCGACACGCGTCTTGTTCATCTCCAGAGTCCTTCCTTGTCATGCGCCGGTGGGCGCCTTTCCTTGTGTTGTCTTGCGGGGGAGCAGGGCCCGGGCCCGTCCTGGGGGCCGCGTGAGGCGGCGTGGCGCGCGCCCGGACCCTGCTCCCTCAGGTTGTTGCCCTGAGCAACGTGTTGATCAGAGCCAGCCGCCGACGACGCCGGCGATCGCGGCGAGCGGACCGGCGATCGCGGACGAGACGCCCATGAGGTAGGCGATGTAGCTGGCAGCGCCGTACACGCCGACCGCCACCACACGGCTCACGATCAACTTGGCGAAGTACGAGCCAATCTTGGAGGCCAGCCAAGACACGACGGCCCAGTAGCCCATGGAGTTGAGCTTGTCCTTGATGATCGAAGCCACGATGTAGCCAGCGTTCATGATGTTCTCCCTATTTCTGAGATTGCCCCGGATCGGGCGGTGGGGTCTTTCCCCATCTCTGACGTTAGTTCCGCTCATTTCAGCGTCGCAAGCCATCAGGGAAGAGACTGGCCATTCGGCTATTCCTCGGCGCGACCGCGAAATTCTGGTCCTGATCGATGCCGCTCAGAGATACCGTGGAAATGCTGGGAGGGCCGGGACTTCGGTGGCCCCCAGGGAGCGCCGCTCCGTCCGGGTCGACGACGTGCAATCGAATTGCCTTCACCAGGATCTGCGTTCGCGACGACACGCCGAACTTGGCACCGATAGAAGCCAAGTACTGCTTCACTGATCCTTCCGAGACGAACATGGTCTGACTGATCTGCCTATTGGTTTGGCCTCCAACCAGACAGTCCAAGACGTGGACCTCGCGCGCCGTCAGCCCCAACACGGGGGGCGGAGGAGGCGCTCCCTGGGCACCGATGGCCGCCACCAGCTCTCGGCGCACGGACGAGGACAGGGGCATGTCCCCGCGCATCGCCTGCCGGATGCCGGCTGCCAACTGCTGCCCGCCCAGATCCTTGAGCAGGTAGCCGCCCGCCCCTGCCCGCAGCGCGGCCACCACGTACTCGCGGGTTCCGAACGTTGTCACGGCCACCACGCATGCCCGCGGCCAGCGCAGGCAGATCTCCCTGGTCGCTTCGACCCCCGACATCTCTGGCATCTGCAGATCCATCAGCACCACGTCCGGTTGAAGGCTGCCGTAGATGGCCACCGCCTCAACCCCCGTCGCGGCCTCACCGACAAGACGAAATGACGACTCCGCGGCGAAGTACGCCCGGTAGGACGCGCGGACGAGTGGGTCGTCGTCGACGGTCAGTATCTCGGTGATGCCAGTGGGGTTTTGCATACTCACCACGCTGGCGGCGCAGGGACGCGGGTGCCAGTTCACTTTTGGCCAGCCATCCTCGACCATGCTCTGAACTAGCCATTAGTAAATGGCGCGGAACCAAGTATGCCGACAGGATGCTAGACATGATCCGGCGATCAGCCGAGGACCCAAGTAGAATTTTCCAGTAAAGGCTGCGCCATGCTCCTCAATGCCCTTGTGACTCTGACCACCGTCCTCGCCCTTTCCAACCCCATGGTTGGCGTCACGGGCTCGACTCAAGTCGGGGTACACGCGGCGCACCCGCAATTCGACCTCTGCAGGGTGATTGTCCTCTTCTGCCCAAAGGGTCGGTAGGTAACCTGAGCAACCGGGGAAGAAATGGCCGTCAACTATCCCGACCGGGCTGCGGTCGATGAGCGTCGACTACTGGCACAGGAACTGCCGGACGCGATTGCGCATCAGTTGTCCTCCGTTGCAATGCACCTGATGGCCAGCGCAGAAACCACGTCCCCCTCGGGTCTCCGGCAGACCCTCGTGACAATCGCCGAACTGAACGCGGAGGCACTCGAGGATGTGCGTCGCTTGATCCGGGTTCTCTCTGAGACCCCGGCAACCGCGGCCTTCGGCGACCCCATTGCCGACTTGGCCCAGCGCCTCTCACCTACCGCGGCCGCACAAGCGGCCCGGCGGGGCCTGTCATCCGCCGGGTTGGACCCAGCTGTGCGCGTCCCATTCGCCGCAGACAGACTTGGGTTGACCGTGCGCGAGACACTGTCGCGACTGATCAGCAGCTGCGCGGCACGCATGCTGCTTCACACACCAACGGGAGGCGCGTGCCTCATCTCGGTCACCGTCGGCGAGGCTTCCACCGAGCTGCAGGCTCAACACCCTCTTCGGGGAGCGGTGGCCAAACAGCCGGAGCCTGCGCTGAGGGCGCTGGAAGTGCGACTTGCAATCCTGGGCGGCACTCTGACTTCCACGTGTCGCGAAGGCGAGTGGCGCGCGGTCGCCTGGCTCCCGCGGGATGTCTAAATAGCGTCTCTTGAAGCAGCCGCCCTCGACGCAGCAATAATGAGGCGTGTGAAGGCCCATCCCCTAGCTTGGCTGTGGCACCACTTCTCACGACCCGTGGCAGTTCTCAAGGTGCTCGTGGTGGCGCTGGCCGCCTTGGAGCTCGAAAACACGCTGAGGAATCCTCGCGCCGAGGGGGCGCTCGGCCTGGGGGTCGGGCTCGCGTCGACGGCTGCCGTCGTCACGTCATTGCGGTGGCCGATCATCGGATCGGCGGTGACCGCAGTGCTGGTCGCATTGCCTCTGATCCTCACGTGGAACGGCTATGAGTTGCTGCCCCTTCTTGTTGCGCCCGTCGCCCTAGCGGCCAACGAACGCAGGCGATACATCGTCAGTTTCTTCATCGTCGATGCGCTGCTCCTGTTGGCCCGACTGCCAACCTGGCCCACCGTCAGCGTGGCGGTAGGAATGGCCATCCTGGTAGCAACGACCGCAACCGGCCTCATCGTTCGATCACTGAACGCGAGGGTGGCCAGTGCTGACCTGCGCATTAAGGCTTTGCGGCGCAGCATCGCGGAAATCCGCCGTAGCGAGCGCTCCAGGCTTGCTGACGAACTGAGTCGCGTGGTTGGGGCCGCCGGCTCGGACACTGAGAAGGCTCTGGGTCGGGCGCGCGCCAGCACCGATGCCTCCAGCATCGAAGCCTGCCTCCATTCAGTCGAATCGGCCTCGCGGGGCGCTCTGGCAGGAATCCGTCGCTTGATCGCCACCCTCAGAGGCCCACGCGCGCCCGGCTCTGCCGGTCCCGCCAACGTGAATCTGTTAGCGAGCGTCGAGGGTCTGGAGGAGGCCTTGGTCGGGCACGGCTACACCGTGGAACTATCCGGTTTCGGCGACTCGACCCCGATCAACGGGGCTGGCGGCCCACTGTTCGAGCGAGCCGTGCACCAGGCGGCCGAACACATGCGCGAGCGAGCCCCCGCCGGCAGCACATGTGGCTTCGACCTGAACGTGGATGATTTCGGCACCACCCTGAGTGCCTGGCATCCCGTTGACGCGGTCGCGAGCGAAAAGGCGTGGTCTGAGCTGCAGGGCGAAGCAACCGCTCGGGGCGGACGCCTGGACGTCGGACCTCAGGGCGAGCGCTGGGTTATGCGCCTGACCATGCCAGCCATCTACGAAGCATCGGCGCAAGGCACTGAAAGGCCAAGGTCACCGAGCGCCTCAGGACGGTCAGAACCCGTCAAGGGGGTCCGCGTGGGCGTCAGTCTCGCTGCCCTACTCAGCGCCGGATACCACCTGATAGCGCTGCTGACGGCTCCGACCGCTCCGCCGTTGGACACTGCCAGTCGGGTCTTATGGGTAGCGACCTTTGTAGCCGTGGGGCTTGTCGTCTGGGCTCCACGGACGGGTCTCGGTGCGCTGGCTACGGCATTGGGTGCCTCTGTCGCGCTCTCGGAACCTGCTGTCGCCCTCGGGGAACCAGCTCAACTCGCCATCGTGGCCCTGACCGCCACGGTCACTGTTCTACGGGTCCGTTGGCTTCTCGCCCTCCTCCCAGGCTGGGCCCTCCTCGTGGCCGTCTGGGTTGAGCCATCCTCCTGGGACCTCGACCACACCATCGGCATCTTCCTCTACGCGCCCTTCGGCGCCATGCTGGGCCTCGCCGTCCGTCACTACCTGGCGAGCCGGAAGCGTCACCTGGCTGACCTGGAGCGTCTCGCCGTCGAGCAGGCCAGCGCCCGGGAGCAGGAACGCCGCCACCTCGCCGGAGAGTTGCACGACATGGTGGCGCACCAACTGACTCTGATCACCATGCACGTGATGTCAAACCGCCAGCCGGCGAGTGTCGCTGACCTGCATGGGCTTGTCGCTCAATTGGCCGACCTCAACCGCGGCGCCCAATCCGAACTGGCGCTCTTGGTCACGTTGATGCAGCCGGACGTAGTCAGCCCCGAGGAACCGGGCGAACCGAGCCAACTGTCCGTCTCGGAAGCACTCTCCGGCACCACCGAAGCACTCACCTTGGCGGGCTTCAGCCTCGCGGCCGAGGTCTCACCAGACGTTGACGCCTGCCACCCCACAACGGGCCGGACGCTGACCCGCATCTTGCGCGAGGCATCGACCAACGTCCTTCGCTACGCCGAACCCGGATCGCCCTGCCGGATCAACCTGTCGACGACCAAGGACGCCGTCGAAGCATCCGTTGTCAGCGTGCTTCCGCCCCGGCGGCGCCAGCACCACGACTCGACCGGGTGGGGCCTGGCAGGCCTCTCCGAGCGGATCGCGCTCACCGGTGGACAGTTCAGCGCCGGACGCCGCGGCGGAGAGTGGCACGTCGCCGCCACCTTGCCGCGTTGGCTCGAATAGGGGTCAGACGTCGGAGGACGGCACGATCATCGGGTCAACGATCCCTAACTGGATCACCCGGACCAGCACCTGCGTCCGCGAAACGACGTGAAGTTTGTCGGCCACCCGAGACAGATACTGCTTCACAGAGCCCTCCGACAGCTCCATCCGGCGGGCGATCTGCTGGTTCGTGAGGCCGTGTGCGAGCCACCCGACCAACTCCACCTCGCGGGAGGTCAACGAATGCTCGGCAGAGTCGGGCCGGCGTTCGGAGGCGACCGTCGCGACCAGTTCGCGCCGCACGATGGACGAGAGCGGCATGTCACCAGCGATGGCCTGCGACAAGGCGCCGAGCACAGACTGGCCGCCGGCGTCCTTGAGCAGGTAGCCGGCGGCACCGGCCCGCAGCGCGGCCACGACGTACTCGCGGGTGCTGAAGGTGGTCATCGCAACGACGCACGCGCCCGGCCAGCGGGAACAGATGTCGGTGATCGCCTCAACTCCCGATCGGACGGGCATCTGCAGGTCCATCAAGACCACATCCGGTCGAACCGCCGCGTAGAGCTCAACCCCTTCCGCCCCGTCGCGGGCTTCGGCAACCAGGACGAACCCTGGCTGGCCGTCGAAGAAGAGTCGGTAGGCGGCGCGAACCGAGGCGTCATCGTCGACGATCAGCACGCGAGTCTTCGGGGGTCTTGGTGTGGGGGGCACGCGGTCAGCCTACTCCGCTGATCTGGGCGCTCGGAGTTGTCTTGGCCGGTCCGCCGACGGCTCAGGCTCGGCGGACAGCTCCGCAACGCGAGTGCCACCGGAAGGCGGCCGGCCACCCAGGCGGGAGCCAGGGAACCCGCCAGCGCGACGCTTCAGTGGATTCGCCATATGTAGGGAGCCTCCTCAATCCCTGCCAAGAACAGATCATAAATGATACGCTTTTGGACCAAGGAGGTAGGTCATGGCCACGGCACAGCAACATCTGTGGGAGATCGCGCTGGATCACCACGGCTTCGTCACCACCGACGAGGCGCGCGTCCTGGGTATCGCCGCGCACACCCTGCGCTTCCTGGCCCGGCGCGGCACCCTTCGGCACGAGGCCCACGGCGTGTACCGATTCGAGCGATTCCCGGCGAGCAAAGCTGACGACTACATGCAGGCGGTTCTGTGGACTGGGCGTGCCGACACAGCACTCTCACACGAGACGGCGCTCGACCTGCTCGAACTTGCTGACGTGAACCCGGACCGGATTCACGTCACTGTCCCTGACGGGGCGCGCGTGCGGCGCCAGGGTGGCGAGCGCATCGTCGTTCACCAAGAGGACCTTCGTCCTGAGCGCCTTGGCTGGTGGGAGGGAATCCGCTGCGTGACCTCGGCAACAGCCATCCGTCAGGTGATCGACGACGGCAGCACCCAAGTCCATCTCATCCGGCAGGCGATTGAGGTTGGTTCTGCTCGAGGTGCGCTCACGGTTGAGGAGGGCGTCCACCTGACGTCGCGAATGGAGGCGCGACTTGCCCGGTGACCCGTTCGCGGCCCTGCCCGACAAAGATCGTTTACCCAAGAGCGCGCGGATCCTCGACGGATGGGTTCGCGATGCGCAGAAGCTCCTCGGCTCACGTGGTGAGCGGGTCGGGTCAGGTCGGGCTCGACCTGACCCTGGACGAAGCGATCGCCATCGTGCACGACTGGATCGGGCAGATCGCCCGGGCCTGAGTCGTGGTGGTCATCGATGACCGCGCCGCCGCTTGGGTCACAAGCACACACATCGCCGCACTGTCAGTAGCCCGTGGCACAGTTGTCCCGTCATGGGCACCGACGTGTTGAACCGCTTCTCCGAGGCCACCGCAGCCTGGTTCCGGAGCAACTTCGACGCCCCCACCGCCGCCCAGGTCGGCGCCTGGACGGCGATCAGCTCCGGCCAGCACACCCTGGTCGTCGCCCCCACCGGCTCCGGCAAAACCCTGTCGGCGTTCCTCTGGGCACTGGATCGGCTGGCCACGACGGCCCCCAGCGAGCCAGGACGCCGCTGCCGAGTGCTGTACGTCTCCCCGCTGAAGGCGTTGGCCGTCGATGTCGAGCGCAACCTGCGCTCCCCGCGTCGGCATCGGGCACGCCGCGACCCGGTTGGGCCTGCCGAAACCGCAGATCCGGGTGGCGGTGCGCTCCGGTGACACGCCCGCCAACGAGCGGCGGCAGTTCGTCCGCGACCCGGCAGACATTCTGATCACCACCCCGGAATCCCTGTTCCTGCTGCTGACCTCGGCGGCCCGCGAATCGCTGCTCGGCATCGAAACGGTGATCATCGACGAAATCCACGCCGTCGCCGGCACCAAACGCGGGGCCCACCTGGCCGTCTCCCTCGACCGGCTGGACGCGCTCCTCCCGCACCCCGCGCAGCGGATCGGCTTGTCGGCGACGGTGCGTCCGATCGAGGAGGTGACCCGGTTCCTGGCCGGCGGACGTCCGGTGCGCGGTGGTGCCGGTCAGTGAGAAGCGCTGGCAGCTGGACGTGGTGGTGCCGGTGCCCGACTTCTCGGCCATCGGTGAGCCGACCGGCGACCTGAGCGGCCCAGCCGCCGGAGAGCCGCAGCGCGCCTCGATCTGGCCGCACGTCGAGGAACGCATCGTCGACCTGGTCGCCGCGCATCGGTCCACCCTCGTCTTCGCCAACTCCCGCCGCCTGGCCGAGCGACTTACCGCACGGCTCAACGAGATCTGGGTCGACCGCACCGACCCTGACGCCGCGCCCCCCACGGCGACCAGAACGCCGGCCCAGGTGATGGCGCAATCGGGCCAATCCCACGGTGCGCCGCCGATCCTGGCCCGAGCTCATCACGGCTCAGTCAGCAAGGAGCAACGCGCCGCCACCGAGGAGGACCTCAAGGCGGGCCGTCTGCCCGCCGTCGTAGCCACCTCCTCCTTGGAACTCGGCATCGACATGGGTGCGATCGACCTGGTGGTGCAGGTGGAGGCGCCCCCGTCCGTCGGCTCGGGCCTGCAGCGCGTCGGCCGCGCCGGGCACCAGGTGGGCGCGGTCAGCCACGGCGTCTTCTTCCCCAAGTTCCGCGGCGACCTGGTGCAGACCGCCGTCACCGTCGAGCGAATGCGCGCCGGGGCGATCGAGTCGCTCAAGGTGCCGAGCAACCCGTTGGACGTGCTCGCCCAGCAGATCGTGGCGATGTGCGCGATGGACGAGTGGACGGTGCCCGACCTGGAGGCGCTCGTCCGCCGATCAGCCTCGTTCGCCTCGCTCAGCCGACCCGTGCTGGAGTCGGTGCTCGACATGTTGGCCGGGCGCTACCCGTCCGACGCCTTCGCCGAACTGCGCCCGCGGCTGGTCTGGGATCGGGTCACCGACACCCTGACCGGACGCCGCGGCGCGCAACGGTTGGCGGTCACCTCGGGCGGCACCATCCCCGACCGCGGACTGTTCGGCGTGTTCATCGCCGGCGAGGGGGCCTCCCGCCGGGTCGGTGAACTCGACGAGGAGATGGTCTACGAGTCCCGGGTCGGCGACGTGATCACCCTGGGCACCTCGTCCTGGCGGATCGAGGAGATCACTCACGATCAGGTGCGGGTGACGCCCGCCCCCGGCGAACCCGGCCGACTGCCGTTCTGGAAGGGCGACACCCTGGGCCGCCCCGCCGAACTCGGACGAGCGGTGGGCGCGTTCGTCCGCGAGGTGGCGGGGCTCTCCCCGCCGAGGGCCCGGCCGCGGGTGCTCAAGGCCGGGTTGGACGAGTGGGCGGCCGACAACCTGCTCACCTACTTGAAGGAACAGCGCGAGGCCACCGGGCACCTGCCCAGCGACACCACGATCGTGGTGGAGAAGTTCCGCGACGAACTGGGCGACTGGCGGGTGATCGTGCACTCCCCCTTCGGCGCCCAGGTGCACGCCCCGTGGGCCTTGGGGGTGGCGGCCCGGCTGCGTGAACAACTCGGGGTCGACGTGCAGGCGATGCACGGCGACGACGGGATGGTGTTCCGGCTCCCCGACACCGATTGGGGCAGCTGGGAGGAGGGCGCCGGCGACCCGCAAAGCCCCGACATCCTGGAGGCGATCCTGCTCGACCCCGACGAGGTGACCGTCCTGATCACCGACCAGATCGGCGGCTCGGCGCTGTTCGCCTCCCGCTTCCGCGAATGCGCCGGACGCGCACTGCTGCTGCCCAAACGCCGCCCGGATCGGCGTCAGGCCTTGTGGCAGCAACGTCAGCGGGCCTCCCAGTTGTTGGCGGTGGCCAGCCAGTACCCCAGCTTCCCGATCGTGCTGGAGGCGGTCCGCGAGTGCGTCAACGACGTCTTCGACGTGCCCGGGCTGGTGGAGCTGATGACCGACCTGCGCGCCCGCCGGGTGGCGCTGGTCGAGGTCCAGACCCCGACGCCTTCCCCGTTCGCCCGGTCGCTGCTGTTCGGGTACGTGGCGCAGTTCCTCTACGAGGGCGATTCGCCGCTGGCCGAGCGCCGGGCCGCCGCCCTGTCGCTCGATCCGGCACTGCTGGCCGAACTGCTCGGCACTTCCGAAGGCCTGGCGTTGCGGGATCTGCTCGATCCGGACGCGCTCACCGCCACCGAGCGGGAGTTGCAACACCTGAGTGAGACCCGGCAGGCCCGGGACGCCGAAGATGTGGCCGACATCGTCCGCAGCATCGGGCCGCTGAGCCTGGCGCAGGTGGCCGCCCGAACGCGCGACGCCGTCCGGGAGCAGGTGCCCGGGTGGCTGGCCGAGTTGGAGGGCGCCCGCCGGTTGATCCGGGTCCGGATCGCCGAGCAGGAGCGCTGGGCGGCGGTCGAGGACGCGGCCCGGCTGCGGGACGCGCTGGGCTGTTCACTGCCGGTGGGCCTGGCCGGGGCTTTCCTCGGCGAGACCGCCGACCCGCTGGGCGAGCTGGTGGCCCGCTACGCCCGCGGACACGCCCCGTTCACCGCGGCCGAGGTGGCGCGCTGGTTGGGAGTCGGCCCGGCTGTGGTGCGGGCTGCTTTGGCTCGTCTCGTCAGTGCCGGACGGGTGGCCGAGGGCGAGTTGCGTCCGGTGGGGTGGGTGCCGAGCGACCCTTTCGGCGAGGTGACCCACGCGAGCACCGACTTCTGTGACTCCTCTGTGCTGCGGCTGCTCCGGCGACGTTCCCTGGCGGCGTTGCGGGCCGAGGTCGAACCGGTGCCGGCGGTCGCCTTCGCCCGCTTCATTCCGCAGTGGCAACGTCTTGGACGGCTCCGCGGCGCCGAAGGCCTGCTGGCCGCGATCCGCGGACTGGCCGGCTACCCGCTGCCGGCCAGCGCCCTGGAATCGATGGTGCTACCGGCCCGGGTCGCCGACTACACCCCCGCCATGTTGGACGGCCTGATCGCCTCCGGAGAGGTGGTCTGGCAGGGGCACGGCGCCCTCTCCGGCACCGACGGCTGGGTGTCGCTGCACGCTGCCGAGACCGTGGCGCTGACTCTGCGTCCGCCGTCCGAGCTGCCCCCGGGGGTGGCGGACGAGCTGCACCAGGCCATGTCGTCGGGCGCGGCCTTCTTCTTCCGCGGGCTGGGCGACCTGGTCGGCAGCACCGACGACCCGTCCCTGGTCGCGGCCTTGTGGGAGTTGGTCTGGGCCGGACGAGTGACCAACGACACGTTCGCCCCGGTCCGGGCACTGCTGGCCGGCGGACGAACCGCGCACCGAAGTCGTCCGGCAACCCCCCGCGGCCGCTACGCCGGACGGTTCGGCGTCGGCAGGCTGGCGATGCCGAGCCGCAGCGGTCCGCCGGAAGTGACCGGACGCTGGTCCCGAGTGCCGACCCGGGAGAGCGAGCCGACCGTGCTCGCCGCCGCCCAAGTGGAGCTGTTGATCGAGCGGTACGGGTTCATCACCCGGGGCAGCGTGGTCGCCGAAGACATTCCCGGCGGCTTCGCCGGCGTCTATCGGGTGTGCAGCGTGCTCGAAGACGCCGGCGATCTGCGCCGCGGCTACTTCGTCGAAGCGCTGGGCGCCGCCCAGTTCGGCGAACGCGGAGCGGTGGACGAGTTGCGCCGGCTCGCCGCCGCGTCCGGGCCGGGGGCGGTCAGCGAACCATCCGACGCTCTCGTGCTGGCGGCCTGCGACCCGGCCAATCCGTACGGGGCCGCCTTGAGCTGGCCGAGCAGACCGGCCCGAGACGACGGCGGCTCAGGGCATCAGCCGGGCCGCAAAGCCGGGGCGCTGGTGGTGCTGCGCAACGGGGAGTTGGTGCTGTACGTCGAGCGCGGTGGACGCACTCTGCTGTGCTGGTCGGAGGATCCGTCCGCGCTGAGTGACGCGGCGGCGGTGCTGGCTGAGGCGTTCCGGCGCGGCGCGCTGGGCAAGCTGAGCGTGGAGAAGATCGACGGCACCGGCGTGTTCGCCGCCGAGCATCCGCTGGCCACCGCCTTGGCCGGGGCCGGCTTCCGGCTCACCCCCCGCGGCCTCCGCTTGAGCGGCTGAGCAGGGCATGTGTCAGCAGTGAGGGGCTGAGCGATGCCGGAAGGTGACACCGTGTGGCGAACCGCCCAGCGCCTGCACCAGGCGTTGGCCGGTCAGGTGTTGCTGCGCTCCGACCTGCGCTGGCCCGAGCTGTCCACCTACGACTTCTCCGGGGTGAGCACGATCGAGGTGATCAGCCGCGGCAAACACCTGCTGCATCGGCTCGCCTCCGGTTGGACGATCCACTCCCACCTGCGGATGGAGGGCCAGTGGCGGATCGAACGCACCCCGTGGAACTCCACTGCGGACCAGATCAGGGCCGTGCTGGTGGCCCCGACTACACCGCGGTCGGCCTCCGCCTGGGGATGCTCGACGTCGTCCGCAGCAGTGAGGAACACAGCCTGGTCGGGCATCTGGGCCCCGACCTGCTGGGCCCCGACTGGGATCTCAATCTGGCCGTGCACAACGTGCAGCGCGACCCCCGTCCGATCGGCAACGCCTTGCTCGACCAGCGGAACCTGGCCGGGATCGGCACCCTGTGGGCAGCCGAGTCGCTTTTCGCCGAGGGCCTGTCCCCGTGGCTACCGGCGAGCGAGTTACCGCCGGAGAGGTTGCGGGCGCTGATCGTCCGAGCACAGCGGTTTCTGGTGATCAACAAGGCCCACGCCGTGCAGAGTTCCACCGGCGAACGCCAAGCCGGTCGCACCAGCTACGTGCACGGACGAGCGGGGCTATCCTGCCGCCGCTGCGGCACCCCCGTCCGGGTCGAACCGATCGGCGAGGCCCCGCAACAGCGGGTGATGTTCTTCTGCCCGACCTGCCAGCCTCCCCCTACCATGTGACCGTGCGGGCCTGGAGTTTGGCGAAACAGCATCCCAGCGGGGTGCTGTTAGTGGCGCAGCTGCTCGGGATCGCGACCTACCCGTTCCTGGAGGGCCGCACCGATGACCAGCTGGCCACGCTGGCACTCTCCCTGCTCGGGCTGGTGGTGCTCACCCTCTCGCTGTGGGTCGTCCGGGCCACCCCGGCGCTGACCTGGGTGGCGGTGCTGATCGGCATCCCGACCGTCGTCCTTACCGTGGTCGACGTGTTCACGTTGAACGCCCAGCCGTGGCACCTGTGGTCTGACCTGTTCCACGCGCTCTTCTACGGCTACACCTTCGTCGCGCTGATCCGCTACATGTTCGACGACGAGGTGATCGGGGCCGACGAGATCCTGGCCGTGGGGGCCACGTTCACCGTCGGCATCTGGCTGTTCGCCTTCATCTACAGCATCTGTCAGACGCTGGTCCCCGGGTCCTTCATCGCCGCCCTCTCCCCCGAAGCGCCGCGGACGTGGTTCGAGCTGCTGTTTCTCAGCTGCACCACCATGACCAGCACCGGGCTCTCCGACGTGGTTCCCGTCCTGCCGCACGCCCGTTCGCTGGTGATGCTCCAGCAAATCGTCGGCATGCTCTATCTCGCCGTGGTCGTGGCCCGCATCGTCGGCCTGACCCTGGCCCGCCGCGCCAAGGAGGCCGCATGAAGAAACTCGCACCCGGGGTGTTCCAGCTCGCCCGGACGATCGGCGCGAACTGCTACCTGATCGACACCGGGGACGGCCTGATCCTGATCGACCCTGGGATGACGATGAACCTCAACCAGTCCGCCCGGGACCTGCGCGCCAACGGGCTCTCTCCGTACAGCGTCAAGCACCTGCTGCTCACCCACTACGACTACGACCACGCCCAGGGCGCGGCCGAATGGGCCCGGCGGACGGGAGCCACCGTTTGGGTGGGGGCCGCGGACGCAGAGATCATGCGACACACGGCACCGATCCCCCACACCCCGTTCCGGCGGCTGACCGCTCGGGCCGGAATCGCGGAACTCCCGGAGAACGCCGAACTGATCGACGGCGACAGCGAGATCGTGCACGGCATCCGCGCCCTGCCCACGCCGGGGCACACGCCCGGCCACCTGGCGTTCGTTCTCGGCGAGGTGGCCTTCATCGGCGACGCGGCCATGGTCAACAAGAAAGGCGTCCTCGGCCCCATGCCGGCCTTCCTCGACGCTGACGTCCACCAGGCGGCCGCGTCCCGGATGATCCTCAACGGGTTGACGGTGAGCACCATCTGCGCCGGCCACAGCACGCCGTTCGTCGCCAACTGAGCGACACCGGCCGATCTACCAGCGATCGTCGGCAGGGAACTGGGTGGTGTAGCGGATCGCGGACCGCGGCTCGGCCATCAGGTCGGCCACCGCATCCCGCCAGGCCGCATAGTGCGGGGTCTGCTTGTGCGCCAGCGTGGCCGCCTCGTCCCGGTACACCTCGACCAGCACGAACCGGGTCGGATCATCGGCCTGCTGCAACACGTCGAAGCGGGCGATCCCCGGCTCGGTCACCGACTGCCGGGCATTCTCCAGCGACGCGGAGCGGAAGGCGTCCACCCCGTCCGCGACGACATGAACAGAGACATGGACGGCCAGCACGGGTCAGCCCTCCACGAGGGGAGAATCAGTTTCCATGAGCCGATCGTGTCACTCCGGTCGCCCTCCCGAACACCCCAGAATGGCCTCATGACCGAAATCGACGCCTGGATGGCTGCGCTCAGCCGCCGGTTCGGTGGCCGAGGTCACCCGGCGCTGTCGAGACTCCCTCCGGCGCCTGGATCGGCGTGGACGGGGACGTGTTCGTCAAGCTGCACCACCCGCGCACTGACGCTGACCTGCTGGCCCGACGGTTGAGCGCCAGCAGCGCCGACCCGTTCGTCCGGCCGCTGAGCCAGGAGGTGCTGATCGCTCCCGACGGACGCCCGGTCACGGTCTGGCCGCGGGTGTCGGTGGCCTCCCCCGCGACCCCCACCCAACCGTGGGCTGAGGCCGGGGCGCTGCTGGCCACCCTGCACGCCGCCCCGCCCCCGGCCGGGCTGCCCCAACACGGCTGGGTCGACCGCCTCCACCGGGCCATCGGACGAGCGCCCGCCGACCTGGCCCCACTGGGTCGGGCACTGCTCACCGAGGCTCTCGGACGCGAAGAGCCGGCGGCACTGATCCACGGCGACTGGCATGTGGGCCAGCTCGGCTTCGCCGGGAGCAGCTGGAAACTGCTCGACATCGACGACCTCGGCGTCGGCGACCCGGCCTGGGACTTCGCTCGGCCCGCGGGCTTCTGGGCTGTGGGCCTGCTCGGCGACGACGATTGGCACGCGTTCCTGGCCGGCGCAGGACGTCCGTCGCTCTGGGATCCGGCGTGGGACCTTCCGGCTCGCTGCGCCGTCTTCGTGGCGGCGGTCAGGGCTGTGGGCCAGGCAGCGGCGGAGGCGGAGGCGCTGGTGGAGGGTTGCCGTCGCATGAGCTGAGTGACCTGTCTGACGCGGCCCGCCACGGGCGGCGCGTGCGTCTCGTGCTCGAGGTGGCGAGCGGCCGCCGCGCGGGTCGTCCGCGAGAATGGAGTGGTCTCCCCCAGGGTTTCGACACCGCCAGCACTAGAAGAACGGAACACATGCGCGTCTTGGTCACCGGAGGTGCCGGCTTCACCGGTTCAGCCCTCGTGCGAAAACTGCTGGAGGCGAGCCCCGACGTGGTCGTGCTGGACGATCTGTCCACCGGGCATCGGCGGAACATTGACGACCTGCCGATCACCTTCATCGAAGGCTCCATTCTCAACGAACGCCAACTCACCGAGGCCGCCGAGGGCACGGACAGCATCGTGCATCTGGCGGCGATGGGCAGCGTCCCGCTGAGCATTGATGATCCGGCCGCGTGCAACGAGATCAACGTCACCGGCACGTTTCGCGTCTTGGAGGCGGCTCGGGCGCAGCACACCCGTCAGGTGATCATGGCGTCGTCCAGCGCTGTGTACGGGTCAAACCCCGCGCTGCCCAAATCGGAGCGGGATTGGGTTCGCCCGATGACCCCCTACGCCGTCTCAAAGCTGGCCGGCGAGCAGTACACGCTCGCCTATCAGGACTGCTACGGCCTCGACGCCCTCGCGTTTCGGTTCTTCAACGTCTACGGACCACGTCAGGATCAGAACCACCCCTACGCCGCCGTGATCCCGGTGTGGACGCACGCCCTGCTGACTGGCCAGCCCCTCCTGGTCAACGGCGATGGCTCCCACACCCGCGACTTCATCTACGTCGACTCGCTGGCGGCCCTGCTCACCGATGCGGTGACACGCAGGGTCTCCCACCCGGAACCGATCAATGCCGCGTTCGGCACGGAGACGTCGCTGAACCAGTTGATCGCTGCGTTGGAAGCCGCCACCGGCGTCTCCGCCGAGGTCAGCTATCGGGAACCGCGGGCCGGTGATGTGCTGAAGTCGTTGGCGGACAACCGAGTCCAGCAGACGCTGTTCCCCGACGTGCCTGCCGTTGGCCTGGAGCATGGGCTGGCGGAAACCGTCCGGTGGTTCCGGGCGGCGTTGCGCGGGTAGCGTCAGCGCGAGGTCACGGCCCATCAGCGAGGAGCCACCGGCGCGGGAGCCCTCAGCAACGGTAGGCATGAACGGCGGGAGCGATCAGCGCACGCGGCCCACGGCGGCCCACGCACCGCACGACGCTGCCTTCATGACCTGACCCTGCCTGAATACAGGCAGCGCGAGGTTATTTGGGCAGCTTGGTGGCGCTAGAGCAGGCCGGGGGCGGGCCGGGACAGCGTCAGCGCACAGCGAACGCACAGCGGATCCTGTGGTCTCTGCTCAGATCGCATGGCACAGTCGTTGCCATGACGCAGCCAGTTCCCCAAGATCCCCAGAAGTTCGAGAGCTACCAGCCGGCCGGCATGATCTGCCCGAAGTGTCGCGGTGAGATGCGGACGTTCGACCGCAACGGCGTCCACATCGACCAGTGCCTCAACTGCCGCGGCGTGTTCCTCGACTTCGGCGAGCTCGAACACCTGACCCAGCTGGAGACCCGCTTCGCCGCTCCGCCGGTCGTCCAGCCCGGTTACCCCCAACAGGGTTACGGCCAGCCCGGCTACGGGTTCGGCGGCCCGGAGTGGGGCAACCGTGGCGGCCACCACTACCGCAAGCGCGGCATCGGCAGCCTGTTCTTCTCCAGCTGAGCTGGTGCGTTGAGTCGCGGTCGGTCGCCTCGGTGACCGACCGCGCCCTCGTCCCCCGACAAGCCGACCCGGCATCCTTCCCCGCCTGCGCGGCCGGGCGTAGTGTCCAAGCATGGCGCTGAGCTTCTTCGACCTGTTCAGCATCGGGATCGGGCCGTCCTCGTCGCACACGGTCGGTCCGATGCGCGCGGCGCTGACCTTCGTCGAAGGCCTGAGCGAGGCTGAGCTCACCCGGGTCGCTCGGGTGCGGGCCGAACTGTACGGCTCCCTGGGCGCCACCGGACGCGGCCACCAGAGCGACCGGGCCGTCGTGCTCGGCCTGATCGGCGAGCGTCCCGAAACCGTCGACCCGGACGCCGTCAACGCCACCGTCGCCAACGTCTTGGAGCAGCGGCGACTACCACTCCTGGGTCGGCATGAGGTGGCGTTCGACCCCGAGCACGACGTCGTCCTGTACCGCCGACGCAGCCTGCCGCTGCACCCCAACGGGATGATCTTCTCCGCGTTCGACGACGCCGGCGAACTGATCGCCGAGCGCACCCTCTACTCCATCGGCGGTGGCTTCGTCGTCGACGCCGACCGGGCCGAGCACCCGATCCTGACCGACGACAGCCCACTGCCGCACCCGTTCCGGACCGGGGACGAGTTGCTCGCCCGCTGCCGCGAACTGGGCAAACCGATCGACCGGCTGGTGCTCGAGAACGAGTGCACCTGGCGCACCCAGGACGAGGTGCGCGCCGGCGTCGCCCGGATCTGGGAGGTGATGCAGGCCTGCATCGCGCACGGCATCGAGACCGAGGGGCGACTCCCGGGGATGTTGCACGTGAAACGGCGCGCCCCCGAACTGGCCCGGCGGCTCGAACTGGAGGTCGGCAGTGTCGACCCGCTGCGCGGCACCGACTGGCTCACCCTCTACGCCCTGGCGGTCAACGAAGAGAACGCCGCCGGCGGACGCGTGGTCACCGCCCCGACCAACGGCGCCGCCGGCGTGATTCCGGCGGTGCTGGCCTATTACTGGCATCACGTGCCGGGCGCGAACGAGCGCGGGATCGTCCGCTTTCTACTCACGGCGACCGCGATCGGGATCATCATCAAAGAAACAGCCTCGATCTCCGGCGCCGAGGTCGGCTGCCAGGGCGAGGTCGGCTCGGCCTGCTCGATGGCCGCTGCCGGCATGGCGGCCGTCTGGGGCGGCACCCCCGAACAGATCGAGAACGCCGCCGAAATCGGCATGGAGCACAATCTCGGCCTGACCTGCGACCCGGTCGGCGGCCTCGTCCAGATTCCCTGCATTGAGCGGAACGCGATCGGGGCGGTGAAGGCAGTCACGGCTGCACGGACGGCGCTGCGCGGCGACGGCACCCACGTGGTCTCCCTCGACACCGTGGTGCGGACGATGCGCGACACCGGCGCCGACATGCAGTCCAAGTACAAGGAGACCTCGCGTGGTGGCCTGGCGGTCAACGTGATCGAGTGCTGATGGTGGCCTGATCAGCCGGTATCAGCGACACCCCGAGCGGGCTCCTCTGCACAACGAACCAGGAAAGGCCTCTCATGTCCGCTCTCTTCCCACGGGCCGCGCGCTTGACCTTCGCGGCGTTGCTCGCCGCGCCGCTGCTTGTTGCCGCTCCGGCGACGCCCGCCCACGCTGCGGTGTGCGATCCCGACAACCACGTGATCGGCGACCTCAACTCCGACGGGGTGGCCGATCTGGTGATGGGCGTCCCCGAGTACAACAACGGACGAGGCGCGGTCGACCTGCTGCTCAGCAATGGAACGCGCTCGTTCATCACCGCCGCCGGCCTCGGGCAGACCGCCTCTGCCGCCGGGGACTATTTCGGTAGCGCGGTGGCCGTCGCCGACTTGAACATGGACGGCTGCGACGACCTGGTGATCGGCGCCCCCGGACGCAACGGCAACGGTGCCATCTACCTCGCCTTCGGCACCGCGGGCGGCTCCCTGATCAACGCCACCATCGAGAACGCCCCCACCGTGCACGGCAGCTTCGGAGCCAGCCTGCTGGTGCTCGCCCCCGAGGTGTGGAACGGCTCAGCCTGGGTGCGCACCCACCAACAGGTCGTCGTCGGTGCCCCCACGGCGGACGACGCCGGCCAGGCCGAAGCGGGAGCCATTTACGTGTACCACTCGATGCCGGGCGACTCAGCGCTGACCGACATGATCCGGCTCAGCCAGAACTCCGCCGGGGTCCCTGGCACCTCCGAAGACTTCGACCGCTTCGGCACCACCCTGGCCGGCGATGGCCGGACGATCGTCATCGGCACCCCGGACGAGGCGGTCGGCGCCGCCAACGGCGCGGGCTCGGTCACCTTCCTCAGCTCAACGACGGCCAACCCGTTCACCTTCTCGGGCAAGGCCATCACCCAGAACACCATCGGCGTCCCCGGCACCGCCGAGGCCGGCGACAACTTCGGTGAGGCCCTGGCGATGCAGGCCAGCTACGTGGTGATCGGCGCTCCTGGCGAAGACGTCGGCAGCGACTCCAACACGGGCATCGTCCAGAAGGGTCTGTGGAATCAGACCACCCGCGTCTACACCCCCGGCGGCAGCCTGAGTCAGGACTCGTCCGGGATTCCGGGTTCCAACGAGGACGGCGACTACTTCGGCGCAGCCCTGACCATCGTGAACAACCTGTACGACCAGACCACCGTCGCCATCGGGGCGCCCGGTGAGAACGTCGGCGCGGTCCTCGATGCGGGCAGCGTCACCATCGTCCGGATCAACGGGACGCCGGCGCGTCCGGCCAAGACCTACACCCAGAACTCGACCGGCATCCCGGGAGTGGCCGAGGCCGGCGACCTGTTCGGCGCCGCCCTCACCTACCTGCCCGGCGACCTGGACGACGGCGAAGGCATGACGGACGGGCTCGTGATCGGTACACCGGGCGAAGACATCGGCGCGATCGGCGATGCGGGCAGCGTCACCTACACCCGCAACCTGACCAACTGGTACACGCTGCTGTTGGAGGACACGGGGGCCGGACATTCCCAGCGACACCTTCTTCGGGGGTGCTCGCCCTGCCGGGGGCAGGTGGCTGAGGCTGCGCCGCCGCTTCTGGAGCATCGCGAGCCCCCTCGCCGGGGCACCTGTCGGCCGTCCGACAGGCGTCCATCTGACAGGCGCGTAGGTGGCCGGGGGCGCGGACGAACGGTGTGCCGGAGGTTTGCCTCCCATCCGCTCGTGGCGTGCTATAGGGTCGCTATGTCTGTTGTCCGGTGACGACAGTAACCGAAAGGCCCCCCATGACCTCCCCCTCGTTGCGTGCCGCTCGGCTCGGCGCAGCCGTCCTGCTCACTCTCCCTGTTCTCCTAGCCGGGCCGACGTCAGCGGCAGAGGCCGCCGCCTGCGATCCCCTCAACCACGTGGCAGGCGACATCAACTCCGACGGGGTATCGGACGTAGTCACCGGCGTTCCCCGCATCGACAACAAGCAGGGCGGGGTCGACGTACTGCTCAGCAACGGCACGCGATCGTTCATCACGGCCGTCAGTCTGGGCCTGCCCGCCTCGGCCCCCGGCGACTACTTCGGCACCGCCGTCACGACGGCCGACCTCAACCTGGACGGCTGCGCTGACCTGGTGATCGGCGCCCCGGAGCGCAACGGCACGGGGGCGATCTACCTCGCCTTCGGCACCTCGTCCGGCACCCTGGTCAACGCCACGATCAGGGACGCCCCCACGGGGGCTCGCGGCTTCGGCTCCAGCCTGGTCGTCCTCGCCCCCGAGGAGTGGAACGGCACGTCATGGGTGCGCACCCATCAACGGGTCGTCGTCGGCGCCCCCCAGTCCGACGTGTACAGCCACCCCTTCGCCGGGGCGATCTATGTGTTCCACTCGGCGGCCGGCGATACGGCTCTGACCAACGTGGCCCAGCTCACTCAGGCGTCGCTCGGGGTTCCCGACGTGCCCGAGGACGGGGAGGCCTTCGGCACCACCCTGGCCGGGGAGGGCCGGACGATCGTCGTGGGTACGCCAGGGGAGTCGGTCGGGACGGCGCCCGACGCCGGCTCGGTGACACTCCTGAGCTCCACCGCCGCAGACCCGTCCACCTTCACCGGCAAGAGGATCACCCAGGACACCGCCGGGGTGCCGGGGTACGCCGAGGAGTACGACCAGTTCGGCGGGGCGGTGGCGCTCCGCGACGGCCACCTGGTGATCGCTGCCCCCCACCGAGAACGTCGCCGGCATCACGGCCGCCGGCGTGGTGCAACTAGGGACGTGGAACGCCGACACGAGGGTCTACACCCCTGGCCGCAGCCTGCACCAGGACTCCGCCGGCATTCCTGGCTCAAACGAGCGCAGTGACCAGTTCGGGGCTGCGGTGACCATCGTGAAGAACCTGCACGACCAGACCTCAGTGGCGATCGGCACCCCCGGGGATCGCGTCGGCATCATCGAGAAGGCGGGCAGCGTGACCCTCGTACCGATCAACGCCTCACCCACGCTCCCGGCCCTTCGCCTCAGCCAGTACTCGCCCGGCATCCCCGACAATGCCGAAACCGACGACGCGTTCGGAACGGCCCTGTCGTACCTTCCGGTCTCCACTGAGGGACTGGTCGTCGGCGCACCTCACGAGACCATCGGCTCAAACACGTGGACGGGCTCGGTCACCTATACCCGCAACCTGACCACCTGGAGCCCGCTGAGCCTGGCCTACCTCAGCCCGGGCACCAGCATCAGCTTTGCCTCGTTCGGGGGAGTGCTGGCTCAGCCGACGACCGCTCGCTGAGTTCGGACGCCACGCGTTGCATCCGCTCGCCTCTCGGCCCGATGACAGAGGCGAACGGATCATGTGTGCGCTGGCATCGCCCTCCATCGGTACGCAGGTTGCTATAGCGTGGCTACGTCTGGCTTCTCGTTGATTCCAGGCCGAAGGGAACCCCATGCTCTCCCCCACCACACGTGCCGCTCGACTCGGAGCAGCCGCCCTTCTCGCCCTACCGCTCCTCCTGGCGGGGCCGTCCGCACCAGCCCATGCCGCCGCCTGCGACCCGCTCAACCGAGTGGTCGGCGACATCAACTCCGACGGCCTGGCGGATGTCGTGACCGGCGTTCCTAGATTCGACTACTGGAGCGGCGGGGTCGACCTGCTGCTCAGCGACGGCACGCGCTCGTTCATCACCGCCGAGAGTCTCGGCCTTCCAGCCTCGGCCCGCGGGGACAACTTCGGCTCAGCGGTCACCACGGCCGACCTCAACCTGGACGGCTGCTCCGACCTGATCATCGGCGCCCAGTCGCACAGCAACTCCGCGGGCGCCATCTACCTGGCCTTCGGCAGCACGTCCGGCACCCTGGTCAATGCCACCATCAAACAAGCCCCCACGGGGGCGGCGCACTTCGGCGCCAGCATTCTCGTGCTCGCCCCCCAGGAGTGGAACGGCACCGCATGGGTAGGCACCCACCAACAGATCGTCGTCGGAGCCCCGGCATCCGAGGTGTACAGCCACCCGTGGGCTGGGGCGACCTACGTGTACCACGCGGAACCGGGCGACACGACGCTGACCAACCAGACCCAGATCACCCGCGGGTCACCCGGAGTGCCCGGGGTGCCCAGGTCCGCCGGGCAGTTCGGCCGCATCCTGGCCGGCGAGGGCCGAACGATCGTGGTGGGTGCCCCAACGGACTATGTGGGGACGAAGCTCTACGCCGGCTCGGTGACGATCCTGAGTGCCGCCGCCGCCGACCCAACCACTTTCACCGGCAAGGAGATCACCCAGAACACCGCCGGAGTGCCCGGCTACGCCGAGGCGGAGGATGGGTTCGGTGGGGCGAATCGCGCTCCGCGACGGTCACCTGGCCATCGCATCCCCCTACGAAAAGCTCGACGGCGTCGTCTCTTCGGGAGCGGTGCAACTGGGGAGGTGGGATGAGGAGACGAGGGTCTACACCCCAGGCCGCAACCTGCACCAGAACGCCCCCGGGATTCCAGGCTCCAACGAGGCCGGCGACCGTTTCGGAACCGCAGTCACCATCGGGAAGAACCTCCACGACCAGACCTCTGTCGCTATCGGGACGCCCGGGGATCGGGTCGGCACCATCACCAGAGCAGGCAGCGTGACCCTCGTCCCGATCAACGCCACACCCACGCTCCCCGCCACAAGGTTCAGCCAATACTCACCCGGCGTCCCCGATGACGCCAACTACAACGACGAGTTCGGAACGACACTGTCCTACCTGCCGGGCTCGACGGACGGACTCATGGTCGGAACACCCAGGGAGACCGGCCCCACAACGTGGAAAGGCTTGGTCTCCTACACCCGCAACCTCAACGCCTGGGAGTCGCTGAACTTCGACCACCCCAGTCCCGGAACCCTGATCAACCAACGCCTGTTCGGGGACGTGCTCGCCCAGCCAACTGCCATCGGCTGAGTCACAGGCCGTTGCTCCTGAGGCATCGCTAGCCCTCTCGGTCGGGCACCCGTCCGTCACGGCGAACCGGGGACCGACCGAAAGGGCGCGTCCGTGGGCTGGCGACTTATCGAACTGACCTAGACGACTAACCGAACTCCGCCCGCTCGTCCCCGGACATTGGGCGGCCACCGAAAGGACACCCCGCATGATCACCCTCGCCTCACGTGCAGCCCGCCTCGCGGCAGCCGCCCTCCTCGCCGTCCCGCTCCTACTATCGGGGCCGTCCACACCAGCCCACGCCGCCGCCTGTGATCCACTCAACCGAGTGGTCGGCGACATCAACTCCGACGGCATAGCGGACGTGGTGACCGGCATTCCTGCCCTGGACGGCCGTCGCGGCGGGGTCGACATGCTGCTCAGCGACGGCACTCGATCACTGGTCACCGCGGCCAGTCTGGGCCTGCCCTCCTCGGCCACCTCTGACGCCTTCGGCAACGCGGTCGCGACGGCTGACCTCAACCTGGACGGGTGCTCCGACCTGGTGATCGGCGCCTCGGGGCGCAACAGCGGCAAGGGCGCCATCTATCTGGCCTTCGGTAGCCCGTCCGGAACGCTGGTGAACGCCACCATCAAAGAAGCCCCCACGGGGGCGGGACTCTTCGGCGCCAGCCTGCTCGTCCTTGCCCCCCAGGAGTGGAACGGCACCGCATGGGTCCGCACCCACCAACAGGTCGTGGTCGGGGCCCCGTGGTCCACCGTGTCCGGCCACCAGTGGGCCGGAGCGATCTACGTGTACCACTCGGCACCGGGTGACACGACCCTGACCCGCGAGACCCGGATCACCCGTGGGTCACCCGGAGTGCCCGGGGTGCCCGCGCTCAGCGGAGGGTTCGGCGGTAATCTGGCCGGCAAGGGCCGGACGATCGTCGACGGTGACGCCATCGACGATGTGGGGACGGCGGTGAACGCCGGCTCGGTGACGATCCTGAGTGCCACCGCCGCCGAACCGACCAGCTTCACAGGCCAGAGGATCACCCAGAACACCGCCGGTGTCCCCGGCGCAGCCGAGGATGGTGACGGTTTCGGGGAGGCGGTCGCGCTCCGCGACGGCCACCTGGCCATCTCTTCCTCCGCCGAGGACATCGGCGACGTCTCTGACGCGGGATCGGTGCAATTGGGGACCTGGGATGAGGCGACCAGGGTCTACACCCCCGGCCGCAGCCTGCACCAAGACACCCCCGGGATTCCCGGCTCCAACGAGGACGTCGACCGCTTCGGCTACGCAGTCAGCATCGTGAAGAACCTGCACGACCAGATCTCGGTGGCGATCGGGACACCAGGGGATCGAGTCGGCACCATCACCAGAGCAGGCAGCGTGACTCTCGTTCCGATCAACACCTCACCCAGGCTCCCCGCCATCAGAATCAGCCAGTACTCCCCCGGCGTCCCTGGGAGGGCCGACGTCAAAGACCATTTCGGCACGGTTCTCTCCTACCTGCCGGGCTCGACCGACGGACTCATCGTCAGCACCCCTGACGAGATCGGCCCCGGCACGTGGCGAGGCTCGGTCAGCTACACCCGCAACCTGACCACCTGGGACTCGCTGAACTTCGACCACCCCAGCCCGGAAACCCAGAGCTACGCTCGACTCTTCGGGGGAGTGCTCGCCCAGCCAGCTGCCGCTCGCTGAGTCTGCGGCGCCGCTCGTGGGCAGCGCACGCCCGGTCCCCGTCCGTCCCGGCGAACGGGGACCGGGAGGGGCGCTCGTCCAGCCGCGGGCCGGCGGCTCTGTTGGCGAGATCCACACGGCAAAGGGCGTCACCTCGTGGGGCTTCGGGGCGTCAGCCGTCCGTCCGGGCTACACTCCTGCCGAGCAGTCGCCCAAGGACGGAGAGGTCCATGCAGTTCGACTTCGTCCCCTCGCCGCGATCAGGCAGCATCGGGATCGAGTGGGAGTTGGCCCTGGTCGACTCGACCAGCCTAGAGCTGACCCCCGCCGCGCAGCCGATCCTGGATTCGATCGAGCCCGGCAGCACCCGGGTTCATCGCGAGTACCTGCAGAACATGATCGAACTCGTGACCGGGGTGCACAGCCGGGTCGATGAGGCGCTGGCCGACCTCGCCGAGAGCATGGCCCAGGTGCGGACGGTGACCGACCCGCTCGGGGTAGCGCTCCTGGGTTCTGGCGGTCACCCGTTCAGCCGTTCCGCCGACCAGCAGCCGTTCGACTTCTGGCGCTACAACGTGGTCAAGGAGCGCAACGCCTACTGGGGCCGCCAGATGGCGATCTTCGGCACCCACATCCACGTCGGGGTCGACCATCGGTCCAAGGCGCTGCCGATCACCTACGGCCTGGCCCGGTTCTCGCCCTACTTCCTGGCCCTGTCCGCGTCCTCGCCGTTCTGGGAGGGCGAAGACAGCGGCTTCGCCTCGCAGCGCACCATGCTGTTCCAGCAACTGCCGACCAACGGGCTGCCCTACCCGATGGATTCCTGGGAGGAGTTCCAGGCCTACGCCGACGAGCTGGAGCTGGCCGGCATGATCTCAGCGCCGAACGAGATCCGCTGGGACGTCCGTCCGTCCACCTTCGGCACGGTGGAGAACCGGGTGCTGGATTCGGTGCCCACCTTCGCCGAGTTGGGCGCGCTGACCGCGCTCACCCAATGCCTGGCCGAATGGATGTCGCGCGAGTTGGACGACGGCCGGCTGATCTCTCGGCTGCCGGTGTGGTTCATGAAGGAGAACAAGTGGCGGGCCGCCCGGTTCGGGCTGGACACCGACGTGGTCACCCACCGGTTGCACGTGCGTCCGACTCGTCCGTTGACCGAAGGCCTGTTCGAGTGGCTGGAGAAGCTGGCACCGATCGCTCGCGAGCTGGGATGCGAGGACGAGTTGGCCTTCTGCGAGGTCCTGGCCACCCGTGGCCCGAGTTATGCCCGGCAGCGGGCGGTAGCCGCGGCCAACGGCGGGGACCTGCGCGCGGTCGTCCGGAGCCTGCTGGCGGAAACGGGCGCCGCTCGTCCGACCTGGGCGCCGAAAGTGGGGGGCTAACGTGTCGGGCGTGAAACCGTTCCTGATTCTCACGACCCGCGACCATGACGAGGCCACGCGAGGCGAGGTTGAGGCAGTTCGCCGCCACGCGCGGCTGGGCTCGAACGACCTGGTGCACCTGCGGGTGGAGGCGAGTCCGCTGCCGGAGTTGAACCTGGCCGACTATTCCGGCCTGCTGCTGGGCGGCTCACCGTTCAACATCTCCGACTCGCGCAAGACACCGCTGCAGCTTCGAGTCGAGGCGGACCTTCGCGCCCTGGTCGATCGGGTGGTCGAGGAGGACTTCCCGTTCCTGGGCATGTGTTACGGGATCGGCACGGTGACCGTGCACCTGGGCGGCGTGGTCGACAAAACCTACGGCGAAACGGCCGGGGCGACCCAGATCAGCCTCACCTCCGCAGCGGCCGGGGACCCGGTGCTGGACGGGGTGCCCGAGACCTTCGAGGCGTTCGTCGGCCACAAAGAGGCCTGCAACGGGGTGCCCCCTGGTGTGCTGATGCTGGCCACCGGCACCGCCTGCCCGGTGCAGATGTACCGGCACGGCGCCAACGTCTACGTCACCCAGTTCCACCCCGAATTGGACGCCGACGATCTGGAGAACCGGATGCGGATCTACTCCCACGCCGGCTACTTCCACCCCGATGAGTTGGAGGATCTGGTCGCGATGGCCCGCAACTCCGGGGTGAACGGATCGCAGCACCGGATTCTGGCCAACTTCGTCCGCCGCTACGCCCGCGACTGAGTCTCGGCACCCGGCGACGCTTTACGGTGGTGAGTGAGCGACGTGAGGGTGGCGCCGGGGTCAATCGGAGGGATGAGGGCAATGGCACCAGAAATCGAGAGTGACCCGGGAAACCACGCGGAGTCGCGACAGCCGGGCCCCGTGCAGGTGGATTTGCTTGCCGGCGAGCGGTGGTGGGGTGGCGCCGTCAGCGATGGGCAGGCGATGCCGTTTGGGCTGACCGCGCATCGTCGTGACCTGGCGACCAACGCAGGATTAGTCGACGCGCCAGAACACGGCGCCAACCAGTCGGCGCCGTTGTTGTTATCCAACCGGGGCCGTTATGTGTGGTCCGAGAATCCGTTCAGCTATGAGTTCGCGGACGGCGTGCTGCGCCTTGAAGGTGTCGACATCGACGTTCACCAAGTTGACGGCGGATTGGACGCTGCATTTCACGCCGCCTCGGCCGCGCATTTCCCGGCCTCGGGGACGACACCCGCCGAAGCAATGTTCACCGGCCCGCAGTACAACACCTGGATCGAGATGCCGTATTGGCCGACCCAGGAGGCCGTGCTCACCTACGTCCGCGACCTTCTTGACGCCGGATTCCCACCAGGATTGGTCATGATCGATGACCGTTGGTCGACGGCCTACGGCACCTGGCGTTTCGATTTCGCCCGATTCCCCGATCCAGCCGTCATGGTCGACCAACTGCACGCATGGGGCTGCACGGTGATGTTGTGGCTGGTCCCCTTCGTCAGCGCCGATAGCGACGTCTTCCGCGAACTTCGTGCACGGCGTCTGCTGCTGACCCAGGCTGACGGCGCCCCCGTCGTCCGAGAATGGTGGAACGGGTTCAGCGCGATCATGGACGTGACGAACCCCGACGCGGTGACCTGGCTGCAGTCCGAGCTGGACGCACTGGTCGCTGACTACGGCGTCGACGGGTTCAAATTCGACGGTGGCGACCTGCGCCACTACCGGGATGACGACGTCTCAGCCATCGGAGCCACCCCCACCGATCATTGCGAAGCGTGGGCGAAGCTCGGCGTCAGATACGCGTTCAACGAGTACCGCGCCTGCTGGAAGATGGGTGGCCAACCGCTGGCCCAGCGACTGCACGACAAGCCGGCCACGTGGGGTGCGGACGGACTGCTGTCGCTGATTCCCGAATCCATCGCGCAGGGGCTGATCGGGCATCCCTTCAACTGCCCAGACATGGTCGGTGGGGGCGAACTCGGCTTCGCGGCCGGGCATCCGGACACCGATCAGGAACTGTTCGTCCGCTACGCGCAATGCGCAGCACTGTTCCCGATGATTCAGTTCTCGATGTCACCCAAGCGCGCTCTGGACGACCTCCACTTCGGCGCGGTGATGGCGGCTGTGGAGCTGCATCAACAGTTGGTTCCCGAGATTCTTGACCTCGCCAGGGCTGCCGCCACGACGGGTGAGCCGATCGTTCGACCGCTGGCCTTTCACTTCGCCGGCTATGACGACGTGAGGGATCAATTCATGATCGGCGCAAACATTCTGGCGGCGCCGGTGCTGGAGCGTGGAGCGATGAAACGGCGGGTCGTTCTGCCCCTGGCGAGTGGGTGTTGGCTGGCGGATCAGACGAAGCGCAGCCCGTGTTCACCGGACCGGCGACGATCGACCTCGATGTCACGCTGACCAGCATCCCTTGGTTTCGTCGGCGGTCCACCGGCTAGCGATCGGGCCGGACACCGGCCGGGCGGCGCCTCCGCCAGTGACCTCCGGCTACTGCACAAGTATCGCCACGAGATAGTTTCGCAGCGTGGAACAGAGACCCGTGATGGACGCTGCGTCCGGTCCGGCAGCCGGCCAGTGCGGCAGGTTTACCACCCATGAGGCTGAGGCGCCGGAGGTGCGGCAGGTCAGCTGCGCCGCGCTGGTGACGTGAGCGACCTGCGGGTAGCGCCGGGGCCGGGGATGCCCGCCGGGCTGGTGATCCCCTCCGGGGAACTGACCGAGCGTTTCTCTCGGGCCTCGGGCCCCGGCGGCCAGGGCGTGAACACGACGGACTCCCGGGTGCAACTCTCCTTCGACGTCGAAGCGTCCGCGGCCTTCACCGACGTGCAGCGGGAGCGCATGCTGCGCCGACTCGCCGGACGCCTGGACGGCACGATCCTGACCGTGGACGCCTCCGAGTTCCGCTCCCAGCGGCGGAATCGCGTCGCCGCCCGGGAACGCCTGGTCTCCCTGCTTCGGGAAGCCATCGCACCACCGCCGGCGGCACGGCGGGCTACCCGGCCCAGCCGGGGCTCGATTGATCGCCGGCTGAGCAGTAAGCGGCGCCGGGCTGAGGTGAAACGTCAGCGCGGACGTCCGGTGGAGGATTAGCCGGGCTGGTGTTCCACTGAACGCCGTCGATGACTCGGCGGCAATCCCCACAACCCCACCCCGAGGTCCCCAGCCGAGGCGTTTGCGACCTTAGGCCGCTTTATTCACTTCACATAAATCAAGATAAAGCTTGTAAGGTGCTGTTGAGGACCCCGTCTTGAACCCCTACACCCCCAACGCCGGTGCGCGGCCTCAGGTCGTGGTCGGTCGCGACGACCAACTCCAGTCCTTCGACCTGCTGCTACGGCGGTTGAAGCTGGGGGCGGAGCGAACAGTCCATGATCATCACGGGCCTGCGGGGGGTAGGAAAGACGGTGCTCCTCGGGCAGTTCCGCTCCAAGGCGCTTGCGGCCGGGTGGGTCGTACTAGAGCTAGAGGTCAGTAAGCACGACGACCAGCGGTTCCGCCTCGACGTTGCCTCTCGGCTTCGCACAACCTTGCTGGAATTGTCCCCTAAGGCCAAGTGGAATGAGCGCTTCCAGCATGCACTGTCGGTCCTGCGATCCTTCACTCTCTCGGTGGACCAAGCCGGAACCCTCTCCGTGGGCATGTCCGCGGCACCGGCCGACGGATACGCCGACCACGGGGATCTCACTCTAGATCTGACCGATCTGTTGGTCGCCGTGGGTGAAGCGGCCAGGTCAGTCAACCGCGGAGTAGTGCTCCTCTTCGATGAGATTCAGTTCCTTCAGCAGCCGCAACTCGAAGCGCTGATCGCAGCCCTCCACAAGCTCGTCCAGCGTGAACTTCCGGTCACACTCGTGGGCGCTGGCCTCCCGCAGATTGCCGAACTCGCTGGCGATGCCAAGTCCTACGCCGAGCGCCTATTCAAGTTCCCTGCGATAGGTCGGCTGAACGATCAGGACGCCCGACGGGCACTTCTCGAACCGGCGGAACAAGAAGGCGCGGACTTCGCCGACGAGGCGCTAGACCGCGCCGTTGAGCTCACCGCGGGATACCCCTACTTCATCCAGGAGCTCGGCCACGCCTTGTGGGGCGTAGCCGAGGGGACGACGATCACCGCCGCCGATCTGGAGCGCACCATTCCGATCTATGAATCTAAGTTGGACGCCTCATTCTTCCGAGTTCGGCTCGATCGGGCCACCGAAATGCAGCGGGCGTACCTTCGCGCCATGGCAGGGTTGGGGCCCCTTCCGCAAAAAGCCGCGGACGTTGCCGCCGTCCTGGGCCGACAGTCCACCCAGCTGGGACCCACGCGCGCCGAACTGATCAACATGGGCCTGCTTTACACACCCGAACACGGTTTCGCGGCGTTCACCGTCCCCCACTTCGACCAGTTCATGCTTCGCGCTATGCCCGTCCTGAGCATCCCGGACGGGCGACCGCGAAGGACCCCGCCACGCCAGGGCCCTACCAAGGGTCCCGGCCATGCTGAGTGACGGTCGCCTGGCAGCCGCTTCGACGCAAGAGCGGAACTCCTGGCGCCGAGACCCCCCCTTGGCTGCCTTGACAGACGTCACTAATAGAGTCACAACCGCCCCCCGACGCAACACTCAGACGATGAGATCCGCGACGGCGGGGTTGCGCTTGGCGTAGTCGACCACGAAGGAACAGACGGGCCTGATCCGCCAGCCCTGCTCGGCGCGCACCTGCTCGACCGCGAAGTCCATCAGCCGTGAGGCAATCCCGTGGCCACGGAACTCGGGCTTCACCACGGTCGAGTCGAAGATCGCGACGCCGTTCTTCAGCCGGTAATGCGCGTAGCCGACCAGCGCGCCGTCGATCCGCAGTTCGAAACGGGAGGTCTCCCGATTGTGGGTCAGAACTTCGTCCATGCCGCGCCGCTCCTTCACCGATCTGGTTGCAGCATGAAGGTCCCGGGGCACCAGAGCAAGCCCCCCGTTCACGCAGGCGCGCTGGGACACCTGGGGCGGCTGGAGTCGTCGCCTAGGCTCGTGCTCGGAAACGGGCGGTGAGCGGCAGCGCACACCGCGCATCGGGAACGATTTCGCCCTTGGTGAGGTTGAGGACGCAACGCCATGATCAGTTTCAAGAACGTCGGCAAGTCGTATCCGGACGGTACCCAGGCCGTCCGGGACTTCAGCTTGGACATGCCGAGCGGGCAAACCACCGTCCTGGTCGGCTCCTCGGGCTGCGGCAAGACCACCCTGCTGCGGATGGTGAACAAGATGATCACCCCCACGTCGGGATCGGTCTGGATCGACGACGACGACGTCGCCACCCTTGCTTCGGTGCCCCTGCGGCGCCGGATCGGTTACGTGATGCAGAACTCCGGCTTGCTGCCGCACCGCCGGGTGATCGACAACATCGCTACAGTCCCGCTGCTGAACGGCGTACCCAAGGCGCAAGCCCACTCCCGAGCCCGCGACCTGATGGACCTGGTCGGCCTCGACCCGAATATGGCCGCCCGCTACCCCAGCCAACTCTCCGGCGGGCAGCAACAACGAGTCGGGGTGGCGCGTGGCTTGGCCGCAGATCCCAACATTCTGCTGATGGACGAGCCGTTCGGCGCGGTCGACCCGTTGGTGCGGGCCGACCTGCAGGCCGAACTGGTGCGCATCCAGCGAGAACTTCACAAGACCATCGTCTTCGTCACCCATGACATTTCTGAGGCGCTGGCCCTCGGCGACCAGATCGTCATCCTGAAGAAGGGTGCCGAGATCGGCCAGGCCGCCTCCCCGCAGCAGGTGGTGGCTGAGCCCGCCGACCAGTTCGTGGCCGACTTCATCGGTGTCGGACGGCGTTCGCTCAACCTGCACCTGCAGCCGAGTGCGTCCGGGTACCTGGTCGTCGACGACAGCGGACGCCCCACCGGACGCCTCGCCCCAGGCTCCCTGAGCGCGGCCGGTTTGCCGCAGCTCGCAGCGCCCGATCCCTCGGGCCGCCCATGACCTGGATCCTGGCCAACCTCGACCTGATCGCGGCCCGCACTCTGGCCCACCTGGCCTTGTCGCTGCCCGCGATCGTTCTGGCCTTCGTACTCAGCCTGCCGCTGGGGTGGTTCGCCGCCCGGTACACGTGGTCGCGGCTGGGCGTGCTGACCGCGTTCGGGTTGCTCTATGCGGTGCCCTCGCTGCCGCTGTTCATCGTCCTACCCACGATCATCGGGGTCGGGGTGCGCGATGCTGCCAATGTGGTCGCGGCGCTGACCCTGTACGGGATGGCGCTGATGGTTCGGGCCACCACCGATGCCCTGGTCTCAGTGGACCCAGCGATCCGGCTGTCGGCGACCGCGATGGGTTATTCGGGGTTGAGCCGCTTCGTCACCGTCGAACTCCCGCTCGCCGGGCCGGTGCTCTTGGCCGGCTTGCGGGTGGTGTCGGTGAGCACGATCAGCCTGGTCACCGTCAGCGGGCTGCTCGGGGTGAACAACCTCGGGCTGCTCTTCACCGATGGTTTTCAGCGCGGGATCCTGGCCGAAGTGTTGGCCGGGATCGGCGCCGTGGTGCTGCTCGCGCTGGCCGTCGACGGCCTGCTGGTGCTGATCGGACGGGCCGCGATGCCCTGGGCTAGGGCGGTGCGTGCCCGATGAACCTGTTCGCCCAAGCCATCGCCTGGCTCACTGACCCCGCCAACCAAGGGGGCCCTGACGGCATCTGGACCCGCTCCCTCGAACACGTCTGGTACACCGTGATCGCGGTCGTCCTGGCCTGCCTGGTCGCGATCCCCTTGGGCTACCTGGTGGGCCACACCGGACGCGGACGCGGGCTCGTCGTCGTCTCCTCCGGGGCAGCGCGAGCGTTGCCCAGCCTGGGAGTCGTGACCGTCGCCGGACTCATCCTGGGCATCGGCCTGACCGCGCCGATGATCGCGCTGATTCTGCTGGCGATTCCGTCCATCCTGGCCGGCGCGTATGCCGGGTTGGAGGCGATCGACCGCCAAACCATTGATGCCGCCCGAGCTGTCGGCATGTCGGAATGGCAAATCCTGACCCGGGTCGAGATGCCGCTCGGCCTGCCGCTGTTGCTCGGTGGCGTCCGCTCCGCCGTGCTGCAAGTTGTCGCAACGGCCACTCTTGCCGCTTATGTCGGCTCGGGTGGCCTTGGGCGTCCGATGTTCCTGGGCTTGAAGACCCAGGATTACGCCCAGATGCTGGCCGCCTCCCTCGTGGTGGTGGTGCTTGCCCTGGTGCTGGAGGGGGCGTTCGAGCTGATCGAACGTCTCGCCCAGCGCCGCTTCGCCCCGGTCCCTTCGACCTCAACCTGAACGTCCCACGAAAGGCACAGTCATGAAGTCTCGTTTCGATCTCTCCCCGCCTGTCCGCTGGCTCAGGGCAGCCGCGGTGGTGGTTGCCGGTCTGCTCGCGCTGACCGCCTGCAGCACCGCCAATCCGCTCACCTCGGCCACCCCGTCGGCCGGCAGCAGCTCGGCTCCGGCGACGCTCGTGGTCGGGTCGCAGCAGTACTACAGCAACGAAATCATCGCCGAGCTGTACGCCCAGGCCCTGGAGGCTAAGGGTTTCAAGATCACCCGCCAGTTCCAGATCGGCCAGCGTGAGGTATACCTGCCCGAACTGATCGCCGGCAAGGTCGACGTCTTCCCCGAGTACAGCGGCAACCTGCTGCAGTACCTCGACAAGGCGGCCACCGCGAAGTCAGGGGCCGAGGTTATGGCTGCGCTGCCCGATGCTCTGCCGGACGGGTTGAGGATCCTGGGTGCCGCCGAGGCCACGGATCAGGACTCTTACAACGTCACCAAAGAGTTCGCCGCCAAGCACGGTCTGGTCTCGATCGAAGACCTGGCGAAGGTCGGCGGCGCGATCAAGGTGGGCGCGAACTCCGAGTTCGCCAAGCGCCCGTACGGCCCGATCGGGCTTAAGGGCGTCTACGGCCTGGACGTCAGCGTGATCTCGATCGACGACTCCGGAGGCCCGCTCACGGTCAAGGCGTTGAAGGACGGCAAGATTCAGCTCGCCGACATCTACAGCGCCGATCCCTCGATCGCCACCAACGAGTTCGTCACCTTGACTGACCCGAAGAACCTGATCCTGCCGCAGAACGTGGTTCCGGTCGTGTCGGCCAAGGTGGACACCACCGCGGCCGCGATCATCGACAAGGTCAGCGCCGAACTCAGCACCGCCGAGTTGGTCGGGCTGAACGCGATCAGCGTGAAGGACCAGTCCTCCTCCGCCGTGATCGCCAAGGCGTGGCTGACCGCGAAGGGTTTGCTCTGAGTTAGCCGCACCGGGCCGTGCTCGTCACGGCCCGGTGTTGTGCCTGGTCTTCGGTGTTTGAAGGACGGCAAGTGCCAGATCGCAGGGCTCAGGCAGCGTCCCTGACTGAGGTGTCGTCCATCCACCCGAAGCAGCTGTGCCAGCCGATCACGCCGGGGCGTCGACCTCGAAGATGGCCTCCGCGATCACGGGCAGGTTTCCACGAAGCGAGGCCGCACCGAACACCGATCGCGTGTGGATTCCCGCGTCGCCGAATACCTCCACCATGAGGCCGGAGAGTCCGTCGAGGACAAGGTGATGCGAGGCAAACTCCTCAGTGGCGTTGATGAAACCCTGGACGCGCACCACCCGGCGCACCCGATCCAAAGACCCAAGGTGATCGCGGACGGCCGCCAGCACCTCGAGCCCGACACTGCGGCAGATGGCGAAGCCCTCGTCCGTCGTGAACTCGCGACCCACCTTTCCGATGAGCGTGGCGTCAGCGGGGCCCTTTCCCGCGACGAAGAGGAGCGACCCCACCTGGACGCAGTTCGCGTAGTGGGCTTGGGGTGGGCTACTCGGGGGCAGGGTCAGCCCAAGGGCAGCTAGGCGGGCTTCGTGATGGGGGCTCATGAGATGCCTCCTACGGGATCGGGGTGTACTTGGAACCCTTCCAGCTTGACGAGGCTAGGGCAACACAAGGCGGGGCGCAGCGCGACGACTTGCCCCCCCCGGGTTGGTGGTGGACGGACGACGGCACGGACCAGCGAAGCCGTTCAAGATCAGTCCGTCAGCCGATCCACGTTTGTACAGTTCGACCGCTCACGTTTGTACAGTTCAGCCGCTCACGTTTGTACAGTTCGACCGCTCACGTTTGTACATTACGCGCTCGATTCTGCTAGTTTGAGGCAGTGTGGAGCAGTGATCTGGTTGAGCGTCGCGTGAGCGGAACTCTGGCGCGATTGATGGCTGAGGAGCCGGTGGTGGCTCTTCACGGGCCCAGATCTGTAGGCAAGTCGACGGTGCTGCGGCTCTTCGCGGAAGGTCGCGGGGTGTCGGTGGTTGATCTCGATGATGTGGAGGTCCGCGAGGCGGTGGCCGGCAACCTCGGTGCGGTAACGCGAGGGGCATCTCCACTGTGCATCGACGAGTACCAGCGTCTGCCAGACATCCTCGACTCGATCAAAGCGCGCCTGAACCGGGAGGGCAGTCAGCCAGGCACCGCGGTCATAACGGGCTCGACCCGTCAAGACGCGCTACCTGTGACGGCGCAGGCGTTGACGGGACGGTTGCACACGCTGACCATCTGGCCCCTCTCTCAAGGCGAACTTGCTGGGGTGCGGGAGGGTCTGCTGGAGGTCCTGTCAGCGCAACCGGAGGAGGCGGTGTTGGGGCAGCCATTGTCTGCCACCTCCCGTGAGGAGTACGCGTCCCGGGTGTGCGCTGGCGGGATGCCGCTTGCGGTGCACCGTTCGGGCGCGGCCAGGACGAGGTGGTTCGACGACTTCGTCCGCCAGTCGGTCGAGCGCGACGCGCTGGACGTGAGCAACATCAGGCAACGCCAAGCCATGGTGGACCTGCTCAGACATCTCACGGCACAGACCGGGCAACTGCTCAACGTCCTCAAAGCCGCCGAGGCCATCGGCGTGGATCGCCGGACGGCTGAGGAGCATCTGCGACTGCTTGAAGACCTCTTCCTCGTCGTCCGGCTGCCCGCGTGGGGAAAGACCCTCCGCTCTCGGGTCAGCGCACGCCCCAAGGTGCACCTGGTCGACTCAGGGTTGGCTGCGCGGCTGCTCCGAATCACCCCAGACAAGCTTGGCGGGCTCGACCCGGCCACCCTCACCGAGTTCGGCCACCTGCTGGAGACGTTCGTGGTCGGTGAACTCCGCAAGCAGGCATCCTGGCTTGAGGAGCCGGTGGAGTTGGGCCACTGGCGAACCAGCGACGGGGCCGAGGTCGACCTCATCGTCGAACATGACGACGGACGCGTCCTGGCTTTCGAGGTCAAAGCCAATGAACGGGCAACCAACAACGATTTCAAGGGACTCCGACAACTCCGAGACGCCATCGGCACAAGGCTGATCGCCGGGATCGTGTTCACCACCGGCCAACGCTCCTACACCTACGATGATCGTCTTCACGTCCTACCTATCGACCGCCTCTGGGCGCCATCACCCAGCCTGGCCTGATCCAACTCAGGCCTCGACGCTCGTCAGACCTTCGCCAGCGCTGCTTCGCTGTGAGCAGCAGAAGCCAGGAAGCGCTCCGCGTCCAGGGCTGCGGCGCAGCCGGTTCCCGCGGCGGTGATCGCCTGGCGATAGGTGTGATCGACCAGGTCGCCCGCGGCGAAGACGCCGGACAGGTTTGTCCGGGTGCTGGTGCCGTCAACGAGCACGTAGCCGGCGTCGTCGAGGTCGACCTGTCCGCGCAGCAACTCCGAGCGCGGGTCGTGGCCGATGGCGATGAAGGCGCCCTGCACGGCCAGCTCCCGGGTCTGCCCGGTGCTGGTGTCGCGCAGGGTGAGCGACTCCAGCGACTGCGTCCCGTTCATCGACTCGACCACCGAGTTCCAGGCGAAGCGGATCTTCGGGTCAGCCTCGGCCCGGGCGATCATGATCTTGGAGGCGCGCAGTTCGTCGCGGCGGTGCACCAGGGTCACCGAACGGCCGAAGCGGGAGAGGAAGGTGGCCTCTTCCAGCGCCGAGTCGCCGCCGCCGATCACGGCGATGTCCTTGTCGCGGAAGAAGAAGCCGTCGCAGGTGGCGCACCAGGACACCCCTCGTCCGCTGAACTGGTCTTCCCCGGGAACCCCGAGCCGGCGGTAGCCCGAACCGGTCGCCAGGATCACGGCCTTGGCCTGGTAGGTGTTGCCCTCGGAGTCGGTGACGGTCTTGATCGGCCCGGTGAGCTCAACCTCGGTGATGTCGTCGGTAATGATCTCGGTGCCGAAGCGTTCCGCCTGCGCGCGCATGTTCAGCATCAGGTCGGGGCCCATCACACCCTCGGGGAAGCCGGGGAAGTTCTCCACCTCGGTGGTGTTCATCAGCGCGCCACCGGCGGTCAGCGCGCCCTCGAACAGCAGCGGCTTGAGGTCGGCGCGGGCGGCGTAGACGGCCGCGGTGTAACCCGAGGGGCCGGACCCGATGATGATGACTTCGCGAACCTCAGACATGTTCCCTCAATGGTGTGTCGGTAAGACTGACCGCCAGCCTATTGCAGGCGAGCCGTGCCCCTTGAAACCAGGGAGTCCCTTCCAGCATTCCCTCGGACGGCGTGGCAGCTCAGCCGACGCGGGCTGTCTCGACCGCCGCCAACGCCGCAACGGTGGCGCGGCGGCCGTCCGCGATGCAGTCGGGAACCCCGACGCCACGCAGGGCCGACCCGGCGATCCGCCACGTGGGTCGCTCTGCCAAGGCGGCTTCCACGGCGGCCACGGTCGTCAGGTGCCCGACCACGTATTTCGGCATCACCCCTGACCAGCGGGTGATTCTGGTCAAGGTCGGGGTTCGCTCAGCTGCAGCACGTGCTTCAGGTGCCTGGTGACCGCGGCGACCAGGTCGGCGTCGGGAGCGGCCGCGATCGGGCCCAGGCGATCCGGGACGAACGCCCGCACCAACACCGTGCCCTCGGGCGCCCGTCCGGCCCATTTGGCGGAGCTGATCGTGATCCCGCTGACCGGCGCCGGGTCGGCCTCCAGCCAGCCGTGCGAGGTCATCGACTCGCGGAACGCCGCCTTGGGGTAGGCCAAGGTGACCACCGTGGAGCCGGACAACGGCACCCGACGCAGGGCGGCGGCAGCGTCCGGCACTTCGTCGGCCAGCAGGTCGGCCGAGCTGCGCACACCTCCAGCCAGGACGACCGCGTCCACGGTCAGCGTGCTGCCATCACTGAGCGTGGCCTCGGTGAGTCCGCCGACACGGCGCAGCGCTGTGACGGCAACCCCCGTCCTCAGATCGGCTCCCCCCGCTCGCAGTGCCTCGACCAGGCGTTCAGGCAGCGAGCCCATCCCGCCCCGCAGCGACCTGAACGGCGAGGACGGACCCCGGGTCGCCCCACCCGCCGAACGAGCGGCCCGCCGACCTTGGGCCAACGAGGCGATCAGGAGGCTGCGATACGCACCTTCGTGCTCGCGCAGGATCGGCAGCACGGCGTCCAGGCTGAGCTCGTCCACCCCGGCGCCGTAGATGCCGCCCAGCATCGGGTCGGCGAATCGTCGGACGATGCCGTCGCCCAGCCGGGCCCGGAGGAACGCGCCGATCGAGACATCGTCCGCGCCGAGCCGGCGGGGAAGGACGAGGTCGAGCGCAGCCCGCAGCTTGTCCGGCCAGCGAAGAATGCGAGTGCTGAGGAAGGGTCCCAGGCGGCTCGGGAGCACCATGCCCATGCCTGCCGGGAGCGGCAGCAGTTGGCCCCTGCTCCGCAGGTGGACCGTCCGGTTCGTCCCGACCGAGATCAGCTCGTCGCTCATCCCCAACTCGTCGATCAGCTGCAGCGCGGCCGGGCGATAGGCGACGAACGAATCGGGGCCCTCCTCGATCAACAGGCCAGCGACCTGTTCGGTGCGGACCTTCCCGCCGAACTCGGCCGACGCCTCAACCAGGACGACCTCGGCACCGCTGCGGACCGCCTCCCAGGCCGCCGCCAAGCCGGCAATACCGCCACCGATGATCAGTTGGAGAGCCACCTCGGCAGGCTATCCCACCGGCTGCGACCCGTCCGTTCAGGAGAGTCCGTACGCCTGATGCACCAGGTAGATCGGGTGTTCGGTGCGCACCCCGGACGACTTCGCGATCTGCCAGCGACAGGTTTCGGTGTCACACAGGGCCAGGTCGGGGTTGGTCGCCTTGACCATGTCGAACAGCGGCTGACCGACGGCTTGGGCGATCTCGTACTTCTCCTTCTTCAACCCGTATGTTCCAGCGATTCCGCAGCAGGTGACGCCCGATTCGATGGCCTTGACCCCGGGGATCAGCTTCAACACTTCCATCGCCGGCTGACCCATTCCCTGCGCCTTGAGTTGGCAAGGAGCGTGATAAGGCACCGTGATGTCGATCGTCTTGAAGTTGGTCGGGAGCTCACCGGCGTCGTGCAGGTCGAGCAGAAACTCCATGATGTCGCGGATCCGGGTGCTCACGTCAGCCAGCCGGGAGTCGTCCACTCCCATGATTTCATGCGCCTCGTGCTTCAGCATTCCGGTGCAGGAACCGGACGCCGAAATGATGGTCAGGTCCTTGCCGCCGGCGCGTAGTTCGTCACACAACTTGAGAATCTGCGCGGTCGCCTGGTCGAACAACCCGTTGGACTGCTGAGCCAAGCCGCAGCAGCTCTGCTTAGGCACGATCACCTCGTAGCCCAAATGCTCCAACACCTCGATCGACCGCTTCGAGGTCTCCACCTCGAAATAGCCGCCGGCGCACCCGTGGAAATAGACCAGCGACCCGCGAGTCGGCGCCTTGGTCGGTGCCTTTCGCTTCTTCAGCCACCCGGTCAGGGTTTGCGTGCGCGCGGTCGGCATCGGGGCGTCCCGATGAATGCCAACCACCTTCTCGATCACCATCCGCAGTGGTTTGAACCCCAGTGCGGCGTTAGCCACCGGCGCCATCGGGGTCATCGCCATCCCCATCAGCGTGGTCCGTGAAATCAGTTGATCCCGCAGCGGCATGTGATCGGCCTTCATCACCGCCCGTGCCTGGCTGTTCAGCTCGGCGATCTGGACCCCTTGCGGACAGACCAGAGTGCAGGTGCCACACGAGGAGCAGTAATCCAAGGAGTGATCGACCGATTCGCCGTGGCGGTACCGCTCGGCTTGCGGACCGACAAACTTCGGCCCGGAGAACAGCGGAGTCACCGCCGACACCGGGCAATGTGTCTCGCAAATGTTGCACTTCACGCAGTGATCGAGGGACGCCCGTGCCACCTGGTCTGCGGCGTAGTTGTTGTTGTCGTGCGCGTTGTTGCTGTCGTGGGGAGTCATGCCTGGGCTCCTTGGGTTGCGTCGTCCCTGGCCGGGGTTTGATCTGTTGCAGCGATGGCGGCCAACACCGCATCGGCAGCGCGGACGGCGCTGGCGACCGCGATGCCTTCGCCCGACTTCTCCTGCCAGCGGGTGGCGCCGGCCAGAATGCCACCCACGGCGTAGAGATTGTCGTAAGGGCCGTCCACCTTCATCGAGGCGTCCACACCGACGCCAACCTTGAACAGCGGCTGTGGGGGGCCCCAATAGTCGCCGTGCACCAGTTCGGTGATGTCCGCGCCGACCAGCGGCAGCCCGAACACCGTTTCGTGGACGACGTTGTGCGAGTCCAGATGTAGCGCGCCGGATTCGAATCCGCCGGTCGCCTGGACGAAGTAGTCGGCCGCGTACTCCCGGGGCGTGCCGGCGGTGGCGCTGATCACCGACAACAGGCGTCCGTTGGACGATCGGTGGTCGATCACCTTGGCACCGGGGATGATCCGTACCCCGGCGGCTTTGGCCGCGGCCGTGAGTTGGTTGTTCAGCCGCACCCCGGGCACCGAGGGTGGCGGTAGCGGGATGGTGAACACCGGGGCACCGATCTGAGCGGTGAGATCGGTGAGCACCGAGGCGTCGGAGACCCCCAAGACGGCGGGCAGGCCGACCGTCTCGCCCGGCTGCACCAACGCCCGGACCGCCGCCGCGAAGCGCCGCCGATACGCCGGATCATCCAAGGAGCGGGCGAAGGTCAGACCGGTGGAGTCGCTTTCGCCGGGCCGGGCCGGGAAGTCGAGCTGAGCCCAGCGGGCGGCCAACCGTCCGCCCTCGGGCAGTTGGGTCCGGGCCAGATTCTCGGCAATCAACTGCGGATGGAAATCCTTCAACTGGCCTGGGCCGGTGATCAGGAAGCGAGCCCCGTCCACACACGCGCCGGCGGCCATCTCGGCTGGCACGACAGCGCTGGGACGAATCGCGCCCACGGCGGTGGGCAGCTGGAGGTTCACCTCCGGATCACCGACGAATACCTCGGGACCGGCAAGCTCGCGCAGATAGGCCACGCCCAGGCGGACGGCGTCCGCGTCGAGCAGGTTGTACGGGTGCCCGGGGTTGGCTGCGGCGAAGCCGGCCAGCGCGTCCAGCGGACGGGTGACCCGCTCGGGGGCGTAGCCGAGGATGTCGATCGTGCCTTGCGAGAGGGGTAACCCGCCGGTGCCCTTGGTGACCAAGACCACCCGCGCCCCACCCTGGGCCAAGCGGGTAGCGGCCACCAGGCCGGCCAGGCCGGCGCCGATCACGACAACGCGACTCATCGCGCGACCTCCTCTTCGGGTTGCGGCAGGTGCTCGACGTCGAGGGTTCCCTGGAAGATCCAGTTGTCGAGGGCGGTTTGTCTGACTTGATCGCCGTAGAGGATCGGCCAGATTCCGATCCAGCGGTTCTTCAGGAACAGTCGCATCAGGCCGGTCGCCCGCTCGATGTCGATGTGCTGCGTCTCCAGCGCGACCCCGGTGGCCCGCAGCGAGCAAAAACCGCCCTGACAAGGGCCCATGCCGAGTCGCAGTTGGCGGCGCAGGTCGTCGAAGCTGGCCTGTGGCTGGGCGTCGAGGCGTTCACCCATTGGCGGCGACTCATCAGCTCGCACTCGCAGAGGATCTGATCGTCCAGGCGGTCCTCTTCGCGAGCGTGCAGTCGATGCGTGACCTGATAGGTCTTGCCCGACTCCGAGCCGGGGACCGCCTCATTGGCCGTCGTGCACGGACGGACGTCGCCCAGTTGCTCGCACATCTGATCAACCACATGCTCGGCCATCAGCCGGTAGGTGGTGAGCTTGCCGCCGGCGATGGTGAGCAAGCCCTTCAGGCCATCCCGGGAGTCGTGGTCGATGATCGACATCCCGCGGCTCATGTGCCGGGTGTCTTCGCTACCGACCCGGGAGTCCTTGACCAACGGGCGGGCCCCCGCCCACGCGTGGATGGCGCGGGCGTCGCGGAAGCCGGGAACCAGTAGCTCGCCGCAGTCCATCATCTGCTGCACCTCCTCGCGGGAGATGACCAACTTGTCCGGGTCGTCGGCCTTCTGGTCGGTGGTGCCGATCACGCACACCGTGTGCACCGGCACCAGAATGTCGCCGTCGGCGGGGTAGGTGAGCCGGTTGATCACCGAGTTGGTCAACCGGTGGTTCATCGCGATCATGATCCCCGCACCCGGGACGACCTGGACGTCGTGGCAGCCCGCCATCGCGGCGATCTGACCACCCCAGGCGGCGGCGCAGTTGATCACGAAGTTGCAGTTGATCGTGACGTCTTCGCCGGTCTTGTCGTCCCGGCAGATCACCGCCGCCACCCGATCGCCATCGCGGTTGATCTTGGTCACCCGGTGATAGGTCAGGATCTGGGCGCCGTAGTGCTTGGCCGAGTTGGCGGCCCCCCAGACCAGTTGCCAGCCGTCCACCGACCCGTCCAGGACGCGGAAGGCGCGGCTGATCTTGCGGTTCAATCGGGGCTCAAGGGTGAGGAGTTCGGAGACGGAGATCTCCTCGGCCGGCACCTTGGTGGCTGCGGCACCGCGGGCGAAGTCGTCGCCCCAGGCGGGGTCGTCCACCTCGGTGGCCACGAAGTAGCCGCCGGTCTCCTCCACCGCGTCAGCCTGGATCCGGGTCAGGATCGCGTTCTCCTGGGCGCATTCGCTGGCGCTGTGCGGATCACTGACCACGTAGCGGCCCCCCGAGTGCAGCAGCCCGTGGTAGCGGCCGGTCGTCCCCTGACCCAGATCAACCCGGTCGACCAGGACGGCTTTGTAACCCCGCATCGCGACATCGCGCACCACGCCAGCACCGGTGGCACCGCCACCGATCACCACCACATCCGCCGAAAGTGTCCTCATGCCGACCTCCGATCTCAAATCTGGGACGTGCCTGCCGGATCAACGATGACCCGGCGACGCCCCTGCGGCAATGCCGAACGGTTATGGGGTCACGCTAGCCAGTGGAACTGCCCTGGCGGGAGGGCTGCGGGAACCTCCGTACAGATGTGCAGCGGGGCGGGACCCTGCCTGAACATCCGTGCAAGCGGCCTGCAACTTTGCGTTCCACCCCCGATGTTGCCGGTCAGATCCGGTTCAAGACCGCGCGGGCCGTCCCCTCGTCGATGACCAAGTCGGTGGCCGTGTGAGCCCGCAGGGCGCCCACCACAGCCGGCGCCCGGGACGGGTCGGCCACGACACAGATCCGTCGCGGGATCCGCTGCAGTTCGACCGGCGTCAGACCCGTGGCCCGTTCGTTATAGGGAATGTCGGTGAACGATCCGTCCTCGCGCAGCAGCACGGTGCAGACATCGCCGACCACCCCGTCCGCGGCCAGTTGCCGCATGTCGGTGTCGTCCATGTACCCGGCGGTGTAGACGTGCGAGGGCACCTTGCCGGTCAAACAGCCCACGCCGAACACCGCCAGGTCGAGCCGTCCGAGCAGCCGGAGCACGTTCTGCACCGACCGTTCCCGCCACATCGCCTGCTTGGTTTCGGCGAAGTCGAAGAAGGCCGGCACCGGGAAGAGCACCACCCGGGAGTCGTAGGCGTCGCCGATCCGCTGCAGGATCTCCCCGATGTAGGGAATCCCGGACGAGCGTTGGTTGGCGCCCCCGTTGATCTGCACCACGGTCGTGCCGATCAACGGGCGGCGCTGCAAGTGCTGCACCACGTGGGCCAGGGTCACGCCCCAGGCGATCCCGATCAGCTGGTTGTCGGCCACCGCCTCGGTGACCAATCGACCGGCCAGCCGGGCCACCTGATCGAAGCGGTGCGCATCGCTGGCCGTGTCCCGCACGGCGACCATGTGGACGCGCACCTTGAACGCCCGGCTCAACGACACCGCCAACGGAGACTGGGAACCGCTGTGGTCGGCCAGGCTGATCCGGACCAGACCGATCTCCCGGGCGTCCTTCAACAGCCGGGACACCGTCGATCTCGACAGGCCCAGCTGATGGGCGATCCCCTCCATGGTTTCGCCCTGGATGTAGTACCGCGACGCGGCCTGGTACATCTCGTCGTAGCGCTCGTTCATCGACCTCCCCGACCTCTGCACGTTCGTGCACAGGTCTAGCGCATACGTTCACCAGGTGGCAAGACTGTGGGGACGAGGGCGGAGCCGGGGAGCGGCTACCGTCACGAAGGTGGGTACCTCAGCAAAGGAGCCTGGATGATCGGATGATCGGTCCGTTCTCTCGGAGGGTTCGTCTATTCGGCCCGCAGCTCTACGACCCGCAAGTACCCACACATTTCCCCCGCGTCGGCTTGGCGCGGCAAAACAAAGCAACCCGCGCCCCCCGGGGCGCCGAAATGGACACCAATCGGTGTCGGAAAGTGAGAAACCGTGAATCTCGGCACGATTTTCTTGTCCGAGGTAGTCGGCACCGCCATGCTGCTCCTGCTTGGTGCAGGTGTGGTCGCCAATAACATCCTCCCCAAGAACAAGGGCGCCGGCACCGGCTTCCTGCATGTGAACTTCGGCTGGGGTATCGCGGTCTTCGCGGGTGTCCTGGTCTCTGCCAAGTCGGGCGCGCACCTGAACCCGGCCGTCACCGTGGGTGTCGCCGCGTCCGGTGCGAAGGAGTTCGTCCCCGGGATCCCGGTGGACTTCATGTCCATCTCGGTCTACATCATCGCGCAGCTCATCGGCGCCTTCATCGGCGCGTGTCTGGCCTGGATGGCCTACAAGCGCCAGTTCGACGAGGAGGCCCCCGCGGGCCTCAAGCTCGCCGTCTTCTCCACCGGTCCCGAGATTCGCGACACCGTGTGGAACCTGGTCACTGAGGCCCTGGGCACCTTCGTCCTGGTCTTCGTGATCCTGGGTGCCGGCAAATACGCCGCCACGGATGCGGTCAGCGTTGCGTGGCTCGGGGCTCTTGGTGTCGCGATTCTGGTTGTCGGCATCGGCGCGTCGCTCGGTGGACCCACCGGTTACGCGATCAACCCTGCCCGTGACCTCGGCCCCCGCATCGCGCACTTCGTGCTCCCGATCAAGGGCAAGGGCGACTCGGACTGGAGCTACTCCTGGATCCCCGTGGTCGGCCCGCTCGTCGGCGGCGCCCTCGCGGGCCTGCTGAGCGGCATCCTGCTCCCGATGTGATCACCCGGGCGGGTCGGCCCCAGCCAGGGTCGGCCCACCCAACACAACCATTCCAACAATGACGTGGAAGGAACACCATGGCTGACAAGTACGTATTGGCTATCGATCAAGGAACCACCAGCTCGCGCGCGATCGTCTTCAATCATGAAGGCCGCATCGTGGGCAGCGGGCAGAAAGAACACGAGCAGATCTTCCCCCGGGCCGGCTGGGTGGAACACGACGCAAAGGAAATCTGGGCCAACATCCGCGACGTGGTCGCTTTGGCTCTGGCCGCAGCAGAGGTCAACAAGGACTCGATTGTCGCCGTTGGGGTGACCAACCAGCGCGAAACCGCCCTGGTTTGGAACAAGGAGACCGGCGAGCCCGTCTACAACGCCATCGTTTGGCAAGACACCCGCACCGCCAAGATCGTTGAAGATCTCGGCGGCGGCGACCAGGACAAGTACAAGGCCAAGGTCGGCTTACCGCTGGCGACCTACTTCTCCGGGCCCAAGGTCAAGTGGATCCTGGACAACGTCGAAGGCGCCCGCGCCGATGCCGAGGCCGGCAAGCTGGTCATGGGCAACATGGACACCTGGGTGATCTGGAACCTGACCGGCGGCATCGACGGTGGCGTCCACGTCACCGACGTGACCAACGCCTCCCGCACCATGCTGATGGATCTCGCCACACTGTCGTGGGACGCAGACATCGCCGCTGACATGGGCATCCCGCTCTCGATGCTGCCCGAGATCCGTTCCTCCTCCGAGGTCTACGGCCACGGACGTGAAGCCGGCCTGCTCGGCGGCGTCCCGATCGCCGGCGACCTGGGCGACCAGCAGGCGGCCACGTTCGGCCAGGCCGCGTTCGAGGTCGGCATGGCCAAGAACACCTACGGCACCGGCTGCTTCATGATCATGAACACCGGCGAGGAGATCGTTCCCTCCAAGAACGGTCTACTCACCACCGTCTGCTACAAGATCGGTGACAACAAGCCGATCTACGCGCTTGAGGGTTCCATCGCCGTCACCGGATCGCTGATCCAATGGCTGCGGGACAACCTGGGCATGATCTCCTCGGCTCCCGAGGTCGAAGAGCTGGCCAAGGGTGTCACCGACAACGGTGGCGTCTACTTCGTGCCCGCCTTCTCCGGCTTGTTCGCTCCCTACTGGCGTTCCGACGCCCGTGGCGCGCTCGTCGGCATGACCCGTTTCGTCAACCGTGGCCACATCGCCCGTGCCGCTCTGGAGGCCACCGCCTACCAGACCCGCGAGGTGCTGGACGCCATGGAAGCCGACTCCGGGGTGACGCTGGCCGAACTCAAGGTCGACGGCGGCATGACCAGCAACGAAACCCTGATGCAGTTCCAGGCCGATCAGGTCGGGGTGCCAGTGGTTCGTCCGGTGGTCGCCGAAACGACGGCGTTGGGCGCGGCGTACGCGGCCGGCATCGCGGTCGGCTACTGGAACGGCGAGCAGGACGTCATCGACAACTGGGCCGAAGACAAGCGCTGGGTTCCCTCGATGGAAGCCGATGAGCGCGAGCGGCTCTACCGCAACTGGAAGAAGGCAGTCACCAAGACCTTCGACTGGGTGGACGCCGACGTCGCGGAGTAAACACTCCGGCACGACGTAGTCCGTGACCCGGAGCGGCATCGACACCTTTGTCGGTGCCGCTTCGGCGTTCCCCGCGCGATTGGCCTGCCTTATGGTTCGATCCATGGCAGACGTTGATCGTTCCCGACTCACCACCTTGCTCGCCGCTGAGACGGCCGCATACACGCAGGCCCACCCCCGCTGCCGGGAGCTTTTCGACGGGGCAGGAAACCTGTTCGGCAAGGTGCCGATGACCTGGACGAACATGTGGACGGGGGCTTCCCGCTCTACCTCGACCGAGCCCGGGGCAACCGCATCAGCTGCGTCGATCAGCGCACCTACCTCGACTTCGCACTGGGCGACACCGGGGCCATGGCCGGGCACTCACCGCAACCCACTCTGGACGCGATCCAGCGCCGCGCCGCTGAGTTGGGTGGCCTGACCACCATGCTGCCCACCGAGGACGCGCAATGGGTGGGCGCCGAACTCAGCCGCCGCTTCGGCCTGCCGCTGTGGAGTTTCGCGCTGAGCGCCACGGACGCCAATCGCTGGGCGATTCGCTTGGCCCGCCTGGTCACCGGCAAGCCCAAGATTCTGGTCTTCGCCTACTGCTACCACGGTTCGGTCGACGAGACCCTGGCCCTCCCCGGGCCGGACGGATCGACGATCGCTCGTCCGGGCAATGTGGCACCGCCGGTCCCCCTCGATCAGACGACTCGGGCTGCCACCTGGAACGACCTGGCCTCGGTGGAGGCGCAGTTGGCGCACGGCGACGTGGCCGCGATCCTGACCGAACCGGCCTTGACCAACATCGGGATCGTGCTGCCCGAACCGGGCTTCCATGAGGGCCTGCGCGAGCTCGCCGATCGGTACGGGGCCCTGCTGATGATCGACGAGACGCACACGTTCTCGGCCGGTTGGGGAGGGGCGAGCACCGAGTGGGGCTTGCGTCCGGACATTTTCGTGATCGGCAAGTCGATCGGAGGCGGGGTGCCCTGTGGTGCCTACGGCCTGACCGCTGAGGTGGCGGCCGCCGTCTGGGCACGCACCACCTCCGGGGAGGCCGACATCGTCGACGTGGGCGGCGTGGGCGGCACCTTGGCCGGCAATGCGCTCTCCACCGCGGCGATGCGAGCCACCCTGGACGAGGTGCTCACGCCCGAGGCCTTCCAACGGATGACGTCCTTGGCCGAGCTGTTCACCGCCGGGGTGCAGGCAACCCTGGAGGAGTTCGAGGTGCCCTGGACGATCAGCCGCCTTGGTGCCCGCGCCGAGTACCGCTTCGCCAACCCCGCCCCACGCAGCGGTGAGGAGTCCGCCGCCGCGGCCGACGACGATCTGGACGCCTATCTGCACCTGGCGATGAGCAACCGGGGCATCCTGATCACACCGTTTCACAACATGGCGCTGGTCTGTCCCCAAACAGTCGAGGCGGACGTGGCGCGCCACACCGCTGTCTTCCGCGAGGTGGTGGGGGCGCTGTTCACCAAGATCACCTGAGCCGGGGGTCCAGCCCCTGAGTTTCAGCCGCGAACTTCCAACGCCGAGATGGACCCCTGGAAGTAGCCTCCGTCCACCGGAGGCAGCGAGGTCAGGTAGAGCAGGAGGAAGCGGGTCGTCACCGGCTCAGCGGGCGTCAGATTCGTTGACCCGGACGCCTTCTCAGCGCTGACGACCGTCCGCCACTGGGTGTGGCTGCGCATCGGGGCCTCGGTCGCGTCCTCGGCCGGAACCCGCAGTTCGATCGAGGTGCCTTCCCCGCCCAGAACCACGGTGACGCCACTGACCGTCATCGGCTTTCCCAGGTCGAGCACCACCCCGACGCCAGGCTTCAGGCCGCCCAGCCGAGGATCGCCGCGGTAGCGTTCCGTGGTCCAGGCGGAGCGAGCGCTGCTGTCCAGGATCCGTCCGATCAGCCGGGCATTCTCATGCGAGCTGCCACCGTCGACGACGGGGTCGAAGTCCTTGGCCGTCGACACGGTGAGCACGATCGGGACGGTCGAGGTCGGGGACGGGGCCGCGCGATTGCCTAGCTGGCCCACAGCCACCCAGATCAGCGACAGCGCCAGGATCACCCCGAAGGCACCGATCAGCGAGCCCATGAAACGTCGCGACGGCTCCCTGGTGGGGTTCTGGCCGACGTCCGCCCCGGCCTTGGAAGGCGGTGGAGGAATCGGCGTGAACGGCTCCTCGGCCGCGACCAGCTCGTCCCCGCTGAGCTGCCCGGTCGCGGTCTCGGGGCCATCGCCGTCGACAGGCGATGGTGTCGTAGGCCCGCCCTGCTCACTCGCGGACGAACCGTGTGACTTGAGCAGGGGCGCCTCGAGCACACGGCGCGCCGGCCCGGAGGTCGGCGCGAACTGGGGCACTGGCATCCGCAGCCGCCGCTCCAGATCATGCGCGGCGTTGATACTGCCCAAGACGAGGGTCAGCTGCATCATCACGTCGTGGGCGGTGGTGATCCGGGGCAGCTTCCCCGCGGCGCAGTGCTGAGGATCCGGTCGCAGACCTGGTCGACCGCTCGGGAGACTCCCGCCTTGACCTGGCTCGGGGTGAGCACCCGTGACCCTTCTTGGGGGGCGGCGCGCAGTCCGTAGGCATCTCTTCCCGGCCAGCGGTTGACCAAGCAGGCGTAGAGCAGCTGCCCCAGCGCCTGCACATCGGCCGCTTCCGGGTCCAACTCGGGCGCCGGATCCGGGGTCAGGGCGGCCTCCACCAGGAAGCCGACGATCTTCACGTTGCCGGTCGCGGTGATGATCACCGTGTCCGGGTTCAGCCGCTGGTGACACAGGCCTTGAGCGTGCAGCCCGATCAGCGCATCGGCCAACTCCCTGACCACCCAGGCGGCTTCGAAGGAGGTCAGCGAACCGACGTCCAGGACCTGTTCCAGCGATGTCCCGGCCACGTACTCGTAGACGATGTAGGAGCCGTGCTCCTCGGTTGCCTCGGCAACGTCCAGGACGCGAAGGAAGCGGGAGTCGGTGGCCACCGCGGCTTGGCGGGCCAGCGTCAACAGGCGCGGTGCGTTCGGGTCACTGGCTGCCAGGACGTGAATCAGGACCGCCCGGGAAAGCCTCAGGTCGAAGCCGCGCCAGGTGACCGTGCCGAGGCGCCGAGCCAGCAACTCGTCCAACCGGTAGCGCTGATCCAATCCAGGATGGCTCGGATCGAGCGAGTCACCCGGAGCGGCGCTCCCGCTCAGGCCGGGGTCGGGGTAGAACCGCAGAGCCGACGTCCGGGGAGGCCCCATCGGGATGAAGACCCCCCGGCCATCAGGACTTGCGTCGTCCTCGTCCTCGTGAACGGCCGGTTCCCCGGCCGCGGCTTTTCCCGGCACCTCCTCCTCGGCGGGCGGTTCTGGGGCCGTCACCCCACGCCTCCGGAGCACGTCGAGGACTTGGGCTGCCTCCGTGATCTGCATTCGCTTGGCCACGAAGAAGAAGGACAGCACTGCGGCTACGGCGGCCAGCACGAGCCCGAGTACCTGCAGCGGCAGCCCGGGGAATCGTGCGAACTGCCAGGTGATCAGCCAGGCAACAATCGCCCCGGGGAGGATGGCAAGGGTGAGGCGCCACAGATGCTTCAGCGTCGCTCGTCCGTCCAACGTGGGCAGTTTTCGCTTCAAGAACCGATGGGTCACGCCAACACCGAGGACGTAGGCGACCGAATAGGACAGCGCCAAGCGGGCGGCGACCGTGTCGGGATGGTGGAACGGCAACACGAACGCCAAGGCGAGCAGGGCGTTGGATCCAGAGATCACGATCTGCAACAGGAACGTGCTGCGGGTGTCCTCGAGGCGCGTAGTAGGCCCGCTGATACAGGTACTGGATCGTGAACGGCACCAGCCCCAGCGCGAAGGCGATAAGAGTGGTGCCGACCAAGGCGGCGTCGGCTGCGCCGCGTCCGTGACCGAAGCCGAGCGCAGTTAGCGGTTGGGCGAGTACCGCGAAGCCGACGGCGAAGGGCAGCAGGAACGTGCTGGCCAGCCGCACAGCCTCGGTGGTTGCCCGCTCCACCCCCTCGAGGTCTCCGCTGGCGGCCCGACGGGAGGCGTTCGGCATCATCGCGGTGGCCAGCGAAACCGTGATCAAGGAGTGCGGGAGGATCCACAGCAAGTACGCGTTGGAGTAGACGTTGTAGCCGGCGCCCGCTCCGCCCGCGGTGGCGCTGGTGGCCAGGTTGCTCACCACCGTCTGGGCGACCACGGTCAGGGCGACGTAGCCGATCATCCACTTGGCTAGGTGGAACGTAGCCCCGAGGCCAGTTCCCTTGAGATCCCAGCGCGGCCGGTAGTTGAACCCGGCCCTGCGCAAGTACGGAATCAGGAGGATGGTCTGGCCGATGATGCCGACCGTCGAACCCAGGCCGAGCAGCCAGATCTGGGGGGAGGTGAAGACGGCGTTCGCGTCGCCCCGCAAGCCCCAGATCCACACGTAGGCCGCGAGGATCGCGATCGAGATCACGTTGTTGAGGATCGGCGCCCACATCAGCGGCGCGAACTTTTCCTTGGCGTTGAGCACCTGTCCGACGAGGAAGAACGCCCCATAGAAGAAGAGTTGGGGCATGGTCAGGTAGGTCATGAAGGTCAGGGCCGCGTAGTGGTCGGCCATGCTGACCGAGCGCCAACTCTGGTTCACCCACAGCATCAGCAGAAGGGGTGTGATCAGGGTCATCACCGCGGTGATCGCGGCCAACGCGAGCAGGAACGCGGTCATGATTCGTCGACGTAGCCCTTGCCTCCGTCGGCGTCGTTCATCACGCGTCGGACGACCTGGGGCACCAGCACGGTGTTGAGGGTTCCGCCGGCGAACAGCATGTACAGGGTGTTAGGGATGAGTAGCGCCAAGCTCAAGATGTCGGCCTGCCTGGTCCCGTTACCCAGGACGAAGGCCACCAACATCACGCGGACGAAACCCAGCACCCGCGAAATCAAGGTGCCCGAAGCCATAACGGCGCTGGCGCTGAGCATCTTGCCGCTCGAACTGGCGGCCGGTGTCATGGGGGCAGGTGCCTGGGACTGTGTGGTCCCTTCCTGCTCGGCACCCTGATCAGCCCCTTGGGAGGCCTCATCGGTCTGGCTTTGCGGCTTCGGAGGCGGCCCGTCCGACCGAGTCGCAGCGTCCACGAGGGAGTCCTCGGCGTCGGGATCGGTGCGATTCGATCGCTCGTCCGTCATTCCTGCTCCTCGTGCTGTTGTCGTCGGACCTGGCGGATCCGCCAGCCGGTTGCTACCACCAACACCAAGCCGGACGCGATCACAATCACCCACCCGATGATGCCCAACTCGGTGACCTCCACCGTGATCCGGGTATTGGGCGTGACTCGCCTGCCAGACTCGCTCGCAACATGTGCGGTCACCCCCACGATCCCGTTGGAGGTTCCTTCCGGTCGAATGTTGACCGTGTGGGACTCGCCCGGGGCCACCGTGACCAGCTCGGAACTCGGGATCGTCAATCGTGCGGGATTCTCCGACGTGACGATGACGCGGACCCGGATCGACTCGGCAAGTTCGTTGGTGATGGTCAGCGGGAAGTAGTTCGTCCGGGACGACATCAGGAAGCGTGGCGTGGCATTGAGTCGCACACCCTTGCTGACAGCGTCCTTACCGACCGCGGACTGGAGGGCGCGCAGGTAGCGGGATCCCGGGACGCCGATCCAGGACCCACTTGCCGCCTTCGACAGAATCGCCTGCGACCGCCCCGCGAGAACCGACTCGGGCACGAGATCGGAGAACGCGGTCAGGTCCCCGGCCAACTCATCGATGCTGGCGAACGTCACCCGCCCCAAGCGCGGATTCTTTACCGGGATCGTCAAAGCAGCTGGGGGTTCCGCCGGGGCGGAAGCCAGCAGGGTCTCCAGCGAGCTCGACGCCAGCCAGCGAGGGCTCGCTGCCCGCGCGGCCGCGATGTCGGCCTCGGAGGTCAGCAGCCGGGCCTGGCCGCGGCCGAGGACCGCCTCGGCGAGCAACCGTTGGGAGCGCTGTACTGGGCCGTCCTCGGGGCCGGGGCCTGCGGCCGTCAGGGAGGCAACCCGCAGTATCGGGATACCGCTGCCTGTCGCCAGAGGCGACCCGCCGCCGGCCGTACTGGCCACGACGGCGTCCGCCTTGGCTGGGCGCAGGTACTTCACGGTCCGATCGTCGATCCGCCCCGCGGCGGGCAGCACCACGAGGGGCAGGTCGTCGAGCGCCTCGACGGACGCTGACGCGGCCAGCGACCGTTGCAACACGTCCGCGGCGCCAGCGATGGCGGCCCCGGTCACGTCCGGATTGCCGTACAACGTCCGCCCGCCGCGGCTGCTCGAGAGGGCCGCGAATCTGCCCAGCCACGAGGCAGCCAGGCTGGCTCCCGTCCCGTCTTTGAGTTGGTCGCCCTCCATCACCTGGTACCCGTCGGCCATGTCCGTCAGTTCCTCGTACAGCGACGGGTCGATCAACCAAGACACCCCGGGGCGTTCGGCCTCGGTGAGAAGCGCCTCCAGCCGACCTTGCAGTTCAGCCGCCAGGTGATCGTCGAGGAAGACATTGGGCCGAATCTCCGCAGGCGCGCTACTGAAGGCCACGATCGAGGTCAGCGGGCGCTGTTGCCGTCCCGGGACGGCGAGGAGCGTCCGGGCCCTGCCTATGGTCACGTAATTGCTGCTCGCGTCCGGTGTACCCACCACCTGCACGCCGAAGACATACGCGGCGCCGCTGGCGGTGAAGCCCAGATCAGCCAAGGTCGCTCTCACCGTGAAGGTCGCGGCCTGGCCCGGGTCGAGGGACGTTGTGGAGTCGGTAACGCGGAAGTAGTGATCGGTGGATCGGTTGAGGCGATCCCCCCACGGAACGTTCTGCCCGGAGACGACGGTGTCGAGGACGGAGGAGTCGCGGATCGGGTCCCGGGACCGCCACAGAATCACCCGCACCCCGAAGGCCGGGCTGGCCCCGTTGTTGATCACCCGGCCATTGAGGATCACCTGATCGGTCGGTCGAGTCCCGGTCAAGCGCAGTCGAGTCAGCTCTACGGCGACCGTGACGTTCTCGGCGAGGGCCAGGGTGGGACAGCCCAGGAAGACGGTCAAGGTGGCAAGGATCCACGCAAGCAGGCGCACAGGCGTGCTCGGTCGGGATCGCGTCACCGCCCCATCGTACGGTGAGGGCTCCCGGTCAGGGTCGAGGCGCCCGAATCGGACGGTTCAGGCTGGCGGGGTTCGACCCCTCCACTCCCGTTCCAAGCGGTGGGTTCCCTAGCCGACAACGGACGAGGGCGGCGGGCGAGTAGGCTTGCGGCCCGTGCCTGAGTTGACCCAGCAACAGCGTGACGCCCTTGAGGCCTTGCGTACCTCGTCACCGACGGTGACTCGCCGGCTGGTCTGTTCACTGACGCCGGCCACGAGTTGTACTTGGTCGGCGGACCGGTCCGGGACGCGCTTCTGGGTCGCAGCGGTAACGATCTTGACTTCACCACGTCGGCGCGTCCTGATCAGATTGAGGCTCTCCTGCGGCAGGTTTCCCGCTCGTTGTGGGACATGGGCCGTGAGTTCGGCACCATCGGCTGCGCGGTCTTCGAGGACGATCGCGAGCTGATTCTCGAGGTCACCACGTTTCGCGCCGAGGCGTATGACGCGCAGTCCCGCAAGCCCGACGTGAAGTTCGGGGAGCACTTGGGCGCCGACTTGGTGCGCCGCGACTTCACCGTCAACGCAATGGCCTTGTCCATGACAGGCGGCGAGTTGCTCGATCCCTTTGGGGGCCTCGCCGACCTGGAGCGGGGGGTCCTGGCCACTCCCTCGACGCCCGAATTGTCGTTCTCCGACGATCCGCTGAGGATGCTTCGCGCGGCTCGCTTTGCCTCACAGCTGGAGTTCGCTCCCGCCGATGACGTGGCTTCTGCCATGACAGACATGGCCGCCCGGATCGACATCGTGTCCGCGGAGCGGGTCCGTGAGGAGTTGACCAAGCTCCTGCTGTCGCCTCGGCCTCGCCTGGGGCTGGATCTCCTCGTCCAGACGGGACTGGCCGATCAGATGCTGCCCGAGCTACCGGCCCTGCGGATGGAGCGGGACGAGCACAACCGACACAAGGATGTCTACGAGCACTCACTGACGGTCTTGGATCAGGCGATCGACCTGGAGTGGCGCTTGGGCGGGCCGGATCTGATCAATCGCCTCGCAGCGCTCTTGCATGACGTCGGCAAGCCGCGGACCCGGCGCTTCGAGCCGGGTGGAAAAGTCTCCTTCCATCACCACGACGTGGTCGGTGCCAAGCTGATCACCAAGCGGCTGACGGCGTTGCGGTTTCCGACCGACGTGATCAAGGCGGTGGCCAAGCTGGCCGAACTGCACTTGCGCTTCCACGGGTACGGCGAGGGCCAATGGACCGATTCAGCGGTTCGTCGCTATGTCCGCGACGCCGGCGATCAGTTGGAGCGCCTGCACATCCTGACCCGCTCCGACTGCACAACCCGCAACGCCGCAAAAGCCGCCCGACTGCGCCGGGCCTACGAAGAGCTGGAGTTCCGGATCGACGAGCTCGCCGGCCAGGAAGAGCTGAACGCGCTGCGCCCCGACCTCGACGGCGAACAGATCATGGCGATCCTGGGGTTGTCCCCCGGCCCACTGGTGGGCCAGGCCTACAGGTTCTTACTGGAAAAGCGCATCGACGACGGTCCGTTGGGAGAAGCCGTGGCCGCGGACGCCCTCCGCGCCTGGTGGGCCGAACGCGCCTGAGCCTCAGGCTGGACGAGCTTGTGGTGGCGCGGGATCGGGTGGCCAGTCGTCCGCCAGTGACCCGGAAGGGTGATTCATCGGACCGGCGGTGGGTGGATCTCCGTTGGGACATCGACGCTCGGAAGTCATGACACGGGTTCGCTCAAGCACGCCGAACCGCTGATGCCGGATCGGTGCCTGCTCTGGGTCCAGCCGGTGCGGCGGGATGGCTTCTGGGACGCCATCGGCCCCGACCAGGATCAGCCATTGGTCGCGCGAGCCGTACTTGTCCGGCTCAACCAGCGAGTGGTGATGGGCGCACAGCAGAGCGAGGTTGGCCAGGGACGTAGCGCCCCCCGCCCACCACGGCACCAGGTGGTGTGCCTGGCAGGCGCTGGCAGGGGCCTCACACTGCGGGAAGACACACCCACCGTCGCGGAGGATGAGCGCGGCCCGAAGGCCGGGGCTGACCAGGCGCCGACTCCGCCCCAGATCGAGCACCTCGGACGGGGTGCCCAACACAGCAGGGATCAGCTCAGCATCGCAACTGAGGCGGCGAAGCTCCCCGGTACTGATCGGCTCGCCGTCGGGGAGATAGCCCCTGGGCTCGGCCTCCCCTTTCAACACGTCTTGACTCATCACGACCATCACCCGAACCGCGTCCGAGGCCTTGTAACCGCCCAGCCCGCCCCCCGTGTGGTCAGCAATCATGGCCATCAACGAGTCGGCTCGGCGCTGTTCCGCCGTCGCAATGGGCGCAAGCGGATCGCGGTCTTCCAGGGGCTTCCGGCGCTCACCTGCGGCATAGCCGTCAAGCAGGGAGATCCAGGGCTCCGCCGCCAGAACCGGCAGGCTTCCCCGAAATCGAACCGACCCTCGCTGATCGCGAACAAAACTCAGACTGCGCCGCTGGTGGGCCAACCGCGTTTGGCGCTCAAGTCTGAGTTCGGGCGAATCCGTGGCCGTCGCCGGGTCAATCTCGGCCAGGACGTCTTCACCCATCGCCAACAATTGGCGCGCATTGGCATGGTCAGCACGGTCGACAAGCAGTCGCTCTCCCAGCGCTCGCTGAGTACCGGTGAGCTCGGGCGGCAACTCGTCGAGCACGCGGCAGATGGCTCGCCCCTGGCTCACGCCAATCCTTCCCGACAGGGCGGCCTCCCGAACATCCGCGTGCTCGTTGAGTTCCTTGGCCCGAAATAGCAGTGCCGACGACTCGCGCATCGCGAGGTTCCCGGTCAGGGAAAGCCACGATGTGGTGGGCGTTCCTTTCGCCTTGAGGGACGATTCCGCGCGGTCGGCTTCGGCGACCAGCGCGCAGAGCAGGCTGTCCATCCGTCCAGCGAGAACTCGGGCTCGATTCACCACGGAAAGTCGTTCCTCGTCGGCCAGTCCTTGGCGGTCGGGATCCATCCGCGCGAGGGCAGCCTCGATCGCGGTGAGCACGCCACCGATCCCGATTAGCTGCCTCGAACCTTCCACGACCCTCACTATGGTGAGTTCCGCGCCAAACCGGTCACCGGTGGACAGACCTGTGGACAACTTCTTCGCTGGGCGGTGAGTTGTCCACAGATTTCCGAGATCGCGGCCTTGTCACCCGACGCCTCCCCTAGGATTCATAGTGTCGTACAACGAAGCCCTCTCCACCCTCAGTACCCTCCAGCCATGCCGGCTGGGGAAGGAAGAAAATGTCATCAGCCGCCGCCCCAGCGCAGAGCAAGGCCGGTCAGTCCGCCCGGACGCCTGCCCCGCCAGCCGCGCCCGCACCGGTTCGCGCGCGCCGCAACCCCCGCTGGATCGCGGCCGGGGTCCTTGCCATCTGCCTCGGGGGCTTGGGCTCTGGCGTTCTCTACACCTCGGTTGCCGACGCACGTTCTGTGGTGCGAACCAACCGGACGATCTTCCGCGGTGAGGTAATCAAGGCCTCCGACCTGGGCGTGGTCAGCATCGGCAGCGCCCAAGGTATTCCGACGATCCCGGGGAACGAGGCGGGCGCGTTGGTGGGCAAGACGGCCCTCACCGATCTGGCGAGCGGCTCACTCGTACCCCCCAACAGCGCGGGCGAGGCCGATGTACCGGCGGGCACCGTCCGACTCGGCCTCAATCTGGCCCCCGGAAGGCTTCCTGTCTCGGCCCTCCCGTCAGGGACGCCGGTGCTTCTGGTCGCCATCTCCAAGGACGGCGACGGCACCGCGCCCGGAGCGCCCAGCGTTCAGGCCCAGATCGCCACTAGCCCGACCAGCCTGCCTGACGGCTCGTCCCTCCTCGACGTGTCGGTGCCTGCCGCGGAGGGTGAGCGCATCGCCCGGCTGGCCGCCGCCGGACTTGTGGTTCTAGTTCGAAAGGCGGGCAGCTGACGTGGCCGTCGTGGTCCTGGCCTCGGCCGCGCACTCTCCTGGGGTGACCACCGCCGCCCTGGCCTTGGCTCTGACCTGGCCAGGCGACATTCTCCTCGCGGACTGTGACCGCACGCCGTCACAAGCCGTGCTGGCCGGTTATCTGCATGGCGTCGATCCGCACGGTCGCGGCCTGACCGGCGTGCTTCAAGCCCATCGGGAGCATCGCCCGCTGGAGGAGGTGCTCGACAGCGAGTGCCTCAGCCTTGATCCCACCGATCCCATCTCCCGGACGTTCCTCCC
>JADJTO010000033.1 GCA_016711105.1 Micropruina sp. | reverse complement strand
GACCCGATGATGGTCAGCGGCATCACCACCAGCATGCCGTTCTTGAGTGCTTGATGCCTTGAGGTTGGCGAACTCAGTAGCGGCGGAATCAGCTTCTCGCTGAGCATGTCACTGAAAGACACGGGCCATGAGCCCTCTCCCTTCTCATGCGTAGTGTCCATGGCCACCGTAACGTCCTTGTAGGCGGCCAATTGATCTCCCTTCTGGTGGTCACGTGATGTCGTGTTTCGTGGCCAGCTGATCTCCCTGCCGTGTCCTTGGCCGACGGCGTGTCGGTCCTCCGGCTGGTGGACGGGCACACCGACCTGGTGGTGCAGCTGGTCACCGGGTCCGACGGCACGATCCGCGCCGACGTGGCGCACGAGAAGCTGGTGGCGTGCGGCTATGAAGGATCCGAGCGGACGACCCGCCGGGCGGTCGCGTCAGCGAAGGCCGGCTGGCGCCTCGAGCACGCCCGTTCGAACCGGCCGTGGATCACGGTGCCTGGCATGTGGTGCCAGATCGACTGGGGTGATGGGCCGAAGGTGCGCGACCTCAACGGTCGGCTCCGGGCGACGGTGTTGTTCGTGGCCTGGGTGGCCTGGTCCCGGTTCCGGGTGGTGATCCCGTGCTGGGACCAGACGTCGGAGTCGTTGGCGACCTGCCTGGACTCGATGTTCCGGCTGGTCGGCGGCGTCACCGACTACGTGTTGACCGACAACGCCAAGACGGTCACCGTGCAACACATTGCGGGGGTGCCGGTGCGGCACCCGTTGATGGTCGACATCGGACGCCATTACGGCACGACGGTGCACACGTGCGTGCCCTACGACCCGCAGTCCAAGGGTGGGGTGGAGTCGTCGGTGAAGATCGCGAAGGCGGACCTGTTGCCGAAGAAGACGAACCTGCGCGCCGAGTACGCGTCGATGGACGAGCTCGCCCAGGCGTGTGCGGAGTTCATGGGCAAGGTCAACGGCCGGGTCCACCAGGTCACCCGCCGCCGCCCCGACGACGCCCTCGTCGTGGAGCGGGAGTTCCTGCACCCCGTCCCCACCGAACCCCACACGACAGCCCTCGGGCAAGCCCGGATCGTCGCCGCGGACCAGACGGTGTCGTTCGGATCAGTGCGGTACTCGGTGCCGCCGAAGCTGCAGGGCGCCCGCGTGTGGGTCACCGTGCAGGGCGACGAGGTCGTCGTCCGGGCGGACGCCCGCCGGCTCGCCGTGGTCCCCGACTGGGCCCAAGGTCGGGGCCTGGTCGAGGTCGCCCGACACTTGACGTCGACGCCGGGGAACCCGCGGATCAACCTGTCCCACTACCCCGACCATCCGCAGAACCCCGACGGCACCCCCGCCACCCCGAAACCCCGCGCGGGTTCGTTGTTGGAACAGGTGTTCCTATCGATCGGGCCGGCTGCGGAGTTGTGGCTGATCGCCGCGTGCGCCCACGGTGTGGAACGCATCGAGTCGAAGATGCGCGCCATCGTCGACCTGGCCGCGTTGCGGGGCAGCCCCCTCGCCTGCCAAGCCCTCGAAACAGCCGTCCAAGCCGGCCGGTACGGGTGGGGTGATGTGGAGTCGATCGCCGAGTTCATCGCCACCACCGGCAGCCACCACGACCCGATGGTCATCGCCGGCGAACACGCCTCGACCCAACCCGGGACCGGCGGGTGGGCCGGATTCACCAACACGACCCCGACAGGAGCGACCCGATGATCACCGACAGCACCGCGCCACCCCTGCCAGAGGCCCTCGATGCGGCGCTGCGGAGGATGCGGTTGCCCTACCTACGCCAAGCAGCCCCCGACGTGCTGGCCACCGCCAGGGCGCAACGCTGGGACCCCGCCGAAGTCGTAAGGGTCCTGCTCGCCGAAGAGATCCGCGGCCGCGACCAGGCCACCCGCACCAGCCGACGCAAACAAGCCGGCCTGCCCGCCGGGAAAACCTTCCAAGCCTGGCGGGAGTCCGATTCCTCCATCCGCCCGCCACCCAAACCGGGCTGGCCACCCTTGAGTGGATCGGTCGGCACGAGAATCTGGCCATCGCCGGACCGTCGGGCACCGGCAAGACCCACTTCGTCGAAGCCCTCGCCCACAAGGTCATCGACCACGACCTGAAAGTCGCCTGGTTCACCCTGGAATCCCTCACCAACCAGGTCACCCGCGCCAACGCCGACGGCAGCATCGCCCGCACCGTCGCCCGGATCACCCGCGCCGATCTCGTCGTGATCGATGACATCGGCATGCTCCCTGCCGGGCAGGCTGCCGCCGAAGCGTTCTATCGCGTTGTTGAAGCCGCCTACGAACGCCGATCCGTCGCCGTCACCAGCAACATCCACCCCTCCGGGTTCGACGCCATCATGCCCAAAACGCTGGCCACCGCCGCCGTCGACCGACTCCTCCACCACGCCCACGTCATCATCACCGAGGGCAACTCGCTACGACTATCCGACGCCATCGCCGGAAGGGGCGTGATCCCTGACCTGAACCCAGGGCAGGGAGATCAGCTGGCCACCAACAGGGACATCACGTGACCACCCACAAGGACATCACGTGACCGCCCACAGGGAAGTCCCACTGGCCATTGACAGCGTGTGGCTCTCCCACACGGCTGTTGACGTTTATTGGCGATTCCCAGGCAGTGATCGGACGTTGATGCACTCATCCTGTAGCTCGCGAGCACTACTTTGTTTCACCCGCCGAGGGCCGCGCCAACAGAATTGCTTCCGCCATGGCGGAGGCACCGCGGCACTTCCGCGGCGGCGGAAGCAAGGGTGTTGGAGGATGCGCCGGGATCTCCATAGGTTTGGAGGCACGTCGAACATGATGCGGACACCGGCGGTGGTGTCGGCGACCAACAGAGCAACCCCTCGAGGGATCGGAGACCCAGATGAATCCAGAGGACTACGAGAGCGCATTCACCATGATCTCGTACGCCGGCAACGCCAAGTCGAATGCCATGCTGGCTATCCGGACCGCCCGCGAGGGCGATCTGCCCAAGAGCAGGGAGTTGCTCGCCGAGGCCGACAGGGATCTGCACTCCGCGCACGTCACCCAGACCGAGATGCTCACCGAAGAGGCTCGCGGTAACCCGGTCAAGGTGAACATCATCCTCGTCCACGCGCAGGACCACCTCACCGGCGCGATGCTGGTCCGTGACCTTGCCGACGAGTTTGTTCACCTCTACGAACGCCTCATGTCCCCGGCAGCTTGAACCCCAACCCCAACTCCAGGAGGTATTACACAATGAAGGTTTTGCTCGTCTGCGCCGCAGGCATGTCCACCAGCCTGCTCACCAACGCCATGATGAAGAGCGCCCAACCCGGTGACGCGGTAGAGGCGTTCCCGATCTCTGAGCTCCTCAGCGAGATCGACCGTTTCGACGTGGTCTTGCTCGGCCCCCAGATCAAGTTCAAGCTCAAGGACGTTGAGGACATCGCCAAGCCCAAGGGGATTCCGGTGGCTGTCATCGACATGCGTGTCTACGGCATGATGAACGGCCCCGCGGCGATGGAGCAGGCCCGCAGCCTGCTTCCCTGACCGCTCCCCCCTCACAGGCGGACATCGGATGCCTCAGGACAAGCGCCAAGCCCTCCTTGAGGCCCTGCTTCGCTCACAGCGACCGCTGTCCGGGGATGATCTCGCCGTTCATCTGAACCTTTCCAGCCGGACCGTCAGAACCTACGTCCGAGAAATCAACAAGCAGTCTGTCGTGATTCTCGCAAGTCATCGCGGCTACGAACTTGACCGTCATGCGTTCGAATCCTTCAGGCATCCTGCCAAGCTCAACGCACCTGACACTCCGGACAAGCGTTTGGGGTACATTGCCCGCGAGTTGGCGAAACGCGAGGGGCCGATCAGCATCTTCAACCTCGCAGAAGAGCTGGCGATCAGCGAGTCGACTCTGGAGTCAGACCTGACCAGAGCCAGGGACCTGCTACGACAGCACGACCTGGCTCTCCAGAGGACCACGACCTGATCCGGGTTGTCTGGTTCGGAGCGATCGCGTCGGAGGCTGGTGCGGCAGTTGCTCCAGACCTCCACCAGGGGCCTGGTACCGGCGACCTGGCAGGCGTTCAGCTCCGAATACGAGCGCTACGACGTGAAGGCCCTCCGGGAGGAGGTCGCCACCGCAATCGGCCAGTCCGGGCTGGAGTTCAACGAGTTCGCTCTCAGCGACTTGATCGTTCACCTGACCGTCACCGTGGACCGCGTTCAGGAAGGCAACGTCGTTTCGGGCGACGAGTGGACGACCTCAGACCGGGACCCGCTGGTGCTCGCCCTCACGGAACGCCTCACCACCCTGGTGAGCGATCGCTACGGGGTAACCCTGCCACCATCGGAAGTCGCAGGCGTCTACGGCGTTGTGGCCGTGCGCGCCATTCGCGGCGCAGGGCCGGACGCAGCCGAGCGGGTCGTCGACCCCAATATGCGATTGTTAGTGGCGGAGATCATGGACGATGTGTCCGAGGCCTACCTGCTCGGCCCGGCCGACCGCACGATGTTGCTCAACCTGGCGCTGCACGTTCAAGGTCTGGTGGCACGGTCGCGATCCGGTGTATCGCTGGGCAACCCACTCGGCGACGAATTCAGGAACAACCACCCGCTCGTCCACGACCTCGCCCTCTATTTCGCTGGCCGGCTCGAGCGACGCCTCGGCATCGCGGTCACTGCCGGCGAACTCGACTACCTGACCTTTCACATGGGGATGCAGTACCTTCGCTACCTTGAGCAGCGCGACCTGATTACCATCACGCTCGTTGTGCCCCGCTACTACGGAATGGCGGAGAACCTCAGCCGACAGATCTCGGACACGCTGCGAGGGCAGGCCGTCGTCGAGGACCTGGTGACGAGGATCGACTTCGACCCGACCGGGGTAACCAGCGATCTCATCGTGTCGTGCGTCGAACTCGGTGAGCGCGCATCGGCGCCGGTCGTCCTCATCGGGCTCTTCCTGAGGACCAAGGACATCGATCACCTGCTTGCCTACGTTCGCCGCGAACGGGAGCGCAACGCGAGACGCCGACTCCGCACCATACTGACCACCCTGATCGACCCCACGGCGTACTTCAAGGTCGACACGGTTGAGTCAAAGGAGGTTGCCCTAGCAAGAATGTGCCAAGCACTCACGACGGCAGGCTACGTCCACGCCTCCTTCTACGACGACGTGCTGGACCGCGAACACCGGTCACCGACGTCTTTCGGCGGCGAATTCGCGATCCCCCACTCCATGTACATGGACGCCAAGGCGACCGGCATCGCGGTGCTCGTTTGTGAGCGGGGAATTCCGTGGGGCAACTCAGCCGTGAGGCTTGTGTTCCTCTTCGCACTTAGCCCTGACGGCCGCCAGACATTCCGGGATGTGCTCGATGAGATCACAAGGTTGCTGTCCGACAGTTCGAACATCACGGCTCTCCTCAAGCAGAGCTCCGATTTCGACAGCTTCATGGGTGCACTGGTCAGTCTGCTCCGCAGCTGACGTCCAGCGATCGGCCATGCGGGGATGGCTCCGCGGCCGCGTTCCGGAATCCGCAGTTCGCGGCTGCCCATCGGCCTCACGAGGTTCGGATCCTGTTCGTGTTCGATCCGTGGCGTTCGGCGATCCTCATCGACGCCCATCGGCTGGCGGAACGACGCACCAGCCTCGGCCTGACCCAGACCGAGATCGCCGACCGGATGGGCGTTACCACGAGCAGGGTCTCCCAGATCGAACGCGGCGAGGTCTCAACCGTCGATGTCATCGCCCGCTACGTCCAGGCCCTCGGCGGACACCTGCAGATCTGGGCCGTGTTCGGGGACGACCAATTCTTCCTCCAGAGCGCCGACTAGCCGGCGATGTGGCCTTCCGGGTCCCAGAGCCAGCTGCCGAACCACGATGCTTGGCGTCAGGCCGAATCAGCTGCGTGGCCGTCGACGGCTCCCTCCGGCTGAGGCCCTCAATCGTCAAGCACGGGCCCGATCAGGGCCCGAAACTGCGACCAACCTGAATCAGTGATCGCCTGACGGACAGCATGAAGAATCGCGGCATGGTGTCCACCAACCCCCAGCGGACCCCCGAACTCCGTGCCCATCCGGCCTACTGACAGGAGTTGCAGCTTCTCCCTTGACGTCGAGGCCAACCGACCGCCGGAACTGCCTCGCTGGGGGCGTCGTCAGGCGACCTTGTTCGCGTAGCGCTGGCGGGCGGCCTCGCCGCTAGTGCCGACGAACGTGCCGATCGTTGACCAGGGCAGGCCAGCCTCTCGGGCCTTGCGGATGGCCTCGATCAGGTGCCTTTCGGCTTGGGATCGTTCCGCCACCGCCGCACGTAGGAGGGCAACGGCACCGGTGTCGAGTTCGTCGGCTGGGTTGGGTTCGTAGGACTCGAAGCGCGCCGCCAGCTCGTCGGCGTGCTGCAGGATTTCGTCAACAGTGCGCGGCATCGTATTCACCTCAGGAACTTGTCGCGTGCTTTCATGGCGTGGACGATGACGTGTGCTCGATCGCCATCGACGTATCCGACTTCCAGGAAGATCGCGGACTCGTTGGGGCCCACGATCATCGTGAACCCGTCTCCGAGGTCCCAGATCCGGATCGGGTTTCGGTAGGCATGAAGGATCTCCGCCTCGTCAAGTCCGTGCTTAAGCGCGGACGGGGCGATGACTGGTTCCTCCATCACGCATCCAAGTTAACTTGCTGGCAAGAGCAGGTCAAGGGCGCACGGGAATCCGCTCGTCTGCCGCTTGGTCTGTTCGCCGAAGGCCCTCCGAATCGTCTCTCTGGAAGGCAAAGGAGTACCCATGCCCTCAAGACGTAGGCATCCCTCAGGGCTTGATGGGTGCCGGAGAAGGGACTTGAACCCTCACACCTTTCGGCACAGGAACCTAAATCCTGCGTGTCTACCAATTCCACCACTCCGGCCGAGCGACCCGCCAAGTCTAGAGGCCCGCCGCCTCCTCGTCGCTCACCGGTCGGCGGCTCAACTCCGGGTCGTCGGCGGGGAACGTCCGCACCGGCCCGGGCCCGGTCTGGGCGGTCTCGAAGCGGACGGTGACCTTGCCCAACCCGGCGCCCCAGACCCAGCCGGCTCCGTGCGTGGCGTGGGACACGTCCTCGCCCGGACGCCAGCGGGTGACTTCCCGACCCTCGGCGGTCTCCGCAGCCGAGTCGGTGGTCGGCGACGCAAACCTTTCGGAGGAGACCGGCCCCAACGCCTGATCGGGGTCGAACAACGCCTCCTGCGCGGCTTGGGTGAAGCCCGAGACGCCCACGCCCAGCAGCCGGATGCCCGCCCCAAGTTCCAGGCCCTCGAACAGTCCCTTCGCCACCCGGGCGATCACCTCAGCCCGATCCGTGGCGCCCTCTAGCGTTCGGGAGCGAGTCAGGGTGGTGAAGTCGGGGTAGCGCACTTTGAGGCTGATCGTCCGGGCGAACAACCCCGGAGCGGCGACCCGAGCGGCCAAGCTCGCCGCGTCGCGCTCGATCATCCGGAGCAGTTCACCGACATCGGTGATGTCGTGCTCGAACGTGTCCTCCACCGAGATCGACTTGGTTTCCCGCTCGGGCTCGACCGGACGATCATCGCGAGCGAAGGCCAACTCGTGCAGCCCCTCCCCGCCGGCCCGCCCCAGCTCGCGAACCAGTTCCTTCAGCGACAGCTGCTGCAGATCGGCGACCGTCTTCACGCCCAGCCGGGCCAGCTTTTCCATGGTCACCGGCCCCACCCCCGGAATCGCCCGGGCCGACAGCGGCGCGATCACCGCCACCTCGGTGCCCGGCTCGATCACGCGGATGCCGTCCGGTTTCGCCAGTTCAGAGGCCACCTTCGCGATGAACTTGGACGACCCCATCCCCACCGATGCGGTGAGGCCCCCAGTCGCCACGCGCAGCCGAGCCCGCAGGTCTTCGGCCAGCGCGGTCAAGGCGTCCGACTCGAACGCGGTGAACCCGCCGCCGGCCAGGTCGACGAAGGCCTCGTCCAGCGACAGCGGTTCCACCAGCGGGGACAGCTCGCGCAGCAGCCCCATCACGACCGTGCTGTCGCGCCGGTAGACGTCGAACCGTCCGGTGAGGACGGCGGCGTGCGGGCATTTGCGTCGCGCCTCGTGCATCGGCATCGCCGAATGGACGCCGAAGCGTCGGGCCTCATAGGACGCGGTGGACACGACGCCGCGCTGCCCGACCCCGCCGACGATCACCGGCTTACCGCGCAGCGACGGCTTGTCCCGCTGCTCGGCGGCGGCGAAGAACGCGTCTAGGTCGACGTGCAGGATCGAGGCCACCGACCGCATCAGCTCACCCTCCTGCGCGGCCCCCGGCCACGCTCAGCTCACCCGGCGCTGGTAGCGGACGAAGGCGTAACCCTCACGCTGCTCGCGTGACGTTTCGACCCACTCCTCGTCGGTGATCGCGGGGAAGAAGGTGTCGGCCTCGGGCTCTTGGTCCACCTCGCAGATGTCGAGGCCAGTCAGCCGATCCCAGGCCAGCCGGTAGATCTCGGCACCGCCGGCCACCCAGATCGGACGGCTCGAGTCGGCCGCCGCGATCGCCTCGTCCAGGGAGGTCACCCAGATCACCCGGGTCTGGTTGGGCTCCGCGGTGACCGGGGAGGCAGCCGCGGGCTCGCGAGGGCTGCGGCTGACCACGATCGAGGTGCGTCCGGGCAGCGGGGCGCCGATCAGTTCGAACGTCTTGCGGCCCATGATCAGCGAACCGCCCATGGTGACCGCTTTGAACCGCCGCCAGTCCTCGGGGATGTGCCAGGGCACGTCACCCCGGATGCCGATGGCGCCGTTGCGCCCCACCGCGGCGATGGCGGTCAGTTCCATGGGTGGCTCACTTTCGATCAACTCGTGCAGCTGGCGGTGGACCAACTCGTGCACCCCGGCGTCCGCCAAGGGACGGAAGTGCCCCGCCAAATCCAGAGCAAGGTTACGGCCTCCGGGCAGCGTCGACCCCTCCGGGATCATCTCGTCCCACGCCGAAGCGAGCGAGACCACTCGGCCGTTCACCTCACGCTCGCTCGCCAGCGCAGCGATCGCGAGCCCGGACGGGGCGAACAGTCCCAGCGGCGAGCGGCGAAGGAGCGGAAGACTCAACGAGGACCCGCCGAAGGGCGAACAGAGGGCGATCATGCCCCGCACTCGCGGCCCCGCGTCCGCGTCCACCATCACCCGTTTGCCGATCAGTCCACCCTTGGAATGGGCCACCAGGAACACCCCGCGCAGGTGGTGCTCAGCCAGGTAGGTAGCCACGATCTCGGCCGACGCGTCCAACTCGCGGCCGTTCCAGCCCAAGCCTTCCACCACGTGGACGGGGTGCCCGGCCCCCGCCAGAAAGCGGCCGAGCGGGAGCAGCAAGCGCCAGGGCTCCCAGATGCCGGGAAGCAGGACGATCGGCGCCCGACACCCTGGTGCGCCGCCCTCGACGCGGAGCGCACTCGCAGGCGTGCGGTCGATCACGACCGCGGCCTGACGAGCCAGGACGTGTGCCCAATCGGCGACGATCAACGCCAGCTTGGCCCTCCGGCGCAGCGTCACTGCTCACTCTCTTCGGTGATCCCGACGAGGGCGAGCACCTCCCTGGCCAGCAGCGGCGCATGATCGAACACGACCCCGTGGGCAGCGCCCTTGATGGTCACCGTCCGGGCTGACTCCAGTTCACCGGCCAATGCGGTTCGCCAGGCCAACGGGGACACGTAGTCGCCGTCGCCGCTGATCAGCACGACCCGCGAGTCGACGCGGCGCAGGCGCTCCTCGATCGGGTAATGCAGCACCGTGGGCACGGTTTCCCGCAGCCAGTTCAGCCCGCAAGTGGCGTACTGGGAGGCGGCGACCAGGGCATTCAGGCCGCTCTCTTTGGTTGCCGATTGGAGGAACCGCAGCGCCAACATGGGCAGCCGGCGTTCGGTGGCGTTCACCACCGGGCCGACCAGCACCACCGCCGGCGAGTAGGACGGCTGGTCGGCCGCCATCTCCACCACCACCTGGGCGCCCATCGAGTGCCCCACCAGGACCGGCCGGACGACACCGAGTTTGTCCACCGCCTGACGGGCGACATCGGCGAAGTCGTTGATGGTGAACGTCCGCGCCGGACGGGGAAGCCCCGCGAAGCCGGGCAGGTCGATCAGCACCACTCGTCCGTGCTCGGCGAGCAACACCGACAACGGCACGAAATAGCGCGACGAGACCCCGAGCCCGTGCACGAGGACGAAGGTGGGTAGCCCGGGAAGGGCCACCCCGTTGGCATCAACCGGTGCGAGTTCATGCAGCCGAACTCGCGCGCCGTCGATCTCCATTTCCTGGACCTTCATCCGGGTCAGCGGATTCCGGCGCAGCAGCACATCGCGAATCCACACGTAAGCAGCGTAGCGAGGCCCACCCAGATCACGGACAATGGCCAGATGCACGCGTCGACCAGGCTGCTCGCCCCTTTGCTGATGGCGGGGTTGATGGGCTGCACCGGACCGACCGGGACCCTCTCCCCCAGCCAGTCCTCCGCCGAGTCGTCTGCGGGAACCACGACCGCCGCCCCCGGGCCGGCGCTGACCGAGATCGACCAGGTGTTTTCGCTCAGCGGCAACCGGCGCCTCAAGCTGCACTGCCGCGGCAGCCAAGGCCCCACCGTCCTGCTGGAAAGCGACGATGAGACCGATTCGGGGCAGTGGGACTATCTCGTGGAGGAGTTGGACCAGACCGGGTCTGCACCTACGACCGCGCCGGGCTCGGCGAATCATCCCGAGCCAGAGGTTGTCGCGACGCCGCCGACCTGCGCAACGACCTGCTGGACCTCCTGGACGCAGCCAAGCTGGAACCGCCCTACGTGCTCGTCGGCGCGGGTGGCGGCGGCGTCCTGGCGGTCAACGTCGCCCTCGCCCACCCCGACCAGGTCGCCGGCCTGGTGCTGGCCGAGACGCCCCGGGCGATTCGTCCCGCGGAGTGGCCGGCCGAGGTGCTGGTCGAGCTGGCCTGCTCGCATCCGGCGAACCTGGAACACCGTGACTACGTCGGGATCGAGAAGCAGGTCTGGGCCAAGCGGCGCAGCCTGGGAGACCTGCCGATGACGGTGATCAGCAACAACTACGGCACCAAGGCCAGCAACGCCGAGGAGCGCAGCAACGTCCGCGATCAGCGCGGTTGGCTGGTACTGAGCCAGACCTCGCGGCAGGTGATCGTCACGTCCGGACGCAACGTGCCGGTCCGCGAGACCGACGTGCTGGCCGGCGAGAGTCTGCGGGTCGTCGCCCAGGCCCGCTTCCGCTGATCAGGGTCGGGAAGCAACTGGTGCGGTCGCGCCGCGAGCTGCCTCGACTACCCGAGCCAGGGTCTCCTGCCAGTCCTGCGGCTCCCAACCGAACCGGTTCACCGTGTGGGTGTGATCGATCACGAACGGTGCGGTGAACTGGTAGGCGGTCCCGGCCAGTTCGCGGAACAGCGGGACGAAGACGCCTACCGCACGCAGCGCACTAGGCCCCAGCACCCGGACTTTGGGCGCGGCGACCCCGGCCACGGCGGCCAGGTCGCCGAGTGCGCCGCGCTGTGACCGCGGCGGCGCGCTGGGCACCAGCCACGCCTCACCGTGCGCGCCGGCGTCCTTCGCCACGTCGATCAGCAACCGAGCGGTGTCGTGGGTGGTGGTCCAACTGTGTGGCTGATCGGCCCCACCCAAGGCCCACACCGTCTTGCCGGCGAGGACCGCCGGGGCATTGCGGGCCAGGTGTGAGTTGGCGCCGGCGTCCGCGTAGTCACTGGCTCGCACCTCAACCACCCGCACCCGACCGCTCTGATGCGCCTCGAGCGCGTCCGTCCACATCCGAGCGCGGACCTCACCTTTGCGATCGTTGGGCGCCAACGGAGTGTCTGGGCTGATCGGGCCACGGACGGCTCCGTAGCCGTACAGGTTGCTCACGGTGGCCAGCACCGCGCCGGAACTGGCAGCCGCCTCCAGCAACGCGTCCGCGATCGGCGGCCAGTCGGTGTCCCACCGGACGTAGGCGGGATTGGCGCAGTTGTAGATGACTCCGGCCCCCGACGCGAGCGTGCGCATCGTTGCGGCATCCGAGGCGTCGGCGGCGATTCGTTCCACACCGGGATGCTCGGGCCCACTGCCGGATCGGGTGACCATCCGCACCCGCTCGCCCGCCTCAGCCAGCAAGAGGGCCGTTCGAGTTCCGACCGGCCCGGCGCCGATGACCAGCTGTGCGTCCATGATGCTCCTCGTGATCAGTGATCCCTGTTGTGATCAGTGAACACAGTTTTTCGAGAAGAGTCAAGATCAGTGCTCTCGAAGCAGTGCGCCGCTCACACTCTGTGATTGACTGGACCCATGCCGACGACGACAGGACGAGCGCAAGGGGTCCGTGAGCGCGCCCGCGCCGAGATGCGCACCGAAATCCTCGACGCCGCCCGCCGACAACTCGCCGAGACTGGGGCCGCGGCCTTGTCCCTGCGAGCCGTAGCGCGCGAGCTGGGGATGGCCTCCTCCGCGGTCTATCGCTACTTCGAGAACCGGGACGCCCTGCTCACCGCGCTGATCATCGAGGCCTACGACTCGCTCGGCGATGCCGCCCAAGCGGCCGACACCGCCCAGCCGCGCACGGACGTCCTGGGTCGCTGGCGGCAGATCTGTGGGGCCGTGCGCGGTTGGGCCCTGGAGAACCCAGCCCTCTACGCGCTCGTCTACGGCTCCCCCGTCCCCGGCTACGCCGCGCCCGAGGCCACGATCGGACCGGGCACCCGAGTGTCACGGCTGCTCACAGACCTCCTGCGAGACAGCGTCACCCGGCGCAGCCTCGCGAGCACGGACGCCCTCCCACTCACCCCACAAGCCGCCGAAGGTCTCGCTCCGCTGGTGGAGTTCATGGGCCCACCGATGACCACCGACCACGCGCTCCGGGGCCTGATGGCGTGGACGTGGCTCTTCGGCGCGGTCTCGTTCGAACTCTTCGGGCAGCTCAACGGCGTCATCAGCCCCGAGCGGCGGACTGACGTCTTCGACGCCCAGGTACTCCGGGCTGCGGGTCAGCTCGGCCTAGCGCCCGAGCAAGACGCGTAGTCAGACCGCGATCGGGGCCTTGATCCCCGGGTGCGGGTCGTAGCCGACCACGCTGATGTCGTCCATCGTGAAGCCGTCGATGTCGGTCACGGACGGGTTCAGCACCAGCTTCGGCAACGGACGAGGCTCCCGGCTCAGCTGCAACCGAGCCTGGTCGAGGTGGTTGCTGTACAGGTGGGCGTCCCCCAGCGTGTGTACGAAGTCGCCGGGCTGGAGCCCGGTCACCTGGGCGACCAGCTGGGTGAGCAACGCGTAGGAGGCGATGTTGAACGGCACCCCCAGAAAGATGTCCGCCGAACGCTGATAGAGCTGACACGACAGCTTGCCGTCGGCCACATAGAACTGGAAGAACGCGTGGCACGGCGGCAGCGCCATCTCCGGGAGCTGGCCGACGTTCCAGGCCGACACGATGTGGCGCCGGGAGTCGGGATTGCTCTTGATCGCCTCGATCACGTCTTTGATCTGATCGACGTGACCACCCTCCGCGGTCGGCCAGGAGCGCCATTGGTAGCCGTAGATCGGCCCCAGCTCACCATCAGGACCGGCCCACTCGTCCCAGATCGTGACCTGGTTCTCATGCAGCCAGGCGACGTTGGTCGAGCCGCGGAGGAACCACAGCAGTTCCCCGACCACCGACCGCAGATGGACTCGCTTGGTGGTCAGCAGCGGGAAGCCTTCAGCCAGGTTGAATCGCATCTGGTAGCCGAAGACACTGCGGGTGCCGGTGCCCGTCCGGTCACTCTTCACCGTTCCGTTGGTCAGGACGTGATCCACCAGGTCCAGGTACGTCTTCACTCAGCGCTCCTCCGCCAGCCGCGCCACCATCAGCCTGACCGCCTTGCCCCGATGACTGATCGCATCCTTCGCCGAGGGCGGTAGCTGCGCGTTGGTCAGGGTCTGACCGCTGGCAACGAAGATCGGATCATAACCGAAACCGTTCCCTCCCCGGGGCACCTCGACCAAGCGTCCGGGCATCTCGCCGCGCACCACATGCTCGACCCCCGAAGGCAGGACGAGCGCCATCGCGCAGACGAACCGGGCCTCCCGATCGGCCTCCGGAGCACCTGCCAGCTGAGCGATCAACAGGTTCAGGTTCGCCGCGTCAGAGGCGTCCGGCCCCGCCCAGCGAGCCGACCGGACGCCGGGCATCCCGTTCAGCAGGTCGACCTCCAACCCCGAATCGTCGGCCAGGCTGGGCAGCCCGGTCACCTCGGCACAGGCACGCGCCTTGATCAACGCGTTCCCCTCGAAGCTGCGCTCGGTCTCCGCCGGTTCGGGGTAATCGGTCACCTCGTCCAGCCCGAGAACGTCGATCCCCAGCTCCGACTCAACCAGGACGCGCCGCAACTCGACCAGTTTCTTGGCGTTGCGGGTGGCCAGGACGACCTTCATTTGCTCAAGCAGAGTTGTTGCAGCCGGGTGAGTTCGGCGCACCCGGCGACCCCGAGATCCAGCAGCTGATCGAACTTGGCCCGCCCGAACGGCAATCCTTCCGCGGTGCCCTGCACCTCGATGAAGTCGCCGACGCCGTTGGTGACCACGTTCAGATCGACCTGGGCGGCGGAATCTTCCACGTAGGCCAGGTCGAGCATCGGCGTCCCCTCGACGATGCCGACCGAGACGGCAGCCACCGAGCCCAGCAGCGGCTCACCGGCCAGCGAACCGCGCTCGCGCAACCAGGTGACGGCGTCAGCCAGGGCGACGTAGGCGCCGGTGATCGAGGCCGTCCGGGTGCCACCATCGGCCTGCAGCACGTCGCAGTCCAGCACGATGGTGTTCTCGCCCAGGGCCTTGTAGTCGATGATCGAGCGGAGCGAGCGTCCGATCAGGCGGCTGATCTCGTGCGTCCGACCACCGATCCTGCCTTTGACCGACTCGCGTTCGCTGCGGCCGTGGGTGGCGCGGGCAGCATGGCGTACTCGCTGGTCACCCAGCCCAGGCCGCTTCCCTTGCGCCAGCGCGGCACCCCCTGGGTAACCGAGGCCGCCACCAGCACCCGGGTGAGGCCGAACTCGACCAGCACCGAGCCTTCCGCGTGATCGAGCCAGTTGCGAGTGATCGTCACTGGCCGAAGCTGGTCTGGTCGGCGTCCGTCGGCGCGAAGTTCTGTCATGGGTCCATGAAGCCATGAAGCCGCCGATCTGTCACCTGAGCTCGCTCGGAGTGATCCGACGACGCGCGAGAATTACCCCCTGCGGTACACTGGCTGTCGTTCGAGCGCGGAAGAGCGTTGGAAGAACGAGAAGGAGTACGAGTATGTGTCGTCCTGTCGGCTGTCGGACCTGCGGTAAGACCACCTGGGCTGGCTGCGGCCAGCACGTGGCTCAGGTGAAGTCTGCGGTGCCCACGAGTCAATGGTGTGATGGCCACGCGAGCGAGCCGTCCGCCAGTGGGGGGTCGTTCTTCTCCAAAATGTTCGGACGGTGACCTTCACCAACCGGCTGCTGGGGGCGGCGGCGGCGATCCTGCTGCTGTCCGCCACCACCGCCTGCAGTGCCACCTCCGCCCCGGTCAATGCCAGCGGCGCGAGCACCGCGACGCAGGCGCCCGCCGCTGGAGCCACGCTGACGGCGGTGGCGTTCCAGGCAGCGATTCACCTGCCGAACACCGTGCTGCTGGACGTCCGCACCCCAGCGGAGTACGACCAGGGGCACCTGGCGGGTGCGGTGAATCTCGACCTGAACTCGTCCGGTTTCGCCGGCGCAGTGGCCGCGCTGGAGCCCACCAAGCGGTACGCGGTGTACTGCCGCAGCGGCACCCGTTCCCAAACGGCGATGAGCATCATGCAGTCTCAAGGAATCGATGAGGTCTACCACCTGGGTGGCGGCATCGCTGCGTGGACGGCCGCCGGCGGCGTGGTCGTCCGGGGCTAGGGAAGCGCTGATCCTAGAAGACCTGCTCCACATCAGCGACGAAGCCACCCATCAGGCGGCGTCCGATTCCTTCGAACTTCTCGGGGCTGCCCGTGGTGAGGAAGCGTCGGCTCGCCTGACGCGGCGTGTGGTGCAGCAGCCCTGCGTCGTTGAGGACGGCGAACGTCTCCTTGGCGCACTCCTCGGCCGAGGAGACCAGCGTCACCGAGTCGCCCAACACGTAGGACAGGACGCCGGTCAGCAGCGGGTAGTGGGTGCAGCCGAGGATCATCGTGTCGACGTCGGCCAGCTGGAGCGGCTCCAGATAGTCGTGCGCGATCGCCTGGAGTTCTGGCCCGCCGGTGATCCCGGCCTCGACGAAGTCGACGAACAGAGGGCAGGGCGTGGTGAACAGTTGCACGTTCGGGACGGCGGCGAACGCGTCCTCATAAGACAACGAGGTGGCGGTCGCGGTGGTGCAGATCACCCCGACCCGGCCTGATCGAGTCGCCCGGACGGCCCGTCGTGCGGCTGGCAGGATCACCTCGGTGATCGGAACCGAGTAGCGCTCGCGAGCGTCCCGCAGCACCGCCGAGGAGGCGGAGTTGCAGGCGATCACCAGCGCCTTCACCCCCTGATCGACCAGGTAGTCCAGGCATTCCAGGGCATACTCGCGCACCTCGGGGATCGATTTGGTCCCGTACGGCGCTCGGGCGGTGTCCCCCAGATAGATGATGTCTTCGTTCGGCAACTGGTCAAGGATCGCCCGGGCCACGGTCAGACCCCCGAAACCGGAGTCGAAGATGCCGATCGGCGCCTCGGTGCTTGTCACAACGACCGACTCTATCGAGGCTGGCGGCAACAACGTGAGGGGTTGACGACCGTAGTCGGGAGTCAACCCCTCACGTTGATCACAGCGGCAGCTGTCGGCACTTCTCACAGGGGGTCAGGGGGCCTTCCCAGCCGTTGGCCATCAAGGCCTGAGCCACGGCGCGCGCCACCAGGCACGGGTTCGCGGCCACGTCTGACCACCCGACGCGAAGCGTGATCAGACCGACGCTGGCATGCTCGAGGTCGCGCAGCTGGTCTCGGAGAGCCCGTGAGCCGCCGTGAAAGCCGCGGCCATCCAGCTCGACGATCACTCGATACGGGCCGTACAAGGTGTCCGCCGCATACGTCCCGATCGGCCGGGCTTGGCGCAGAGCGGTGGGGAGGCCATGCGCGCGCTCGACGTCGCGCAGGTAGCGTCGCTCCAACGCCGATCCCACCCCAGCTACGACGTCACCCAGAACGTCCATGATCAGCCTGCGGTGCGGGAAACGCCCCCGTGCCGCCAGCGCAGCGAGCACCTGTTGGGCCGAGGTGCGCCGATCGTGAAGCGCGTCAGCGAGGTAACGGGCGACGCCGTCCTCGGTCGCCTCGGAGCACAGATCCAGCAGCGTGTCGGGCACGGCGGTCCGTGAGGGCTCGCCGACGCTACGTCGGGGGCTGCGCACGAAGACCCATGGGGACCGGGCCACCGGGGTCACGCTGGACGGCACGAAGATCCTGATCTGCTCGGGTGCGTGTGCCACCAAGCCCTGCAGATAGCCTGCAGCTTCGTACCCCAGGCACGCCTGCGCGCCACCGAGCAGCAATCCCGCCCAAGCCCGACCGAGCCATCCCACGGGGCCCCCAACGCTGTAAATGCCACGGGTCACCGCCCCGAGGGTGCCGTCCCGGAGCATCCGGGTGACCACTCGTGGGGTGACACCGACTTGATAACACTGGTCGGCGCTGATCACGCCGCCCTGAACCGCGGCCAAGCTGATGGCAAGGGCAGGCAAGTACTGTCGCTGAAGCATGCCTGCACACTGATGACGAAGGTGGCCGCACCGGTCAGCAATCTTTCACCCTGTGGATAACCTCCGCGCGCCTATCCACAGCCCCGACAACAAAACAACGTGAGGGGTTAACGACCGTAGTCGGTAGTCAACCCCTCACGTTATTCACGCAAGGGCCTCAGCGGATGCCGACACCGGCCTCACGAAGCTCCTCGACCACGGCCGCCACCCGATCTGGCGCGACCGCGGCGGTCAGGTTGAGCAACACGTGCGTCGGGTAGCCGAACGAGACCGCGTCCAGGGCGGTGGCCCGCACGCAGTAGTCGGTGGCCAGCCCGCAGATGTCGACGTCGCCGACGTTGCGTTCGTCCAACCAGTCCTGCAGGGTTTGGCCTTCCCGGGTCAGGCCCTCGAATCCCGAGTACGCGGCGGCGTGCTCGCCCTTGTAGAAGATCGCGGTGAACGGGCGATGCGCCAGCGCCGGATGGAACTCTGCCCCCGGGGTACCGACGACGCAGTGTGGTGGCCAGCTGTCCACGAAGTCGGGGGTGTCCGAGAAGTGTGCTCCTGGATCGATGTGACGATCCCGGGTGGCGACGACGAGGTCGTAGGGGGCGCCACCCGCCACGGCCAACGCACCTCCTTCACAGAAGTCGTTCTGCACGTCGACGACGATCAAGGCTCTGCTCATACTTGGCTCCTTGCGTACGGGTTGTGAGTGGGTTGCCCGGTTTCATCCAGAATGATGGTCTCCAGCGTCGGCTCGCCCTTGGACATTTTCAACGCAGTCAACGGGAGTTCGGCTCGGGAGCGAGCGTGGCGGTCCCGGGCGAGCGCCAACTCCTCGCGTCCGACGATCTCGCCGGCAACCACCAACGGCACCAACAGCGACCGGGCGTTGCCGTCGCCCGCCGGCGGCACTCCGATGCCCAGCACTTCGGCCTCGGCGCGTCCCTTGGCATCGAGACGCCGCAGCGCGAACTTGCGTCCGCCGATGCTGCTCTTGTTGATCGACCGCTTCGCCACCGGCTCCAGGGGCGCGTCGGCGTCGTCGGTGTCTGCGCGGGCGACCAGCTTGAAGACGAAGCCGCAGGTGGGCGCGCCGGAGCCTGTGACCAGTGAGGTGCCGACCCCGAAGCCGTCCACGGGGGCACCGCGCAAGGCCGCGATCTGCCATTCGTCGAGGTCGGAGGTAACGATGATCTTGGTGCTGGTCGCGCCCAGCGAGTCGAGCAGCCGGCGCACCTCACCGGCCTGTTCAGCCAGGTCACCCGAATCCAGGCGGATCGCGCCGAGCCGGCCTTGAGTCAGCCGGACCCCGGTGCGGATCGCCTGTTCAACGTCGTAGGTGTCGACCAGCAGGGTGGTGGATTCCCCCAACGCGGCCAACTGCGCGGCGAAGGCCGCTTCCTCCGAGTCGTGCAGCAGGGTGAAGGAGTGGGCTGCGGTGCCCCTGGTCGGCACCCCGTACCGTCGTCCGGCCTCAAGATTGGAGGTGGCGGCGAAGCCCGCCACGTAGGCCGCCCGGGCCGCCGCCACCGCGGCGATCTCGTTTGTCCGACGCGAACCCATCTCGATGCACGGACGGGTGCCCGCCATCGCGGTCATCCGGGAGGCGGCCGAGGCCACGGCCGAGTCGTAGTTGTACACGCTCAGCAGCACCGTCTCCAGGACGCAACACTCGGCGAAGCTGCCCTCCACGATCATCAACGGGGAACCGGGGAAGTAGGCCTCTCCCTCGGCGTAGCCCCAGATGTCACCAGAGAACCGGTACTCGGCCAGCCACTCGGCCAGAGGTTCATTGACCACATCGTGCTCAAGCAGGTAGTCCAGCGTGGCCGTATCGAAGCTGAAGGCCTCGATCGCGTCGAGGGCCCGGCCCACGCCGGCCACCACCCCGTAGCGTCGCCCTTCGGGAAGTCGACGGGTGAAAAGTTCGAACACCGAGCGCCGAAACGCCGTCCCCGACCCCATCGCCGCGCGGACCATGGTCAGCTCGTAGTGATCGGTGAGCAGGGCGGTGGAGGCCAACATGTCAGCAGCGTATCCCCGGAGGTCTGCCAGAATGGCGGTTATGGCAGCACCCACTCACCGACCGGGCACTCCCGAGGGTGGCACCGTGCTCGCCGAGCGCCCGAGCACGGCACCGACCGAGCTCCTCGGGTGGGTCACGATCGTCTGGGACGACCCGGTGAACACGATGGGCTACGTCACCCATGTCTTCCAGACCTACTTCGGTTACTCCAAGCCGAAGGCGAAGAAGCTGATGCTCCAGGTGCATATGGAGGGCAAGGCGATCGTCTCGTCCGGCACCCGCGAAGAGATGGAGACCGACGTCAACGCCATGCATTCCTACGGCTTGTGGGCCAGCCTGGAGAAGTCCGAGTGACCCGGATCAAGCGCCGCGGCTCACAGTTGAAGGTCACGATGGGCGAGTACGAGGCGAGCATCCTGGACTCGCTGGCCGAGCAACTGATCGAGCTGCTCGAGGCCGACCAACTCGCGCACCCGGCCGAGGACCCGTTCGCCCGCTGGGAGGCAGAGCTGGTCGGGGAGTCGGAACTGGACACCTCAGACCCCGTGATCGCGCGACTCTTCCCGGCGGCGTATCGCGACGACCCCGCCGCCGAGGCGGACTTCCGTCGCTACACCCAGACCACGGAGCGCCGCACCAAGATCGCCCAGGCGCGGCTGGTGCGCGACGCTCTGGCCGAGTCCGATCTGGGCCGGTCGCCGGTGCTGATCCGGCTGATCGACAGCGATGCCTGGTTGAAGACGATCAACGGCCTGCGGCTGAGCCTGGGCGTCCGGTTGGGAGTCGAATCCGCCGATGACCTGGAGGAACTCGAAGCCCTCCCCGAGGATGACCCGCGGCACTACGTGCTGAGCATCTTCAACTGGCTCGGCGGCCTGCTGGAGAGCCTGATCGACGTGCTCGACTGAGCGCTCCGGTCGTCCACGAATCAGTCGTGGCCGACGATGAACTCCACCTCGGAACGCGGCAGGATCGGCGGGTTGACGAAGCCGTTCATGATGCCGGAGAGGCGCAGCGCCCGCTCATCGTTGAACAACTCCTCCATCGACATCGGACGACCGTCAGGGTGCGACAGCGGGACTCGCCAGTTCGGGTACTCATCGACGGTGCCCGGCTGGTTCTGGGTCAACCGGTCCCCCACCGCATCGGTCAGCGCCGCGCAGAGCACCCGGGACGGGGTGGCGACCAGGTAGCGGTGCATGGCGAGCACGATGTCCTCGTTGCTCGGATCCTCCCCGGTGAGCAGGCCTCGCTCCCGGAGCGCGTCGATCCAGTCCTGCTGCTCGGCGTTCGCGAAAGCGATCTCGTGCTCCAGCGACTCGGTCAGCAGGCCCAGCTTGTGCTGCAGCTTGACGTGCTCCTTCTCCAGGTAGCCGGCGGTCGGGGGCAGGTCGTGGGTCGTGACCGAAGCCAGGCAGTATTCGCGCCAGGCCTCCGGCGCCAGCGGACGGTTCTCGTGATCCCGCTCGAACCAGGCGATCGAGGTGCCGAGGATGCCCCGATCACGCAAGTAGCTGCGCACCCAAGGCTCAACCACGCCGAGGTCTTCGCCGACCACCAGCGCACCCGCGCGGTGAGCCTCCAGGGCCAGGATGCCCACCATCGCCTCATGGTTGTAGCGGACGTAGGCGCCTTGGGTCGGCAGCTTGCCGGCCGGAATCCACCAGAGCCGGAACAACCCCATCACGTGGTCGACCCGGATGCCGCCGGAATGCCGCAGAATGCCGGCCACCATGCTGCGGAAGGGTGAGTAGGAGAGGTCATCGAGGCGGTCAGGACGCCACGGAATCTGGCCCCAGTCCTGACCGGTCTGGTTGAAGTGATCCGGCGGCGCGCCGACGCTGACCCCGTTGGCGAAAGAGTCGCCGAGGACCCACGCTTCGGCGCTCTCTGAGCTGACGCCCACGGCCAAGTCGTTCATGATGCCGATCCGCATCCCGGAGTTGCGGGCGGTGGACTGCGCGAGCCGGAGCTGGTTGTCGGCGATCCACTGCAACCAGGCGAAGAACACGACGTCATCAGCATGCTCGGCCGCGAAGTCGGCCACCTCCGGCGAGGACGGCCGTTGCAGTTCGATCGGCCAGGCTCGCCAGTTCATTCCGTTCTTGGTGACCAGGGCGCACCAGGTGGCGAACTGGTTGAGTCCCCGACCCTCGTGCCGAATGAAGTCGTTGAACGCCATCAATCGAGCCGGCCGCAGACGGGCTTCGTAAATGATCCGCAGGGCGGCCATCTTGGCTTCCCAGACCTCGTTGCGGCCGGATCCGATTCTCACCCGCCAGGGTCTTGGCCAGACGCGCCTTGATCTGCCCGATGCGCACCCGGGCGCGCTCATCGAGCTGCGCGTACTCGGGGATCAGCTCGGGCCGGATGTACAGCGGGTTGACGTAGCGGCGGCTGGTTGGCAGGTAGGGGGACGGCTCCAGCGGCGGCATCGGCTCGCCGGCGTGCAGCGGGTTGACCAGGACGAAGCTGGCGAACTGCTGGGTCGCCGACCAGGTGGCCAGGTCGGCCAGATCCTGCAGGTCACCGAGCTCCCAGGAGTCACTGGAGCGGATGCTGTAGAGCTGCGCGGAATAGCCCCAGGCGCGCTTTTCCCCCATGCTCGCCGGGAAGCCCAGGAACGCTGGGCTGACCACCAGGGTTGACTCGACCCGGCCGTCCGCGGTGTTCGCCGACAGGCGGTGGTAGCCCAGCGGCAGGTCGGCCGGCAGCCCGAAGGTCGCCTCGCCGTACCACGTCCCGTCGATCTCACGGTCGGGTTCGTGGTTGTCCCACTGGTGGAGTTCCCAGGAGCCGCCGTCCTCCAGGCGCACCGACAGCGAGATCCATTCACCGCAGCGGACGTGCACGTTGACCGGCTTGGCCGTGCCCTGCACCATCACCACGCACGAGGGCAGCACCCTCGTCCACGGACGGTTCCGCAGCACCTGCAGCGCCGCCTGAGCCTTGTCGGGGTCGGAGGCATCGACATCCATCGCAGCCAGGATGGCGATCACCGTGTCGTCGGAGACTTCGGTGCGTCGGCCCTTCCAGTCCCAGAACTCGGTCGCGATGCCGAATGAGGACGCGAGTTCGGCGAGATGGATGTTCGACAAAGCCATGACGGACAGCCTAGGGGTTGTTATCCGCGGCGTCTTCAAAGAAAGACAGCAAACGCCGTAGTGACGTGGCCACGCTGCGCCGGTCGGACGCCTCCAGGGCGGCCAGCACGGCGCGTTCGTAGGCGAGCAGGTCGGCCAGCGCGCGTTCCACGCGCTCCCGTCCGGTCGCGGTCAGTCGAACCCGGACGCCGCGGCGATCATCAGGGTTGCGATCGCGCTCGACCAACTCACGGCCCTCCAGCCGGTCGATCCGGTTGGTCATGGTGCCACTGGTGGAGAGAGTCTGGTGGATCAGCCGCCCTGGCGACAGTTCATAAGGCGGGCCTTCGCGGCGCAGCGCCGCCAGCACGTCGAACTCCCAGACGTCGAGCTCGTGCCGGGCGAAGGTGTCCCGCCGAGCCAGATCCAGGTGCCGAGCCAGCCGGGTCACGCGGGAGAGAATCTCCAGCGGTTCGGTGTCGAGGTCCGGTGCCTCGACCCGCCAAGCGGCGAGGATGCGATCCACCTCGTCCATGACAGCCTCCGCACCGAGAGATCGTGGGATCGCGACTTTACTGGCTCAGCGAATGGTTGCGCACCGGACCGATCCGGCGCGCCATGATCGTGCCGGCCACTCCGGCCAGCACCATGACGGTGAGCAGGCCGCCGAAACTGACCGGAGCGGGAAAGTCCTGATGGGTGTAGGCGAACCAGGTGCCGGCCAGGCCGGCGAACAGGCTGGTACCCAACGCCTCCCCCACTTGCAGGGCGGAGGTGTTGCGGCCCAGTTCGTCGCCGGCCGAGACCTGCATCACCACCAGGGAGCCGCTGGCGACCGATAACCCCATGCCGAGGCCGGCCAGCGTCCAACCGAGGGCGAGCACCACCAACCACACGCCGGCGAACCAGGCTCCGAGCGCCACCGAGGCCAACCCGACCGCGATGCAACCGGCGCCGAGGGTGATCAGAGTGTCCCGGCGCAGCCGCAGCCACGGACGGGATTGCAGCCAGGCGCCGAGCATCCAGCCCAGCGAGCCGATGGTCAGCGTGGTGCCCGCCTCGAACAGCCCTAGTTGCCGGGTTTCGACGAGCATCAGCGGGATGAAGGCCTCGGCGCCGAAGAAGGCGCCGGCGGTGAGCGTCCGGGTGCTCACCGTGGCCGAGACACCGCTACCGATCCAGGAGAATCCGCGCGGCATCAGCGGCGGCAGGCAAAGCCACAAGGCGACCAACCCGACCCCGGCTTGGGCCAGGGAGAGCAGCTGCAGGTTCTGCCCGGCCAGCTGGATCAGCGCCACTCCCACCGCGACCCCGGCCGCCAAGCCGAGGTGCCGCTTGCCGCCAGCCTCGGAGGGTTGCCCTTCCATCCGGACGGCCCGCAGCGGCACGAACACCAACACCCCGGCCACGAACACCAACGGCAGCAGCCCCCAGAACACCCAATGCCAAGAGAAGGTCTGGGCCACCCAGGCGGCCACCGCCGGGCCGGCGAACGCGGGCAGCATCCAGCAACCGGAGAACCAGGTCATGATCCGGGCGCGCTCCCGCTCGTCGTAGACGCGTCCGACCAGCACCATGATCGCGACGTTCATCACCCCGGCACCCAGCCCCTGGACGAAGCGCGCCGCGAGCAGCACCGACATCGTCGGTGCTGCGCCACCGAGGGCCAGCCCGGCGGCGAAGACCACGAAGCCGCCGATCAGCGGGGCGGTCGGACCGACCTGGTCGCACCACCGGCCGCCGGCCGATCGAGAACAGTTGGGCGATCACGAACGCTGTGAAGGCCCAGGCGTACAGCGAGAGCTCGCCCAGGTCACGCGCCGCCGCGGGCATCGCGGTGAGCACGCCGATGTTCTCGAACGCGATCGCCACCACGCACAGCAGCAACCCGACGACCAGCCGGCGCCGCGACCCCTGGCCGGTCATTCGTCGACGCTGGCCAGTGCCGCTGCGGCCGCGACGGTGAGCGGCCCGGGGGCCAGAGCCAGCACTCGTCGGTCGATCAGGGAGATCGGCTGCACGCCGCGGATGGCGGAGGTGAGGAAGGCCTCTTCCGCGCCTGCCAGCACGCTCATCGGCAGCGCCTGCTCGATCACCGGCAGCTGCTCGCAGATCAGCGCGCGAGTCACCCCGGGCAGGCAGCCGGAGCTCAGCGGCGGGGTGACCAACCGGCCCCCGACACCGAGGAAGATGTTCGATACCCCGCCTTCGCAGAGGTCCCCGGAGGTGGTCGCGAACAGGCCCTCATCGACCCCGAGCGCCGCCAGGTGACGTTGCACGAGCGCCCACTCCCCGAACGACGGGCTCTTCACCCCGGCCAGAGCCCCGTCGGCGTTGCGCCGCCAGGGCAGGGTGACGACGGACGCCGTGGCCGGCAGCACCCCCAGCGGGTGATGGCTGACCACCGCGGTCGGACGTCCGGCACTCCCCGAGCTGAGCGAGATCCGTAACCGGGCCCGCTGCACCTGATCGGCGGCCAGCAACTCGGCCACCGCGGCCACCAAGGTTGACGCCTCGGGGGCGGGAACTCCGACCCGGGTGGCCGAGGAAAGCAGGCGCGCCAGATTGCGACGCAGCGCGAACGGCCGACCATCACGGACGATCGTCGTGGTGAACACGCCGTCGCCCAGCATGAAGCCCGCATCGTCGATCCGCAGCTGGGCGTCCGCCGCCTCCACCAAGCGGCCATTCAGCCAGGCCCGACTCATCAGCGCACCTCGGACGAGGAGACGACCCGCAACAGGTTCGCCGCCTTCAACTCGGTTTCGGCCCACTCCCCGGACGGGTCGGAGTCGTAGGTGATCCCTCCCCCGGCGCCCAGGTGCAGGTGCTCCTCGGCGATCCAGAAGGTGCGGATGGCGACGTTCAACTCGCCTTGAGCCCGGTCGCCGTCCACCCAGCCGACGGCACCGCAATAGACGCCCCGCGGCACCGGTTCGAGGCGCCTGATCTGATCGACGGCGGCCAGTTTGGGGGCCCCGGTCACCGAGCCGGGTGGGAAGGTGGCGGCCAACAACTCCGCCCAGCCGGCCCCGGGGCGAAGCCGTCCAACGACGGTGGAGACGAGGTGGAACAGGCCCGGGTGGGGTTCGGTGGCGAGCAGACTGGTCACTCCCACACTCCCGGTGCGGCAGACCCGACCCAAGTCATTGCGCACCAGGTCGACGATCATCACGTTCTCGGCGGTGTCTTTGGCCAGGAACCCCTCCGCCGTCGCCGCGGTGCCCTTGATCGGCGAGGACCAGACCCGATCACCGACCCGGGCCAAGAACAGCTCCGGTGAGGCGGACGCGACGTGGACACCGTGCTGTGGAAGGTGGACGACCGCGCTGAACGGGGCCGGGTTGCCCTCCGCCAGGGCAGCTCCCAGCGCGGGAATCGACATCGCCGGAGAGGCCGGAGCGCTCAGCCGCCGGGTCAGGTTCACCTGGTACACCCCGCCGGCGGCGATCACGTCGCGGATCTCCCGCACCCCGTCCTCGAAGGCGGTTCGATCAAGGCTGCTCACCCAGGAATCCCGACGCGGCCCCTGCCACCGTGCTCCCGTCCAGGGAACCGCCGGACGCACCTGATCGAACCGGGCGCACGTCGCCTCCCCCTCGAAGGTCAACACCACGGCCCAGAAGCCGGGCCCGTCCAGCGCCGTCAGATCACTGGTGACGTCTCTGAGCCCGGTGGCCAAGCGGCCGCCCACCACGGCCAGCGGGGCGGTCGGCCCGAACGTCGTAGGCGTGATCACCGGGCCATCCCATCACGAACCCGGTATCTTCGACGGATACAGTCCGCGTTCGGCGGCGCAGAGGGAGGATGGCGCTATGACTCAGCTGGCTCCGGGTTCGCAAACCCAGGTTGATGAACGCACCGAGCACCGGTTCGAGGACGGTGACCATGAGCGCTTCTCGCACTACGCGCCCAAGGCCCAGATCACCGAGGCGATGGTGATGGGGACCCCCGTGGTCGCCCTGTGCGGGAAGGTCTGGGTGCCCACCCGCAACCCCGACAAGTTCCCGGTCTGCCCCGAATGCAAGGAGATCTGGCAGTCAATGCCCAAGTGATGCACCTCGCCGAAGTGATGGCCCACGGGGTCGACCCGGGCCTAGACTCCGGGCTGTGACGGCAAAAATCCTCATCGTGATGCGGCACGCGAAGTCGTCGTGGAAGACCTCCAACCCCGATTTCGCCCGGCCGTTGTCCGCACGCGGAACCCGGGACGCGGTGATCGCAGGCCAGGTGCTGGCGCCGTTTCACCTCGATCTCGTGCTCAGTTCGGCGTCGACCCGGACGCGGCAGACCTGGCAGTGCCTCACCATGGGCGGCGCCAAGGCGTCCGACGTGCGGTTCAGCGAGACCATCTACCACGCCTGGACGAACGACGTCATCGACGAGCTTCGCGGGGTCGAGGCAGGAGTGAAAACCACCCTGCTGCTGGGCCACGAACCGACGGTCAGCGACCTGATCAGCACCCTCGCCCAACCCTCGGAGTTGGTGGATCAGGTGGCGGCCCATTTCCCCACCTCGGCGATCGGCATCCTCAGCTTCGACGGGCCGTGGGCCGAGCTCGGCGCAGACTCGGCCGTCCTGCAGCGGTTCGAGATCCCGCGCGGCTGAGGCCAGCCCCCCGGATCAGTACCGGTAAGAGTCTGGCTTGAACGGCCCGTCCGCCGGCAACCCGAGGTACTCCGACTGCTCGGAGGTCAGCGTGGTCAGCTGCACGCCGAGCGCGTCCAGATGCAGCCGGGCGACCAGTTCGTCCAGTTCCTTGGGCAGGGTGTAGACCCCGACCGGGTAGTCCTCCGGCTTGGTGAACAGCTCGATCTGGGCCAGCACCTGGTTGGTGAAGGAGTTGCTCATCACGAAGCTGGGGTGACCGGTGGCGTTGCCCAGGTTGAGCAGGCGTCCCTCCGACAGCACGATGATCGAGTGCCCGTCCGGGAAGGTCCACTGGTCCACCTGCGGCTTGATGTTCTTGCGGAGCACGCCCGGGTAGGTCTGCAGCCCGGCCATGTCGATCTCGTTGTCGAAGTGACCGATGTTGCCCACGATCGCCAGGTGCTTCATCCGCGACATCTGCTCGGCGGTGATCACGTTCACGCAGCCCGTCGCGGTGATGATGATGTCGGCTTTAGCCAGCACCCCTTCCAGGGTGCTCACCTGGTAGCCGTCCATCGCCGCTTGGAGCGCGCAGATCGGATCGATCTCGGTCACGATCACGCGGGCGCCCTGCCCGGCCAACGCCTCAGCGCAGCCCTTGCCAACGTCGCCGTAGCCGCAGACCACGGCCACCTTGCCGCCGATCAGCACGTCGGTGCCGCGGTTGATGCCGTCGATCAGCGAGTGCCTGATGCCGTACTTGTTGTCGAACTTGCTCTTGGTCACCGAATCGTTGACGTTGATCGCCGGGAACAACAGCGAGGAGTTCTTCGCCATCTCGTAGAGCCGGTGCACGCCGGTGGTGGTCTCCTCGGTCACGCCCAGGAGGGCGTTCGAGATCGCGACCCAGTCCAGCGTCGAGTCGCGCAGGCGCTGCAGGAACACCGCGTACTCGGCCACGTCCGTGGCAGCGGTCTCGGCAACCGCCCCAGCCTTGGCGAACTCGACCCCCTTATGGACGAGCATCGTGGCGTCCCCGCCGTCGTCGAGGATCATGTTGGCCTTGCTACCGCCCCAGTCGAGGATCTGCTCGGTGCACCACCAGTACTCCTCCAGCGACTCGCCCTTCCAGGCGAACACCGGCACGCCCTGGGGATTCTCGGGGGTGCCGTCCGGCCCGACCACAACCGCCGCAGCGGCATGATCCTGCGTGGAGAAGATGTTGCAGGACGCCCAGCGCACCTCAGCCCCCAAAGCCACCAGGGTTTCGATCAGGACGGCGGTTTGGATGGTCATGTGCAGAGAGCCGGCGATCCGGGCGCCGGTCAGCGGCTTGGTCTCACCGAAGCGCTCCCGCATAGCCATCAGGCCGGGCATCTCATGTTCGGCGAGGGCGATTTCCTTGCGTCCGAAGTCGGCCAGGTTCAGGTCTGCAACGCGGTAGTCCACGACGGGTCAGCGTACGTGGTCGAACCAGCCCCGCCAAAGCGGACCCCAGGCTCAGGCGGTGGGCTCACCGATGCTGGCCGCCACGTGAGCCAAGGCCAGGTCGTAGCCGCCCAGACCGAGCCCGCAGATCACTCCCCGCACGTACGGCGAGATGACCGAGTGCCGCCGGAACTCTTCCCGGGCGTGAATGTTGGAGATGTGCACCTCGACCACGACCGGCACTTGAGCCACCGCGTCCGCCACCGCAATCGAGTAGTGGGTCCAGGCGGCCGGGTTCAAGACCACGGCGATCCCCTCGTCCGCCGCCTCGTGCAGCCAACCGACCAACTCCCCCTCCAGGTCGGTTTGGCGCACCTCGACCGCCAGCCGGAGGCCCGCCCCGGTGCTGATCAGGTGGTCGGCCAACTGCTGATGGGTGGTGGAGCCGTAGATCTCGGGCTGGCGCTTGCCGAGCCGGCCCAGGTTGGCACCGTTCAACACCAGCACCCGGGTCATGCCCGCAATGCGGGTGGTGGGGTCTGAAGTGCTCACAGGGGTGATTCTGCCAGACGTCACCCGCTCAGCTGAGAGTGCGGCCCAGCCCCACTTGAAGGTAGGCCGCCGCATAGAGACCCTGGAGCAGGATCGTGACGTAGCGCTCCATCGCGCCGCCGGTGGTGTGGCGGAGCAGCGAGACCCGGATGTCTTGGCGTAGGGCCGCCTTGGTCAGCCAGTCCTGGTCCTGTTCGGCGGCCTCGTCGAGCAAACCGTCGTCGATCACCACCAACCCCGGACGCCGGTCATTCGCGGCCTCCTCGAACGGGTCGGCGAACGGATCACGCGGTGCAGCGCCCTCTAGCAGCGGCTGCAGCGCCCGGGCATCGGCCGCCAGGCAGACTCGTCCGCTGGCCGCGCGCAACGCCTCGGCGATCCGCCGGCTTGCCCGGGCAGCCATGATCGACCCGCCCCAGACCAGCGGTTGCGCTTCGGCCAGATCGAGAGCGATCGCCTTGGCCGGGTTGGCCGACACGTTGTTCCGCCAACTGCACTCCTCGGCTACCGCGTCCATGGCGTCGGCGACCGCTTCGGGGCTGATCGCCGGGCCGAGGCCGAGCCGATGCAGAGCCACCAGGACGAGAATCGCCGAGGCCAGCGGGTCGGAGGTACCGATCGGCAACAGGGTCGTGGAACGCGAGGCCGACTGCAGGGCCAGGCTGGAATCGGGCGGGCTGGCCACCAGCAGCCGGGCACCGCGACGTACTGCCTCGTGCGCCACCACCATCGACTCGCGGCTGCGGCCACCCATCACCACCACCACGTCCAACGGTCCGACCCAGCCGGGCAACCCCAGGGCGGGCCAGGCCATGAACGGCACCGGGCACACCGGCTCCAGGACGGCCCGCAGCAGGCGCGCTTCGGGGCCGAACGCGATCACGGCCCGCGGCCGATCCAGGTCACTCAACCCGGCCAGCGGAAGCTCGGCCCGCGAGACTTCACGGCGCAGCCGGGCCCCCGACTCGGCCAGCGGAATCAGCAGCGGATCAGCGCCGCGCAGGATCTCGTGATTCTCCAGCCGGGAGTCGTCGAACTCGTCCATGAGTCACTCCGCCGAGGGCTTGCGCGCCTCATCGACCAGCAGGATCGGGATTCCCCCGCGCAAGGGGTAGGCCAACCCGCAGTCGCTGGACGAGCAGATCAGTTCGGACGCTTCGTAGTCCCAGGTGAACCGGCCATGGCAGGCCGGGCAGACCAGGAACTCCAGCACGTCGGCAGACAGATCGGTCATGCGGTTCCTCCTCGGATGATCGCCAACGCCTCATCGCGCAACGACGCCATATGGGCCGAGTCCTTGGACTCCACGTTCAGGCGAAGCAACGGCTCGGTGTTGGACGAGCGGACGTTCAGCCACCAGCCCGGGCCGCTGACGGTGAGCCCGTCTATGTGATCCACGCTACCCCGATCGGCGAACGCGGCCTCGACCCGGGCGGCGATTCCCGGCGCGTCGGACACGGTGGAGTTGATCTCGCCGGAGTTGGCGTAGGCCGGCACGGACGCAGCCAACTCCGAGATCGGGGCCTGCCCATGCCCGACCAGGGCGAGGACGTGCAGGGCCGCCAGCATGCCGGTGTCGGCACCCCAGAAGTCCCGAAAGTAGTAGTGAGCTGAGTGTTCGCCACCGAAAATGGCGTCGTGTTCGGCCATCAGCGCCTTCACCTTGGTGTGGCCGACCGGGGACACCTCGAGCGTGCCGCCGTGCAGGGCCACCTCTTCACCGACGGCCCGCGAGGTGATGGTGTTGATCACGATCGTGGCGCCCGGCTCGCGGGCCAGCTCCTGGCGGGCGATCAGGGCGGTCACCACCGACGGCGTGACCACCTCCCCGCGCTCATCGATGATGAAGCAGCGGTCGGCGTCCCCGTCGAACACCAGGGCCAGATCGGCACCGTGGGCCCGCACCGCGGCCTGCGCATCGAGCAGGTTCTCCGGCTCCAGCGGGTTCGGTGGATGGTTGGGGAAGCTGCCGTCCAGGTCGAGGTACAGCCCGACCAGCTCGACGTCGAGCGGCCCGAGGACGGCCGGCGTGGTCAGCCCAGCCATCCCATTGCCGGCGTCGACCACAACCTTGAGCCGCCGCATCCCGTCGAGGTCGACCAGGGAGTGCAGGTAGGCGGCGTACTCGGCCAGAACGTCCTGCTGTCGGTAGGCACCCAGCGGGATGCTCTCATCGGCTGCTGGCCCGCCGGCCATCGCCAGCTCCTTGATCCGCAGCAGCGTCTCGGGTTCGACCGGCGCCGCGTCGGCCCGGCAGAACTTCACCCCGTTGTAGCCGGCCGGATTGTGTGAGGCGGTCAGTTGAACACCCGGCAGCGAGAAGCGACCTGAGGCGAACCACAACTCGTCGGTGCTGGACAGGCCCACATCAATCACGTTGGCGCCGCGCGAGCGCGCTCCGTCGGCAAAAGCGCGACCCAACTCGACACCGGTGCCCCGCATATCGCGCCCGAGCACGAAATCGCCGCCGTTGAGGCCGAACACCTCCACGAAGGAGGCTCCGATGTCGAAGGCGCCGGCAGCGTCCCATTGGGCATCCGGGCCACCGGCCAGTCCGCGGATGTCATTGGCCTTGAAGATGCCTGATTCGATCATTTGCGAGTCAGCCTACAGGTCGGCGACCACCGCGAGATGCCCTTTGCGACGGGTCACCTGAGGCTGCGTCGGCTCTGCGGGGGCACCCGCGAAACCGACCTCGCGGACGGCGTCGGCGAGCGCCAGCAGGTCGTCCTTGGAGGGCGCGGAAGCCTCCCCGGCCCCCGGCAGGCGGATCACGTCCCAGCCACGCGGGGCGCTCAAGCCATGAGTGTGGTCGCGACACAGATCGTAGGTACCGGGCTCGGCGCGCAGCGCCAGCGGCCCTACGACGGCGGTCGAGTCGTCGTAGGCGTAGGTGAGCGTCGAGACGGCCGTCACCGAACAACCGGTGCGCGAGCAGGTACGAGTCCTCACGCCCGACAGGCTAGCGGCGTCGTCGTAAGCTGAGCTCATGGCACACCGACGGGATCGGCACGGACGTGGGATGCGTGGCCCCCAGGCGTTGCCGAACCCCTTGACCGGGGCTCCGGTGCCGCTGCGACACCGTCCGCGAAAGGCCGAGTACTTCACCGAATGCGTCCGGGCCTCCGTCGCCCGAATCTCCAAAACGTGCCCGCAAGCGCTGATCGGATTCGACATCGGGGTGGAGGACGTCCCGACCATGGAAGGCCCCTGGTCGCGGGATCGGGTACCCCTGGCTGCCGCGATGGCGCCGGTGCCCGACCGCAGCGGGCAAGTGGTGCTCTTCCGACGCCCGCTGGAACATCGGGCCAACACCCGCAAGGGACTGCGGATCCTGGTCCACCGCACCATCGTGGAGCAGCTCTCCGCGCTGACCGGGATCGCGGTGAGCGAGATTGATCCCACCGGTCTGGCCGAGGACGACGACTGGGACTAACTCCCGGTGAGCGGGTCGAAACTCGGCTCGGCCGAGCCCGCCTGAGCCTGAAGCGGCGCCACGGCGAGGCTGCCCAGGCCGGCGATCGTTCCAAGGGTCTGGGTGGCGATCACCCCGACCCGGACGTCCCCGCCGGCCCGCTCGATCCGCAGGACCGGGAGTTCGGTGGCCGGCAGATCGATCAGGGCGGTAAGGCCCGGCGGGAGCGGCACCTGGTAGCTCTTCAGCTCAGCCCCGATCGCGTTGCTCAAGCTCACCGTGGTGGCCACCTCTGCCTCCCCGGCGTTGGTCAGCATCACCGTGACCCGCGCCGCCTTGGGCACGGGCACCGGCCAGATGCTCATGTCGCCGATCGGCTCCGTCGCCGGCTGGACGGCGAAGTCCACGCCCTTGGTTCCTTCGCCACTGTCGCTGATCACCGACGCTGTGATCGGCCGGTCGGAGGCCAGGCGGACGGCGGTCGGCTCCCCGCCCAGCCCGGCCGCGAGTTCGAAGGCCCGAGTGGTTCCGGCCGGTACGTCCAGCGACTCCAGCCCGGTCAGCACCACTCGTCCGTTGAGGCCGAGCACCTCAAGGCCGACCCGGGCCGTCCGCTCGCCCGGGTTCACCACGACGAGTCGGCGGGCCCCCGGTCCGCCGGGGATGCCGGGGATCACCACCCGGGTGGCCGGGTCGACGGCGGCCGGAACCCAGTCGGCGGCGCTGGCCCGATTCCCCGGCCAGCGGCTTTGCCGGAGCCCGGCCACGACCCGGCCCTGCGACGTCTGCACCCGGAGCGTGACCGGGGTCGGGCTGGTGGCGATCGGGCCGAGCGAGACCACTCGTTGGCTGTGCGGACCCACCACGATGCCGCGGGAGCCGGGAGCGGAGATCCGCCCGTCGGCGCCGATCAGGGTCACGTCGACCGCGGCCTCGGTGCTGTCCTGGTTGAGCAGGACGAGTTCGGCCTGATCGTCCTCAGCGATGCTCACTCCCGGGATCCACCATTCGCTGCGGGCGCTATGGCAGGCGGCCAGGGTCAAACCGCTCAAGGGGCCCGAGTTGGCCGAGACCGACGTGGCGACGCCGAAGACGGCACTGCGGGGACCACCCACCAACATCGGCTGTGCCAGGTCACGCAGGACGCCGACGCCGGTGACCTCGTTGCGGGTGGCCGGTGACGTCAGCTTCGCCGTGGTCAGGACGGCACCGTCGCCGGCCGCGACCAGCAGCGCCGGTGTTGCCGCCGAGCCGATCCCCGGGCAGCCCACCGCGATGGTGGCCCGATTCGCTTCCGGGATCACCGGCTGGCCAGGCTGACCGGCCGGCACCAGGGTGCCCGCGCCGACCACGACGACAGTGGCCACAGTGAGCGCCGCCGCCGGAATCCAGTTACGCATCAGGCATCTCCTGCCAGCGAGCGTTTCGGCACCTGGGCACCGCGGGCCGCCGGGGAACGCACTCCTGGCAAGGCCAGGAGCATCACCAGCACCAAGCCGACCAGTTGGGCCCAGGCCCACCAGGAGGTGCCCCCGCTCAGCTCGAGGCTCAGCTTGCCGGCGGTCTGGGGTAGAGCGAACGCCTGACGCCCGTCCCCCACGTCGACGGTGACCAGCGGCACTCCTCCGACGGAGGCGAGCCAGCGCGGATCGGCGGGTTCGGCCAGCACCAGGACGCGCGCCTGGCCTGCCGTGGGCACCTCGAGCCCATCACCGACCACCGTCCGATTCTCACCCTCGATGATCACGGCTCGACCTGATGCCGGTACCGGCCAGACCGCCCCGGCGTCGCCACCGGTTCCGGTGCCCAGGCCAGGCACGTTGCTGATCGCCGTCCGGGTCTCCTCGTCGCTTCCCTGCAGCCAGACGTGGCCGATGCCGAGGCGCTGCAGGTCGGGCACCAGTTCGTTGTCCGCGCTGCCCGCCAGCAGCCGATTGGCCACCGAGCGGGCCAGGTCACTCAGCGGCGCCTCGCCGACACCGAGCAGCCCGCGCTCAGAGTCCCCCAGGCGTGGGAAGTCGTCCTGCACCACCGCCCAGCGGACCTCTCCACCAACCAAGCGGACGGTCAGCGTCCGGCTCGGAGTTGCCGAGACTTGGGCGTTGCGGACGAAGGCCGGCAGCTCACCCACGCTCGCTCTGGACAGGCCCGCCTGCCCCGCCCAGGCCCACCAGCCGCCGGCGAGGACGGCAGAGGCGGTGACGATCACGGTCAACCCCAACGAGAGCAGGTGGAGCGGGCCCAGGGACCTGCCCTTCAGCTGACCGGTCAGGCCATCCAGGCCGACCACCGCAGCCAGGGTCAGACCGCCAACCATCAGCAACAACCACGGGTGCGCCTGAGGCCGAACCTCAACCCCAGGCGAGACCCGGACGACCAGGCGAGTCAGGGTGATGGCCAGGGCCAACGCAACCACCGCGCCACCGACGGCCCAGGTGGCGACTCCGCGGCGGCGGACCGTCCCGGCCAGAGCGGCAACCCAGGCGGAGCCGAACACGACTGAGGCGAGCCACAGCGGCGCCGCACCGGCACCCGGGGTCTGCCCGATCAGCAATGCCCACGCGGCTGGCACCTCCAGCGGCACCAGGGCCGGCTCCGGACCGGTGAGCAGGCGTCCGGGAAAGGCGAGCACGCCTGCCCAGCCGGGGCCCAACAGCAGCAGGCACGGAGTGGCCAGCGCCACAACGAGTTGACCCCACTGCCCAGGACGGCGGACGAGCACGGCGAACAGCACCCCCGCCAGCACAGCGACTGGCCACAGGAGCGGTAATACGGCCGTGGCAAGCAGCAACAGCAGCCCGGACGCCCCCGCCTCACGCCACCGGCCGCCCGGGGCTCGCGCCCAGAGCAGCATGGTGTAGCCGAGCAACGGGAGCAGCAAGGCGATGATCGCTGTCCCCAGTTGGCCCGCATTCAGGGCACCGGTGAGAGCTGGGGTGAGCGCATAGAACAGGCCGCCGACCAGCGCCAGCCGTCCGTCGGTGACGAGTTGACGAAGCAGGCGATACGCGGCGAGCCACGTGAGCGGCACACAGCCGAGCAACAGAATCCCGACCAACCACTCGACTTGCCCGAAGGTGAGCACCGAGCCGACGGCCAGCAACCCCAACCAGGACGGTCCGGCAAGGCCGGGTAGGCCCGCAACCGGGGTGAGGTAGTCGGCCAGCAGGTTGGCAAACGTCGCCTGGGCCGGAAGCAGTTGGGCGGCGCGGAGCTGGCCCGCACCGATCAGGTTGCGCGCCGCGACCAGCGCCAGGGTGAGGACGACCAAACCCCCCAGGAGCAGCGGGGAGAGTGCTCGGGCACGGGCTTGACTGGCGAAGTCGTCCCCGGTCAGCTCGTCCAGGCCTGAGGTTTCGCCGCGCTCGGTGAAGGTGCCCAGCCAGTCGGCCACTCGTCCGGCCGCATTGTCAGCAGCGTGGCGCAGGCCTTGACGCCAGCCTGGACGCATCGCCCGGATCGCGGCCAGGATCTCGGTGGTCGGGGTGAGCCTGCCCACGGCGGCTCGCTGCCCGGCTCTCCCGGCACGATCGCCGAGCCAGCCGGTGAAGCCGCGGAGTTCTGCCCGGGCACGGGCCGGATCCTTGCCGAGCAGCAGTAGAACAGCGGCCAGCACACTGCCCACGGCGAACCGGACGGCCTGCCAGGGGCGCCGTCCGGGCGCGGCGTGGGCGGAGGCCAAGGTGAGCCCGACCTTCTTGAGTTGCTCCAGTGACTGTGCGTCGCCGCGGTGCCGCACCAGCGCCTTCGGCTCCGCCCGCAGGCTGAAACCGGCCAGCCGGGCACGCCAGCCGAACTCCAGCCCGGCCTGCGCCTGCGGGGTCCCGGGCACGAAGCCACCCAGCGCGGTGAAGACGTCGCGGCGGATCAGCATGCCGATGGTGGAAACACCCAGAACGTCTGAGGCGTCGAACTGACCCTGGTAGGGCTCCCCCGGCTCGGCCAGGTGGCCCAGCCGTCCGCTGTGAGAGATGGTCGGGACCCACTCCTCCACGAGGGTGCCGCTGACCCGGCTCTGCGGACGGATCAGGAGTGATCCCACCACGTCGGCGTCAGCGGCGAGCAGGGCCTCCAGCGCTCGCGGCTCCGGCTCTGCGTCGTCGTGGAGCAGCCACAGCCACTCCACGTCGGGGGCCAGGCGTTCCACGGCGTCGGCCACCGCTTCGGCGAATTGTTCGCCCTCGGCCTCAATGGTCTCCACCGGACGCACGCTGGAAGCGGCCAGAGCCAGGTCGACAACGTCACTCGAGTCGTCGGCAGCGTGCGGGATCACCACCACCGCAACCGCGGTTCCATCGGTCGGCGAGCCGTCAGGGCTGACGTGCAGCCAGTCCCAAGGATCGTCGGGGGTGCGCCGAGTTCGCTCACGCCGTCCTTCCGGGAGCGCCGGAACAGGGGCGTTCCGCATGATCAAAGCCTCAGACTAGCCGCCCAGGCAGCAGTCAGACGGCTTGCTTCTTCAGCTTGCGGCGCTCGCGTTCACTCAACCCGCCCCAGATACCGAAGCGTTCGTCGTGGCCAAGGGCGTAGTCGAGACACTCCGAGCGCACATCGCAGGACAGGCACACTTTCTTGGCCTCCCGGGTGGACCCGCCCTTCTCCGGGAAGAACGCTTCGGGGTCAGTTTGAGCGCAGAGTGCACGTTCTTGCCACCCGAGTGCGCCTTCGTCGTCGTCGACTGTCACCACCGCTAGCAGCTCGTGCATTACACGCTCCTCGACCGAGTTCGGCATTCACTTCCGAAACTACATGGAAGGAATTACACGCCTGTTATTCAGGTCAAGTCAACCCTATTCAGGATCAATTGTCGATTCGTCGCCACGACGACGGACGGGCTTCCACAGCCTGACCGGCGTGTCGCCGTCTGCTTCGGGGTCAGTTGTGGGGTAAAGCGGCTCCGCCGACCCTTCGGGAGCAGCACCGCTGGCGGCCTCGTTGGCCGTCCGCCAGACAGCACCCGCGGCCTGGTCGCGACGCCAGATCGGGGGGGCTTTGGGCGTGTCGGTTACCTGCTCAACCTCGGCCGGCGTCCGGGCCGGGGCGGGGGCCGCCATATCGATTCGTCCGGCGTCCACACCACGATGAAGCACCCACAACACGCCTGCCGCGACAGCCTTGAGAATCACGTCGAGCAAACCGCCAAGAATCTCCAGGACGACGGCAAAACCGTTGACCGAGGACGCAAGACCCAGCAGCAGGCAGATCAGTTGGGCGACCACGCCCACCGTCACCACCCAGGCGGCCAGTTTCGCCAGCGTCAGAGCACGCCCGCTGGCCGGGGTGACGAAGAGGCACGTGCAGACCAGCCCGATCAGGGCAAGCACGAGGGCCAGGGGGAGAATCGAGATCCCGACCGTCTGGAAGGACTCGAAAACCCCGCCGTCTTCGTAGATCACGAGGTAGCCGAACTTGATCACCTGGATGATCATGTTTGCCACCAGCACCCCAAGCACGGCCCAGGTGACGGGCTGCCGGATTCGCTTCAAATTTTCGAGCACGCTTCAGGGTAGCGAGCGCCACCGACATCAGGCGAAGGACTCCCCCGCCTGAGCGCGGACCAACGCCACCAGTTCGCGGACCCGCTCGGCCTGCGCCACCGGCGCGACCAGGGTGACCTCCGCGGTGGTGACGATGACCAGGTCACTGGCACCCAGCACCCCGACCAGACGGCCCGACCCGGCGGTGTTGATGATCACGTTGTTCGAGGCGTCCAGGGTGACCGAGGCCCCGATCAGAGCATTCCCGGCCTCATCATGGGTCAAGATTTCGGCCAGCGAGGCGTAGCCGCCGACATCTTTCCATTGCACCGGCAGCGCGACCGCGAGCACGTGGCCCGTGCCGGCGCCGGCGGAAACCGGCTCCATGATGCCGTAGTCGACCGACGTGGCGTACAGCGTCGGAAAGATCTCTGCCAGCCGCTCGGGGTGCTCGGCCAACTCCAGCACCCGGGTGTGCGTTTCCGGCTGGAGCAGCGCCAACTGCTCCAGGAAGGTGGTCGCCCGCCAGACGAACATGCCCGCGTTCCACCAGTACTCACCGGATCGCAGGTACTCCGCAGCAGTGATCGGGTCGGGCTTCTCCCGGAACTCCAGCACCTTATGAGTGTTGGGGAACCCCTCGACCGGCTCCCCCCGGTGCAGATAGCCGTAACCGGTGTGAGCGCTGCTCGGCACGACGCCGAGGGTGACCAGGGCGCGATCATCGGCCTCAGCGACCGCGAAAGCCTCGGCGAGCGCGTCCGCGAACACGGCGACCGGCTCGATCACCTGATCGGCGGTGACCTGAGCGATCACCGCGTGCGGGTCGCGCCGGGCAATCACCGCCGCCGGCCACGCCACAGCGTTGAGCGAATCCCGTCCCTGAGGTTCCCCCAGAATGTTGGCTGCCGGAATCTCGGTCAGATCCTCGGCCACCTGGGTGGCGTAGGCCGCGCCGGTGCAGATCAGGATCCGCTCCGGCGGCACTAGGGTCAGCACCCGTTCGACCGCGACCCGGAGCAGGCTCTTTCCCTCCACCAGCGGCAGCAGTTGCTTCGGCGTGCCCTTGCGGGACAACGGCCACAGCCGCGTTCCGGAACCGCCGGCCATGATCACGACAAACCTGGAATCGCTGGTCACGGCAGCGAGCCTAACCAGGTTTGCGCCGTCGAGGGAATCAGCGCAGCGGACCGGAGCCGAGGACCTTGAACACCCAGCTGCCGATCTCGTCGCAGTAGGCGCGTCCGGTGTCGAAGTCGGCGGTGCGGGTCATGATGGTGAGCAGGTAGTCCCGGCCCTGACCCTTGACGTGCCCGATCGAGTTGACCGCCCACAGCTTGTCGGTGGACTGGAACTGCACCCAGCCGTTTTTCAGCTGCACGGCCACCTCGGCCCCTCGGGGAGCGCCGACCCCCCAGGCCTGATCGTCAGTCACGCTGCCCATCAGGGAGAGCAGCGTGGCCCGATCGGCATCGTCCAAAGCCTTGGTGCCGTTGAGTAACTGCTGAAGAAAGAGCAGTTGGTCTTTGGGTGTGGTCCACGTCCAGGACCAGAAGTCCCGCGCCGGGTCGCTGCGGGTGGCGGTCAGCCCAAGATCCTTGGCCAGGTCGTCGTAGGCAGGACGTCCGCCGGCGCTCGCCCAGAGGGCGTCCGCATCGTCATTCTTGGACTGGGTGATCGCGGCCGTGGCGTGCTGCAGGTTCTCCGCGCTCAACGGGCCCCCCGCAGCCCGCGCCTGGCGCATAGCCATCGAGACGATCATCGGTTTGGCCATCGAGGCGCTCTGGCTGGCGTAGTCGCCGCGAAAGTCCCAACTAGCCCCCGAGTTCAGGTCCTTCAGCGCCACACCCAGGCGCTCGTTACCGGCCGAGACGGTGTCCAGCGCGGTCTGCAGTTGCTCCCGGATGCTCCCGGTCGGCGAGGCGGTGACCCGCGGAATGGACGGCGAGGCCGCGCAGCCGACCAAGGCAAGGCCGCCCAGCAGCAACACCGAACGACGAGAGGTGTGGGGTGACATCATCGGCCCATCATTCCACGCAGCGTTCGCTGGCACGGAGCCGGGCCAGCCGTTCGGGGTCGGAGTCGCCGACCACCAGGACCGCCGAGCCGCCGCCGAGGAGCGGGCTGATGATCGCCGCCCGAAGGGTGTCAAAGGCCCCCGCAGCACGGACGAGCACCCGTCCGGTTTGGGGTTGCAGCGCCACCAGGTCGGCGTGGGTGAGCTGACGTGCGGCGTCCGTCCAGGCGAGCTGGCTCGGCGCCAAGGGTGCCGGATGCGCCAGGTCGGAGCACGACAGGGCTTCGGTGGAGTAGTCGAGCACCCCGGCCGGCAGGTTGCGCAGGCCGAGCGCCAGCGGGTGCAGCGAGCAGGCGATGGTTACCTCGGCGTCGGTGGGAGCCACCTCGTCCGGACCGATCACGGCCACGTCGGCCCCCGCGGTATCAGCCGCCCCCACTACGCGGTATTCAGCGCCGGCCTGCCAACTGGCCAGCGGCCAGATCAGGCTGACCCAATGCGCCGGGTGGCTCAGCGCCAACGGACTGGCGATAATCCCGTCGCGGGCGTCCAGTTCGTCCAACAGGTTGGTGGTCTTGTCCACCCAGTTGGCGACGCTGCGGGCGCTGAACTCCGTCCGTTCGCCGCTGGCCAGGTCGTAATAGGTGAGCAGCGGGGCCGCGCCGTTGGTTCGCACCCGGGAGCGCAGGGCCCCGATCACGGATCGGGGGTCACCCGCTGACCTTGCAGACCGAATCCAAATCCTCGGTCCCGGCGCTCTTACTGGGCGAGGGGGACGGCGACCCGGTCGCGGTGCTCGCCGCCGGGCTCGGGGCGGCGCTTGGGTCGGCGCTTGGCGGCGGGTTCTTGGCCCGCTCGTCCGCTACTTCGGAGGCGGCGATCTTGTCGGTCACCACCTTGCGAATCAGCGGGAAGTCGGGCTTCACGGGACGAATCAGCGGCGGCGAGAAGTTCACGCTGGAGAGCGGCAGGCTGCGACCCTTCTGGGCCAGGTCGAGCAACGTGCCCAACTGGCCGGTCGGGACGTCCGTGGCCACGATCTGCTCCCCGGCCGCGGCAAGGTCGTTGAACTTGGTCAGGACGGTCGCCGGGCTGAGCTGCTTGACCATGGCGTTCAGCACGCACTTCTGCCGCGCCATTCGCTCGTAGTCGCTGGAGAGGGCTCGGGAGCGGGCGAACCACAACGCCTGGAAGCCGTTCAACTTGAGGTTCTTGCCGGGCCCGACCCAGCCATAGATCGGACGACTACCACCGCCGATCGGGACCTTCTTCGGGACGTCGAGCCTGATCCCACCGACGGCATCGATCAGCGCCTGGAAGCCTTTCAGGTCGATCATCGCCCAGTAGTTGATCGAGAGTCCGAGCACGTTCTCGATGATCTCCTTGGTCGCCTGGGCACCGGGGTACTTCACCCCGGGGTAGAGATCCTTGTGCTGCTGGCCCAACGTGTAGACCGCATTCAGCAGGCAGGACTGATCGGCACACCAATAGCCGTTGGGATAGAGCCGGTGCAGCGGTGAGCTGGTGGGGAAGGGCGCCCACTGCATGTTGCGGGGCAGGCTGAACAGCACCGTGCGGCCGGTGTTCGCGTCGATGCTCGCGACGATCATCGTGTCCGGACGAAGCCCCACCCGATCCGACCCGGCGTCCCCACCCATCAGCAGCACGTTGTAGCGGCCGGCCATCGTGTCGGTGGTACCGCCACCACCGAAGACGGCCGAGACCAGCCGGCTTTGGGCATCGAACGCGCTGGCCAGCGTCCAGGACGAGAAAGCCATGACCATGGCCAACCCCAGCGACAGCGCCCCGGTCACCGCTTTGCCCTTTGCCGCCATGCTGCGCGGGTTGGCGATGAACCAGGCGTTCAGCATCAGCAGCACCCACCCGGAACCCAGAATCAGGGTGGCGAAACGCAGCACCTGGAGCGAGAAGGGGTGCGCGTAGAGGCCGATGGCCGCGGAGCGGGCCAGCACGAAGAGCAGCAGGAACGCCGTCACAGCCCCGACCAGACCGAGCCAGACCCGGAACGCGAAACGTCCGATCCCCTCGTTACCGTGTGCGAGCTGGGCCGATCCCGGCACCACGAGGGTCATCCCGATCAGAGTCAGACCCCGACGCAGCGCAATCTGCTCCGACCGCGGGCGAGCGGTCAGAAAGGCTGGCGCGGACGTCGTGGGACTGGTCGCGGCGGGGGAAGCTGTTGGTGCCACGCTCTCCAGTATGAACGTTCGCAGGTAGGCCTAGAGGGCGGACGCGCCGCGCACCCGCTCACCCTTGGCGTGGGCCGCCGAGCGCAGACCCTCCTGAAAGTCAACCATCCGTCGGGTCAGTTCCGGGTCGGACGCCGCCAGAATCCGGACGGCCAGCAGCCCCGCATTGCGGGCGTTGCCGATCGCCACCGTGGCCACTGGAACCCCGGCGGGCATCTGGACGATCGAGAGCAGCGAATCCATTCCGTCCAGATACTTCAGGGGCACGGGGACGCCGATCACCGGCAGCGGGGTCAGCGCCGCCAGCATCCCCGGCAGGTGCGCCGCTCCCCCGGCCCCGGCAATCAGCACCCGCAGACCCCGGGTGTGAGCCTCGCGGCCATAGCGGATCATGTCTTCGGGCATCCGGTGGGCGGAGACCACGTCGGCCTCATAGGCCACTCCGAACTCGGCGCACGCCTCGGCTGCAGCCTGCATCACCGGCCAGTCGGAATCTGAGCCCATCACGATGCCGACCTGCGGCTGTGCACTCAGTTCACTCATCGTCGCCTCCCATCAGTGCAGCGGCCGCCGCCCTGGCTCGCGCGGTCACCTGCTCCAGTTCGTCCCCGGTCACCGTGACGTGGCCCACCTTGCGGCCGGGAACCACGTCCTTGCCATACAGCTGCACCCGGACGCCCGGGTCTGCGGCCAACACGCCTCCCAGGGCGGCGACCAGATCGCTCACGCTGCCGCCCAGGACGTTCACCATCACCACCGCCTGATCGGTGGCCTCCGTCGGTCCCAGCGGCAGATCGGCCACTGCCCGTAGATGGTTCTCGAACTGGGAGGTGCGGGCGCCGTCGATGCTCCAGTGACCGGTGTTGTGCGGACGCATCGCCAGTTCGTTCACCACCACCGAACCGTCGGTGCGTTGCATCAGTTCGACCGCGAGAATGCCGGTCACCCCCAGTTCGTCGGCGATCCGCAGCGCCAGCGCTCGGCACTCGTGCTCCTGTTCGGGCGTGAGTCCGGGAGCAGGGGTGAGGGTGGCGGTGCAGATGCCGGCCGTCTGGACCGACTCCGAGATCGGGTAGGCGACGGCTTCTCCGCTGGGTCGGCGGGCGACCAGGGCACTCAGCTCGCGGGCGAAGGGGATGAACTCCTCAGCGACGATCTGGACGCCCGGTTTCAGGTTCGCGAACGGCTCGGCCACCTCGTCGGCGGAGTCGAGCTTCCAGACCCCTTGCCGTCGTACCCGCCGCGGGACGTCTTGGCGATCACCGGCCAGCCGTGGGTTTGGCCGAAGTCAGCCAGCTCGTCGGCCGTGTCGACCACGGCGAAGATCGGGCAGGGGATCCCCATCGCGGAGAGCCGTTGCCGCATCGCCGCTTTGTCTTGGGCGAAGAGCAGCGCGTCCGGGCCGGGGTGGACGGCCAGCCCGGAGCCGACCAGGCTGGTCAGGATCCGGTTCGGCACATGCTCGTGATCGAAGGTGATCACGTCGCAGCGCTCGGCGAAGGCCGCAACGGTTGCCGGGTCGGTGTAGTCGCCGACTGTGACGTCTGCCACCACCTGGGCGGCGGAGACATCCGGCCCTTCGGCGAGCAGGGCGATCCGGACGCCGAGGCCGATCGAGGAGGCGTGCATCATCCGGGCCAACTGGCCCCCGCCGATGATGCCGATGGTGAAAGCACGAGTCACGCAGGCCAGACTAGGCCAGCCCGGTGACACACCGGGTTTCAGTGCGTGAAGATCAGCCCGCGCTGGACCAGGAAGTTGACCGTGGTGGCGACCCCTTGGGCGATCACGAAGCCGATCAACTGGGCCGGGTTCACCCCCTCGACCACGGACACCCCCAGCCCCAGCCCCAAGGCGACCAACCAGGGGTAGAGCACGGCGAACAGGCCCACCTGGAGAACGAACGTGAGGGCGTACAGCAGCACCACGGCAGCGAACTTGCGCTTCGAACCGGTCGCCTGGAAGGTCCAACGCCGGTTGATCAGGTAGGCGGTGGTGGTGCCGGCCACGAACGAGATCGCCTTCGCGGTGGTGTGATCCAGGCCGTTGTTCATCCCGATCAGCAGCAACCCGAAATCCACGATCGCGGACAGGCCTCCGCTGCTCACGAACCGGGTCAGCTGGGTGCCCAGCGGAAGCCGTTGACCGGCGGTCATTCCCGGGGACCGCCGTTGGCGAACAGCAGGTTGCTCACTTGGACGTGCACCGCTTCGATGCCGGGGATGTCACTCAGCACCAGCGGCGCCTCAGCGGACGTGGTGAACACCAGCGTGCCGCAGCGCAGAATGCGATCCAGCAGGTCCTGCTCGTAACTGACGTTGCTGATCCGCTGCAAGGGCAGGTCGTGGCCGGCCTTGCTGATGATGCCGCGGCGCGTGATCATCCGACGGTTGGTGAGGGTGTAGGTGGTGGTGCGCCAGGTGAGCAGCGGCACGACGAAACCGATCACCAGGGCGACCACGGCGACCAGAGCGATCACGAACCCGGCCCACGGCTGCCAATCCGCGGGGACGAACGCCAACGCAACCCCGGTGAGCGTGCCGGCGAGTAGCAGAACCAGGCCTGGGCCGATCATCGTTTTCCAGTGGGTGTGCAGGTGGAGAACCTCATGCTCTCCCTGACCGAGCAGGCGTGGTGGCAATCCCATACCTGCCATCGTGGCAGAACTTCGTTCCACCCCGCCGGGGTGCTTCGATGGGGAGATGACTCCGTCGCTGCTCGTTTTCTGCACGGCCTCGGCGGCTCGCCGTAGACCTGGCAATCCCAGGTCGCCGCCCTGCCACCGGGGATGAAAGCCGCCGCCCCGTGGGTGGACGGGTTTCGGCCGGGCGCCCAGGCACCCTTCGACCTGGGCCGCGCGGCCGACGCGGCGCTGGCCCAGCTGAACCGATTCGGGCTGGACTCGATGGCCCTGTGCGGGCTGTCCCTGGGGGCCGTGGTGGCCACCGAAGCGGCGATCCGCTCACCGGACGCGGTCTCCCATCTCGTGCTGGCCGGGGGTCAGGTGAAGCCGCCGAAGCTGGCGATGGCCGCCCAGTCGCTGGCCTTGCGCGCCATGCCGGCCGCAGCGTTCGCTGACTCCGGGATCGGCAAGCCGGCACTGCTGGAAACCCTCCGGGCCATCGGACGGGTCGACTTCCGAGCCTCGCTCGTCCAGATCACAGCCCGCACCCTGGTGCTGTGCGGGGAGCAGGACAAGGCGAACCTTCCAGCCGCCGAGCAGTTGGCGGCCGGCATTCGCGGGGCGAGGCTTGAGCTGATCCCGGGGGCGGGCGCCTCGGTCTTCACCGAGGCACCGGCGGTGGTCAACGAGCTGCTCTACGACTTCTTGAGCTAGGGACACTCTGCGGCTGCCTCGGTTGGGCCCATCCGCAGCAGGCCCGGGATCGCGTCGAAGTCCGGGTCAGGGGTGACGATGCTGCTGAACCCCTGGCGAATCGCGGTGGCAGCATGAACGGCATCGCGTCCGCCCAGGTTGGTCCGTTCAATGAGGTCAAGCATTCCCTCGACGATCGCCTGGTCAACGGGGTGCAGGACGCACAGCGCGGTTACGTCGCGGGCCTGGGTAACTGCATCCTGCCGGGATCCCCTGCGCAACCGATGGAAACAGAACTCCTGGACGAGTTCCACGCTGGCATGGAGTTCGACCTGGCCGCGCGCGGCCGCCTCAATGATGGTGCGGCATGCCGCGCGGTGGGGATGCTCACCCCCGACAGCGTAGGCAACGATCGCGGTGTCGAGGAAGAGACGCAGGGTCATGCGACCTGGCCATCCGCCTCGAGCGCCCGCTTCGTGTCCTGCCAGTCCGGCTCGGCTCCAGGCGTCACCACAGCGAGTAGCCGCCGGGCCGCTTCAACCCGCAGGTCGGCATCGCCGGGAAAGCTGATGTCGATGGCCTGGCGGATGACGGCTGCGACGCTGCGCCCGCTCCGCAGAGCTTCTGCGTGCACCCGCTCGTAGCGCTCCCGGTCGAGCAACAGTTGCAGTCGACGCTCCATTACAGACATACACATACATTAGCATGTGCAGGTCTCGTGACGGCGGAAGAGGCAGCCGGGGCGACCACGCGGGTTGTCCGAGTGCAGGACGAAGCAGGCGCCCGTTCACCTGCTCGGTCGGCCACTCATCCACCGCCAGCGCGGCCTCGCCATCGGTCGGCGCACCCGCGGACACCTCAACCAGCCAGGTATGACACCAACACCCCGACGAGGGGGGTCCACTGGGGATCGGCCACGCGAGTCAGCTTTCACCCGGCCTTCACACCCTGACCACCACGAGCGGGACCAGGGCCTGGTTGACGCAACGCACCGAAACTGATGGCGAGCGATCAGGCCGCGGCCGATCTCATCGCCAGGTGCAGCCGTTCTCGGGCTTCGCCCTTGCGACAACCTCGACCCGCGCACACTCGCCCCGGATCTCGCCGCTCGCGGGTACGACTCCAGGACCGGCGCTTGCCGTGCCGCGGGGCGGAGGCTGTAGGCACCAACCCGAACTTGCGAGCGAGCGATGCAGCGCGGCGGGTGTGGCGTCTCCCCGCGCGACCCTGCCACTGCCTTACAGGGGGAGCGAGGGCCGTTGCCGAGTCGAGGAGACCGGCCGGGACGACCCTCCCAACGACGCACCACAGGTCAGAGGTCAGAACCACAACCGGTTCCCGCACCCGGTTCGGAGGCTAGGAGGTTCGGAGGTTCGGAGGTTCGGAGGTTCGCTCAAAGAAATGATTGGGAATGGTCACCGATCTCACCCCGGGCGGCACCAAAACTGTCAGAGGGTCCCTACATAATAGAACACATGGACGAAACAGAAGCAGGCGGGGCCGGTGTCGGTGAGTCGACCCGCGGTGAGTCGAGCACTGCGTCGAGCGGCGGCGAGTCGAGCCGCGGTGAGTCGAGCCGTGGTGAGTCGAGCCGTGGTGAGTCGAGCCGTGGTGAGTCGGGCGGCGGCGAGTCGAGCCGTGGTGAGTCGAGCCGCGGTGAGTCGGGCCGCGGCGAGTCGAGCGGCGGCGAGTCGAGCGGCGGCGAGTCGAGCCGTGGTGAGTCGGGCGGCGGTGAGCCGAGCCGCGATGCGTCGAGCAGTGCGCAGAGCGACGGGGACCCGAGCCGCGATGCGTCGGGCGGTGACGTGTTCGACCTGCTTGCTGCCGCCCGGGAACGCCGGCTACAAGCCCAAGCTGATGAGTTGTCGTTGATCGTGGACGCGTGCGTCCAGCATCGGGTCAATGAAGCAACCGCGAATCGGGGGGTGGAACGGCTGGTCGCCGGTGGGGCCGATGGAACCCCGCTGGTGGGGGAGTTCCTCGCCCACGAACTCGCCCTGGTGCTGCGGATCCCCCCCACCGCCGCAGCGTTACGAATGGTGGCCGCCCTCAACCTGAAACATCGCCACCCCCGCCTCTGGACGGCCGTGCAACAACTCGAACTCGAAACGTGGCAAGCCGCCCGGGTCGCCACCGACTGCGCCTCCGCCGGACTGAGCCGCAAAGCGGCCCACTGGGTCGATGAGCAACTCGCCACCGCGTCCCTGATGCTGCCCTGGCCACGAGCCGTCCGGCACCTGACCAGCCTGATCATCAAAGCCGACCCAGCAGCCGCCGCCGCGCGCTGAGCAAACCCAGCAAGCGCACGAGGTGCTGGTGGGCGAGATCCGGGACGGCTCCACCACCCTGTTCGCCCGCCTCGCCGCCCGCGACGGCCTGTTCCTCGACGGCATGCTGAACCGGGTCGCCGACGTCCTGACCTGCCACGGCGAACAAGGCACCCGCCAACAACTCCGAGCCCGTGCCTTGGGTATCCTCGCCACCCCCGGCTACGCCACCCAACTCCTAGCCAGCACCCCCGACCAAGACTCGCTCAGCCAGGAACGGCCGGCCGTGCTTGACCTGACCGGCATCGACCCCGACCGGCTCCTGCCCAAAACCACCCTGTACGTCCACATCGCCGACGACACCCTCAACTCCAGTGCCGGGATCGGCCGGGTCGAACACGTCGGGGCCGTCACCCTCGATCAAGTCCGGCAGTTCCTCGGCCACAGCCGCGTCCGGGTCGTCCCCGTCCTCGACCACGACCACCTCCCGGCAGTCGACGCATACGAGATCCCCGACCGGCTCCGCGAAGCCATCCTGCTCCGCCACACCGTGGAAGCCTTCCCCTGGTCCAACCGGGCCGCCCGCGGCTGCGAACAAGACCACACCATCCCCTACAACCCACAAGCACCACCCGGCAGCCAACAAACCCGGGCCAACAACCTCGGCCCGTTCGGGAAACGCACCCACCGGGCCAAAACCCACACCGACTGGAACGTCACCCAACTCCTCGACGGCATCTTCCACTGGCGATCACCCCACGGCTACCACGCCCTCGTCACCCCCAACGGCACCATCCCCCTCGGCAGAGAACGCCCCTCCAGAGACGCCGCCCAAGCCGCCGCCTGACCCGACGCCGCCGACGCCCGAGAGCCGACCGGCCCCCACCCGGCCGGAACTCCGGCACGCCCAAACGCACCCCCCGGCCCGGCCCCCCCGGCCTGCGCTCAGCGACTGTGCAAACGCGCTCGTTCCGCATCGCACCCGACCCGGCGGTCGGCAATCCCAAACGCACCCCCGCTTCGGGCCCAGCCTGCGAGCAGGGGGGGGTGTCCAAAGACTTCCAGGTCCGCATCGCTCCCGGGCTGCGCCCCGGCACGGCCTAACACCCTCCGGATCCCGCAGAAGGTTCCGCCGGCGCTCCCGGGCGGCGCACCGTCATGCCAACCGCCATCGGGTTCCGGCTCCCGGCCCACCAGCAGCGCGTGTCCAAACGCGTTCAGCTCCGCACCGAACTCGATCGGCGTCCGGCACGCCCAAACGCGTTTCGGCACCGGCTCGGTTCCCGTCGAAGGAACTGCCGTCAGACCGGCGGCTCGCCCACCCACCAACGCGCTGGCGCTGGGCGCGTCCAGGCGGGACCTCTTCCAGCCCGGCACCCGCCGACGGGCCGTCGTCTACTCACGCTTGCCACCCAATTGGCCCGCAATTCGGTTCTTGGCTTCCCGAGTCAACCTTGGCACGCTAAGCGCCCGCCCACCCATGGGGCGGCCCGCGAGAAATAGCGTGTGGGGTTAACTACCGACTTCGGTAGTTAACCCCACACGTTAACTTCGGCTGACCCCTTGTGTCGCCGGCCACGAGACACTGCCCAGTGACGGTCAGATAAGTGCCCGCTGGCGGTCATGAGATCTGCCCGGTGGCGGTCATGGGATTTGCCCGGTTGTGACCTGTGCCCGGCCGCGTCTGTGTGGTGCGGGCCCCTTCCTCGGGTGCGATTGGCGGTGCTGAAGCGCCTGTCGAGCACTCGAGGAAGGGACATGTTGAAGTCTGGCGAGGAGATCATGAACATTGTGGATGCTTACGACCTGACCGCGTCCGGCTCACCCAAGCCCTCGCCGGCAGGGGGTGAGCCCGTCGCAAATAGACCAACCGGCCGCGGGCAACTCTCATGGCCGTCACCGGGCAGGTTTCATGACCGCCTCCGGGCAGAAACCAATGGCCCTTGACACCCCTTGTCACCCACCTCACCCATCCCCGATGCACCCCTGCGGGCAGGAGTTCCCCCCGAGATCCGTCAGCGAAGGTGGTGAACGTCCCCGGCGGCGAACGCCGTCATCCCCCCGGAGTGGCGGACGAGCAGCCGCCCGTCCTGGTCGACCCCGATCGCCTCACCCGTCACGGATTCGGTCGGCGAGGTGAGCACTCGGACGCGGCGCCCGATGGTGTCGCAAGCCGCGGCATACCGCTCGCGCAGGTCGGCGCCGTCGGCCCACGCCTGGAACCACTCACTGAGCTCAGTCAGGACCCCAACCACCACCTCGGTCGCGCTCGCGTCCGACCCGGCAAGCCGTAGCGACGTGGCAGTGGGCACCGGGAGCTCTTCCTCGGTCAGCGAGATGTTGATCCCCATGCCGAGGATTGCGGCCGGGCCAGCGTCACTCGTCGAGGGCTCCACCCGCTCGGCAAGAATCCCGCAGACCTTGCGCCCCTCGATCAGCACGTCGTTGGGCCACTTGACCGCAGCGGGCACCTCAGCCGCCCGACGCAAACCACCGGCCACGGCCAGGCCGGTGATCAGCGGCAGCCACAACCAGCGGCTGGCCGGTACCGACGTCGGCGGACGCAGCAACACCGACAGCGCGACCGATGCCCCCGGGGCAGCCTCCCAGCGGCGATTGAACCGACCCCGTCCGGCACTCTGATGATCCGAGACGAGCACCAGGCCCGAGGGCACTCCGAGCCGGGCTGCCGCGGCCAGGTCGGCGTTGGTCGACCCGGTCTCGACCACCGCGGAGAACGACCTCCACACCGGGGAGGCGGCGAACACCTCAGCCAATCGAGCTGAATCCACGGAAGCCTGCATCCGCCGAGCGTAGCGAGTCCCCAAGATCCGTCAGAGTCAGCAGCTAGGGTGCGTTTATGGCTGCCGATCCTCACACCACCGCCGGCAAGCTGGCCGATCTGGCCCGACGCGCCGAGGAGGCACTGAGCCCGAGCCCCGCGGCGGCCGTGCAGCGCCACCACGCGCAAGGCAAGCTGACCGCCCGCGAACGAGTGCTGGCCTTGCTCGATGAGGATTCCTTCACCGAGTTGGACGAGTTCGCCCGGCACCGGTCAACAGCCTTCGACATGCCGAGCAAACGGCCCTACACCGACGGGGTGATCACCGGCTTCGGCGACATCAACGGACGTCCCGTGTGCGTCTTCTCCCAAGATGTCACCGTCTTCGGCGGGTCGCTGGGTCAGGTCTATGGCGAGAAGATCGTCAAGGTGATGGAGCTGGCGCTGAAGACCGGCTGTCCGGTGATCGGCATGGTCGAAGGCGGCGGCGCCCGGATCCAGGAGGGCGTCGTCTCACTAGGGCTCTATTCGGAGATCTTCAAACTCAACACCCATGCCTCCGGCGTGATCCCCCAGATCTCGATCATCATGGGCGCCGCGGCCGGCGGCCACGTCTATTCCCCCGCCCTGACCGATTTCGTCGTGATGGTCGACCAGACCTCGCAGATGTTCATCACCGGACCGAACGTGATCAAGACGGTGACCGGCGAGGACGTCACCATGGAGGAGCTCGGCGGCGGCCGCACGCACAACACCACGTCCGGTAACTCCCACTACCTGGCCGCCGACGAAGCGGACGCGCTGGACTACGTACGCGCGCTGCTCGCCTACCTTCCACAGAACAATCTGGACGAGCCGCGGACCCCTCAGGAGGAACCGGCAGATCTCGCGCTCAGTGAGGCGGATCGCGAACTCGACACCGTGATCCCCGACTCCCCCAACCAGCCCTACGACATGCACCGGGTGATCGAGCGGGTCCTCGATGACGAGTTCCTGGAAGTCCATGCCCTCTTCGCGCCCAACATCATCTGCGGCTTCGGCCGGGTCGAGGGGCGAGCCGTCGGCGTGGTGGCGAACCAACCGATGGTCTTCGCCGGCTGCCTCGACATCAACGCCTCCGAGAAGGCGGCCCGCTTCGTCCGCACCTGTGACGCCTTCAACATCCCGGTGTTGACCTTCGTGGACGTCCCTGGCTTCCTGCCCGGCACCGATCAGGAGTGGAACGGGATCATCCGCCGCGGCGCCAAGCTGATCTATGCCTACGGTGAGGCGACGGTCCCGTTGGTCACCCTGATCACCCGCAAGGCCTACGGCGGTGCCTACTGCGTGATGGGCTCCAAGCCGCTCGGTGCCGACGTGAACCTGGCCTGGCCGACCGCGCAGATCGCGGTGATGGGAGCCGAGGGTGCGGTGAACATCCTGTACAAGAAGGAACTGGCCGAGTCCGAGGATCCCGAAGCGCGCCGGGCGGCACTGATCACCGCCTACAACGACGAGCTGGCCAACCCCTACATCGCCGCCGAACGGGGCTACATCGACCAGGTGATCGCCCCCCACCGGACGCGGGCCGAAATCACCCGTGTGCTGCGGCTGTTGCGCTCCAAGCGGGCCCAATTACCGCCGAAGAAGCACGGTAACATCCCCCTATGAAAGCCGCCGACACGCCCGACTGGACGGTCGTCAGCGGCCATCCGAGCGATGTCGAGCTGGCCGCGCTGAGCGCCCTGCTGAGCAGGCTGAGCGCAACTCCGACCAACGCCGGGGAGGCACCGCTGGTCGGCTCGACCTGGGCCTCGCCCCGGCAGCAGTTGCGGAACCTGCCCTCCCCGAGCACCGATGCGTGGCGGCTCTCGCTGCGCAGCCACCGCTGATTCGCGCATCGCAGCGCGACTCTGACCGTCACGAAAGGACACCACATGGACGCCGTTGAGGAGATCCTCGCCGACCTTCCGCTGGGCCAACTGGCCGCAAGCCTGGGCACCGACGAGGCCACGGCCGAGCAGGCGGTCTTGCAGGTTCTGCCCGCCCTGTTCGGTGGCCTGCAAGCCAACGCCGGCAACATTGAGGGCGAGGTCAGCCCGGCGCAGGCGCTGACCCAGCACGCCGGTGAGCCGGGTGTGGTCGATCTGGCAGCAATCGATACCGAGGACGGCGCGGCCATCGTGCAGCACATCTTCGCCAACTCCCCCGACCAGCTGCAGTCGTTGTCCGGCGGCGGTACGAGCGGCCTGTTGGACAAGCTGCTCCCCCTGCTGGCTCCGCTCGTGATGGCCTACATCGCCAAGAAACTGGGGATGGGCTCCTCGAGTGAGCGGAGTGAGCCTGCCTCCGGCGGCGGCCTGGGTGACCTCCTCGGACCGATTCTGGGCGGCATTCTCGGGGGCGGGAGCAACTCTGGCGACAGCTCCGGGAGTGGCCTGGGAGATCTCCTGGGCCAGATCTTGGCTGGGCAGGCACCGCAGCAGTCGGCGCCCAGTCGCAACGACCAGCCGCAGCAACCAGACTCCCCCTTCCGCACCGACACCGGCGGCAGCGCCGGACGATGACCTCCGGATGCCGACCAGCGGCGAGAACTCCTCCTCACCTTCCTCCACCGACGAGGGTCGGCAGGAACAGCAGTCCTCCGGCGGGGGTCTGGGCGACATCCTCGGCCAGATCTTCGGCCGCTGAGCGAGCCGGACGAGCAACGCTGATGAGGCTGATTCTGGCGTCGGCCTCCCCCGCGCGCCTGGAAACCCTGCGGCGTGCCGGGCTCAGCCCCGAGGTCATCGTCTCCGGGGTGGACGAGGACGCGATCGCGGCGGACACCCCCGCCCAGTTGGCAGCGCGCCTGGCCGACCTGAAAGCGGAAGCGGTAAGCGCCCTGGTGATCGCCACCGGAGTCGAGGTGACAACGGTGATCGTCGGGTGCGACTCGCTGCTCGAGGTGGACGGCACGGCCTTCGGCAAGCCGTCCGATCCCGAGGACGCGCTGCAGCGCTGGCAGCGCCTGCGGGGTAGCAGCGGCGTCCTGCACACCGGGCATCGGGTGATCGTGCTCTCCCCCGGCAGCGACCCCGGCTGCGCGGAGCGGACCGCGGTGGCCTCCACCATCGTCCACTTCGCCGAGCTCACCGACCAGGAGATCGAGGCCTACGTCGCCACCGGCGAGCCGCTCGCGGTGGCGGGGGCGTTCACGGTGGACGGCTTCGGGGGCCCGTTCGTGGTCGGCATCGAGGGGGACTACCACAACGTGGTCGGGATCAGCCTTCCTTTGCTGCGCGTGCTGTTGGGTGAGTTGGGCGTCGCCTGGCCTGCGCTCTGGCGCTAACCTGGTTTGGCCATGACAACTGCTGATACCGCCCTGGTCGAATCCCCGAAGAAGTCCCTGTTGCCCGCCTGGCTGAGGGCGATGCGACCAAAACAGTGGGTGAAGAACGTCCTGGTGTTGGCCGCTCCGGTGGCCGCGGGACGGCTTTTCGAGCCGCAGGTGCTGATCAACTCGCTCTGGGCTTTCGTTTCCTTCTCCCTGGTCAGCGCCTCGATCTACCTGATCAACGACATCCGTGACGTCGAGGCCGACCGCCTGCACCCGAAGAAGCGCTTCCGTCCGATCGCCGCCGGAGAGCTTGGCGCCGCGGTGGCGAACGTCCTTGCGGTGGTCTGTTTGGCCGGCGCCTTGGCCTTGGGCTGGTGGGTCTCGCCGCTGCTGGCGCTCACCCTGGCCACCTACTGGGTGCTCCAAGTTGGCTACTCCCTGTTCCTGAAGCATCAGCCGATCATCGACCTGGCCATGGTCTCCTCGGGGTTCCTGCTCCGCGCGGTGGCCGGCGGCGTCGCCTCACAGATCGAACTCAGCCAGTGGTTCCTCCTGGTGGCATCGTTCGGTTCCCTGTTCATGGTGGCCGGCAAGCGCTATTCGGAGATGAAGGAGTTGGGCGCCGACTCCGGCACCAGGCAGTCGCTGGAGCGCTACTCGCTGAGCTACCTGCGCTTCGTCTGGGCGATCTCCTGCTCGATCGTGATCATGTCCTACAGCCTGTGGGCGTTCGAACACCGGGCGCTGGAACCGTGGGGCATCGCCTGGACGGCCATTTCGATCGCCCCCTTCACCCTGGCCCTGCTCCGCTACGCGATGGACATTGATGCCGGAAACGCCGGGGAACCCGAGGACGTGGTGCTCAACGACCGCGTCCTCCAGACCTTGGCGGTGCTCTGGATGGTTCCGCTGGGGATCGCGGTCTTCGTCCAATGAGCACGGCTCCGAACCCCGAGCAACGGCCGGTGGCGCTGATCACCGGCGCTTCCCGCGGTATCGGACGGGCGATCGCCGCTGACCTGGGCACCACCCACCACGTCCTGGTCGGCGGACGGGATCGCGCCGCCGTGGACGCCGTCGTTGCCACGCTCCCCTCAGCGCAGCCGTTCGTGGTCGAACTCACCGACGAAGGCGCGGTCAGCGCCGCCGTGGCCGAGATCGGCAGCCTGGACGTCCTCGTGCACTCGGCTGGGATCGCTGCCTTGGGGACGGTGGCCGACCTGCCCACCCAGAGCTGGCGAGACGTGCTCGAGGTGAACGTGATCGCCCCGGCGATGCTCACCCGCCTGCTGCTCCCCGTCCTGCGGGCCCGGCAGGGCTTGGTCGTGTTCATCAACTCCGGGGCCGGGTTCACCGCCGGCCCGACCGGGTCGGCCTACGCGGCCTCGAAGTTCGCGCTCCGGGCCCTGGCCGACTCGCTGCGGGCCGAAGAACGAGGTCAGCTGCGGGTCACCTCCATCCACCCCGGCCGGGTGGACACCGACATGCAGGTCGAACTCCAGCGCTCGCTCGGACGCCCGTACCACCCCGAAGAACACCTGACCCCCGCCAGCGTGGCAGCCACCGTCCGCCTGGCCGTGGACGCCCCGCCGTCGGCCAGCATCGACACGTTGAGCATCCGTCCCGCCTGACAACCTTTCGTTGCCCCCAACCGCTTTTCTAGGTTGGGAACGCGAGACAGTGGGGTGGAGAGGTGGAGGTGGCTGTGGTGGAGCAGGTCGCCGAGCCGGCAACGGCCCAACTCGACCTCGACTCTTTCGTCCAAGCACGCGGCAGGGCACTGTGGCGCTGCGCCTGGCTGCTCACCGGCGATCATCACCGCGCTGAAGATCTGGTCCAGACCGCTCTGGCCAAGACCTACCACCGACTCCCGTCCCTGGGCACGTCCGACGCCTACGAGGCCTACCTTCGCACCACGATGTATCACACCTATCTCGCCTGGTGGCGTCGGCGCTGGACGGGCGAACTGCCCAGTGAGGTGCTTGAACACGCCGAGCAAGGGGTTGACCTCGAGCTCAGGCATGACGTCGCGCAGGCCCTGGCTGCGCTGCCCCGCGGCCAGCGCGCCGTAGTCGTGCTCTGCTACTTCGAGGATCTGACCCAAGCCCAGGCCGCAGTGGCCCTGCAGATCAGCGTGGGCACCGTCAAGAGTCAGCTGTCCCGCGCGTTGGCCGCGCTCCGGACTTCACCGCTGCTCTCGAAGGAGGACTGAGCATGAACGAGGTCGATCGGCTCCGAGATGCCCTGCACCGAGCCGTGCCCGATGCCCCTGAACTGACGGGGTGGGTGGGGGTGGCCCGTGGCAAAGCCCGGCGCGGTCGGTTGACGGCCGGCGTGGTGGTCGTCGCTGTCGCCCTCCTGGCGGTACCCCTCGCCTGGTCGGGGTTGCGCGGCTCAACGGTGGCGCTCCCGACCGCTCCCTCGGCCAGCCCCGTCACCGCGCAGCCAGTGGCCTCGGCTGAGCCGGTGTCGCCCATCTGCCTCCAGCACCGCGAACCAAGCCCTCTTGCCGACGCGGGGCTGCCTCTGGGCGCCCAGCAGGCCACCCTCTGCGCAGAGGGCACCGAGTCGCTGAGTTACGCAGGCATCCCTGACGCGCTGACCATCGGGGTGGACGAGCTGATTCGCTCGTTCAACGGCCTACCACTGGGCGCTGCCAACGACTGCGACTCAGCGCCGGGACTAACCTTTCGGATCGTCTTCAGCTACCCCGACGGCTCGGCCCGGGTGATCCGCGGGGAGAACGCGTGTCGTGTGATCGGCGCCCCGGGCGGTGGCGAAGCCCGGGAATGACGTCCTGGCCACGCTCCGTGCTCTCCTGCTCACGCAACGCTCCCAGAGAAGCCCGACGAGCCTCACCGCCTTCTGCGGGCACTTCACCCACAGGCCGCTTCTTCCCCTCGAGGCTGGCAAGGTCGTCGCAGGCGCGATGTGCCTACGAGATCCAGGCAGCCAGGACCTTGGCGGGATGACCGCTCTGAGCCGCACCGAACTTGAGCTACTGCGCGCTGACATCTCGGCGAACAGCAGCGTCGCGATGAACGACGACTCCCGCTTGGATGGGCCTCAACTCACCCTGATCGGCCCCTGGGGAGACCCGCTGGTCTTCTGGCGAGTCGGGGGAGACCAATGGTTCGCCTTCATCAAGGATGGACGTGACCAGCTGTTCTGGACTCCTGGTACGCAGGCCGCATCCGTGATCGGTTCACTGCTTAGTCGCCTTACCCCTCCGTCAAGCACCGCCGAGCCGGAACCCACCCCCGCCGCTGACTACTGCGCCGCTCGTACCCCCAGCCCGGCCGGCACGCCCCTCCCCGAAGGAGCTGAACGAATCCGGCTCTGCCCGTGGGGCGCGGATGCGCTCCGGCTCAACACGCCGCTGGACGCTCTGGAGTCCTCCGGAGCGGACGCCGTCCTGGAGCAGTTCGGCAAGCTGCCCGCCGCTCTCACCAACGACCCGTGCACAGCGGAACTGGGCCCGGAGTTACTGATGGTGCTTGAACCCGCGCGGGGCGAGCCCGTGGTGATTCAGCTGCAGTTCTACGGGTGCCGCCTGGTCGGCGTGCCCGGAGCCCAGCGGTCCGGGTCGGACGCCGTCCTGGCCAGCTTCCGGCGTGAGCTGATCCGTCAGCGAGCGATCACTGAGCCCGTGGCAGGTCGGCTGCGCCCCGGCTCCTGGTGCGGAACCGCAACACCGGCGGGCGCTGCCGTGATCCCCGCGAAGGTGGAGGACACGGTTGCCGGCCGTGCCTGCCTGTACGACAACAGGGCCATGGATGCCGGCCCCTCGCTCGAACGCACCCTCACCCAGGCAGAGGTCAAGCTTCTCAGCGCAGACATCCAGGCTCGGGGGAAGCCGGCTACCGGCCGATGCTCACGCGAAGGGACACCCGGCCGCCGGGTCGCGCTCGCAACGCCGTGGCTGGACCTCATCCTGATTGACCAGAGCCAGTGTGGTGGCTACACGTTCGCCGCGGGGGGCGAGTCGATGGCCTGGACGCCGTCCGTGCAAGCCGAAGCGCTGCTCGACAAGCTGTTGACTTGATCAGAGCCAATCGAAGCGTTTGAAGGCGAAGAACAACCCGACTGTGCCGATCAGAATCAGGATTGCGCTCTGCCACAGGCCGGATGGCTCGCTGAACCCCGGGTAGGGCAGGTTCTGACCGAACCAGCCGGTGACCGCGGTCGGGACGGCGATGATCGCGCCCCACGAGGCGAGCTTCTTCATGATCGTGTTGAGCCGGGCGTCCTGCAGGGACAGGTTGGTCTCGAAGACCGAACTCACCATGTCGCGCAGCGATTCGGTCCACTCGGCCGCGCGCAGCACGTGGTCGTACAGGTCGTTGAACGAGCCGTCCAGGTCACGGGCGGAGCCATTGGTCAGCCGGTGCCGCATCACGGCCGCGACCACTTCGCGCATCGGCAGGACGATCCGCCGCAACTCGACCAGGGCCTTGCGTAGGGCGAACACTCGCTGTTGGATCACCCGGGTCGGCACCCGCACATCGAAGAGCAGATCCTCCAAGTCCTCCAGGGCGTCATCCATGCTCTGGATGGTGACGAAGTGTTCGTCGACCAGAGTGTCCAGCAGACCGTGCACGAGGGCACCCACCCCGTAACCCAGCAGGCCGTCCTCGTTCCAGCGGGCCAGCACCTCATCCATGTCCACGTCGTCCTGGACGCGAACCGTGATCAGCCCGGTCGGCAGGACGAACACGGACACCCGTCCTGTGGCCAGCCGGGGCACGGCCTGCCCGCTGGTCAGCAACCGCGCCGAATAGCAGGTGATGAAGGTGTGCGTGGCGTGCCGGGTGGCCTTCGGACGCTCGCGCGGCTCCACCGCGTCCTCCACGGCCAGCGGGTCGAGGGCGAGCTCGCTGGCCAGCTGGTCGAGCAGTGCCTTCTCGGGTTCGCAGACGTCCAGCCAGACCAGCGCGGTCGGGTCGGCCAGCCATTGATCCAGCTGCTCCAACGGAAAGTCCTCGGCGACCACCACCCCGTCCCGCCACACACGACCTCGGATGCTGCGCATGTGGTCAGCATCGCAGACTGTGCCCGGGGAGGTCGGCGGCTAGACCCGGCCGCCACTATGTTGGGGCGGTGAAGATCGATCTGAGCGCCGAACCGGTTTCAGCGTGCGGGTCCTGGTCCGAAAGCACCGACAAGTCGCCGCTGACCATGGTCAGCAGCCTCACTATCCCCTGCGGCGCCCACGCCGGCGACCCTGCACACATGCTGGCTGCGTGCGCCGACGCAGCCGAGCGCTCCATACCGATCGGCGCTCTGGTGGGATACCGCGACCTCGCCGGGCGCGGCCAACGATTCATCGACTACGCCGCCGATGATCTGACCGCCGAGGTCCTCTACCAAATCGGTGGACTGGACGCGATCGCGTTGACCGAAGGGACCCGGGTCAGCTTCCTCCGTCCCGCTGGGGCCTTGATGGAGGCCGTCCAGACTGATCGGCACCATGCGTGGGCGATCGTGAACGCGATCCTCGACTACGACAGCGCGCTGGTGGTGGTGGGCGAACGCGATTCGATGCTGCTGCAGACGGCCACCCGGCATGGCCTGACCACAGCCGCGGAGTTCACACCGACGAGGAGACAACCTGGCGGTCGGCGGGCACCGAGTTCGCTTGACCCCAGCCAGGTGGCGGACGAGGCCGTCCGTGCGGCGTACAGCGGCGATTACGCCACCATCCGATTGGACGCGCGACGTTGACGAACGCGCTTGCGCGAGCGCCGTCCACACCGCCTTGGCGGCAGAAGGCTTCGCCATCCGAACCTTTGTCAGGGCTACCTCGGCGGCCTGACCTAGACTCCGACCACGATCGAACGAGGGAGGATTCGTGCCGATCCGGAAAGTTCTGGTGGCCAATCGGGGCGAGATAGCCGTACGGCTGATCCGCGCCGCCAAAGACTTCGGCGTGGCCAGCGTGGCGATCTACGCCGAGCCCGACGCTGACTCGCTGTTCGTCCGGTTGGCCGACGAGGCCTTTGCCCTGCCAGGCAGCACCCCGGCTCAGACGTACCTGAACCAGCAAGCGGTGTTGGCCGTCGCACGGCGTTCCGGAGCGGACGCCGTGCACCCCGGCTACGGCTTCCTGGCCGAGAACGCTGAGTTCGCGCGGGTCGTGATCGAGGCCGGCCTGACCTGGATCGGCCCCCCTCCAGAGGCGATCGACCTGCTCGGCGACAAGGTTCGGGCCCGAGAACTCGCCCGGCGGATCGGCGCACCGCTGGTTCCGGGCACCGACCTACCGATCGCCGACGCGGAGGAGGCGGTTGCTTTCGCTCAAGAGCACGGCCTGCCGATCGCGATCAAAGCGGCCTTCGGAGGCGGGGGACGAGGCATGCGGGTCGCGCGCACCCTGGAGGAGATTCCGGAACGTTTCGCCGCCGCGACCAGGGAGGCTGTGACCGCCTTCGGCCGGGGCGAGTGCTTCGTCGAGCGCTACCTGGAGCGTCCACGCCACATCGAGACCCAATGTCTGGCCGACCAGCACGGCACCGTGGTGGTGCTCTCCACCCGGGACTGTTCCCTGCAGCGCCGTCATCAGAAGTTGCTCGAGGAGGCCCCCGCACCCTTTCTGACCGACGCCCAACGGGCCCTCGTGGCGACCTCGTCGCGAAATTTGCTGCGCGCGGGTGGTTATGTGGGCGCCGGAACCTGTGAGTTTTTGCTGGCGCAGGACGGGACGATTTCCTTCCTGGAGGTGAACACGCGGCTGCAGGTCGAACATCCGGTGACCGAGGAAGTCACCGGGCTGGATCTCGTCGGCGAGATGTTCCGGATCGCCGACGGTGAGCCGCTGGGCTACTCCGATCCGCCGACCCGTGGGCACTCGATCGAGTTCCGGATCAACGCCGAAGACGCCGCTCGCGACTTCCTCCCCTCCCCTGGCACGCTGACCGACTGGCAGCCGCCGACCGGGCCAGGGGTGCGCGTGGACGAGGGCTACCACCCCGGTATGACGGTGCCTGGGAACTTCGACTCCCTGGTAGCCAAAATCATCGTCACCGGCCCCGACCGCGCCACGGCCCTGGCCCGCGCCAGGCGAGCCCTGGACGAAACCGTCGTCGAGGGGATGCCAACCGCTCTGCCGTTTCACCGGGCCGTGTTAAACCATCCTGATTTCATCGGCACCGGAGACAGCTTTGCCATTCACACGCGGTGGATCGAGACGGAATTCAACGTTTCCCTACCGCCGTACGCCGGGCCAGCGCTCCGGCAAGAAGCGTTGCCAACCGAGACCTTCGTGGTGGAGGTCGACTCACGGCGGATCGTGATCAAGCTGCCCGCGGCGCTCACCGGCGGCACCCGCGCCTCGACCACGCGCCGGGCCCCATCCCGGCGCAGTGGCGCGACCGGCGGGCCCGCTGCCCCCTCCACGCAGGCGCTGACCGCACCGATGCAGGGCACCATCATCAGCATCGCCGTGAGCGAGGGAGATCTGGTCGCGCAGGGCGATCTGATCCTGGTCTTGGAGGCGATGAAGATGGAGCAGCAGGTCACGGCGCACCGGCCGGGCACCGTGAGGCACCTAGTCGCACGGCCGGGTGCCGGGGTGTCCAGCGGCGAGGTCTTGTGCGAGATCGACTGAGGGCGCGGGGCCAGGTGAGTGGGCAGGGTCTCGCGATGCGCAAGCGGGCCCTGAGCGGGTGACGCTCAGGCTGCGTTAGGGCTTCTCCAAGGTTGGGTGGGCACACTGATCGGCATGGACTACCTCTGGGTGGTGGCTGTGGTCGCTGTGCTGGCCGTGATCCTGGTGGTCACGGGTCGGCTCGGCGTCTCCCGCGCCCGTCGAGAGCGACAAGAGTGGCAGGCCCTGCTCAGCTCGTCGATGCGCGTCGCAGGCGAGGACCTAGCCCGGTTCACCGAGGAGTTCCACGCTCTCGCCCTGGCCGCCGAACGGCATCCCGATGCCCTCGTCCGAGGATTGCACTCACGAGCCGAGGCAGCTCTGGCCGACGCCCAAGCCGCCTTCAAGAGCGTCAGCGACTCCGCCGAGGTGGGCGGAGTGACCGAGATTCTGCGCGAGGGTCAATACACCCTGGCCTGCCTGCAGGCCCGGCTGGCCGGAGACCCCCTCCCCGAACGTCGCCAGCCCTGCTTCTTCAACCCGGCCCACGGACCGTCGGACCGCGACGTGGAATGGAGTACGGACGCCGCACCTTCGCACACCGTCCCGGCTTGTGCCGCCGATGCGGCGCGGCTCCTGGCTGGTGCCGAACCGAACATCCGCACGGTGCCCCGGGGCGCGCACCGGGTCCCGCACTGGGAGGGCGGCCCAGCCTACCGGGCTTGGTCCCAGGGCTACTTCGGCCACGGCCAGCGCGCCGCGCCCGAGCGCTGGGCGATCACCCCCGTTCAGGTCGACTGACCAGTGCCCACGATTCAGGAAACACGGTCAGGCTTGCCCGCCATGCAAAGATGGGGTGTCGGGCACTCGCGGGACGTCACCTGCGATCAGTAGGCGCACCGGCACTGACCGGAGGCCGATGATGCCCTGGACTTGGGTCGCCCTGAGTGCCACGTACTGGCCGGAGATTGAGCTCTCGAAGGGAACCACGTGACAGGCGTTCGCTGCGGTTGGTGTATCTCGAACGACCATTCCCACTGCGTGGTGAACCTGGAGATGGGCCGCCCGACCGCTTTCTACCTGTGGTCGTGCACCTGTTCCTGCCACGTCGGAAAGACTCGCTGTGTGCTCTGCGGTCGTCGCGACGTCGAAGTGATCACGGGGCGCTGCACGGACGTTTCCGCCTGTGAAAGTCAGCGGCAACGGGACCCGTTGGCCTCAGCGAAGGTCGGCCACCACTGATTCCTGGCCCAGGCCTCCCGGCCCTGTGCCCTCGTTGAACCCCAGAAGCGGAGAGAGTCACCATGCGCAAGAAGATCATCGATCCAGCCCACGCCGTCGATCAGTCCGACTGGTTGGACTTGGAGGCTCTCGCCGAGGTTGAGATCACCTCTGAGGACGCGGCCCACCCGATCGAGGCCGCCCTGATCCCCGGGCAGGTCGGCGGCTGGCGTGCCGCGACACCGGGTGAGCAGACGATTCGGCTGAGTTTCGCTGTGCCCCAGGCGCTCAAGCGCGTCCGGGTGGAGTTCATTGAGTTGGCCGTGGCCCGCTCCCAGGAGTACCTCCTGCGCGCCTCCGAGGACGCCGGCGTCACCTTCCGCGACATCGTCCGGCAACAGTGGAACTTCAGCCCCCAGGGCGGCAGCCATGAAGCCGAAGAGCATGAGGTCAACCTGGCCGGAGTCACCGTGCTGGAGCTGGTGATCACTCCCGACCGTGACGGTGGCGGCGCGCACGCCAGCCTGGACAAGCTACGTCTGCGCTGACCCGCAGAGACGACCAACTGCCCGGACGAACAACTGCCCGGCCCCTAGATAGGGGGGCCGGGCAGTTGTAGTCACGTCCAGACTGTGGAATGAACTAATGTCGTGAACGCGGCCGGATCGAAACCCGGCCTACTCGGACGAGTCCGAGAGTCGATGGGTCAGACCGCGCGAACGCCGTCGGCCTGAGGACCCTTGTTACCGGGAACGACCTTGAACTCGACGCGCTGACCCTCGGTCAGCGAACGGTAGCCACTGGTCTCGATGGCGGAGTAATGAACGAAGACGTCCTGCCCTCCACCGTCAACCTCGATGAACCCGAAGCCCTTGTCGGCATTGAACCACTTGACGGTTCCTTGCGCCATGCGCATTTCCTTACTGCTGGTGGCCCCACCAAGGGGCCAAATTCACGCTGTCAGACATATGTCCCCGCAAAAAACCCCTGCATTTAAGGACGAGCCTGGCATGGTGCACTTGCGACAGCGAGACAAGTCTCTCACCAACAGGGCGCCAAGCAAAACCCGCCCAGCACACGGACTTTTCGTGGTCGCCTCGCTCCCCTCGACTGCGTGCCCAATCAGCCAAGCCGAGCGGCGGTCGGTGGCTCCTCAGTATCGGTCGAACTTCTGACCTTCCCCTCGCCACCGGCCGGAGCGCAGGCCAGGATGGAGGCACTGGTCTAGTCGGGTCCCTGCCCTAGCCAGGCTCACATTATTGCCGCCCGCAGAGAGGTGCCGCCCATGCCCGCCGACCGCTACCGCCCGGTCCCCTACGTCCGAATCTCCCACCCCGAGTGGAGCCGGAACGCCACCATCTACCAGATCAACACGCGGCAGTTCACCGCCGAAGGCACCTTCGCGGCAGCCCAGCTGGAACTGCCCCGGCTACGCGAACTGGGGGCCGACATCCTGTGGTTGATGCCGATCAACCCGATCGGTGAGGTGAACCGCAAGGGCGTGTTGGGCAGCCCATATGCGGTCAAGGACTACTACGGGGTGAATCCAGAGTTCGGCACCCTGGACGACGTCCGGGCGTTCGTCGCCGCCGCCCACGAGCTGGGCATGCACGTGATCCTGGACTGGGTGGCCCAACCACACCGCGTGGGACAGCAACCTGGTCACCGAGCATCCCGAATGGTATCTGCGCGACTGGAAGGGTGACTTCTGCCCCACTCCTTGGTGGGACTGGGACGACATCATCGACCTGGACTACCAGCACGCCGAACTGCGCGAATACATGACCGACGTGCTGGCGTACTGGGTGCGCGAGGCGGATCTGGACGGCTTCCGCTGCGATGTTGCCGGGTTCGTACCGACCGACTTCTGGGAAACCGTCCGGGCTGAGCTGGATCAGATCAAACCGGTCTTCATGCTCGCCGAATGGGAAGCCAAGGACTTGCACGCCGCGGCCTTCGACATGACCTACTCCTGGCATTGGAACGATCTGGTGCACCGGATCTGTACCGGTCAGCTGGACTGCTCCGCGTTGGAGGTCTATTACGCCTGGAACGACAAAGAACTGGCCCCCGAGGCGCAGCGGATGCTGTTCGTGAGCAATCACGACAAGAACGCCTGGGAGGGTACCGAGTTCGAACAGTTCGGACCGGGGCTGGAAGCAGCGATGGTGCTGTCCGTCCTCAGCGAGGGCATGCCGTTGATCTACAACGGTCAGGAAGCCGGCTTTGACAAGCGGTTGGAGTTCTTCGAGCGGGACTCGATCATCTGGCAGCAGCACCCCCACGGGGAGCTGTACCGGCGACTGTTCGCCCTCAAGCACGCCGACACGGCCCTGTGGAACGCGCCCTGGGGTGCCCGAATGGTACGGGTACCGAACTCGGACAAGACCCGGATCCTGAGCTTCGTCCGGGAGAACGAGAACGACAAGATCTTCGGCGTCTTCAACTTCTCCGCCGAGCCGGTGACCGCCTCCTTCCGGGAGTCGCTCTACCACGGCAGTTACCGGGACTTCGAGAGTGGGGAACTCAACCACCTGGATCAGGACTTGACCTTGGAGTTGGCCCCCTGGAACTACCGGGTGTTCGTCCGCTGAGGCCGGCGATCGAGAAGCCGAAGGTTGGTCGGCCTCAGAAGCTGACCACCTGTTCGGCGGAGTGTCCGTGCAGCCGGCGGGCCGCCTCGGCCAGGGAGCCGCTGAGCGAGGGGTAGACGGTGAAGGCGTTCGCCAACTGATCAACGGTCAACTTGGCGCTCACCGCAATCGACAACGGATGAATGAGTTCGCTGGCCGAAGGAGCCACCGCGACCCCACCGACCACGATGCCCGTGGTGGGCAGGCAGAAGATCTTCACGAATCCGTCCCGAACCCCCTGCATCTTGGCTCGGGCGTTGCGCGGCAGCGGCAGCATCACCGCCAGCGCCCGCACCAGGCCGGCATCCACCTGCGCCTGCGTGACCCCGACCGTGGCGATTTCAGGTGCGGTGAAAACGTTGGACGACACCGTGCACAGGTTGAGCGGCGAGACAGCGTCACCCAGCGAGTGCCACATCGCGATCCGGCCCTGCATCGCGGCCACCGAGGCCAGGGCGAACACGCCGGTGCAGTCGCCCGCGGCGTAAACCCCTCGGGCGGACGTCCGGGACACCTTGTCGACGATGATCTGGCCGGACCCGTTGACCTCCACGCCGGCCTCGGCCAGGCCAAGACCGTGGGTGTTGGGGGTGGCGCCCACCGCCATCAGACAATGCGAGCCGCGGACGGTCTCGCCGCCGGCCAGCGTGACCACCACCTCGTCGCCCTCCCGGTGGGCCGATTCGGCCCGCGCCTGGGAAAGGATGGTCATGCCGCTGCGTTCGAAGACGCCCTGGACCACCCGGCCGGCGTCGTCGTCCTGACCGGGAAGCACCTGATGCCGCGACGACACCAACACCACGTCCACCCCCAGGGCGTTGTAGGCGCTGGCGAACTCGGCCCCGGTAACGCCGGAACCCACCACGATCAGCCGCTCGGGGAGGCGGTCGAGGTTGTAGATCTGGGTCCAGTTGAAGATGCGCTCGCCGTCCGGCTGAGCGGTCGGCAATGCCCGCGGGGTGCCGCCCGTCGCGATCAGAATGATGTCGGCGGGCAACCCCTGCTCGCCCTGATCGGTGGTGGCGATCACCTCGGAGGTGCCGTTCAAGCGGCCCGACCCGGCGATCAGGCGCACGCCCTCGTGCAGCAGCCGTTCCCGAATGTCGGACGACTGCGCTTTCGCCAGGGCCATCACCCGGCGGTTCACCGTGCCCAGATCAACGGCGATCGCTTGGGCCAACGGTTCACCCGAGGCCAAACCCAGACCGAGTTGCTCGGCCTGCCCGATCTTGGCCATCACCTCGGCCGTGGCGATCAGCGTCTTGGACGGCACAACGTCGGTCAGCACGGCGGCGCCACCCATGCCCGTCCGCTCGATCAGCGTGACCTGGCCCCCGAGTTGGCTGCCCACCAAGGCCGCTTCATACCCGGCCGGACCGCCCCCGATGATCACCACATCCGTCATCCCGGTAGTCTCCCATGAAGCTGACGCCGCGCCCTCAGGTCGTCCGGGTACAGTGCCGACGACCAGCGCCCCAGACGGGAGACCACGATGAGCGAGCAGCCCCAGATCGGGCCGATCCCGATCGCGATCAGCGCCGCCCTGCTGGTCACCGCGTCGGTGGCCATGATCGTGCTCGGGCTGCCCGAAGCCACCGTGTTGCAGCGCCGGATGTTGGAGCTTTCGTCGGTCCCGCTCAGCGGCGCCGTCGCCCTGATCGTGGTGCACTTGGGGCTGCGCTGCCTTCCGCTGCGACCCTTCACTCGGCTGGCGCTCGGCCTGGCCGGCGGCGTCGCGGCGATCGGGGTGCTGCTGATGCTGGCCAGCTACCTGACCGGCAATCCGCCCCTCGTCCACGCCGGGCAGGCACTGCTCTGGTCGGGGCTCGGGCTGGCCCTCGTGCTGGTCACCGCGGCGCTGCCGAAGCGAGCCGGATCAACCTTCGCACTGGAGGAGAGCGACGAGGTCGAGGAAGGTGAGCGGCGTCGGTGGCTCGGTCTATAGTCGCTGGATGATCACCGCTGATCCCGTAACGCTGGCCGCTGAGGCCGCCGCCGCCGTCCGTGCACGGTTCGGAATCGAGGGCGTCGAGTTGGCCCTCGTCCTGGGGTCGGGGTGGTCGACCGCTGCGGTTGGCTTGGGCGAACTCGTGGACGAATGCCCGCTGAGTGACCTTCCCGGCTTCTCCGCTCCCGTGGTCGTCGGCCACGGCGGGGTGCTGCGGGTGATTCGCACCCCGACCGGCAAACTTGCGGCGCTCTTCACCGGACGCACCCACTTCTATGAGGGCAAAGGCGTGGCCGCCGTCGTACACGGGGTTCGGACGGCCGCTGCCCTGGGCGCAGCCTCCCTGGTGCTGACCAACGGTTGTGGCGGGATCAACCCGGCGTGGACGCCCGGAACCCCGGTGCTGATCAGCGACCACATCAACCTCACCGGAGCAACGCCGCTGGTCGGCGCCACCTTCATCGACCTCTCCCCAGGCCTACAGCGCCCGCCTGAACGCGCTCGCCCGTGAGGTCGACCCGAGCCTGGAGTCGGGCGTCTACGTGCAGTTCTCCGGGCCCGCCTACGAAACCCCGGCCGAGGTCCGGATGGCCCGCACGATCGGTGGCGATCTGGTGGGCATGTCCACCGCCCTGGAGACGATTGCCGCCCGCGAGGCGGGTCTTGAGGTGCTGGGGATCTCCCTGGTGACCAACGCCGCCGCCGGGATCTCGGCGGGCGAGCTGAACCACGCCGAGGTGGTCGAGGCGGGTCGCGCAGCCGAGGATCGGCTCCGAACCCTGCTGTCCGGCCTGCTGCAGCGGCTCTGAGGGGGCGGCGACATGGACGCACTGCTCACCGCGGCCATCCAGGACTGGCTGGTTGAGGACCCCGACCCGGCTACCAGGGCCAGGTTGGAGGATCTGCGTGACCGGGCGATCACCGGGGACGCGGTCGCCGACGCCGAACTGGCTGACGCCTTCTCCGGGCCGCTGACGTTCGGCACGGCCGGCCTCCGCGGACCGCTGGGACCAGGCCCGGCTCGGATGAACCGCGTGGTCGTCCCGCGCGCCGCCGCCGGCTTGGCCGCGTACCTGGTGGCCCGCGGCTTGGCTGGAGCCCGGGTGATCATCGGCTTCGATGCACGCCACAACTCCGACGTCTTCGCCGCCGACACCGCGGAGATCATGGCCGGTGCGGGCCTCGTCCCGCTGCTCTGCTCGCGAGCCCTCCCCACCCCCGTGGTGGCCTTCGGGATCAAGCACTTCGACTGCGTTGCCGGCGTGGTGGTCACCGCCTCCCACAATCCGCCCCAAGACAACGGCTACAAGGTCTATCTGGGGGACGGTTCACAGATCATCCCCCCGGCGGACGCCGACATTGCGACCGCGATCGAGGCGGCGTCGATCGGGCCGCTGAGCGCCCTTCCGCGCTCGACCAGCCACCGGCCGGTGGGCGACGACCTGGTCGAGGCCTACCTGACCCGCGCCGCATCGCTGGTTGCGCCCGAGGCACCGCGCGAGTTCCGCTGGGCCTACACCGCGATGCACGGCGTGGGCGCGGCTATCGTCCGGGCCGTCGTGGAACGCAGCGGCTTCCCGGCGCCGGCCGAGGTGGCTGCGCAGGTGGAGCCGGACCCCACCTTCCCGACGGTTCCCTTCCCCAACCCCGAGGAGCGCGGGGCGATGGACCTTGCCCTGGCCGTGGCCGCCGAAACCGGGGCGGACCTGGCCATCGCCAACGACCCGGACGCGGATCGCTGCGCGGTCGCGGCGCCGTTCAACGGGGTCTGGCGGATGCTCACCGGCGATGAGTTGGGCTCGATCCTGGCCGAGAAGGCGCTCCGCTCCGGCGCCCAGGGCACCTATGCGTGCTCTATCGTCTCCAGCACCCTGCTCTCCCGGATGGCGGCCGCCCATGGCCAGCCGTTCCAAGCCACCCTGACCGGGTTCAAGTGGATCGGACGGGTGCCGAACCTGGCCTTCGGCTACGAAGAGGCGATCGGCTACTGCACCGATTCGGCGGCGGTCCCAGACAAGGACGGCATCACGACCCTGCTCCGGGTGCTGGCGCTCGCGGCCGAACTGAAGGCCGCGGGGAGGACCGTGGCCGACCTCCTGGACGACATCGCCCGCAGCTACGGTCTGCACGTCACCGCCCAGTTGGCCTACCGGGTGGACGACCTGTCGCTGATCGACGCGGCGATGCAGCGGCTGCGGCTCGCCCCGCCGGTCAGCCTGGGCGGGCAGCCGGTCAGCTTCACCGATCTGGCCGGCGAGGGTGGTGACCTGCCACCAACGGACGGGCTGCTGTTCAGCGGCGAACGGGTGCGGGTGGTCGTCCGGCCCTCGGGGACCGAGCCGAAGCTGAAGTGCTACCTGCAGGTCAGCCTGCCGGTCGAGGAGTCCCAGGACCTGGCGGCGGCACGGGAAGCTGCCGAGGCGATGCTGGCGCGTGCCCGGGGCGACGTGGCACAAGCCCTGGGGCTGTGATCAGAAGCGGTCGGCCAGCCGAGCGCCCCACGCCTTGGCCCGCTCCTGTTCGCCGTCGGCCAAGGGGCCGGTGATCCCGTGGACGTAGAACGTTTCCCCACGCTCAGCCTTGGCGAAGCCCCGCAGCTCCAGCGCCTCCGCAGCCTGCTTGGCAGCCGAGCCTGGCACCCACTTCTGGGTCACATGGGTGTCGAAGGTGAGGACCCGTAAACCGGGTTGCGGCGTGATCCCAGAAATCCACTCCCGCAGGCCGACCTTCGTGTCACCCTCGGTGGCACCCTGCCGGACGGCGTCTTCCCGGGTTGTCTGCTGGGTCATCCCGAACGCGTGCACCGGCCCCCCGACCAGCAGCAGGTCGGTCCCCTCGGGCAGTTCCGGTGCCGCCTCGGCGACTCTGCCGACGGCTGTCTCCACACCCCCCGAGCGGAAACCTTCCGCGATGGCTTCGGCCACCAATCTGGTGTTGCCGAACAAGGATTCGTAGACGATGTGGACGCTCATGGCGATGACCTTTCCACCACGAGCCTAGCCCTAGAATGAGCGTTCATGACCGCTCCCCAACTGGTGCTGATCGCCGGCCCGTCGGGGAGCGGGAAGTCCAGATTGGTGCGCCGCTCAGGCCATCCGTGCCTGCGTTTGGATGACTTCTACCGCGATGCCGACGCCCCTGGCCTCCCCCGGACTCATGGCATCGTCGATTGGGACGATCCGGCCACGTGGGACGGCGAAGCGGCAGTGCGAGCCATCAACGACCTGCTCAGCACCGGCCGCACCAACGCCCCGACGTATTCGATCCCGCTGAGTAGAGCGATGGGCAGCCACCTGGTGACGCTGGATCGGACCGCGCCGATCCTGCTGGCCGAGGGGATTTTCGCGATCGAGGCCCTCCCGCTCTGTCGGGCCGCTGGAATCCGCGCGAGCGGTCTCTACCTGGATCGGCCCCGTGCGGTGGTCACCTGGCTCCGGATGCGCCGCGACCTGGCCCAGAAACGCAAGCCGATCCCGGTGTTACTGCGCCGGGGGCTGGCGTTGTGGAAGGACCAGCCGGCCCTGCGTGGCCGAGCCCTCGCCAACGGTTTCGTGGCGGTCTCCATGGCTGAGGCCGAGCGTCAGTTGCGCCGCTAAGCGATCGGCGCCCACTCCGGGCCGGTCTCACCCAGCTTGTCGTCCAGCTTGGCGAAGATCGGGGACGGTTTGGTCAGGGGCGTTCCGGCCACCAGCGGACGGGAGGCCCAGACCGCCTGCTGGTTCACGTAGTCCCCGCGCAGCACCGAGTAGTCGTCGTTGCCCTCTTCTGACACCTCGGCCAGCTCGGGCAGCGCGGCCCAGATGCCACTGCCTCCGAGCGCCTCGAAGACCTTCTGAGAGGCGTGCGGCAGCAACGGCGTGAACAGGGCGTTGCAGTCGGCGACCACCTGCAGGGCCACGTACAGCACCGTGTCGCGCCGCTGGGGGTCGTCCTTGAGCTTCCAGGGCTGCTGATCGGAGAGGTACTTGTTGGCCAAGCCCACGATCCGCATCACCTCTGAGGTGGCCGCCTTGAACTTGCAGCGACCCCAGAGGTCACCCACTGTGCCGAAGGCCTCCTGGGAGGCGTTGAGCAGGGCCAGGTCGGGCTCGGTCAGCTCGCCGGCAGCCGGGATCGCGCCGACGTTCTTGTGCGCCATGGAGATCGACCGGTTGACCAGGTTGCCCCACTCGTTGGCCAGTTCGAAGTTCACCCGACGGACGAACTCGTCCCAGGTGAAGTCGGCGTCCTGGTTCTCCGGGCCGGCCACCGCGATGAAGTAGCGCAGGGCGTCCGGGCCGAACTCGCGCAGGAAGTCGCGGACGTAGATCACGTGCCCGCGGGACGAGGCGAGCTTCGAGCCCGACATGGTCAGGTACTCGCTGGAAACCACCTCGGTAGGCAGGTCCAGCGGGCCGAAGCGGCTCGGCTTGCCGCCGTGGGCACCCTGGCCGTTCGCGCCGAGCAGGATGCCGGGCCAGATCACCGAATGGAAGGTGATGTTGTCCTTGCCCATGAAGTAATACGAGCGGGCGTCCTGGTTGGCCCACCAGTGCTTCCACGCGTCCGGATCGCCGGAGCGGCGGGCCCACTCCACAGCCGCTGACAGGTAGCCGATCACCGCGTCGAACCAGACGTAGATCCGCTTCATCGGAGCGTCCCGCCACTCCTCCAGCGGGATCGGCACGCCCCAGTCGAGGTCGCGCGTGATCGCTCGGGGACGCAGTTCCTCGAGCAGGTTCTGGCTGAACTTCATCACGTTCGGACGCCAGTCCGTCCGCGTCTGCAACCACTCGCCGAGGGCATCGGCCACGGCCGGCAGGTCGAGGAAGAAGTGCTCGGTCTCTCGGAACTCGGGCACTTCTCCGTTGATCCGGGAGCGCGGGTTCAGCAGATCGATCGGGTCCAGTTGGCGTCCGCAGTTGTCGCACTGGTCGCCCCGGGCCCCGTCGTAGCTGCAATGCGGGCAGGTGCCTTCGATGTAGCGGTCGGGAAGGGTGCGGCCGGTGGACGGGCTGATCGCCCCCATCTCCTTCTGCGCCACGAGGTAGCCGTTGGCGTGCAGCGCGCCGAAGAGTTCCTGCACCACCGCGCGATGATTCAGCGTCGTGGTGCGGGTGTACAGGTCGTAGGAGCAGCCAAGTGCCTGGAGATCCTCGGCTATCACCCGGTGGTACTTGTCGGCCGTCTGGCGGGGAGTCAGCCCCTCCTTGTCGGCCTGCACCTGGATCGCGGTGCCATGCTCGTCGGTGCCCGAGACCATCAGCACGTCATGCCCGGCCATCCGCATGTAGCGGGAGAACACGTCTGAGGGGACGCCGAAACCGGAGACGTGCCCGATGTGGCGAGGTCCATTGGCATAGGGCCACGCCACAGCGGTCAGGATGGGAGTGCTCATGGGCCGCATCCTAGGGCACCTTGCCCTCGCACCCGGCGCGACGAAGTCCCGCCGGGCGACCCGTGATCGAATCGGACAGCAGGGTCCCGACCGCGGGTTGGGCCGAGTGGGCGACCTCGTTCAGGCGTTGTCCACGATGCCGGCGCGGGCAGCGCCGCCGCGGATCGCAGCAATCGCTGCCTCGCAGGTGGCCGAATCGGCGAACATCGGGCTCGTCCCCACGACCTGACCGTTCGCAGCCCGCAGGTTGAGGTACGGACGACCGTCCTTGGCCTGGCTGACGGTGAGACGCCCTGGGACGTCGGCGTTCTTCCGCACCGAGTCGATGCCGTTCTTGGCCGACGCTTTCGCCGTGTAGGCCTCGCTGCGCAGCAGAGTCCTCCCCTCCGCCGTGCGCAACTTGAAGTGAAAACCGCCCTTGTCGTCCTTGGTGATCTCGAAATTTTCCCCCATGTGTCCCCCTGAACCTAGGTGATGGCGCACCAGAGGTGCGTGGCCTCAGCGTAGTGAGCAGGTCCCACCCTTGTCAGTGGCCCCTAAGGGGACTTCCGGCGGACGATCCGGCAGGGACAGAGGTCACCCGGCGCACCCTGTTCTGCGGGTGAACTTTGGGAGGGCGAAACTTGAATCTTCCATGAATTCTGCCGATTCCCTCCCCGACGAGTTCGGCCTTACGATGAAAGCGTGTCCCCCGAGTTCCTCTTGTTGGGCTTGGTCGTCGTGACGGCCCTGACCTTCGACTTCACCAACGGTTTTCGCGACACGGCCAACGCCATGGCCACGTCGATCGCCACCAAAGCGCTCAGCCCCAAAGCAGCGGTCCTCCTCTGCGCGGCACTGAACCTGATTGGCGCCTTCCTGTCCGTCGAAGTGGCCCTGACCGTGACGAACGCGGTGGTGAACATCCAGGCCGCGGACGGATCGCCTCGACCAGAACTGCTCGCCGACGGCGGCTACAACTTGCTGCTGATCGTCCTGGCAGGTCTGGTCGGAGCGATCATGTGGAACCTGATCACGTGGTTGTGGGGGTTACCTTCCAGCTCATCACACGCTTTGTTCGGTGGGCTGATCGGCTCGACCATCGCCGGCCTGGGCTGGGAGGGCGTGAAGTGGGCCGGCACCGGCACGAAGCTCGACGGTGTGGTCGGGAAGATCCTGCTGCCCGGCCTGATCTCGCCTCTGGTGGCACTGCTCGTTGCCATGGTGGGCACCCGGCTGGTGTTCAAGGTGACCGAGAACATCGCTCTGCGGTACCGGGAAGAGGGCTTCCGCTGGGGCCAGATCGGCACCGCCTCGTTGGTGTCACTCTCGCACGGCACCAACGACGCCCAGAAGACCATGGGCGTGATCACGCTGGCCCTGATCGGCGCCGGCGTGTGGACAGATACCCATTCGGTGCCGCTGTGGGTCAAGGTGACCTGCGCGTTCGCCATTGCGCTGGGCACCTATCTCGGCGGCTGGCGGATCATCCGGACCATGGGCAAGGGCTTGGTGGAGATCTCCTCTCCACAGGGCATGGCGGCCGAAAGTGCCTCGGCCGCGGTCATCTTGTCGTCCAGCCAACTGGGCTTCGCCCTGTCCACCACTCACGTGGCAACCGGGTCGATCCTCGGTTCGGGGCTGGGTAAGCGCGGGGCGACCGTCCGCTGGAACGTGGCCGGACGGATGTTCGCCGCCTGGCTCACCACAATTCCCAGCGCCGGGCTGGTCGGTGCACTGATGTGGCTGGTGGGCCACCTGCTTGGCGGCGTGGCCGGCCCGCTGGTGATCTTCGCCGTGATGGTGGGGCTGGCGGCCTGGATGTGGATCCATTCGCGGCGCGAACCGATCGGCCATCACAACGTCAACGATGAGTGGACACCCTCCCCGGAGAAGGTCCCCGTGGGAGGTACCCGATGAATCAGGTGATGGCGGCCCTCGACGCGGGCTGGAAGGTCCTCGCGGTCGGCCTACTGCTGGGGGCGGGGCTCCCGACGCTGTTCGCGCTCGGCGTCCGCGCTCTGGCGTGGGGCGTGGCCGGCGACGCCCAACTGACCCCCGAAGGCGTGACCTCCCGTCCGCATCCGATCGGACGGGTGATCGCCGCGTGCTGTTCGGGATCGTGCTGCTCAGCGTCGCTCTCGGCATCGGCTACATCGTGGCGCACGGCTTCGGCATGACGCTGAGCTTCAACGGCATGATGCCGGTGTTTACTCAGAAGTAGCGCGGGCCAGGGCGGCGAAGCCGGGCTCGATCACTCGTTCGATCAGCTCAACCCGTCGGTCGTAGGGGTAGAAGGCGCTCTTCGCCGCATTGAGGGTGAACCAGGCAAGGTCGTCCAGGTCGTAGCCGAACGCCTCGCTGAGCAAGGCGAACTCCCGGCTGAGCGTCGTCCGGCTGACCAGGCGGTTGTCACAACTCACCGTCACCCGGAACTTCAGCTCGGCCAGCACCCCGATCGGATGCTCGGCGATGCTGGCGCAGATGCCGGTTTGCAGGTTGGAACTGGGGCAGACCTCCAGCGCGATCCGGCGGTTGCGAACGTAGGCGGCCAGCGGCCCCAGCACCGGCCCTTCCGGGCCCTGGGTGATGTCCTCGACGATCCGGACGCCGTGACCCAGCCGGGACGCCCCGCACAGTTGGACGGCCTCCCAGATCGACGGTACGCCGAACGCTTCACCGGCATGGATCGTGTACTCGACGTTATTCCGGCGCAGATGATCGAAGGCGGGATGAACCGGCTCGGCGGGAACCCGTCCTCGGCGCCGGCGATGTCGAAGCCGCAGACCGAGTCGTCGCGCAACACCACCGCCAAGTCGGCGATGTCGACCCGCGGGGCAGCGTGCCGCATCGAGGTGACGATCTGCTGGGCGATGATCGGGTGGCCTTGTGCCGCGCAGACGTCCATTCCTTCACGCAACCCGTCACGGACGGCTTCGACCGCCTGGCGCAGGCTCAAGCCGCCCTGGAGGTGCTGTTCGGGGGCCCAGCGCGTTTCGGCGTAAACCACCCCATCGGCGGCTTGATCCTCAACGAACTCCCTGGCCACCCGGCGCAGGTTGGCGGCGGTCTGCATCACCGCGATCGTGTGTACGAACGTCTCCAGGTAGCGCACCAGCGATCCGGAATCGGCCGCCTCGAAGAACCAGTCGGCCAGCTCATCCGCGGTTTGGGCGGGTAGCTGATGGCCGATCTCGTTCGCGAGTTCCAGCACGGTGGACGCGCGCAAGCCACCGTCCAGGTGATCATGCAAGGCCACTTTCGGGGCGCGACGAATCAGGTCGATGTCGAGGCTCATTGGTCGCTCTCTTGTGATCGGTTGGTGCTGGGAAGGGTTCCCTGGACGAGTTCGGTCGCCCCGAAGGCCTGCGGGAGCAACTCGGAGAGCGGGCGCAATCCGAGTGGAGTGTCGAGAATCAGGTCGGGGCCACCGTGTTCCCACAGCAGTTGCCGACAACGCCCGCACGGCAGCAGCGAATCCCCGTGGCTGTTCACGCAGGCGAAGGCGACCAATCGCCCTCCCCCGCCGGCGATCAGCTCGCTGACCAGGCCACATTCGGCGCAGAGCGTCACCCCGTAGGCGGCGTTCTCCACGTTGCAGCCGACCACCACGCGTCCGTCATCGACCAGGGCGGCGGCCCCTACCGGAAACCGGCTGTACGGGGCGTAGGCGCGGTGCGAGACCTCCCGGGCGCGGGCCCTCAGAGCGTCCCAGTCAACGTCACTTGACATAGGGAATGCCGTCGGCCGCCGGCGCTCGGGTGCGTCCGATCAGGCCGGCCACGGCCACGATGGTGGCGATGTAGGGCAGGATCAGCAGGAACTGGCTGGGCACCGGGGTGGAGAGCGTCTGCAACTGGGAGGCCATCTGCATCACGAAGCCGAAGAACAGGGCCATCACCGCCGCCATCACCGGATGCCAGCGGCCCATGATCAGGGCGGCCAGGGCGATGAAGCCGTTGCCGACGGTGATGTCCTTGGCGAAGGAACCGGTGGAGCCGACGGTGAAGAAGGCGCCGCCCAGGCCGGCGAAGACACCGGCCACCAGAACAGCCTGCCAGCGCACGGCCGTGACCGAGATACCGACCGTGTCGGCCGCCTTGGGGATGCTCTCCGACGGCGCGGACGCGTAGTCCCCAGCGCGTGCGGAAGAGCAGGAACCAGACCAGGCCGATCGACAACACCGCGAGATAGACCAGGATCGTCTGATTGAAGAAGATCGGGCCGGCCAGCGGAATGTCGGCCAACAACGGGATCGGGATAGTTTCCAGCAACGGTCCAGAGTTCAGGTCGCCGGAGTTGGGTTGCACCAACTGATCGAACAGGAAGCCGGTCAGGCCGGAGGCCAGCAGATTGATCACCACGCCCAGCACCACCTGGTCGACCAGGTACTTGATCGCGAACAGGCCGAGCACCGCAGCCGGCGCCACCCCGGCCAACACGGCCGCGAAGAGGGCGGCCGAAATCGACTTCGTCACCGATCCGACGAGCGCAGCGGCGAACGCCCCGGTCAGGAACTGGCCTTCGATGGCCACGTTGACCACTCCGGCCCGCTCCCCGATCACCCCGGCCAGGGCACCCAGGATCAGCGGAGTCGCCGTGGCGATGGTGCCAGCGAGCTGGTTGCTGACCGGGAACGGCAGCTCGCTGCCAGCCGCGGCCCAGGCCAGGAAGCCGGTCACGAAGGCGAGGCCGGCGACCGTCCCGGCGATGGTGGGCTGCTTCTTGGTCAGCTTGCCCGACAGGAACCCGGCCCCCGCCAGCAGGCACAGGAACGCTGAGGTGGCCACCACAGGGACGCCGGGGAAGCTGATCGTCGGCAGCTGCACCGCCGCGAAAGCATCCGAGAGGGCGAAGTCGGCGATCCCGTTGGCGCTGAGCGTGAGGAACCCCAATAGTGCCGCGGCGACCATCAGGAGCGAGCCGATCGCGAGTCGGGCACGACGCCCGTCCGCCGATTCGCGGAAGTCGAAGGTCAACTGTTGACTCTCGGTCTTGGCTGTCGCGGTGCTCATGCCTGACCTCCTGCCACGGCGACCCGGCTGGTGCGGGCTTTGAGAATCGGGACCAGGGTGCTGACCAACTGCGGCGCCGCCACGAACAGCACGATCAGCGCCTGGAGCAGCATGGTCAGGGTGAGGGGCGTTTGGGCGATGCTCTGCATGGCCAACCCGCCGGCGCTGAGCCCGCCGAAGAGCAAACCGGCCATCACGATGCCCAGCGGTTTCGAACGACCGAGCAGAGCGACCGTGATCGCATCAAAGCCCACGGTGCCGACCAACCCGACGGTCAGCGGCACCGGGGTCCCGGTAGCGGACGCGCCGAGCGCCGATTGAGCGCCGGCCAGTCCGGCCAAGGCACCCGCGATCGTCATCGTGATGATGGTGGTCCGCGCGGCGCTCATGCCGGAGGTGCTGGCCGCGTTCGGGTTGGCACCGACGGCGCGAATGGCGAACCCGATGGTGGAACGATCGAGCAGCCACCAGACCGCACCGGCGGCGGCCAGCGCCACGAAGAACCCGACGTGCAGCTGACCGAGAATCACCGGGAAGGCGGCGGTCGGATGCACCTCCGGCGAGATCGGATCCTGGCGCCCCGGACGCATGAAGAGGGCCGTGCTGAGCAGCCACGCCAGCAGTCCGTTCGCGACGTAGTTCATCATGATGGTGACGATCACCTCGTGAGCGCCGGTCTTGGCCTTCAGCCAGCCGACGATTCCGCCCCACACCGCCCCGCCCAGAACGCCCGCGGCGACGGCGACGATCAGGTGGATCACGGGTGGCAACTGGACCGCGAAACCCACGTAGGCGGCCAGGATCGAGCCCCAAATGGCTTGCCCCTGGGCGCCGATGTTGAACAGGCCGGCTCGGAAGGCGAGCCCCACCGCCAGGCCGGCGCAGATCAGAGGCGCGGCGGCGGCGGTCGTTTGGGCCAGCGCCAGCGGAGAGCCGACCGCCCCCAGCAGCAGGGCGGAGTACGCGGTGGAGACCTTCGCCCAGGCCGAACCGAGCGCAAGTCCGGGGGCCGTGAACAGGTAGGCGAAGTTGGCGGCCACTTCGGCGTCCGCAACGATCATCACGACCGCCCCGACGACCAGGGCCAGGACGACCGCGGACGCGGTGACCGACCAATCCCGCCAGCGGGTTGCGAGGTATCCGGCGAACGTCGGACGCGGCGACACTGTGTGGTTGGTCATGAGTGATCCTTCCCAGCGCTGGCGTCATCGGCCTGGCTGACAGCTAGGGCTTCGGCGTAAGGAATGCCTGCCATCATCAGGCCCATCACGTCGCGCGGCGTATCGGAGGCAACGATGCCGACGACCTTGCCGCGGTACATCACCAGCACCCGGTCGGCCAGCGCTTCGACCTCCTCCAGTTCGGTGGAGACGAGGATCACCGCTGTGCCCTTGTCACGTTCCTCGACGATCCGTTTGTGCAGGAACTCGATCGCTCCCACGTACACTCCACGGGTGGGTTGGCTCGCAATCAGCAGGCTCAGCTCCCGGCTCAGTTCGCGGGCCAGCACCACTTTCTGCGCGTTGCCGCCCGAGAGTGACGAACCCCTGTTGGTGACATCGGGGGTGCGGATGTCGAACTCGTCGCGCAGCTGCTCGGCGTTGGCGTGGATGGCAGCAAGGTCCAGGGAGAGGCCCTTGGCGAACGGGGGTCGGTCGAACCGGTTCAGCACCAGGTTTTCGGCGATCGTGAACGAGCCGATGAAGCCGTCGTGTTGCCGGTCCTCGGGCACGAAACCCACCCCGGCCAGAATCGTCTCCCGGGGCTTGGCGTGGGTGATGTCAGCGCCGTCGAGGTTGATCGAGCCGGAGACCACGGGGGTGTTCCCGAGCAGCGCGTCCGCCAACTCGGACTGGCCGTTCCCCTGGACGCCGGCGATGCACAGGATCTCGCCGCCAGCCACGTCGAAGGAGATCGAATCGACGACCACCGCGCCGATCGGGTTGGCCACGCTCAGGTCCGCAACCCGGAGCCGAACTTCCCCGACCCTGGCCGGCGCTTTGTCCACCGAGAGGTCGACCGCCCGTCCCACCATCAACTCGGCCAACTCGGCCTCGGAGGCCCCCGGTTCAGCAGAGCCGACGATCTTGCCGCGACGCAGGACGGTGATCCGGTCGGCGATGGCACGCACCTCTCGCAGCTTGTGTGTGATGAAGACGATGCCCTTGCCTTCGTCGCGCAGCTTCTGCATGACGATCATCAGTTCGTCGATCTCCTGCGGCGTGAGGACGGCCGTGGGCTCGTCGAAGATCAGGAACTTGGCGTCATTGGCCAACGCCTTGAGGATCTCGACCCGTTGCTGGATGCCCACGGGGAGTGCTTCGATCGTGGCATCGGGATCGACCGGCAGGTTGTAGCGCGCAGAGAGTTCCTGCACCCGGGTTCGGGCCGCCTTCATGTCGACGACCAGGCCGGGCTCGCGACCCAGGATCATGTTCTCAGCGACGGTGAACACGTCGACCAACATGAAGTGCTGGTGGACCATGCCGATCCCGGCCGCCATCGCCTGCTTCGGGTTGGCGAAATGCTGGCGGCTGCCGTCGATGGTGATCTCGCCACCATCAGGCTGGTAGAGCCCGTAGAGGACGTTCATCAGAGTCGACTTGCCGGCACCGTTCTCGCCCAACAGGCAGTGGATCTCGCCGGGACGGACGTCCAGATCGACGGCGTCGTTAGCGACGAAGGAGCCGAACTTCTTGGTGATCGCCTTCAACTGAAGGCCAGTGGTCTGCGCTGACACAGCCGCGATCCTCCCACAACACGATGGAACGGAGAAAAGCCTCAGGGTAGGGGCAACACAGCACCCTCAACGCCCCGGGGCCGGGAGCACGGGAAGGGAGGCCCGAGGGCCTCCCTTCCCGTTGTGACCAACTATCAGGCAGTCGTCTTGATCGTGCCGGCGATGATGTCGGCCTTGATCTTCTCCAGTTCGGCCTTGGTCTCGGCCGACACCTTGGAATCCCACTGGTTGAACGGTGCGAGGTACGCGCCGCTGTTGGCCAGGGTGCCCACGAACACGTCGTTGTTGAACGTGCCGTCCTTGGCCGCCTTGATCGCCTCGAACACAGCCACGTCCATGGCCTTGCCGACCGAGCTGGGAATCACGGCGCAGTACTTGGACGCGCTGACGCAACCGTCGGTGTCGACCCACATCGAGGCGACCTTGCCACCGCTGGCCTGAGCCGCTTGGAGGGCGCCTTCACCGGAGGGACCCGCGACCGGCAGCAGGACGTCGGCGCCCTGGGCCATCAGCCCCGCGGCAAGCTTCTTGCCACCCGCCACATCGCCGAAGCCCTCGGGGCCGGCCGCGACGAACGAGCCGTCCTTCTTGGCCGAACTCCAGCCGAGGACAGCCACCGACTTGCCCTTGGCCGTGTTGTACTGGGCAACGCCGCGGGCGTAGCCGTCCATGAAGGACGTCACGGTCGGAATGTTCATGCCGCCGAAGGTGCCGACCTTGCCGGTCTTGGTCAACGAGGCGGCCAGGTAGCCGGCCAGGAAGGAGGGCTCGCTGGTGTTGAACACCAGGCCCTTGAGGTTCGCCTGGGGCTTGTCGTAGGCGTAGTCGACGATGGCGAACTTGATCTCAGGGTTCTTCTTGGCGGCCGCTTGGGTCGCATCCCCCAGCTTGAATCCCACGGTGACGATGATGTTGCACTTGGCGTCGACCATCGCCTGAACGTTACGCGCGTAGTCGGCGTCGTTCTTGGACTGCACCTCAGCGCTCTGGACGCCGAGCTCAGTCTTGGCCTTGGTGAGGCCCGCGTACGACGTCTCGTTGAACGACTTGTCATCGAAGCCACCGGCGTCGGACACCATGCAGGCCTTGAAGTCGGACACGGGGACCGTCGAGGTGCTCGCGGCCGGCGCTGCGGTCGTGGCGGCGGGCGGCGTGGCGCAACCACCGAGAGCGAGGGCGAAAGCGCCGAACATCGGGGGCGCGATCAGGGACTTCTTCACGAAACTGCCTCCTAGGCAATGTGGACAACCGAACCCCTCGTCGGGTCCGCTCCCTTCTCACACTAGCCCTCACTTTGCTCCGGACTGCACCCAGAATCGACCGCGAGCGAGGGTGATATCGAGTTGTAATCGTTGTGTGACGGATGTGACGGATGTGGCGAAAAGTTCGGCCTCGGCAACGGGGAGTGATGTCGTTCAACTGCGCCCCAAACAACCGGTTCCGACGCTGCGCAGCCCTCTGAGTGTGCAATTGGTGCAAAACGGCTCGACCTGGCACTGATTCCACCGAGCAACGCTAGGCGATGAGTCGTCCGAAGACCCGCTGCTCGTCGCCCCGAAACTGCCCCAGAACAGCCCCCCCAGAAGCCCCGGAGGCGCCCCCATCAGCAGCTCAGCGGGCGGGCAGAACGCCGTCCGCATCATGTGCGAAACGACCGGTCTGGAGGTATTTGCGGAGCTTGACGACGCTGTTGGCCACGTACAGTTCGGCCCCGTCCCGGACGCCGGCGTGGCTGCTGCCTATCGTGTCGTTGACCAGCACCAGGTTCCGACTGGCCACCACGGCCTCGTACTGCTCGGCGCTGAAGGTCGGCAACGGCCGCACCTCGGCATAGCCGGCCAACAGTTCGGCTTCCAGATCGATCCGGTCTCGCAGGTAGTAGGCCGAGATGGCGAGATCCTGCAGCGGCACCCCGATCCCGGCATCGTCGAAATCGAAGACGGACAGGCGTCCGCGATGCCATTTCGCATTGCCACCGTGCAGATCGGCGTGCAGCACCTGTCGCGGGGCATCGGCGAAGAACGCGTGGTAGTGCCTCTGCACCTGATCGAAGGCCGCCACCAGCACTGGACGGCGTTCGTCGGTCAGGAGGGGGTGATCGGTGTGCATCCGGTGCGGGACGTTCATCAGGACGGTGTCGATGCTCGGGAGGTCGCAGCCCTCAGGTAGCCGCCAGCCCGCAGAGTGGTCATGCAGCGTCGCCATCGCCCGCCCGAGGGCTCGCACCTGATCTGGTCTGGGCGACCATCCGAGATTGGGGCCCGGCAACCAGGCGAACAGTGCCGCGGGCAACTCGCGGCCCAGTTGGACGTCTGGCACGACGGCGAACAGCTCCCAGCACGGGTCAGCTGTGGTGCAGGAAGGGACAGGTCCGTCTCCTCGGCCAGCGCCGCCAGCCACGCCATCTCCGCCCGCAGATGCGGGATCGTCTTGTGGTCGTTGACATTCAGGCGCAACGCGTACCGGCTGCCGTCGGTGGCCCGCACCGCGAAGCTGGTGTTGTAGCCATGCAGCAGCAGGCGCACCGACTCGACCTGGATCGGCCACGCCTGGAGAGCGGCCAGCGCGCAGGCACGCCAGTGGGCGATCTGAGTCCTGACACCCTGCTCAGCAAACGGCCTAGCCATCCGGCGATCCTAACCGTCGGGCGAACCGGTGGTGTTGGGCGAACCGGTGGCGTTGGGTGCTACGTCTCGCTCCACAGAGAGGGGACGTCCTCCACGAAGGCCTTCACCAGTTGCTCGGCACCCTCCAGCGCCGACAAGTCCCCAGCGCCGATCTCGGCCTCGACAACCTTGCGCAACGCTTTCACCCGGGGTGAGCGCTTGACCGCGTCCAGAACCTCGCCGTTGACCAACGACCAGAGCCATTCCAGCTGCTGGCCGGCCCGTCGGGCCTCCAGCCCGTGGGTCGACTCCAGCTCGGCGCGATGATCCAGGACGGCCTGCCACACCTCGTCCAGGCCCTTGCCGGTGAGCGCCGAACTGGTCAGCACCGGGGGCGGCGGGCGTGCGGATCGGAACTGATCAACTTCATCGCGATCACCAACTCGCGCGCCGCGATCCGAGCCTCACCCTCATGATCGCCGTCGGCCTTGTTCACGGTGATCACGTCAGCCATCTCCAAGATGCCGCGCTTGATCCCCTGCAGCTGATCCCCGGCCCTGGCCAGGGTGATCAGCAGGAAAGTGTCGACCATGCCGGCCACCGCGACCTCAGATTGGCCGACCCCGACCGTCTCCACCAGCACCACGTCGTATCCGGCCGCCTCCAGGACGATCATCGCCTCCCGGGTTGCCCGGGCGACACCACCGAGATGACCGCCACTGGGTGAGGGCCGGACGAAGGCCGCTTCCGAGGCCGCCAACTCCCCCATCCGGGTGCGGTCGCCGAGGATCGAGCCTCCAGTCCGCGAGGACGAAGGATCCACCGCCAGCACCGCCACTCGGTGACCCCGCTTGATCAGCCGAATGCCGAGCGCGTCGATGAACGTCGATTTGCCGGCACCGGGAACACCCGAAATGCCGACCCGGACGGCTTGTCCCGACGATGGCCGAAGCAGACGCAGCAACTCCCCCGCCTGAGCCCGGTGAGCGGCATGGCTGGATTCCAGCAGCGTGATCGCCCGGGCGATGTGCGGCCGGGAGCCGGCCAGCACGTGGTCGGCCAACTCCTGGGGAGCCAGCCGCCTCATGCCGAGCGCCTGCCCAGGCTCATGCCTCGTCGAGCCGCAGGCGCAGCTTGGTCAGAAGTTCCACGGCCGCATCGGGGATGACCGTGCCGGGCGGGTAGATCGCATCGGCACCGGCAGCGCGCAACTCCTCGAAGTCCTGCGCCGGAATCACCCCGCCGACCACGATCATCATGTCCGGACGCCCTCGCGTATCGAGCTCGGTGCGCAACGCCGGCACGAGCGTCAGGTGGCCGGCCGCCAGCGAGGAGACCCCCACGACGTGCACGTCGGCTTCGATCGCCTGGCGGGCGACCTCACCGGGCGTCTGGAACAGCGGGCCGACGTCGACATCAAAGCCCAGGTCGGCGAACGCGGTGGAGATGACCTTCTGGCCGCGGTCGTGACCGTCCTGACCCATCTTGGCGACCAGGATGCGCGGACGACGACCCTCAGCGGCCTCGAACTCCTCGACCAACTTGCGGGTCCGCTCGACCCCCGCGGTGCTGCCAGTTTCGCTGCGGTACACACCACTGATGGTACGGATTTGCGCGGTGTAACGCCCGTAGACCAACTCCAGGGCGTCCGAGATCTCGCCGACGGAGGCCGACTTGCGGGCCGCGTCGATGGCCAGGTGCAGCAGGTTGCGCTCCGGATCCGTGGGATCAGGGTTGGCCGCCGCCCAGGTCAGCTTCTCCAACGCCGCCGCGGTGACAGCGCCATCGCGCTCGGCCCGCAGCTTGGCCAGTTTGGCCAGTTGCTGTTCGCGCACCGAGGCGTTGTCGACCTTGAGCACCTCGGGGGCGCGGTCATCCTCGACCTGATACTTATTGACCCCGATCAGCGGCTGCCGACCCGAGTCGATCCGGGCCTGCGTCCGCGCTGCGGCCTCTTCGATCCGCATCTTCGGAATGCCGGCCTCGATCGCCTTGGCCATGCCACCGGCTGCTTCCACCTCCTGGATGTGACTCCAGGCCTTGCGCGCCAGCTCGTAGGTGAGCCGCTCCACGTAGGCCGAACCGGCCCAGGGATCGACCACCCGGCAGGTGCCCGACTCTTGTTGCAGGAAGAGCTGGGTGTTGCGGGCGATCCGGGCCGAGAAGTCGGTGGGGAGCGCAATCGCCTCGTCCAGAGCGTTGGTGTGCAGCGACTGGGTGTGCCCCTGGGTCGCCGCCATCGCCTCCAGGCAGGTGCGCGACACGTTGTTGAACACGTCCTGGGCAGTCAACGACCAGCCGGACGTCTGCGAGTGGGTGCGCAGCGACATCGACTTCGGGTTCTTCGCCCCGGATTCGCGGACCAACCGGGCCCAGAGCAGGCGCGCCGCCCGCATCTTGGCGACCTCCATGAAGAAGTTCATCCCGATCGCCCAGAAGAACGACAACCGGGGAGCGAACTTGTCGACGTTGAGGCCGACCGCCTGACCGGCCCGGATGTACTCGATGCCGTCGGCAAGCGTGTAGGCCATCTCGATATCGGCCGTCGCCCCCGCCTCTTGCATGTGGTAGCCGGAGATGGAGATCGAGTTGAACTTCGGCATCTTGGCGCTGGTGTAGGCGAAGATGTCGGAGATGATCCGCATCGAGGGGTCGGCGGGTAGATGTAGGTGTTGCGGACCATGAACTCTTTGAGGATGTCGTTCTGAATCGTCCCGGCCAACTGTTCGGGAGCGACACCTTGCTCTTCGGCCGCCACCACATAGAGCGCCAGGATCGGCAACACGGCACCGTTCATGGTCATCGAGACCGACATCTGATCCAGCGGGATGCCCTCGAAGAGTTGCCGCATGTCGAGGATCGAGTCCACCGCCACGCCGGCCATGCCGACATCGCCGGTCACCCGGGGATGGTCGGAGTCATAACCGCGGTGGGTGGCCAGGTCGAAGGCGATACTCAGCCCCTTCTGCCCGGCAGCCAGGTTGCGCCGGTAGAAGGCGTTGGATTCCTCGGCGGTGGAGAAGCCGGCGTACTGACGGACCGTCCACGGCTGGTTGACGTACATCGTCGCGTAAGGGCCACGCAGAAAGGGCGGAATACCCGGACGAGTGTTGAGGAAGTCGAGCCCCTGATACGCCTCAGCGTCATACAGAGGTGGCACCAGGATGTGCTCGGGAGTTTGCCAGCCGTGGCTGACACTCGGCAGCGCATCCTGCAGTGCCTCGTACTGCGCGGCCGAATCGACCGGCGGTGCGTCCGGGCCGAGTTCGATCTCGGCAAAGCTCGGAAGTCACTCGTCGTGGTCATTTCGCTGCTCCCAACCGCTCCAGAGTGGCGTCCAGGAACGCCACCACGTCCATCCCGTCGAAGATTTCGCCGTCGATGTTGGGCGCATCGGCCCCCACCTCGGAACGGCGGCCGGCCATGAACACGGTCGGGATGCCCGCGTCCTTGAGCGCCCCCGCCACATCATTGGCTTGGGCGGCGTACACCTTGGCTGAAGAGCACAGGATCACCATGCGAGCCCCGGCGTCCTGCACCTGGGCGACGATCTCGGCCGCTGTGCCACCTTCGGACTCGACATAGTCGATTCCGCCGGCCAGCAGCACGTTGAAGGTGAACTGTTCGCGCGGCCCGAAGTCGCGGCGGGCACCGAGGCACGCCAGCGCGATCCGAGGCTTCGCGGCGGCGGCGCGATCACGGAGGGCCTCGAAGACCTCCGAATCACGGACGAACGCCAGGCCCGAGCGGGCCGGGGGATGCGGACGCTGCCGCACGGCCAGCGGCTCCTCGTCCTTCAGCGGGAACATGCTCACCCCGGTGATGGGCTGCTTGCGGGTGGCGATCTGCTTGGCGCGGTCGGTGTTGGTGACACCGAGCGCCGTGGTGATCGCCCCCGAGGCCAGCGCAGCGCCCATCCCGCCGGTGGCCTCGAGGCTTTGGAACTGGGCCCAGGCTCGCACGGCGAGCTGAGCGGTGAGGTCCTCGACGTACCAGGACCCACCGGCCGGGTCAGCGACCCGACCAACGTTGGACTCCTCACCGGCCAGAAGCTGAGTGTTGCGCGCCATCCGGCGGCTGAACTCATCTGGCAGGCCCACAACGGCGTCGAACGGCAGCGTGGTGATGCTGTCCGCGCCACCCACCGCCGCGCCGAACGTGGCGATGGTGCCGCGGAGCAGATTGACCCACGGGTCATCGCGAGTCATCATCCGCCACGAGCTGACCGCCTGCTGCAGCGCCCCGGAGTTGGCCGCGGACACCCCGACGACCTGGCAGACCCGAGCCCACAACCGACGCAGGGCACGCAAACGGGCGATGGTGAGGAACTGATCGGCCCGCGCGCTGACCCGGAACAGGATCTGGGCGGCGGCCTCGTCCGCGGTGAATCCGGCAGCCATCAAAGCCCGCAGGTACTCGACCCCGGTGGCGATGGCGAAGGCCAGTTCGTCGGTGTCGGACGCGCCGGCCCGATCGTAGACGGTGGCATCGACGACCACCGCTCGCACCTGGGGGAACTCGGAGCGAGCGATGTCGGCGTAATGCGTGAGCGGCCCGAAGTCTGCCGCATCACCCGTGAATGCGGCCAGGCCGAGGGGGTCAAGCCAGAGGTTGCCTCGGGCCTGAGCCGCCACCCCGGCGGCCCGCCACACGGCGAGCAGCGCCTCGGCGGCTGCGGCTTGATCCTCAGAGGAGGAAACCTGCAGCGGGGCCAGTTCGGGTTTCACCCCGGCCAGGACGAACGCCACGTGATCGGGGGCGACGGCGTCCGAGCCGACGCGCAACCACAGTGACGTAGCACCGTTGCGCAGGTCGGTCAGGGCGGACGCGTTTCCGGTCGTCGGGTCAGGGTCCTCGATCAGCTGGTTGACGTCCCAGGCGACCGGAGCACCCGTGGGCAGCGACGCCCCGCGGGTGAACGGCATCACGCCTGGGTGACCCAGCTCTTGGGGGCCGGTGGTGTACAGGGGCTGGATGGTGAGGCCGTCGACCGTGGTGGTGCGAAGCCGTTTCATCGCCTGGTCGAGGGAAAGCTCCTTGCCCTCGGGACGCTTCCGGTTCAGCACCTTGAGGACTTCGGTCTCCCAGTCACGATCGGACGGGACGGCAAAATCACCGGCCAACAGCAGCGGTGTATCGGTCATGGCGACCAATCTAGACCCACCGGGCCATTCAGTCCGACATCACGTAGTAGTAACGAGAAAGGCTATGTCACCTGTCGGACAAGAGCCTCTGCGGACGAGACGATCTTGACCGTCTCGCGCTCCCAGTCAGGCTCCCGGCCACGGAAGGGGCCGGTGCCCAGAGAGATGATCACGGCCGCAGCCCGGAGCCGCAGTTCGGTCGGGTCGACCCGGGTGTCGAAGACCGGAACCCACCGCCGGATCAGTTGATGCACCCGCGCTTCCTGGGACGGATTCATCCGCTGAATGGTGGAGAGATGCGCGATCAGGCAGGCCAGATCGTCGGCGCGGCGCCCTGGTCCGACGGTGTCCACATCGAGGATGCCGACGATCCGTCCGTCGGCCACATGCACCTGACCTTCGTGAAAATCCCCGTGTGTGGGTTCATTGCCAGGCGGAAAGCCTGCCAGGCCGGCGTTGATCTGGCTCACCATCCAGAGCAACTTGGGCTCCAACTGCGGCATCGCCCGGGCCACCATGTGCGCGTAGTGCTCCACCGCATCCGACCAGGGCGGGCGTCGCTCCAGCGCGGCGACCGAGCGTGGCATGGCATCGAGAACCTGAATCAGACTCTCTGCGGTGCACGGCTCGTGAGCCTCGAAAACGGCCTTGGCCAGCGTCCGTCCGGGGAGATTCCGCAACACCAGCAGGTAGTCGTCGGTGGCGGCGGCGATCCGCGGAGCCGGGATGCCGGCCTCCAGCAGCAACTCATGACGACGCTTCACATCGCCGAACAAACGCTGCCGCAACACCTTGCAATAGAGCACGTCCGCAGGCTGTGAGACCGTGACCCTGACCACCGCCCGGCGGCGCGGACGATAGCCGATCATCCGCAACTGAACCTGCTCGGGAGTCACCGCCTGGGCGTACACCCCCGCCTCGTTGAGCACCTCAGCCATCTGCTCGGGGTAGGCGGCCCGGGCAAGACCGGGCAGATCGGGGTCGTGCGGGTAGAGCCAGACGGCCACCTCCCGCTCGCCGTCGGCGAAGATTTCAGCCAAAGAGTCGGACAGAGCGGGCCCCCCGGCTCGGGCACTCACCCCGAGCAACTCGTCCCGACGGCCATAGGGCCAATCCACGACGGCCGAGAAGGTCGCGGTCGTCGATTGATTGGGGTTCGCATCGACGTGATCCAGCACCCAGGAGGCAAGCTGCCCACCGGCATGATCAACCGCTGCGGCCAGTAGGTCACCGACCTCGGCGGACGTCAACAACAACGATCCATCAGGATCCGGGTTGGGCACCGTGCCTCCCACGTTGCAGTTCGCCAAGGACCTTACTCAACAATTGGCGTTTGTCCGAGACTGCGCAACCGTAGACGCGCCGCACGCCGGCCGTCCAGTTCAGTCACGGTGATCTCATAGGGCAGCGGGTCGGCTTCGGAGTCCCCCAGCGGCACGGACTCGAACGTCACCTCGTCACCGACCTCGGGCAGCTTGCCCAGCCGGGCCATGACGAAGCCGGCGACCGTGTCATAGGGGCCCACCGGAAGCTGCAGACCGGTCTCGGTGTTGAAGGCCTCGATCGTCTGCAGACCGTCCAGATCGGTCTCGGTCGGTGAGGACACGTGGTTGCCACCCGAAACCGTGTCGAACTCGTCGGTGATCTCACCGATCAACTCCTCGACCAGGTCCTCGATGGTGACGATGCCGGCCGTGCCCCCGTACTCGTCGGAGACCACCACCATGTGCGAGTTGGTCTGCTGCATCTCGCTCAACGCACGCAGGATGCGCATGCTTGAGGGCAGCGAGAGGATCGGCCGGCAGAGCTGACGGATCGGCGCATTGCGGGCGGTCGGGTCGAGGTCGAACAGGTCTCTGATGTGCAGGAAGCCGATCACGTCATCGACCCCCTCGCCTGTCACGGGGTAGCGGCTGTGCGCCCCCGCCTTGGCCTGGCTGATCGCCTTGTACGCGGGCAGCGCTCCGTCGAGGAAGTCCACCTCGGTTCGCGGGATCATCGCCTGCCGCAGGCTGACCTGGCCGGCCGCGAACACCTCGTCCACGATCTGGCGCTCCGCCTCCCCCAGGGTGGCCGACGACCCGACCATCGCCCGGATCTCCTCGTCGCTGACCACCTCACGGGCCGCGTTCGGATCGCCGCCGAGCACCCGGACGGCCAAGTCGGTCGACTTGCCCAGGAACCAGATCACCGGCCCCAGAACTCGCGAAATGATGTCGACCATCGGAGCCAGATTCATCGCATAAGCCTCGGCTCGCTGCATCGCCAACCGCTTGGCGGTCAGTTCCCCGAAGACGATTGAGACGTACGAAATGGCAACCGTGATCAGGACCAGCGACAACGGTGCGGCCGCAACCTCCAGCACTCCCCAGCTGATCAGCACCGGGGCCAGCAACCCCTCCAATTGCGAGCCACCGTAGGCGGCCGACAGGAAGCCGGTCAGCGTCACGCCGATCTGGACGGCGGAAAGGAAGCGGTTCGGATCGGAGGTCAGGTGAGCGACCTTGCGCCCCCGTTTGCCCTTGGTGCTGAGCTGGCGGATCTGACTCTCCCGCAGCGACACCAACGCCATCTCGGCGGCCACAAAGAAGGCCCCGAGCAGGATCAGCAGGAGGACAACAACGATGGCGGTCACCATGATCGGCGCCCGCGCAGGAGTCTTTCGGCGGGGATCGGGTGCGGCACCGCCTTATTCTATCGGCCCTGCCCCGTCCGCCGTCGCCGCGAGTGGTGACCCCTCAGCGGGTGAACTACGGTGGCCTGGTGGGCCAAGCCAGCGCGGTGCGTACCGACGGGGCGGACGCGGGGAGCTCGTCCGCGGACCGGCCCTTCACCTTTGCCAGCGGAAACCGCTCCAAGATCCTCGGCCTGCCCCGCTACGCCCTCGGCTCTGCCCGCTCCGCGATCACCCGCCGCGATCCCCGCCTGTGGGTGATCGGCAGTCACTTCGGCTTGGGCGACGGGGCGCTGGCCTTTCTCAACGCCGCTCGCCTGGCTCATCGGGGACTTCGCCTGGTCTGGTTGGTCGCCACCGAAGCCGACGCGCGGCGGGCCACGACCCTCGGCATCGATTGGTGCGCCCGGGACTCCTCGGCCGGCTTGGAGCTGACCCTGCGGGCCGGCGTGGCGGCCGTCACCCATGGCTTCGGCGACGTCAACCGCTACGGCCTGCGGGGCGCCACGATCGTCCAGCTCTGGCACGGGTCACCGTTGAAGAAGCTGCATCTGGACTCCCCGGCCGCGCTGAACGTGGGGCGGCTGGGGACGATCCCTGGGGTTCGTCCGATGATCCGAGAGATGTACCGGCGCGGAACCCGGCAGATTTCCTTGTTCCCGGTCGCCGCCCAGCACTTCGTGCCGTCGATCTGCTCGGCGTTCGACTTGACGCCGACCCAGGTGATGGCGCTGGGTGAGCCGCGAACTGACGTGTTGTTCGCCGGTTCGATCGCAGAGCGAATCGCCCGCGCCCGAGCCCTCTTGGCCGACCGACTACCCGGTCTGGGTGATCGTCGGGTGGTGCTCTACGCCCCAACCTGGCGCGATGGGGAGCCCGACCCGTCCATTCCCTCCCCGGCGCAGTGGGCTCGAATCGAGGACGTGTTCCGGCGGTCGAACCGGGTCTTGGCAGTTCGTCCGCATCCCCTCGGGGTCGGGGCCTATCGGCATTCCTCCGATGTCGTCCGCCTGCTCACCGCCGATCAGCAGCCGGAGTCGATGCCACTTCTGTGGGGGCTGGACGCATTGATCACCGACTACTCCTCGATGCTGTTCGACATGGCCGTCACGGGAGCCCCGATGATCTTCTTGGCCCCCGACCTGGAGCACTACGCGGCCAGCCGGGGACTGTACGAAAACTATGCGGAGATCACCGGCGGCCGCTGGTCGACCTCGTGGGATCAGGTGCTCGACCGGATTGAGGGCCTGGAAGACCCGCAGCGCGAACAACGCCTGCGCGACCACTCGGCCAGTTTGGCCGAAACGTTCCATGACCATCACGACGGACGTAACGCCGAGCGCGTCGTGCAGCAGGTGCTCCAGCTCAGGTCGTGACCCGGGAGCGATCCACCACGGACGCCGCGCCCTTGAGCCAGCCACTGATGAAACCGGCACCCCAGCTGAGGTGCATGATCGCCAACACCACCACGTTGAGCACCCATTCGGACAGGGTGCGCGGACGCAGCGAGGTGAAGCCGACCACTTTGAGGGCTCCGAGGTAGGTGATCGGCGCCAGGTGGACCAGGGAGGCGAGAAGTCCAGGCGTGCCGCGCAAGACGCCGAGCGCCTGCAGCAGGCCGACGACCACCGACAATGACAGCGCCAGCACCGCGGCTGGGGGCGGCAGGTAGCGCAGCGGGGTGCTTCCCTGCAGCCGGACGAGGTGCCCGCGCCAAGCGCCGGTGGCGAACATCTGGCGGCGCAACGCGTCGGGGGTGGAGCGAGGCCAGTAGCCGACCTTGACTCGCGGGGTGAACCAGATCAGGTGGCCGGCCTCCCGGATGCGGAGATTGAGCTCCCAGTCCTCGGCGCGGCGCATGGTCTCGTCGTAGCCGCCCACCTCGTCGAGGACCTCGCGGCGGAAGACGCCCAGGTAGGCCGAATCGGCCGGGCCATCTTCGGTGGCGCCGTGGTACTGGCCGCCACCCAAACCCCAGGGGGAGTTGTAGGCCCGGGCCACGGCCCGCTGGAACGGGCTTCGACCCTGGGCTTGCATGACCCCGCCGACGTTGGCGGCGTTCGTTTCGCGGAGCAGCTGCACCATGAGGCCGGTGTAGCCGGGGGGCAGTTCGGCGTGAGCGTCGACCCGGATCACAATCGGATGCTTGCTGGCCGCGATGGCTTTATTGAGGCCCACCGGGATGTCGTTGGCCGGGTTGTCCACCAGGACCACCCGGGCGTCGCCGGCGGCCAGGCGGTGCGCGATCTCGGTGGTGCGGTCGGTGGAGGCGCCCAGGGCGATCACCAGTTCCTGTTCGCCGGGGTAATCCTGGGACAGGACGGCGGTGACGGCATCAGCCAGGTAAGCGGCCTCGTTCAGCACCGGCATCACGTAGGACACCGCCGGATGTTCGGCGACCAAAGGTTCCAAGCCAGCCACTCGCGCAGTCTCTCACGACCGGCTTCAGCGCGGGCATTCTGGGCCGGAAGATGACACGCTTGCTGCTGACGTCCGGGAGAGACCCGGGAGCGCGGATCTGGAGGCTCGATGAGCGACCACACCCACCGGCAGTCCCCCCGCGAAGCCTTCGCCCGACGGGTCGAGGAGAGCTTCGCTCACCTGGAACGAGCGGATCGACCCGAAGTGTGGATCGCGCTTCGCGACCAGGCTGAGGTCGCCGCCGAGATCGCCGGCGTCGCCGAACGGGTCTCCGCCGGTGAGGAACTGCCGCTGGCGGGGCTTCTGTTCGCGGTCAAGGACAACATCGATGTGGCTGGCCTACCGACGACTGCGGCGGCGGCGTCCTACCGCTACCTCCCCGAACGCGACGCGATGGCGGTGGCCCGGCTGCGCGCCGCCGGCGCCGTGGTGTTGGGCAAGACCAACCTGGATCAGTTCGCCACCGGACTGGTCGGCACCCGCTCCCCCTTCGGCGCGGTCCGCAACGCCTGGGACCGGACCCGCATCTCCGGCGGGTCGTCGTCGGGTTCGGGCGTCGCCGTGGCTCTCGGGTTGGTCGACTTCGCGTTGGGCACCGACACCGCGGGTTCGGGCCGCGTCCCGGCCGCCCTGAACGGGATCATCGGGATCAAGCCGACCAAGGGCCTCGTCCCGGTGACCGGCGTTGTCCCGGCCTGCGCCGGCCTTGACGTGGTTACGGTTTTCGCTCGCGACCTACGCCTGGCCGAGCGAGCGGCGGCAATCATGGCCGGCCCGGACGGGGTGGACGCGAGGGCCCGCGACGCCAAGGTCTCCCCGCTGGCGGGTCGGCGGATTCGGCTCGGGGTGCCTCGACGCGATCAGCTGGGCGAGCTGGCGCCGGGTTGGGCGGACGCCTTCGACGGCGCCGTCGCCCAGTTCCGGGCGCTCGGTTTCAGCGTCGCGGAGGTGGACATCGACCCGCTGTTGACCGCCGCCTCGATGCTGTACGGCAGCTCGTTCGTGGCTGAGCGCTACGCCGCCGTCGGTGAACACATCGTGGCCAACCCCGATCTCATCGGCGCAGACCTCGACCCGACCGTGGCCGGGATCGTGCTGGCCGGCCGGTCGCACACCGCGGACGCCCTGTTCAACGACTTCGCCGAGCTCAACCGCCTCGGCGCCCTCGGTCGGGAGGCACTGAGCGGCGTGGACGTCCTGCTCACGCCCACCACCACCTGGCATCCGACGATCGAGCAGGTGCAGGCCGATCCGGTGCTGGCCAACAGCAGGATGGGCCGGTTCACCAACTTCTGCAACCTGCTCGACATGGCGTCGCTGGCCTTCCCGTCCGGCTTCGTGGGCGGTCTGCCGTTCGGGGTGATGCTGACCGGTCCGGCCTTCTCCGACCCTGATCTGGCTCGGGTGGCCCGGGCGTTCCTGGCGCCCGAGTTGGAGATCATGGTCGTGGGGGCCCATTTGAGCGGCCAGCCGCTGAACTCCCAGTTGGTGGTGGCCGGCGGCTCCTGGGTGGCCGACGTCGCCACCGCCGAGGCCTACCGGCTCTACGCCCTCGACACCACTCCACCCAAGCCAGGCTTGGTCCGGGTGGACGAGGGGGGCCACTCGGTCGTCGGCGAGGTGTGGCGGCTGCCGGCTGAGGGCTTCGGTCGCTTCGTTGCTGCGCTTCCGGCGCCGATGGCGATCGGCAAGGTCGAACTCGCCGACGGCCGTTCAGTCTCCGGCTTTGTAGTGGAACCTTTTGCCGTCCAGGGCGCTGCCGACATCACCAGCTTCGGCGGTTGGCGGGCCTACCTCGCGCGCCCCTGAAATAGCGTGAGGGGTTGACTACCGATGTCGGTAGTCAACCCCTCACGTTATTGCCGGATGCGCTCAGGGGGTTTCGACCGCCAGGAGCGCGGGAACCTTTCGTCCGTCAGCCAACTCGATAGGTGCCCGGCGGATGCCGGTCGGCTGGTTCTCCACGATCCGCAGCAGCACGTCGGCGGGCAAGGCGTACAACTCGCCCTCGATCGCCGCTGAGCCCGGGGAGACAGCCACAGCGTTGCCGATCGGCTTCGTCCCGTAGCGGGCCGCGCTGCTGACCTCCTCCAACAACTCCGCGCCCGACAGCAGGTCGTGGGTGGCGCCACCGCTGGCCAGCGGGCCGGAGACGAACAGCAGGCCGTCGTCGGGTTCCATCGGGCCGACGTTGCGATCCGCCCAGGCGAAGGCCCCCAGCACGATGGCCAGGAAGATGTAGCCCAGGGTGACCGAGGAGATCGAGGTCGGGAGCTGGATCGCCGGGGCGTTGATGAACCCGAACGCACTCAGCACCGCCGCGATCAGGGACGTCACCGTGGCCGCCACCAACTTGCGGTCGATCACGAAGCACGCGATGCCGCCGAGCAGGATGCCCACCAGGACACCGCCCATCCCGAGCAGCTTCAGCCCTTCGTACAGCACGCCGTTGGTGCTCAGCACATCGGCGCCGACCTTCTCGACCGAGGTCTCGGCCGATGCCAGGGTGTTCTCGATGATGCCGGTCACCCACTCGGCGATGGAGGGAATGATCGCCAACACGATCGCCGGCGCATATCTGGTCGGACTGGTGGTGAAGGCTTGCGAGCCGATCACCAGACCGATGAACAGCAGGATCGGCACCAGCGCCTGCATCGGGATCACGGCCAACAGAACCGCCGCCGTCCCGGTGAAACAGACCAGACCCACCACGATGCCGGTGACCAGCGAGTAGCCGATCCGACCACCGACCTTCTTCCAGCCGGGGTGACCGATGTAGACCGCGGGCGGGAACGGCGAACCGAGGAACGCCCCGACAATCGCGCCGAGACCGTCAGCCAGCAGGATCTGACGCATCGAGTAACGATCACCGGCCGCAGCGGCCGACTCTACGTTCGACATGCCTTCGGTGAAGTTGAACACGCCCAGCGGGATGGCTGAGGCGAGCAAGGGGGCGATGTCGCTCAGGCCTTCGATCACTTCGAGCCCCGGAATCGGCAGCCGCAGAGCCACCGATGCGAACGATTCCATGACCCCACTGGGGGTCAGGATGCCCGACCAGGCGGCGAAAACAGCGATCCAGGCGACCGCGGTCGAGAGCACCACGGCCAGCAGGCCGACGGGCAGATCAAAGGGCATCTTCCGTCCGCCGACCCAGCCCACCAGGATGAAGCCGAAGGCGATCATCGCGATCCAGGGGGCCTCCCACATCTGCGCCACCGGACGCATCGAGATGAAGGTCAGGGCGATGCCCGCCAGCGCACCGAGCATGGCGGCGCGAGGCACGTACTTGCGGATGTAGGGCCCAGCCAAGGCGCCGAGGCAGACGATCACGCCGACGATGAAGGCCCACGCCAGACCGGCCCGCCACGCCTTCACCGGATCACCGCTGGTGATCAGGGTGGGCAGCATGACCACGAAGACACAGAAGAAGATGTGCGGCACCGAAGGTCCGTAAGGCAGCGCGGTGACGTCACCACGATTCTCCCGGCGGGCCAACTGGCGAGCCAGGATGGCATACCAGATGTTGCCCAATGGCAGGGCGATACCGAGGGCCGGCAGGATCCGTCCGTAAACAGTGCCGGGATCGAAGTTGAGCACGTACAGACACAGACCGGTCAGCACGAGCACGTTGAGCAGGACGTTGGCGCCCAGGCCGAAGAAGCCGTTCAGGTCACCCTTGGTCCACCAGGGGACCGTGGAAGAGCCGAGTCAACCCGGCTCGTGGTAGCAGCAGTCATGATCATTCTCCCTTGTCAAGAGCAGTAAGGAGGGCGTCGGAGTCAGTGACCCAGCCGACGATGCCACCCTGGGCGCTGAACATCGCCAGGGCGGATTGATGGAACTCGGGGAAGTACGAGCCGGTGCAATCGCTGAGGATCAAGCAGTCGAAGCCCCGGTCGTTGGCCTCACGGGCCGTGGTCTGGACGCACACTTCGGTGGTGACGCCGATCAGCACGAGGTGGGTGATTCCGCGGGCGCGGAGGATGGTCTCCAGATCGGTGGCGTAGAAGGAGCCCTTGCCGGGTTTGTCCAGCACCACCTCACCCTCGATCGGGTACAACTCGGGGATGATGTCGTGGCCGGCCGAGCCACGGGTGAGTAGGCGACCCATCGGGCCCGCATCCCCGATCCGTAGCGACGGATTGCCCCGGTCACGTTTGGCCGGGAACAGGTCCCCCAGATCCGGACGATGCCCCTCCCGGGTGTGGATCACCATCAGGCCCCGCTCCCGGAACGCCTCGATCACGCGTTTCGCAGGTTCGATCGCCACCCGCAACGTCGCCACGTCGTTGCCCAGCGACTCCCCGAAGCCCCCCGGCTCCATGAAGTCACGCTGGAAGTCGATGCAGACCAAGGCCGTGGTCTTCGGGTCACAGACGAACTCGAACGGTTCAGCGGAAACAGTAGTCACTGTGCCTCCTGTTGTTGTGTGGTCATGATGCGAGTACCGGCTCGGCCACTGAGCGCATCTCTCAGCGAACCGATGGACGTGATCCCCGCGCAGCCCCCGCCGCCGGCAAGGAAGTCGAGGCTGGCCTCGACCTTGGGTCCCATCGACCCGGCGGGAAACTGTCCGGCTTTGCGGTGCTCGGCCATCTCGGCCGCCGACACCTCACCCAGGGAGCGGGCGTGGGGCGTGCCGAAGTCGAGCATCACCTGATCGACCCCGGTGACCAGCACCAGTTGGTCGATCCCGACGGCGGCTCCGAGCAGGGCTGAGGTGCGGTCCTTGTCGATCACCGCGTCGACTTCGCTCCACCCGTGCTGGGAGCGGACGACCGGAATGCCGCCACCCCCGCCGGCGATCACCACCGCTCCGCTGGCCAGCAGGCTGGCGATCTGCTCCACCTCGAGGACGTGCTGCGGTTGCGGGCTGGCCACCACCCGACGCCAATGACCCGGGGACGTCTCAGCCACGCTCCACCCGCTGTCACGGCGAAGTTCGGCGGTGGGGGCGTCCATCACCCCGCCGATCGGCTTGGTGGGGCGGGCGAACGCCGGGTCGGCCGGGTCCACGTCGACATGGGTCAGGACGGCGGCCGCACGTTGCGGCATCCCCCGGGCGTCGAACTCGGAATCCAAGGCCAGCGCCATCATGTGTCCGATGCCGCCTTGGGAGTCGGCCACGGCCAGCCAGAGCGGAAGCTCCGGGAGTCCTTCCAGTTCGGCACTCGCCCCGGCCAACTCGCCGCGGCGCAGGATGAAGCCCACCTGGGGTCCGTTGCCGTGGGTGAGCAGGACGCGCCACCCGTCGGCCACCAGGTCGGCGATCACCGTGGCGAACTCCTCGGCCCGCCGCGACTGCCGCTGGATCGAACCGGATTCGTCCTCGTGTACCAAGGCGTTACCGCCGAGGGCGATCAGCGCGGTTCCGCGCCCGCTCACGTCAGACCCCGGGCTGCGGCGAGACCACGGACGGCCAGCAAGAAGACCTCGGAGGGAGCGGTGACGATCCCGGCACCGATCTGGCCGACGCCTGCGTCGCGATGGGCGATGCCGGTGTTGATCAGCGGCAGGACCCCTTTGTCGAGCACCTTCAGCACGTTGATTCCGGACGGCGCCCCGGCAAAGTTCAGCGGCGGCAGCGGGAAGGCCGGATGGGCCGCCTCGGTGATCCGCCGCATCGACCGGGTGGCCGCCAGCGCATCGTTGGGCGTGCCGCCGACGAAGCGGGTGATCGCCGGGGATGCCGCCATCGCGAACCCGCCCAGGCCGAGCGTTTCGGTGATCGCGGAATCACCCAGGTCGGGATTGGCGTCGGCGGGCCCGAAACCGGGGAAGAACAGGCCGTCAGCCGGTCCCACCTCAGCGGTGAACCACTGCGCCCCGGTGCCCGCGACCCGCAGGCCGAACTCGACCCCGTTGCGGGCCATCGCCGTGACTACGGTCGATCCCGGGACGTCCGCAGCAGCGTCCAGGCTGAGTTTGGCCGCCGCCATCGAGAGGTTGAGCGCGAAGTGGTCGTTGCCGGCCAGGAACTCCAGCACCGCGATACCGCCCTCGATCCCGGCCAGGATGGGGGCCAGCCGACGGGTGAGCAGCGAGGTGGCAGCGATGTTGCGGTTGTGCCCCTCATCACCCATGGCCAGCGCCTGACCGAACAGGGCGGTGGTGTCCACCGGGCCGAGTTGCTGCACGGCGGCGTCCAGAACGGGGCCCAACACGTCCCGCATCCAGCGCAATCGGGTGATCACCTCGTCATCGAAAGCGCCGAAGCGGAGCACCCGGCCTAAGCCCTCGTTCAGCGAGGCGAACGCCTGCCGCGGCGGGTCGGAAGTGGTGTCATTGACCACCAGCACCGGCATCGACGGTGACAGCACGCCGGCCATCGGCCCGACCGCACCGTAGTGATGACACGGTTCCAGCTCGACCTCGCCCGCCTCCAGGAGCGCCTCGGCCTCCTCAGGCGTGGAGGCCCACTCCTCGAACAGCACGGCCCCGATCAGCGCACCGCGGACCGGGCCACACATCCGCGACCAGGCGATCGGCGGGCCGGCGTGCAGCAACCGCCGCGACTCCCCCAGGTGAGGGATCGCCTCCCCGGCCGGACGCACCGCAACCCAGAGCGGACGCACCGCGTGGATCAGCTCGATCGCCCTCAGATTGGCCGCAGTGGTGACGTCGTCATCAAGTCGAACCGCCAGCCCGGCGGCTTCGGCATCGCCGAAGGCGGGCGGGCGCCAATCGATCTGGACGACATCCTCGGGCGGCAGCGCCTCCACGATGATCGGCAGGCCAAGGTTCAGGGCGCGAACTCCAGTCGTGATCATTCGACGTTCCTCCAACTCTGGACGACCGCGCGAACCGCCGCGGCATTGGACTCGGCGACCTCGATCCCCGCGGCGAGCAGGGTGGCGACTTGGCTGCTGCGGCGTTGCGGGTCGGCCTCGGTTCCGGTCACCGAGGCGACCACGCAGAGCGGGCTCAAGCCGGCCTCGGCGCGTCGCCGCTGCAGGTCCGTGACGGCGTCGGCCAGGCTGCCGGCCGGATCTCGATGGGAGCCGTACCCGAGCACCACATCGACCAGGAGCACGCCCAGCTCGGCGTCCTCAGCCAGGTCGGCGATCCAGGCGTTGCGTGGGGACGGATCGATCATCGGGTGCGGCTTGCCGGCGGTGTACTGGTCGTCGCCCAGGTCATGGATGGCCGGTTTCAGCCCGGCCCGGGCCAGCAGAATCTTGGCCTCCGAGGCCAAGGTGCCGCCGGTGTAGAGGCCGAGGATCCCGCCGGTGCCGCCAGCGCCGGCCAGCGCCAGGACGACTGGCTGCGGGTCTCCCCCGGCGAGCCGGGCCGCCGCGATCGCGCCGCCCTCCAGCGTGCCCCGGATCAGGACGGGATCGGTGCCTAGCACGCCCTCGTCCTCGGCGCCGAGCAAGCAGGCCACCACCGGACGATCGTGGCTGGCGAGCGCATTCAATCGGGCCAACAACACCTCCGCCACAGCGGCGGCCGGTGGCTTGGAGACGATCATCAGCACACCGTTCTCCGGATCATCAGCGAGCAGACCGAGCGCCAAGTGGGTCATCAGACCGCCCACCTCGACACTCAGGTCACGACCACCGACGCCGATCACCTGGCTGACCCCAACCTCCCAGGCGTCCAGCAGCACCGAGACCTCCTGGGCGCCGGTGCCGGAAGCGGCCACGATGCCGACCGGGCCGCTCCGGACGACGTTGGCGAAGCCGAGCGGCACACCGTCCAGGATGGCCGTGCCGCAGTCGGGCCCCATCAGCAGGAGCCCGTTGTCGCTTGCGTAGGTCTTGAGCCGCACTTCCTCCTCGACGCTGACGTTGTCGGAGAAGCAGAAGACGTGCAGGCCGGCTCGAAGGGCTTGCTCCGCGACGACCGCCGCGTAGGTGCCCGGCACCGAGATGGTGGCCAGCGTGGGCTTGGCCCCGCCGGCGATCGCCTCGGCGATGGTGGCCGGACGGGGCGCGCCACCGGCCGCGCCGCTGTCATCGTCGCTGGAGGTCAGCCCGTCCGCGGCCTTGGCGAGCGCCTCGCTGATCTCGTCCTCGGTCTCGCCTCGAACCACGACCAGCAGGTCGTCGGGAGCGGCGCTGAGGTCGGCCGGAACCATCTCGGAGCGGGCCAGGATGGCCAGGTTGCCCGGCGTTGCCATCACCGCGCCCGCCCGCGTGATCCCGGGCAGTTTCTCCAACTGGGCAGCCAGCGCCATCAGGGTGACTGAGTCCCGATAGAGCCGGGGGAAGACTGCCGCGGACACCGTCGTGCTCATCAGGCGACCCCATCCTTGGCCAGGCGGGGGGCGCTCAGCACGCCGAGGAGACCGTGCAGTAGGTCCGTCCCGGAACTGGAACCCCAACCACGCAGTTCAGTGACCGCTGGTGCGAGGGGCGTGACCCCACGCAGTCCGTCGGCCACGGCGAGCACCGTGCTCGCGAAGTGGCCGCGCAACGCCCAGCCCAGGAAGTGTTGTGAGGTGCGGGTAGTCCGCAGTAGTAGGCCTGACACCAATCCTCCGATCATGTTCAGCTCCCGGCGTCTGCCGGTGAGCACCAATCCAGCGATGGCGCCGACGACGATGTCGTCCCCGCTGGGGGTCGTTCCCGGGCCCACCCCGATCAGGTCGGTGAGTTCTCGGCGCGCCCACTGTGGGTGGGACAGGGCGGGCACCAGCCCGGCGGCACGACTGCGTAGCGGACCGGCGTCGATCAACCCGGCGCCAGACTCGCCGGCGTGCAGCAGGTCGGTCAGCTCCGCTAGAGCTTCGGGAAGGACGCGGCCCGGCAACAGCGTGAGATCCGTAGAGACCGGTAGCGCGGCGTCGCCCAGCCAGGACGGCGCCGACCGTCCGCCATCCAGCCCTGCGAGCACCGCCCGAACAGACTCGAAGGCCTCCGTTGCCAGGCCGATTCCGCCAGGAAGCAGACCGTCCTGGTCGCGGGTGAGAGTCACCAGGTCGGGGCCGTTGCTGAGCACCACACTGCGGTGCCCGATCAACTCCACGGCGCAGGCAGAGAGCGTCGGCACCTGATGCGCCCGGCGAACGCCAGCTTCGAAGTACTCCCGCATAATCGGGATGCTATGCCTGGCCGAACGTCCGAAACGGCCATGTGACGATCATTTTTCACGCTTGAAACATTGTCCACTTCAGACAACGTAGGCTCAAGCGCATGAGCGTCTTCACTGTGACCGACCTGCTCCGGCTACCCGTCCTGCACGGCTCGCTCGTGGTGGCCGGCCACGCCGGCCTGGGTCGCAGGATCACCGCCGTGAACGTGATGGAAGTGCCGGACATCGAGTCGTTCGTCCACGAGGGCGATCTATTGCTCACCACGGCCTACCCACTGCGGGATCGCTCTGGGGACCTGGCCGGCCTGATTCAGGCCCTCTCCGATCGAGGACTGGCCGGGCTCGCGGTGAAGCTGGGTCGTTACCTCGACGAGTTGCCCGCTGAGGCCGTCGTCCGGGCGGACGCGTTGGCGTTTCCGCTGTTGGTAGTTCCGGACAATCTGTCCTTCAACGAGGTGATCGGAGCCGCCTTTGCGATCATCCTGCTGGACGAGCAGCCCGAGGCCGACACCACCGAAGCCATCCGGGAACGACTCACCCGGGTGGCCTTGGCCGGCGGCGGGTTGGACGCCATCGCGCGCACGCTGGCCTTGGCGCTCGACCGCGGGGTGCGCCTGCGGGCGGCTGGCGCCGTCTACTCCTTCGACCACGAAGGGGTGCAGGGCGGCGGCGGCTCCTCCCGGCCACGGCAGCGCTTCCCGATCACGGTCGGGGAGGCTCTGCGCGGCTCCCTGGAGGTCGACGGGACGGAGGCGTTGACCCTGACCCAGGTGCGTCTGGTTCGTCAGGCGTGCTTCGCCGCCGCGCTGTACGTGGCTCAGGTGCAGGCGTCGGTGGCGCTGGACGAACGACTCCGGACGGTCTTCCTGGAGGAGCTGGTGGCCGGCGGTGAAGGCGATCGAGCAATCCTCGCCGAACGCTCCCACCTGTTCTCGTGGAACCTCTCCGGATCCCGCGCCGTGGTTCTCGCTCAACTGGGGCGCGAACTCGATACCGCGGCGCTGGCGCAGAGCGCCCCGCAGGAGTCGGCTGCGCAGATCCCGCTGTGGTCTCGGGGCAGCGAGGCGGTGGCCATCATCCCGGCCAACACCCGGGCCGAGGCGGTGGACTGGGCTCGGCAATGGCAAGCAGGCTTGGAGCAGCAGGGCCGTCACCAGGTTCGGGTTGCGGTCGGTTCCCTGACTCGCCACCCGCGTGAGATCAAGGACTCCCACACCCACGCGCGGCAGGCCCTGGCCATCGCCGAGGCGACCGGGCGCGACCTGGTTCAGCATCATGACCTGGCCATCGAGCGGCTGCTGCTGTCGGTGGGCCACGACGACCTGGACGACCTGGCGACCGGCCAGCTTGGCCCGGTCGAAGAGTTCGACGCCCGCTCCGGGGGGCAACTCAGCCGCACCCTGGAGTGTTACCTCGGTCACGGTAACGCTGCTCTGGCCGGGCGCGAACTGGGCGTGCACTACAACACCATGAAGCACCGGCTGGCCCGGATCTCAGAGTTGCTCGACGCCGACCTGAGCGTGCCGGAGACCCGCCTGTCGCTGGCGGTTGCCCTCGCGGCCAGACGGTTACAAGGCCTGGCCAGCCGGGTTCGTCCGCTCTGAGCGGCGATAGACTTCAGCCCAGCCGCCCTCGTCCAGCCCTTCGTGGCCCCCGGAAGGTCGAGAGCGGGACTCGCGGGAAGGCTGGGTCGGTGCAGACAGTTCCGAGAAGCAGGGATGGCAGCGTTCATGTCACCGACGAGCGCTTCAACACCATTTCGCACCTGGTTGGCGCCTGTTTCGCGGTGGTGGGAGCCGGATTGCTCGTCGCCCAAGCGAGCGCGCTGGGCGATCCCTGGAAGATCGTCGGGTTCAGCATCTTCGGAGCGTCCCTGGTGATGTTGTTCTCATCCAGCGCGCTGCATCACGGCATCGACGGCGGCCCCCGGGTGAACTCGGCGTTGCGCACCCTGGACTACGACTCGGTGTTCTTCCTGATCGCTGGATCGGTGACGCCGCTGGTGCTGGTGCTGTTCCGCAACGTCTACGGCTGGGCGGTTTTCGGCGGGGTCTGGATGATCGCCGTGGTCGGGATCGTGCTCCGCTCGGTCTGGCGCGGATTGCCGAAGTATGTGACCAACACCCTTTACATCACCCTCGGCTGGGTGACAGTCCTGTTGGTCGGCGCGGACGTGACCATCCCGGCCGGGGCCTTGGCCTTGATGGCCGCCGGCGGTTTCGTCTACAGCGCAGGGTTCGTCGTCTACGTCATCGAGAACCCCAACCCGTGGCCCGGTGTCTTCGGCTTCCACGAAATCTGGCACGTGATGGTCTTCGTTGCCGCCCTGCTGCACTACCTGCTGATGTACTTCTACGTCCTGCCTGCGTAGTCACGACGGTGGGATTGCGCCCGGTGGTTGGATGGTCGTGGGTAAACGCGACCAAAGGAGTGCCCGATGATCCCCGAACCGATTCAGCGCTACCTCACCCACCAGGCCGAGCAGTCCCCCCTCGACTACAGCGACCTGCGGGCGGTCTTCCTCAACGGCACCCTGAAACGGTCCCCGGAGGTCAGCCAGACCGAGGGCCTGATGGAGATTTCCATCGGGCTGCTGCGCGCTGAACGTGCAGGTTGACGGGGTGCGCACGGTTGATCACGTCATCCCGCCAGGCGTACAGCCCGACCTGCGCCAGCACGGCTGGGAGCGCGACGACTTCCCCGATCTGTACCGCCAGTTCGTCGAACCCGCCGACATCGTCGTGTTGGCGACGCCGATTTGGCTCGGCGACCAGAGTTCGCAGACCCGACTGACGATTGAACGGCTCTACGGCTGGTCGGGCGAGCTCAACGCCGCCGGCCAGTGGTCCTACTACGGCAAGGTCGGCGGCGTCGTCATCACGGGCAACGAGGACGGGGGCAAGCACTGCGCCGCCCAAATGCTCTACGCCCTCCAGCACATCGGGCTGACGGTACCTCCGCAGGCGGACGCCTATTGGGACGGCGAAGCCGGTCCGGGACCCTCCTACTTGGATCAGCCCGGGGGCGGTCAGGACAACGCCTGGACCACCCGGAACACCGTTTTCATGACCTGGAACCTGCTGCACCTTGCGCGTCTACTCAAAGACAAGGGCGGCATCCCGGCCTACGGCAACATTGCTGCCGACTGGGATCTCTCCCAGCCCGGGCATCCCAACCCCGAGTACCGCTAGGCGAGCTTGGCTGCCAGGTTCTCATCCAACGCGGCCAGGAACGCCTCGGTGGTGAGGAACGGCTGATTCGGACCGACCAGCAAAGCCAAGTCCTTGGTCATGTTGCCGGATTCGACGGTCTCGATGCAGACGCTCTCCAAGGTCTCGGCGAAGCCGGTGACCTCGGGCGTGCCGTCCAGCTTGCCCCGGTGCTTCAGGCCGCCCGTCCAGGCGAAGATGGAGGCGATCGGGTTGGTCGAGGTGGGCTTGCCCTGCTCGTGCATCCGGTAGTGGCGGGTGACTGTGCCGTGCGCGGCCTCAGCCTCGACCGTCTGGCCGTCCGGCGTCATCAGCACGGAAGTCATCAGGCCGAGCGAACCAAAACCTTGGGCGACGATGTCGGACTGCACGTCGCCGTCGTAGTTCTTGCAGGCCCAGACGTAGCCGCCCTCCCACTTCATCGCCGCCGCGACCATGTCGTCGATCAGGCGGTGCTCGTAGGTGAGCCCCGCCGCGGCGAACTCGGCGGCGAACTCGGCGGCGAAAACGGCGGCGAAGATGTCTTTGAACGCGCCGTCATAGGCCTTGAGGATGGTGTTCTTGGTGGAGAGGTACACCGGGTAGTTGCGGAGCAGGCCGTAGTTGAACGAAGCGCGCGCAAAATCGCGGATCGACTCGTTGAAGTTGTACATCCCCATCGCCACGCCACCATCGGCGCCGTAGTTGGCCACGACGTGCTGGATCGGCTCGGAGCCATCCTCGGGGGTGAAGGTGATGGTCAGCTGGCCGGCGCCGGGCACCTTGAAGTTGGTGGCCTTGTACTGGTCGCCGTGCGCGTGACGACCGATGATGATCGGCTTCGTCCAGCCCGGCACCAGCCGAGGGATGTTGGAGATGATGATCGGCTCGCGGAAGACCACCCCGCCGAGGATGTTGCGGATCGTCCCGTTGGGGCTGACCCACATCTTCTTCAGGCCGAACTCCTCCACGCGCGCCTCATCGGGGGTGATCGTGGCGCACTTCACGCCGACACCGTGCTTCTGGATCGCGTGGGCGGAGTCGATCGTGATCTGGTCCTCGGTGGCGTCGCGGCTCTCAATGCCGAGGTCGTAATACTCCAGATTCACATCCAGGTACGGGTGGATGAGGCGGTCCTTGATGAACTGCCAAATGATGCGGGTCATCTCATCGCCGTCGAGCTCGACGACCGTCCCTTGAACCTTGATCTTCGCCATGGCGACAACATACGGGGTCTCGACACCCTCGACCACACCCCGACCGATCCTCAGAACGCCGCTACCCTGTCGCCGTGATCGATTCGACCCATTGGCTGCTCACCTTGGCCTGCCCTGACCGGGCCGGCATCGTCCATGCCGTCACCGGAGCCATCGCCGCTGCTCAGGGCAACATCACCGAACTGCAGCAGTTCTCCTCCACTGAATCGAAGCGCTTCTTCATGCGGGTGCAGGTTCAGTCCGGCTTCGATCGGTCCATCTTCGAGCAGGCCGTCACCCCGATCGCGGAGTCACTCCACGCCGACTGGGCCTTGGATTACGTGGGTCGGCGCCGACGCACCCTGATCCTGGCCTCCAAGGCCGGGCACTGCCTGAACGACCTGCTCTTCCGGCAGCGCTCGGGCTACCTGCCGCTGCACGTTCCGCTGATCCTGTCGAACCACCCCGACCTGGAGCCGATGGCGAACTTCTACGGGATCCCGTTCGAGCATCACTTGGTGACCTCGGAGACGAAGCGGTCGGTCGAGCGACGGATCATCGACGCGATCACCGAACACGACATCGAACTGGTGGTGCTGGCCCGCTACATGCAGGTGCTCTCCCCCGGGTTGTGCGACGAGCTTGCCGGACGCGCGATCAACATTCACCACTCGTTCCTGCCCGGCTTCAAGGGCGCCAACCCCTACCGGCAGGCCCATTCGCGCGGCGTGAAGCTGATCGGCGCCACCGCCCACTTCGTCACCGCCGACCTGGACGAAGGCCCGATCATCGAGCAGAACGTGCGCCGGGTGGACCACTCGATGGAGGTCCCCGAGCTGATGGCCATGGGTCAGGAGCAGGAGTCCCGGACGCTGACCGAGGCGGTCAAGCTGTTCGCCGAGCGCCGGGTGATGCTGGACGGCAGCCGGACCGTCATCTTCCGCTGACCCGCAAGGTCAGGCGGCAGCCTTCAGTCCGGTGGCGTCCAACAACTTGCCGCTCCCGTCATACAGGGCCACGGCCACTTGGCCAGCCATGATCGTGGCCAGCTGCTTGGCTGTCTTCTTGTCGATGACCAGCGCCACCGAGTCTGCCAGCTCCGGATGGGCGGTCACCACCGCAGCGGGCAGGCCGCCGGATCCCTGGTCAGGCTGGCAGTGGAGCCGCCGATGATGCCTTCCGCGTCCACGGCCAGGCCACCGGTTGCTGACCAGTGCAGCCGCCAGCTCAAGGTCGACGGATCCACCCCGATCGGCAGGCTGGCGGCGGGGTAGGCGATCAGGTTCGGCGCCACGACGACCGCGTTGGCCACGGTGAGGTCGGAGTCGCGGCCGGCTGCGTCGCCGCCACGCCGACCGAGTGGTCAGAGAGCTTGTAACTGATCGTGACCTGCATCCCGTCCTTGGGCACGTTCAGCGGCACATTCGACCCCGCTGGGTAGGCCTCCACCCAGGCGAGATCATGGGCAACCTTGAACTCATAGCTCCCAGCCGGCACCTTCACCGACGACCAGGTGTAGGTGCCGTCACCGTCGGGGTCTTGGAGCCACGGACGCATGCACTCGGCCAGCCAGTCGGCGGCACAGCCAAGTTCAGAGCCGAACGAGCCGGGGGCGGTGACAATGTCGCCCTGCGCGGTGTTGGTCACCCAATGGGTGGCGTGGTCGTAGTAGAAGCTGATCGGCCCGCCGGTCGGCTTATAGACGATGTTGGAGCCGTTGCGGATCCCGCCGACGCCGTAGTTCTCGTCCCACGACTTGTTGATCGCTGCCTTGAACTCGTACTCCCCGGCCAGCACCGAGGTGGTCAGCTTCCAGATCTGATCGGTCGGGTCGAGGGTCAGCTGGGCCTGCGCACAGGCCGGATCCCAGTCGGCGCCGCAGCCCATCTCGCTGTTGTGCGAACCGGGAACAGTGACGAACTCGGGCTGCTGAGCCGGCGGATCGTTGGTCACGCTGCTGACCGGCCCGACCGGGTCGCCCACGAAACCGTAGGTGGACGTGGCCGAGATGTTTCCGGCCAGGTCCTTGGCCACGATCCGGTACTCCAGCAGGGTGCCCTTGGCCATCCCGCTGACGTCCTGGTAGACGCGGTACAGCGGGTTGTCATCGGTGCCGAGCAGCTTCCAGGTGTCGGTGCCGGCATGCCGGAAGTAGAAGCTCACCTCGGCGAAGCGGCTGCTGTCGGCGATTGCGGCCGAAATCTCGGCCCGACCCCCGACTGTGCCGCCCATGACCGGCGCGGTCGGGATGATCACCGGGGCCGCCGTGGGTGGGGTCATCACCGAGTTGGCCCGGTACACGACGGCGCCCAGCGCCGGGATGGTCGCGGTGACCCGCCCCTGAGCATTGGCTCGCAGGTCGCCACCCTCACCATAGAGCGAGACGAACTTGCTCCCGGCCGAGTAGGTGGAGAACGTGACCGTCTGGGCGGTCACGGCGTTATTGGTCAGGACGAGGTACTCACGCTTGGCCACCTTGTCGATCCGGCTGACCGCGAAGGCACCGGCCGAGTTGGAGGAGTAGCGATGAATCTGGGCGCCGTCGGACAGGGCCGGATGAGCAGCCCGCAGCTTGGCCAGCCCCGCGATCTGCTGGTAGAGCGGATGATCGGTCAGGTAGCGGTCCTTAGACCCGGACGTGCCGCCGATCACGTCTTCCCCGGCGTACTGGGCCACCTGGGTGGCGAACATGTCTTGGCGGGAGTCCTTGTCGCCGCCGGAGCCCATGAAGCCCTGCTCGTCGCCGTAGTAGACCACTGGTTGCCCTCGGGTGAGGTACATCAGCGCGTTGGAGAGTTTGTTCCGGGTCAGAATGTCGGCGTTGGAGTAGCCGGCGCTCTTGAGCATCATGGTCTGCCGACCCATGTCGTGGTTGCCCAGGAACGTGGGCAGGTTGTAGGCGTTCGAGTCGTGGTCGGTGTACCAGTCGTCCCCGGCGAACATGTCCCGCAGCCCGGAGGTCGGCTTGCCTGCGCGAAGCCGAAGCGCCGCGTTCTGAAACCGAAGTCCAGAGTCGCCGGAAGCTTGGCCGAGGTGGAGTACTGGCTGGTGAAGGACGGTGAGGAGTCGTAGACCTCGCCGAACATGAAGAAGTCGTCGTTGTTCACCTCGGCGGCATGATCCATCAGGGCCGGGCCGAACTTCTGCCAGAACTCGTTGTTCACATGCTTGACCGTGTCGATCCGGAACCCGTCGATGCCGAGATCGACCCAGGCGTTGTAGATGTCGACCATCCCGTCCACGACCTCGTGGTTCTCGGTGAACAGGGTCGCCCAGCCTGACGAAGTCGCCGTAGGTGGAGGGACTCACCGGCGAACGTCGAGTCGCCGCGGTTGTGATAGAGCGTCGGGTCGTTCAACCAGGCGGGCACCTTCACCGTCTTGTCGGCCTCGGAACGGAAGACCGGGGTGTACGGAAACGAGGTCGCCGGATCCAGCGTCGGGAAGTTGTCGGTGCCGGCGTAGGCCACATCGTCGAACGTCAGGCCGGCGGCGTCCTGGTAGGGCGACACCTCCTTCGAGATGTAGCTGTACAGACCTTCCTCATAGTTGATGACGTCGGCCGTGTGATTGGTGATGATGTCGAAGAAGACCTTCATCCCCTTGGCGTGGGCGGCCGAGATCAGATCTTTCATGTCTTGATTGGTGCCCAGGTGCGGGTCGATCTGGGTGAAGTCGGTGATCCAGTAGCCGTGGTAGCCGGCGCTGACATTCTCGCCCTCGCCCTGGACCGGCTTGTTCTTGAACGACGGCGTGAGCCAAATGGCGCTCGTCCCCAGGCCTTTGATGTAATCGAGCTTCTCCGTGACTCCCTTGAGGTCTCCGCCGTGGTAGAAGCCCTTGTCTGTGGGGTCAAACCCACTCTCCAAGCGGGAGCCGGTGAGACCGCCCGCGTCATTGCCCGTAGCTCCGTTGGCGAACCGGTCAGCCATCAAGAAGTAGAACCGCTCCTTGGTCAACAGCGAGCGCAGCGACGAGACCGCCAGCGATCGATCTGCGCCAGTGGCTTGGCCAGGTAGCTCGGCCGGGCTCACGGTGACCAGGTGCGTGAGATCGTCGTAGCTGACCTTGATCTTGGCTGCTGCGGTAAGGGTCAAAGGAATGTTGGCCGACCCACCCGCAGCGCCATGGCTTTCCAGCCAGCTGTGGTTGATCGCCACCTTGAACTCCCACGAGCCGGCGGGAATGGTGAAGACCCGGCTGTGGGTGGTTCCATCCTTCACCAAGTCCGTTGCCGTGCAGTCGGGCGCCCAGTCTGCAGCGCAGCCGAGTTCGGTCTGCACGCTGCCGACCAGGTTCGCGACCCGCTCTTCCGCCGAGGCTCTGGGCGTTCCCCCTGCCCAGAGCGTGAGCAGCAGAACAAGACTGGCCAGAAGGGCAACCGGTCGGCGCATGGGGTCTCCTCGGTGAGCGGCGTTGCAGAATGAAATTATCAGCCCCGTCAGACAAAGGGCAGAGGGGTAGCGCACCCTGGCGGCTACGGCGAGGCAGGCCGGCTGGTCACCGTAGCGGGGAGCCGGAGGCGTCCGGGAAGTCGACCGAGACCAACGACCAGCCAGTCTCGGGATGCCCCTCCGCCACGATCACCGTCGTGTTGGGCAGGCCCTGATGGCCGACCAGCGCGTTGAAGCCGGGGATCCGATGTTCGGTCCAGACTCGCAAGGCCGCCCCGTGGCTGACCACGACCACGTGGTCGTGCCCCGCCCGGACGATCTGATCGATCGCCGCGTCGAACCGCTCCAGAAACTGGTGCGCATCTTCCCCGCCGGGGATCTTTGCCCCTGGGTCGCCCTCCCACCAGGCTCGCAGCGTGCTGACGTAGCGCAGCCAATCGGGAGACATCTCGTCCTCCCCCGCTTGGATCTCCCGCAAGCCGGGGAGGACCGTGAGCTCAAGTCCGCGTAACACAGCCAGCGGTGTGGCCGTCTGGGCGGTACGCGGCAGGTCGGAGACATAGATGGCGTCGATCGGCAGCTCGGCTAGTCGCTCGACCAAAGCCTGGGCCTGCTCCAGGCCGGTCTCATCGAGCCCGGCCCCCGGGTGCATCGTGTCCAACACCATGGCCACATTCGATCGGGTTTGGCCGTGTCGGACGAGCAGCAGTCGCATCGGTGTCCTCGCAGAGGTGGTGAGGCGCCGATTTTACCAGCGCCTCGCCCAGCCACCGTCAGGGGCGGGTTCAGCTCCGTCCACGTGCATCGCGCAAGGGCCACCAGTGCTAGCGTCAGAGACGTTGAGACAAGCGCGACAGCGCACGTGTAAGGAGCGAGTTCAAGGTGAGCAAAACCCCCGTCAAGGTCGCCGTCACTGGTGCCGCCGGCCAGATCTGTTACAGCCTGTTGTTCCGCATTGCCAGCGGCTCCCTCTTGGGGCCGGACCAGCCGGTTGAGTTGCGGCTGCTCGAAATCACCCCCGCCCTGAAGGCCCTGGAGGGCGTGGTCATGGAGCTGCAGGACTGCGCCTTCCCCACGTTGTCCGGGATCCAGATCGGCGATGATCCGACGAAGGTCTTCGACGGGGTCAACCTGGCCATGTTGGTCGGCGCTCGCCCGCGTACGCAGGGCATGGAGCGCGGCGATCTGCTCAGCGCCAACGGCGCGATCTTCACCGCCCAGGGTCGTGCGCTGAACGCCGTCGCCGCCGACGACGTCAAGGTGCTGATCACCGGAAACCCGGCCAACACCAATGCGCTGATCGCCATGAGCAACGCCCCCGACATTCCCGCGGAGCGTTTCAACGCCCTGACCCGCCTTGATCACAACCGCGCGATCAGCCAACTGGCCGCCAAGTTGTCGGTTCCGGTGACCGCGATCAGCAAGATGACCATCTGGGGCAACCACTCCGCCACCCAGTACCCCGACCTGTTCCACTGCGAGGTGAACGGTGCCAACGCCGCCGCTCTGGTCAACGACCAGGAGTGGCTGGAGGCAACCTTCATTCCCACCGTGGCCAAGCGAGGTGCTGCGATCATCGCGGCTCGCGGCTCCTCGTCGGCTGCCTCGGCGGCGAACGCCACCGTGGAGCACATGCGCGATTGGGTGAGCGGCACCGAGGAGGGCAACTGGGTCTCGATGGCCGTCGTCTCCGACGGCTCCTACGGGGTTCCCGAGGGCCTGATCTCGTCCTTCCCCTGCACCACTGCCGACGGCACCTACCAGATCGTCCAGGGTCTGGAGATCGACGACTTCAGCCGTTCCCGGATCGACGCCTCAGTCGCCGAGCTTTTGGACGAACGGGATGCGGTCAAGGAACTCGGCCTGATCTGAGTCACAACGGAGGGGGATCAGCCGCGACTGGGCGGTACCAACCAGGCCAGCGCGGCGATCCCGATCCCGATCCCGAGCAAGACCAGGGTGTCAGCGAGCCGATTTCGGACGTTCAGTAGCCCCACCCGTCGCTGAGGCAGGAGCCGGAAGAATCCACCGGCCGTGATCGACAGACCGATCAGGGTCGATCCGGTCCGCCAGTGCCCGAAGGCGACGATCACCAAGCCGACGGCCACCCCGCTGAGCACGCTGGCCAGCGGCCACTGACCGAGCACCTGCTGCACGAAGTTCTTCGGCGGCCGCTCTCGTGGCTCGGGAGTGCTCATGCTCAGTGGAAGAAGTGCCGCGTGCCGGTGAGGTACATGGTCACCCCGGCGTCGTTTGCGGCAGCGATGGTATCCGCGTCCCGGACGGACCCGCCCGGCTGGACGATTGCGCGCACGCCGGCCTCGATCAGGATCGCCGGTCCGTCGGAGAACGGGAAGAAGGCGTCCGAGGCCGCGACCGCTCCCTTGGCCCGATCGCCGGCCCGCTCCACCGCCAATCGACAGGAATCGACCCGGTTCACCTGACCCATTCCCACGCCAACCGAGGCCCCGTCCTGAGCCAGCAGGATGGCGTTCGACTTCACCGCGCGACAGGCCCGCCAGGCGAAATCGAGGTCGGCCAGGGTGGCCGCGTCCGCCGCTGGGCCCGCCACGAGAGTCCAGGTGGCGGGGTCGTCACCCGGGGCATCGATGGCGTCCGGCTGTTGGAGCAGCATGCCACCAGCGATCGCGCGATGCTCGACCGGCGCTGTGGGGAACGCGTCCGCGATCAGGAGGCGGATGTTCTTCTTGCGATCGAGGACCTGCACCGCCCCTTCGTCATAGCCGGGCGCAATGATCACCTCGGTGAACACCTCGGCGACCTGCTCGGCCATCGCCACGCTCACCGGACGGTTGGTCGCGATCACCCCGCCGAAAGCCGACACCGGGTCACAGGCGTGGGCTTTGCGGTGCGCCTGGGCGATGTCGTCGCCGAGCGCGATCCCGCACGGGTTGCCATGCTTGATGATCGCCACCGCCGGCGCTTCGAAGTCGTAGGCGGCCCGGTAGGCGGCATCCCCGTCGGTGTAGTTGTTGTACGACATCTCCTTGCCGTGGAGTTGGACCGCCACCGGGAGCCCCACCGAGCGGAAGCCGTCGGCATACAGGGCCGCAGCCTGATGGCTGTTCTCGCCGTAGCGCAGCGTGCCCACCTTGTTCCAGGTGGCCCCCACCCAGTCGGGGAAGCCATCCCCCTCCAGCGAGCCGCCGATGGCGGCCCCCATCCAGCTGGCCACGGTGACGTCATACGTGGCGGTGTGGACGAAGGCCTGCGCGGCAAGCCGTTGCCGCTCGGCCAGGGTGAAGCCTCCCTGCGCCAACGCGTCGGTCAACTGCAGATACTGATCGGGCGAGGTGATGATGGCCACCGACGGGTGGTTCTTGGCCGCCGCGCGAACCATCGAGGGCCCACCGATGTCGATCTGCTCGATGCATTCGTCCGGGGTCCCCCCGGCGGCCACCGTGTCGGCGAAGGGGTAGAGGTTGCTGACCACCAGATCAAAAGGCGCGATCCCGAGAACCTCCAGTTGCTCCCGATGCGACGGCAGCCGCCGGTCGGCCAGCAGTCCGGCATGAATGTGAGGGTGCAGCGTCTTCACCCGCCCGTCCAGGCATTCGGCGAAGCCGGTCACCTGCTCCACCGCGGTAACAGGAACACCGGCGGCGATCAGCGTGCTGGCCGTGGAGCCGGTGGAGACGATCTCGACGCCCGACTCGGCGAGGCTTCGGCCGAGCTCGGTCAGGTCGGTCTTGTCGTAGACCGAGACCAGGGCGCGGCGGATCGGATGTCGGTCGGTCATAGTGCTCCTCGGGCCAAGGCGTTGACGGTGTCGATCAGAAGCGCTCGCTCCGCGATCTTGATTCGTTCGTGCAGGGTGTCCACGGTGTCTCCGGGCAGTACCCGGACGGGCTCTTGGGCCAGGATCCTGCCGGTGTCGACCCCCTCGTCGACCAGGAACACGGTTGCTCCGGTGACTTTGACCCCGTGCGCCAGCGCATCCCGGGGTCCGTGCATCCCGGGGAAGGCCGGCAGCAGGGCAGGATGGGTGTTGATCACGCGACCGCCGAAACGCTCCAGGAACGGCGGGCCAAGCAGTTTCATGAATCCGGCACTCACCACCAGGTCAGGGTCGAACGCGGCCACCAAGCCGGTGAACTCAGCGTCCCAGCTCGCTCGATCGGCACCCTTGGTCAGGCTGTGCACGAAGGTCGGCACCCCTGCCTTGGCGGCACGAACCAGCCCGTGCGCGTCCTCGCGGTCGGCGCCGACGGCGACCACCTCACCCGCCAGCGTGCCGTCAGCTTGGGCGTCCAGCAGCGACTGCAAGAGGGTGCCCGAGCCGGACACGAGAACCACCAGCCGGAACGCCATGGGGGACACCCTATCGAGGGCGTCCGACACAACACGAAGCCGCCCGGGCTGCGGTCATCAGATCCGCACTGTTGTTTGCTCGGAGAACGGCAGCGGCTCGGTGGCGTCCGGGTCCACCGGCGGCACCGACTCCGCCGGAATCAGGCGGCTGGGGGCGACGAGCCGAGCAGCCGCCGCGCCGATCAACCCGCCCAGCAGGCCGAGCGATGGCGCCAGCCAACTGAGCTCCGGTAGCCGGGGCCCCAAGCCGACCAGCCGGAGCACGCCCAGGTCTCCCCGGGTGAGCACGGCCACGGCGAGCAGCGCGACCCCGGTGAGCACACCGGCCAAGGCACCCAGCCCCAGCGAGACCAGCAAGGTCGGGGGTTGAGGAAGCCGGCGAACCATCCGGGCGCCTGCCACGGAGCCCATCAGCAGTCCGGCGATCAGCCACAGAAAGGCCGCCGGGCCGCCCGGACCGGGGGCGGGCAGGGCCCCCAGGATGGGAATCGCCGGGAGGATGCCGGTGCTGGTCCCCATCGGGGCGACCACCGAACCAAGCCCCACGCTGAACCCAGCGCCGCTGAGGAAGCTGGCCGACCAGACCAGGAAGTTCGGTAGGTACAGCAGGTGCAGCACGCCGACCAGGAAGGCGCCGACCCCGTCCAGCTCCAAGGCGGTGATGAGCCGGGAGATCTTGTCCCAGCCGGCGATCACGCCGATGGCCAGAGCGACCGCCGAGAATCCCGCCATCGCCAACAAACCGCTCCCCAGAGCGCCGGGAAGAAATCTCACCCACTCGGGCAGACCTCGGGCTTGCTGACCGGCCAGTTCGCCGGACAGCGCCCAGGCAGCCCCGAGCAACGCCACCACGGCGCCACCCAAAGCGGCCAGCCACAGCCGCGGAGCCAGACCGGCCCCTAGAGATCACGGCACTCACCGCGGCGTACCCCGCTGCAACCCCGAGGACAAGCTTGACCCGAGGGGCCCAGCCCGGACGCGGGTCGACGGTGTCGTGGCCAACCTCGTCATTCACGCGGGCCTGCCGTTGAGCGATGCCGGTGAGGAGGCGGACCAGCCAGACCAGAAAAAGGGTCAACCCGAGCGGAATCACGGTGATCGGTTGGCCGCCGACGACAGCACCGGCACCGTGCGCGGTCAACCAGAACGAGGAGGCGAACCCGAGCACAGTGGGGATCGGCATCGCGGTCGCGGTGAACCAGGCGATCAGGCAGAAGGCGGTGGCCAGCACCCACCCTGACGCTGCCGCAGTGGCCCCTGCCAAAGCGCCGGCAGCCACCGGGGGCAGGCTGAGCACCCGCTCCGCGGCGGCCTGGGTGAGACCGGAACGGGCGGACGACACGGTCAGCCGGATCGATGGCCGGCGACGCTCGGAGGGTGTGCGCATGATTTACCAATGCTCACTCATCCATGTCAGGGGATCGTTCGGACACGCCAGGCGTGGGTAAACTCATGGGCTAGCAGGACTCCCCCAAGCTGAGGATCGCTCGTGACGGACACTCCAGGACCCAGACGGGCCATGCCTGTGACTGCCGACGGTCCGGACGATGACGACCTCGATCAAGGCCAATCCGCCCCGGACTTCCAGCGGCCCCCCCGGGCGCTGTGGGTCCCCGCCGACGACAGCTCAGGATCGAGCGGCGCGATCAGTGCCTCGCCAATACCTCCGCCGGCACCGGTGCTGCCGGACCCGGAACCCAACGCCCCGATCTCTGCCAGCGGTCGACGCTTTGCCGACGCCCCGTACCCGGAGGACTTTGTGCCCGGGATTGCTCGTCGCTCCGCGACGAGTGCCAGCTCACCGAACGACGCTTTCGGCTTGGACCAGCTCACTCCCTCCTTACGCGCCTGGATCACCGGAGTCGCCAGCCCGTCCGCGGAAGCCGACTCCAACGCCGACGCCGTCGACGAGGATGAGCCCCTGGTCAGCGACGCAGCGCGCGATGGACACCGACTGAGCCGGCTGTGGGCGGAGCCGCGCAGCCGATGGACGGTGCTCGCCTCGGTGCTGGTGGTGCTCGGGCTGATCGCCGCGATCGTGATCACCAGCCTTCCGAAGCAGACCTCGACCCCCGGCTCAAGCACCTCCCCCACCGCGAATCCGGCTGTGCCCCTGCTCCAGGACACCCAACTGCTGGAACCTGATGATCTGGCCGAGTTGGTCGACCAAACCACCTGGACGATCGGCGAAACCGCCTCCGGGCCGACCGTCACCACCGGCCAGCCCAAATGCATCGACGACACAGTCGAGGGTCTGCCCACCGCTGCAGCCGCCCAACTCCGTTCCCTCGCCTCGTCTACAACACCGTCGGTCACCTTGCTGCAGTCACAGGCTGCCTACGCGACAGTGGCCGATGCCGAGACCGCGTTCACGCTGCGGCTGGCCCAACTGGGCGGGTGCGCCAAGAACGAGGTCTACGTCGCCGCTGGCGCGAACGTGACCGGACTGGCTGACCAGTCCGCTGCCGTGACCGTGGTGGTCGAGCAGCAGGACCCCACTCGGCACGTCCTGCTGCTGACTCGCGCCGGCACCTTCATCAATGTCTTCGACGTCTCTCGGACGGGGGCGGCCCTGTCGACCAAGGCGCTCGCCACCGCGGCCGCAGAGTCATTGGCTCGTCAGTGCGCCAGCGCCGAGGGCACCTGCCCCGAGACGCCGAAGGTGAGCGCCGCTCCCCCACCCACGGCAGGGATAGCGAACTGGCTGACCCCGAACGATCTGCCTCGGGTGACCCCGGGAGCGGGTCGGTGGGAGGGCACGGAGCCCGCGGCGCCGAACCTCGTCGGAAGCCAGTGCGAGGCGGTCGACCTGAACCAGGTGCCCGGCGCCACTGCTGCGGAACATCGCATCTACCTCCTCACCGATGATCCGGCCGCCCCCGACGGCTTCGGCGTGGACGAGGCTCGCTACACCCTGCCCAAGGCCTCCGACGCGACCAAACTTGTGGCGCAGTTGAAGAAGAACTTTGCCGATTGCGCCGCCCGTACCAAGACCCCGACGGTGAAGGTGATTCCGGCGATCAAGGTCGTCGGCGCTGACGGCAAGAACGTCACCTACCTCGCTTACACGGTCAGCCAGCGGATCAGCGACACCCGCCGAGTCACCTTCCGGGTCGGCATCTCGTCTCGGGGTAACCGGGTGACCTACCTGCTGGCGAACCCGTCCCCAGACTTCGACTTCACCGACGCCCAATGGTCGGCGGTCACCGCCCGGGCGGCTCAGCGGGCGTCCCAGGTCTAGGGAAGGGACCGCGGCCTGCACACGACGGACGCGCCGCCCCCCGAAGGGAGCGGCGCGTCCGGCTGAGCCGATTCAGTGCTGAGCCGATTCAGTGCAGGGAACTCATGATCTCTCGGATGAGGTTAGCTGCCTCGCTCGGAGTCCGGCCCACCTGGACGCCGGCCTCTTCCAGCGCCGCCTTCTTGCCCAGCGCGGTGCCCTTGGTGCCTGACACGATGGCTCCGGCATGGCCCATCGTCTTGCCCTCAGGGGCGGTGAACCCGGCGATGTAGCCGACCACGGGCTTGGTCACATGATCAGCCACGAAGGCCGCCGCCCGCTCTTCGGCGTCGCCGCCGATCTCGCCGATCATGATGATCGCGTCGGTCTCCGGATCGTCCTCGAAGGCGGCCAGGGCGTCGATGTGAGTGGTACCGATCACCGGATCGCCGCCGATGCCGACGGCAGTCGAGAAGCCGATATCGCCCAGTTCGAACATCATCTGGTAGGTCAACGTGCCGGACTTGGAGACCAGACCGATCCGGCCAGGTCGGGCGATCGAGGCGGGAATGATGCCGACGTTGCTCTTCCCCGGAGAAATCAGACCCGGGCAGTTGGGGCCGATCAGCCTGGTGTGGCCGCTCTCGACGACGTGGGTGTAGAACGCTGCGGAGTCCTTGACCGGGACCCCTTCGGTGATGCAGACCGCCAGGTCAAGGCCCGCGTCGACCGCCTCGAACACCGCTCCCCGGGTGAAGCGTGCCGGGACGAAGATGACCGACACGTTCGCGCCGGTGGCCTGCTTGGCTTCCGCCACGGAGTTGAACACCGGCACTGGGTCTTCCTCGAACAGGACGGACTGACCGCCCTTTCCAGGCGTGACGCCGCCGACGATGCGGGTGCCCGAGGCGATCATCCGCTGCGTATGCTTGCGTCCCTCCGAGCCGGTCATGCCCTGAACGATGACCTTGGAATGGTGATCCAGCCAGATAGCCATTGATGTGTTCCTTATCTCAGCGAGCCAGGCTGGCCAGTTGGGCGGCGCTGCGCGCCGCGGCGTCCATGGTGGTTTCCATGCGCACCAAGGGGTGCGCCGCTTCTGCGAGCATCGCTCGACCGATCTCGACGGCGTTGCCGTCCAGCCGGACGACGATCGGCCTGGGCCCGATCCCCCAGCATGCCCAGGGCGTCGATGATCCCCTTGGCCACCTCGCTGCACGCGGTGATGCCGCCGAAGACGTTGACGAAGACCACCTCGACTTGGGCGTCGGAGAGGATGATGTCCAGCCCGTCGGCCATCACCTGCGCCGACGCGCCTCCGCCGATGTCGAGGAAGTTGGCCGGAGTTGGGCTACCCGGAAACTCCTTGCCGGCATTCGCGACCACGTCCAGCGTGCTCATCACCAGACCGGCGCCGTTGCCGATGATGCCGACGGAGCCGTCCAACTTGACGTAGTTCAGGCCCTTCTCCCGGGCTCGAATCTCTAGCGGGTCGTCGCGGGATTCGTCGGCCAAACCCTCCCACTCGGGGTGCCGGAACGCGGCGTTGCTGTCCAGGGTGACCTTGCCGTCGAGGGCGATGATCTGCCCCGATCCCGTCTTCACCAGGGGGTTCACCTCCACCAGGGTGGCGTCGTTCTCGCGGTAGACATCCCCCAGGAGCACCAGCACCCTGGCCAGTTCGGCCCGATCGGCCTCCTCGAAGCCGGCCGCGGCCACGATCTCGTCCGCCTTCGCCGCGTCAAGGCCGGTGATCGGGCTGACCGAGATCCGGGCCAGCGCGTCGGGCCGCTCCACGGCGAGGGTTTCGATGTCCATCCCGCCCTCTTTGGAGCACATCGCCAGGTAGTTGCGTTGGGCGCGATCCAGCAGCAGGGAGAAGTAGTACTCCTCAGCGATGTCGGCACCCTCGGTCACCATGACGGCGCGGACGATGTGCCCGTTGATGTCGAGACCGAGAATCTTCTCAGCCGCTTCCCGGGCCTCCTGGGGGCTGCGGGCCAGTTTGACCCCACCGGCCTTGCCGCGGCCTCCGGTCTTGACCTGGGCCTTGACCACGACCACGGGTGTGGCGAGTTCGGCCGCAGCGTCAGCCGCCTCCTGCGGGGTGGTGGCAACGATTCCGCGCAGCACGGGGACCCCGTGCGCTTCGAACAGGTCTCGAGCCTGGTACTCGAACAGATCCACGACTACTCCGTCTGTGATGGGGCCTGGGCGCCGATAGGCATCCTGAGACTAGACTGCGCGAGCCCATCCTGCACCCCGGCGTCCGTCGCACGCCGTCCACGAGGCCAATTCTGAGAACTACCCTGAGAAATGCTAAGCTAAACCCATCCCCGAAGACGGGATTCCCTCTCACAGCAGGAGACACTGGCTTGCGCACGCGGCTGATCGACAAGGTAGGCGAAATCGCTGCAGGCGTCCGGGTGACCCGTCAGACCATCGCCGCCGTTGCCCTCGCCGGGGTCTGCCTGGCTGGCATCGGGACCCTTGGTTCGAGCACGTCGCAGGCCGCCCCCGCAGCAACCGCCCCAGTAGCGCTCAGCACCGCTGTCCCCTCTGCCTTTGACCTGCGCACCACTGACCCCGCCAGCCGGGATGCCGATCGGCCGGTCGTCTCGACTGATGACCTTGCCAGCGCTCGGGCGAAGGTCCTGGCTGACGAAGCAGCTGACCTGTCCGCCGCTCAGGCCGTGGCTGCCAGCGACGTCCGCCAGGTCGCCCTGAACGCCGCTGCCGACAAGATCACAGCCGAATCCAAGGATTTGCTGGACAAGAGCAAGTTCCTCTGGCCGACCGAGGGCGGCGTGGGATCGAGCTTCGGCCCGCGCCTGCACCCGATCCTGCGCTACTGGCGGCTACACAACGGCACCGACATCGGCGGCGCGTGCGGCAACCCGATCTATGCCGCTGCGGACGGCCTCGTGGTCAAAGCCTCCTATGACGGCGGCTCGGGCAACAACGTCCGAGTGAACTCCGGCCAGATCGACGGGGTCGAGGTGGAGGAGGCTTACCTGCACATGACCAACTACGTGGTCAGCGAGGGCGAGCAGGTCAACAAGGGCCAGCTGATCGGCTATGTCGGTACGACCGGGCTCTCCACGGCCTGCCATCTGCACTTCTCGGTCTACGAGAACGGCACCGGCGTCGACCCCATGAAGTACCTGAAGCGCTGAGCGCGACGCCGCCTGAGCGGCTACATCTTCTCCATCGGGGCGTGCTTGAGGCTGAGCCGCTTGACCCCTGAACTCCCGAAGTCGACGTCCGCCTTCGCCGCGTCCCCGGCGCCGCTGGTCGCGGTCACCACGCCCATTCCGAACGTGGTGTGCAGCACCCGGTCGCCGACAGTGACCGAGGCCACCGTTTTGATCACCGGCTTGCTGCCGTAGCTGACCGTGTTCTTCCAGGCCTGCTCGGTGCGCACCCGGCTGGTCGAGGCCCAGCCGCTGCGGGGCATGCCCAGGCGACGCCAATCCAACAAGTGGGCCGGAATCTCCTCGGTGAACCGGCTGGGCGGGTTGTATTGCGGCGCACCCCAGGCAGTCCGGACGGTCGCCCGGGTCAGGTAGAGCCGCTCCCGGGCCCGGGTGATCCCGACGTAGGCCAGGCGGCGTTCCTCCTGCAGCTCGGCCGGATCAGACAGGGCCCGCTGGTGCGGAAAGATCGCGTCCTCAAAGCCGGTCAGGAAGACGGTCGGGAACTCCAACCCCTTCGCCGTGTGCAGGGTCATCAGGGTGACCACTCCCCCGGACTCCGCATCTGCATCGGGGATCTGATCAGAGTCCGCGACCAGGGCGATCCGCTCCAGGAAGGCGGGAAGAGAGTCGTCCGGCTCAGGAGAACCGGCGGCCAGGGTGTCGGCGGGGGTGTCGACGTCGATGTCTTGGGCGTGCGCGGCCGCGACGAACTCGCCGGCCACCGATACGAACTCGACCAGGTTCTCCACCCGGGTCTCATCGGTGGGATCGGTGGAAGAGCGCAACTCGGCCAGATAGCCCGAGTCGTTGAGGATGCCGACGAGCATCTCGTCCGCGCCCGCCCCCGACGCCATCAACTCGCGCTGCCTCTCCATCACGGCCACGAAACCGTTGATCTGGTTCAGCGAGCGGGAGGGCAAGCCCGGGGCCTGTGCGGCGCGGAGCAGGGCTTGGTAGAAGGGGATCCGCTCGGCAGCGGCGAACGCGTCGATCACGGCTTCGGCCCGATCCCCGATGCCGCGCTTGGGCACGTTGAGGATCCGGCGGACCGACACGTCGTCGGCCGGGTTGGCGATCGCCCGAAGGTAGGCGATCGCGTCCCGGATCTCCTTGCGTTCGTAGAAGCGCACCCCACCGACCACCTTGTAGGGCATTCCGACGCGGATGAAGACCTCTTCGAACGCTCGCGATTGCGCGTTCGTCCGATAGAAGACGGCGACCTCACCGGGTGTGTGCACCCCGGCGTCGGTCAGCCGGTCGATCTCGTCGGCGATGAACTGGGCTTCGTCGTGCTCGGTGTCGGCGACGTAGCCCACGATGAGGTCGCCGTCACCGGCCTGGGACCAGAGCCGCTTCTGGGGGCGGCCCGGGTTGCGGTTGATCACGGCATTGGCGGCCGACAGGATGTTTTGGGTGGAGCGGTAGTTCTGCTCCAGCACGATCGTTCCGGCGCCGGGAAAGTCCTTCTCGAAGTCGAGAATGTTCCGGATCGTCGCCCCGCGGAAGGCGTAGATCGACTGGTCGGAGTCACCGACGACCATCAGCTCGGGGGGATCCACCTCGGGCACGCCCGGCTGTGCCGGGAGCACCCCGCACAGCTCCCGAATCAGGGCGTATTGGGCGTGGTTGGTGTCTTGGTACTCGTCCACCAGGACCTGACGGAAGCGTCGTCGGTATTGCTCGCGCAGGTCGGGGAAGGCCTGCAGCAGGTGCACCGTGGTCATGATCAGGTCGTCGAAGTCAAGGGCGTTGCCGGCCACGAGGCGCCGCTGGTACTCCGCATAGGCGTCTGCGTAGAGCAGCTCTTGGGCGGCCTCCGCCCGAGCTCGCGCGGTTTCGTGGTCGACCAGTTCGTTCTTCTGGTTTGAGACCCAGTTCATCACCGCCCGCACCGGGTAGCGCTTGGGGTCAAGTTGTTGATCGCGCAGCACCAACTGCATCAGCCGTTTGGAGTCGGTGTCGTCATAGATGGAGAACGTGCGCGACATTCCGAAGCGGTTGATATCGGCACGTAGCATCCGCACGCAGGCCGAGTGGAAGGTCGACACCCACATCAACTTGGCCCGATTGCCGACGATGTCCATCACCCGGTGCCGCATTTCGGCGGCAGCCTTATTGGTGAACGTGATCGCCAGGATCGACCCCGGGTGCACCCCCCGCTCACTGACCAGGTGCGCGATCCGGCGGGTCAGGACGCGGGTCTTGCCCGAGCCGGCCCCGGCGACGACCAGCAGGGGTGAACCCTGATGGATCACCGCGGCTCGCTGCGGTGGGTTCAGGTCGCGCAGCAGGTCCTCAGGATCGCGACGCTTGGCTCGCGCCGGCGCGACCGGAGGGGGCGTGGGATCAGTGACCCCGAAGAACTCGGGAAACAGGGTGTCGGTCATGGCGGCACAACCTTATGCCCTGCCGCCGACACCCTCGCAGCTCACCAGAGGACGGCCACCGCGGCGTTGGCGGCGGTCAACCCGAGCACGGTGAAGAGCGTCCCACGGGTGATGTGCTCCTTTTTGCGGTTGATCAGCACCAGCGCGAGGATGCCGATCAGGACGAGCAGTTTGATCCCGACCTTGGCGTGGTTGACCGGGTCGTCATCGAAGAGTTCAGCCAACACCACGAGGACCAACCCCGTCACCAGCTGCGTCCACGCCCCGTCCCGCATGGCGTTGTTCACCACGGGGTTCGCGCTCCGAACCTGCACCAGCGCCCCACCCAGGAGCGAGGCAAAGCCGAAGAAGTGCAGCAGCACGATGAGGTGTTCAACGAATTCCATAGCCGCATCCTAACCCGGGCGGCCGACCCCCGGAGGACCACCCATTGGACCCTGGCTGAGCGCTTTTGATGCCTTACCGGCTCGCTATGGCGCGTACGTTGGACGCATGGGTTTCATCGCATTTCTCGTGCTCGGTCTCATTGCCGGCAGCATTTCCCGTTCAATCATGGGCCAACAGGGGAGCTGGCTGACGTCCCTGGGGCTCGGAGTCATTGGCGCCCTGGTGGGCGGCTGGCTCGGCTCTATCCTCTTCAATCGCCCGCTGGGCGAGTTCTTCTCCATCTACACCTGGCTGATGGCCATCGGCGGTGCGATCCTGGGCATCTTCCTGTGGCAGCCCATCTCGGGCCGCAGGACCCAGGTCTAACACTCAGCACACGTTGTTCAGTCAGCCCCGGCGCCTCGCGTCGGGGCTGATCTGCGTCCTGGCTCAGACGAGCCGTCTGTCGGTGGCCCACCGAGTCAGTTGGTGCCGATTCGAGAGCTGCAGCTTGCGCAACACGCTGGAGACGTGGGTCTCCACGGTCTTGATCGAGATGAACAGCTCGCGGGCGATCTCCTTGTAGGCGTAGCCGCGGGCTATCAGCCGCAGCACTTCCCGTTCCCGCGCGCTGAGCCGATCGAGGTCCTCATCCACGCTGGCGACATCGATCGCTCCGGAGAACGCGTCCAGGACGAATCCGGCCAGGCGCGGCGAGAACACCGCATCCCCTTCGGCCACCCGTCCGATCGCGTCGACCAGTTCGTCAGCCGAAATCGACTTGGTGACGTACCCGCGGGCGCCACCGCGGATCACCGCGATCACGTCCTCGGCGGCATCGGAGACCGACAGCGCGAGGAAGCGGACGTCCGGCTCGATGGCATGCACCTGCTTGAGGACCTCGATCCCGCCACCGCCGGGAAGGTGGACGTCCAACAGCACGACGTCCGGCTGGGACGCCAGAATGGCTGCCACTGCGCTGGGCACGTCCTCCGCTTCGCCCACCACGTGCACGCGGGAACCGATGTCGTGTTTGACCCCGCTGCGGAACATCGCGTGATCGTCGACGATCACGACCCGTCGGCCAGGACTGGGCCTAGCGGGTGCCTCGTTGTCAGTCATCGTCGTACCTCCAGTCGCACCTCGGTGCCCTCACCGGCGATGGAACGAATCGTGGCATTGCCCCCGACCCGGCGCAAACGCTCCACGATCGAGCCCCGGACCCCGAGCCGGTCGGCCGGGATGCTGTCGGGATCGAAGCCAACCCCCCGGTCCCGGACGAAAACCTCGACGACGGCGTCCTCCACCTCGGCGTAGACGTCCACCTTGGCCGCCTCGGAGTGCTTCGCAGCGTTGACCATCGCTTCTCTGGCCGCTGCCACCAGAGCGGTCAGCTCAGTGGTCAGCTCGGTATCGCCGACCAGGACCAGCTCGACCGGCACGCCGTGCACGTCCTCGACATCGGCGGCGACTCCGGTCAGGGCCACCTTGAGCGTGGCCTCGGCAGCGGTCTCCCCGTAGAGCCAGGCGCGCAACTCGCGCTCTTGCCGCCGGGCCAGCCCGGCCACTGCTCGGGGGTCGCCGGCCTGCCGCTGGATCAGCGCCAGGGTCTGGAGCACCGAGTCGTGCAGGTGAGCGGCCATGTCGGCGCGAGTGTCGGCGATCATCTTCTCCTGGCGGGCCAAGGCCAGTGATCGCCGAACCCGGATGATCCAGGGCGCGGCCGCCAGAAGCAGCGTCGCTACCGACAGCCCGAGGACGAGGAAGAGGCGGGCCACCTCACCCAGGCCCGGCTGGGCCACCGCGACGAGGGCGATCGCCACCCCGCTGGCGCTGAGGCCGACCCCGAAGCTGACCACGGTTGACCAGTGGGCCAGCAGCGGAGCGACCCACTGCACCCGCGTCGGAGTGGCCCGGATCGCCCGATTGGAGATGTGGTCGGCCTGCCACCAGACCAGCATCAGTCCGACTGAGAAGATCACCGCAGGCCAGAACACCGCTTCCGGCAGGCCCAGGCCAGTTGCCTGCAGCAGCCAGAGCAAGCCGCCGCCCACCAGCGCGACCGCGGAGGCCACCCCCAGGTCGGCCGGGGTCGCGCGCTCCCCGATCGCTCCGCGCTTGCCGGTTCGGGTAGCCGCGACCAACCCGGGGGCCTGGTCGGGCCCGGTCGCGCGCGGCAGGATCAGCCACAGCACCAGGTAGATCACCACCCCCACCAGCCGGCTGGCTGCGAGCAGGACGATGCCGAGCCGGAGCACCAGCACCGGCCAGCCGAGATGGCTGGCCAGCCCGGCGCAGACACCACCCAGCCAGGCCTGGTCGAGGCGGCGGTCAGCACGCTGCGGTGGCAGCGCACTCGCGGTCGGTGGGAGGTCGGACACGGTCATGATGTATGAAGCCTCACACGCGGCGACTCCGACGACCAGCCGGGTGTTTCCCCGATTCGATACCAGCGCCTTCCGGGTCCGCTCAGGGGTGATCCCCGATGGGCGGACGGACCGGCTGCGACAACACTGGGTCCCGTGCAGAACCAACCGATGAGACGAGCGGCCGACGGCGCCGTGGTGGGTGGCGTCTGCGCAGGACTGGCTCGCCGTTGGCAGGTGGACCCAACGCTGCTGCGGATCGCCGTGGTGCTACTTTCCCTGGTTGCCGGCATCGGCATCGCGGTCTACGTCGGAGCACTGTTGCTGATTCCCCGCGAGGGTGCCTCCGACATGCCCGTCCGGACGCTGATTCCGGCGACCCGGCGTTGGTCGCATGCGTCCGTGATCGGGGCGGTTGTCGCTCTGGGCGCGGTGATCATCGTCCTCGCCAGCGGGTCCTCGCCGTTGGGCATCGGCCCGGCGATCGGGCTGGGCTTCTTGTGGTATTTCGGCTTCTATCGCCATCAGCCTCGGCGGACCGAGAACACGCCGACCTCGACCCCATCCGGAGCAGCTGAGCTCACCCCCTTCGAGCGGGCAGCAGCCGATTGGGAGCGGCGAGTGGCCGAGCAACGGCACCCTTCCGCCCAGACCGCGAGCGCAGCGACGCCGCAATGGCCGCTGTCACCCGCCGTTCCGCTCCGCCCCACTGCAGCATCCCCCGCAGTTCACTACAGCGCCGCGCCGCAGGTGCCGGCGGTCGCGCCGTTGCAGTTCTTCGGCGCTCCCGCAGCGTCCACCCCGTCCACTGACCTGCCCCAGCTGAGCGCCGGCGGACGACCCGCCGCTCAGGTGACACCGGTGATTCGGCAACGGGCTCGGTGGATCTGGCCGCTGACTCTCGGCCTGATCGGAGCAGGGCTCAGCGGGCTGGCGCTGGCCGAATCCCAAGGGTGGATCGTCCCGCCGGTGGCGTACTTCTCTGCGGCGCTTGCTGCCATGGCCATCGGCTTGGTGCTCTCGACCTGGTTCGGGCGTCCCCGCGGACTCTTGCCGACGGCGATCCTGACCGGTGTGGCCACCCTGGTCACCCTCACACCGGCGGATCGGTTCGTCACCGGCGACTATCCGCGCTCCGAACAGTTGACCTTCAGCTCGATCGAAGACCTGCCGCAGACCCGGGAAGTCAACGCCAGCGCCACCGCGATCGACCTCTCCACCACTCCCGATCACCGCCGACCGGACGGTCAACTTCGAGCTGAACGCGGGCACCCTGCAGCTCACCCTTCCACCGACGGGGAATGTCGAGATCGACTATGAGGTCAACCTCGGACAACTCACCCTGCCCGGCGAGATGTCGGCCGGGGTCAACCTGGAGGGTGAGCGCGACTTCATCGACGACACCGGGTCACCGACCCTTCGGATCAACTTGGTGGTCAATGCCGGCGCCGTCACGGTGGAACGATGAAGCGCCTTGATCTCACCGCTCTCAACATGGGCCTCCTGCTGGGCGCGTTGGCCGCCCTCGGCTTCTGGGCCGCCTTCGGCAGCATCGACTGGCAGTTGGTCTCGATCGCTGCCCCCCTGTCCCTGGTCGTCATCGGCGTCCTCGGACTCGCACTCTCAAGACAAACCTGACGAAAGGAAACATCAATGAATGAGAAGAAACTGACCCGAAGCCGGACGGACAAGTTCATCGGCGGCGTCTGCGGTGGCCTGGCCAACTACCTGGGAATGGACGCCGGACTGGTCCGCATCCTCGCGGTCGTCCTGGGCGTAGTCACCCAGGTGGGCTGGGTGGCTTACCTGGTGCTCTGGGCGGTCTTGCCGCAGGAGAACGACGGGCCAACCGGGCTGGATGAGGCCAAGGCCATGTTCAGCACCAAGCCGCCGGCACCGCCCACCAACCCGACCGACCCGAACCCGGGCGACTACCGCTAAAGCGACGCCTTGCCCCCGGTCACTCCCATTCGATGGTGCCCGGGGGCTTGGACGTCACGTCCACCACCACCCGGTTGATCTCCCGGCATTCGTTGGTGATCCGGGTGCTGATCTTCTCGATCACGTCATAGGGCAGCCGACCCCAGTCGGCCGTCATCGCGTCTTCGGAGGTCACTGGACGCAACACGACCGGGTGCCCGTAGGTGCGTCCGTCGCCCTGGACTCCGACCGAGCGGACGTCGGCCAGCAACACCACCGGGAACTGCCAGATCTCCCGGTCGAGTCCCGCGGCGGTCAGTTCTGCCCGGGCGATCGCGTCCGCTTCGCGGAGCAAGTCCAGCCGCTCCTGGGTCACCGCCCCGATGATCCGGATCGCCAAACCCGGGCCCGGAAGGGGTGTCGCCAGACCATGTCATCGGGCAGCCCCAGTTCTGTGCCGACGGCTCGCACCTCGTCCTTGAACAAGGTTCGCAGGGGTTCGATCAGGGTGAACTCCAGGTCATCCGGCAGGCCGCCGACGTTGTGATGGCTCTTGATGTTGGCCGCGCCCTCGCCCCCGCCCGATTCCACGACGTCGGGGTAGAGGGTGCCTTGGACGAGGAACTCGGTTTGGTGGTCAGCGTTCACCTGGCGAGCCGCGTCCTCGAAGGTGCGAATGAACTCGCGGCCGATGATCTTGCGTTTGGTTTCGGGGTCGGTCACCCCGGCTAGGGCGCCGAGGAAGCGTTTTTGTTCGTCGCGAACCACCAGGTCGACCCCGGTGATGGTGACGAAGTCCTGTTCGACCCGCTCGGCTTCGCCCTTGCGGAGTAAGCCGTGATCGACGAACACGCAGGTCAGCTGATCACCGACGGCCCGCTGGACCAGCGCAGCTGCCACTGCGGAGTCGACGCCGCCCGACAGCGCGCAGAGCACGTGCTTGTCGCCCACTTGGGCCCGGATGGCGGCCACCGAGTCCTCGACGATGTTGGCCGGCGTCCAGTCGGGGCGGCAGCCCGCGATGTCGTGCAGGAACTTCTCCAGCACATCTTGGCCGAACTCGGAGTGCCCCACCTCCGGGTGCCACTGAACTCCTGCCAAGCCTCGGGTCAGGTCCTCGAAGGCGGCCACGGGCGAGCCGTCACTGTGCGCCAACGGCAGGAAGCCGCGCGGCGCCCGATAGACCGAGTCGCCGTGGCTCATCCAGGCCCGGAATCCCTCCGGCAAGTCCCCCAGCAAGGCACCGCCCTCGGTCACTCGGATCGGGGTACGCCCGAACTCGCTGATCCCGGTGCGGCGCACCTCACCACCTAGCGCCTGAGCCATCGCTTGGAAGCCGTAACACATGCCGAAAACGGGGATACCGGCGGTGAACAACGCCGGGTCCACCTGGGGTGCGCCCTCGGCGTAGACCGATTGCGGTCCACCGGACAGCACGATCGCCTTGGGCTTGCGGGCCACGATCGCTGCGACGCTCGTCGTGTGCGGCACAATCTCGGAGTAGACCCTGGCCTCGCGGATCCGACGTGCAATCAGTTGGGCGTACTGGGCACCGAAGTCGATGACAAGGACGAGATCATGGGCAAGACTCATGGGACGTCAGTCTAGGGGCGTGCTTGCATGGGATGATCCATGCAAGATTCGTAGGACTATTTCGCCATGTTGGAATACGCCCCGGCGGGGGCCGGTTAGGAGCAAATATGCAGATCTTCGACGATGTCACCCAGCTCATCGGTCGCACCCCGCTGGTGCGGATCAACCGCCTGTTCGGCGACTCCAAGGCGACGGTGCTGGCCAAGCTGGAGTTCTACAACCCGGCCAACTCGGTCAAGGACCGCATCGGCGTGGCCATCATCGACGCCGCTGAGGAGTCCGGGCAGCTCAGCCCAGGCGGATCCATCGTTGAGGCGACGTCCGGCAACACCGGTATCGCTCTGGCTATGGTCGGGGCCGCCCGCGGCTACAAGGTGATCCTCACCATGCCCGAGACCATGTCCAAGGAGCGCCGGGCGCTGCTTCGCGCCTTCGGTGCCGAACTCGTCCTGACGCCGGGCCCTGAGGGCATGCGTGGTGCGGTGTCTCGCGCCGAGGCGATCGGGGCCGAGCAGGGTGCGGTTCTCGTCCGTCAGTTCGCCAACGAGGCCAACCCGAAGATCCACCGGGAGACGACCGCCGAGGAGATCTGGGCCGACACCGACGGCACCGTCGACATCGTGGTTGCCGGGATCGGCACCGGCGGCACCATGACCGGTGTCGGGCAGGTGCTCAAGGCCCGCAAGCCCGGCGTGAAGATGATCGCCGTCGAGCCCGCCGAGTCGCCGCTGCTGTCAGGCGGCGAGCCCGGCCCGCACAAGATCCAGGGCATCGGCGCCAACTTCGTGCCGAAGATCCTCGACCGCTCGGTGATCGACGAGGTGCTGCCGCAGAACGCCGAAACCGCCGTCGAGTGGGCTCGTCGGGCTGCCGCCGAAGAGGGCCTGCTGGTGGGCATTTCCTCGGGTGCCGCCCTCGCCGCAGCCGGAGTGCTGGCCGCTCGCGCGGAGAACGCCGGCAAGACCATCGTGGTGATCATCCCGTCCTTCGGTGAGCGCTACCTGTCCACCATCCTTTACTCGGACCTGATGGACTGATGACTCTTCCCGCCGTGGTCACGTCCGCCTGGAAACGGGTGGCCGAGGACTTGGAGACCGCCATGCGCGAGGATCCGGCTGCTCACAGCAAGTTGATGGTCGCGCTCGTCTACCCGGGTGTTCACGCGGTATGGATGCATCGCCTCTGTCACAAGCTGTGGGTGACCAGCCCCGCGTTGCGGCCCCTGTCCCGGGTGCTCTCCCAGATCTCGCGGACGCTGACCCAGGTGGAGATTCATCCCGGTGCCACGATCGGCCGCCGGTTCTTCATCGACCACGGCAACGGCGTCGTCATCGGCGAGACGGCTGAGATCGGCGACGACGTCCTGATGTATCACCAGGTCACCCTGGGCGGACGCTCCCGCGGCCGCTTCAAGCGGCACCCGACGATCGGCAACAAGGTGCTCTTGGGAGCGGGGGCGAAGATCATCGGCCCGATCACGATCGGTGAGGGAACGAAGGTCGGCGCCAACGCTCTGGTGGTGAAGGACGTGCCACCGGGGTCGATCGTCACCGGGATACCGGCCAACACCACCGTGGGCGACGTCATCGCCTGATCAGTTTCTGCTGCAACAGCCAAGAAACCGCCTGGGGCCTTAGGGTCTCAGGCGGTTTTCTTCTGCCCGCCGATCAGCACCCAGACCACCAGTCCGATGCCGGCGGTCTGCAACACCAGCGGAAGCAGTATCCAGCTTTGGGCGAAGCCGACCAGCGCGTCCGGGGGCGTCCAGAAGTCGAGTCCCAACGAGGCCCGATCGGTGGCCCCGGCCAGCATCAGCAGCGTGCCCAGCATCCAGCTCACCGTGCCAAGGAGCATCAGCCAGTGCTTGGGGAGCCAGCGTCCGGGCCAGGTCAGCCAGAAGACCACCGGGAGCAGCACCACACCGGCCAGCCAGAGCTGCGGGATCAACCCGCAGAAGATGATCGCGCCGATGGTCAGCGTGCCGGGGGTCTTCAGGCTTGCCTTGCTGGGCGAAGGCGAGGGAGTGGGCTTGGGCTTACGCCGGCTGCTCACGACTTCGCCTCTTGGGCGATCTGCTCGTGATGCCGGACCACTTCGGAGACGATGAAGGTGAGGAACTTCTCAGCGAACTCCGGATCAAGGTTCGCGGCCCGCGCCAGTTCGCGCAGCCGTTGGATCTGCTCACCCTCACGATCAGGGTCGGCCGCGGGCAAGCCGAGTTCGGCCTTCAACCGGCCAACCGCCTGGGTGATCTTGAACCGCTCGGCGAGCAGGCAGACGATGGCCGAGTCGAGGTTGTCGATACTGGCGCGCATCCGCGACAGTTCGGGGTTCGGTGCGGTCATGGGCGCATCCTAACTTCTACGATGAGGCCATGGATGCCGCCCACTCGCCTGTCTTGCCGCAGTTGCTCTGCGACATCGACAAGACCATTGCCGCTGACCAGGACGCTCAAGGCGCCCTCTGGCGGATCACCGCCCTACCCCGGCAGCTGGACTCGAACGTCATCCGGCTCGGACCGGGCGCCGTGGTGGACGCCCACGATGGGCCCGATATCGACGTGCTGATGCTGGTCCTGGACGGCACCGGACACCTGCTCAGTGGGGAGACCAAGGTGCCCATGTGGCAGCATCGGCTGTTCTGGCTACCACGCCTCTCCCGCCGGGAAATCCGGGCCGGGGAGGACGGGCTGGTCTACCTGACCGTGCACCACAAGCGCGAGGCCCTCCAGGTGAGCCTGCCCAGCAGCGCCTGAGCACGACCCAGGTACGGCGCCAGGATCTTTCCCGCAGGCGCCCGCAACAGCCTCCCGCACTCCCAGGGCGGGCAGCAGTCGCTCCCCCTGACGGGCTCCTGGCGCTGGGCACCCACAATGCCAATGTGCCAGTGCTGGGCGACTCCTTCGCGATCCGGCGAACCAAGGGGTAGAGGTTGATGCTTGCCGGAACGGGGTGGAGTTCAGGTTTAACGTCTAGCGTTATTGACGCATGGCGTTATTTTATGTTCCTGTGATCAGATCGTGCGGCACCAAGGACACCGAGCGCATCTGGCAGGAGCAGTACGTCAAGGGCGTTGACCGAACGGTGCAGCGGGCAACGTTGCGCAAACTTGAGTTGATCAATGCGGCGAAGGATGCGGAGGATCTACGAATCCCTCCTGGCAACCGCTTGGAGCGGCTGGTTGGCGATCGTCGTGGGCAGCACAGCATCCGAGTGAACGCCCAATGGCGTCTCTGCTTCATCTGGAGAGAGGGAGGTGCGGAGAATGTCGAACTCGTCGATCACCACCGACAGTGATCTGATCGGGAGCCGATTCACCCGGGG
>JADJTO010000032.1 GCA_016711105.1 Micropruina sp. | reverse complement strand
CCTCGAAGTCGATGATCCGCCAGCCGTCAGCGCGGAGCAGGGCCTGGCTGAGGTGGAAGTCGCCGTGCACCCGTTGGGTGATGAGGGAGTGGCCTACCGGTGCGGTGGAGCGCCGGCACGAGGCTCTCAGCCAAGGGGTCGAGGGCGGGCGCCTGACGGGCGGCGTCCTCGAGGCGGCCCAGCATGGTGGCGCTCAGCGCCGCGCCGTCGAGGCTGGCGGTCCCGAACCGCGCGGCGAGCCCGGCGTGCACCCCGCGGAGCGCGACCCCGAGGGCGGCCAGGTCGGCATCGAAGGAGCGTCCGGCGGCACAGGCCGCCGTGGCGTAGCGCCAGCCGTCCTTGGCCTGGGGGACCAGTTCACACAGCATGACCAGGTCATAGCCCGCCTCGCTGATCGAGCCGTAGAGCTTCGGAGTCGTGGACGAGTCGGCCAGCGCCGAAAGCACTTCGATGTCGAGGTTCGCTCCGGGTTCCAGCCGCCGGAAGATCTTCAGCATGGCCCCGCCCACGATGACGGTGGAGTTGCTCTGCTCACCGGTGAACAATCGCACTGCGGCAGTGGGATCCACGGCATCGGAAGCCACCCAGTGCACCGACGGCCCCCCGCGCAGCAGGGAGGGGATGAGCGCGGTCATCGCGGTCAGCGACGCGGGGGCGTCCACCACGTCAACCGCCCCCAGGTCGGCCAACTCGGTGGTGGTGACGACAGCCTCCGGCTCGCCCGTCCCCGGCGCCAGGTACCCGACCATGAGGTGGTAGGTCTCCTGGTGTGACCCGTAGTCGAGGGTGGCCAATTCCGAGCGCACCGCCGGCAGCTGCCCCGGAGCGGTGTACCACCCCAGGGGTTCAATGCGCGTGAGTGCCCCGCCGAGGCCCTTGCCGGCAAACCAGCGTGCCCGGGCCAGGTGTTCCTGCCAGGGCTGCCGCAAGGGCACCGTCAGGCCCGATCTAGCACGTGCAGGATGTGGGCCGGCGCGGACGGCGTGAGCCGGACGAAGTTACGCGTCCCCCAGGTGAAGGTCGCACCCGTGAGCTCATCCCGCAGGTTCACGAAGTCGCTGCCCGGCACGCCCAATGATGCCATGTCGAGGTACACATCAGACTCCACCGTGTTGTCCTGGTCGAGGCTGCAGATCACGACCACGGTGTCGTCGCCGTCCGACTTTGCGTAGGCGATGACCTTGTCGTGGGGGGCATGCTGGAACGTGATGGAGCGCAACTGCTGCAACGCGGGATGCGCCCGACGGATCTCGTTGAGCCGGCCGATGAGCAGGTTGAGGTTCGGCTGAGCGTTGAAGTCCCGCGGCCGGTACTCGTACTTCTCCGAGTTGCGGTACTCCCCACCACCCGGCTTCAGCGGTTCGTGCTCACACAACTCGAACTCCTGAATAGACCCCCCCAGGTGGGGGGCCAGCGTCGCGGCGAGAACTGCGCGGATCGCGAAGGCGGCGGGTTTCCGACCGCAGGTAGAGCGGGTTGATGTCGGGGGTGTTCACGAAGAAGTTCGGACGGTAGAAGGAGTCCATTTCCCGGGGCCAGCTTGACGATGTACCGCCCCAGTTCCCACTTCTCGTTGCGCCAGGTGAAGTACGTGTAGGACTGGGGAAGCCGACTTTCCGGAGCCCGTGCATCATCTCTGGTGGGTGAACGCCTCGGCCAGGAACATCACATCGGGATCGGTGCTGCGGATCTCGCGCATCACCCGTCCCAGAACTCGAGCGGCTTGGTGTGCGGATTGTCAACCCGGAACGCGCGGACCCCGTAAAAGTGGCATCCAGAGCTTGAGGATGCGCAGGACCTCGGCGTAGATGCCGTCGAAGTCGTCGTCGAAGTAGACCGGGTAGATGTCCTGGTACTTCTTCGGCGGGTTCGGCGTAAGCGATGGTGCCGTCCAGGCGAGTGGTGAACCATTCGGGGTGTTCGGTGGCCCAGGGGTGGTCCGGCGAGGCCTGCAGGGCGAAGTCGAGGGCGACCTCGAGACCGAGGTCTTTGGCCTTCGCCACGAGCCTGTCGAAGGAGTCCCAGTCGCCGAGGTCGCGGTGAATCGCGTCATGGCCGCCGTCGGCGCTCCCGATCGCCCAGGGCGAGCCGGGATCGTTGGGACCCGCGATCAGGAGTTGTTCTTGCCCCTTGCGGAACGCGGTGCCGATGGGGTGGATCGGTGGTAGGTAGACCACATCGAAACCCATGGCCGCAACCTCTTCGAGGCGCGTGTGACAGTCATCGAAGGTGCCCGAGCGCCAGCTCTTCGCCGCCTCGTCCCAGACTGCGCCGATGGAGCGGGGGAAGAACTCGTACCAGCTCGCGAACAGCGCCGCGCGACGATCAACGTAGAGCGGGAACTCCGCGGTGGGAGTCACCATCTCGCGCGGCCCATAGCGCTGCATGGCGCGACGGATGCCAGCCGACGTGGCGACCTCCAGCAGGTCGACGGCCGGACGCTGAGGGATCAGCAACATCGCGGTGGCGCGCAGGATCGAAGCCTCGATGGGATCGCCGGCTTTGTCGGCGATGGCCGCCGTACGTTCGAAGAGGTCCCTTGCTCCCGAGGCAGACCAGCTCGATGTCGACCCCGGCCGGCAGCTTGGCTTGCGCGTTGTGCAACCAGGTTGCCCAGGGATCCGACCAGCCCTCGACCCGGAAGGTCCAGGCTCCCTCGGAATCCGGACGCACCCAGGCTTCCCAAGGATCAAGCCCGGCCGGCTCTGGAACCCGCCGCATTCGACACGGGTCTCGCGGGCCGTTGGGGTCAGTGAGGACCCACTGACGCGTTCACCGCGTCATGGCCTTCCCGGAACACCTTGGCTCGGATCGGATCAGCTTCGCCCACCGCGGCCTGGCCGCGTAGGCACCGCCTTCGATGACGGGGAGACTTTGGCGACGGGTACCGTCCGAAGCCGCGGGGAGTGCTACGACCTGCGGGCCGACACCGACGACCTGGAGTGCCGCAGGAGTCTCGGTCGACGCTGGGCGTCACGGCTGGTTGGTGGGGTCGCCCCCGGCTGGGAGGAGCTGGGAACTGGACCGGGACCCGAGTAGGTGCTGGTAGCTACGAGGGGTCAACTCTATCGAATCCGGGTCGGCTGGGAGTGGTTACCTCACTGTGTCGGTGGCTCTGGTGACTCTGAGACCGGCAGGGCGGTGGCTGCCGTGGAGCGCACGCTCGCCTGCAGAACGACCACGGTGCGGCCGGGAACCACGATCTGGGTGCCGGGTTTGAGAGCCTTGGTGGGCAGCTCCCCGCTCGTCCCGGTGTGCACCGCGACCTGATAGCTGGTCGCCCACGGGGCACCGGGAAGGGTCAGGTTCACGGGCTCGGATCCGCCGTGGATCACGATCAGGAACGCCTCGGCGACGTCCGAAACGTACAGACCCACGGTTCGCCGTCCCGTGTCGTGCCACTGCTCGACCGACATCTCAGTCCCGGATTCGCAGAACCAGGCCACCTTCGATCGGCCCAGTCGCCTCCCGGTGGCGTCGGTCAGCCCGCCGTGGTGCGGCGAACTCCCGGTGGGGCGCAGGATCTTGTGGCTTTGGCACGGAGCTCGAGCAGCGCGCTGGTGAGTCCCGCCTGGTCCTCCCACTGATCGGTCCAGCGACTCCAGAGACGGGAGAATCCTGACAGTAGGCGTTGTTGTTGCCACTTCGGGTGCGGTCCCATCTCGTCGCCAGCGGTGATCATGGAACACCGGCGGCGAGCAGCAGGGTCGCCATCAGGTTGCGCGCGGTGCGGCGGCGGGCAGCCCGGACGCCCGCGTCCTGGGTTTCTCCTCGTACCCCGTGGTTCCAACGAGCGGTTGTCGTCCGTCCCATCACGGTTGCGTTCGTTGTTGGCCTCGTTGTGCTTGAGGTCATAGGTCACGAGGTCCCGCATCGTGAAGCCGTCGTGGGCCGTCACGAAATTGATCGAGGCCGACGAATCGCGCCCTGAGTGGTCGAAGACGTCCGAGGAAGCGCACAGCCGCGTGGCGAGCTCCTGAACGCCGCCGATGGCGCCACGCCAGAAGTCGCGGGCGAACCCCCGGAAATGGTCGTTCCACTCCCCCCACCCGGGTCCCCACCGACCCACCTGGTAGCCGTAGGGGCCCAGGTCCCACGGCTCGGCAATCATCACCTTGTCGGCGAGAACAGGATCTTCGGCGATGAGTTGCTTGAGCCGGTGGTGTTGGTCGACGTGGTGGTACTCGTCGCGAATCAACGTGGTCGCGAGGTCGAAACGAAACCTGTCCACGCCCATCTCGCGGGCCCAGCACCGCAGTGAGTCCATGACGAGGCGCAATACGGCGGAGTCAGAGGTGTCGACCGCGTTGCCGCAGCCGGTGACGTCGTAGTCGTTCCGTTGGTCGTCGGTGAGCCGGTAGTAGGCGCCGTGGTCGATGCCCCGGAAGGACATGGTGGGTCCGTCGTGACCGCCTTCGCCAGTGTGGTTGTACACCACATCGAGGATCACGGCGATCCCGGCCTCGTGCAGGGCGGACACCATCTGTTTGAACTCAGTGACCTGCTCGCCCATGGTGCCCGAGGAGGAGTAGGCGCCGTGGGGGGCGAAGAACCCTCGTGGCTTGTGTTCCCTAGTAGTTCGACAGGCCACGCCCGACCACGAACGGTTCGGAGACGAAGTGGTGGATGGGAAGAAACTCCACGGCGTTCACGCCGATGGAGACCAGGTGCTCGACGGTGGAGTGGTAGGCCATGCCCGCATAGGTACCGCGCAGGTGCTCCGGTACCTGGGGGTGCAGCCTGGTGTACCCCTTCACATGCGCCTCGTAGATCACCATGTCCGACAGCGGCAGCGTAGGCTTGGCCAGCGGCGAAGGTGCAGCGGTATCGGCGACGACGACGCTCAGCGCGGCACGGCAGCGAAGGAGCCAGTGGGGTCGGGCAGGAAGTTGGACTCCGCGGTGTGGTCGAAGATGGGACCGGAGTAATCGACACCACTCGTGATGGCATTCTGGCGTAAGGGCCGAGCAAGGGCTTGGCCGGGTTGGAAGTGCTGCCCGTTGCCGGGATCCCAGGTGCCGTGCACGCGAAAGCCAGAAGCGTTGCTGGGCGCCGACGCCAGGGACGAAAACCGTCCACCGGCCGTCAGCCTGCAGTTCCATCTCCCAGTTGCTCTGTCGGCGGTCCTGATCGACCAATGCCAGTTCGACCCGGTGGCCCGTGGTGCCCAGAGCGAGAAACGGGTTCCTCCGTCGATGACTCGCGCGGCAAGAAATGCTGGAGTCCGCCGGTGACGGCTGATGGGTGCCTTCATTCGGGGTCTTTCGCAGATGTGTGGTGAGCT
>JADJTO010000031.1 GCA_016711105.1 Micropruina sp. | reverse complement strand
GTCCGAGGCAACCACGGACAGCTTGATCTGGGCGTCCTCCAGCAGCTTCTCGACCCGGTTCTTCTCCCCGGTGCAGTCCGACACCAACGCCGACCGGTACCGGGTGAGGTCGCGTAGCGCCCGGATCGGCGGGGGCGGGACGAAGCTGGGCCGGATCATCTGCCGTTCGGCGACCTTGCACAGCCACACCGCGTCCAGACGGTCGGTCTTGGGCCGGCCGGGTAGGTGTTTGACGTCCTTGGCGTTGACCAGCCACACCTCGAACCCGTGCGCCTCCAGCAGGTAGAACGGTGGTTTCCAGTAGTCGCTGGTGGCCTCCATCACCACCCGGGTCACGCCCAGCCCGCCGAGCCGGTCGGCCATGGCCTGCAGCGAGCGGGTCATCGTTAAGTACGTCGTGACCTCCTGCACCCGACGCGAAGACCCGCCCTGGCCGGGCACCCGGACACAACACACCAGCTCGGCCTTGCCGATGTCTAACGCCGCGACCCGGGCGATGATCTCCTCGTGGTCCTGGATCTCCTGCAACACCTGCGACCTCCTCCCGACTCGGATGACCTGATCGAAGCGGTCGCCCGTAGGAGCTGCAGGGACGATGCAGAATCTAACTCGCGTGCTCGAAGCAACATGGAAGGGCCCACAAGCGCAGCTCCCAGCGTCCGACTAATCCACGGCCTGGCACGAACCAAGGAGCGACGACGTCGACGGGCGACCGGACCCCCATTTTCAGCCCGGAACGGGCCGCCCACCAGGGCGATTGGGGACTAATCCGAAAATGGACCTGACCACGCGGGTTCTGGAGGGGGCTGACCGCCCGGGTCAGCCGGTGGGGGTGATGGTGACGGCGAAGCCGAGGGCGTGGAGCGCGTTGACATGCCTGCGCAGGGCGCGTTGGGTGCTGCCACGGTTGTCGTAAGGGTCGGCTCCAAGGTCGTTGAAGGTGGCGTTGGGATCAGACAGCAGGTGCCAGATGACGGTCAGGATTGATCGTCCGATCGCTACCAGTGCTCGCTGCTTCCCGCGGCGTCTTGCGATGCGGCGGTAGCGCTCGCCGAGGAAGGTGTTGGTTCTGGAGGCTCCGACGGCGGCCTCGCCGAGCGCCCTGGCCAGGTAGCGGTTGCCGCGTCCGGTCGCGGCGTTGCCCTTGGTCTTGCCTGCCGACTCCTTGACCGTTGGGCTGAACTTCGCCCAGGACGCCAGGTGGGCTGCGGTCGGGAAGCGCGTCATGTCGGTGCCGATCTCGGCGATGATCATGCCGGCGGCGGCGGGCCCGATGCCCGGGATCTGGTCGAGCCGAGCCACGGTGTCGGCGTAGGGCCGGATGCGATCGTCGATCTGGGCCTCGACGGCCGCGATCCGCGCGTCGAGGTGGTCCACGTGGCCGAGCATCTGGTTGAGCAGGAATCCGTGGTGGTCGGTGAAGTGCCCCGTCAAGGCTTCCCGCAGTTCGGGGATCCGCGCCCGGAGCCTGGTCCTGGCCAGATCCGCGAGGACCTGCGGATCACGTTCCCCGGCGACGAGCGCGTCCATCATGGCGCGTCCGGAGACACCGAATAGGTCCGAGGCGACGACGGACAGCTTGATCCCAGCATCCTCGAGGAGCTTCTCGATGCGGTTCTTCTCCCGACCCCGGTCCCCGATCAGATCGACCCGGTAACGGGTCAAGTCCCGCAACTGCCTGATCGGTGCCGGCGGCACGAAACTGGCTCGGATCATTTGCCGCTCGGCGATCTTGCACAGCCAGACCGCGTCCAGCGCATCGGTCTTCGGGCGGCCCGGCAGGTGCTTGACCTCGTGAGCATTGACCAACCAGACGTCGAATCCTGCCGCCTCGAGCAGGTAAAACGGCAGCTTCCGGTAGTCGCTGGTCGCCTCCATCACAACCCGGGTCACCCGCAACCCGGTCAACCAGTCACTCAGCTCCGTCAGCGACCGGGTCATCGTGGCGAACGTGCGGACCTGCTGACCGCGCCCGGCGCCGCGCCCGGACCTCGACTCATCAGGAACCCTGACGCAGCAGACGACTTCCGCCTTGCCGATATCCAATGCGGCAACCCGCTCGATGATCTCCACGGCATCGACTACCTGAACCATTCGAAGAACCTCCCTCGCGAACCCGAAAACTCGGCACTCAACGGCCCGGGCCTCCGTGGGAACCGCAAGGGAGCGAGAGAAGCTAATCCGCGTGCTCGGCAACGACCACCGGCGACAATGAAGGGCCCACGGCGCGGCTCCCGGCGCCCGACTGTTAGACGGCCTCCTACGACCAAGCCGCGACGACGTCAACGGACGCCCGGACCCCCATTTTCAGCCCGTGAACGGGCCGCCCACAGGGCGAACGGGACTGTTAGACGCGTCTCGGCAGGTCCGGGCGTCGCGTCGGCGGTGCGGCCGGCCTAGCCTGTCTGCATGCGACGCTTCGACGACGAGGACCTCACCGGCGCAGAATTCCGCGAATGCGACCTGAGTAGAGCGCGGATGGTCGGCGTGGTCATGCAGGACGCCGAGATCGACGGCCTGGTCACCAACCTCACGGTCAACGGGGTCGAGGTGATGCCGTACGTCGAGGCGGAGCTCGACCGCCGCCACCCGGTGCGGCTGCTCATCCGCTCCGAGGAGCCGGGTGACCTGCGAAAGGGGCCCTGGCGGCAACTGCGGACGACTGGGCGAGGACCTCGGGGCGAGTTCGGTCCATGCCCGAGAACAGCGACCATCACGGCGTCGACGGCGAGTGGTCGATGGTCGAAACCCTGCGCCACCTTGTCTTCGTGCACGACTCCTGGTTCCGACGCTGCGTGCTCGGGCTCACCGAGCCGTTCACGGCCATGGGACTAGGTCCACCGTCCGTCATGTCCCAGCAGGAGAAGGGCTCGACCCGTCCGTCCAACCGAGCCTCGACGAGGTGCTCGCCATACGAGTCCGGCAGGCTTCAGCGATCGAGACATGGCTGGCCCAGGTCACCCCTGATCAGCTCGCGCAGAGCGCGCCGGTCCCCGACGACGACAGATGGCCCCCGTACGCCAAGGGGCGGACAGTGCGGCAATGCCTCGGCACCGTGCTCAACGCGGAATGGGCTCACCACGGGTTCTGCAAGCGCGATCTGCACAAACTGTCGCGGCAGGATTCTTCGCAGGGTTCATGAGCGAACTCCGGGCCCGTGCCGTCGTACTTTCTGACCGTCGCGCTGATATGGGGACCCCTGGGTTGTGTCCAGCGATCCGGACACCACTGAACGTGTGACGAGTAGGCCACGACTGGCTCAACGGCTGTTCGTGGTGTGGTTGCTGCAGTGCTACTCGCGGTCCTTGAGGAGCTGGGGACCGAGTTCGCCGGCGTCGAGGCCGACGTCGGAGAGGGACGATGACGGCCTTGCGTCCCGGGCGGTCGAGGCCGAGGTAGGCGGCGTAGCCGCTGGTCTGGCCGGGATGGTGGGTGATGGTCTGGCCGGTCGGGGGCGGTGCCCTCGAGGAGCGCCGTGGCGAGCTTGGCGAGGTCCCCGGTGGTCGAGACTGCGGCAGCGCCGGGACTGTAGGCGTCCATGACCCATGGCTGCACCGGCAGACCTGTTCGTGAACGTCCGCCGGCGACGAGGGCGTGGTCGACCTGGATGGCGGTGTGCGACATGCCCAGTGGCTCGAACAACCGGGTGCGCATCAGCTCCGGGTAGCTCATCCGGGCGGCCGCCGCGACGGCCTGACCGGCGATCGCCGAGCCGAGCGTGGAGTAGGCGTAGCTGCCCCGACCACGGAGGGTCTGGCTTCGGGTCTCGTCGGTCATCTGGGAGGCGTCGGCGGTGAAGAAGTTCTGGCCCAACGGCGCCTTCCAGGCGGCGCGTCGCACGGTTGCGGTACCGAACTCGGCGTACCCGGAGGTGTGGGTGACGAGCTCGTGCATCGTGACGGCGCCGGCGGGTGAGCCCTCCAGCTGAGGGAGGTAGGTGGCCACGGGGGCGTCCATGCGGACCTCGCCGCGTCGCACGGCGTCGGCGATGACCAGGCCGGTCATTGCCTTGGTCATCGACCCGACCTCCATCAGCGTGGTGTCGGTGGCGCCGATTCCCGCCAGCGCCACCGGTTGCGCCGCATCCAGGTCGACCTCGGCGACGGCGACGTTTTGGTAAGCGGCCATGTTGCCCCAGCCCGCTTGCTGGTCCAGGTGCGCCAGGACGGTCGAGTCGCCGTTTCGCGCGGAGCCAAGGCTGGGGGACAGCGCCGCCGACACGGCCAAGACGGTCACCGCGCCGATGACGACCGTCAGGACAAGGCGACGAGAGGCCAGGTAGGTCCGGCCAGAACGATGAGCATGAGCAGCGCCTTCCAGCTGTCATCGAAATACCGGCCATACCGGCCGCCGCTCACCGACAGCAGCACCATGGTCGCGGGAACCGCGACCAGGACCACGGCGACCAGCAGCTTCCCCGCCCAGCCGTGGGCGAACAAGGCCAGTGTCACGCATCAGCAAGGATTGCAGGGGGCGGCGCCGAACCACGGTCTGGAACACCGCCAAGAGCAGCACCCCCACGAGGACTACCTGCACGAACCCCAGCCCGAGCAGAGGGCCGGACAGGAGCCACACAGCTGTGAGACCGACTCCGGCCACCACCTGCAGGACCTCGTTGCGACGCCCGGAGGCGAGGTCACCCGACTGCGGCGGCTGGCCAGGCGAGAGTAGTGCGGACGTGTCGAGGAGAAGGTTCTGGGTGGGGGACATCAGGTGCACCTCTGCGTGTAGTAGGAGCTGACGAGCTCGCCGATCGCGGCGGGCGCGTTCGCCGGAGAGCCGGCGTCGTAGGGGGTTGGGGGTCGTACTCGAGGCTCAGCTGCACAGCCTGGGCGACAGCCGGGCCGTGGCTCAGGCCCAGCAAGGTCAGGGCCAGATCGATCCCGGATGTGGAGCCAGCCGAGGCGGCACCTTCCCGGCCCGCACAACCCGCTCTGCGCTGTAGGTGACGCCGGCGTCGCTCAGGCGTTGCTCGAAGGCCCAGTGGGTGGCGGCCGCGGCACCGGCCAGGGCACCCGCCGCAGCGAGATTGCTGGACCCGGTGCCGACACTGAGAGTCCACATCGTCGTCGGATGCACCACCTGGAGCCACTCGACCAGGGCTGGGTCCGGGTCGCCCCACACTCGCTGCCGGGCACGACCACCACATCGGCGGACGCGATATCACCCAGGCACGCGCCGGCCTGCAGCGCACACAAGCCGGTGTCGTCGATGACGGCACCGGCCTGGGCGGCGACGAACACGCTATGGATGCCGGGTGCGGCAGCAAGAACCTGGAAGGTGCCCACCACATCCAGTGCGGTGAACCGGGGATAGAGCAGGTAGGCAACCTTCATGTCTTCAGGGTGTGGCCCCCCCGGGCCAACCACAAGGACACCTTGTTGACGATGTCGGCCACCCCACTTCGGGCGTACCGTCAACACATGGACTCCAGATGACCGGCGCGCCGGACCTGCCCGCCAACAAGCGGAGTCTGGAGCTGACCGCCGAGCGGGGCGTGGTCATCGTGACCTTCAACTCGGCACAGATTCTCGACGTCACCGGTCCCCTCGAGGTCTTCTCCCACGCCTCCCGGTTCCTCCCCACAGTCCGCTACCGCACCCAGGTCGTGACCACCCGGGGCGGCCCGGTCGTGGCCAGTTGCGGGCTGGAGTTCGCCTCATCCCCGATCAGCGACGTCGCCGGCCCGGTCGACACCTTGATCGTGGCCGGTGGTGCCGGTATCGACGCCGCCGTCGCCGACATCGAACTTCTCGCCCACATCCAACGCCTCGCCCGCGATGCACGCCGCGTGACCTCCGTCTGCTCCGGCGCGTTCCTCCTCGCCGCCGCCGGGCTCCTGAACGGACGACGTGCCACCACGCACTGGGCAGACTGCGCACAGCTCGACGAGACCTACGCCGACGTGACCGTCGACCCCGACGCCCTCTACGTGCGCGACGGCAACGTGTGGACCTCCGCAGGCGTCACCGCCGGCATCGACCTCACCCTCGCTCTCGTCGCCGACGACCACGGACGCCAGTCCGCCGCCACCGTCGCGCGCCAGCTCGTCGTCTACCTTCAACGCTCCGGCGGCCAAGCCCAGTTCTCCGCGCTCCTGGCAGGCCAAGCAGCCGACACCGCCCCGGTTCGTGACCTCCTCTCCTGGTTGCGCGACCACCTCACCGACGATCTGTCCATCGCCGCGCTCGCCCGCCAGATCAACCTCTCCGAACGACAGTTCACCCGCATCTTCAAGGCCGAGGTGGGCGCCACCGCCGCAGACCACGTCGAAGCCGTCCGGCTCGACTCGGCCTGCCGACTCCTCGAGGCCACCAACAGGACCATCGAACAGATCGCCAAGACCTGCGGCTTCGGCACACCCGAAACCATGAACCGAGCCTTCCGCAGACGGCTCAACACCACCCCAGGCGATCACCGCCACCACTTCCGCGGCGACAACTCCGCAACCCCCCATCAATGTTGAGAGGAACGTTCCTTCCTGGGGCTCGGGACGCTCCAAACAGCCGGCGCCCTCGACAGGCGCTACCCGGCGGAGTGACGTGGCGGGCGGTGTTGCCCGGGGCCTCGACAGCATCGCCCGTGGGCGGTCCGGCGTTCCGAGCCGAGACCTCACCAGAGGGAACAGCGATGTCGGTGTTCAGGTTCGAACCCTTCCAAAGGCCCGCCCGGGAGCTGGTGCTGGCGAACATGGGCGTGAATTTCCGGGCCCGCCTTGGTCTTCCCGCCAGGGCGCATCGCGTGCATGACGGCGCGACCGCGCGGGGCCCAAGAGGATCGGGAAGCCTTATCGGTTTCAAGCCGGTCGGGCGCCTACCCGCGGTTGATCAGGGTGTGCACGGGTCAGAGTTGCCAACGGTCGGGGACGCGGGTGTCGGGCAGGTAGGCGCAGCGGGTGCCGGTGTGTATGGCTTGCTGCAGGTGCCGGCCGAGGTTCGGGTCATGGTCGCTGATGGCGGTGATGGCGTGGCGGATCGCTCGGGTCACGCTGGATCGGGCCCGTTCGGACGCGGAGTTGGCGAGTCGGTCCCGACCCCCGAGGCCGACGGCGCGGGCGAGTTCGCGGAGCAGGAACTCGCGTTCGGCCTCTGCCTGTTCCTCGCGGGCTAGGTCGTCACCGTCTCGTGCGTGCTGGATGTCGTCCTCGATCTCGCTCAGGCGTCGTCGGTAGGCGCTCTTGGCCTGTTGGTCCAGCATGGGTCCGGCGTGGCGGAGCTCCGGCTGCCGGTTCGGTCGGCCGTGGGTGGCGCCGCTGGGGTTGCCGGCGGCCACGGCGACCAGGTCCAGGACGTGGACCTCCCGGCCGGGATCGGCCAGCAGCCGGGCCAGATGGTGCATGCCCCTGCGGTCGCGGACCTGCACGCTGACCCCGGGTCGAAGCGTGGAGGCTCCAGTAGTCGCCGTGCCGGCGGAAGGTGTTCCCGGCGCCGACCCGAGGACCACCTTTTTGCCTGTCCAGCCCTGGCGCTCCTCAGACCCTTAGGTCGGCTCGGACCGGGGTGCGGCTCGGATCTGGTCGATGATGCTCTGGGCGGAGCGCTGTTCCAGCAGGGCGCGTTGCCGGCCCCCCCGAGCATGACAGGCCTCCGCCAGGCCGAGTCTGGCCACGGCTTCCTCGTAGGGCGCCCCCACGTCCCTCCAGAGTCGGGCGGCTTCGGAGAACAGCGGCTGCGCCTGATCCGCGTCGCCGGCTGCCAGCCGAACCCGCGCCCGGGCCTGGGTAGCCGACGCGGTCAAGGCCTTGCTGCGGAACCGGGTGGCCACCCGGTGCAGTTCCTCAGCCGCGGCCCGGGCCAGCTCGATGTCCCCGGCCGCGAGGGCGATCTCGACCTGGGCGTCCAGCAACGGAGCCCGGCGCAGGTCCGTGGCCGGCGGCATCTCCTTGGACGGCACCCACTGCGGGGTGTCCAGTGCCTCGCGGATCGAGGTGACCGCCGCCGGCACGTCACCGTGCGCCAGCAACACCAACGCCAGACCCGGCTGGGCATCCCAACCGGCCTGGTGCGCCGCCATCAGCGCCTGCTCCGCCCCGGGCAGATCCCCAGGCGCAACCGGATACGGCCCAGTTCGTTCAGCGCCACCCCAACTCCCGCCGCAGGTAGGGCCGAAGCGCCCACACGCTCCCAGGGCTTCGGCCTGGGCTTGGTGGCACCACCCACGCAGCCGAAGGATCTCGGCACGGTGGACCCGACACCGGCCGTGGACGCTGCCCACCGCGTTCCCGCGCGACCACCGCTCCATCGCCTCGGTCCACTGCTCGGCCAGGTCGTACTGGGCCAGGCCCTGCAACGCACACACCAGTTCGCAGTACACGACACCGGTGGACAGCGGGTCCAGTTCCCCGGACGTCGCGGCCAGCCCCGCCTGCTCCAGCAGCGCCAGACCAGGCTCGACCTCTCCATCGAGGATGAGCAGACGCGCCAGCGCGACATGGCCGATCGCCTCGGCCGCCGGGGCGACCACTACCCCCACCTCCACCGCCCGATCCGCCCACACCCGGGCACCGGCCCGGTCCCCGGTCAGCAGCCGCTCGTACGTGCGCACCACCGCGAACCACGCCTGCGCGGGCGAGACCCCGGCAGGGTCCAACAGCGCCTCAGCCCGCGCCAGCCACCCACGCACCGGAGCCATGAGCGCCGTGTCGAACAACAGGTGCAGCGCCACCCGCACCGCCGCCCCGGCAGCAGCAGCGGCCTCACCCGCCGCGGTGAACCCGGCATAGGCCCGCTCCCAGGCCTCAATCGCCCCATCCAGGTCACCGGAGGCATACGCGACGTCGGCCAACTCCGGCAGATCCGCCAAACCCACCTGCCGCTGCCCGTCCGCCTCCCGGAACAGCTCGTAAGCCTCCCGCCACTGGCCACCCGCAGCCGCCTGCCGCGCCCGGCTCCGGGCGCTACCGGCAACCTGCTGGCTCACCGTGCCGCTCCCATCTGCCGTCCGGTTACCACCGTAACCACCGGTTACGCCCACCGGGTAGACGCCAACACCGGTGTCGGCCAGACAAGGCAGGAGCAGCCATGAACATCGCCACAGTCAACGGCATCGAGCTGGAGTACGAGGTCACAGGATCGGGCGAGCCGGTGCTGCTGATCAGCCCCGTCATCGCCGACGAGGGCTGCCCCCGTTCTCGAGGCCTACGCCAGCGGCGACCACGAGGGCGCAGTGTCGATGTTCCTCAGCGCAGCCAGCGGCCTGGACTGGGCGGACTGCAACTCACTGCTGCAGCACCGGGTGCCCGGCGCGGTGGAGCAGGCCACCAAGGACGCCGACACCTTCTTCGGTGTGGAGCTGCCCGCGCTGATCCAGTGGACGTTCACCGCCGAACACGCGGCAGCCATCCGCCAGCCGGTGCTGTCGGTCCTGGGCAGCCAGACCGGGCAGTTGTGGGTCGAGATCGCCCAGTTCCTGCGCGTCAACCTGCCCCACAGCCAGGAGCGCACCATCGACGGCGTCGGCCACCTGCTGCACATCCAAGAACCCGAACCCGTCGCGCAGGCGATGACCGAGTTCCTGGCACGCCACCCACTCCAGGGGGAGGCGACGGGCGGGAATCGGGGGTGCCACGACCGGCCCGTGGCTTTGGAACCCCAACGGTCGAGGACCGTGGCCCCTCAGGTTCGGGGCGCCCCGCGCCGACCTCACTGGACCGAGTCTGACCGGACATCGATCGCACGAGAACCACTCCCGTGGCCGCGCGCAGAGCATTCCATCTTACAGTTCGCTGCGAAGGTACCATTCGGATCGTCCGACTCTGCCGCTCAGGACGGACCGTCCACCCTACCGCCGTCAGAGAGGTCGACCCGCGTCCTTGTGCCCGCTGCGTCGCTCACGCGAGTGGGCGGATCCACGCTGGCCACCAAGCAGCTCGCTACGCGGCTGTGTGACGTAAATCAGCGCTGCTTTCCTCTGGCTCCACGCGGGAGCCTGTCAGGGATCGACGGCCACACGAGCTTGCTGTCAGGGCGGAGCATGTTCACAGATCAGCAGTTGACCTACCTGCGGGCGCGGGGCTGGCTCGAATCGCGACGGTTGACGTCAGTGGGCAACCTGACGTGGTGCCGGTGGCGTTCGAGTACGACGGCACGTACTTCTGGGCGGGGAGGCCCCGGGTCTGTCCGTGACGCGCACCAGGAAGTTCAGAACGTGATGGCTGGCCATCGAGTAGCCATCGTTGTCGACGACGTGGTGTCCTTAGATCCCTCCATCGCGCGAGGCATTCGCACGTACGGGCGCGCCGAAGGGCCGATCGACAGCGCTGGGATGGTCGGTCCCGGCTACTTCCTACGGATCAGTCCGGTCGAGTCGTGGGCGTGGAACATGGCGGGAGAGCCAGTCGGCGACGAGTGGTATCCCGCCGTCCATATCCATCACGAGGCCTCCCTCTGACCCAGATCCGCGGCTAGCGGTGTGTTGTGGGGTGGGGTCCGGCGTGTGAGATGACGAGAGTGCCTGTCCTGCAAGGAGAATCGAGGTTGTCGAAGACTTCGAGTTTCCGAGCGGGAAGGCACCCTGTCGGTGAAGAGAATACGTCGTGGTGGTGGTGGGCGAAAGCAGGTACGGGTCGGCGCGCCGGATCCGTCGTTGACCAGGTACTCGGGGATGGCTGCGGTCAGCGAGCTCGTGGACGCTTTGGCGGTGGTGTCGACGTTCGATGAGTTCATTCCGGCGATCAAGACCCGGGCGCGGGGGTTGAGCGCGGGCGAGTTGGTGCTGGCCCTGTCGTGCGCGCAGCTGCTCGGGCAGGATGCCCTGGTCGGGTTGGACCGGGTCCGGGCTGATGCCGCCGGGCAGGTGGGTTGTCGCCGGTAGCGACGCCGGCGTCGACGACGGCGGGGTCGCTGGGTCGCCGCTTCGGGGCGGCGCACCTGGCCGGGGTCGAGGCGGGGACCGCGCGGCTGGTGGCGCGGTGGCTGGCACTGTTGCCGGCGCGGCGTCGTTCCCCGTTGGTGCTGAGGCCGCCGACGATCGATCTGGACTCCACTGATGTGGAGGTGTTCGGGCGGGCCAAGGCCGGGGTGGCGTACAACTACCAGGGCCAGCGCGCCGGGCGCCCGCATCTGGCGACCTGGGCCGAGGCCGGGTTGCCGTTGGCCGCTGACCTGCTCGCCGGTAACGACGATGTCCGCCCGCGCTGCGCGGACCTGCTCACCAGGGCGGTCAACGCCCTACCGGCCGCGGTGTGCGGCCTGGCCGTTGCGCCGACGCCGGCTACTTCACCGCCGACCTGGCGTTGGCCGCTGACCGGGTCGGCGCCGACTACGCCGTCGCGGCCAAACGCAACAGTGCGTTGTGGCGCGAGCTGGCCGCGGTGCCTGCTGATGCGTGGACCCCGGCGCGGGCGATGCCCGGCGCACAGGTCGCGGTGATCGACTACGCCCCCGCGGGGTGGCCACCAGATGCGTACACCGTCGTGCGCCGGGTGCGGGTCGAGGCCGCCGACATCTCCACCGACTCCAGATCCCGTCGTCGGCGCACGATCGCCAAGGACCAGCTCGCGTTGGCGCTCGGTGGCGAGCTGGACCACGCCTGGGCAGTCAGCTTCATCGTGACCAACCTGCCCACCAGCACCCCCGCCGACGTCGTCGCGCTCGAGTGCTGGGTTTCGGGGCCGCACCGACATCGAGGAACGGTTCCGCGAGGCCAAGCTCGGCGGCGGGCTCAACCACCGCCCTCAGGACACACCGCGGTCAACACGCTGTGATGGGGCAGCGCTCATCGCCGGGGCCCTGTCGGTGATGCTGCAGTCCCTGACCGCCTGGACGACGCCGGCAAAGCACGCATGCCCCCGGCTACGGCACCAACTCCTGCTCGTACCAGCCAGACTCATCCACCACGCCCGCGGCCACACCCTGCGACCACCACCAGGGCAGCACGCTCAGGCCGCTGTCCTGTCCCGCCTGCGACAACTACCCCACCCGGCCTGAAAAGGAGTGATACGCCCCGCGTGCCGGCAGGCTATACGCGGCGGTTGGAGACGCGCCTCACACCGTTGGCGGCAGGGGCGCGTCACTGTCCATGGGCCCCGTGGCCTACACACCCCCACGGGTCACGCATCAAACGTCTGCGTCAATGACGACCAGCCTCATTATCGACATCCACGTGCCAGCCAGCCTTGCGAGCCTTCGACTATGCGGGGGTCGGGCACAACGTTAGGGTGAGGCGCGAGGTGTCCGTGACCACGGTGGACAAGCAGCGCGTAGCCGAACCGGTCCAGAAACGGCGTCGTCACCAGGACACGAAGCCAGAGAGGCGCCGAGCGACGATCGAATGTGGCTCCGAAGCCCTCCGGTATATGGTTCCAGCCTTCAAGGCGCATGGGTGCAGCATGAACGAGCTCGCGTCGGGTGTCTTCCCGAAATGGGATGTGGGCCCGTGGCCAAGATGGGCAACGGCCACCCCCTATCCGCCGCTACTCGGCCTTTGGTCTCGACAGCACCCCCCGGCGGGTGTCTGATGGCGTATGGCCAATGACTACTCCGAAGTCATCAGCGAGATGCAGCGGATCCAAGAGCGGCTTCGGACCATCCGAGACCGCCACTGCGATCCCAAATCCAACGCGAATCCGCGTTACCTAGGGCTGTCCAACGCAGTCTCGGCCCTCAACAGGGTCATCGCCGACATGACGGAAGAAGACACATGATCGAGAGGAGGTCGTTGAGGCGTTCTGCGCTCACCTGTCAACCAACGGCTGGGAGATCCAACGTGAAGTCAAGACCCCCACGGGGCCAATCGACGTGGTCGCTACCAAGGGAGTCGAGCGCCTGGTCGCTGAGGCCAAAGGCAGGACTGCCGACGCGGGGCTCGATATGAACACCGCCTACGGGCAGTTGCTCAACCGCATGGCCGACCCGGAGGCTCGCTACGCGGTGGTCGTGCCAGAGACGTCACGAAGGGCGGCGCTCCGCGTTCAGCGACGCGTGCGCGACCTGCTCTGCATCGACGTGTACGTCGTCGGCGCGGGCGGCGCTGTGACGCGAGTGCAAACCGAAGAGACTGGAACGCCGTGACCGTCCTGGCCGACCTCCTGCGTCCGGGTCTCGACGTGGTGTTCGTCGGTACCGCGGTCGCGACCGCTTCGGCTGAGCGTGGCCACTACTACTCGGGGCGAGGCAACCGCTTCTGGCAGTTGCTGTACGAGGCTCACTTCACTCCAAAGCTTCTGCGCCCTGAGGACGATGCAACCCTCCCGGATCTGGGGATCGGCATCACGGATCTGGTCAAGGACGTCGCCCAGAGCCATGACCGAGGGCTGGATTACAGCAAGGCCGGGTCTGTGGCCTCGCACGTAGAGGCCGTTAGCCCGCGTTGGGCCGCGTTCAACGGCCTGACGGCGGCCCGCGCCGCCGCCGCTCGATGGCTCCACAAGGCGCGACCTGAAGGCCTGGGCGAGCAGTCGTGGCGGTTAGGCGAGAGCCGTGTATTTGTGCTGCCGAGTAGCAGTGGTGCCCACGCGGCCATGCGTTACGAGGAGAAGCTCCGCTGGTGGACCGACCTCGCGGACCGCGCGTATGCCGGCCGTTAGGAGCAATGATCAGAACCTGTGGATGGCCCTCGGCCGGGTGACGTGAAGGAGCGCACCTTCCCGAGGATGATCTGAGGTACCAAACGAATCTGATCAAGGGCCGGCGTTGGCGCGCTGGTTCGGGAAGGTACGCCTGTGCTCACGGTAGTGCAGCAGGAGAGCGAGTCCAATAAGCATGCCCCGGCGGCGGTGGGTGGGTCGCTGCTGGATGAGCTGGTCCGCGACGGGGCGCGGGCGATGCTTGCGGCGGCGTTGCAGGCCGAGGTGGCCGCCTACATCCAGGCCAACGCGCACGAGGTCGACGAGGCGGGGCATCGGCTGGTGGTGCGCAATGGCTACCACGCTGCGCGGGAGGTGGCCACGGCCGCGGGTGCGGTGCCGGTACGGGCGCCGCGGGTCAACGACAAGCGCGTCGACGAGGTCAGCGGCGAGCGGACTGGTTCTCCTCGGCGATCCTGCCGGCGTGGCCCGCAAGTCCCCACAGGTCGCCGAGGTGCTGCCGCTGCTGTACCTGCACGGGCTGTCGTCGGGGACTTCCGTGCCGGCGTTGGAGCAGTTCCGGGCTCGGCAGCGGGCCTGTCCTGCGGCGACGGTCACCCGGCTGACCGCGCAGTGGCAAGACGACGCCGCCGCGTTCGCGAACCGGGCCGCTACAGGGCAGCGACTACGTCTACTGCTGGGTCGACGGCATCCACGTGAAGGTCCGCCTGGAGCAGGACAAGGTGTGCCTGCTGGTGATGATCGGTGTACGCGCCGACGGCACAAGGAGCTGATCGCGCTGTCCGACGGGTTCCGCGAGTCGTCCGGAGTCGGGGGCCGACCTGCTGCGCGACCGCAAACGCCGCGGCATGCGCGCCCCGGTCCTGGCCGTGGGTGACGGGGCGCTGGGGTTCTGGAAGGCGCTGCGCGAGGTGTTCCCGGACACCGAGGAGCAAGGTGTTGGTTCCACGTCCAGGCGAATGTCCTGCCGCACTGCCCAAGTCGGCGCACCCTGGGCGAAGGCCGTTCTCGCGGAGATCTACCAGGCCGAGGACAAGGACCACGCCCGCAAGGCCGCCACGGCGTTCGAGGCGGCTACGGCGCCAAGTGGCCCAAGGCAACGGCGAAGATCACCGAGCACCTGGACGTGCTGCTGGCGTTCTGACTACCCCGCCGAGCACTGGATCCACCTGCGCACCACCAACCCGATCGAGTCCACGTTCGCCACCGTGCGCCTGCGGCAGCGGGTCACCAAAGGCCCCGGCTCCAGGGCCGCCGGAGTGGCCATGGCCTTCAAGTCATCGAATCCGCACAGGCCCGCTGGCGTGCCGTCAACGCGCCCCACCTCGTCGCGTTGGTCCGCGCCGGCGCCACCTTCGAGAAGGCAACTCGTCGAGCGACCCGACAACCCAGCCGAGGAGATCGGAGGTGGTCAGCAAGTCGCATGACACGCCGATCCACAACTCTTGACTATTGCTCGGCCGTTAGTCGCCGTTAGCCAAAGCCAGCCATGATCGGCCCAGTCTTGCGTCAGGTCCGATCGCGGCTGGAAGGACACGCCCCGGCGTCGCGGCAGGCTATACGCGGCGGGAAGGACACGGCCGCGGGCCGGCAGGCTATACGCGGCGGAAGGACACGGCCGCGGGCCGGCAGGCTACACGCGGCGGTACGACGCGGATCGTAAGGACGCCGACAGCCGGCAGTAGACGTACCGGGTGCGGACGAGTAGCGGGGGTGGGACGAGGAGTCGGTCAGCCCATCCGGGAGAAACCGCCGATCGGGACCCACTCTGCTCCCGTGTCCTCCGAGCCCTTCATCTGCCTTCAGGGCTGCCAGCAGCTCAGGTCCCGGAATGCCGTAGACCTGGTGGTCGCCGCCCGGTTCTAGGAGCTCACCGCCGTGCCTTCGCCACATGCTCGGTGATGATGGACATGTGGAACGCCATCGACTCGGCGTCGGGGTGGATCTGGACGACGGTGACGCGCTTGTTGTCCGCGTCGACGTACGCGTTGAAGGCGAGCAGCCGTGGCTCCTGCGGTTCGACCACCGTCGTCCAGAACTCCTTCCAGTAGGTCTTGAAGTCCTCGGCTCTGCCAGGCTGGAACTCATAGGTTCCGATGAAGATGAACGGGCTGGTCATGACTTCTCCTTGAGTCTCCACTCCGCTGGTCGAAGTGACTGATCCGAGGCTGCCGCGAGAGCACCCAGACCGGCATCGGCAAGCCGGGCCAAATGGCGCTACCTCGGCGATGGGCATAACTACCCAACGGCGGCAGACTGCGAGATGCTGGCGAGGTGCAGCCGGAAAGCGCGGATCGGTTGGTCCATGCACGAGAGCTGCATGGATCGTCGCGCTGGCCGGAGGCTTGCGCCGAGTTCGCTGACGCCGACGCCGAACGTCAGCTCGGTGTGGACGACCTGGAGCTGTGGGGCGAGGCCGCCCAGGTGTCTGGCCGAGGCGAACAGCCCGTCGAGGTACTGCGGCGGGCCTTCGAAGTCCGCCTTGCGAGCGGCGCGCACGGCCGCGCCATGCAGATCGGCTTCTGGCTGTGGCAGGCGCTTGCCATCAACAACGAGTTCGCCCGGGCCGCGGGTGGGCGGAGAGGGCGCGGCGACTCGTCCCGCAGGATGGCCCGGAGCCGGCTGAGGCGCGGTGGTTGCTGCTCCCCAAGGCGCGTGTGCTGATCGGCCATGGAGAACCAGCCCGCGCTGCCGAGTTGTTGTCCGACGTCGCCGAGGCGGCCTCGCGTGGGGGTCAGCCGGACCTCTACGGTTGGGCAAGCACGCTGCGGGGGCGAGCGCTTCTCGATCACGGGCGGCTGCAGGACGGGCTGCGATGTCTTGACGAGGCGATGGTGGCCGTGATCGATGGCGAGGTCTCCCCGCGGACGCGGACCATGCTCTACTGCGCGGCGATCGCGACCTGCCATCAGGCCCGCGAGGTGGGACGCGTCCGCGAATGGACCAGGGCGATGGCCGCCTGGCTCGACTCGTCGCCATTCCTAGGCGGGGCCTACTACGGCAACTGCCGCATCTACCGATCCCGGCTCATGTGCCTACTGGGTGACTGGTCGGATGCGGTCAACGAAGTGAGGGTCGTATGCGAGGACCTCGACGGGGATTTCGGCCAGCTCGTCTGCGGCCATGCCTACTACCAGCTCGCTGAGATGCATCGGTTGCTCGGCAACCCCGAGGCCGAGCATGCCTATCGGCGCGCCGCAGAGCTGGGCGAGCCAACCCAACCCGGCCTCGCACTGCTGCGGCTGTCCCAAGGTGAGGTCGACGCTGCGGTGACCGGAATCCGCAGAGCACTGGCCGAGGGACGGGGGAACCTGCAACGCCTGGACCTGCTTCCTGCCGCTGTCACGATCCTGCTGGCCGCCCATGACCTCGACGCGGCGCGTGAATTGGCCGCCGAGTTGGAGCAGCTCGCCCGGGTCTACGACACCGAGACTGTCGCCGCCGATGTGGCGTCGTCTCGGGGCGCGGTCTTGTTGGCCGAAGGCGATCCGGCCCGCGGCGCTTCCGCTTCTGCGGCAGGCTTCACGCTGCTGGGCCAGGTACGACGCGGCGTACCCGGTTGCCACCGCTCAGGTGCTCATCGGTCAAGCGTGCCGGGCGCTGGGCGACGAGGATGGCGCGGTGCTGGAGAGCGAATCGGCGAAGGCAGTGTTCGAGCGCGTCGGAGCGAATCCCGATCGGCAGCGAGTTAGCGAGCTTCTCCAGCTCGTCTCCCTCCCACGGTCTTAGCCCGCGTGAGGTCGAGGTTCTGCGGCTCGTTGCCGTCGGCAGGACCAACGCGCAGATCGCAGCCGAGCTCTACTTGAGTGAACGGACGGTGCACCGGCACGTCAGCAACATCCTTCGAAAGCTCGATGTCCAGTCCCGCACTGCCGCTGTGGCGGCTGGAGTCAGGAACGGCATCCTCAACGCCGGCATCATGTGATGAGTTTCGTGATCGATCGCGGGCTCGGTCGCGCCCCGGGCGTCGTTCATCCGGCTCAGTCCTGAGCTCCCTAGGCTCGGGAGCAGCCGCTGCCTACTGGGCGGATCGACGCTGCTCCCACCAACCAGCGCGCTACGCGGCTACTTGACGAAGTGGGGCACTTTTCGGCCTCATCCGAGCCGAGCGCAGCCCGGCCGCGGTGGCGTCCTCATCCGTTGGCGCGTCCTTCGGGGGTGGGAGCTGGCCAGCGAGGGGATCGTAGAAGTGAGAGGTGGTGCTGCCGCCGTCCATCAGGATGTCGCTGCCGGTGATGAATGCGCCCTGGTCGGTCATCAGCAGTTCGCCGACGGTGCCGGCCTCGTCGGGGTGCCAGCGGCGCTTCGGCGGGGGCTGAGCTCGATCATTGGCTTGTATCCGGCGCCATTGGCACCGTTGAGCTCGTCGCGGGCCAGCGGGGTGATGATGATGCCGGGGCTGATGGCGTTCACACGGGCCCCTCGTTCGCCCCACCTCACCGCTTCGGCCTGCACACGCAGCACGTTGGCGCGCCTTGGATACTTGGTACGCGTGCAGAGCGTCCCGAATTGATCGGGCTGGAGCATCGGCAGCGCCAGCAGCTCCTCGACCGGTGTGGTCGCGAGGGCCTGATCCTGCTCGAGGGTGAGTGCGCGCAGCCTGGGCCCGGACTGGGACGCGATGACCACGCCGGCGCCGCCTGCCGCGATCACGGCGCCGAACTCGTGCAGCACGAGGGCAGTGCCATACAGGTCGACGTGGAGGATCTGCTCGACGGAGGCCTGGCTAGCCGAGACGTCCGCGGCGTGGATCACGCCGGTGACCTCCCCAGACCGGTGGCGGCTTCCACCAGCGCGGGCCCAGACTCGCGCGAGGAGACGTCCACAACGGTGGTGCTGGTCTCGAAGCCGGCGTCGGCGAGCACCTTCGCTGCGGCGTCGGCGTTCTCCTGCCGCAGGTCTGCCAGCAGGACATGCTTGCCCGCGCCGATCCGGCGGGCGATGGCCTGCCCGATCGACCCGGCTCCGATGACCACAATGACCTTGCTCACCTCATGACCTCCATTCCTTCCGATGCTGCCCATCTAGTGAGGTTTTCTCACCAGCGGCCTCTGTGCATTGTGAGGATGACGAGTGCGGCGGCGGTGATTTGGCCGATTCGCCATGGGCACAGGAGTGATGCGGCGTAGTGCTTGAAGCTGACTTCAGCGGGGCGTTGGCGCGTTCGGCGGGGCGCGGAGCGCGGTGATGAGCAGGTTGCGGGCGCGGTTGTCGACGCCGAGGTTGGTGCCCTTGACCGGGACGTGGATGCCGATACCGGCGCCGGTGTAGCCCTTGTCGGCCAGGGTCGGCAGGCCGGCTGCGGCGGCCGGGTACAGGGCCGGGAAGGCGTGGGTGCGGGCGCAGGTGATGTCGTGGGTGGAGCCGGGCTCGACCGGGGAGGTCCAGACCGGGAACCCGGTCGGGTCGGTCACGACTTGGATGTTCCCGCCGTGGGTGTGGTGCTTGCCGGAGTACCACAGGTCGTGTCCGGCTCGGAGTGGGCGGTGTTGCGGGTCGATTCGATGAGGGTGCCGTCCAGGGCCACGAACGCCCACCCGGCCAGTCGCCGCCGCGAGGACCTCGTGCAGGTCCGGTGCCTGCTGGGCGATGACGTCGATCGCTTCGTGCAGGTACCGGTAGGCGGTGGCCTGGCTGACCTTGGCGTCATGGGCGAGCAGGGGCGGGTCGGTGTCGTCGATCAGCCAGCGCAGCACGAGTACCGCCTGGGTCCAGCTCGTCGCGGCCCGCTGCCACGGCCGGGTATCGATCCGTTTGCGGTGGGCTTGGATCCAGCGGGACACGCGGGCGACGGTGTCGACGGGGACGTCGAGGGTGGCACGATACGACAGCACGTGGGGTCCTGGTGAAGGTCGGGGACTTGGTCGAAACCGACTC
>JADJTO010000030.1 GCA_016711105.1 Micropruina sp. | reverse complement strand
GAGGAGTCCAGACAGGCGGCGCGGTACCGCGGGTCCCCGGGCGGGACGGTAGCGGGCAACGACGCGGCTGACCCCACGGCACTCTGCGATCGGGTGTGGATGACGACCGCCGCGCCAGCCGCCACAAATGAGGCGACCCCAGCGATCCCGAGCAGCAGCATCAACGGCCGGTACCTGCCACCATGCTTAGTCGATGAGGGCTGGCTGTTCTGGAGCGGTGCGTCAGGCCCGTCGGCGGGTCGTGCCGTCGGCCCCGACATGAAGTCCGGCAAGCTCATGCCGCCATCCTCACCGCTGTGGTGTCGTGCCAGGTTCAGGCCTGAAAGCAGAGGCGTGGCCTGGTCAAGCGTCCGGTAGCCCGTAGGTCACGAGATAGCTCCACGGAGTTGTTGCTGCGAGGCGCGCGTCTCGTGATCTTCGGCGATCCAGTCGAGCTGTGTGCCTGACGTGGAGCGGCGGCCGTCGGCAGCCCGGCGGCGGTGTGCGCGTAGAACCGGCTCATGATATCGGCTGTCGCGCTGTCGTCGATCTGGTGCAACGCACCGACAATATCGATTGCCCGCGGAGCTGGAACGCGAGCGGGAAACCACCGAGTTCTCCCCGGCGTCAGCCCGGATATCGGTGTTGCATGAGGCGCCTGCCACCAGCCGAGGCATGCACCACTGCAGCACGTGGCCGACGTCCAGCCGCTCGCCGTTGGGTAGATCCTTTCGCTGGGTCCAGCCATCGACGCCGCGGTCGCCGTGGACGGCGAGGGCAAGCAGACCAGGACGGATGCCGCTCCAATCCCCACCGAGCAGGCCGCTCAGCTCTCCCAACGAGGTTGCCACCTCGGTGCCCGGATGCGATGCCAACAACGCAGCCAGCTCGCGCCTGGCGTGCGGGAACCGCTCGGTGTCGAAGACGGCGACCGACACAGGTTGGCCGACCGTGCCACTGCGGGATCGGGCCAGCGATTCCAACGTCTGCAGTGACTGTGCGACCGAGACCACGGCGTGGTCCAGCACAAGGTCGTCGCCGAGGGGTAGCGCCGCGAACGGTACCGCGAGCAGTCCGGTGGGAACCACCGCGAGACGCAGGCGCGCCGCCGGGCGCCCTCCGAAGTGTGTCGAGCAAGGATTCTGGAAACAGCACCTGCGTGAGGTGCTCGAGCCGGGCGAAGAACACACATCCTGGCCTTGGTCGGTGCTCAACCCGGCTACCCAAGGCGGCGCTGATACCAGGTCAAGCGTCGTCTGCAGCGGTGCCCCGGTGGACTCCTGAGGCACAAGTGCCGCAACACCAATAGAGGACCCGATCCGGCGAGGACGCTCAGGGACAGCACAGCCCCCGGCTCCTCACCCAGGACTGCCGCGGCCGCTGAACGCACTGTGTAATGCCTCACCGTGCTCGGATCGAACAGGCCCCGAGCTACCGGGCCCAGCACCCGGCCCGTGACATCCAGTGCCTCTTGCATCCCGGCGGCCAATCGGTCACCACGGACCTGCTCCTCAGTGCGGCCGCGACCGCCGTTTGCGGTTCCGCCGTTTCCCCGTTGCTGCGATGCGCCATTCTCACCTTCTTCAACGCTGGTGACGTCGTCAGCAGTGGCACCTAGCGCCATCGTCAGTTCCCGGAACAGGCCGGCGATGCGGGCAGGGGTCGCCGGGTCGGCCGCGATCGCCCCGAGAACGGTGCCAACCAGGTCACGACGGAGCACTTCAGCTGTGAAATCGGCCAACGCACCATCGCTCGCTGCGACTGCGAGCTCGGCGGTCTCACGCAACCAGCCTCGGTACATCCGATCCAGCACAACGCGGTGGGTCGCGTCCGCTGAAGCACTGAACCGCTGCGCGATGCTGGCCAAAGACGCCTGGCGAGCGACCAATTCCCGCTCCAGCAGCTGTTGCCGATGGGCAGCCGACGGGTCCACGCCCCGTAGACGGCGCAATGCCCAGCCCAAAATCTGTCGTGCATCCACTTCGCTCGCAGGGTCGAGTGACACCGCTCGGTTGCGTGCGGTGTGCACCACCAGACCTGCCACCGCCTTCTCGGCATGCCCCAGCGCGAGCTGCCACCGGTCGCGCGCGCGCTCTGGCGAACCCCGAGCCAGAGCGGCGTCCCCATTGGCGAGATACCAGCGCGCGACTCCCCCGAAAAGGTGGGCTGTCTCGACCGGCGGGGCCTCCGCGGCCAACTCCAGGAGTCGCTCGAGGATGGCCTCATCCTCCGGGTCCCCGTAACGCGCTTTTGGCGGCGCGACGTCGCCACCTGACGGCGCCAGCGCCGACTGCAGCTGACCATCAACTGACCGACTTCGCTGCGGTCACGCACCCCCTCGATCGCATCGAGTTCCACCCGACGGAACTCAACTGCGATCCTGCCGTTGAGGGCTATCTCACGCCAAGCCTCCGTCGCCACGTCCAACCAAGCGCGGGCACGTGGCAGCTGCTCCGGCTCCAGCTGCACGTGGCCGGAGTCTATGAGATTGCGAGCGAGCTCGAATGCATCGTTGCCGATCGCGGTGAGGTGCACCCGCATGCCTCGCTCGTACATCACCTCGATCGCCTCGAGCACCACCTCCGGGGTGACCTCGCGCTCCTCACCCAACTGGGTGACCAAGCGACGACGCAGACGTTCCGCATACAAGGAACTGGACAGGGTCCATTGATCGAGGAACGCGGCGTTGGCCGCCGCCGAGGCAAGCTGACGAAGCTGAGCCGATTCGGGTCCAGCAGCGGCTTCACGCTCCTGCTCCTGGTAAAGGCGCAGCGCAGTGGATGTATCGCCGACCAGGCGTGCCAGCGAGGCGCGTGACGCATAGGCACTCATTCGCAGCACCGGCCGCTCCCGGATCCGAGCGCTCAGTCGAAGGTTGGCGTCGCGCTCCGAAGTGGCTAGCGCGTATAGCCGAAGCATCCGGGCAGCCATCGCCGAGCGGGATCGCGCGAAATACTCCATCACCAGAAGGAACTGCGCGTGCTCGACGAGGAAGGGCGGGTCCGCGGTCGCCCGGCTCAATACGGGTGCCGTGCGCCGGTTGTTGGCTGCTCCGCGCGAAGGACGAGGGCTGGTGCCCGCTGAGCCATCTCTAGCGATGCCTCGTCCTGCAGCCCATCGCGCAGCAATTGGGAGGCCCTGACCATGGGCCAAGCGGCGAACTCGGGGCCGAATCGCGCCCCTACCGCAGAAGCCTGTTCGAGTAAGGCCAGCTGTTCGCTGAACACGTCCCCGTCGCCATCCGAGCCCGTGTTCTCGCGGTAGTACCGGGTGGCCTGCATTCGGGCCAATAGCTCCCACATGGCGCCGACGTCGTCGCTCCGCTCGCCTGCCCGGGCGAGCAGAGCTGCTGCAGCCGCCCTGATCGGCTGCCGTCCGGGTCGACCACCGGGCAGGTCTGGTTGGGCGACATCGCTGCTGTGCTGGAGCACCCCGTCGACGAGCAGGCATATCTGCGCGAGTCGTCGTCCGGCGTCCTCGCCAGGATCGGCGTACAGATCAGCGAGGTACGCCTCCCAAGCGGCACGCCCCTCCCCAAACTCAATCACGATGGTTGACCTGCAGCACTGGCTTGCTCGCGCCCCGAACCAGTGTCAGCACCGGGGCGGCCAGTTCGGCCCGGCCCTCCGCTACGCCATCTACAGCCTCGAACGCCAAGGGCACCACTATCTCACCCGCGGGGGTAGGTACCGAGACCTGCAATGTTCTGACTTCCTTCCGGAAGCCCCCGGCCACAACCAGCCGGGCGAGGATTCCGGTGCCGCCAGCCTCGAGCATCAAGAGCAGCGCCGCGGGCCGCTGCCGTCGCAGCCGTCGCCTCCCGCTCAGCCGCTCGAATAGCGCGTCGTCCAGCGTCACTCGATAGGTGTTGCCCATAGCAGGGATGCACTTCCGACGCCGCGTGTCGCCTCTTCCTGCCGCGTCGGGACGAGGACATGCAGCTCAGGGATGCCCAGCTCCACAGCCCACGCCTGGACCATCTCCTCTAGGTGCCGCAGCTCATCATCCACACCAGCCGAGTCCAGGTCCCGCAAGCGGCGCCGCCGAAGGGTGTCCAGCTCGGCGAGGTAGGACGACCGTGACCTTGAGCGGAGTGGGCCACGGTCAGCTCAGCTGCGGTCACCTCCAGGCGCTCGCGGGTAAACCTGACCTGGGCTCCGCGCACACGCTCGACCGCGCCGGGCGATGGGTCTATAGCCAGAGCCGCCGCAAGACTGTCGAGGACCTGGACCAACGGGCGAGGTCCGCTCTCAGGAAAAGTTAGCTCGCCGGTCACCGTCCGAGCGACCGCATTGGGCTGCAGGCCCCCAACTGCCAACACCGCGCCGGTCTCCGCATCGAGCGCCCGCACGATCAGGCGGCTCAGCACAGGACTGTCCACAGATATCCCTGCCGACAGATCGCAAGTCAAGAGCGCCGAGCCCTGGGCGAATGCCACCCGCAGCGGCCCGACGAGGGTACGAGACGGGATGAGTCTCGGGTCCAGTGGGTGCTCGACCACATGCAGCCCATGGTCACCATGCGCCCCGGAACTCCGCTCCGGGATCGACCCACCGCCAGAGGACGTGGACGTCGCCCGCAGCTGGGCCGTCGGCAGAGCGGGCAGTCGTAGACCTAGCGTCGTCGCCACCCAACGAAGCTCATCGACCACAGCAACCGGGGGAGGGCGCTCCTCGGCGAGGAGCTCGCTCGCCAGGCTGCGCAACCGGTCGAGAACCGCAGCGTCACGCGATTCGCGGTCAAGCCCGAGCGCCGAGTCCGCCGACAACCGATCGGCGTTCGCGGAGTTCGGCGTCCAGGACATCGTCGAACCATCGGTCGACTGCGCCAACTACGCACCGCCGCACCCAAGCTGGCGGGACGGCTGGTAGCGCACCCTCTGCCACGACGGCACGCCGTAACTGCTCTGCCCAGGACCGCACCTCAGGGTCCGCGATCTGCGCCCGGCTGAGGAATACCTCTGGCGGCACGCTCGGGCTCAGCGCGTCGACGAGCAGCGAGCCACCTTGCGGTAACCGGACCGCCACGGGCAGGACAGCCCGGTCGGCTCCTGGACCCAGAACGGCGCCATTCGCCGAAAGCCGCTGCACGCGTGGGAACGTCATGCCTCCTCCACCTGCTGGGCGGCAGCAATGAGCGCGTGAATGGCGAGTCGGCACGCGCTCAGCTGTTCCAGCGACGGCAATTCTGAGAGCCAAGTGACTGACGAGGGCTCGTCCGGCTGCACGCCGACTGGGGGCGTCAACAGCCTGCGAGCCGATGGCGTCACGACCAATGCGGCTGCGCGGTCTATTAGCGTTCCAATGTCCAGGCCCTCGGCACGAAGCATCTGAACATCGTCTCGGAAATTCTCCAGCACCCGATTCGCGGTTGTTTCACGCAGGTCATAGACCTGAACCTTGGCGCTGTTCAGCTGCTCGAGTGCCCTGTCTATTTCCGTGCACACATCAGGATCGATCCCGCTCTCCGGGTCATATTCCTGCAAACCGTCGAGGAGGTCGATCAGAAACCTCATGCCCTCGTCATAGCCATGCTCGTCCGCCTTCTCCGGCGGCCAAGGGAACCGCATTAGCAGACTGCGTTGGTCCGCTTTCTCGGGCGGCAGGTCCCGCTCCAGCGTAGCGTCCACGACCGCCCGCACCCGCACATGCGCGACGCGTTCGACGGGGTGCGTTCGACCACCAGTCGTTCCTGATCTCGGCCAGGGTCCAGATCGGATAGTTCTCGGTAGAGGTGGGAGCGTTCGTATTGCGGCCGACATGGGCTTGACGCAGCGAATTCACGACTCGGGTGGCTGTGTCCGGGGCGGCATTCAAGGTTCGTCGCAGCTGAGCCAGGTTCGTCGAACCTGTGGCCCCGGCGCTGGGCTTGATCGTGTCGAGGATCGACTCCGACAACTCGTCCAGCCTGGTCGACCAGCCTTCCCGCGGTGCATATGGCGCCAGAGCCCAGCGACGCTCGGCAACGAAGTCGTCCTCACCGGGGTCGAATCGGGCGTCATGAGCGCAGCATGGGCTTGTGCCCACGAACGTGCCGCAACGAGCATGGCAACCTCACCCGAGGCGTCAAAGACTCGACGGCTCTTGGCACCCAAGTCTGTTACCCGGAGTGCGTCAATGCGGTGGACCAGGCTTTACCGAAGACACGCCGTAGCAGCTGGCTGCACACCCTTTCGGTGCGGGATCTGGGAGGCCTGCCACGCGTCGCCGGCTTCGGGCTGTGGGCCACCTCCTCGGTGCCGATATCCCTGATCACGGCTCGTATGGTAGTCATGATCGCGCGGATTCAAGGGTTACTCTCGAGGACTCAATGACCGGAAGCAGCCGGACTTGGCGGAGAAGGTCAGCCGCGACGGCGCTCGCACCAGGAAGCACCTGTGCGCCGCTGCTGGCGCCGGACAGGGGCTGCATCGAGACAGGTCCGCACATGACCGTCGGCAATTGCCCGGAGGCGTTGCCGCGCCGCCCGTCGGCCCCCAGGACCCGCTGCGCCGGTTCTTTGCTGGGGTCAGCCTGGCAGCGGACGCATGGTCCTCCCGGCGTCTGTCAAGGTCGGCGGATGCCAGCGCGTGCACGAGTAGGACGGCGGTCAGCCGAGCGGGCCGAACTGACAACCCGTAAGGATCTGGCGACAGGCCCGCCAGCACCTGACGGATCGGGTGGCACACGAGCGACACGGCCCGCGAGTGCAGGTCCGGGTTCGCGGCAACGAGCATGCCGCCCTCGTCGGTGGTGAGCGTCTTGCCCGGCCCGAAGCTGAAGACCGCGAGATCGCCGAGTACACCAGCTGGCACGCCGTCCAAGGTGCTGCCCAGGGCACCGGCACAGTCCTCCAGCACAGGCAGGCCGGGAAGTGCCTGTCGCAACCTCGGCACGTCGGCGCACACGCCGTGCAGGTGGCAGGCCACTACGCAGCGCGTTCGCGGGCCCGTGGACGCCGAGGCTGCGCGAGGGTCGATTGTCAGCGTCTCAGCGTCGACGGGCACTGGAACGGGTACGGCTCCGAGCGAGAGGACTGCGGCTCGCGTCGCTGGCCAATCGATCTCCGGGACGAGCACCTCGTCACCTTGGCCTACGCCGATCACTTGAAGAGCTACTCGCAGGCCGGATGTTGCGTTCGGGAGCAGCAATGCGGGCCGGCCCCGTACCAGCGCCGAGAAGCGTCGCTCCGCCTCGGCGATTGCACCACCACCGGTGATCGCGCTGGTGGGTGAGGCACTGTTAATCGAGGCCAATGGTCAGGCGGCGCGGACCCCGTCCGCCCAGACCTGGTCGGGATGGTCTGCGCGCTGTGTCACCGGTACTCAGGAAGTGACCCCTCAGCGATGAACACACAGTCTCCAATTCGTGGATTCTCGTCTGGACGGCGCCGATGTCTACCGCGCCAGAGGGCGTCAGGTATGCCTGCGGCCTTGCCGGTGGGTCATAGCTCTCGCCGAGCAACTGTGCGGCGATCCAAACCAACACGCTCGCGTCCGGTGCCATGCTCAGCGCACTCGGCGTGGAGTACTCGGTGGCTGCGTTCCAGTCCTGGTTGGCACGCAGGGCCAAGGCGGTCTCGATGTCCTCAGGGGCGGACCACGCGCTCCCCGCCCGCAAGGCGTTCCGCCACGCTGACTCCAGAACGGACTGAGCGCTCCGGCCAGATAGCACTCCGCCCGCCGCAACGAACCGGGTGAGCACGCCTACGTGGTCGCCGTCGATCGGGATGGCCTCCGGCTGCCGCCGAGCGTGCATGGCCATGATCTTCGCGAGTTCGGGGCCGGAGCCGAACAGGACCGGCAGGAACGCAGAGAAGCGGGAACGTGCCGCCGGGTCAGTCGCTGTGGCACGTTGGTCGTTGCGACCACTGAGATCCCGTCGTCGGCGTTTGGGTCGCTGAAACACTCGAACAGCATGGCGCGCAGTGCCAGGTGTGCCTCATTGCCGGTCCGGCCGGACCGTCCTGGCTCGAGCGGCCCTTGGTCGGCTTCGTCGATCAGCACGGTTACCGGAGCCATTGAGCACAGCAGGCTGAGCGCGCGCCGCATGTTGGATTCGGACTCGCCCAGCAGCGAACCGTGCACTTGGCCGAACCGCACCAGGGGCACGCCGAGGAACCCGGCGATCCTCTGCGCTGCGTATGTCTTACCGGTCCCGGGCGGCCCGGCGAGGCAGATCCGGACCGAGCCACGTCCGGCGAGGCGTAGGTCGCTCAGATACAGTCTGAGGCCCGGAAGGCCGGCGATGTCATCCATCACGCCCGCGCAGTTGAGCAGTTCCAGCGCGCCGCCGCTTCTCTCCTGGATCCTGCTTGCCTTCAGCGCCGCCAGTGTGTGTACCGTCACCGGATTTGCGTTGCTGCTCACGGCCAGCTCATGCAGATCGCGTAGCAGCAGCCCACCGGTGACTCGCGCCGCTCGCTCGACCGTCACGTCCCCGTCCAGGCGAAGTGCATGAACGCGCCGCGACTCCGTGCGCCGGCGCACGAACAGCACCCGTTCGGTCTGGTCCGGTGGGTCGACGGTGATCGTTCGGTAGCCGGGCTGGTTCCGCAACTGCGCTGGCAGGCTGTCGGATCGGTCCACCAGAACCGCCTGGAGGCCGTGACGCTGCCAGCCCTTGGCGTCGGCAGTCAGGCACCTGAGGTTCTCGAGGAGACTCGCCCGGCCGTGGTCGGCGGCGGCCAAGCCTTCGGCAGGGAGGACCGAGTCGAGGTAGTCGAGCAACAGTACGGACGGCACCGCTGCGGACCGCAGGTCCTGGATCACCCGGGTGATCGTCTCGTCAGGCAGCTCCTCGGCTGGACCTGGTCGCAGCGCCACACTGCCACCGTCGCGGAGGGTGGGCAGACTGGGCACCGCCCAGGCGGTAAAACACGAGACCGAGCCCACGTCGGGCGCAGTGGCTGCGGATGGCATCCACGAGCCACAGCGCTCGCCCCTGGGCGTCGATCAGCAAGTCGTGTACACCTGGACCGGTGAGCAGCACTTGACTGCTGGCCGCGCGGGCCTGGTCCAGGGCCGTCTCCAGCGCCGCCGTGCGGCCGCGCATCCCGTGCGGAGTGCGTGCGCTGACGCTCCCGCCGTTCGGGGTGACAGCGCGGACTTGAGCGACGCCGTTCACGCCGCCCCACCACTAACCCGTCGCCGGCTCGCCGGGGCCGCGTCTGCGCGGCGCCGCACCCGGCGTTCATCCGCGTTCAATGCTCCGCCGCGGGCCGGGCACATGGGATCTCGGTGTGACGCGGCGACAAGCAAGCGCAACCCGTCGTTCCGACCGTCGTGCCGGTCCTCGTACGTGGTCTCGAGCGCGATCCCCGCGGCGGCCAGCGTGTGCACCAGGTCGGCGTCCACAGCCTGGCGGAGTTTCCCGGCTGCGGCCCGCGTACTCTCGCTCGACGCTGCCACCGTCGTCGCGCACCTCGACATACATGACCTCGTCCCCGGCGCAAGTCGAGCACGGTAGCTGTCTTGCCCTCGCAGATCGTCGTCGCGAATCGCTTGGGCCGGGGAGGCGCCGAAGTCCCGGATCGCGTCGGCGACCCACGCCGGGGAGGCCCCAGCCATTGCAGCCTGGGCCGTCGCGACGGCCCGCTCGGCGTTGCGGCGCGTCTCTCCCATGCCCGCCGTGCCGGATGCTCTCGAATTGAGCACCCCGACCCATGCCTCGGGCGCCAGGGCCTGCAGCACCCCAGCGGACTGCTGCAGCGCAGCATTCAGTGCCTCCGTTTGGGTGTGCATTTCGACCGCCCGGCGTGCCTGAGCGACGAGCTCTACGCAGTCGGTGCTGACGGCCAGTAGGGCACAGGCTTGCTCGGCGGCACGGGCCACGATCCGGGAACGAGCGGAGACAAAGGTACTCATGGTGTGTCCTTCCGGCTGGAGGGTCAACGCGTTGTCGAGGTGACATCCGAAAGTTCGTCGGCGGGCCGTGGCTCAGGAACATGGCCGACGGCCTGCTCGACGGGGCATACCGCAGGGGACTCAGCGGGCGAGTCCAGCGAGTCCAGCGCATCGGTCAGGTCGACGACCTCCTGGCCGGCCGTGCGGGCGGCCGCGCCCCGTTCAGGGACCGCGATGCCAGGTCTGTCTTGCTCCGCGGCCGGCGTCGCGGTGTCCGGGATGCCGGGCGGCGGCGGCCCAGCACGATCCCGCTGCTGGATTCGTCCCGGCGTCCAGAGCCGGCGGGACCGTGGCTTCCCGATGGCTCCCCCCTTCCGTGATCCTGATGAGCATCTCGGCGGCCACCCGGTGGCGGCACCCGCGCCATCGCCTGCTGGATGACGCCCTCAGGGTCGGGCACGCGGTACGAGACGAGCGTGTCGTAGGGCGGCGGCACACATCTGCGCGACGCGGGCGCCCCAGTTCTCTTGCGCCGCGGCTTTGTGGTCCGCGAGCACAAGCGTCTTGTCTCCGCGCCGCCTCGAGCCGGCGCCGAGCAGTTCGCCAGGGAAGCATGGCGGAGGCCCAGAGTCCCCCCTCGACCAGCGGCAGTTCGGCGATCGTCATGATCAGCACGAACAGCCGGTCCGTTTCGGCTGCGGCCTTGGCCTCGGCGTTTGCCTTGCTCAGCTTGGCCTGTGCTGCCGTCAGTGTCTGGTTCGCACCCGCTACTCCTGATGCCATCTGCGCCTTCGCCAGGTCGACCTCCGCCTGCGCATTTAGGACGCCGTGCGGTGCCAAGCGAGCGGTTCGGTCGCCAGGTAAAGCCGGGAACAGCTCGCCCAGTGCCAGCGCCGCCGCGCTCAGCAGTAGCACGTTGGTACGAACGAATGTCCGGTCGGCGAGCGCCCCGTGAAGCCCGAGTCCCAAGCTGAGGCCGACGCCGCAGACCGCCACATACAGCACGCTCACGGGAGCGAAGAAGGCCGCGAGCAACTGCCCCTGCACCGGCGCAAAGATCTGGAAGTCGAGCAGACAGGCTACGATCCCGAATGGGACGAGCAGTGCAGCAGCAAACACCACAATGCTGCGGCCCGCGCCGCTGCGCAGCCAGGTAGGCAGGCGATCAAGCGCTTCATCGGCGCTGGCACGGAGTGTGTCAACGCTCTCTCGTGCGACCTGCGCGTGCCAATCGGCCCGCTGCCCCCTCTCGATCAGTCCCGAGAGCCTGCCTGCGAAGCCGTGCAACACCGCCGTGGCGGCGTTCTCGACCGGCAACGCTCGCCAGTTCTGAGCGGTTTCCCCAGCCAGGGCAGCGCTGTCCGCTGCGCAAGCGCCTCCCTCTCGCGGAGATCCTGCTCGGCCACTGCTGCAAGCTGACGTTCGGCTGCCAGTTCCTCAGACCGCCGCTCCGCGCGCCGGACGTAGCCGGCATACAGGCTGGCCATGGCGATACAGGCAGGAACGGCCCACAGAACAAGGACCACTGTGGTCACGGGGCTACCTCCTCGGAGGGGCGGTAGGCCCAGTTCACCGGGGCGCGGCCCCGTGGGAGTTCAGGCCGGAATCCGCCCAGGCGCTGGAGTCGACACTCAACTCACCGTGGCAGGCGAGACACCAAGACGGTATGGCCGATGGCCGGGAACAAGAGCCAACAGGCAAAGGCGCAGAGCACCGCTCGCAAGGCTGCGCAACAGGACCGCGGATCGAACAAGTTCAAGAACAACAGCAAGCAAGCACAACGGCGGCAGCCGGCCAACGGTCAACCTGGGCACTGAGCTTGCGTAGACGCCGACAGCGAGCAACGGGTTTCAGTATCGGCCCACTTCGCCCAGCTATGGGCCTTGGTCGTGCCACTGGCACCTCAGCATCGAACATCAATCGACGCCTTCACACCGACGAAATCGATGAATGCCTCGACAGCAGCTGAACTTTGAGCGATCATCATGGCTGCCGTCAGTGTCCAGTCGAGATCAACTCCATGATCAAGGCCCCCGGCATCAGAGGAAGGAACCCAGCGTGGCTTGTGCATGCGAGAAGGACCGCGGGAAGGGTAATATTTGCGCTCACTGCAAGGAGGGCAACCATAAGGCATGCTCTTCATTCGGACGTTGCTCGTAACCCTGAGCAATGGGAGCGGTGGAGTGTCAGGCGGTCGTACTCGGAACCGCCTGACACCCACGAGCAACAGCACCAGAAACGTAAGGCATGCTTCATTTGGAGGACGTTCAGCCAGCAAGTGGCAAGTGACCAAGCTTATGGCCCGGGGGAGTCTTCAATACTGTTCCTGACGTCTGCCTCAAGAGCCTCCATTCCATTCCTGCGCAAGCCGGCGACCGAGCACAATGGTCAATGCAGTCGGGATGCTGACCACTCCGAAAGGAAACGGAAGAATGACCGGATATGACCCGTCATGCGGGAACTGTCACCGGTGCCCGAAGTGCGGTGGTGACGGCACTGTGACGAATGTCAAGTACGAAAAGAATTGGAAGGGTGAACAGGTTCGAGTCGAGCGGCGGGAGACGTGCCCGTCCTGCCGTGGTGTCGGCGGTCGCGTCGGTGTCGGCCCCCACAAGCACCGCTAGCCGCGGCGACAAGTACGTCACCGTGATCATCGCTCTGACCCGATCCGAGATGGAAACGGCACCGCGCGGTTACTGGACATGGCCGAACGCCGCTAGAAGCGGGCGCTCACGATCAAGCTCACCGATCGGACGAGACCTGGCGCCAAGGGCTAGAAATCGTTGCGATGGAGGGTTCACCGGGCTCAAGACCGCCACCACCGAGGAGATACCCAACGCGCAGGGGTGTGTCCACCAGCGAATGATCGCCGTTACCGCGAACCCGACCGCGGGCGACGCCGGCTGATGGCGGCGCTGATCGACTCCGCCCCGACACAGGGGGTGAACATCCACAATACCCGACCGTGAACGCAGGCTCACCTCACCCGTGAATGATCAAGATGAGTGATAGAAACCGGCAGCCATGCCGAGGGCCAATGCCGTCTGCACGACATCGGCCGGATCAACGTCTGGAAGTGGCCACGACTCCTGATACATCACGGGGAAGGGTTCCTTCTCGTGTATCACGACACCGCCGCGCAGCATCCCCGCCATCGAGCAGGCCAGGGGGAGATTCACGTGTTCCAGCGACCCCAATATGACCTTCATCTCTAGATGGAAATGGCTGGACCAAATGCGTGTCCCCACCGAAACCATGAGCAGGATCACTTGATCCTGCTTCGAACCGGGGACTTGAAACATCTCGAAATTCTGTGATTCCGGCCCTCTGGGATAAGCGGCTTCAAGGGCGTTCAGGGCACTCGAGTAGGCCTCGAAGTCCGCCTCGGTTGGTTCCACGTCCTTCATCATTTCCTTTCAACTTCGGTTGATGCTCCCGTGGGCGCTTGACTCGCCCCAGCGGTCGTTCTCTGGCCACAAGCCCGCGAGGTTAGTGCTTGGTCACACTCAGCGAGGAGTCGATCTGGCGGAGGCCAGCTTCGACGCGCTGCATCGCGGGACGTATGAACCGTGCGTGA
>JADJTO010000029.1 GCA_016711105.1 Micropruina sp. | reverse complement strand
ACGCCACTGTGGGAGACCATGCTGGCGTTCGCCGACGTCGTCCGGTCCGGCAAGGCGCTCTACATCGGCATCTCGGAGTGGACCGCCGATCAGTTGCCGAAGGACACCGTCTGGCCACCGGAATGGGTGTCAGCTGATCTCCTCCCAACCCCAGTACTCGATGCTGCACCGCGTGATCGAGGCGAGGTTGTGCCGACGTCCGAGTTCTGGGGATCAAGCCAGATCGTGTGGTCCCCGATGGCTCAGGGCATCCTGTGCGGCAAGTACAAGCCGGGCCAGCCTGTCCCAGGCTCTCGTGCGACCGACCGCAAGGGTTGGCTCCGACTTGATCCAGCGCTGGATGCGGGATCATCTGCTCACCGCGGTCCAGGGGCTGCGGCCGATCGCCGACGAACTCGGGCTCAGCATGGGTCGGTTCGCCGTGGCCTGGGTGCTGCAGAACCCCAACGTTGCGGCCGCGATCGTGGCGCCACCCGTCCGGCACAGATCAAGCGTGGTCGCGGCTGGGGTCAGCATCCCGGACGAGCTGGTGCGCACGCATCGACGCGGTGTTGGGTGATGTCGTGGAGCGCGATCCGGGCAAGACTGCCGAGAACTCCCCAAAGGCGCGTCCTGCTGACCGGGCGGCCAGGTTTCGGCTTCCGGCTAGTCGAGGCCGAGACCGGGCCTCGGCGAGTAGGTCGCGGGTCTGGGACAGCAGCTGCGGCAGGGCCCTGGTTTGGGCGACGACGGGCAGGAAGTTCATGTCGCCCAACCACCGAGGGCACGACATGCTGGTGCAGGTGAGCCGCGATGCCCGCGCCGGCCACCTCGCCCTGGTTGATCCCCAGGTTGAACCCGTGCGGCCGGGATACCTCGCGCATCACTGTCATCGCCTGCTGGGTCAGCGTGGAGATCTCGGCGGTTTCGGCGTCGGTGGCGTCGGTGTAGTCGGAGACGTGCCGGTACGGGCAGACCAGCAGATGCCCCGGTGAGTGCGGGTAGAGGTTCAGCACCACGTAGGCCGACTCGCCGCGGTGAACGATCAGGCCGTCCGAGTCGCTCCGGGCGGGTGCCCTACAGAACGGACATTGTCCGGCCGAGGCATCCGTCGGCTTGTTCTCCCCCGCAGTACACCATCCGATGCGGCGTCCACAGGCGCTGCAGGGCGTCGGGGATGCCGACCAGGTCACCGTGGAACTCCAGCCGGACCTGATCGGCATCCCCGCTCATGGTCACTGCTCCGCAGTGGGGTTGGTGTTGGTGCGGCTGGCGATGTGGTCGACGATCAGGCTGATCGCATCCTCGATCGGCACTCCGTTGCGTGACTTCCGTCCCGGAAGCGGAACGACACGGCGTTGGCTTCGGCGTCGCCGCCGCCCGCGATCAAAATGAACGGCGCCTTCTGTTGGGTGGCGTTGCGGATCTTCTTACCGAAGCGGTCGTCGGGTCGTCCAACTCAACCCGGACGCCCTGGGCGCGGAGCCGGGTGAGAACGCCGTCGAGATAGTCGTTGAACTCCTCAGCGACTGGAATCCCGGTCACCTGCACCGGAGCCAGCCAGGCCGGGAAGGCGCCCGCATAGTGCTCGACCAGCACCCCAAGAACCGCTCGATCGAGCCGAACTTCGCCGAGTGAATCATCACCGGCTGTTGATGCTGAGCCGTCGGAGGCGGTGTACTGCAGGCCGAAGCGGGCGGGTTGGTTGAAGTCACTGGATGGTCGACATCTGCCAGGTGCGTCCGATCGCGTCCTTGGCCTGGACCGAGATCTTCGGCCCGTAAAGGCCGCGCCTCCCGGATCGGGGACAACGTCGAGGTTGGAGTCGGCCGCAACCTCTTCCAGGATGCGCGTGGCCACCGCCCACTGCTCGTCCGAACCGATGAACTTGCCGGCGTTCTTGCCGTCGCCGTCCTTGGTGGAGAGTTCCAGGTAGTAGTCGTCGAGGCCGAAGTCACGCAGCAGGCCGAGCACGAACTTCAGCAGATGCCGGATCTCATCGGCGGCCTGCTCAGCGGTGACGTAGGAGCGAGTCGTCCTGGGTGATCGATCGGACGCGGGTCAGCCCCTGCACCACCCCGGACTTCTCGTCGCGGTAGACCGTGCCGAACTCGAAGAAGCGCAACGGCAGTTCCCGGTAGGAGCGCCCGCGGGAGCGGAAGATCAGGTTGTGCATCGGGCAGTTCATCGCCTTGAGGTAATACTTCGTGCCGTCGTCGTCCAGCGGCGGGAACATGCCGTCGGCGTAGTACGGCAGGTGCCCCGAGTGTGGAACAACCCTTCCTTGGCGATGTGCGGGGTGCCGACGTAGTCGAAGCCCTCCTCGATGTGCCGACGGCGGACGTAGTCCTCCATCTCCCGCTTGATCACCCCACCCTTGGGGTGGAACACCGGCAGACCCGGGCCGATCTCCTCGGGGAACGAATAGAGGTCGAGTTCGGCGCCCAGCTTGCGGTGGTCGCGTCGGGCAGCCTCAACCAGACGGGCCTGATAGGCCTTCAGATCGTCCCGGGTGGCCCAGGCGGTGCCGTACACGCGCTGCAGCGAGGCATTGCGTTGGTCGCCGCGCCAATAGGCCGCTGAACTCTTGGTCAACGACACGGCATCGATGTACCCGGTGTGCGGGAGATGCGGGCCTCGGCACAGGTCTTTCCAGGCCACTGCCCCGTCGCGCCGGACGTTGTCGTAGATGGTCAGGTCGCCGGCACCGACCTCGACCGAGGAGCCGTCGTCCGCCGAGGCGTTCGACTTGAGGCCGATCAGTTCCAGCTTGAAGGTTCAGCCGCCAACTCCGCCCGGGCTTCATCGTCGCTGACCACGCGCCGGACGAACCGCTGACGTTCCCGGATGATCTGCTGCATGGCAGTTCGATGCTCTTCAGGTCCTCAGGCGACAGCGGCTCGGTCTGGAAATCGTAGTAAAAGCCGTCGGTGATCGGCGGCCCGATACCGAGCTTGGCTCTGGCGAACAGGTTCTGCACCGCCTGCGCCGTGACGTGCGCGCAGGAGTGACGCAAGATGGCCAGGCCCTCGGGGCTGGTGATCAGCACCGGCTCGATCTCATCGCCGGAGTTGACCAGACGGCTCAGGTCGAGCACCTCGCCACCGATCCGCATCGCGACCACCGTGCGCTCGGCGCCGAAGAGGTCAAGACCGGTGGTGCCCGCCTCAACCTCCCGGGACTCATGCGTTTCGGGGCGCACCACGGAAATGGGGACGGACACGATGGTTCCTCTCGAACTGGGAATAGCCCTCGCTATTGTGCCGTATCGGGCGGGACGCCTCCCTCGGGGGTCAGCTCGCTGGCCAACCTCGCCACGTGCAGGGTCAGGTAGGTCACCTCGTCCTCGGTGACCCGAGTACCCAGCCGGAGCTCCAGGACAGCCCGCAGCCGTTCGGCACAGCGATGCGCCTCCGGGAAGGCCGTCCGGATCGCCGACCCGAAGACCGACTGATCCTCCACAACTGTTTGCCGCTGGAGGCGCGGACGAAGAAGTAGCGCAGATGGGTGACGAACCTGGCCGCGTTGATCGTGTTCCGATCGAAGCCGTGCCCGTAGGCCGATTCCAGGACGAGGAAGATCTGACGAAACAGCTCGGTCATCTGGAAGGTGCGGGAGAGGTCGTCGGTGGCGAACTGCGCGTTGACGAAGTGCAGTGCCAGGGGCACGGCCTCATCACGGGGCAGTTCGATGCCGAAGCGAGTCGAGGCCAGCTCAATTCCTTCCCGAGCGACAGCCAACTCGTCGGGGTAGAGGTGGGCCACTTCCGCCCCCAGCGGGTACTCCATCACCAGGCCCTGACGCATCCGCTTGGCCGCGAAGCTCAAGTGGTCGGCCAGGGGGATGATCATCCCCTGAGTGAGCGCGAAGCCCAACCGCTCCCGGGCCAGGACGAGGATCTCTTCGGCCACCGCGATCGCCTCTGGCGGCAACTCGACCAGGAACGCGGCCAACTGCTCGGCCGCCTGATGGGCGTCGGGAACGAACGTGCGCTGCACGCGCTCCATGGTCACCGCTTCACCGGGCATCGCTCCGAAGCCCAATCCGCGGCCGGTCAGCACCACCTCTCCGCCCGAGTGGTCGCGGGCCAGAACGACGTTGTTGTTGAAGACCTTCACGACGTGCATGCCAGCACCCCCCTTCATTGGCATGGTGGTGGGCCGGCGAACTCGCGCTCACCGGCCCACCCTAAGTGGTTCAGGAGAGATCGGCACCGTTGGTGCTGATGACCTTCTGATACCAAGCGAAGCTGTCCTTGCGGTAGCGGGTCAGCTCTTTGAGATCGAACTCTTCGCGATCGACGTAGATGAAGCCGTACCGCTTGGCCGAACCCTGATGGGTCGAGACCAGATCGATCGCCGACCACGGGGAATAGCCGAGCACCTCGACCCCGTCGCTGATCGCCCACTGGATCTGCTCGATGTGATCGCGCAGGTAGTCGATCCGGTAGCTGTCATGAACCTTGCCGTCTTCGAGCTTCTCGAAGGCGCCCAGCCCGTTCTCGGTCACCAGCAGCGGCAGTTGGTAACGATCCCAGATGGCCCGGAAGGTCGTCCGGAAGCCGATCGGATCGACCTCCCAACCGAACTCCGTCTTCCCCAAGTAGGGGTTGACAGCCCCGGCGTAAACGCCGGCTTCGCCCACGACGATCTGCTGGTCGCCAACGCTCGCGGCGTCCGAGGACTCCCCGCTCGCACGGCCGACTGTCGCCGAGGTGTAGTAGTTGAACGCGATGAAGTCCGGCTTGGCGTTGGTGAGGATCTCCAGGTCGCCCTCGGCTATCGAGGGCGCCGCTCCCAGCTCCTCCAGGTAGGCCCAGGCGACATTGTTGTAACGCCCGTGAACGGCCATGTCGAGATACAGCCAGTTGCGGATGGCGTTGAAGTCATCCGCTGCCAGCACGTCCTCGGGGTGACTGGTGGCCGGGTAGCAGACCGAGATATTCGGGGCCGGGCCGATCTTCGCACCGGGCACCATCTGGTGGCAGAGAATGTTGGCCTTTGCCTGGGCCAGCATCATGTGGTGATTGGCCTGATAGACCGCGGACTTCGGCATGCCGGGTTTCACCGTGCCGATGGCCTCGCCATACAGAATCATCATGTTCTGCTCGTTGATCGTCAGCCAGTACGTGATCTTGCTGCCATATTCAGCGAACAAGACTTCGGAGAACCGAGCGAACGCATCGACGGTGTCCCGACTGGTCCAACCGCCCTTGGCATCCAGCGCCTCAGGCAGGTCGAAGTGATACATCGTGACGATCGGCTCGATGCCTGCATCGATCAGCGCGTCAATGGGGCGGTGATAGAACGCCACGCCGGCCGGATTCACCTCACCATCACCATCAGGGATGATCCGCGTCCACGCGATGGAGAACCGATAAGCCTTGAGTCCGAGTTCCTTGAACAGCGCCACGTCCTCGGCGAACCGATGGTAGTGGTCACTGGCCACTTTGAAGTCGGTGGTGCCCGCGGGGTATTCCCCGCGGGCATCAATCACCGACGGACCCTTGCCATCTTCGTCCCACGCGCCCTCGACCTGATAGGCGGACGTGGAACCACTCCAGAGGAAAGCCTCCGGGAAGGGCTTGAGTTGGCGATACTTCACTGGTTGTACCTTTCAGCCCTCGATCACGATGGCGGTCTCGCCATGGCCCACATGGTGACCTTCGGCGCCGAGAACCTGCGCGAACGACGCCGTGTTGGTGACCACCATGATGGTGGTCGGATCGTAACCCGCGGACTTGATCGCATCTAGGTCCACCGTGCACAGCAGGTCTCCGACCTCAACCCGATCCCCCTGCTTGACAGCGGCGGTGAAGCCCTTGCCCTGGAGTTGGACGGTGTCGATGCCGATGTGAATCAGCAACTCCACACCGTCGTCGGACTTGATCCCGTAGGCGTGGCCGGTGGGGAAGGCGGTGACGAGCTCACCGGAGACCGGGGCGTAGAACTTGCCGTTGCTGGGGACGATACCGACGCCCTTACCGAGTGCTTCGGAGGCGAAAACCTTGTCGTTGACCGCGGTCAGAGCGACCAGTTCGCCAGCCACCGGGGAACCAACCTCGGGGGCGCCGACACCGGGAACGATGATGGTGGCGGGTTCCTCAACGACCTCTTTCTTGTCCTCGAAGCCCAGGATCAAGGTCAGGCCCAGGGCCATCCCGACGGCCACAGCGATGCCGATCACCTGCAGGGTGAAGTTGCCGACCTGCATGAAGGCGGGCAGGGCCAGAAGCGAGGGAACACGAAGCCCGTGGCGGCCGAACCACCGGAGGCCGCGATCGCGCCGCCGACAGCGCCACCGGCGAGGGCGTAGTAGAACGGCTTCTTCAACGGCAGGGTCACACCGTAGATCGCCGGTTCGGTGATGCCGGCCAGGAAGCCGGACAACGCGGCCGGACCGCTGACCTCTTTGAGGGCCTTGTTCCGGGTGCGGATCATGACACCGAGGGTGGCCGCGGCCTGGGCCAGGACGGCCGCCGGGAGCGGGCCGGTCAGGATCGAATGGCCCTGGGTGGCGATGTCGTTGATGATGACGGGCACGAAGCCCCAGTGCAGCCCGAAGAGGACGAAGACCTGCCACAGGCCACCCATGATCAGACCACCGACGAACGGGCTCAGGTTCCACAGCATGCCGACGCCGGAGCTGACGGCCTTGCCGGCGAAGCTGGTGAGCGGGCCGACGCTGAGCAGAATCAGCGGGACCATGATCAGCATGGTCAGCAGCGGCACCATGAAGTTGCGGAAAGCTGATGGAATCACGCGGGCCAGGAACTTCTCCAGGTAGCTCTGCAGCCAGACGCCGACCAAGATCGGCAACACGGAGGAGACGTAGCTCACCATGACCACGGGGATGCCGAAGAAGCTGACCGGATTGCCGTCGTTGAGAGCGACGATGCTCGGGTAAACCAAGGCTCCGGCGATCGCCATGGACGTGAACTGGTTGGTCTTGAAGCGCTTGGCCGCGGTCACCGCAAGAAGGATCGGCAGGAAGTTGAACAGCGCGTCCGAGGCGGCGAAAAGAATGGTGTAGCCCTGCGAGGTGGCATCGAGCCAACCGAACTGGACGAACATCGCCAGGAACGCCTTCAGCAGGCCGGCGCCGGCGAGCGGCCAGAGCATCGGGGTGAACAGCGAAGAGACCAGGCTGATGAACCGGTTGAGCAGGCTACCGGTCTCGGGGGCGGCCTCGGCGTTATCACCGGTCAGCTTGGAAATCTGACCGATCTCGGCGTAGACGATGGGGACGTTGTTGCCGATGACGACGTGGAGCTGGCCGCCGGCCTCCATCACGGTAATGACACCGGGGAGCCGCTCGATACCGGCCTTATCGGCCTTAGTAACGTCGGTCAACTTGAAGCGCAGGCGGGTCGCGCAATGCGTGAGCGAAGCGACATTCGCCTCTCCCCCGACTTTGGTTAGAATGTCACCGGCAAGTGTCCGGTAGTCAACGGATGGCACGGATTCCTCCTTGATCCTGTTCGGGTTTGGGCAATAAAAAAAGACCCGAGCCGAACCTGCGATAAACGCACGATCTGCTCAGGTCTTGCCTTGTTGCCAAGTAACAACCCTGGGGGCCACTTGGCCCACTTGAGAGACTAGCAGCGAGAGAATGGTCACGCAACCATCAGGGAATCCCAACCTGGAGTGGCGTCAGCGGCGGGCTTTCGTCTCCTTCGGTGGCAGGGCCGCGACGACGCCGTGGGCGCGAACCAGCCACAGGGTCTTTTGCGGATCGGGTAGCCCTTCGGGAAGCGAGAGGTAGCCGCCCATCGGCCGCTCCGGCGGGCCGAACGTCCCGCTCCCCGGCAGTGCAGCGAGTTCGGCAAGGCCTGCCGCATCCAGCTTGACGCCGACGTTCTCGCCGAACAGTCCGGCGAACATGTTGCCGTTGACGAAGGCGGCCACCGAACCGAACATCGGTCGCACCTCGACCCCGGCCAGGCCGGGGACAAGCGAACGGAAGTAACTCTTCGCCTCATCACTGTGCTTGGGCATCGGCATGGTCTGGGCACCTTTCAGAAGGGACGTCTACAGACGCTATCTCAGGCAGCCACTCCGGACGCCGCCTCAGCCTGGCCGCGCCAGAGCCTTCACTGGACGAAGCCCGAATTGTCACCGCGCCGTGGGGGCGAGCACTTCAGCGTGCGTTCACCTCTGGCCATTGACGGAGCGTGAGCTTCTTGCCCCTGGCGGGTCGATAGATTCCCCTAGTGAAAGTTAGTGCCAGCCCCAAGGTTCACGGTGCTCAGATCGGCCTGCTCCAGGTGTGCGCTGCCGGTGTCCTGTGGGGGACGGGTGGCCTCGTGGTCACTGTCCTGCACGAGCGGGACGGGCTGGGCGCGATGACCGTGAGCGCGTGGCGGATGCTGCTCGCCGCCGTGGCGCTGGTCACCTTCGCCCTGGTCACCGGACGCTCCCGAGCCGTCGTGGAGACGATCCAAACCCATCCCGTGCTCGCGATCCTGGTGGGATTCGGAACGGCCGCCTACCAGGCCCTCTACTTCGTCTCCGTCCTGATCGTGGGGGTCAGTGTTGCCACGGTGGTGTCGTTGGGTCTGGCGCCCATCCTCGCCACGGTCTGGGAGCAGTTCCGGGCGCGAACCTGGCCGACGTGGCGCCAGGTCGGGGTGCTGCAGGCGGCACTCGTCGGGCTGGTACTGATCACGTCCTTCGCCGGGCACGGTTCGTCGGCGCCCGGGGGCCAGCCGGGAGTCGGACTGCTGCTGGCCGTCGCGGCCGGGGCGACCTACGCGGCGACCACGGTGCTGGGCCACGCTCTGGCTCAACGAGTCGACTCCGTGGCCCTGACCACGAGCGCCACGGTGGTGGGCGCCGTCGTGCTGACACCCTTCCTCGCCATCGCCGCGATTGCTGGGGAACCTGCTCTCCCCCGCGATCCGGCTTCGTTGGCGCTCCTGGTGTATCTGGGGGTCGCGACGATGGCGCTCTCCTACGGTCTGCTCTACGCCGGACTGCGAACCACCTCAGGCTCGGCCGCCACCGTCGCCACGCTGGTCGAGCCGTTGTCGGCAGCCCTGTTGGCGGTTCTCCTCCTCGGCGAACGATTGGCCTGGCCCGCGGTGGTGGGTGGCGTCCTCATCTTGGCCGCAGTCCTCGCCTTGCACCCCAATCAGCGGCATCCGGCGCCGGCCTGAGGCTGAGCGCAGCTCGACCCTTCCCCCGCAGCGCAGTTATGCCGCGGCCACACCGTGCCTCAGCAGGGTCCTGTCCTCGCGTCGTGGGCCGGCCGAAATGACGAGCAGCGGGGCGAAACTTCCCAGCCACATGGGGCCATCAGTGGTGTGGAACTGGTCGTACACGTCCACGTGACTGACAGCCAGCACGTCCGGTTGTGTGATGTCGATGCAGGCCCGGAGCAGTTCCGGGTCATGCGCTCCCACCCGGAATGTCCCGGCGAAAGCCGTATCGCTGTTGTGCGGCTCGGCAGAGCGTCGGTGCAGTTGACCCTCCCCCGGCAACGGTCCCGCGCCATGCCGGGTGGCGTACGTGCGCAGTGCTCCGACCGTGGTCACGTCAGTCAGACCGGCCTCGCGGGCGAGGCGGCGCGCGTTCGCGGGCGTGGTGGTGGACCAGGTGGTGTGCGGCTGGAAGCCGAAGTTCTCGTCCAACCAGAAGCCCTGCGCGCCTTCAAAGATGGTGTGCCCGTGAGCGAGTTGCTCAAGAAGCTCACCGGTCTCGACGGGGCGGAACACCTGGGCGGCGTGCTCGAGTTGTTCCTCGGCCTGGAGAACGTAACTGCCGTGCAGGTTCGGATCGAGCAAACCGGCGTCCGCGTAGTAGCGGGCCAGCGTGTCGAGCTTGTCGAAGTAGGAGTCGGCGTTCTGCAAGTCCCGGACCCGCGGAGCCGCTTCGGGGAAGTCGAGGCTGTAGGCGATGGTTTCGCCGAACCCTCGTCCGGTGGAGCCGTGATGGCCCTCACCCCGGGCGGCCTCACGGGCTCGGTTCGCCGCTACGTGCAGGCCGGTCGTGACCAGAGCGTCGAGGTCGACGTTGATCAACTCGGCGTCGACGCCTTTGCTGCGCAGAGCGATGCGTTCTCGCAGTGCGGACGTGGGCTCGACGGTGCAGAAGTGCGAGATCCAGGTCGGCACGCCGGTCAAGGTGCCCGAGCCATAGGACTGGAAGGTGTGGTGGAGGTCTCCGACCATCACGTTGTGCGCCGCCTGCTGGCCCCCGTTGAATCGGACGACCCGGTCGGCGCGGTGGTGCGCCGCGAGCAGATCAACGGTTGCTCCCTTGCCCTCGTCACCCCAGGCAAGCCCGACGACGATGTGTGCCCGTCCGGTCATAGTCTCTTCTTCCTCTCGATGTGGGTCAGGCCACCGTGCCCCCTGCTGGGATCAATCAACGGAGCTTGGTCGCTCCCGCGGCACGCTTGTGCAGGGACTGCCCCACGCGGAGCGCCACTTCCTTGCCGGCCGCTGCGGTCAGGTCAGCGGTGATGTCGGCCAGGTCACGGCCCTCCTCAAAGCCCACGATGGCCGCGATGGTTTCAGCGATCGCCTCTGGGTCCTGCACGATCGTGATGGCGTCCGGGCCGAACAGGTGCGTATAGAACTCTTCGGACCGCTGTCTGAGCGCAGTGTGGTTGTTGATCAGCAGGACGCGCACGTTCCACTTGTCCGTGACCGCTGCCGCGATGCCCTGGATGCTGATGTCACCAAGCGGCTGGGGTCGCCGATGGCATCGGCGATCTGACGAGCGCTGATCGGCACCTGCACCTCGTCCGCGATCAGGAACAGGTAACCCTTCTTGGCTCGCAACTCAAAGCAGTCGATCGCCGTGTGATGGGCTGCGTAATAAAGCAGCAGGTTGCTGGTCTCGCCACCGTTACCGCCGCCCCCGCCCTCGAGGAACATGTTGTCGAGGTTGTCGTCGATGCGGTTGTCGGACTCGAACTGGGCGAACTGCAGCGGAACCCGATCGCAGGTGGCATCACCATAGGTGGCAACCGCGATCTGCGGATCCGTGCAGTAGTTCTTGTCCAGAAGCAGCTGGAACAAGGTGGTCAGCTTCCGCTGGCCACGCGCGGCACGGAGCCCATCGAGCCCGGGAGTCGAAGCCGACGATGATCGGGGTGCTCAGCGGGTGCTCCGAGCTGTCCCGTGCCTCACGAATGTTGAGTCCGGCCGCGTTGGTTCGCTTGGGATCGAGGGCGGCGTGCGCCTTGTACGAGCCTGATCGCTTCGCCGCCCGGTCGTAGCCGAACGAGCTACCACTCGACACTTTCGATCCGGTCATCGCCCAGTAGGTGTCTGTGCTCCATGTTCCGCCGCCCATGTCCGTCTCCTTCTCCTCAGGTGTGTGGTCACACCGACTGTTCATTGGTTCATTATGAACCTATCAGCGTGAAGTTGCCTTCGCAACCGGAGGGGCACAGCTCGGCTAGATCGGCTCGGAGGTCGGATCAGCGAGCGGGCTCCAGGCCCGCTTCCCGTACAGTTCCGACGCAGCGAGGTCGACGTCGTCGAAGAACGCCCGCGGCTCGCCCGGACTGACCGAGTGCCTGGCGAAGACAGCCTGCAGCAGGTGGTCGGCGTCGGTGACCGCGAGAAGCGTCGCCGCGACTTGCCCGACCGACAACCTCGGGTCAGCTTCCGCACCGTTCAGGTATCGCGGCGGGGTCTTGGCGCTCGGAGCGACCGCCAACTTCTCCCCGGACCGCACTGCCGACCACCAGCCGTCCAGCTTCAACCCATGCTCAGCCGGCATCAGCACGACAGTTCCTGGGTGGATGTCGCCGTGGATCCAGCCAGCCTCGCCAGCAGTCGTGATCGCGGCCGCCAGACGCTTCGCGACCCACACCGCCGTGCGGGAGTCCAGCGCGTCGAACGCCGAGAGGAACCACCAGCGCTCAACGGCCTCACCGTAGTTGACCCGCATTCCCGGCCGAGTCGAGGCCACGTCCTGGCGGGAGGTGAAGAACCTGGGGTTGTTGGACCTCGCCAGGGTCCGCAGGGCGGCATCCGCAACGCCGACAAGATCCTCGAAGCCGGGCTTCGGAGTCCACTCGATGGCATTCGAGCCTTGGACGCGCTGCCCGGCGAACGTCCGCAGCTGGAACTCCGGCGCGCCGAACAGAACCTCAAGCCTGGTGAACACCGCCGTCGCGCGAGGGTCTGGGAACACGTCCGGATGGAACTGGCGGCGCAGTCTCCGCAGGGTGTCTTCGGTGCGCGGTAGGACCAGAGCCGACCAGGTGCTGGCGGACAGAACCTGCTCAACTGTGACCACCGAACCGGGCCCACCCAACCTGGGTTGAAGGCTGGTGGCATCAACCACGGTCGGCCATCATCCGATGTCGATTGAACGGGGGCACGATCTCCGTGCTTGGACCTGCCTTGAACAACTGCGCTCGCGGACCAGGAACACCGACCCGCACCTCGCCGGACGGCTCGATGAAGCCCGGGACGGAGAGCACTTTGCGGCGAAAGTTCGGCAGCCCCACCTCCCCACCCCACACAGCGGTGTAGACAGCGCGAAGTTCTCCCATGCTGAACGTGCGCGGAAGGAACTCAGTCGCCAGCGTGGTGTACTCCAACTTCGCGCGAACCCGCATCAGCGCGTCAGCCAGAATCTGGTCGTGATCGAAGGCCAGTTCGCCTAAGGCAACTCCGTCAACCGGCCACCAGGTTGCCTCGGCAGCGTCCGACCCAGCCCTTGGGTCGGGCAGGTTCGGAGCCAGCGCGACATGAGCGACCGACACCACGCGCATGCGCGGGTCGCGGCCAGGATCGCTGTAGGTGGCCAATTGCTCAAGGTGAATCCCGTGTCCCACAAAGGCTTCCTCGGCAAGCTCACGAACCGCTGCCGCTTCGGCCGATTCGCCGATCTTCAGGAATCCGCCTGGCAGGGCCCAGCGCCCCGCAAACGGCTCGCCGGCCCGCCTGACCAGCAGGACATGCAGTCGTCCGCTGCGGATCGTGAACATGGCGATGTCCGCAGTCACCGCGAACGGCGGAAAGCTACCCGGGTCGTCACCGGCGGAGGTCAGGCTCACCGACCCACCCTCTCTGTCAGATCCCTAGTTCCTCTAAGATCACTGTGAGTCTATCGGACCCACGTGCAACCAGCACGGTGCCACTTCGTGCGGAGGCAAGCTCGCGTCCGCCTCGACCCCTGACAGAGACCTAGTGCCCAGAGATCGAACTGCTGCTACCCCTGGCATGATCGTGCTCGGAGCCATCGCCGCCACCGCCCTCGTGGTGTCGAGTGTGCTCCTGACGATCGCAGACCCTCCCGAAGCACCGATCGCGAACCCGACCGAAACACTGATCGCGAATCAGGTGATCGGCACGGGCGATACGTGGCACTACCTCAACCCGGGCACCGCCCCCGAACCGACCTGGAACCAGGCGGCGTACGACGCTGCTGGGTGGAGTTCCGGCGCGTCACCGCTGGGCAGCGGTGATGCTGTTGCGACGCAGACGGGCGGCCCGAACCGGACGATGTACTTTCGGGCCGACTTCTCGATTGCGGCCGAGACGAGAGTCCACGGAGTGCGCGTCTCGGTGCGGGCCGATGACGGGGCGATCCTGTACCTGAACGGCTCCCGGATCACGACCATCAACATGCCCGATACCCCGGTCAGCTACGACACGCCGGCGGCAGCCGTGGAACCCACCGACGGGCAGCGCTGGCAGACCATCGACGTGCCCGCCGCCTTACTGGTCGTCGGGCGCAACGTCCTGGCCGCCGAACTGCACCAGTCGTTCTCCGGCACCTGGATCAGCTCGGATGCAACCTTCGATGCGACCCTGCCCTACACCGAGTGGACGACTTCTTGGCGGCCTTGATCATGTCGGACGACTTCGCCGGTGACACCCTGGACCGGACCAGGTGGCGTGCCTACAACAACTCCTACGGCAGCGATCACACGACCGTCCATTGCAACAAGCCCGAGAACGTCACCCTCGCCAACGGGATCGCCACCATCGCCCCGCCAGGACGTCAATCATCTGCCCCGACGGTCTGGTCATGAACTACACCACCGGGTTCTTCGCCTCCCGTGACGTCGGGGTCCACTACCCGCTGTTCGGACGGTACGAAGCCCGACTCAAGGTCCCGCAGGGGCAAGGACTCTGGCCCGGCTTCTGGCTCCGCCACCGGCTCGGCTCGTCCACTGCCGAGGTGGACCTGATGGAGTCGTTTCACGCGACCGATTCGGGCACGATCCGCCAGTCAATCCACTTCCCGAACACGACCGGCAGAAACGTGGCCAAGACGAGCGTGCCCATTGAGAGCGCTGCCAGCGGGGACGGCGACTGGCACATCTACGCGGTCGACATTCGGCAGCTAACCCCGGGAGACCTCACCACGATGCTGTTCATCTTCTACATGGACGGCTTCGAAACGCTCCGCTACACGCACACGAACGCCGCAACCATCACCGCTGGGGACCTGTCGGCCGGTTGGGACATCGCGTTCTCCTACTACCTGGGCGGCACCTACATCGGCCACCCCGACCGGGATCTCGGTTACCTGCCGCACCTCAACGGCGGGGTGTGCGCCCAAACCGGCGCACCGCCGGCCAATGGCTACCCGGCCTCCTGCCCCACCGCCGGGACGTGGTTGGCCCCCTGGCCGTCAACACAGTTCCAGATCGACTACGTGCGGGTCTACCAGCCCACCTAGTGTTGCGTGTCGCAAATGACTTGACGGTGTGAGTTTGGGACAACGGGGATGTCCCTCCCGGCAATCCTCCAACGTGGCCGCGACGACTCTCGGGGGTTGGTCAAGTCCGACTGGCCGGCCCGGTCCCGCACACGCCGTCCACTGGGCAGGTGGTATCCGTTAGCCGGACTGGCTCGGTCGAACAGGTGGCCGCCGAGCTCCGTTGCTCGTCGACGTCGAGGTGGGGTCACTGCGCGCTCTCTACGCCCTGGCGATGGGCGAGGGGCCCTACGCTGACGAGCCCGGCAAGGACGGGTTCCCGGCAGCACCCAACACAGGACTCCTGATGCGGGCTGACGACCAAGGCACCACCAACAGGCGACAGCTTCAGGTCGACCTGCGGGTCGAGGCCCCAAACCAGTCGGGCATCAAGGAGGCAGGACCTTCGTGAACTCTTCGAAAGGATCCTCGGCCGACGTGTAGACCTGATCACGCATGGCGGGCTGACAGCCCAGCGCGACGACGACATCAAAGCAAGGTGCGTCGGTGGCGGCGCCGGCTCCGGGTGAATCGTCGGTGTTGG
>JADJTO010000028.1 GCA_016711105.1 Micropruina sp. | reverse complement strand
GCCGTGTGGGAGAGACACACGCATGAGAAGGGAGAGGGCTCATGGCCCAGTCTTTCGGTGACATGCTCAGCGAGAAGCTGATTCCGCCGCTTCTGAAGTTCGCCAACCTCAAGGGCATCCAAGCACTCAAGAACGGCATGCTGGTGGTGATGCCGCTGACCATCATCGGGTCGATCTTCCTCCTGCTGGCCTACTTCCCCATCACCTCGGTGGCAGATTGGTTCGCCGCGGTCGGCCTGCAGCCGCTGCTCATGCAGGTCTACAGTGCCACCTTCAGTCTGATCGGCCTGGTCGCCTGTATCGCGATCACGTACAACTACGTCAAGTGGTCGGGTTACGAGCCGTTCGTCGCCTCGATCGTGTCCCTGTGCGCCTACGTACTGCTCATGCCCTACGTGTCAGGGTTGGGTGAGTCCACCGGTTCATAGCAAGTCCGCCTCGTGGGGCGAGTTGAAGGATCACCAATCTGATGAGTAAGAGGTTCCCGGTCGCGTTGGTCGCGGCGGAGGATGGTGTTGTGAGTTCCTCCTCGATTCCTGACGGTTCAACGCGTCGTCGTTCGTTCACGCCGGGTCAGAAGCTGAAGTACCTGGCCGAGTACGAGTCGGCGTGCGAGACCGGCCAGGGCAACGCGTTCCTGCGGGGTGAAGGGCTGTACTCGTCGCTGATCTCGGAGTGGCGCAGGCAGCGTGACGCCGGCCTGCTGGAAGGGAAGAGCCCGGGTGAGCCGGTCGGGCGACCCAGCGCAGTCCAGGCGGAGAACGCCCGGTTGAGAGCGCGACTGCGCAAGACCGAGGCCGAGCGAGACACGGCGCAGACCGCGCTGGAGATCATGGGAAAAGTACACGCGCTCTTGGAGCAGATCTCCGAGAGCGCGGCCCCCGACGAGCGGTCACCGAGGCGCTGATGGGTACCTATGTGGAGTTGACCGGGGCGGGCGTACCGACCCGTCAGGCGGCGGCGCTGACCGGGGTGCCGCGGGCCACCGCGACCCGCATCGTCGCCCGGCAGCACCAGCCTGACCCGGAACCGGTCGCTGCCCGCCCGGCGCCGGTGAACAAGCTCACCACGCTGGAGAAGGCGGTGGTGTTGGCGACGCTCAACAGTGACGAGTTCGTCGACAAGCCGCCGTTGCAGGTCTACGCGATCCTCCTCGAACGCGGCCAATACCTGTGCTCGGTGTCGACGATGTACCGGGTCCTGGCCGAGAACCGGCAGGTCAGGGAGCGTCGCCGACAAGCGAGGCACCCGCCGCGGAAGGTCCCCGAACTGATCGCGACCGCACCCGGGCAGGTCTATACGTGGGACATCACGAAACTTGCCGGCCCGGTCAAGGGCACCTACTACGACGCGTACGTGATGATCGACATCTTCTCCCGCTACATCGTGGGCGCCACCGTCCACGCCTGCGAGGACGGACTACTCGCCAAAGAGATGATGCGGGACGCGTTCGGGATCCACGGCACCCCTCAGGTCGTGCACTCCGACGGCGGCCCCTCGATGACCTCGAAGACCGTCAGGACCCTGCTCGCCGACCTCGGCGTGACCGCGTCCCGATCCCGACCCCACGTCTCCAACGACAACCCATACTCCGAAGCGCTGTTCAAGACGATGAAGTACCTGCCCGTCTTCCCCGACCGATTCACCTCCCTCGCCGAGGCCCGCGAGTTCCTCAGCCAGTTCGTCCACGCCTACAACCACCACCACCGGCACACCGGGATCGGCATGCACACACCCGCCGACGTGCACTACGGCCTGGCCGACACCATCGACAAAGACCGCGACACCGCCCTCGACACCGCACGCCACGCACACCCACAGCGGTTCGGCACCCGAGCCACGACCCGACCCAAGATCCTCAACCGCGAACCCGCCACCTGGATCAACCAGCCACCCACCGACCAGCCCCAACTAGCCGCCTAACACCCACCGGCCTCACCCGCCTTGACAAATTCCGATGGACCTCAACGTCACTGACGCCGCGTCCGGAGTCACCGTCTCCAACGTCGTCAACATGGGTTGGACCGGCGCGGAGGGCATGATCGTCGGCGAGCTCGCCGGTGCGATCTACACCTGGCTTCTGCAGCGCAACATCGTCGTCAAGCTACCGGACGGCGTGCCGCCGGCTGTTGTCAACTCGTTCACAGCCCTCATCCCCGGCACCGCGATCCTCACCTTGGCAATGATCGTGTACGGCGTCTTCAAGAGCTTCAACACCACCGTCTTCCAAGCCATCTACACGAGCCTGCAGATCCCGCTGCAAGGCCTGACCGACTCCCTCGGCGGCGTGATCGTGATCTGCATGGCGGTCCCGTTCCTCTGGTTCTTCGGTATCCACGGCACCAGCCTCGTCTACGGCGTGGTCACCCCTATGCTCACCGCGAACGCCACCGCCAACCAGGTGATCATCGACTCCGGCAAAGAGCTCACTATCGCCAACGGCGGCCGCATTGTCACCCAGCAGTTCTTCGACAACTTCATCAGCATGACCGGCGCGGGCATGACGATCGGCATCGTTGTCTACATGCTGTTCAGGCCAAGGCCTCCCAGTACAAGGCCCTGGGCAAGCTGGCCATCGCGCCAGCCGCGTTCAACATCAACGAGCCGGTCACCTTCGGCACCCCGATCGTGATGAACCCGCTTCTGGTCTTTCCATTCATACTCACGCCGATGATGAGCGGTCTGCTCACCTACTTCGCACTGTGGTCGGGAATGGTCCCCCTCTTCACCGGCGTGATGGCGCCGTGGACGATGCCGCCCATCCTGTCCGGCTTCATCGTCGGCGGCTGGCGGGCAGCCCTGCTTCAGGTGGTCATCCTGGCTATCTCGATCGCGATCTACTTCCCCTTCATCCGTAAGGCCGACCAACTCCTCTACGCCGAGGAACAGGCGACCCACGCCGAGCACGTCCACGAACAGGAAGAAGCTGCACATGCCACTGCCTGACGGATTCCTCTGGGGGGCCTCCACCAGCGCCTACCAGGTGGAAGGCGCAAGCGACATCGATGGCAAGGGGCCCAGCGTCCAGGACGTCAAGGAGGTCCCGGCGGGGACGCCTGACTTCCGGGTCTGCTCCGACCATTACCACCGATATGCCGAGGACGTCGCGCTCTTCGCCGAACTCGGGTTGAAGGCCTACCGCTTCTCCATCGCCTGGACTCGCGTCCTTCCCAACGGACGGGGCGAAGTGAACCAAGCGGGGGTCGAGTTCTACTCCAACCTGATCGACGAATGCCGCAGGCACGGGATCGAACCCATCGTCACGATGTACCACTTCGACCTCCCCGCTGCTCTGGACGCCGAGGGGGGCTGGGGCAACCCGGCCACCGGCGACGCCTTCGTCGAGTTCGCCAGGGTGATCTTCGATGCCTACGGCGACCGGGTGAAGTTACTGGCTGACCATCAACGAGCAGAACATCATGACGATCTTCGCCAAGGAGGTGCTCGGCGCGAACCTGGAGGACTACCCGCTCTACCAGGCCAACCACATCATGTTGCTGGCACAGGCGAGGGTCATGGCCATGTGCCACGAACTGCTGCCGACCGCGAAGATCGGGCCTGCGCCCAACATCCACCTCGCCATGCCACTCAACGGCACCGCGGAGGACGTGCTTTGCGCTCAATATTGGAATGCCGTCCGCAACTGGCTGTACCTGGATGCGGCAGTGTTCGGCCGGTACAACACTCTGGCGCAGGACTTCATCCGACGCTCGGGATACCAGCTGGACGTCACCGAAGCCGACCTGAAGGTCCTGCGGGACGGGAAGCCGGACTTCATCGCCTTGAACTATTACCACTCCGAGACCGTGACCTACGTCGAGGGTGAGACCCTGGCCGACGCTGCGGGCGCCATCCATGGTCCTGGCCAGGTCGTGCTCAACCCGGCGTTCCCAAAGACCGACTGGAACTGGCCGATCGATCCGTTGGGGTTCCGAACCACGCTCCAGGAAATCCACTCGCGGTACAACCTGCCGCTGATGGTCACCGAGAATGGTATCGGGGCCTACGACAAGCTCGTCGACGGCATGGTCGAGGACGACTACCGAATCGCGTACCTACGTGACCACATCGATGCGATGCGGCAGGCAACCGACAGTGGCGTACCGGTGATCGGGTACAACCCGTGGTCGGCGATCGACCTGATCAGCACCCACGAGGGCTTCCTCAAGCGGTACGGGTTCGTCTACGTAAACCGCGACAACGATTCCGAACTCGACCTGGCCCGGTACAAGAAGAAGAGCTTCTTCTGGTACCGGAAGGTGATCGAGTCCAACGGGGACGATCTGTCCTGAGACCCGAGGCGGGCCCCGGTTCCCCCTCTCTCCCACGTGGAGGGGGAACCGGCCAGACGATGTTTGTCCAGGCAGCCACTGAGGCCGGTGCCGAAGCCATCGACCACTACCTCGCTCGCGGGGCTTGACGCGCCAGAACTCACCTCTCGCCAGGTGATGGCTGTGAGGTCCCACTCCCTTCTCCGAGACTCGTAATGCGCACTTGGGCGGAGCTCACGGGAGAAGCTGCAACTCCTGCCAGTAGGCCGGATGGGCACGGAGTTCCGGGGTCCGCTGGGGGTTGGTGGACACCATGCCGCGATTCTTCATGCTGTCGGTCAGGCGATCGCTGATCAGGAAATTCGCGGCCAGGACGGATCCGGCGGCGTGGTCGTTGAGGCCGGTGGCCGTCCAGGGGATCCTGGCTTCGAGGTCGTACCCGGAGCCGTCGCCTGCAGGGACCATGACCGCCGTGATCTGACTGGCGTCCCGCATCGGCGGATCAAACGACGTGCCGGCCAGATTGGGCCCCATCACGCCGATCAGGGGGATCGGGAACCCGAGACCGAACATGTAGTAGGCGTCCGTGGGCCGGGCCAGGCTCTCTTTCGCGTACGTCCGGTTGCCAGCGCCGAGCTCGAGAATGACGGCGTCACCATGGTAGATCTGGCTTCGATCCAGTGGACTGGGCGCATTGAGCGAAGGATCGCGAACCCTGGCCAACACGTACAGGGCGTCGACGTCCCACATCAGGTAGATGGTCCCCCTGGCCCTCGGAGTCTTGTGGATCGCCGTCGTCGCTGCCGCGGGATCCGTCCAGTTCCAGTCGTTGGTTATGCCATCGATGGTCGCCGTCCCGGCGCGGCCCTCAGGACAGGCTTGAGACTCACCGGCGGCATGGTCGCCGGGGGAGTCGGAGGTGGCGGTGGACGAAGGGTCGTCGCGCAGGAAGGATCGGTCCACGGACCGGAAACGCCGCCACGGACGGCTCGCAGCTGGAAGCAGACTCTCGTTGCGGGCGGCAACTCGGGGACGTCGGCCCTGGTGACGCTCGTCACACGTTGTGGCTCCTGGCCCACGTCCCGTCCGGTTCGATCGACCTGCTGCCAGTCGTAGCCCTCAGTCAGGTCTATGGCATCCCAGCTCAGCCGCACGCTGGTATCAGTCAGGGCCGTGACTTTCAGCTTGGGCTTCGGCGGAGCGGCGCGCGGTGCCAGCGTTGGCACGGTCGGCTGCGGCCTGCTGTTGATGTAGTTGGCCAGCACCACCGCCAGGATGACCAACAGAATCACAGGCAGCAGGAGCCAGGCGGACAGGATTGGCCTCTGGCTCATCGCGGCGTCCACCACCGGTCGTGTCGGATCGCCGTAGCCCCCTCCCGGCGGGGTCGGCGCCCGCGGCACGTCGAGGCGCTCAGCTACGACCTGGAACGGCAGGCGCGTCGGCGACAACGCCCAGAGCACCCGACTCTTCGGCACGGCCACCAGCGACACCGTTTCCGTGGTGCCGGGGGCGACGCTGAGCCGCTCCGGGGTGATCTCGAAGCCGAGGAGATCATCGGGATCCGACGCGCCCACCTGCAACGAGACCCACGCGTTCCCGCCGTTGCTGACAGCGACGCTGTGTCGGCCCCGCCGACTTCCCTTGGACGTCACCGGGACGATCTTGGCCTACAGGCGGACGAGGTTCGCCCCCTCGATGTCACCTTCGGCGACCGCGCTGGCGTTGGGGTTGACCATCGAGCGGGCAATCAATCCGAAGGCGTAGCTGCCGGCCGGTACCGCCGATCCGCCCGGTGGGGAGAACACCACCGTGACCGTGGTCGCCCTGTCGGTGTAGACCGACACCTCCGCTGGGACCACCTGGGACCAGGCGGCCGCGGGCCCCAACACCTCCAGCCGGTAGCCCTCGATGATGGTGCCGGGATTGGTGATCGTGACCGTGACCCGCGCCTGCTCGCCGGGCTGCACATGGGTCAGTTCGGCGTCGAGGCGGATCAATGGGGCGACCACAGGTGGATCGTAACGCCGAGCGCCGGGGTAGGTGTAGGTGGATGCCCGATAAGGCAGCCTTGGTTGCCCTCCCCGAGGTTCCCCGACGGGTCGTCCTTCGGTCGGGCCGACGCCAGACTTACCCCGTGATCCACGAGGTGGACGCCGCACTCCGCGCGTTGATCGAGCGAGAGTCAGGCATTCGTGATGTAGACGTCGTCTTCGACGCCCCGACCCGGGACTGGGCCGGGCGGCGCACCGTGCCCACCGTCGACGTCTACCTCTATGACATTCGGGAGGATCTGCGGCGCCGAGAGCGCGGCGTGCTCAACGAATACAACGCCGACCAGACGCGGGTGATCGGTCGGCACCTGCCGCCGCGCCACTTCAAGCTGTCCTACCTGGTCACCGCCTGGACGCAGCGGCCCGAGGACGAGCATCGCTTGCTGTCCGCACTGCTCGGGGCCTTCCTGCGGTACGACGCACTGCCGGCCAACCTGCTCTCCGGCCCCCTGGCGGAGCTGGGCCTGCCGGTCCCCCTGACGGTCGGGCTGCCGCCGCCAGAAGATCGTGGCTTTGCGGACGTCTGGTCGGCGCTGGGTGGTGAACTCAAACCGTCCATCGACGTCGTGGTGAGCGCCCCGATCAATACCGGGCAGCAGTTCCCGCTGGGGCCACCGGTGATGGCGCCACCGAGGTTCAGCTTCGGTGGATCAGGCGGCTTCCCGGGCACCGAGACGGTGGGCCTCTCCGGCGAACCGTCCGGTCCTGACAGTGCCGGCGGGGCCGAGGGGCAGGCGCCAGGAGAAGGTCCCGACAGGGCCGGCGGGGCCGCGGGTCATGCGCCGGGAGAAGAGCCCAACCGTGCCGGTAAGCCCGCGCAGCTGATCCGCGGACCGGGGGCGACCACTGGTTCCCGCGTCTCGATCCGCCGTCGGAGGTTGATCATCAAGAGGACCGAATGATCGACTCGCTCGGCCATCTGCTGGGCCGCTCAGCTTTGGTGGAGCAGCGCGTCCGGTCACTGATCGCGGAACGACGCGCCGTGGATCCTGCGCCCGACGACCCGTTCCGTGGCCTCTACCTGACCGACGAGGTCGTCGATCACCTGCTGGAGGGCGATCCCGACAATCCCATGGCGGTCGATCCGGAACCAGTGCGTGCCCTCGACGAGGCGGCGGGGCCCGGCGCCCGGCTGCTCCGGTTGGCCCGGGACGCGGGGCTGACCCCACTCGACGTCGACCTGCTGGTGATCGCCGTGCTGCCCGACCTGGACGTCCGCTTCGAACGGTTCTACGGCTATCTGAACGACGACGTGAGCAGGCGTCGGGTCTCCGCCGGACTGGCCTTCCAGCTGGCTGGAGCGTCCCCGCTGGCGGCGGACGTCCGAGGCAGGCTGGAGTCCAGCCGACCCCTGGTCCGGCACGGATTGATCCTCCTCGAGGATCCCGATCGACCCCTGCTCACCCGCGCGCTCCGGGTGCCGGACCGGGTGGTCGCGCACCTGCTCGGCGACGACACTCCCGACCCGGCCCTCACCTCGCTGCTCGCGGACGCCGACGGCTACGCCTCGCCGCTCTCGGCGCAACTGGCAGCGGCGCTGCTCGCGGGGGTGAGGCTGGTGCATCTGAAGGAGCGGCTGGCCGGCAGCGGGGTGGCCACGGCAACCTCAGCCCTGGCCCAAGCCGGGCTCGGCGCGGTGGTTCTCAACGTGACCCGGTTCGCGGCACTGCCCGAGCCGCATGCGGTCGCCAGGCTCGCCGTCCGCGAAGCCCCTGCTCCGCGGTGCCGGGCTGGTCGCCGGCCCGGTCGAGCACCTCGCGGATGCCCATCCGGACATCATCCGCTGGCTGACCGAGTCGGGCGTCCCGCTGCTGTTGGTCGGTGCGGCCACCTGGGATCCGCAGTGGTCCAGCGCCAACCCCCTGATGGTGGAGGCACCCGTCCTCACCGTCGGCAACCGGCTGGCGTTGTGGACCGAACAGCTGGCGGCGGCTGGACCCGAGGCGACCGCCGGCCTCGACGCGGCCGCGCTGGCAGGGCACCTCGCGCTCGGTCCGGCCCAGGTCCGGCGGGCCGTTGAGGCCGCCGCTGTCTCAGCCCGGCTGCGGGACGGCGTGATCACACCCGAAGACCTCCGCCGCGGCGTCCGGGCCCAGAATGCTGCCGGCCTGGAGCGGCTCGCCCGGAGGATCGAACCCGAGGTCGACTGGGAGGACCTGGTGGTGAACCGGACCGTCCATCGGGCGCTGACCGACCTCGCGGCCCGGGCACGGCACCGCGACCGCGTGCTCGCAGACTGGCGGATGCGCCGGGGCGGAGGCCGCGGGCGCGGGGTGTCGGCGCTGTTCGCCGGCGACTCCGGCACCGGCAAGACGCTGGCGGCCGAGGTCATTGCCGCAGACCTGGGCCTCGACCTCTACACCGTCAATCTCGCCACCGTCGTCGACAAGTACATCGGCGAGACCGAGAAGAACCTGGAACGGATCTTCGCCGAGGCCGGCGGCGTCAATGCGGTCTTGTTCTTCGACGAAGCCGATGCGATCTTCGGCAAACGCAGCGACGTCAAGGACGCGCACGACCGCTACGCCAACATCGAGAGCGCCTACCTCCTGCAGCGGTTGGAGACCTTCGACGGGCTCGCGGTGCTGGCCACCAACCTGCGGGCCAACATCGACGACGCCTTCACCCGCCGGCTCGACGCCATCATCGACTTCCCCGAACCGACCGCCGAGCTGCGCCGGGCGCTCTGGGTCCGCTGCCTGGCACCGCCGCTGCCACTGGCCGACGACATCGATCTGGACTTCCTCGCCGAGGCCTTCGGAATGGCCGGCGGCAACATTCGCTCGGCATCGACGACCGCGGCCTATCTGGCCGCCGCGGACGGTACTCAGGTGACGATGAAACTGATCGTGATGGCGGTCGAGCAGGAGTACCGCAAGCTTGGCCGGCTGGTGATGGAGCGGGAGTTCGGGCGGTTCTACGCGGCTCTGTGACGCCCTGGCCTCAACGACGCGGGAACGGCCGGAGTGGGATCACCGCACCGATACCCGCCCGCCACTCGTCCACCGTCATCGGCCGGAACAGCTGGACGTGGACGATCTGCCGACTGTCGCGAGGAATGGGTGTGACCCCGACGTCGGCGGAGGGCGTCGCCACCGACAGGCTGAGCCCCCGACTCGCATACACGTACTCGTCGACGAGCATGCCCGTGCGCCACCGCTGGTTGTGCTGGACGTCCTCCGGTGCGCCAAGGTTGTCCAGGAGGGCGTCCACCTCCGACGTCGGCGGATCATCGAACTCGACCAGAGCCACCGCGGAAGCGCCGCCAGGCACCCAGACCTCGATCTCAACCGGTTCGGTCTGTCGGGTGATCGTGAACTTGTCGAAGCGCCCCAGCCGTCGTTCCGCGTAGGTCGGACCGATCACCGCGCCCACAGGTGCCAAGGCGTCGGTCAAGGTGGCGACCGTCTCGTTGTTCAAGCCGCGCCAGCCCGACAGTTCTCCGCTTAACGCCTCCGCGATCATGGGCTGACCGGGGCGTGGACCGGGATCAGCAGGCGTGCGCCGACCGTGAACTTGTGAGCGGGGGACGTCCCGGAAGCCAGTCCGTTCGCGACGGCGAGGGCGGACGTGGTGACGTCGTGCTGACGGGAAACAGTTGTCAGGGTGTCGCCCTCGATGGCGACGATCCAGCGGATGCCGGGAATCTTGACCGTCGTCCCGGCGGCTAGGGCACCCCCGACGGGAAGCGGCTTTCCGCCGGAGTCGAGCACCGTCTTCGCGCCGGTCTTTGCGCGAATGGACGCCTCGGTCTCACCGGCGGCGACCACGTAGCTCTCCGCCTCGCCTGCGTCGGTGGCCTTCCAGCTGCCGAGCCCGATCTTCTCGACGTGGCCGAGCAGGAAGGCGGCTTTGGCGTTGCCCATGCCGACCTTGGCCGCGATCGCTTCAGCGTCCGCGCGCTCGCTGTAGGCGGCGGCGTCGACCACCACGCTGGCATCGTAGGGATACTTCCCACCCTCGACTTTCTCGCGCAGCGGCGCCAGCTCGGGACTGCCCAGCCGAGCCTTCAACTGGCCGGGCCCCGTCCACAGGTCGTAGCGCATCAACTCGGCGAAGCCCTCGAACAGGATGCGCTCACCGTTGCCGCCGACGGTGCTGGCCGCCTTGCCGAACTCGGGGTGCTCAAGGATGTGCATGAACTCGTGGATCAGCGTGGTGAACACCTCCCAACGCTGCTCGCGGATCTTCTTCGGATTGGATTCGCCGTACGGCTGGATGAAGACGGTGCCGGTGCCGGCCTCGGCGGGCCAGGAGTGGATCGCGTCGTCGACCAGTGCGGTGTTGTCCTTGCCGAACTGGTCGAGGACCCGGGCGAACTCGGTGCCGTCCGGCGCCGGTCGCAGATCCGGGTGACAGTTGAACTTCTTCATGGCCTCCTGGCCACCGTAGCCCTTGGTGGTCATGAAGTAGTTGACCCAGCCATCCCGGTCGGCCTTGCTGATCGGCCTGGTCGACTGGTCGCCCAACTTGGCGCTCAGGTTGTACGCCCCGGGGTGATACTTGCCGCCGGCCGCCCGGCTTGCGCCGCCTGAGTGGGCCCCGAAGTAGCGTTCGCATTCCTGCTGGGCGAGGACGGCGATGTCGTTGGCTCCGCCGATCGGAAACGCCGGAGGCTTCTTCTTCAGCTTGTTGAACCGGTCGGCCATCGGCTGCAGGAACTTCCTCATCGCGCCGACCATGGCCTTCTCGTACTTGCCGCCGACGCCGGTGCCGGTCATCTTCGGAGGCATCTTGATCGTGGGCGGGGCGCCGCCGACTCCGGGCACCACGGTGGTGCCGGGATGCAGGATCAGGTTCACGTCCGACTGGGTCGCCGCCGAGATGGGTGCCGTACCGGCGAAGAGGTCCCGTCGGAAGGTACCGGCGGCAGCCGACTTCTTCATCCTCGCGATCGCGGCAATCGTCTTGGGGAGGTCGGCTTCGTTCAGCGTGACCCGGAACATCGGGGGCGGCTTCCGCTCCGCCAGATGATCGGCGGGTGCCAGCAGTTGGTTCGCCAGCAGCGCGTCCTGGACGGAGTGCACGTCGAAGGCGAAGTTCTTCCGGCCCTTGCCGACACCGTCGGCGATCGAGGTGCGCAGGAATTGTCGGCACACCGCAGGATCGATCTGGCCGCTCTCGTTCGTCTTGAGGGCGGCGATGGTCCTAGGGATCGCCGCCGGCGGGAGCGACGACTTCGCCGGCTTGCCGACGACCGTCGGGTACTCCGCGTCGTAATCGCCGTTCGACATGCTCCACAGCATGTGAAGCCGGTCCATGACCGGGAGCACGTCCTCGCGGATGTTGGTGGTGGGGCCGCCGCCGGCCCCGACCATCGAGCCGTTCGCCGTCTGCAGGCTCTGCCGTTGGACGTACGCCGCCACCGCACGATTGCCCGCGAGTGCTTGGAGTTCGTGGAACGTGCCCGCCGGGGACGCGGGTGGCTGGTGTCGCGCCGCCGGCGATGACCGGCGGGCGTCAACTCGCGTGGCCTGCTGCCGCGACCGCATGTTCCAGTATCCGACGGTGCCTCACCGACGACAACCGGGAAAGGGCCGGGCGGTTCTCGATGCCCGAAGGGGCAACCGGCTGTGCACGTCGATGCCTTCCGCTGGGCACCGGGGGGTGTCACTCTCCAAGAGAGTGCGACAGGAGGCGTCAGCATGCACGATCATCTGCCCGACGAGCGGATCGCCACCCTGCGACCCAAGGGGTCGCGCATCAATGGCGACCTGGACACAGCGGCCGGCAAGGCTGCGGGAAGCCGACGAACCGACGCGCTGGATGCTGATGCGATCCTCGGATTGCAGCGTTCCGCCGGCAATGGGGCGGTGGCGCAGTTGCTGGAGGATGACCGATCCCCGGTTCACGACGTGATCAGCTCCGGCGGACGCCCGCTCGAACCGGACGTCCGCGACGACATGGAGGCGCGGCTCGGCCACGACTTCTCCAATGTCAGGATCCACGACGACGCGGCAGCGGCGGACTCGGCGAGCGCCGTCAACGCCCACGCCTACACGGTCGGGCCCAACGTGGTCTTCCAGCGGGATAGATACGACCCGTCGTCGGCCGAGGGCAAGACCACCCTGGCCCATGAACTGACCCACGTGATTCAGCAGCGCAGCGGCCCGGTGGACGGCACCTCGGCGCCCGGGGGGATCAAGGTGAGCGATCCGTCCGACCGGTTCGAGCGCGAGGCCTCCGCCAACGCGGAGCGCGCGATGACCGGTCCTGCTCCCGTGCAGGCCCTGAGCAGCGTCGGCCCGTCAGTCCAGCGCGCGGCGGAGGAAGAGGAAGAAGTCCAGGGCCTCTTCGTCCAGCGCGCAGGTGACGAAGAGGAGGAGAGGTCCAGGGCCTGTTCGTCCAAGCGAAGGGCGAGGAGGAAGAAGCAGGGGAGACTCCGGCCTGAGCGTTACCTCGTCCAGCCTCCGGCGAGTCCAACTCTCGTGCGTGCGGCTTTGCGGACATCGATCTCATCGGGAAGTTCAGCGGTTTCCGACGGGGACCTCCTCGTCGGTGAGGCCTGTGATCCATCTCGTCTGTCGAGTGCTGGAACCAATCGGTGCCGGCTTCCTGGGTCGGCGAACCAATAGCGTTTCCCTGCCTTTCCCAGTCCCTTCGAACGCTTCCTTGGCCTGCTGACACCTGACGAGTCCCACCAAGCTTCTCGGCTCACGGTCAGCACGGCCCTTGCTGCGTGGGTGATGTCTTCCCGAAATGGCATTCTACTCAACCTCGTGGCAATCGCCCAGGTGCCCGAACGAGTGCGCCTGCCCCAGCCTTGGACAAAGTTCAGGGTCATTGTTGCGAACTTCTTCTCTTGTCGCGTCTGTGTCACCTTTGGTGAGCAGGGTCAACGACCCGTACGGCCTCCGAGGAGTCTTGAGTTCCCATGACTTGCCAGTCGGATCCCGCAACTGGGGGCAGGGCGACTTCGTCAGGGTGCATTAAGTCGGTTGCGGCCTTGATGGCACCCTTCATCTGCTGATTCGCCGAGATCTAGGCGATCAGCGCGTCTTCGGCATGATGCTCTGGACCGTCGCTCTCCCTGTCAGGCAGCCGCCGGCCGTTCAACGCCGCGATCAGGGACCGTGCTGCACCCCGTCGCGCGGCCGGACTTCCGGCCCCACCTTGAAGTCCTTCTCCAAAGCGTCCGCGGTTCCTGTACCTCGACCTTCGCGCGAGACACCACGACATCCAGAATGTCTTGGCCCGGGCCGGTCGGCTTCACGTTGATCGCCGAAAGGCCCTTCGGCCGGTACTTCGCGTAGGTCGAGCTGATCGCTGACTTAACCTGTGCCGGATCTTCGACGCGGCCATTTGCTCGCTGCGACAGGTAAGCCTCGGCCTCAGCCTTCACTTTCGCCTTGTCGCCATCCCCGGTCGTCTTCTTCTTTTCTTTCTTGCGCTTCAGTTTCCCGAGCAGCTTCTTGCCGTACTTGACGACGCCCTTGATGATCCCGTCGATGACCTTGCCGACGGGCTTCTGGATGGTCTGCAGGATCTTCTTGATCTTCTCGGCTATGCCGCCGAGGCCTAGGAGCGAGGCGAGGCCGCTGATCACCAAGGGCAGGGCCTTGCCGAGGGTGTTCTCGATCAGGCCGGCCACCTTCCCGACCGCACCGGAGGTGACCGACTCCACGGAGTCGAGGACGGAGTTCACGAAGTCGCCGAGGCGTTCGGCGTTGTCGACGAACCACATCACGGCGTCGTAGATCATCTTGCAGGCTTTGATGAAGGCGGCCGCGGGATTGAGGAGCGAGATCAACCAGGTAATACCGGCGGTGATGATCTTGGTGATGACGAAGTCCTTGATCTGGCTCATCACCTGCTCTTTGAGGTCGCTGATCTTAGTCACGATCCACTTCCACAGCCCGCCGACGCCCTCCGTGGAAAGGATCTTCACCACCTCGACGGCCTTCTCCAGGGCAGTCAGAACCCATTCGGGAAGCACCTTGGCCAGCCGTGCCCGGATAGAGGCCCAGGTGAGTCCGAGCAGCGACAGGATCAGACTGACGATCCCTTTCAGGTCGAACTTCTCCGGGATCGCGATGCCACCCTCAGCCAGCGCCCCGAACAGCCAGGACTGCAGCCCCTTCTTCAGGTGCCCCAGGATGTTGCTGCCGAAGTTCATCACACCGGTCTTGACCGCGTTGACGAAGTTGCCGAGGAAGCCGATCGGATCCTTGATGATCTTTTCCACGGCCCCGGCGGCGCGGGCGAGCACCCCCAGCAGCATGTCTTTCAGCTTCAGGATGGTCTGGATGGCGCCGCCAACGGCGTCCTTGGCCTTGTCCCAGAGGCCCTTGTTCTCCTCCTGCATAGCGACGATCTCGTCATCGACGGCGGAGCGGGCTGCCACATACTTCTCGGCCAGGTCCTCGGCGAGCGACTGAGATTTCTCGTTGACCGACTCCTCCAACTGGTCGAACCGCGAGCCGATGTCCTTGGCGGCCTCGTTGCCGATTGATCGCAGCGAGGGCTCGAGTCCGTTGACGTAGGTCTGGATCTTCTTGCGACCCTTGGCGATCCGTTCCTTGGCCCGGCTCAGCTCCTGGCCGACCGTGTCAGCGATGTCGCTGATCACGGCTTGCATCTGGGTCTCGTAGACCTTCTTTGACAGCTGGTAAAGCTGGTTGGCTTCGGGCGGCAGGCTGGCGAAGAGGTCGGCAGTCCAGCGGGCCCAGCCCGCCGGGCCGGAGTAGCGCTTGTCCTTGTACTCAGCCATCCGCCGTTGGTGATCGGCTGTGAATGCCGCCTTGGCCTTGGCCTCACCCTGCGTGAATTTGGTGTTGACCAGCCCGTCCAGCCCGCCGAGGATCGCGTCGACCTCGGTCTTGGTGGTGTCGAAGATCGACTTGATCCCCCCTGCCACCCGGGCCCGGTCCTGTTCGTTCTTGGTCTGGCTCTGCTGCTGGCCTCCGGCGACCTGGCGGAGCGCCGCGCCTCGGGCCGTGACCAACCCGGCCGCGGTCTGCGCGCCGGCGGACTGCGCGCCCTGCTTGGCTGTGGTCAGCTTGGCCGCTTCGGCTTCCCGGAAGGCAGCCGGGGCCGCCGCGCTGTGCGCTTCCCCTCCTTCTTCGCGGCAAGGGCGCCGGTGAACTCCGGCTCGTTGGACGTCGCGAGTTGCTCCTCGGTGACTCCCGCCTCAGACATCTGGTTCGCGGTCTCCGCGGGTGCACCGCCCAGCTCGGTCTGCGCGGCAGGTGCCCGCGCGGGCATCGCCGCAGCGGCGTCGAGCGCCGGCGGCGCGCCCGCCGGCGGGGGACCGGGCAGCGGCGTGACCGGCTTCTCCTTGGCGGCGGCGGTGTCCGGGGGCTTCTCGGACGCCTGCTCCATCGGCTTGGAGGAAGCGTCCTTGCCGGCGGAGACCTTGCCCTTCACCTCAGCGGCGATCGAGTCCGACTTTCCGGACTGGGCGAACTTGTCCGCATCGTCGAGGTTCTTCGGCGTCTGCTTGGCGATCGCGGCGTTCACGGCGGCGATGAAGGCAGCCTTGTCGAAGGTTCCCGCCGGAGCTGCCGCCATGTCACCGGCCTTGGCGGCCTTGGCTTGGGCCTCCCGGTCGTTGGGAGGGGGCCTTCGCGGCGCCGGCCGCCTCAGCTGCCTTGGTTTTCGCGCTCGGGTGCGAGGCGGCGCTCCGACGAGCCGTTGCCAGCTTGGAGCGGGTCGCCCGGAGAGCAGGATGCTCGTCCGGCACCGGTGGGGCGGGCAGCGCGGGTGGCGGGGGTACGGGCTTGCCCGCCAGGCGCTGCACGGGCCGCTGGGCCAGCAAGGCCCCGACTGCGGCGTTACCCGCGGTGCCCTGCAACTGCAGCACCGCCCGACCGGACGGAATCGCCCCCGGCGAGCTCTGAGCCGTGACGCGAGCGCGGTGCTCGGGGGTGATGCGTCCCGCCTGGGCGCCGGCCGGACGGGCAGGGGCCGATGCGGCCGGGCGGCCGTCCAGTTCTGCTCGCGGGTGCTGCTCATAGTGACCCGATCCGACGTGGGTGAAGCGCGCGGCATGGTCGCGTAGGGATCAACGCTGCCGGTGCGGTCAGGTGCGCGGATCAACCGCCGACGCAGCCGTTGGAGCCGACTTCGTTGCACTTTCGGGCAGCGAACCGGCAGGTGCGGCTCCGTGGTCAGGTGCCGCCGTCCCTCAGGGCCGGTTCGCTGCCCTGTCGGGCAACCGGCGCTGCCCGATGGACGCGTCCGCACGGCCGTACCGCCGAGACAGGCTGGGTCACAGGCTGGCAGACGAGGCGCCCAGTTCGTGCTGGGCCGTCGATCACCGTCTCACGGTCAGGAGCCAGCATGCCGACCTACCAGTCGCCAGGGGTCTACGTCGAGGAAGTCGCAGCCGGTGCGCGCCCGCTCGCCGGTGTGGGCACGGCCATCGCCGCGTTCGTCGGGCTGGCCGAAGCGGGGCCGTTCAACCGGCCGCTGCTGGTCAGCAACTGGACCGAGTTCACCTCGACGTTCGGTGGTTTCCTGGCCGGCAGCTATCTGGCCCAGTCCGTCTATGGCTACTTCATGAACGGCGGCGGCAACTGCTACATCGTCCGCATCGGTCAGGACGCCGGACCGGACGTCCCGCCGGCGCGCAGCCTCCGCGCCAAGGAACTTCCGGGAGCGCCGACCGCGCAGATCGGCCGCCTCCAGGTCAGCGTGATCGACCCTGCTGTGCAGCCGGGGGAGGTCACCGTCCAGATTGCGGATCCGGGAGGCGAAAGCCCGGCCGCCGATCTGTTCAAACTGCTGGTCAAGCGCGGCGGCCAGGTGGTGGAGGAGTTCGACCAGGCCTCCCTGGGCAAGGGCAAGCAGAACGTGGTCACCATGGTCAACGCCGCCTCGAAGCTGATCACGGTCGAGGAGGCCAGCGCCGGCACGGTGGAACGGCCGCCCAACTCCGAGACCACCCTTCTCGCCCCGCCGGCGCAGACGGCGAGTCGCCTGAGCGCTGACGACTACGTCGGCGACGTCGCCGAACGCAGCGGCTTCGCAGGCCTTGAGGCGATCGAAGAGATCACCATGCTCTGCGTCCCCGACCTGATGAGCGCCTACCAACAGGGCGCCATCGACCTGGACACCGTGCAGGCGGTGCAGACCGCGATGATTGCCCACTGCGAGCTGATGGGTGACCGGATCGCGATCCTCGACGCGCCGCCCGGGTTCAACGCCCAGCAGATCAAGGAATGGCGGGTCGACAAGGCGCGCTACGACTCGATGTACGCCACGCTCTACTGGCCGTGGATCCAGACCATGAATCCGCTCACCGGTCTGCTGTCGTACATGCCGCCGTCCGGTCATGTCGCCGGCATCTGGGGTCGCAACGACGACACCCGAGGGGTGCACAAGGCGCCGGCCAACGAGGTGATCCGCGGGGTGATCGACATCGAGATCAACATCACCCGCAACGAGCACGACCTGCTCAACCCGGCGGGGATCAACTGCATCCGTGCCTTCTCCGGCCGCGGCATCCGAATCTGGGGTGCCCGGACGCTGTCGTCTGATCCGGCTTGGCGTTACCTCAACGTCCGGCGGCTGTTCAACTATCTCGAGTCCTCGATCCTCAACGGGACGAACTGGGTGGTGTTCGAACCCAACGACCAGGCCCTGTGGGCGAAGATCCGGCGGACGATCGCGGCGTTCCTGGTTCAGGAGTGGCGGGCCGGCGCCCTGTTCGGCAGCACCCCGGACGAGGCGTTCTACGTCAAGTGCGACTCCGAGACCAACCCGAGCGAGGGCATCGACGCCGGTCAGGTGGTCTGCGAGATCGGGGTCGCCCCGGTCAAGCCGGCGGAGTTCGTGATCTTCCGGTTGGCCCAGTTCTCCGGTGGCACCTCGCTGGTCAGCGAATAGCAACCCCGAACCTAGAAAGGCAGGCGCATCATGGCACTTCCCGCAGGCGACAGCAGCGTAGGTCACTCCTTCGGGCTGGAGTTCGACGGCATCACGATCAAGTCCATCACCGAGGTCAGCGGCCTCAAGATCGAGCAGGACGTGGTCGAGTACAAGGAGAACGGGCCGGACGGAAAGTTCCAGCTCCGCCGACTGCCCGGTCGCCCCAAGGCGCCGGACATCACCCTCACCCGGGGCCTGACCTCGGACAACAGCTTCGAGAAGTGGGTCAAGGACAGCCGGTTCGGCAAGATGGCCGACGTTCGCAAGGGCGGGGCGATCATCGTCTTCGACTTCGAGGGCAACCCGGTGAAGCGGTACAAGTTGACCAACGCCTGGCCGAAGAGCCTGGAGATCGGCAGCCTGAAGGCCGGCGACACCTCGTACCTGACCGAGAAGCTCGTGCTTACCTGCGAGAGCATCGAGGTCGAGTGATGCGCCGCGGCTCGTTGGCTGAGGAGCGGGACGTCCGCGTCGAACCCGCGGCGCCGAAGCCGGAGCCACTCACCACCGAGTTCGCGTTCGTGCTGCCACGCGGTTACGTGGACGCCGCAGGGGCCGTCCATCGCGACGGGGTGATGCGGTTGGCCACGGCCCGCGACGAGTTGATCCCGTTGCGGGACGACCGGGTGCGGGAGAATCCGGCCTACCTCACTGTCGTCCTGTTGGCTCGGGTGATCACCAGGATCGGGAGCGTCACCGACATCCACGCCGGGGTCGTGGAGAACCTGTTCGCCGCCGATCTCGCCTTCCTGCAGGACCTCTATCGCCGGGTGAACACCGAGGGGCACACCCGGGCGGCGGTCACCTGCCCGTCCTGTCAACACCGGTTCGCGGTCGACGTCGCCGGTGGCCGCCTGGGGGAATAGCGATGTACGCGCCCGAGCGGCTCTACGCCGAGGTCGCGTACATCGCCTACTACCTGCACTGGTCACGCGACGACATCCTCGACCTCGACCATCGCGAGCGGCAGCGATTCGTGACCGAGGTTGCGGCCCTGAACACGCGCATCCAGGAGAACTGAACTGATCGAGGAGGTGAACACGGTGGCGTGGTGGAACAGCCCGCTGGACAGGCTCACGGCGCGCTTCGCGCCGACCACCACCCCTGCCACCGCCCCCCGCCCCCCGCCCCTTGGGTACCTCGGACGGCCCCTCGCGCCAGGAGTGGCGCGACGTCCCCGTCTCCAGCGCACCCTCGTCCAGCCGATCATGCCGATCGCGATCAACGACGTATTCCGGGACTCCCTGGCCACCTTCGCCAACCCCAGCTTCCTCGCCCCGCTGAGCCACCAGGTGGACCCATCGGCCGGCGGGCTGGCTTCGGGGCTGGTCTCACCGGGCCGACCGCAGCTCCACGACGGCCCCGAACTCCCGGTGCGTCGCGCGGAGCGCCGCCCGACAGCTCAGGTGCAGCGCCGGACGAGCTGGGACGCGGGGTCCGCCGACCTGCAGACAGTCCCCCTGGAGTTGCCTCTCCTGGTCGACTCGGCATCGTCCTCGGCCCCCGCCGACCCCGTGCCGGACCGGCCGGTCGCCGCACCGGTCGAGCCGCGGGATGCCGCTGGGGAGGCGCGGCGAGCGCCGGCAGCGGCTAGCCAGCCTGCGGTGCAGCGACTGCCGCTCGCCGCAGCACCGGTGGCAAGGGGCCCCGAACTCTTCTCTTCACAGGCCGCGGATCGCGCGGGCGACGCCGACCCGGAACTGCCAGGTCTGATGGAGGCAGTCATCAGCGACCCGAGCCAGCCCGTTGAAGCCGGAACGGAGCCGCTGGTGAGCAGACTGGCGGAGTCGGTGGCCACGCCGGATGCGGTCTGGCCGGCGGTGACGCCGGATCCGGTCCGCTCGCCGGCTACGCCGAATCCGGTCAGCCCGGCCACGCCGAGCGCGGTCAGCCCGCCGGCCACGCCGAGTGCGGTCAGCCCGTCGGTGACACCGCAGCCGGTCAGCCCGCCGGCCACGTCCGACCTTCCCGTGGTGGCCCCGCGATCGCCATCGCTGGGGCGCACGGTTCCGGCATTGGCGCTGCAGCGGGCAGCGGCCGGAGTATTGCCCGACGCCCCAACCCTCGGCGCCCGGACGCTGACCACCTCGCTGAGTTCGACCGCGGAGCCGATCAGCCCGCGAATAGCGGTTCCGGCCGAGCCGCCTGTGCAACGCCTCAGTTACAACGCTGACGAGCCGCACGTGGACCGTCCGCACGCGACCGTCGTCCAACGGGCGGAGCAGGCGGAGGGCTCGGTGCCGCGCGGCCCGACGTTCGATCTTCCGCCCCTGCTATTGCGGGAACTGCCGGCGCTGGAACAGCCGGCGTCACCCGAGGGCAGGTCGTGGTCTCCGGGAAGGCGGATCGTTGCCGACCCGGGTCGCCGTGGCTCCGGTCCAACGCCACATGGTCGAGCCGTCGCAGGCGCCAACGGCCCCCACCGCGTCCGCAGCGCCCGGGACGGAGGATGTGCGCGGCCCGGACGTGACGGTCAGCCGCCACCTGGACTCCGCTCAGCCCGCCACCGAGCCGTTGACGCAGGGATTCACCGAAGTTCCGCTGGTCGTCGCCAGGCACTCGGCACGGCAGGACGCCCAGGAATCGATGCGTCCCGAGGTCGCGGTCGAGGCGTCCGCCGCACTCTGGGATCACCCCAGCCCTTCCGACAGCGGTCAGCCCGCAGGCTCGGTCAACGGACCACTGGGGACGGCCGTCCCGGTCGAGCCGTGGGCGCCGCAGCCTGCGCCGTCCAGGCCGTCGGAGGGCCCCGGAATCGGTGGGACGACCCGGGTCGCCAGTCCGATCGCCCGCGTGCAGCGCCGGGTCGCCGCCACCTCCCTCGACCAACCCGCAGAGCCGAGTGTTCAGTTCCCGCAGACCGCACGCTCCTTCACCCCAACGCAGGCACAGCCGCCACTGGTGGTGGCTCGGCAGGTGGGGCCACCGCGATCACCGGAGCGGAGTCCCCGACCGGGCGAGGGAATGTCGTTTGCGAGCATGTTCTCGGCCGCAGGCCTGGGCGCTGCCGACCCTGACCCCGAAGACGCACTGATTGGCCTGCAGCGTCAGACCGAGGACAGCGGAGCGACCGCGGCAGGCGCGTCGGCGTCCACAGACCTCTCGAGCGCCCCCGCCCCCGCAGCCGCAGCTGCGGCGCCGTCCGCCGCCGGTTCCGCGGCCAATTTCGACGAGATGGCCCGACGGCTCTACGAACCTCTCGCGGCACGGCTGCGGGAGGAACTGTGGCTGGATCGGGAGCGAGCGGGGATGATCAGCGATGCCTGACTCCCCGCGATGCCTGGTGAGGAGGGCTGATCAAGCATGAGTGAGAACAAGGATCCGGCTGTCAGCGTCTGTTTCAGCGTCCGGATCGACGATGACGAGATCGGTGCGTTCAACACCTGCGAAGGGCTCGGCCTCGAAGTCGTGATCGAGCAGCGCGAGGAGGGCGGCAACAACGGCTTCGTGTGGCAGTTGCCGTCTCGGATCAAGTACAGCAACGTGAAGCTCAGTCGGCCAGTCTGCCGCGACAGCGTCAAACTGACCGCCTGGCTCTGCAGTTTCGCCTCCGGAGTCAAGCGGCAGACCGCGACGATCACCGCGATGACCGGGGATCGTGACGTGGTTGCGGTGTGGAACCTCGACGGCGTGATCCCGGTTCGCTGGAGCGGCCCGAGCCTGAACCCGGACAGTCCGAAAGTCGCCATGGAGACGGTCGAGCTGGCACACCACGGCTTCCTGCCCCAGGGTGGCGCCGGCGGGCGGAACTGAGGCGGCACGGACATGACAGGCAAACAGATCGCCTTGATGACCTCCGCCGCCTTGGCGGACTTCGCCCAGCCCGGGGACAAGTCCTCGGGGGGCAAGCCGGTCAAGGGTCGTCCCCAGATGGACAAGGCGCGGCTCACCGTCTACGACCCCTCGCCCGGTGGCTCCGCGGGGGCCAAACGCGGAGTCGTCCCGTTCCAGTTCAACCCCAAGGAAGTGACGATCACCAAGTCGGCCAAGTGGGAGAGGAAACCATCCAAGGGGTCGAAGACGGCCGGTCCTCCCGAGTTCACCGGGTCGGAGCCGGCGAAGATGACGGTGGAGATGTTCTTCGACGCCACGGGCGCCCAGGACGGTTCGGTGGTCAAAGCCGTGGAGCTGCTGTTGACCTGCTGCGTGCCGACGCCGGAAAGCATCGCCAAGAAGAAGCCCTCCCCGCCGATCGTGGTGCTGCACTGGGGTTCGACCGCGAGCTTCCCCGCCTTCGTCACCTCGGTCAGTGTGAAGTTCAGCCTCTTCAGCTCGGACGGCACGCCGATCCGGGCCACCTGCGCGGTGCAACTGGAAGAGATGCCGGGGGAGCCGTTCCGTCGGCAGAACCCGACCTCTGGCAGCTACGAGGTGCGCCGCGTCCATCGGACGATCGCCGGGGACAGCCTGGCGTCGATCGCCTTCGCCGAGTACGGCGATCCCACGGCCTGGCGAGCCCTCGCCGCGTTCAACGAGATTGACGATCCGCTCCGCGTCCCGACCGGGACGCTGCTGCTGCTACCCAGCCCCGAGGAGCTCTCACCCACCCTGGTCGGGGTCCGATGAACAGCATCACCAGCACCTGCCTGGTCGAGTTCGACGGCAAGCCGCTGCCCGCCGACATCGTGCCCTTGCTGAGTTCGGCGTACGTGGACGACAGCCAGCAGTTGCCGGACGCCTTCGTGCTGCGCTTCCGTGATCCGCAGCGCCTGGTGCTGTCCTCGGCGGGCGTCAAGGTCGGATCGCTGGCCAAGGTGAGCGTCCAGGTGGCTGACGGTCCACAGCCGACGACGCTGATCTCCGGCGAGGTGACGGCGCTGGAGGCGGAGTTCGACCAGTCGGGCACGTTCACCGTGATTCGCGGCTACGACCAGTTGCATCGGTTCTTCCGCGGCCGGAGCACGGTCAGCTACCTGCAGATGACGGCGTCCGACATCGCCACCGCGATCGCGCGACGGGCGGGGCTGCGGGTCGGTGAGGTCACCTCGACCACCACGGTCTACGACCACTACAGCCAGACCGGCCAGACCGACTGGGAAGTGCTCTCGGTGCTGGCCCGGGCGACCAACCTCGAGGTGGCGGTGCGCGACGGCGTCTTCGCGTTCACCGCGCCGAGCCAGGCCAGCGCCGCCCCGTCCGCCGGAGGGTCGGCGAACAGCGAGCCCCTGGTGCTGGCTCTGGGCAAGGACCTGCTTCGGTTCCGCTCGGTGCTCACCTCTGCCGCCCAGGTGGCCGAGGTCGAGGTCCGTGGCTGGGACGTGGCCACCAAGCGGGCTCTCACCGCGACCCAGCCCGCCCAGACGAAACGGATCGAGCTACCCACGGTGACCCCGGCCCAGCTCGCGAAGACCTTCGGCGGGCCGAACTTCGTGGCCACCGACATCCCGTACCGCACCCAGGCCGAAGTGGACGGCGCCACCAAGGCGCTCGCCGATGAACTGGCGAGTTCCTTCGCCGAGTTCGAAGGCACGGCCCGGGGCAGGCCGGAGTTACGGGCCGGGGCGGCGGTCACCGTCGACGGGCTGGGTGAACCCTTCGACGGCAAGTACACGATCACCACCTCCCGGCACCGGTTCGACCCCCAGACCGGCTACACCACGTCCTTCGCGGTGACCGGCAGGCGGGATCGCACCATGCTCGGGCTCACCGCCGGCGGCGCCCGACGCAACGGCGCCGGGATCACCATCGCCCAGGTCTCCGACGCCAACGACCCACAAGACGCCGGCCGGGTGAAGCTCACCTTCCCCTGGCTCTCCGACGACTACGTCAGCGACTGGGCGCGGACCGTCCAACTGGGTGCCGGCAAGGACCGGGGACTGCAGATCCTGCCCGAAGTGGGCGATGAGGTCCTGGTCGCCTTCGAGCACGGTGACGTCAACCGGCCCGTGGTGGTGGGCGGACTGTTCAACGGTGTGGACACCATGCCGTCCGGCCCGGTTGACCTCGTGGACGGCGGTACCGGGGCGATCAACCGCCGCTCGCTGGTCTCTCGACGCGGTCACCGGCTCGATCTGGTGGACGCCGACGGTAAGGAAGGCATCCGAGCCGCCACCACGGATGGGAAGCTCACGCTGGTGATGGATCACAGCGGGACGACCATCACGCTGCACGCCGACGGCAAGGTCGTGATCGAAGGGTCGCAGGGGATCACCATCGACTCGGCCGGCTCCGACCTCGCCCTGAAGGGCAACAAGATCTCGCTGAAGGCGTCCGCGGGGGTGAGCGTCGACGGC
>JADJTO010000027.1 GCA_016711105.1 Micropruina sp. | reverse complement strand
GCGCCGCCCACGCCGCCGTAGGCCATGTCGAGGGTGCGGTTAGAGGTGATCATCTTGATCCCTGCATCGGTCGCAGCCTGGACCGTGGGCTTGTTGGCTGTCGGGTCAACCGACGCAACGGCCAGGCCCTTGATGCCGCTGACGATCAAGGTGTTCACCTGGTCGTTCGTGGTCTGGGCGTCGTTCTTGGCGTCGGTGATCGTGAGGTCGACGTTCAGCTTCGCGGCCTCGGCCTGGGCACCCCTTGATCCAACCGGTCCAGAAGGTCTGGTTGCCGGCGGGGAGGGCGATGCCGATCTTGAGCTTCTCGGTGGCACTGCCGGGGCGCCGAGCCGGTGGCAGCGGGCGTTCCGCCAGGCTGCAGGCGGTCAGGGCGACCGCGCTGATGGTGGCCAGGGTGGCCGCCAGGGTCTTGCGCATCTGAATCTCCTTCATTGGGGATTTCGGAACGGGTTGTTGAGGGTTGATGAGGGTGTGGTCAGGGATTTACTCGCCCTTGAAGGCTGCCCAGGCGTCAGTCAGTACCTTGGCTGCCACCTCCAGGCCCTCGATCCGGCCGAGTTCGGTGTCCTCGTGCTCGATGTTCAGGCACATGTCGGGGTCGACCTCGTGCAGGGCGCGAATGAACTCGGTCCAGTACGCGGTGTCGTGGCCCTTGCCCAGGGCGACGAAGTCCCAGGAGGAGTCCTTGGGCCACTCGTTGGCCCACTCGTCGCCGCCGAGGTTCACCCGCGGCTCGTCCGGGCGACAGCCGGCGGAAGCCGTTGTCCAGGACGCCGTTGAGCTTGGCGTTCTCGGTGTTGATCCGGATGTCCTTGGCGGCGGCGTGGAAGATCAGCGAGCCGAGTTCCCGCGACGACCGCGACCGGGTCGGCCTGCTGCCAGAACAGGTGCGAGGCGTCCATCTCGACACCGACGTGGGTGGCGCCGGTCAGCTCGACGAGCTTGCGGATGTCACGGGTGTTGAACACGATGTTCTGCGGGTGCAGTTCGAGAGCCACCTTGACGCCGTGGTCCTTGGCGAACTGGTCGATCTCGCTCCAGAACGTGGCCGCGATCTCCCACTGGTAGTCCAGGACGTCCAGTGCTGCGGAGTTCCAGGCGTTGACGATCCAGTTGGGGTGCGTCGCGCCAGGCTCGCCGCCGGGCAGGCCCGACATGGTGACCACGCGGTTCTGCCCCAGGGCGGCGGCGGCCCGGATCGAGCGCCGAACGTCCTCGGCATGCTTCGCAGCGATCGCCTTGTTGGGGTGCAGCGGGTTGCCGTTGCAGTTCAGCCCGGCGATCTCAACGCCGGTGCCCTCGAAGCGGGCCAGGTAGGCCTTGGCCGCGGCCGGGCTGGCGACGATGTCGTCGATGTTGGGGATGTGGGTCGGCGGCAGGAAGCCGCCGGAGTTGATCTCGATGCCGTTCAGGCCGAGACCGCCGATCACCTTGAGCGCGTCCTCGAGGGGGCGGTCGTGGAGGACCGCGTTGTAGACGCCGAGAATCATAGGGTCACCTTCATTCCGTTGTCCGCGGCCGACTCCAGCGACGGCGGCGAGGATTTCCATGTTGTGCACGCCCTCGTCGAGGGACGCATTGCGGGGCAGGGACTTCGCCTCGTCGATCCCGGCCACCTCTTCGAGGAAGGCGCGGGCCTGGAAGGCGAAGCCCTCGTTCTGGCCGAAGCCGACGCCGGAGACGTCGATCGGCAGGCCACCGGCGACGTAGGGGTGGTCGCCGCCGAGGTTCACCGTGCGGTAGCCGTTCTTGCCCGGCTCGTCATCGTGCAGGTACAGCCGGATCTGCGACGGGGTGTCCTGGTGGAAGCTGGCTGCGCCGTTCTCACAGAAGACCTCGAAGTTGAGGGCGTTGGGGTAGCCGGCGGCCACACGGGACACTTCGAGGCTGCCGGTGGTGTCGCCGAAGTGGGCGGTGTAGGTCGCGTAGTCGTCGTTCGTCACCGGCTCGTAGGTGTCGGAGACCGCGCCAGGCCGTGGCCGACCACCGCACCCAGCGGCAGCGGGCGCTCTTTGATCGCGGTGGTGAACCCGCCGCCGGAGACCCCGCGATGGGGCCGCACAGGAACTCCGACAGGTAGGTCAGGTGGCTGCCGATGTCGGCCAGCGCGCCGGAGCCCATCGGGCCCCTTGGAAGCGCCAGCTCATCGGGCCCTTCGGGTTGCAGCAGTAGTCGCACCAGTAGCGGCCGGAGAAGTGCAGCACCTTGCCGAGGGTGCCGTCGGCGATCCAGTTCCGGATCGCCGTGATGCCGGGCTGCCGGCGGAAGGTGAGGCCGATGCGGGCGATCGTGCTGGCCTCTTTGCCAGGCGCGCCATCTCGCGGGCCGATTCCAGAGTGTCGGCCAGCGGCTTCTCGCACAGCACGTGCTTGCCGGCCTCCAGCAGGCCCTTGACCACCTCGAGGTGCAGGCTGTTGGCGATGACGACGCTGACGACGTGGATGTCGGGGTTCGCGGCGATCGCGCGCCAGTCGGTGTCGGAGCGTTCGAAGCCGTAGCGCTTGGCGGTGGCGGCGCCGAGCTCGGCGTTCACGTCACCGATCGAGACGTAACGCAGCGGGGAAGTACGGAGTCGTACAACGTGGGGCGACGCGGTAGGCGGCGATGTGGGCCTTGCCCGCCATCCCGGCCCCGATAACAGCAATCCCAAGAGTTCATTCGTCCTCCTTTGGTCAGATAGACTTGGAGCGCTCCAAGTAGTTCTAACAGTAGGGACTGCACTTTGTCCTGTCAATACCGAAGCCTGAGATTGATGGCACAATCGCGATGGAGACCTGTGACCAGCAACCCGCGCCCAGCCCGGCCGACGATCTACGACGTCGCCCGGGAGGCCGGCGTGTCCAAGTCCTTGGTATCGCTGGTCCTCAACGGCTCCGCCCTGGTCAGCGCCGCCAAGCGCGAGGCCGTCAACGAGGCCATCGCCAAGCTGGCTACCGCCCCAGCCAGGCCGCGGCCAACCTGGCCGCCGACCGCACCCAGACCGTCGGCCTGGTGATCGACGACTTCCAGAACCCTGGTTCGTCGAGCTGCTGCAGGCATGCGCGGCTGATGGGGCCACAGGGCTTCCACATGGCCATCCGTGAGCACTATGGAGTGGGCGACCGCTTCGTGAACGCCATCGACGGCTTCCTCGACACTCAGGTCGACGCGCTGGTGATCGCGGCCGAGCCTGGCCACGACTTCCCGGACCTGGGCATCCCGACGGTCATCGAGGGCACCCGACTCCACAGTGTGGCCGGCTGCGACCACGTCTCCAACGACGTGAACCTTGGCGTCGGCCTGGCCCTGAGGCACCTGCAATCGCTCGGGCATCGCAGGATTGGGCACGTCACCGGGCTGGGCGGATCAGCCGAGGGTCGCCTCCGGGCCTACCTGCAGTTCATGGAGTCGGTGGGCGAGCCGCTCGCTACGCCGGCGAACGCAACCAGACCAACGAGGACGGCGGCTACCTGGGCACCGTCGGAGCTGTTGCGTCGCCACCCGGAGGTCACCGCGGTCTTCGCGGCCAACGACACGATGGCGCTGGGGGCCAGGGCGGCCCTCCGGGAGGTGGGCGGGAGAGGTGCCGAGCGATGTCGCCCTGGTGGGCTATGACAACTCGCTGCTTGGCCGCAGCCGCTTCCTCGACCTGACCACCGTGGACAACCGTGGCTTCGACGTCGGGGGTGGCCTGCGGCGAGGTGCTTCTCCGCCGACTGACTGGCCCGGCAGCAGAGCCAGAGAACATCGTCATCTCCCTCACGCCTGGTCGTGCGGTCCTCGTCGGTCCCGGTCCCCGCCTGACGAGCGCCCCACCTTCAGAGGGCGTGCACAGTGACGTCGAACTTGTACCGATCCGCGCGGTAGGAATGATCGCCGAACTCGACGGGCGCGCCAGCGGCGTCGTAAGCCCGACGGGTCATGGTCAGAACCGGGTCGAAGGGCCCCAGTTCGAGCAGCCGCCGCTCCTCGGGAACCGCCGGGCGGGAGCCCACGGACTGGTGGGCGACCGCCGGCGTGGCACCGTGTGCTCGCAAGAGCTCGTACAGCCCGCGGAATTCCAGCTCAGCCACTGAGATCGCGCCGAACTCGGGCGGCAGCCAGTTCTTGAGCAGGGCCAACGGGCTGCCATCCACCATCCGCAACCGCTCGAGGTAGACCAGTGGCTTGCGGCTGTCCAGTTGCAGCTCCCGTGCCGCTCGCTTGTTGAACACCCGTAAATCCATCCGAAGCACCCGCGTCGTCGGGCGTTGACCGTTCGCTGCAGGATCCTCGTAATGGCTGCTCAGCTCGTTGCGGCGGTGGACCGCTGCTCGCGCCACCGTTGTGCCGACCCCTCGCGACGAATCAGCAGGCCCTGAGTCACCAACTCGCCGATGGATCTGCGCACCGTCGGCCGGGACATATTCAGCCGCTCAGCCAGGGACACCTCGTTTTCGAAGGTTTCCCCCGGCCGCAACACGCCATCGTGGATGGCCTTGACCAGCTGCTCGGACAATTGGTGGTAGAGCGGTATCGGGCTTCCCCGATCGATCGACAGGGGAATTTGCTTTGCCTTCGTCCGCGCCGTCGGGACGGCCGCAGTCGTCGCGCTCATCGCTGCCCACAGATCAGGTTCAGGTAAAAATGTAAGAACATCTAGTACCTTACTGAGCGCTCCAAGTATGCAAGAGGCGGCGAATCGGGGGCCTCAGCCCCTTGGCTCGAAGCGAAGTCGGGGTCTCAGACCGTGGTGCGGTCCGACCGACCCCGACTCCTGGCCGGAAAGCGAGCGCGTCGGAACACTGCGGCGCCCCCGGCACCACCCAGGCGCCGTTGGCCTGGTTCGAGGTCACGACCGCCTCCACCAGCTGGACGCCCTTGAGGCCGTCGATGCCGGTGGGGAACGACAGCTCCCGGATCGTGCTGGGCCTGCCGAACCGGCGGGCGTCGAGCTCGTCGGCCAGGTCACGATAGAAGTTCGCGAACGCCTCGAGGAACCCTCCGGGTGGCCAAGTCCCACCCGGACGAACCTGCCGGACTCCTCCGACAGCGTGCTCAGGCCGTGGGTCAGGATCCGGGTTTCCCCGCGAGATCCTGCACCAGAAGGTGGTGCGGGTCCTCGTGCTGCCACTCCAGGCTGCCCTGGTCGCCGAAGACCCGGATCCGGAGGCCGTGGTTGTGACCGGTGGCGGCCATGCTCGCCCAGATCCGTCCGGGCACACCGCCGGTGAGCCGCAGTGAGATGGTGGCGTTGTCGTAGACCCGGCGCCCGGGCACGAAGGTGTGCATCTGGGCGGCGAGTTCGCCGGCTTCGAGGCCGGTGATGTAGCGAGCCAGGTGGTAGGCGTGGGTGCCCAGGTCGCCGACCACGCTGGCGATGCCGGCCACCGCCGGATCCGTCCGCCAGGCGGCCTGCTTGTTGCCGGTCAGTTCGACCGCCGTGGCGTTCCAGCCGGAGGCGTGCTCGACGTCCACGAACGTGATCCGGCCCAGCGCACCATCGCGCACCATGCGGGCGGCCTCGCGCACCATGGCGTAGGCCGAGTAGCAGTGCGGGATGGCCAGGATGGCGTCCTTCTCAGCGGCGATCCGGATCAATTCCGCGGACTCGGCCGCGGCCGGGGTCAGTGGCTTCTCACACACGACCGAGATCCCCTTGGGCGAGGAACACCGACGCGATCGCGAAGTGGCTGTCGTTCGGGGTGGCCACCACGACCAGATCCACGCCGTCCGGGCGGGCGCTCTCGGCCTCGGCCATCGTGAGGTAGTCGCGGTAGATCCGATCCTCGCGACCCCGAGGCTGGCCCCAGCTCCAGCGACTCCTCCCGGTTCTGGCCGAACACGCCACAATCGAGGGAGTAGCGGTCGTCCAACCGCATGCCGTTGCGATGCGTCTTCCCGATGTCCGCGCCCGGACCGCCACCGACCATTCCGGCGCTGATGCGCCGACCCGTTGTGCTCACTGCATTACCTCCATGTTGGACAAGCTTGGACCGTTCCACCCTACAATCCGAAACAGAGCGCTGGCAACCCCTAGGCTGGCGGTGACAGGAGGTCTGCGAATGGCTGGATGGGACGATGCGCTGCGAGCGCCGACGATCCGGGGACGTGGCCGCCCGCGCCGGGGTCTCGAAGTCCTTGGTTTCCCTGGTTCTCCAGGGTGACGCGCGGGTGAGCGATGCCCGGCGCAACGCGGTGCAGGAGGCGATGGCCGAGTTGGGCTACCGGCCGAACCTGCGCGCCAGCGCGCTGTCGCGGAATCGCACCGACACCGTGGGGGTGCTGCTCAATGGCCTGCGCAACCCGTGGTTCATCGACCTGCTGGCCGGCCTGGCCACCACGCTGCGAAGTTCGGGCCTTTCCCCATCCTGGCCGACAGCCATACCGACCACCGCATCGGGATCGGTTCGGTGGAGACGCTGCTGGGCCAGGAGGTGGACGGCCTGGTGGTGGTCGGCACCACCGAGGAGACTGGAGGCGATCGCGATCGCGGCCACGCAGGTCCCGGTCGTGCTCGCCGGCACCCGAGAGCCGGCCCTGCCCAACGTGGACATCGTCGTCAACGACGACCTGGCCGGCGCCCGGTCGGCCGCCCGGCACCTGATCGGGCTCGGACACCAGCGGATCGCCCATCTGCGCGGACCCGGTGAGATCGGCAGCCTGCGCCTGCAGGGCTTCCAGGAGTGCCTGCGCGACGCCGGCTTGGACGCCGAGAGCTACCTCGAGACCGGCGGGATGAGCGAGGAGAGTGGCTACGCCGCGGCCCGACGGCTGCTCAGCCGCCCGGAGCGGCCCACGGCGATCCTGGCATTCAACGACGTGGCCGCCATCGGTGCCCTCTCCGCCGCCGACGACCTCGGGCTGAGTGTCCCCAAGGACCTGTCGCTGGTCGGCTACGACAACACCTACCTGGCCAGGATCCGGCACATCTCGCTGACCTCGGTCGACAACGGCAACTTTCCGGTCGGAGCGCAGGCCGGCCGCTACCTGATCGAACGCCTGGCCAACCCCGGGCTGGAATCACGCCTCCACTTGGTGCCGAGCATGCTCGAGGTGCGGTCCTCCACGGCAGCCCCGCCGCTTGGGGCGGCGGGACGGCCCTCCGGAATCAGTAGGCGATCTTCTCGCTGACGCCGGTGTGCAGGCTCTTGGTGGCGGCCTCGGCGATCGCCTGGGCCTTCAGCCCGTCCGCCAGCGTCGGCCCGATCGGGGCACCGGTCTCCAGCAGCTGGACGAAGTGGTCCAGAGCCAGGGCATAGGTGGGCTGCATCCGCTCGAACCACCCGGCGTACATCTGCGACTCGATCACCTGACCGGCCACGTAGTGGGTCACCCGGCGGGCGCGGTGCCGCATCGACTCCACCAGGCCGGTCGAACCGAGCACCTCGATCCGCTCGTCGTAGCCGTAGCCGGTGCGCCGGTTGTTGTCGATCTGGACCAGCGAACCGTCCGGCATCTTCAGCACGCAGACGCTGGTGTCGACGTCGTCGTACTCGGGCTGCGCCAAACGAGGGTCGGCCAGGGCAGAGCCCGCGGCGAACACCTCGACCGGGTCGGCGCCCACGATCCAGCGCGCGAGGTCGAAGAAGTGGACGGTCTGGTCGCGCAGCTGGCCACCGGAGACCTTGACGTACTCCAGCGGCGGCACGGCCGGGCCGCGGGAGGTCAGCTGCACCAGCTCGACCTTGCCGACGCCGCCCGCGTCCACGATCCGCTTGAGCTCAGCGTGGTCGGGGTCGAAGCGCCGGTTGAAGTTGACCATCACCCGGGCGCCCTTAGCCTGCGCGTACTCGACGATCTCGCGGGCGCGGTCCAGCGACAGGTCGATCGGCTTCTCGCACAGCGCGGCGACGCCGGCGTCCACCGCGGCCTTGAGGTTGGCGGCGTGGGTGTCGGTGGAGACGCGATGAAGACGGCGTCCACGCCCTCCAGAGCCTCGGCGACCGAGGCGACGGCCTTGGCGCCGTACTTGTCGGCGATGGCCTGGGCCCGCTCGGCGGAGACGTCATAGACGTTCACGAACTCCACATCGGGGTTCTCCGCGAGGTTCTTGGCGTGGACGGACCCGATGAACCCGGCACCGAGGAGCGCGAAGCGTTGCATCATTGACCTGCTTTCTCTGGGCTAACCCAGGCTGAGTGGACGGACCCGGGCGCCGGCACCCGAGAGATGGTGGTGCTCGGTCACCCGAAGGTCAGGTAGAGCGCCGAGATGATGATGAAGATCGTGACGAGCCGGTCGAAGGTCGCCTGCTCGATCTTCTTGATCGTGAGCCGCCCGATCCAGGTGCCCAGCAGCACCACGGGGGCCAGGACGGCGGCCAGCAGCGCGGTCTCGGGTCGCACGATGCCGAAGCCGATCGACACCGGGAGTTTGGCCAGGTTGACGGCGAAGAAGAACCACGCGGTGGTGCCGAGGAAGCGCCACTTGTCGTACTTGGCGGCCAGCAGGTACAGGCTCATCGCCGGACCGCCGGCGTTGGCGACCATCGTGGTGAAACCGGCCAGCCCGCCGTACCCCATCGCCACGGACGGACGGTGCGCGCCCAGCCTGTCCGGCCAGAAGCCGAGCGCGAGCAGCACCAGCAGGATGACCCCGATGGTGCGCTTCAGCACCAGGTCGTCCACCAGGTTCAGGAAGACGGCTCCCAGACCGATCCCCAGCAGCACCGGCAGCACGAGGCGTCCGATCAGCTGCCAGTCGACGTTGTGGCGATAGGTCCAGACCCCGACCAGGTCGCCGACCAGCAGCATCACCAGGGCGACGCCGGTGGAATCCTTGGCCGGCAGCACCAGGGCGGCCAGCACCACGGCGATCATCGCCACGCCGCCGATGGCCGTCTTCGCGAAGCCGATCAGCAGCGCTGCGACGACGAGGACGGCCTTCTCGGCGGTGTACTCGCCGTACGCCCTCTGCGTGCTCTCCAGCTCCGAGACCTGGGAGACCGGGACGTCCCACCACGCCGTTCCGGGCGGGTTGGGGCCCGTAGAGGTTGGTCTCGATGTATAGCACCGTCAGCCGGTCACTGGCTGCGGCCTTGACGTAGTTCTCACGGAACTCCGCGATGCCGTTGCAGCGCAGCACGTCGGCGCCCCAGCTCGCCGCGTTGGCGGCCAGGTCGAACGGGACCGCCTCGCCATCCAGTCGGCCGGACTGCGAACGGGTCTTGTACTTGGTGCCGAAGCGCTGCGACCCGCGCGACTCCGACAGCGCGCCGATGGAGGCGAAGCCGTGGTTCTGCAGCAGCACGATGATGACCTTGATGCCCTCCTGGGCCATCGTGGCGATCTCCATCGGCAGCATCTGGTAGGTGCCGTCGCCGACGATCGCGACCACCTCGGCGTCGTCCCCCACGGCGAGCTTCACGCCCAGCGCGGCCGGGATCTCGTAGCCCATGCAGGAGAACGCGTACTCCAGGTGGTACTGCTCCGGAGTCCTGGCACGCCACAGGCACTGCAGGTCGCCCGGCATGGAGCCGGCTGCGTTGATCACGACGTCGTAGTCATCCATCAGCTCGTTCAGGGCGCCGAAGACTTCGGTCTGGGCGGGCAGCGGCTGGTTGTCGCGGTGGTAGCAGGGCTCCACGGTCTTCTGCCAGTCGGCGTCCAGCTCCTGCGCCCGCGCTGGTAGGCCTCGTCGGTGCTCCAGCCCTGCAGAGCGTCGCCGAGAGCCACCAGGGTTTCGCGGGCGTCCGCCACCACCATGGTGGCGGCATGCTTAGCGGCGTCGAAGGCCAGCACGTTGATGTTGAGGAACTTCACGTCCGGCTGGGCGAAGATGGTGTGGCTGGCCGTGGTGAAGTCGGAGTACCGGGTGCCGATCCCGATCACCAGGTCCGCCTCCCGCGCCAGCGCATTGGCCGAGCCGGCACCGGTCGAACCGACGCCACCCACCGACATGGGATGGTCGAAGTTGATCGCTCCCTTGCCGGCCTGGGTGTCGGCCACCGGAATCCCGGTGGCCGCGGCGAACGCCCGCAGTTGCTCTGCGACGCCCGGAGTAGATGGCACCGCCGCCGGCCACGATCAACGGCCGCTTGGCCGCCTTGATCGAGGTCGACCGCCCGGGCCAGCGCTGCCGGCTCGGGGACGGGACGTGCCACGTGCCACACCCGCTTGGTGAAGAAGGCCACCGGGAAGTCGTAGGCCTCGGCCTGGACGTCCTGCGGCAGGCAGACGGTGACCGCGCCGGTCTCGGCCGGGTCGGTCAGCACGCGCATCGCGGCACAGCAGGGACGGGATCAGCTGCTCGGGCCGGTTGATCCGGTCCCAGAACCGGGAGACCGGCTTGAACGCGTCGTTCACCGACACGTCCAACGACCGCGGGTCCTCCAGTTGCTGCAGCACCGGGTCGGGATACCGCGTGGCGAAGATGTCCGACGGCAGCAGCAACACCGGAACCCGGTTGGTCGTGGCAAGCGCCGCGCCCGTCACCATGTTCAGCGCGCCCGGGCCGATCGATGAGGTGACCGCCCAGGTCTGCAGGCGGTTCTTGGTCTTGGCGTAGGCGGCGGCCGCGTGCACAGCGCCCTGCTCGTTGCGTACGAGCACGTAGGGCAGGTCGGGGGCCTCGGGGTCACCCTCGAGGCTCTGGAGTTCTGCCTGCAGCAGTGCCTGGCCAACGCCTGCGACGTTGCCGTGGCCGAAGATCCCGAAGCAGCCGGCGATCAGCCGCTGCTCGACACCGTCGCGCTCGGAATACTGGTTCGCCAGAAACTTCACCACGGCTTGGGCGACAGTCAGGCGGACGGTTTGGGTCATCGTTGACTCCTCGATCAAAGGGACGCTGGCGGAAGGCTCAGGGAGCCGGAATCAGGATGTCACGCACGATGTGGTCAAGCTCCTCATCGGCGCCCAGGAACTGGCGCAGCGTCTTCGCGGTGGCGCCGAAGCTCTGGAACTCCTCGGGGGTCATGCCGTCGACGTCGTAGGCCCTGCGGAACTCCGGCATCTGGGAGTACAGGCGTCGATGATGATCGGGTCCACCGGAAGGTGCATGCGGTCCTCGCGGGTCGAGTGCGCTGGCCTGGATGCGCTTCTGCCAGCCGAAGGGCGGGGAGATGACGACGTTGCCGCCGACGAACTCGCTCCAGTGCATGGAGTTGCGGAAAGCCGCCGACAGCAGCCGCGAGCGCAGGCCACGGGCCTCGAACTCGGCGTAGGCCTTCTTGAACACCGCGACGCCGGCCCATTCCAGGTAGCCGGGGTCGAAGACGCCGCCTTCCTTGGCGTAGGCCACCTTCAGCCAGTCGTCCAAACGACCGACCATGATCGTGACGACCGGACCCATGGTGGAGATGTCCAGGCCCTCGGCCTCGCGGCGCTTCAGGCCGCGCTCGATGGCCTCACCGGCGGCCACGGCCTGGGCGACCGTGAACGACACCGTCACGTTGATGCTGACGCCCCGGTAGGTGGCGTCCTCGATGGCCTCGGCACCGGTCTTGGTGGCGGGGATCTTCACGATGATGTTCTTCGCCAGGAGCGGAAGTACTCGGCCTGGTCGGCCAGCTCTTGGCGCTGCGCATCAGGCGGGGGTCGGTCTGCATCGACAGCCGACCGTTGATGCCCTGGTACTTCCTCGAAGGCGGGCCTCGGCAGCTTGGCGGCCTCGAGGGAGACCTCTTCAACCACCTTCCAGCCGATCTCGGACTCGCTCGCCTCTGGCAATTCGACCGCGAGTTCCTTGATCCGAGCAGACCAGCGCGGCAGGTCGGCGCGGATGGCCGCGAGAGCGATCACGGGGTTGCAGGTGGCGCCGACCGCTCCGAAGGAGATCGATTCAGCCAGCTCCTTCGGATCGGAGGAGTCGTTCCAGAGTACGGACGGGCCGCGGTCGGCCATCGTGCCCAGGGGAGTTGTGGTTTCTGTCATCGCCAGGACCTCTTCGTCGAGGCACGTCGTGCCGGGAGTTGATCGAACAGTCCCCATTCAATACCTGCGCGGAACGGAAGTCAACAGAATGTCCTTACATGGATTCAGGACACGCAGGCCTTCAACGCCTCGTCGAGCCGGCGGCGTCGTTCCCGATCGACGGGGACGGCCACCACCTCGATACCGCGGACGGGGGAGGCGAGCGCGTCGGCCAACGCCTCGGCGCTCTCGACCCGGCGGGCCGCAACGCCGTAGCCGCGCGCCAGCGCCGCGACGTCCACCCCGGGTCGGTGGCGAACACCTGCTGAAAGACGTCCGAAAACCGCTGGTCTCCGTACTCCAGGGTCGCGAAGATGCTGCCCCCGCTGTCGTCGGCCACCACGATCCGCAACGTCGGGCCTCGGCTCCTGGGGCCGGATGGCGAGGGCGCCCGCGTCATGGAGGAACGTCAGGTCGCCGCACAGCACGGTCAGCGGTTCTTGTCGCGCCAAGGCGATGCCGAAAGCGGTCGCCAGCGTCCCGTCGATCCCGGCGAGCCCACGGTTGGCGAAGACCTCCCTGGGCGCGGCCGGATCGGGGCGAGGTCGGCGTCCCGGATCGGGTTCGAACTGCCGAGCAGCCACAGGCCGCTGCCCACCGCAGCGGCGACCGTGGCGGCCACGCGCGGGCCGCTGAGCTGTTCCTGCGCGGCCAGGACGGCGTCCACCCGCTCGCCACAAGCGCGGTCGGCCGCCTGCCAGGCCGCCAACCAGTCCGGCGTCGCCGGGGCCAGGTCGACCGCAGCGGCGAAGCGGTGGGCACGGCGACCGGGGTCGGGCAACCGCGGCCCGGCACCGACCACGACAACCTCAACGTCGTCGCGGGACAGCAGGGCGGACACCGGCCGCGACAGGGTCGGCCGCCCGAAGACCACCACCCGCTGCACCTGCCCGGCCAGAGCGCCGCCGAGCAACAACCGTCCACAGCGCAGCGCGTTGGGCCCGGACGGGCATTGCTGCTCGGTTCGGCCAGCAGCGGCACGCCGCCCGCCTCGGCAGCCCGCCGGGCCGCCCGCCCTCGCCGGGGTCGCGTCACCGCAGACCACCACGGTGCGGGGCCCCGCCTCCAGGTTTGTGGGCGCGGCCGGGCCCGGGGCCGCGTGCACGACCTCGTGAACGCTCGGCGGCGGTGGCGTCGCAGCCCCCACCAGCGGAACGGTCAGCGCGACATTCAGGTGGGCGGGTCCGGGATCCCGCGATGCCGACCCCTCGGCGGCGAGCACTGCGCTGGGGCGGCTGGGCGCCAGCCACGAAACCGGGGAGGCCCCGGCCTCCACCTGGGCGCGGTAGCGCACGAACCCGTCGAACAGGCCCCGCTGGTCGGTGGTCTGGTTCACCCCGAAGCCCACCAGTTCGAGCGGACGGTCGGCGCTGACGACCAGCAGCGGGACGCCGGCGTGGTGGGCCTCCATGACCGCGGGAAGCAGGTTGCTGACGGCCGTCCCGGACGTGGTGACGACGGGAACGCACCGCCGGGACCCTTTCGCCAGACCGAGCGCGAGGAACTCCCGCCGAGCGCCTCGTCGACGCGAACATGCAGCCTCAACTCGCCGCGGGCGTCGGCGGCATAGGCGGCCAAGGCGAGCGGGGCGCTGCGCGAACCCGGTGCCAGCACCAGGTCGGTCGCCCCCTGCGCGCAGAACTGGGCGATCAACGCGACCGCGCAGGACGCGGAATCAGTCATCGGATCCTCCGGGGAATCGAGCACACCGGCGAGCCGCTCCCGCCAGAGTGCCCGGGTGGCCGGGTCCGCACGCCAGGTCGCCACGTCGGCCACCTCGACCGGGCGGACGGGCATCCCCGTCCACCGCGACCAGGGGTCGGCGGTGACGTCGCCGGTGAACATGGTGGCGGTGTTGAGCCCGCAGGCGTACGGCAGCTCCGGGCAGGCAGGCGGCCAGCGCGAGCCCCGCCGCAGCCCCACCGAACTCTCCAGGGCTGACGACACGACGACCGGCAGGCCCAGCCGCTCGGCGAGCCCGAGGCAGCGCCGCACCCCGCCGAGCGGCTGCACCTTCAAGACGGCGATGTCCGCCGCCCCGAGGGCGACCACCCGTTGTGGGTCGTCACTGCGGCGGATCGACTCGTCGGCGGCGATCAGCACCTGCACCCCGCGATGGGCCAGGTCGCGGCGCAGCCTGGCCAGCTTCTTCGGCCGTGGCGCACGGCTGCTCGGCGTATTCCAGGTCGAACCGCGAGAACTCCGCGCAGTCGGGTGAGCGCCCCAGCCACCGTCCAGGCACCGCTGGCATCGACCCGGAGGCGCCCCTGGGGACCCAGCGCGTCCCGGACGGCCTCCAGGCGCTCCAGGTCGGCGGCGGGCGGCCGCCCGGGCTCGGCGACCTTTCACTTGGCTCGTCCGGCAGCCGGACTGGCTCACGAGCTGATGGGCCGTGAGTGGATCGGTGGCCGGCACGGTGACGTTGACGGGTACCTGATCCCGCAGTGGCGCCGGGAAGCCGAGCGTGGCGGCTTCGAGACTCGCCTGCCACCAGCCGTCGATCTCGGGACGCTGGTACTCGACGAACGGGCTCCATTCCGCCCAGCCGGCCGGCCTGCGCACCAGCACGCCGTGCCGGACCTGCAACCCACGGAAGCGGTTACGCAGGCCGAGGGCGTAGACACCGACGACCTCGATGCCGTGGGCGGACGTCATGCCGCGCGATCACAAATCCGGGAGGAAGAGCCCGGCGCGCACGCCAGCTGGGCCAGCCTGATGCTCTTCAGCACGGCGATCAGCTCGCGGCCGTTCACCCCGCGCAGCACCTGCCGGGTTGGCCCGATCAGCAGCACCACCATGAACAGTCCGAGCAGTGCCCACCAGCTGCTGGTTGCCGCGGCGCCGACGACGGCGATCCCTGCCACCGCCACGAGGGCCACGAAGAACTGCCGGGTGCCGTGGTCACCGAGCCGGGTCGCCAAGGTTCTCTTGCCCGCAGCGGCGTCACCGGCAAGATCGCGCAGGTTGTTGGCGACCAGGATGGCGCAGGCAAGGGCCCCGATCGCGATGGCTGCCCACCAGGCCGCGCCAGGCACCCACCCGAGCTGGATGTAGGTGGTCCCGGTCACCGCCACCAGCCCGAAGAAGACGAAGACGAAGACCTCGCCGAGGCCGAGGTAGCCGTAGGGACGCCGGCCCCCCGTGTAGTACCACGCGGCCGCGATCGCCGCGGCCCCCACGGCCAGCAACCACCAGTGACCGGTCAGCACCACGATGACCACCCCCGACACCCCCGCGAGCGCGAAGCTGCCGAAGGCTGCGGCCTTGACCTGGCCGGGGGAAGCGGCCCCGGAACTGACCAGCCGCATCGGACCGACCCGCTCGGCGTCGGTGCCGCGGATCCCGTCCGAGTAATCGTTGGCAAAGTTGACGCCGACCTGCAGGGCCAGCGCCACCACTAGGGCCAGCGCTGCGAGCAGCGGGCTGAAGCCGCCGTCGAACCAGGCCACGCCGCTGCCGGCGACCACCGGCGCCACGGCGGCGGGCAGGGTCCGCAACCGGGCGCCCTCGACCCAGTCAGCCAGCGTCGCCATGTCAGCCCTTCGCTTCCCAGTCGCGCTGCCAGCGACGCGGTCGATCTTGCCAGTCGAGGTGTACGCCAGCCGAGTCACGCGCCGCAACTCGCGCGGGAGGGCCGCCGGGCCCAGGTGCGGCCGGAGTCGCTCGGACGACCTGCGCCAGGCCGAGTTCCGCGGTGGTCAGCGCGACCACCCGCTGGCCCCAGCGTTCGTCCGGCACCGCCAGCATGACCACACCCCTGCTCGGGCATTCCGAACCCGCGTCGCAGGCCCGTTGCGCCTGGGCGAGGTCGACGCTGACGCCCCGCTGATCACCACGTCGTCCAGCCGTCCGATCACCCGAGGCGACCGTCCACCCAGCGTCCGCGATCCCGGGTGAGGACGGTGTCCCCCTGCAACACGGCCGCCGTCGCCTGGGGTCGAACCGGTAGCCGCTGAACACCAT
>JADJTO010000026.1 GCA_016711105.1 Micropruina sp. | reverse complement strand
CATATCTGAAGTGTCTGAATGGGTCGCGGATGCGGCGGGCGGCCCCGAGGGCGCTGGGCCCGATGTGGTTGCCGGCGGTGCTGCCGGGGAAGAGCCAGGTGCTCTCGACTTGGTCGGCGACGCCGTTGCTGCGTCGCCGGGGGAGTTGCTGGATGAGGCCGGCGAAGGGTTCGTGGAGGGGCATGTGGTGTCCGTCCAGGTTGAGGTCGACGGCGCCGCCGGGGCTGAGGCGTATGTCGCTGGTGGTGAGGCGGGCGACGCGGCTGAGGGGTTGGCCGTAGAGGACGACGAGCGCGGCGGCGACCCGGTCGTCGGCGGGGATGGTGTTGTCGTCGACGAGGCGTTGGGCGGTGGCCCACCGGCTGTCACCGTCGGTGACGTTGGTCCGGTTCTTGGGTGTGGCCGCGGGCGGCAGCTGGATGCTTCTGTCGAGGTGGTTGCGTCGGCGTGCCCAGGCGAGGAAGGGTCGGGCCTGCCAGTGGGCGGTGCCGGGTTGGGCGAACCAGTTGTCGATGTCGGCTTGTTGGGCGGTGTGCAGGGTCCGGCTGGCCCGGGCGAGGTGGTCTGAGCAGTCAGGTGACGCAGCGGAGGGCCCGGCGGGCGTTGCTGGGGCTGTGGGTCAGTGGTTCGCCGGCGCTTGCTCGTTTGCGGAGTCGGGCCAGGACTTACCAGCGCAGCCAGGCTTGCACGGGCCTTCGGTCGGCGGGGTCGGTGACCGTGGCGGCGAGGTGGTCTTCGAAGAACTTGGCGAGCTGATCGAGGTTGCGGTCCTCGTCGGGAAGGGCGCCGACGGCGACCAGCAGGCCCCGCAGGTTCTCGATGCTGCGGTCGTCGCCGGCCAGGTCGATGGCTTCATGGGTGAGGGGGACGTCGCCTGTGGTGAGGCGGGCGAGGAGTTGCCCGCCGGTGCTGGTGCACAGCCAGCGGCGCACGATGGCGGGGTTGTCGGCGGTGATGATCGCTGCCCGGACGGGCAGGAGTTCGGCGGGTATGCGGGCGGCGGGGCCGAGACGGTCGTCGAGGCCGGCGGTCAGGGCGCAGGTGGGGCACATCCACTTGGCGCCGGCGGGGGTGCGCGGGCTGGTTCTGCCGCACTGCTCGCAGTGGTGGTCGGCGTGTTGCCGGCAGCTTCGGCAGCGGCCGTCGTCGTCGATCCCGACTGCGGGAGCCCGGCCGCATTCGGTGCAGGCCGGTGGTGGCGGTGTTTGGCGTGCCGCACCATCGGCACCGTGGATCGGTGGCCGCGATCGTGGGTGTCCGCACCCGGGGCAGTGGTGGCGCAGGCATGGCAGCGGACCACGCCGTGGTGGATGGCCAGCGGCTCGGCCGGGCCGCCGCAGTCGGTGCAGGCTGCGGGCGGAAGGTCGCCGTGGTGTCGCAGCTCGGCGAGGAACCGGGCCAGGGTCGGGTGGCGCCGGCAGGGGGCGCTCAGCGGGGGCCCGGCGTGGAGCTGCTCGGCCAGGACGCGCCGCCGGTGCGGGTCGGGGACGGCCGCCTCGAGAGCGGCTGTGATGGCGGCCGGGCCGATCGAGGGGTGGCTGGCAGTCAGGCTGGCAGTGATCTGATCGGCGAGTTCGGCGAGGAGTTGGCCGGTGTCCTGCCGGTAGTCGCAGCGCTGGCAGGTCACGTCGCCGGTGTCGGGGTGGGTGGCGAGGTGTCCGTCGTGTCCGCAGCGGGGGCAGAGCCAGGTGCGGCTGCACGGGGTGCACAGCCCGCCGGTCGGGGTGCGGGCGTAGCGGGGCCGTCGCTGGTGGCAGCGGTCACAGACCGGGTCGATGACGCGGATGGTGGTGGCTCCTGCGTCGATGAGTGCCCGGGTGAAGCGGTCGGCGACCGCCGTTGTGGTGGTGGGTCCGGCGGTGAACATGTTGGGGTGGGCCCGCAGGTGTCCGGCCAGGCGGGTGAGGTGGCGCGCGGTCGGGGCGACGTCGGCCAGGACGCGGCGGATCAGCTCCTGGGGCAGGGAAGGTTCGGCGGTGGTGACCGCGTCGATGATCGGTTGGGCGGTGTCGGTGTCGCTTTCTCGCCGCCGGTTCCGGTCGCGGCGGCGTTCGCAGTCCCGGCAGATGGCCATGCCGCCGTAGAGGGCTTGTGGGTCGGCTGGCTGGCCGCATTCGGCGCACAGAGCTGCGGGCAGGTCGGCTCCGTGGGCGCGCAGCTGGGCGAGGAGGCGGGCGGCCGCGGCAGCCCGTGGCGCGGCGAGGGTCAGCGGGGGCGCGTCGTGGAGGTGTTGGGCCAGCTCGGCGCGCAGCGGGAGGGTCGGCGCGGCCTGCTCGATGGCGTCGATCACCTGGTGGCCACCGGGCGATCCGTGAGGTCGGGCAGGGCCTGGATGATCTCCCTGGTTGAGCTGGGCGAGTTGTTCGCGGCGGCGGGCCTGGTGCAGGCACGGTTCGCAGAGTGGGTGTCCTTGCGGGTCCCGGGCGGCGACCGGGCGGCGCCGGCACACCGAGCAGTCCTGTTTGTGGGTCCGGCTCCAGCAGGCCGCGCACAGGATGCCGCCCGCCTCGGTGCGGGCGTGGCGGGGTTGGCGGCGGCCGCAGCCGGAGCAGACCGGGTGGATGGTGGTGATGTTCTCGGCGCCGGCATCGACGAGGGCGAGGGTGAAGCGGTGCAGGACGGGCAGCTCGCTGGTCGGCCCGGTCTCGAAAGTGTCCGGGTGGTGGGTCAGGTGGCCGGCGAGGCGCCGCAGCGATTGCGGGCTGGTGACCGTGTCGGTGAGCACGGTACGGATCGCCTGCTCGCTCAACGACCCGGCGCACGCGGCGGTGACGACCTCGATGATCAGGCGCCGCCGGTCAGACTCGGCGTGGCCCCGGAGCGTCTGTTTGCGGCAGCGTTCGCACCGCGGCCGGCCGTCGGGGGTGCGGCCACGACCCGTCGGTGTTCGCCGCACTTGCCGCAGGCGGCGCTGTTCCTGATCGCGTCGCAGTTGGAGCAGATCCTGGCCCGGCCCCTCAGCTTCACCGCCCGTCCGCAGTCCCCACAAACTCCGACGCTCACTGCTTGGTGATCTCGGCCGGTCGCGGCCGGCGGCCTTTCAACGCCACGGTCGCCGCCTGGCTTTCGGCGCCTGCGGCGGCCTTCTTCTTGGCCGCCGGGACGGCGATCGGTTCGATCAGGTCGTTCGGGGTGCAGCCCAGGATGTCGCACAGCGCCATCAGGGTGTGGAGGTTGAGCCGCTCGGGGTCCTGGGTGACGAGCCGGTACACCTGGGTCGCCGACAGCACCACCCCCCGCTCGGCCAGCAGGGGCACCAGGTCGCTGGTGGCGTACATCCCGGCCTTGGCCATCAACAGCCGCAGGTTCCAGCGGTATCCCAGCTTGGTCTTCACGATGTCCTCCTCACCTGTCACCGGCACTCAGCATGGCGGCTCGCCGATGGGCTGGTGGCCGTCCCAGGCGGGTCTCAGCGCCCGCCCCAGCATGTCCTGCATGTAGCTGGATCCCACCCGGGTGTGTAGGTGGCCAGCGTCGAGGCCCACACGTGGCCGACCTGCTGCTGGACGAACAACTGGTCGTAGCCGTCCTCCAGGAGGTGGGAGACGTAGGAGTGGCGCAGGCAGTGCGGCGTCAACACCGCGTCCATGCCCAGCGCGTCGCGGTACTCGGCGAAGCGGGCATCGATGCCTGCGGGACGGATTCGCCGGCCCCGCTCGGTCGGCCACAACATTCCCGCCGCCCCGACCTCGTAGGCGGGGCGGATGTCCTCGACCCATTCGGCCACACCCTTGGCCGCCCACTCCATCACGCTCAGCACGGTCCGCTGGCGTGGCGGGCTGCCTCGGGACGCCTTGCCGTAGCGGACCCGCACCACCCCGTAGGAGCCGAACCGGGCGAACTTCGCGTTCGGCCCCCAGTCGGCCAGGTCCAGCATGGCCGCCTCCCGCAGCCGCACCCCCCCCGCGTAGATCGTCTTGAACAACACCGCGTCCCGGTAGGCGGCCAGCCAGCCCTTGCGTCCCGAACCCTCCAGGACGGCGACCCGATCGTCGCAGTAGTCGAAGAAGCGCTGCAGCTCCTCGCGAGACAGCGGACGCCGGCCCGGACGCGCTTCACCGTCGCTGCGGTGCACAGCAGTGTTCCACTCGTGGAACACCTGCACCGGATGGGTTCCGAACCGGGCCTGGCACACCTCCGCCCAGCCGTAGCGGGGATCGCACACGAACTCCAGGAACAACGCCACCGACTGCTGATAGTGCCGGATCGTCGAGTGCGCCAAGCCGCCACCGACCAGGTGCGAGGTCCACTCCTCAACGTCAGCGGGAGCCCAGCGCCACGGATAGTCGTTGGTGAACCCGACCAGGCGGCGCACCGTCAACCCCCGGTTCTCCACCGTCGTCGCCGCCAGAAGCCGGGACCGCTGCTGGGCCGCCCAGCCCTCCAACATCGCCTTCAACACCGCTTCCTCGGGATGCAGCAGCGACACCCCGGCGGTCAATTGCTGCCTCGCCGAGCCCGGCAACTCCGCCACGGCGACCTGACCCGACCTCATCAATCCACCCCTCCCGAGACAAGGCAATCAATGCACACTTCTTACATCAAATGCAACCCGGGATGGCGGATGCCTAGTCACAGGGCGTATTCGAACCCGCACGCACGGGCGAGACTGGCCACGGAACACCCCAAGTCAGGCCACTCCCACCCCCACGAATCTTGCATCAGATGCAATACCGGAGGGTTGTTCGGGAACTCGCTGCTGATCATGCTTCAGGACCCGCAGGCCACCCACGTCGCCGGCTACCAGGCGTTCAAGGCGATGGGACGCCAGGTGCGCCGCGGGGAGACCGGCATCAAGGTCCTCGCTCCCATCACCCGCCGCGAGCCCCGCCTCGACGACGCCGGCCAACCGGTGCGCGACGACCGGGGCCGCGTCCTGCACCGGACCCACGTGGTCGCGACCAAACCGGTCACGGTGTTCGACATCCGGCAGACGGACGGTCCTCCGCTGCCCGACCCCAAGATCGGCGAGGCCGCCCTCCTCACCGGGCAAGCCCCCGTCGGACTGTGGGATCGCCTCAAGGTCTCCTCGAGGAACGGGGATTCGACGTACGTCGCGGCGCGGACCTCGGTGGGCCAACGGCTTCACCGACTTCGGCCGGGGCTGGTCATGGTCCGCGATGACGTCGACGACGCCCAGGCCGTCAAGACCCTCGCCCACGAAGCCGGGCACGTGCTCCTGCACCAGGACCAGGGCAGCCGCGACTGCCGCGGGATCCTCGAAGTGGAAGCCGAATCCGTCGCATACATGGTGACCAGCGCCCACGGGCTCGACTCCAGCCAGTACACCTTCAACTACGTCGCCGGCTGGGCCCTCAACGCGGTGACCGAGCAGCGCGACCTCGCCGAGATCCTCCGCAGCACAGGCCAGCGAGTCATTGGCGCGGCCGACCTCATCCTCCAAGCCACGCAGCCGGCGCCCACCATCACCGACGGAGCGCTCGACGCCCTGGAGTCGGAGGTTCGAACCCAGGTCGACCCGACCAGATGGGAAGTCGCGCCTGCCGTCGCCGAGCCACCCCCGCAGGTGTCACCTCCAAGTCGCGCCGTCCCAGCGCCCGCCTTGTCTCTCTGACGAGTCGCCATCCGACGGTCACGCACCAACCCGACCTTCCATCCCGACATCGAGAGGAAACTGGCCATGTCGCTCCCCATCTCGCCCACCTGGGGTCAACCCGTGCCCGAATGGCTGTCATTGCAGCAGGCGGCCGCCGTGTACGGCGTGAGTGTCGACACGCTGCGGCGACGCATCGCCTCAGGGAAGCTCCGGGCGTCACGGTTCGGCGTGAGGCTCATCCGAGTCCGCGTCGAGGATCTCGACAGGCTGTTCCGGCCCATCCCCACGGGCGATGACCTCACTGACCGACGGGCCCGTGCGCGCAATCAACGCACCTGGTAGGAAGCCCACTGATCGTCCTCTCCGGCGCCGCGCACCTCATGGTGCGCGGCGCTCGTGCCTGCGTCGACGGAGCGGGGTGACCCCACGTCACATGGATCCAGGGCAGCCCTGCCAAGGTGCGCTCAAGGGCTCGGGGAGAACATGCCACGAAAACTCGGGGCACACTCGGGGCACGAATCGTGCTGCAGGGCGCCATCGGTCCCGAAAACGAAGATTCCCGCCCTAGTCAGAGCGGGAATCGTGATGGCGGAGGATACGAGATTCGAACTCGTGAGGGCGTGAACCCAACCCGCTTTCCAAGCGAGCGCCATAGGCCTCTAGGCGAATCCTCCGCCTGCGATGCTAGCGGGTGGGCGCCGTCGAACTCCAACCGATGCCCTAGTTGTGGGCCCCGATGCCCCCCGCGGCTCATGGGAACCAGGCTCTGACCCCCGCTGGCCCCGCCTGGAGGTTGTGCGCTGCCGGGCTGACTGCCATCGTGGCGAGCGTGAGCACCTTGCGTGTTGCCCTTGTCCAACTCCGCAGTACCTCGGATCCGGCGTCCAATCTGCAGCAGGTCCGGCACCTCTGCGCCGAGGCGGCCGAGCAGGGCGCCGATGTGGTTGTGTTCCCGGAGGCGACGATCTGCTCGTACGGCCGTCCGCGGATCGAGGTGGCCGAACCCCTGGAAGGGCCCTGGGCGAGTGGGGTGCGTGACGTGGCGCGCGAGTTCGGCCTGACCGTGGTCGTCGGCACGTTCACGCCAACTGGCTCTGGCAAGGTGCGGAACACGCTCCTGGTGACCGGCGGCGTAGAGGCGAGCTACGACAAGCTGCACCTGTTCGACGCGCTGGGGTATGCCGAGTCTGCGGAGATCGAGGCAGGCGTGGCGCCGGTCACCTTCCAGCTCGGCGAGGTCACCATCGGGTTGGCGACCTGCTACGACCTGCGGTTCCCGTGGCTGTTTCAGCATTACGCCCGTCTCGGGGCCCAGCTGATCGTGGTGCCGGCCTCGTGGGCGCCCGGCCCGAACAAGCTGCATCAGTGGCGCACTCTGGTGACCGCCAGGGCCATGGACAGCACCTCCTTCGTGGTGGGCTGCGATCAGGCTGAACCGGCCGCTGACCAGGGAAAACGCACGCCGACCGGAGTTGGTCACTCGCTGGCGGTTGATCCGTTCGGCACCGTGCTGTTCGAACTTGGGCCCGGGGCCGAACTCCGTGTGATCGAGCTTGATCTCACCCAGGTCGCAGGCGCGCAGGCTGCGTTGCCTGTGCTGGCCGTCGGTCCAGCCTGAAAAAAACACGGCGAATTTCGATCGTCGAGGCGTATAGGGCGTTCAGCGTCGTCCACAGCCGTGAAGTTTCGGGAAAAGTTCTCCACAGATTCTCCAGGCAGGCGCTCTGGGCCGGATTGGCCAGGCAGCCTGATCAGATGATGAGCCGACCCCCCGCCCCCGCCACCGTGTTTCGTGTCAGTGAACTCCTGGCTGAAGGCCACACCCGCCGAGACGTGCAGCGCCTGACCGAGGCCGGACGATTGGTGAGGCTCCGGCCCGGGTGGCTCTCGCTGCCTGGGGCAGACCCGGCCGTGGTCAGAGCGGTGAGCCTCGGCGGGGTGCTGTCCTGTGTCTCCGCCTTGGCCTGGCACGGCGTGTGGGTTCCGGAACACAATCAGTTGCACCTTCGCCGCACCGGGGCCGGACGCCTGTCGCCACTGCACGTGGGTGGCGTCCGTGACTGTGGGCGTCCCGCCCCAACACCCTCGGCGGTTGACCCGCTCGCGGTGGCCTTGCGCAACTCGACCAGTTGCCTGACGGCCGAGGGCTTCGTGGTCGTTCTGGACTCGATCCTCAACCTCCGGCTGATGGGCCGCGCCAACTTGATCGAGGTCTTGGCTCCGCTGCCAGGGCGCCAGCGGAGACTCCTGGAGAAATGTGACCGGAGCGAGGCGGGCACCGAATCCATGGTTCGGCTGAGATTGCGCTCGAAGGGGGTCAAAGTCCGTAGTCAGGTGAGCATTCCGGGGGTTGGTCGGGTCGATCTGCTGGTGGGGGACTGCCTCGTGATTGAGGTCGACAGCCGCGAGCATCACACCAAGGGACCGGCCTACGAGGCCGACCGGGAGCGTGACCGGCGCCTGACCGCCCGGGGTTATCGGGTGGTGCGACTGACCTACCAGCAGGTCGTGCATGACTGGGCGCGGGTTGAAGCGGATCTGCTCAGGATGATTCGTCAGGACCTCCACGGTGCGCGGGCCGCTCGTGACGGGAAACTTCTGGGTCAGCAGGGTGCGTGACCGCCGTATAGCGCTTGATGAGCACTCTGGACCGTGAAGTTAACCGGTTCGTGGTCTGCTGGGTCGGGCAGCGGCCGCCTGGGGTGTGAAAACTTCTCGGTTGTGGGGGTGCGTGACCGCCGTATTGGGCTTGATGTCGCTGTGGACCGTGAAGTTAACCGGCCCGCGGTCGGCTGGGCCAAGCAGCGGCCGCCTGTGGCGTGAACTTCTCGGTTGTGGGTGTGCGTGACCGCCGTATGGGGCTTGATGAGCGCTCTGGGCCTGTGGTGACCGCCGTATGGGGCTTGATGAGCGCTCTGGACCGTGAATCTAGCCGGTCCGCGGGCTGTTGGGGTCGGGCAGCGGCCGCCTGTGGCGTGAAAGTTGTTGTGGGGGTGCGTGACCGCCGTATTGGGCTTGATGTGCGCTGTGGGCCGTGAAGTTAACCGGTCCGCGGGCTGTTGGGGTCGGGCAGCGGCCGCCTGTGGCGTGAACTTCATGGTCGTGGGGGTGCGTGACCGCCGTATAGGGCTTGATCTGCGCTGTGGGCCGTGAAGTTAACCGGCTCGCGAGCCGCCGGCCACGGGGCGGCCGACCAAGCCCGGTTTCCAGCCTGCCCGCGCGGTCGACTAGACTCGGGCCAAGGTCCCCGCGCGGCGGCACCTCGCCCAACTCCCCCAGGGTCGGAAGGCAGCAAGGGTAAGTGAGCTCTGCTGGGTGCGCGGGGGCCCCTTTCTTTGCCCGAGGCGCTCGCTCGTCAACTGTCGGCGGCCTCCCGTATGGTTCAGTTCGTGGACGACGACCTCGATGACGACCTGCTGGGCCAAGAGGAACTCGACCCCTTCGACCAGGACGGTCCGGACCTGTTCGGCCTCGGTGACCCGGACGAACTCGACGTTCTGGAGCCCTTGGATGAGCCGGAGACGGCCACCAGCGAGGCCACCCCGGAACCAATCCCGGCCCCCCAGACCCAAGCACAGCAACCCCCTGCCCCGGTTGTCGAGCGGCCCGAGGCACCGCTGGCGCTCTATCGCCGTTACCGGCCCGACACCTTCGGCGACCTGATCGGCCAGGACCATGTCACCGAGCCGCTGCAGCGGGCGCTGGTGAATAATCGGGTCAACCACGCCTATCTCTTCTCCGGCCCGCGCGGCTGTGGGAAGACCACCTCGGCGCGGATCCTCGCCCGGGCGCTGAACTGTGAACGTGGGCCGGCGCCCGTCCCGTGTGGGGAGTGTCGTTCGTGTCGCGACCTGGCGCGAGGCGGTCCCGGCTCGATCGACGTGATCGAGATCGACGCGGCGTCACACGGTGGCGTCAATGAGGCGCGAGATCTTCGCGAACGCGCGTTCTTCGCCCCCGTCCACAGCCGCTTCAAGATCTACATCATCGATGAGGCTCACATGGTCACCAAGGAGGGCTTCAACGCCCTGCTGAAAGTGGTCGAAGAGCCGCCGCCCCATGTGAAGTTCATCTTCGCCACCACGGAACCGGAGAAGGTGCTGGGCACCATCCGCTCCCGGACGCACCATTACCCCTTCCGCCTGGTGCCCCCGAAGACCCTGACCGCCTACCTCGCCGACCTCTGCCGCGCCGAAGGAATCGCGGTCGAGTCGACGGTGCTGCCGCTGGTCGTCCGGGCGGGGGCGGGGTCGGTGCGGGACTCGTTGTCCGTCCTCGACCAGTTGCTCGGCGGCGCCGCCGAAACGGGGGTCTCCTACGCGCAGGCGACCGGGCTGCTCGGCTTCACCCCCGATGCACTGCTGGACGAGATCGTGGACGCGTTCGCCGCCGGTGACGCCCAAGGTGTCTTCGCCGCCATCGACCGGGTGATCGAGGTTGGTCAAGACCCGCGTCGCTTCGGCGAAGACCTGCTCCGCCGGCTGCGAGACCTGATCATCATCGCCGCCGTGCCCGACGCTCTGAGCAGCGGGCTGGTCGATGTCGCCGGCGACCAGGCCGACCGACTCAGCAGCCAGGCGTCCCTGCTGGGCGCGGGCGAGTTGACCCGGGCCGCCGAAGTGCTTGCCGTTGGACTGACCGAGATGCGTGGCACCACCGCGCCGCGGCTGCATTTGGAGCTGATGTGCGCCCGGGTCCTGCTGCCCGGAGCCGACGTCAACGACCGCGGGATCCACGCCCGGCTTGATCGACTGGAACGCCGGCTGGCAATCCCGTCCGGCCACGGACGAGCGGATGACGCTGGCGCGACGAGTGTGGACGGCGACGCTCCAGGCGGTTCGCGAACGTCCGCGCGTGGGGGAGAGCAGCCGACCGGCTCGCCGTCGACACGGGGCGCCTCGGCGGACCTTGCCTGGCCGGCGGTCGCGGACATTGATGTTGGAACCAGCGGACGCGCCGCGGCGCCGAGCGGGGTCACCGCGGCAAGTGGGGCCCCCGGTGTGGGTCGCGGCGATACTGCTCGGGGCCGGATTGGAACGAACGTCGGCGGTTCGGGAAGTCCGGGCGGCACTCCCTCTGGCGACGCCGGGCGGAGCGGCTCTGGGTCGTGGGGTTCTGCATCCGAGGACGTGACGCCGGGCGCCACTCCGCGTGGTGTGGGTCCGGGTACCGGCGGGCCGGTTGGTGTGGGTCCGGGTACCGGCGGGCCGGTTGGTGTGGGTCCGGGTACCGGCGGGCCGGTTGGTGTGGTCCCGGTTCCGGCGGGCCGGTCCGGGTACCGGCGGACCGGTTGGTGTGGGTCCGGGTACCGTCGGACCGGTTGGTGTGGGCTTGGGTGCGGACGGACCGGGCGGACTTGGAGCGGGCAACGCTGGAGCGGGCGCTGGCGGACCGGGCACCAGCGCACCCGGCGGCTTCTCTTCGGGCACCGAGGGATCGGGCACGGCGAGAGCGGGCAACTCTGGCCCGGGCCCCGGCGGTCCGGGGACCAGTACTACTGGCGGCCTGTCGTCCGGTAGGGCTACTGAAACATCCGGCGTGGGACGGGGCAGCAGTTCTGCGGGCACCGCCGCACCCGGGGCGGGCGTGGGCGACATCTCCACTGCGGACTTCCGCCGGCTGTGGCCGGACATCCTCGATGAGGTCAAGTCCCGTCGCCGCTTCACCTGGATTCTGTTGAGTCAGAACGCGCACGTGGTTGAGATCCGGAACGGAGTCCTCACCCTGGGCATCACCAACGCCGGCGCGCGGGACAGCTTCGGTCGAGGGGGAAGCGATGAGGTGTTGCGCGAGGCGATCCTCGAGCGTGCCGGGGTCGCGCTGAAGATCGACATCATGGTCGACCTTGCCGATCCGCCCGCCGAGCCGGCGGCTCAACCCTCGGCTCCCGCCGCGGTACCACCGCCCGCCGCCCGTCCGGCAGCAGCGGTGGTGGCACGGGAGAACCTTCGCCCGACCCGCAAGGCGGTTTCGGCCCCTTCGCCGGACGAGGTGGCCGAGGAGGCGAGTCGTGACGACCCGTCGGTGGAGGAGTCCGAGACCTCGCACGACGAGCTGTTGGCGCTGCATCTAGGCGCTGAACTCATCGGAGAAGAGGACTAGAACCAGTCCGCAAGGCGGCTTCGTCCGATTCTTCTGACGAGGCGAGGCGAGTCGTGACGACCGTTCGGTGGAGCAGGCCGAGCCCTTCCATGTCGAGTTGTTGGCGCTGCAGCCGGGAGCGGCTCATCGGAGCGTAGTTCTAACCCGCTCGGAAGGCGGGCTGGGCGAAGGCCAACCCCGGCTTCCGCGATCAGGGCGATCGGGACCATCCAGAACGCCGACCGGTCGGCCAGGCGCTACCGGGAGCTTTCGAGTCCTGGGCCTGCTGCATGGCCGAGACTTGGCCAGCGGGGTCCCCGCCCCGTCTATCCGGACGAGGTGACCGGGGAGGTGACTTCGGGCAACCCGTCAGGGTCGCGCTGGGACCCTGGGCAGAACTGACCGGAGAAGATACGAGAACGGGAATACATACCCCCTGGGGGTATGTTGACCAGTCATGAACACGACATGGAAAGAGGCAGCATCGGCCACTCTGCACTGCTTGACCGGCTGTGCGATCGGTGAGGTGCTGGGAATGACGCTGGCCACCTGGTGGGGTTGGGGTGACCTGGCAAGCATCGCCCTGGCTGTCGGGTTGGCCTTCTTCTTCGGCTACCTGTTGACCGTGCTGTCGGTGCGGCGCATTGGACTGAGCTGGGCGAACGCCGTCCGTACCGCACTGGCCGCTGACACCATCTCCATCGTCGTGATGGAGGTCGTCGACAACGGCATCCTGCTGGCGGTTCCGGAGCGATGGATGCCCATCTGACCGACTGGTTCTTCTGGGGTGCGCTGGCGTTCGCCCTAGCCGTGGCCTTCGTGGTCACCTGGCCGATCAACCGCTGGCTGATGAACCGCGGACGGGGTCACGCCGTCGTCCATCAGCACCACGGGCACCAGCACCACGAGCATCAGCACCCGGAGCCGTCCACCGTCGACGCGGGCACCCCGCACGTCGCCACCACTGAACACCACCACCACTGAAACTCAATCACCGACCATGACGGACTTAACGTGAGGGGTTGACTACCGAAGTCGGTAGTCAACCCCTCACGTTGTTTGCGACATCCGGCGGCGGCCTTGGAAAGCTCGGCCTAGGGTGATCTCGTCGGCGTACTCCAGGTCGCCACCCACCGGCAGCCCGGAGGCCAGGCGAGAAACGGTGACTCCCATCGGCAACAGCAGGCGCGAGATGTAGGTGGCGGTGGCTTCACCTTCGAGGTTCGGGTCGGTGGCCAGGATCACCTCGGTGACCATCCCGTCGCCCAGCCGGACGCACAGCTCCCGAATGTGGAGGTCGGCCGGCCCGACGTTGTCGATCGGCGAGATGGCCCCGCCGAGCACGTGATAGAGGCCGCGGAACTCGTTCGTCCGCTCGACCGCCATCACGTCCTTGGATTCCTCGACCACGCAGATGGACGTCTGATCCCGCCGGCCGTCCCGGCAGATCCGGCACAGCTCGTCCTCGGCGATGTTGAAGCAGCGCTGGCAGAAGCGCACCTTGTCCACCACGTTGCGCAGCGCGTCAGCCAACCGCGCCACGTCCGACTTCTCGGTCTGGAGGATGTGGAAGGCGATCCGCTGGGCGCCCTTCGGGCCGATCCCGGGCAGCCGGGACAACTCGTCGATCAGGTCCTGAATCGGGCCTTCATACACGTCTGGACTCTC
>JADJTO010000025.1 GCA_016711105.1 Micropruina sp. | reverse complement strand
CGACGACGTCGATCCGATCGCCGCCGCCCTGCGCGAGGCCGAGGAAGAGGTGGGTGTGCTGCCCGCCTCGGTCCGGGTGCTGGGCACGCTGCCGCTGGCGCACGTCCGGCCCACCGGTTTCGACGTGACGCCGGTGGTGGGTTTCTGGGCCAACCGCGAGTAGCTGGACCCGGCCGATGCCAACGAGATCGCCGCCGTCCATCAGTTGCGGGTGGCTGACCTGGTCGATCCGGCCAACCGTTCGCGCTACGTCCACCCCTTCGGTTTCACCGGGCCGGCCTTCCAGGTGGGTGGGGTCTACATCTGGGGTTTCACCGCTCTGCTGTTGGACGGACTGCTGGAGTTGGCGGGGTGGTCGCTGCCCTGGGACGGCAGCCGGGAGACCGCCGTGCCTGATCGGCTGCTGCGGGATCGTCCATAGCGGTCACAAGGGTTCGCAACCTAGTCAGCGGCGGCTTCACGTCCTCAGCGTCGGCGCCATAGCTCCTTGTAATCCGGGCGCGGGAGGACGCTGGCCGTGCCTGATCTGGGCGCAGTGCGTCGTTACGACGCCCCTATTTCGGGGGAAGTCGGCGTGTGCCACCGCGTTCACCGCGGGCACGGTCCGCTACACCGGGGCCCGCTACGCCCGTTCTGCCACGCCATGAACTCCCGTTCTGCCGCGGGTAGGCTTGGCTGCGCTCGGCGGCCTTGACCGATCCTGCCGACCCAGCGGCGGCGAAAGCGGCCTCTTGCGAGAGTGGGTCGCCAGCGGGCGTGCATCTGGGGTTTCACCGCCCTGCTGCTGGACGGGCTGCTGGAGTTGGCGGGGTGGTCGCTGCCCTGGGACGGCAGCCGGGAGACCGCCGTGCCTGATCGACTGCTGCGGGATCGTCCATAGCGGTCAAAGGGTTGGCAACCTGCCTACTCAGCGGCAAGATTCCCCCATGACGTCGCCATGGTGGAAGAGCGCAGTTGTCTATCAGATCTATCCGCGGTCCTTCGCTGACAGCGACCACGACGGGATCGGCGACCTGCCCGGAATCGTTTCTCGGTTGGACTACCTGAAGCAACTCGGGGTTGATGTGATCTGGCTCTCCCCGGTGTACCGCTCCCCCCAGGACGACAACGGCTACGACATCTCCGACTACAACGACATCGACCCCACCTTCGGAACCCTGGCCGACGTGGACGAGCTGATCGAGGGGCTGCACGCCCGCGGGATGAAGTTGGTGATGGATCTGGTGGTCAACCACACCAGTGACGAGCACCCCTGGTTCGTGGAATCCCGCGATCCGGCCTCCGACAAGCGGGATTGGTACATCTGGCGGCCTGCACGGGAGGGTTTCGAGCCGGGTACCGAGGGGGCCGAGCCGACGAACTGGGGGTCGTTCTTCCTGGGCAAGGGCTGGGAGTTCGATCCGCGCTCGCAGGAGTACTACCTCCACTTGTTCAGCCCCAAGCAGCCCGACCTCAACTGGGAGAACCCGGCCGTCCGCGAAGCCATCTACGACATGATGCGCTGGTGGGTCGATCGGGGGGTTGATGGCTTCCGGATGGACGTGATCAACCTCATTTCCAAGACCTACCCGCTGGTTGACGGCCCGGTCACGCCCGGCTTCGAGCCGCTGTGTTACGACCCGAGCATGGTCACTGACGGTCCGCGGGTGGAGGAGTTCCTCAAGGAGATGAATCGCGAGGTCGGCATCGACGCCAAGGAACTGTTCAGTGTCGGCGAGATGGTGATGGTCGACGTCGAGCACGCCCGGCGCTACACCGATCCGGCGAACGGGGAGCTGGGCATGGTGTTCACCTTCGAGCACATGAGTCTGGATCAGCAGCCCGGGCTGTCGAAGTTCGACCTCAAGCCGCTACATCTGCCCGACCTGAAGCAGAACCTTGCCCTGTGGCAGGACGCCCTCGCCGAGGTGGGCTGGAACTCGCTCTATTGGAACAACCACGATCAGCCGCGGGTGGTCTCCCGCTTCGGGGACGACAGTGATGAGTTCCGGGTGCCCTCAGCCAAGGCCCTGGGCACCGTGCTGCACATGCTGCGCGGGACGCCCTACATCTATCAGGGCGAAGAACTCGGCATGACCAACGCGGGTTTCCTCTCCATCGATGAGTACAACGACATCGAGGCCAAGCGGTTCCACGAGTTGGCGTTGTCACTGGGGATCAGCGAGTGGATGATTCTGATCGCCCTGGCCGCCAAGAGTCGCGACAACGCCCGGACGCCGATGCATTGGGACGACTCTGACCACGCCGGTTTCACGTCGCGCTCGCCCTGGCTGAGCGTCAACAGCAACCACCGCGAGATCAATGCGGCCGAGGCGCTGGCCGACCCCGATTCGGTCTTCTATCACTACCGCCGGCTGATCGAGCTGCGGCACGAGTTGGCCATCGTCCGTGAAGGCAGGTTCGAACTGATGCTGCCCGACCACGAACGAATCTTCGCCTACACCCGCCAGCTGGATGGCCAGCTGCTGGTCGTGGTGGCCAACTGGTCGCAGGAGTACGTGGACCTGCCCACCGACGAGCTGCCGACGTTGACCGAAGCGGAGCTACTGCTGGGCAGCCACGCCTCAGCGTCGCACTACCAGCTGGAGCCCTGGGAGTCGCGGATCTACTTGCTCGACCTGGCGAAGGGGTGACTGCTCAGCTCGGTGGTGTTCTGCCGGGCCGCCTGCCGTTCGGCGGCTTCGGTCTCGGCGCTGTCGACGCCGCGGACGAGTGCAGTCCGGACGGCTTCGACGGACTCCTGCCCGACGGCGACCGTCCGTTCCGGACCGTTGACGTTGACCTTGCTCTTGCCGATCAACGCCAGAATCCCAGCGACGATCAGCAGGAGCACGGCCACGGTGGTGAAGCCGAGCGCGACCGCCCCAAGCGCGTTGATCCCGAACCAGGCGGCATAGCCGGCGCCCAGACCGACCGCGGCAGCGATGCTGAGCGATCTCACGGCCGACATGCCCAGGAAGCCGGCGGCACCGAACAGCCCAGCTCCGATGCCGATCGAGGTGGCCTGGGGCAGCAACTCGGCCTTGGCCAGTTCGATTTCGCCCTTGACGATCGTCGTCACGTCGGCCGTGATGTCCTTGATCACCTCGGCGATGTCGCGCTGGTCGGCCATGGTGCTCCTTCGCTCGGTGTTTCCCTCAGCCTAGTGCTACGGCCGGGGGCGGTGGGGTTGGTCACAGGGTGATCTGGAGCCCGTGATCGGGGGGGTGCAAGGCCGCCGAGAGTTCACTGTGATCGACCCAGCCGCGCCAGCAGAGCACCTGGTAGGGCAGCAGCAAGGGTTCGGGTGAGCGAGCCGACGCCAGGTAGAGGTCGCGGACGCCCTCGAGCAGGCGTTCGTTGTCGGCGCGATCCAGGCGCTTGGCCAGCGGGGTGCGGGCCACCATCGCGACCAACTGGTGCTCGTCGACCGGAACCCACTGCCGGAACGAGCGCCGCTCCACGTGCGGGAAGTAGGGATTGGACGCGAGCGCGGCCACAGACTCCGAAGCCATAGGCGCCGGCCATGGCGGAGGAGTCGACCTCACGTAGCAGCGCGATCAGCCGTCGCACGCAGGGAACGCTGTCGTCCCGGGTGGTGTAACAGATCGAGACGTGAGCGCCCGGCCTGAGCACGCGGGCGAACTCGGCCAGGGCGGGCTCCGGGTCGAGCAGGTGCAAGCCTTGAGCGATCAACACGGTGTCGAAGGAGCACGGGACGAACGGCAGTGAACTCGCCGCTGCCGTCACCGGGATGGCGGACGGGGTGTGTTTCAGCATCCGTCCGACTCCTTCCCGGGTGCTGTCGATCACGGTGAGCCGCACCCGATGTTGATGCAGCGTGGTGGCCGGCGCAGCGCTGTGCTGGCCCACCACCAGCACCGAACTGCGCTTGGCGAGGGTGCTCAACTGCCCGGCAGGTGAGAGGTCGAGGTCGGTCAGCCAGCCCAGCGCGGGGCTCGGGAAGGAACTGACGGGGGCGCTCATGCTTCGATGGTAAGCCGCTGAGCACGAACTTCTGGGCTCGCCGCGGCTGTGGACAACGTCAATAGGGCCGGTAAGTTATGCACAGGAGGACAATTCCCTGACCGGTCCGGACGTGAACCCCACCAGTGTGCGGCTGTGTTGGATACCTCTCAGGCTGATCAGATCTGGCTGCTGACCCGGGACCGAGCAATCGTCGACCTGGTGCTGTCGGCGGCGGCCGCGTTACAACTGCACCCCGAGGTCACGGCGGAGGCGGACGTGCTCGCGGCCGCGTGGCGTTCGGCGGGTACGGTCTTCGTCGGCTCCGACCGGGCCGGTGAGTTGGCGGCGCTGGCTCTGCCGGCCCGATCGCGCGTCTACCTGGTGGGTGACGACGTCGAAGCGCTCGGCGTGTGGTCGATGCCGTTGAGTGCTGAGGTGATCGTGTTGCCCGAGGGTCGCGCTTGGCTTTCGTCGGTGCTGACCACAGGTTCGGCTCGGAGCCGCTCTCCAGTGGTGGCGGTGTTGGGCGGTTCCGGTGGGGTCGGGGCCTCCACCCTGGCCGCCGGGGTGGCGTGTCGGGCTGCCCGTCGGGGGGTCAGCGTCGCCCTGGTGGACGTGGATCCGGCCGGGGGAGGGATCGATCTGCTGCTCGGGGCGGAACGCGTGCCGGGCTGGCGTTGGCCACGGCTCAGCGGGGCCGAAGGATTCCTTGGTGATCTGCGCGAACACCTCCCCGAGGTGGACGGGGTGTCCCTGGTCGCGATGGCGCGCGGCCCGGCCCTCGACGTCGCCCGCGAACCGCTGGCGGCGGTGATCGGGTCGCTGCAGCGCAGCTTCGACCTGGTCCTGATCGACGCGGGGCGGGGGCAATCCGGAGCCGGACGGGAGAGCGTGCGGCTGGCCAGCCGGGTGTTGTTGGTGGTCGGCACAGCTCTGCGCAGCGTGGCGGCGGCTCGGCAACTGGCGCGCGGGTTGGAGCTGCGCGCTCCCGATCTGGTGGTGCGGAGCATGCCGTCCGGCACGGTGCCGTCCGATGTGGTCGCTGACGCTCTGGGGGCGCGCAACGTCTTCCGGCTGGCCGATGACCCGCGGGCTCGGGTGGCGGCCGAGCGAGGGAGCCCCGGCCCGCTCGGCCCGACGGGGCCTCGGCCGGGGTTGTGAAGCGGTGCTGGACGCAGTGCTCGCGACGACGGCATGACCGCGGTCGATCTGGACGATGTGCGGGCCTTCCTGGGGCGGCACGGGCGGGGCAACGGGCCGCGGGAGGTGGCCGGTGCGCTGCGCGGTCTGGGCTATGTGGTCAGTGATCAGGCGGTTCGGAGCACGTTGGAGGCGCTACGCCGAGGTAGCGAGGGGGCCGGGCCGCTGGAGTCGCTGTTGAGCCTTCCTGGGGTCACCGACGTGCTGGTGAACGGCCCGGATCAGGTGTTCGTGGACTGCGGCACCGGCCTGGAACAGGTGGAGTCGGTGTTCAGCTCGGAGGAGGAAGTGCGGCGGCTGGCCGTCCGACTGGCCGCCTCGGTTGGTCGCCGGCTCGATGAGGGCAGTCCGTTCGTGGACGCCCGGCTGGCCGACGGCACCCGCGTGCACGCGATGCTGGGCGTGATCGCGGACGCCGGAACCTGCCTCTCGCTGCGGGTGCCGACCAAACGCCAGCTCACCTTGGCTGATTGGGTCCGCGGCCGGAGCTTGGCCCCCGAGGCGGCGGGCATGCTCAGCTGGTTGATCGAGCAGCGCCGGGCATTCCTGATCTCCGGCGGCACCGGCACCGGCAAGACCACCCTGCTGGGCACGTTGCTCGGGCTGGTACCGGCGCGGCAGCGGATCGTGATCGCCGAGGACTCCCGAGAACTGTCCCCCGATCATCCGCACGTGCTGCGGCTGGAGGGCCGACCGGCGAACGCCGAGGGTGTTGGGGCGGTGACGCTCACAGACCTCGTTCGCCAGGCGCTGCGGATGCGGCCCGATCGGCTCGTGGTCGGTGAGGTGCGTGGTGCCGAGCTGTGTGACCTGCTGACCGCCTTGAACACCGGCCATGAGGGTGGCTGCGGCACGGTGCACGCCAACTCCGCCGCCGACGTGCCCGCCCGGTTGGAGGCGCTGGCGGCACTCGGTGGGATGCCCAGACCGGCGGTTCACTCTCAGGTGGCGGCCGCTGTGGACGCGCTGGTGCACATCAGGAGGCTGCCCGACGGACGCCGCTGGGTGCACGAGATTCACCTTCTCCAGGCCGACCAGGCAACCGGCCTGTGCGTGCCGGTGCCGGCGTGGACGTTCCCTCCCGGCCGCTCGCCGGTGCCCGGCCCCGCCGCGGCGAGATCGGCAGCAGCACGTGATCGTCATCGCAGCGGTGGCTGCGGGAGTGGCCGGGTGGCTGTGGCTGCGCCCCGGGATCTGAGCCGACTCACCGTGGCAGCCCCGCCGCGGCATCGTCGGGTTCGTCCGCTGCGCTGGGTTTTGAGCCTGGCCGGGCCGGTGTTGGTGCTGCTCGGGATTCTGCTGGCCGGCGGTTCGGGGGTGCTGCCCGCTTTGGCCGTGTGGGCCCTCGTCGTCACCGTGGGCGTCCTGGTCGGGGAGCACGTGACGGCGAGGCGTGCCCTGGCCACCCAGGGCGCGGTGGTCGAGGGCTGTGAACAACTTGCCGCCCTGATGCGGATCGGGTTGGCCCCCTCGGCGGCGGTGGCCGGGATCGCCAAGGAGTCGGCCTTGTTCGCGGAGATCGCCGCTGTGCAGGCCTCCGGTGGGGATCCGGCGGCGGCGATGCGGCGGTTGGCCGATCGTCCGGGGGCGGGGGGCCTGGCTGACCTGGCGTGCGCGTGGCAGGTCGCGGAGCGCTCCGGGGCGTCGATGACGCCGGCGATCGAGTCGATGGCAGCTCAGCTGGCCTCCGCCCGCGACCTGCGGCTGGTGGTGGCGGCTGAACTGGCCGCACCGCGGGCCACCGGGCGGCTCCTGGCCGGGCTTCCCCTGGTGGGCGTGGGGGTCGGCTTCGCGATGGGTGGCAACCCGGTGGCCTTCCTGACCGACTCGGTCCTCGGGCAGGCCTGCCTGCTGGCCGGCGTGATCCTGGCCTGTGCCGGGGTGCTGTGGAGCGAACTGTTGGCGCGTCGGGCAGGAGGCTGAGATGGCGGCTGAACCGGCCTTGGTGGCCGCAGGGGCAGTGGCTGCCGCCTGGTTGTTGTGGTGGGGCCCCTCGGCCGGTGCCCGGTTGCGGGAAGACCCCCCGTGGCGGGCCCCACCGTGGTTGCGACCACACCCCGAGGCTCTCGGCGCCGGGTTGCGGTTGAGCATGGGAGTGCTGACGGGGCTCGTGGTGCTGCTCGCGCAGGGTGGTCTGGTCGGGCTGGTCGTCGGAGTTCTGCTGGGAGGAGGCGTCCACGTCGGCCTCGGTCGGTTGCCGACCGGTGCCCAGGGTGATCGACGCCGACGCCTGGTGGCAGCTCTCCCGGGGGCCTGCATCCTGCTGGCGGTCGGCGTCGAGGCGGGCATGCCGTTGCGGAACGTGGTCGCGCTGGTCGCCACAAGTTTGGACGGCCCGCTGGCCGCGGAGCTTCGCCGGGTCGATGCCTTAGTCCAACTGGGCGTCTCCGATGCGGACGCCTGGCGCGAGCTTCTGCTGGGCGAGCGCGACCAGCTGGGCGCGATCGCGCCAGAGTTGGTGCCCTTGGCCAAAGCGCTGGCCCGCTCCGCGGACTCCGGGACGGCCTTGGCCGGCATGTTGCGCCAACAAGCCGCCGATGCCTCCCGGCTGGCCCGCAGCCGCGCTGAAGCCGACGCACGCAAGGTGGGCGTGCGAACCGTGCTGCCGCTGATGCTCTGTTTCCTGCCCGCCTTCTTCCTGGTCGGTGTTGTCCCGATCATCGGCGGTGTTGTCAGTGCGTTGCTCGGGTGAGGACGAGTTGTCCACAGCCACAGGTCATGCTCCCGAGTCATCCACAGCCCGCAGATTCGTTGACCGGTTCGGCCCTCAACCTCACCAGTGTGTGCTCGCGATCGGACGATCCGACGCCGAAGGAAGGGCTGGAGATGACCAAGAAGGAACAGAAGAAGCTGGTGCGGGTGCGCGGCGAGCGCGGCATGACCACGGCCGAGTATGCGGTGGGAGTGATCCTCGTGATCGCCGTGCTGGGGGCGCTCGTCTGGGCGTTCAACGACACCGCGACCCGGGAGCAGATCGCGCAACTGGTGATCAAGATCATCAGCTGGATCGTCAACGCGGTCACTGCCATCAAGTAGCGCCGGCGCGGGCCGGTCGCGCTCAGCGCGACCGGCCGCACCCCAGTCAGGAGTGACGATGAGCTCAACCGGGTTGAAGCAGGGGCAGAGCCGGGAGGCGGGCCAGCCTGGGCGGCCCTCGGAACGGGGCATGGCCACGGTGGAGTTGGCCTTCGCCAGCCTGGTCACGGTCGTCGTGACCTATCTGATGGTCGCGTTGATCGCGGTCATCGTCGCCTGGACGACCTGCCACGACACGGCCGCGGAGGTGGCTCGTCAAGCAGCCCGGCACGACCAGGCCGCGGTCAGTCGAGTGATCGGCGATCGGCCCGCAGGGTCGGAGGTGACGATTCGGCGTGCCGGGTCGGACGTGGTGGTCACGGTGAAACTGCTGGCCCGTCCGTGGGGTCACTGGCTACCGGGGGTGGCGCTGGAGGCCGAGGCGACCGTGTTGAGCGAGGGGGAGTAGGCCGTGGAACAGTCCTCGGAGCGCGGCTCAGCCACGCTGATGATGACCGCCGGGGTGCTGCTGATCGTCCTGGTGGGTTTCCTCGGTTTGATCGGCGCCGGTTACCTGACGGCAGTTCGTCAAGCTCGCGGCGCGGCCGACCTGGTCGCGTTGTCGGGGGCGACCGCCTATCAAGCCGGGCAGGACGCCTGCGCTGCCGCCCGCCGGATCGCCACCACCAACAAGGTCACTCTCACTGACTGCCTCGTGACCGGCGACACCTGGGACTTCGTGGTGACCGTCAGCGTGCGGCGCCCCGTCCGCTTCGACCTGCCAGGTTTGCCCACCCGGGTCACAGCTGAGGCCCGGGCCGGTCGGCTCACCACCACCGAGCCAGCCAGATGACTCAGGCAACGAAGCTGACCTCAGCCAACCAGCTGAGTGAGCAGCGCCAGCGCACCCGCCTTGTGCAATGGGTTGTTGCCATTACCGCACTTGGGGGAGACGATGCAGCGCGGGCAGCCGCTCTCGCAGGGGCACTCCGCCAGCCGATCCAAGGTGGTGGCCAGCCACCGCTCCGCGAACTGGTAGCCCTTGGCGGCGAAACCCGCCCCGCCGGGGAACCCGTCGTGGACGAACACGGTCAGCTCCCCGGTATCCGGGTGCAAGACCGTGGAGCGGCCACCGATGTCCCCGCGATCACAGGGCGCAAACATGGGCAGCAGCCCGATCGCGGTGTGTTCGGCGGCGTGGGCGGCCCCAGCCAGGTCGGCCTCAGGCACCCCGCGGGCCGCCAACGCGGCCCGGTCGAGCGTCCACCACACGGACTGGGTGACCAGATGACGGGTGGGCAACTCCAATGGCGTCGAATCCCAGACGTCTCCGGTGACCTCGTCCCGGCGCAAGTAGCCGGTCACCTGGGAGGTCAGCTCCACCATGCCCAGCGCCAATCGGCCGACTCCCAAAGGCCGCTCGGAGTCCCGGCGGACGATGCGGGCATCGCCCACGGTCTGCGGTTGGGTGTAATAACCGGTGCGAACCTTGCGGGCCAACGCCACCTGCGCGGCCCGGTCATAGTCGCCGATCAGCCATTGCTCGCCCTGATGCAGATACACAGCGCCGTCATGCACCGTGCGATCCGCAGCGGCGACGTCGACGTGGCCGACCACCCGGCCGGTGCGCTCTTCGACCACGCCGACCGAGGTGCTGCCCGAGGAGCGCAGGTCGATCGAGTCCACCGCTCTTTGTGGCCTGGTCCAGAACCAGCCGGCCGCGCGCCGGCGGAGCAACCCCTGCGCGGTCAGTCGATCGGCCAAGGAGGTCACCGAGTCGCCGAACCAGACGCTGTCGGCGGGAGTGAGCGGCAACTCCTGAGCGGCGGCCGCCAGATGAGGGGCCAGGACGACCGGGTTGTCGGGGTGCAGCACGGTGGCGCCGATCCCTTCCGCAAGCAGGAAGTCGGGGTGATCGCAGACGTAGGCATCGAGTGGGTCGGGGCGAGCCACCAGCACCGCCAGGGCGGGACGCCCCGAGCGTCCGGCCCGGCCAACCTGCTGCCACAGGGCGGCCGCCGAACCGGGGAAACCCACGGTGATCACCGCGTCCATGCCGCCGATGTCGACGCCCAGCTCGAGCGCGTTGGTGCAGGCGACGGTGCGCAGCCGCCCGGTGTTCAAGCCGTGCTCGATCTCCCGGCGGTCGTCTGCCAGATAGCCCGCTCGGTAGGCGGCCACCCGGTTCGGCTCGGCGACCAGGCGGCGCAGTCGATCGGCGACCAGCTCGGCCTGCACCCTGGAAGAGGTGAAGACGAGCGCTTGCTGCTCGGCCTCGAACAACCGGGCGGCCAGGTCAGCCGCCTCCCGATGCGGTTCCGCGGACGGTTGCCAGAGCACGAAATCCAACTCGGGCCGAGCCGAGGCGTCCTCGGTCACCGCCACCACCGGCCCGACTCCGGCCAGGGTGGCCAGCAACGATGCGGGTTCGGCGATGGTGGCGGAGGCGGCCAGGAAGACCGGATCGGAGCCGTAGTGGCGACACAGTCGGCGGAGTCGTCGCAGCACCGCGGAGACATGAGCCCCGAACAGGCCGCGGTAACGGTGCGCCTCATCAATCACGACGAAGCGAAGGCTGCTCAACAACGGGGCCCAACGCTGATGGTTGGGCAAGACCGAGCGATGCAGCATGTCGGGATTGCTGAAGATGAGGTGGGCGAACTCCCGGGCGAAGCGTCGCTCGGCGGGGTCGGAGTCTCCGTCCAAGGCGGAGATTTTCCAGCCCGGCAAGTCCAGGTCGGTGGTCACCCGGAGTTGGTCGTGAGCCAGGGCCTTGGTAGGAGCCAGATACAGGGCCGTGTGCTCTCGCGCGGGCAGGGTCAGGCGGTTGCGGGAGGCTTCCACCTCCCAGCCGAGCCGGCCCTCGCTGGTGGCGGCGATGATCGGCAGCAGGTACGCCAGGCTCTTTCCCGAGGCGGTGCCGGTGCCGATCGCCACGTGCCGACCGGCGAAGAGGGCTCGGCAGCGGTCGCCTGGTGGCTCCACAGGGTCGAGATCCCCGAGCCCGCAGCGCTGCACGCACGTCGCCCGACACCCACTCCGGGAACGGCAGGCTCACCCCCGGCGCAGCCGGACGATGCTCCACGTGGCGGATCCGCTGATCCCCCTGCATCCACTCCGGTAGTGCCATGCGGCCAAGCGTGCCACCCGCCTCCGACAGTTGTGGGCGCGCGTTCGCCTCGGCCCCGATCGGGTGATTCGTGGCAGGCTGTCCGGGTGCTGAGCCCCTTGGACTGTGACCGGCTGCGGGATCATCTCCGTGCAGCGGCCTATGACGTCGACGCCGTGGGTGCCCGATTGGGAGCCTCCGGCCTGGCCGGGTTGGCCCGGAACACCACCCTGGCCGCTGCCGACGCGCTGGGCTCCGAGGTTGATGCCCAAGCCACCCTGATCCGGCTCTTTCTGCTGCAGCAGGAGGTGGCGGTCGAACACGTCCGCGCCACCCTCGGGGAGCCGGAAAGCCTGCTCGCCGCCGGAGTCCTCGCCAGCTCCGGAGAGGGCATCCGAGCCGGGATCGAGCTGCGTCCCTACGCCACCGATGAAGGGTTCGACGGCCTCATCTGCTCCGATCTGGCGCCGAACCTGGACGGGCGGCTCGCCGCCCCTCGTCCGGACTTCGTGCTCGGGGTCTCCCCGGCCTCGACCACGCTGGCCCAGCTGACCGTCCGCACGCCGGTCGGTTCGGCCCTCGACCTGGGCACCGGCTGCGGCGTGCAGAGCCTTCATCTGTCCACCCACGCCGACCGGGTCGTGGCCACCGACCTCAATCCTCGGGCGGTGGCGATGGCGCGCTTGACCGCTCGTCTCAACGGCATCGAGCTCGACGTCAGGGAAGGTTCCCTCTACCAGCCGGTGGCCGCTGAGGCCTTCGACCTGATTGTGGCCAACCCGCCCTACGTGATGTCCCCGCCCGGCGCCGACCGACTGGTCTACCGCGAGGGGTCGATGCTGGCCGACGATCTGGTCCGCCAGGTGATCACCGAAGGTGCCGGACGGCTGAACCCCGGCGGGGTCCTCCAGGTGCTCGGCAACTGGGCGATCACCGAAGCCGAAACCTGGTCGGAACGCCTCGAAGGCTGGATCAGACCCACCGGGTGTGATGCGCTCGTCCTGCAGCGCGAGCACCTGGACCCCTACGAGTACATCGAGATCTGGTTGGCTGACGCCGGCCTGCTCGGCACCGGCGAATACCGCTCCCGCTACCGCGAATGGGTCGACTACTTCGACCACCTGGGCATCGTCGGGGTCGGGCTGGGCTGGATCACCCTCTACAACACCGAACGCGCCACCCCACAGCTCACGATCCAGGAGTGGCCGCACCTGGTCCACCAACCAGTCGGCCAGGCTTTCGCCGATCACCCCGCCGCCCTCAACGCCGCCGCACTGGAGGACCACGCGCTCCTGGCCTCGACCTGGATGCTGGCCGACGATGTGATCCAAGAGACGCTCGGCCTGGCCGGCGCTGCCGATCCGGCGCACATCGTCCTGCGCCAAACCTCCGGCTTCGGACGCGCGGTCGAGGCCGATACCGGCCTGGCTGCCGTACTCGGTGCCTGCGACGGGGATCTTCCCCTGGGCCTGCTGATCGGCGGGGTGGCCGACCTGTTGGACGCCGACCAGGCCGCCCTCGCCGCAGACCTGCTGCCCCGGTTGCGCCCGCTGATCGCCGAAGGCCTGCTCCGCCCAGCCGAGTGAGCCAAACGCTGCGGCCCTTGTTTGCCGGGGCAGCGCGGGATTCACTAGAGATGGCGGCAAGGGAGGTGAGCGGCGTGTTTGTCGATGTCCCTCGCGCTCCGGGCAGCCCGCGGCCCGGGCGGTTCCGCCGCCTGGCCGGCTTGCTTCTCGTCCTGGTCGCTCTGGCTCCCGTCCTCAGCGGCTCCACCCAGGACGTGCCCGCCGAACAGCTTGACCTACTCAGCCAGTCGGGCCGGGATCGGCTCACCCCGCCCCCCGCGCTGACCCGCGGGGTGCTGCTGATCGAGGCCGAGAATGACGCTCGCCTGGTGACCGGCACCGGCATGGTGCTGCGAGGCAAGGGCCGGGCGCTGACCAACTACCACGTGGTCCAAGGCGCCACCCGGGTCCGGGCCACGCTCGCCGACACGGGGGAGACCTTCGCAGCGGTGGTGGTGGGCTTCGACGCCGTCTCTGACATCGCCGTCCTGCAACTCCTCGGAGCGGACGGGTTGCCGACGGTGGCCATCGATGAAGACCTGCTCCGCCGTGGGGATGCGGCCACGGTCGTGGGCAATGCGGGCGGCCACGGCCGGCTCAGCGCCGACGACGGCACGGTCACCCTGCTCCGGGTGCCGATGGATGTCTCCACCGGGTCGCAGCCACCCTCTCGTGATCTGGTACTGACCCTGATTCGCACCACCGCCTCGGCGCAGCACGGTGATTCCGGCGGGCCGATGTTCGACCACGAGGGCGAAGTTTTCGGGGTGACCACGGCGCGTTCGCGGACGACCGGCGCCAGCTACGCCGTCCCGATTCAGGACGCCCTGGCCATCGTTGCCCAGGTCGACTCCGGTTTCGAGAGCGCGAGAGTCCAGATCGGCCCGTCGGGGTACTTGGGGATCGAGGTCTTGCGCGCCGAGCTGGGCAGCAATGGAGAGGTTCGCGTCTTTGACATCGAACCCGGCGGCCCAGCGGCCCGGGTCGGGATTCACGCCGGCGACACGTTGCTCAGCGTCGGCTCGGTCCCGCTGACCCGCTACACCGACCTGAAGCACCTGATTCGCGCCGCGGAACCCGGTGACAAGATCGAGGTCTCCTGGCGAGATGTCGGCGGATCGGTGTTCACCGCGACGGTGGTCCTGGCCGCCAGCCCGGTGGCCTGAGTTGGCCCGCGCCGAGGGAGGCCTTCGCTGGCTGATCGTGCTCACCCTGACCGGACTGGCCCTGGCCGGGATCGCGTTGTTGTTCCAGCTCAACCGGCCCGCCGCCGTCGCCCCACCCCTAGCTGCCGCGGCGCCTCCTACGGTGCTGCCCACCGGTCGGGCCGACCAGCCGAGCACCGGGGTCGTCACCGTGCTGGCCCAACTGCCCGGCGGCCGCTCCACCGGCACCGGAATCGTGGTCGCCGAAGCGGGCCTGGTGGTGACCGCCTATCATGTCGTCCAGGGCTCCACCTCGATCTCGGTGGGCACCCCGGTCGGCGGTGGCAGCTACAGCGCGACCTTGCTCGGCTTCGACGAGACCCACGACGTGGCCCTGCTCCAACTGGACGGCTCCCCCGAGCTGGCGCTCGTCCGGGCGGCCGTCGCCGCAGTCCAGCCCGGCGACCCGGTGCGGATACTCGGTTCAACCGCGGAGGGCGCGTTGCGCACGCTGAACGGCCAGGTGAGCGCCATTGATGCCGACCTGGACGCGGCCGTCCGCACCCCTGGAACGTGAACCCCGACCTGAGCGGCCTGATTCGCACCGATCTGGCCGTCCAACCCTTCGACTGCGGCGGCCCGGCGCTGACCCCGAGGAATGAGGTGATCGGGCTGACCGTCGCCGGGTCGATTCAACGGTCGTCGGGCTTTCTGACGCCGATCGACACCGTCCGCCGGGTCAGTGAACTGATCCTCGCCGGGGTCGAGGGCGACGGCGTCCGGATCGGGCCGGTCGGCATGCTCGGCATCGCCGTGGCCGCGTCCTCGAAGGGTCGCGACGAACCCGGCCTCCTGGTGTCGCGGGTCACCGAAGACGGCCCGGCTCAAGCGGTCGGACTCGTCCGCGGCGACCGACTGACCCGGTTCGGCGAGCATCGGATCACCGGGCAGACCGACCTGACCGCGCTGATCCGCAGCACCGAACCCGGTGACGACATCACCCTGGAATGGCGCGACGCCGACGGGAGAAAGCAGCGCGGCACGGTCGAGATGGGGCAGAGTACGGTGAATTGACGCGCTAACCTGCTCGCGTCCAGAGCTACCATCAACGCCTTGGTACTTCTCGTCCCAGATTGATCCGGTTCAACCAAACGCTGAGGAAGTCAGTCACCGTGGCACCCACCATCAAGCGCCGACTCGTGATCGTCGAGTCCCCAACCAAGGCGACCAAGATCGCCAGCTTCCTCGGCGACGGCTATGTCGTCGAGTCGAGCCGCGGCCACGTCGCGGACCTGCCCACCGGCGCCGCCGAGGTGCCTGCCAAGTACAAGGGCGAGAAGTGGGCCCGCACCGGAGTCAACGTCGACAACAACTTCGAACCGCTCTATGTGGTCGCGGCCGATAAGAAGGCCACGATGCGCGACCTCAAGGCGAAACTCGCCGGGGTCGACGAACTCCTGCTCGCCACCGACGAGGACCGGGAAGGTGAAGCCATCGCTTGGCATCTTCTTTCCGAGTTGAAGCCTAAGGTGCCGGTGAAGCGGATGGTCTTCCACGAGATCACCCCCCAGGCGATCGCGGAGGCGGTGGCGAACCCGCGCGACCTGGACACGGACCTGGTCGATGCCCAGGAGACCCGTCGGATCCTCGACCGGCTGTACGGGTACGAGGTCTCGCCGGTGCTGTGGAAGAAGGTGATGCCCCGGCTCTCGGCCGGCCGGGTGCAGTCGGTGGCGACCCGCCTGGTGGTGGACAAGGAGCGTGAGCGGATGGCTTTTCGTTCCGCCTCCTACGCCGACATCGAGGCCGTGCTGAACGCCGATGCGGACGGGGAACCGTCCTTCTCGGCCCGGTTGACCCAGGTCGGCACTCGCCGGGTGGTGCAGAGCCGCGACATCGACGCCACCGGCAAGGTGGGTGGCAAGGATCTCGTCCTGCTCGACCTGCCCCAGGCCGAGGCGCTCGCCGCCGCGCTGCTGACCGCCGGGTATGCGGTCGGTTCGGTCGAGGCCAAGCCGTACACCCGTCGTCCGTACCCGCCGTTCCGGACGACCACCCTGCAGCAGGACGCCGGCCGCAAGCTCGGCTTCACCTCGCAGCGGACGATGTCGGTCGCCCAGGAGCTGTACGAGCGCGGCTTCATCACCTATATGCGAACCGACTCAGTCACCCTCTCGCAGACTGCGGTGACGGCCGCTCGGGCCGCGGTCAAGAAGTTGTTCGGCGGGCAGTACCTGCCAGAAAAGCCTCGCGTCTACACCTCCAAGGTGAAGAACGCCCAAGAGGCGCACGAGGCGATTCGTCCAGCCGGTGAGGTCTTCGCGACCCCTCAGGAGACCGGTCTGCACGGGGACCAGTTCCGGCTGTATGAGTTGATCTGGAAGCGCACGGTCGCCTCCCAGATGAAGGATGCCGTCGGCGAAACGATCAGCGTCAAGATCGGTGCCACCCTGGCCGAGCGGCACTCGGTGACTGAGGCCACCACCGGTGAGGTGGTCGAGGCCGGTCGCTGCACCTTCTCCGCCTCGGGTCGGACGATCACCTTCCCCGGCTTCCTCAAGGCCTATGTCGTGTCCGTCGAGGACGACGAGACCTCCGACGACGCCACAGCCCGCCTGCCGCAACTGACCACCGGCCAGGCGCTGCGAGCTGAGCAGGTGAACGCTGTCGGGCACGAGACCCGTCCGCCGGCCCGCTACAACGAGCCGTCGCTGGTCGCCAAGCTGGAGGAGCTGGAGATCGGACGGCCCTCGACGTATGCCTCGATCATCCGCACCATCACCAGCCGCGACTACGTGTTCAAGAAGGGCTCGGCGCTGGTGCCGACCTGGCTCGCCTTCGCGGTCACCCGGCTGCTCGAACAGCATTTCCCGAAGCTGGTCGACTACACGTTCACCGCGGCGCTGGAAGAGACTCTCGACGAAATCGCGAACGGCAATGCGGCCCGCCTGCAGGTGCTCAAGGACTTCTACTTCGGCCCCGAAGGCTCTGCCCACGAGGGTTTGAGCACGCTGGTCTCCGAACTGGGCGAGATCGATGCCCGGGAGCTCTCCACCCATCCGCTGGGGGATTCGGGGATCGCCGTCCGGGTCGGTCGTTACGGCACCTACGTCGAGGACGCCGAGGGTCGGCGGGCCAATGTCGACGACGAACTGCCGCCGGACGAGTTGACCGTGGAGCGGGCGCGGGAGTTGCTCGATCAGCCGCAGGCGACCGAGCGGGAGTTGGGCGTCGACCCCGACACCGGCCGGAGGGTGGTGGCGAAGTCGGGGCGTTATGGGCCTTATGTGACCGAGGTGTTGCCCGAGGACGCGCCCAAGTCGGCCAAGCCCCGGACCGGTTCCCTGTTTGCGACGATGGCGATCGATTCGGTGACCCTGGAGCAGGCCTTGTCGCTGATGAGTCTGCCGCGCGTGGTCGGGACGTCCGCCGACGGGGTCGAGATCACGGCTCAGAACGGTCGTTACGGCCCCTACCTGAAGAAGGGGACGGACTCGCGCTCGTTGGAGTCCGAGGCGCTGATCTTTGAGATCAGCCTGGAGCAGGCCGAAGCCATCTACGCCTTGCCCAAGCAGCGCGGACGAGCGGCCGCAGCGGGCCCGGTCAAAGAGCTGGGGGCCGATCCGGCGACCGGCAAGCCGATGGTGATCAAGGAGGGTCGATTCGGGCCCTATGTCACCGACGGCGAAACCAACGCCACCCTGCGGCGCTCGGACTCGATCGAGGCCATGGACGTCGAGCGGGCGGCCGAGTTGCTGGCCGAAAAGCGGGCCAAGGGTCCCGCTCCCAAGCGGACGACCACCCGGCGCGCCACCACCACCCGTGCGACGGCGGCGAAAACCACGGCCACCAAGACCGTTGCTGCAAAAACTACGGCTGCCAAAACCACGGCCACGCGGGCAACGGCCGCCAAGACCACGCCGGCCAAGGGCCCGGCCGCCAAGACCACGACCAGGGCGACGACGACCCGCAAGCCCGCGGTGAAGAAGGCCTGACCACGGGCGCTGGGGCTCAGTCTGCGTCTGGCCCGACCAGGTAGGCCAGCGCCTCCTGGACGAAGGGTTGCCAGCAGGTCAGCGTCTCCTCCCGAGAGGGCTGCCCGGGGATGGCAACCCACTCCCGCATGGTGCGCGAGCCCATCGTGACCGGCTCTGCCTGGCCGAGCTGGATCAGGTCGAGCGCTCGCTGCCGGGGGAGCTTGACGATCAGGCGGTGGTTGGCACCGAGGAACGCCACGATCTTGCCGCTGACCCGAATGCCGGGCGAGCGGAACATGGTCGCGACCTCAAGGTTGGGCGTCTCATCGTTGACAGCCAGGTGACCCACCAGCGCCGCGAGCAGCTCCGCGCGGGAGTCGGACGGAGCATTCATCGGCTGGGCACCCCCGCCGGCATCCCGCCGATCACCCTCCCGACGGCCTCCACCGAGCCGGCGACGTTCAGGTGCGGAGCCAGCTCTGCAACGGTGCGCCGGCCGGTGAAGAGGGCCACGATCGCGTCCGGAGCCCCGCTCACGACGGCATCGGGTGTCACCGTCGCCCGGCTGGGTGAGACCGTGATCGACCCCGCGTCCGCCTCGATGTCGCAGCCGTCGGCCACGTCTCCGATCCGCACGACCTGCCTCCCGGCGGACGGCTTGTTGTCCCGGCACAGGGCCCGCAGCGGTAGAGCCAGCCAATGCGCCTGGAACGCTTCCTCCGGGGTCGGGGCCATCATTGCGGGAGCACCCCACTTGAGGAACTCACGGACGACTCCCTGCAGCGCGCTTCCCCGCGGCGTGAGCGCGATCACGGTGCCCGAGGCGGGTCGAACCAACTCGCGGCGCTCCACCAAGCCCGACGCCTCCATCGAGTTGAGGCGGTCGGCGAGCAGGTTGGTCGCGATCCCGGGAAGACCCCGGAGGAGATCGGAGTAGCGGCACGGCCCGAGCGTGAGCAGTTCGCGCACGATCAACAGCGTCCACCGATCCCCGACCAGGTCGAGGCCACGAGCCAGGGCGCAGTACTGGCCATAACTTCTCACCTGCCCAGCTAACCAAGGTGCTTGACAAAATCAAGTGAGCACTTGAAACTATCAAGCAACCAAGCCCCTGGAGGACGACCATGACCGACCCGACCCTGACCACCCGAACCAGCCTCGTTGGGCACCCGCTCCTGGCCCGTTACTACGCCGTGTCCTCACCGGCGGCCCAGAGGCCTACCGCGACGGTGCCGACCTGCTGCCGCTGCTGGCTGACGACTTCGTGTTCGAGGGGCCGATCGCCGGACGGATGTCCGGTGGTGCGCGGTTCGCCCACGGGGTGCGGGGCTTCGTGGAGCGCGCCCACGGCGTCCGGATCATTCAGGCCTGCGGCGATGACGAGGAGGCGGCCGTCCTCTACGACGCCGCGCTGCCCGGCGGCACAGTCCGGTTCGCGGAGTTCTTCCGCTTCACCGACGGTCGGATCAGCGAACTCGTCATTCACTACGACGCTGCCGCCTACCTCGCCCAGGGCGGCCGCTGACCGAGCTCGTCCGGCTGACCAGGGTCGGCCGGTGATTGAGCACTAGAGTGGCGCCGAAGCCGCGCGTGGCGGCCCGAGCTGAGGCGGTGTGATGTCCCCGAGCCGTAGCCTGTGGCGGTTGGAGCTGCCTTACACCGCGGTGATCGACACCCTCGAGCATGCCGATCTCGACCTCAGTCTGCGGGCCTTGCGGGATTCGCTGCACACCTACGCCACCACCGACACGGTGATCGACACTGCTGACCACCGACTGCTCGCCTGGGGCCTGCAACTGAGTCGAACGGCCGAGACCGGCGAATGGCACCTGAAGGCGCGCGGCTGGGAACCGGTGTTACCCGAGGAACAGAGCGTCCTGGCTCATGACGAGGAGCTGCCCGGCGAGTTCGCCGCCCTCGTCCATCCCTTCCGCCGCTCCGGTTTGCTTGGTCCGCGACTCACCGTCGACTCCCGGCATTTCGGTTTTGCCCTGATCAACTCGCGGGGGCGCACCTTGGCCGAGTTGGCCGATGCCCGGGTCACCGTGCGGGTCGGAACCCGCGGCGCCAACCAGTACCGCCAGGTGAACATCACCAACCGCGCCCTCAGTCGTGACCAACTGGAGTACGTGCTCGGGGTCTTCGTCCGTGCGGGCGCCACCCCGGTGTCGGTGTTCCCTTCACTGCCCGAGCGGCTCGGGGTGGTGATCGAGCACACCGGGTTGGACGTGGACGAGCAATCCCCGATCGATGACTTCGTGGGCGAACTCTTTCGGGTCGGGTGGCGGCGACTCCTGTTCGCCGACCTGCCCCGCAGGCTTCCCGCCGAGGCTGGTCAGTCAACGCCGCCCGATCAGCTACGAGCGGCGTTGCAGTCTCTGCACGACTCGTTGGGTGGCGTCGCGCCGCTGTTGCGACCCGAGTTCACCGAGCGCTTCGGCGGTGACCTGGCGGCGTTGCTGGCCGACCGCGGCCAGCGCTCGATCCGCTTGTCAGAGCGATACTTTCGGATGCTGGACAGCCTGGCTGAGGCCCGCGACCGGGTGCCGTTGCAGATCGACCCGCGACGCGCCACCGGCCCGGTGCTCCTCCAAGAGATCGAGGCGGCCGTCCAGGTGGTGCACGACCTGTGCTCGGGTTGGACGACCATGCGCTGGACCTCCGCTGAGCGGGCCAAGGTCGCCATCGATCGAGCGGCGGCGCTGGTGCACCTCTCGCCAGGTGCTCGGCAAGCCGGCCCGGACGTTGGGCAACCGCTTGGCCGAGGTCGCCGCTCTGCTCGACGCCATCACCGTCGATCCCCGCGGTCTGGCCAAGGACCTGCAGGGGCTGAGTGCGGCCGAGATCTTCGATGCCGGACGGGAGTACGAGCGGGCGGTGCTGTCGGTCTCCTACGCCCGCCGGGACTTCGTCGACCGCTGGCCCGCTTTGTGGCGACGCCTTCGACGACGGGTGCTGCGCCCATGAGCAGCGGGTCTGCGAGTAACCGGGCGCGGAGCAACGGCGTGTTCGTGGTGTTCGAGGGCGGCGACGGCGTGGGCAAGTCCACCCAGAGCGCCCTGTTGGCCGACCGGCTCCGAGCCGAAGGCCAGGACGTGGTGGTCACCTTCGAACCCGGCGACACCGCCGCCGGCCGGCAGATCCGCCAGATCGTCCTCGACCCGGCCACCGGTGACCTGGCGCCGCGGGCCGAAGCCCTGCTGTATGCCGCTGACAAGGCCCATCACCTGCATGAGGTGGTGCTGCCGGCACTGGCCCGGGGAGCTGTGGTGATCAGTGATCGCTACGTCGACTCGATGTTGGCCTACCAAGGTGCCGGACGGGTGCTCGACCTGGCCGAGGTGACCGCGATGGCGCGCTGGGCGACCGATGACCTGCGCCCCGACCTGACTGTGCTGCTGGATCTCGACCCGTCCCAGGCCGTGGCCGAGATTCTCGACAAGGACCGGCTGGAGGGTGCCGGGGACGACTTCCATCAGCGGGTCCGGCACTACTTCCTCGAGCTCGCCGCCGCCGACCCGGAGCACTACCTGGTGCTGCCCGCCCGCACCGGACGAGAGGCGCTGGCCGAGGCGGTGCTGCAGCGGCTGCGTCCCTTTTTGTCGCCGGCGGCTGACAGGCTGGAGCCATGACCCAGGGAGTGTGGGCCGATCTGGTCGGCCAGGAGCAGGTGATCGGCACCCTTCGCCGTGCGGTCAATGCCGCGACCGGGGCGCTCCCTGGTCACGCAGCCTCGGCGGAGAACCGGCACGCGATGACCCACGCCTGGTTGTTCGTCGGGCCGCCCGGCTCGGGGCGTTCCAACGCGGCCCGAGCGTTCGCTGCCGAGCTGCAGTGCGCTGAGGGCGGTTGCGGGCACTGCAACGCCTGCCGCACGTCGTTGTCCGGCGCATCCCGATGTCACCCTGGTCCGCACCGAGATGCCCTCGATCGGCGTCGATGAGGTGCGCGATCTGGTCCGTCGAGCGGTGATGTCGCCGACGATGGGCCGCTACCAGATCATCCTGGTCGAAGACGCCGACCGGGTCACCGAACGCGGCGCCGACGGCCTGCTCAAGAGCATCGAGGAGCCCGCCCCCCGCACCGTCTGGTTGCTCTGCGCCCCCACTGCGGACGATGTGGTGGTCACCATCCGCTCCCGCTGCCGCCGGGTTCAACTGAGCACCCCGAGCACGGCAGCGGTGGCCGAGCTGTTGCAGCGACGCGACGGCGCCGATCCCGCGATGGCCGCCTTCGCCGCCAAGGCCGCCCAGGGCCACATCGGCCGGGCCCGGATGCTTGCTCGCAACGAGGGGGCGCGCCGCCGGCGAAACGAGGTGCTCGGCCTGCCGACGCGACTGACCTCGCTCGGCGCCTGCCTGACCGCCGCGGCGAACCTGGTCGAAGCCGCGGCCGAAGAGGCCACCGCCGCGACCACCGACCTGGACGCGAAAGAACGCGCCACCTTGAGTGAAGCCCCTCGGGATGGGCACAAAGGGGGCCCGGCCGCGCTCGGCTCAGGCCGCCCTGAAAGAACTCGAAGATCAGCAGAAGGCACGGGCGAAGCGGATCCAACGCGACGCCCTGGATCGGGTGCTGACTGAACTGACCGGCTTCCACCGCGATGTGCTGGTCGTTCAGACCGGCGCCGGGATCGACCTGATCAACGCCGAACGGCGAGCAGACATCACCCAGGTGGCCCGGGCCAGCACCCCCGAGGTCACGATTCGCCGGATCGACGCCATCCTCGGTTGCCGCACGGCCCTGGAAACCAACGTCGCGCCCCTGCTGGCGATGGAGTCACTGATGATTTCCTTGGGCCGACCTTGAGGCGGATCGGCGTGGCGTGAGTGTCGGTCAGCGTCCGCTCGCCGCGCCGGTGTAACCATGGACGGCGAGGCTATCGCGCAAGGAAGGACGTCGGAGTGACTAAACACAAACCCCAAGGGCAGCAGTCCGGCGACCTGCCCGAGGCGTCCGACCAGCCGGTCCAGCAGATCCAGGTGGACGAGAGCCAGCTGCGACAGCAGGTCCAGGTCGATGAGAGCCAGACGATCCAGCACGTCCAGGTGGGACGAGCC
>JADJTO010000024.1 GCA_016711105.1 Micropruina sp. | reverse complement strand
GACGTCCGTTTCCGTTCCACTCACGGGTGTTGCGGGTGTAGGTCAGATCGTCTTCGAGCTTGCCCCGGATCGGCACCTGGGTGATCACCCCGTCGGTCACGAAGCCCAAGGCCTCCAGCAGCCGCCGGGAGCGCCGGTTGGCCGGGTCGAGCGTGGCCACGATGCGCTGCACGCCGGACGCGAACAGGGCGTCCACGAGGGCGCCGGCCGCCTCCCGGGCATAGCCCTGCCTTTGGTGTTCGGGGGCGAACGAGAAGCCGATGGTCGCCTCGGTGCCGGCTTGATCCAGCCCGACGGCGAGGTCACCGATCAGGACGCCTCCGCGCAGGACCGCCAGTTGCACCCAGATCCCGGCGGTGGGCCCGTCGTTGGCCGCCTGATCTGCGGCCAGGGCGAGCGCCTGTTCCACGGTGCTGGGCAACTCCCAATCCTGGTAGCGCGCCACCTCCGGCAGGTTGTGGTAGCCGGCCATGGTTGGGGCGTGCTCAGCGCGGAGCATCTGGATCCGCAGTCGCGGCGTGGTCAGCGGAAGCACCTGCTCAACCTAGCCGTTCAGCTCGGACGCTCATCGCCTCAGGAGTTCAGCGGCGGCGTGCCGACCTGCCTGTGCCAACAGCGGCATGTCGTCACCGTGCGCCACGAAGGCGGAAGCCAGGGCCAGGGCCCAGGCTCGGGCCCGCTGCCAGACCGCCTCGTCGTAGCGTCCGCTGGCTCTGCACTGGTCGATGAACACCACTCGTCCGGCAGCGTCGAAGGTCAGCCAGGCGGTGGCCAGATCGCTGGCCGGGTCGCCCGCGGTCAGATCCCCCCAGTCGATCACGCCGCTGAGGGCTCCGGCCTGGGTGAGCAGGTTCAGCGGGTGCGGATCGCCGTGCAGCCACAGGGCCGGGCCGCGATACTCCGGCGCCGAACTCCACGTCCGGAACGCTGTCACCGCGTCGGCCCCGAACCCGGGGGTGGCGAGCAACCGCTGCTCGATCGCGGCTGCCCGCTGCGCCAGCGGCACGCCCCGGAACGGGTTCGCCGGGGCATCGCGATCCGCCGGCACATGCAGCCCCTCGAACACCCGCGCCAAGGACGGGGCGATGACCCGCCGCTCCGCCAGACTCGCTTCGGCCAGCATCCGTCCGGGGAGTAGCGGCACCACCGACCACGGGTAGGGGTACAGGGCGCTGGGCCGTCCGGCGAAGATCGGCACCGGGACGGGGGCCGGCACCAGTTCGGCCAGCAGCGGCAACCAGTCCTGCTCGTGCTCGATCAACGGCGCCGCCATCGCACGCCGGGGCAACCGAGCCAGCAGCACCTCGCCGACGTGGAAACTGACGTTGTCCCAGCCGTTGGCGAACAACTCCAGGGGCTCAGCGGCCAACCAGCGGCATTGTTCGGTCAGCAGGGAGCGAACCAAACCCGCGTCGATCTCGATGTCTGCCACCGGGATTCCTGCCATGGGACGAGTTCACCGCAGTTCCAGGGATCCACCAACATTCGCACCGAGAACATGGGCGAACCCGGGAAGGGCGGGCGGTGCGACGCGAGTCCTGCGCGGCTGACTTTCAACCTCTGCCAGCTCTGTTGGAGAGCCACTTCCCGGGCTCGGTGGAGTCAGCCTAGGCTTGGCGGCTGCCAATTCCAAGGGGTGCCCGCAGACTCCTTCGGCGCCTCAGTGCGGTCAGCCGACGTAGTCCAACCCGATGTCGAGCACCCGAGCGCTGTGGGTCAGCCAGCCGACCGAGATCAGGTCAACCCGGCTTCAGCGATCGGCACCGCCGTCTGCGGCGTGATCCGACCCGACGCTTCGGTCAGCATTCGTCCGTTGACCAGGGCAACCGCCTCGCGCAGCAAGGCGGGGGCCATGTTGTCGAGCAGCACCACGTCGACCGGGAGTTCCAGCAACTCGGCCAGCATCTCCAGGTCGGTCACCTCGACCTCGATCTTCACCAGATGCCCGACGTGCGCCTTGGCCCGCCGCACGGCCTCGCCGACCCCGCCGGCGACGCCGATGTGGTTGTCCTTGATCATGATCGCGTCGTCGAGGCCGAAGCGGTGATTGGCGCCGCCGCCGCACACCACCGCGTGCTTCTGCAGCGCCCGCAGGCCGGGGATCGTCTTGCGGGTGTCGATCACCTTGGCCTTGGTGTGCGCGATCGCGTCGGCGATGGTCGCCGTCCCGGTGGCCACGCCAGACAAGTGACCCAGGAAGTTCAGCGCCACCCTCTCGCCGGTGAGCAGTCCGCGAGCCGGGCCCGAGATCGTCCCGATCACACTGCCGGGTCGCACCCGAGCCCCGTCAGCCAACTCGATCCGGGCCTCGATCCGGGGGTCGACCAGGTTCCAGGCCAGGACGGCGCAATCAAGCCCGGCCAGGACGCCGTGATCCCGCGAGACCAACTGCACCACGGCCTGCTCGTCCGGCCCGATGGTGGCGTCGGTGGTGATGTCGCCGGCGCGGCCCAAGTCCTCCAGCAACGCGGCGCGCACCAACGGTTCGACGACCAGGCGGGGCAGTGACCTCACGCCGCACTCCTGGCTTCGAGGTCGGCGAACGAGACCAGGGTGTGCGCCGGCTCGGCAGCGGTCAACGGATGATCGGTGCGGGTGTGCCCGCCTCGCGACTCCAACCGCTGCAACGCCGACCAGGCGACCAGGTAGCCGACCAGCCCGGTGTCATCGTCCAGATACGGACGCAGGCCCTCCAGTGCCTCGGTCAGCCCCTCGGCGTCCCGCAACACGCCGGCGCCCTGGCTGACGATGCCGCGGATCCGGGCGATCACCGGCTCGGCCGGATGCCACTTCTCGTCGGCCCAGCCGCGTCCGGGGACGTCGGGCAGGGTGTTTTGAGCGCTGTAGACGCCCTTGAGGTGTTGGGCCACGCCACGCCCACAGACGACGGCCTCCAACAACGAGTTGCTGGCCAGCCGGTTGGCGCCGTGCAGCCCGGTGGAGGCAACCTCGCCGGCCGCGAACAGCCCGGGAACGCTCGACTGGCCCTGAGTGTCCACGAGCACGCCACCCATGTGATAGTGCGCCGCCGGTCGCACCGGCAGCAGGTCCGTGGCCGGATTCAGCCCGACCCGTTGGGCGATCGCGTTGATCGCCGGGAACAGCTCGGCAAAGCGATCGCCGGGCTCCTGGCGGGCGTCCAGAAAGACCTTGTGGCCGGCCTGCAGCGCGGCCCATTCGGCGCGTGAGACCACGTCCCGGGCGGCGAGCGGGTTCTTGAGAATCCACTCCCCGTTCTCGTTGACCAGGATCGCGCCCTCGCCCCGGACGGCCTCGCTGACCAGCGGCATCGGGTCGAGGTCGACGGCCAGGGCGGTGGGGTGGAACTGGACCATCTCCAGGTCGCGCAGCGTCGCTCCGGCCCGAAAGCCAGCGCCAGCCCTTGGCCGCGTGAGGAGAGTGGGTTGGTGGTGTGGGTGTAAAGGCCGCCCACGCCGCCGGTGGCCAGGATCACCGCGCGGCTGCGCAACTCGACCGGGCCGTCCGGCGTGCCGACCAGCACGCCGACCACGTGCCGACCCGCCGCCGAATCGTCGGGTTCGGTGAGGATCCGCAGGGCAGGGGAGTGATCCCACAGCGAGATGCTGTCCAGGACGCGCGCCCGATCGACCACCGTGCGGAGCAACTCGGCTCCGGTGCCGTCGCCGTGGGCGTGCACGATCCGGCGCCGGCCGTGGGCGCCTTCCAGCCCCAGTCGCAGGCTGCCGTCATCGTTACGGTCCCACTGGGTGCCCTGTTCGGTCAACCAGGAGACCGCGTCTGGCCCGGCGGCGGTGATGGCGCGGACGACCTCCGCGTCGCAGAGTCCGGCGCCGGCGGCGAGGGTGTCTGCGGCGTGCAGCACGGCGCTGTCGTCGCCGCCGACCGCGGCCGCCATCCCTCCCTGAGCCCATCCGGTGGAGGTGCCGGTGCTGATCGCGCCGGCGCTGAGCACGATGCAGCGCAGCGGGGCGAGTTCGATCGCGCAACTCAACCCGGCCAGGCCGGCGCCGATGATGACGGGACCATCAGCCACGATCACCGTGGCCGCAGACGTGGGGGTGTTCATGGTGTTTCCCCTTACTTCGGCGGGGCGCCGACCGCGAGCATCCGCTCTACGGCCAGCCGGGCGCGATCAGCGATCTCGGGATCGACGGTGACCTCGTTGGTCATGGTCTCCAACGCGTGCCGGATCTTGGCCAGCGTGTTCCGCTTCATGTGCGGGCACAGATTGCAGGGCCGGACGAAGTCGAGCTCGGGGTACTCCTGAGCGACGTTGTCACTCATCGAGCACTCGGTGATCAGGGCCACCTTCGCCGGACGCTGATCTGCCACGAACTTGATCATCTGCGCGGTCGAGCCGGCGTAGTCGGCCTCGTCCACCACCTCGGGCGGGCATTCGGGGTGAGCCAGGACGGTCACCCCTGGGTAGTCCAGTCGCATCTGGATGATGTCGTTGGGGGTGAAGCGCTCGTGCACCTCGCAGGCGCCCGGGTGGGTGATCACCTCGACGCCGGTCTGCCGGGCGATGTTCGCGGCCAGGAAGCGGTCGGGGATCATGATCACCTTGGGCACGCCCAGGCTCTCGATCACGTGGACGGCGTTGCCCGAGGTGCAGCAGATGTCGCTCTCGGCCTTCACCGCGGCCGAGGTGTTCACGTAGGTGACCACCGGCACGCCCGGGTGAAGCCGTCGCAGCTCGCGGACGTCCTCGGCGGTGATCGACTCGGCCAGGGAGCAGCCCGAGCGCAGGTCGGGGATCAGCACGGTCTTGCCCGGGTTCAGCAACTTGGCGGTTTCGGCCATGAAGTGGACGCCCGCCAGGACGATCACGTCGGCGTCGACCCGGGCGGCCTCACGGGCCAGGGCCAGCGAGTCGCCGACGATGTCGGAGACCCCGTGGAAGATCTCGGGGGTCATGTAGTTGTGGCCGAGGATGACTGCGTTGCGTTCCTTCTTCAGGCGCAGGATCGCGTTCACGTCGTCTTCCATCGTGGCCCATTCCACGGCGGGGATGACGTTGGCAACCTTGGGGTACAGCTGCTCGGCGGTGATCAGTGCGGTGACCATCTTGGTCCTCCTTGAGGGGGTTCGGATTACTCCGATTCCTTATGCTACATCTGAGCATAAGGATGCGCCAGTGGCATCCGTGGGCTGAGACGCGGTTCCCGGGGTGAATCAGGGGCCCGGGTGGTCGGCAGCTTGGTGCCGGGCGCGACCGACGCCTCGGGTGCGCCCTCGAGGGTGAGGCCACGTTGAACGGGCCGAGTGATCAGCGTCCCACGCTGCAGGCGGCGAGCGTGGCCGGTGAGGCACCCAGGGTCGGGGTATGCCTTCCAAGGTCACTCAGCCTGCCAGCACCCCCCGCCGCGCACGGATGGGTGAATATACCCATATGCATGGTTAGTTAGTGATCCCTTCCCCGGCGATCACTTTCCTCGGCTAGGGTGGGCCCCAGAATCCTCTGGGCCACCCTCCTGGAGAATTTGACCTTGATTAGAAAACTCGGTGTCGCAAGGCATCGCCCACCCAGAACGGCAGAGCGGGGAGCTTCTTCCACCATGGTTCGCAAAATAATTGAAGCCAGTATTAAATTCCGGTTGCTCGTCCTTTCGTTGGCGGCGGGAATTCTCATCCTGGGCCTCGTCCAGCTGCCTAGGGCCCCGTTCGATGTCTTTCCGGAATTCTCACCTCCCTATGTCGAAGTCCAGACCGAAGCCCTCGGCCTTTCGGCCGAGGAGGTGGAGCAGCTGATCACCGTCCCGCTGGAGGCGGACCTGCTCAACGGCGTTCAGGACGTCACGGTGATCCGCTCGGATTCGCTGCCGGGCCTGTCCCGGATCGTGATGGTGTTCAACCACGAGACGACCCTCTTCGAGGCGCGCTCCCGGGTCCAGGAACGCCTCACCCAGGCGCACGCCCTGCCTCAGGTGTCCAAGCCGCCGACCATGCTCCAGCCGCTCTCCTCGACCAGCCGGCTGCTGATGGTCAGCCTGGATTCGCCGACGCTCTCGCCCATCCAGCGTTCCGTGCTGGCCAGGTGGACGATCCGACCGCGCCTGATGGGCATCCCGGGCGTGGCCAACGTGGCGATCTGGGGCCAGCAGGAGCGGCAGCTTCAGGTGCAGGTCGATCCGGTCAAGCTCAAGCGGCGCGGAGTGACCCTGGAGCAGGTGGTCAGTTCGACCGGCAACGCGCAGATCGTCTCCCCCTTGACCTTCTTGGAAGCGTCCACGCCGGGCACCGGCGGTTTCGTCGAGACCGCCCAGCAGCGCCTGCAGGTGCGGCATGTGTTCGACAAGCTGGCCACGGTGGCGGAGTTGAGCAAGATCCCGATCGACGGCAGCAAAGGCAAGCTGGTGCTCGGCGACGTGGCCACGGTGGTGGAGGACCACCAGCCGCTGATCGGTGACGCCATCGTCAACGGCAAGGGCGACGGCCTGATCCTGGTGGTGGAGAAGTTCCCGCACGCCGATCCGGTGGCCCTGACCAAGTCCGTCGAAGCCGCCCTGGCCGCCCTCCAGCCGGGCCTGGAGGGGCTGGAGGTCAACGCCCAGGTCTTCCGGGCCAGCAACTACGTGGCGGCCAGTTCCGACAGTGTGCGCTGGGCCAGCCTGATCGGGCTGCTCCTGCTGGCTCTCGGGGTGGGGCTGGCGGCGTTCAGCTGGCGTAGCGCGGTGGTGGCCGCTGCCACCACCGGAGTCGGCGCGGTCGCCTCGACATTGGTGGTGGTCAACCGAGGCGACACCCTCAACGCCCTGACCATCGCAGGCCTGGCGGTGGCCATCGTGGTCTCGTCCTTCGACGTGATTCGCGCGGCCCGGGTCTCCCCCGTGAAGGGGGCCGATCGAGAGGCCTTCGTCGAGGCCTCGACCCGCGCCCTCCGCAATCTGGGCTATGGCCTGGCGATCGGGCTGGCCGCGATCCTTCCGGTAGCCATGATCGAGGGCACGCCCGGGGCGTTCCTCTCACCACTGGTCGACGCGTACCTGGTCACCCTGGTCGTCTCCCTCGTGGTCACCCTGACCGTGGCCCCTGCTGTGGCGTCCATCCTGCCCTGGGGGAAGCCCGTCACCTCCCCACTCGCCCGGGTGGCTGGTCGCGAAAGCTCCCTTGCCCGCTTGGTCCTTGGTCCGGTGGCGCTCGTGATCATCGCGGCGCTGGCAGCCGGCTCCCTGATCGGCTCGTTCTTCATCCCCAAGAACCTGGTCCCCGCGATGCGCGATCGAAACGTTGTGGTCTCGATCAGCCGCCCGCCGGGCACGTCACTGCCGGCCATGAACACTGCCCTGATCCCGCTGGTGCAGCAGATCAAGCAGGTGCCGGGGGTCGAAACCACGTCCGCCACCGTCGGCCGCGCGGTCACCGGTGACCAGATCGCGGACGTGAACTCGGCCGAAGTGTGGGTGCGGATCGCCGAGAGCGCCGACTACAACCAGGTGATGGCCGCGCTCACCGACGCTGCCCGGGAGGGTGGCTTCCAGCATCAGGTCACCCCATACGCGGCCACGCGACTCCAGGACATCGGGAGTGTCCACCAGACCTCGACGGTTTCGGGCAGCACCGTCGACGTGCTCACCGGCGTCTCCCATCCGCTCACCGTGCGGATCTACGGGGAGAATCCCGAGGCGATGCAGGCCAAGGCGGAGGAAGCGCTGGGACTGCTCCGGGGCATCCCGGGCGTCAAGGATCCGGCGATCAAGGCAGCACCGATGCAGGAGACGATTCAGATCACGGTCGACCTGGATCGCGCCAGGAAGTACGGAATCAAGCCCGGTGATGTGCGTCGTGCCGAGGCGACCCTGGTCCAGGGGATCCAGGTCGGCAGCATCTTCGAAGGCCAGAAGGTCTTCGACGTGATCGTCCAGGGCGCACCGAGCACGCGTGCCAGCCTGGAGAGCATCAAGAAGCTGATGATCGACGCCCCAACCGGTGGCCAGGTGAGGCTCGACCAGGTCGCGACGATCGAGAAGGTGACCGAGCTGACCGTGATCGAGCGGGATTCGGTGGTCCGCACCGTGGACGTCGTCGCTGATGTCGACGGCGATGTCGCCGCAGTGGCCCAGGCGGTGGAGGACAAGGTGAGCGAGATGGCCTTCCCGCTGGAGCATCACGCGGTCCTCCTCAGGCCATCGTCGGCGGACCAGGTGAACCTGCCGCACGTGATCGGTTTCGGGGTGGCTTCCCTGATTGCGGTCTTCCTGATCCTGCAAGCCGCGATGCAGTCCTGGCGGGTCGGCACCATCGCCTTCGGGTCGGTGGTCGTCGGGATGTCGGGCGGGGTGATGGTGGCGCTGATCACCGGGGGCTCGCTGGGCTCCTGGCTCGGACTGCTGGCGGTGTTCGGGATCGCCGCCCGCTACGCGATGCTGCTCAGGCCTGGCCCGGATCCCCACCAGCAACCCCGGCAGTTCGCACCCGAACGCTTCGTCGACACGCTGACGGTTTCCCTCGGGCTGGCCCTGTTGGTGGCACCCGCGGCGTTCCTCGGCAGCCGGGCCGGCCTGGAACTGCTGCAGCCGTTCGCCTGGGTCACGCTGGGCGGGCTGGTGACCGCAACGACGGTGGCCCTGGTGCTTCCGGCCGTACCCCAGGCCAAGGCGTCCGAGGTTGCGACGGAGCCCGTCCGATGAGAACGACGCTGATCGTGACCGTGGCCGCCCTCGCGGGACTGCTGGTGGGCTGCGCGCAGACCAGTACCCATGCCAAGCCCTACGAACCGGTGACGGTGGCGACCCCCGCGGCCTCCGGCGCACCCAAGGTGGTGACGTTCACCGAGGAGAGCGCTCGCCGAGCCGGCGTCGAGCTGGCCAAGGTGGAGCGGGACGGTGACCTGCTGGTGGTCCCCAGTACCGCCCTGATCTACGACAAGTCGGGGGCGGTGGTGGTCTTCACGGCCGACTCGCCGTTGACCTACCGTCGGGCCCCGGTGACGCTGACGCGGGACACCGGAGTGAAGGCGTGGCTGTCGAAGGGTCCCGCCGCCGGAACCCTGGTGGTCACGATCGGTGCCAACCAGGTCTGGGGCGCCGAGCAGGGGGTTGGACACTGATGATGCGCTGGATAGTCGCATCGAGCCTCAAGTTCAGATGGCTCGTCCTGTTCGCCGCCGCCGCCACCATGGCCTTCGGCTTCGTGGACCTCCGCGGAGCCTCCGTCGACGTCTTCCCGGAGTTTGCGCCACCTCGAGTGGAGATCCAGACCATCGCGATCGGCAACTCCTCGACCGAGGTTGAGGAGTTGATCACCACCCCGATGGAGGAGCAGCTCGCTGGGATCGAGGGGGTCAAGGAACTGCGGTCCAAGTCCGTGGTGGACCTGTCCTCGATCACGCTGATCTTTGAGCGCGGGGCCAATCAGGAGAAGATCCGCCAGCTGGTGGCCGAACGAGTCGCCCAGCTGACTCCGTCGCTGCCCACCTGGGCGTCGCCCCCGGTGATCATGCCGGCGCTCTCCTCGACCAGCCGGGTGCTGAAGATCGGGCTGTCCTCCGACACGATCTCGCAAATGGAACTCTCCCGGATCTCCTACTGGCTGATCCGGCAGAAGCTGCTCCGCGTGCCGGGGGTGGCGAACGTCGCCATCTGGGGCGAACAGCTGCAGCAACTTCACGTGCAGCTGGACCCGAAGAAGTTGGCCGTGACCAAACTGACCACAGATGAGGTCATGGACACGACAGCTCAGGCTCTGGACACCCAGGTGCTCCGCTACACCGATGGGTCGGTGATCGGTACCGGCGGCTTCGTGGAGGAGAACGGGTTCCGGTTCCCGGTGCGGTCGAAGCAGGCGATCAACGACGAGAAGACCCTGGCGGACGTGCCGATCACCAACCGTGAGGGAAAGACCTTCACCCTCGGTGACCTGGGCAAGGTGCTCACCACCTACGGCCCGACCTGGGGCGACGGCGTGGTGAACGACCAGCCCGGCATCCTGCTGGTGATCCAGAAGTTCCCCGACACCAACACGCTGGAGATAACCAAGGGCATCGAGGCGGCGATGCACGAGCTCGAGCCCGCGCTGCAGGGGATCGAGGTGGACACCACCATCTTCCGGCCGGCCACCTTCATCCAATCGGCCATCGACAACCTGAGCACCTCGCTGCTGATCGGCATCGGCCTGGTCGTGCTGATCCTGATCGCCTTCCTGATGGAATGGCGCACCATGTTGATCAGTCTGGTCTCGATACCGCTCTCGCTGGTCGCGGCCCTGGTCGTCCTCGATCAATTCGACCAGTCCATCAACGTGATGGTTCTCGCCGGGTTGGTGGTATCCATCGGAGTCGTCGTTGATGACGCGATCATCGACGTCGAAAACATCGTCAGGCGAATTCGAGAATCAACCGGGACGATGGGCCTGCGCGACATCGCAAGAATTGTGGTCGACGCCTCGGTGGAGGTCCGCTCCGCCATCATCTACGCCACCTTGATCGACGTGGTCGCCATCATTCCCGTGTTCTTCCTGGGTGGGCTTTCGGGCGCCTTCTTCCAGCCGCTGGTGCTCGCCTATGGCGTCGCTGTGATGGCCTCGCTGGGAGTCGCGCTCACGGTCACCCCGGCGATGTGTTACCTGCTGCTGCGCAAGGGCGACGTCAACCCCAAGGAGCCGTGGCTGCTGCACAAGCTCAAAGCGGGTTATACCCGCCTGCTGACCGCGAGCATGCGGAATGTGAAGCCGGCGATGGCGCTCCTGGTGCTGTGCCTGGTCGCCGGAGCTGCCGTGGCGCCGACGCTGGGCCAGTCGTTGCTGCCGAACTTCAAGGAGCGCGACTTCCTGATGCACTGGCTGACGCCTCCGGGCACCTCCCAGACCGAAGAAACCAGGATCTCGGTCCGCGGATGCCGGGACCTGCGGGAGATCCCGGGGGTGCGCAACTGCGGATCGCACATCGGCCAGGCGCTCCTGGCCGACGAGGTCTACGGCGTGTACTTCGGGGAGAACTGGATCAGCATCAGCGAGGACGTCGACTACAACGAGACGCTGGGCAAGGTGCAGCGGTTGGTCGAGTCGTACCCCGGCATCTACCGAGACGTCCAGACCTACCTGCGGGAGCGGGTCAAGGAGGTCCTGACCGGCACCAGCGAGGCGATCGTGGTCCGGATCAGCGGGCCCGACCTGGCCGTGCTGGAGCAGAAGGCGAACGAGATCGCGAGCAGAATCAAGGACGTGCCGGGCATCTCCGAGGCGCACGCGTCGTTCTTGACCAACGTGCCCCACATCGCCGTTGAGGTGGACAGCGACAAGGCCGCGAAGTACGGGCTGAAGCCGGGCGACGTTCGTCGGCAGGCCGCGACCATGGTGGCCAGCGAGGAGGTTGGGGACCTCTTCCAGGGTGGGCGGGCCTTCGACGTCCACGTCTGGAGCACGCCGGAGACCCGGGCCAGCGTCACGGCGATCGGCGAACTGCCGATCGACACCGCGGACGGCAGGCAGATCCAGCTCAAGGACGTGGCCAGCGTGACCGTCAAGCCGACTCCGAACGCGATCGAGCGGGTCACCGGTTCCCGCAAGATCGACGTGGGCGCCAACGTGAAGGGCGCCGACCTCAGCGCCGTGGTGACCGAGGTGAAGAAGCGGCTCGACGGGGTGCAGATGCCGGCGGGGGTGCACCTTGAGGTGATCGGCGAGGCGAGCGAGTTCGGCGCGGCCCAGGGACGGCTGCTGGCCTACGGGCTGGCCGCCGGAGTGGTGATCTTCATGCTGCTGCAGGCGGCGGCGGGCAGCACCCGGGTGGCGCTGCTGCTGTTCGCCGGCCTACCGATGGCCCTGGTCGGCGCGATCCTGGCGGCCCGCTTCACCGGCGGAGTGATCAGCCTGGGCTCCCTGGTGGGCTTCCTCACCGTATTCGGGATCGCCGCCCGAAACGGGATCCTGATGACCAGCCACTTCCATCACCTGGAGCAGCACGAGGGGGTCGCCTTCGATCGGGAACTGGTGATTCGAGGAGCGGCCGAACGGTTGGCACCCATCCTGATGACGGCCAGTGCAACCGGCCTGGCCCTGATGCCGCTGATCATGTCGGGTGACCTTCCCGGTCATGAGATCGAGTACCCGATGGCGGTGGTGATTCTGGGCGGCTTGGTGACCTCGACCTTGCTGAACCTGTTCGTGTTGCCGTCGCTCTACCTGAAGTTCGGCAAGTCGCGGCGGGAGCGCGCCGCCGCCGTCTGATCGCCGTGTCAGCGAGCGCGGGTGGTGGGCAACTTGGTGCCCGCCACCTGCCGCTGCTGCAGAATCTCGCGGCGGAAGCGATACAGCCGGGCCGGACGTCCGCCGGTCTCGGCATCGACCTCGCCGGTCTCCTCGACCAGGGCTTCCTTCTCCACCAGGCGGCGGAAGTTCTGGGTGTGCACCGGACGTCCGGCCAACGCCTCGACACAGGACTGCAACTCGCGCAGGGTGAAGGTTTCGGGCATCAGCTCGAACACCACCGGCCGGTACTGGATCTTCGCCCGCAGCCGGGCCAGACCGGTGGCCAACACCCGGCGGTGATCGCCCACCATCCGGTGCCCAGGGGCCCACTCCGCCTCCGGCCGCCGGGCCGACGGGGCCGCCTCGGCCACCAGGCCCGCCTCGTAGAGCAGCTCGTAGCGTTGCAACGCCAAGTCAGGCTGCCACGGGTTGCCGTCCAGCCCGAACGTGATCGCGGCCCGTTGTTGACGCTGCTGGGGGGAGGTCACTGCGGCGGCTGAAGCCCAGTCGGAGAGGCGCCGGGCCAGCGGGGCGCTCGTCCGATTGGCGCTGCGCCGATCCTCCCAGGGGAGCAGCGAGTACCAAGGCCGCCAGGTGCCGATCGGCAGCGAATCCGCGTCGTGGGTGAGGCCAAGGTAGGAGACCGAGATGTTGCGGCCGGACGCGCCCTCGCGGTCGAGATCGGCAAACGTGTAGAGCTGCTCCAGGAAGCCCAGGTCGCGCCCGGTCTGTTGTTCCACCCACGCGCGGGTGGCGGCCTGCAATGAGCGGTGGTCGGGCAGCAGCGGTCCGGCCGGGAGCCGGGGGGCCTCGCCGAGGGTCAGCACACACGGCTCGGCGTCGACGATGGCGACGATGACAGCCAGCACTTCGGCCGACACGGCGTCTGCGGTCATGATCGCTCCAAGCTGGGGGGTCGGCCTCAGAATAGGCGATCCAACGGGCGCCTCCCGGGTCGTCCCTGAGGCCGGGCGGGACGCCTCAGCGGACGCGGAGATACTCCTCCAGGGTCTGCGACGTGTTTGGGGCGAAGGCACGGCTGAGCGCGACCCCGAGGTAGCGGAAGTGCCAGGGTTCATAGGCATACCCGGTGATCGCCTCTTTCCCCGGCGGATAGCGCAGGATGAACCCGTAGGCGGGGGCGTTGGCCCACAGCCAGCGTCCGGTTTTGGTGTTCCGGACGGCCAGGCCCCAGGTCACGCCGTCGTAGAGATCCACCGCCAAGCCGGTTTGGTGCTCGCTGCGTCCGGGGGCCGCGTTGTAGCGGCGGGCCAGCGCCTCATCGCCGTACTCGCGGATCTTCGACTGCAGGATGCCGGCCTGAGTGCTGTAGCTGCGATAGCCGCTGCGGACGACCACCGTGACCCCCGCCTTCCTGGCCGCAGCAATCATCGCGTCCAGAGCCTGCTGAGTCTGGGCGGTCAGCCCGTGCGGTGAGACCCCGCGGGGTGCGAACCGGCTGCTGACGGGGTGCCTCTTCGACACCAGCGGAAGGCCGAGGACAGTGAACGGACGATCCAACGCCGAGCCCTCGCGTGTGTCGACAGCAGCAGCCGGCGGGATGCTCAGCGTCGCGGCGGGCGGTTCCGGCGCAGGAGAGGTGGAACTGGGGTCGGCCACGCGACTCACCGACGGGGAGGCCACCGGGCTGGCCGACCGGGAGGCGACCGAACTGACCGAGGGCGCCGGCGTGATCGAGGACGCCGGCGTCACACCGCACCCGGTCACCAGCAGTGCGACAGCCAGCGCCGCCCCTCGTCCGCTCCACTTCATCGCTTCACGCTAGCGCTCTTAGCTGGCACTCCCGGACGTTTACCGCCGAGTGCAACGATCGCCGCGGAAATTTCGGCGGCGAACGTTGCAGTGAGCGGCGAACTGCGGCTCAGGACGGCAGCCCGAGTCAGGCCGGGTGGGTGAGCCAGCGGCGGCGCTCGGCCCGCAGGTTTTCCCGGGCGTCCTCGGCCCAGAGCCGTCGTCCGGTGGCGGTGTGGAAGAGCGGCTCCAGGCCGAGCAGGTGATCCAGCACCGCCAATCGTCCGCGCCGGAAGTCGTCGTCGGGGACGTGCTCGTAGTCCAGCCGCACCTCGCGGACGTAATAGTCGTAGCGGGCCCTGCTTTCGGCGAGGATCGACAGGTCGGCGTCGATCAGCTGCGCCCCCGTCCGATCATCGGGTTCTGGGGCGTGCTGGACGGTCAGCCGGCAGTTGCTCGGCCAGTTCGGCGGAGGCCTCCTCGTCCACGCCGGGATTGCCGTCATAGACCGCGTCGTGGAACCAGGCCGCCAGGCGTACCGCGTCGGTGACCGGCTCGTCGGCGGCGATGATGTTGAGCGCGTCCAGGCACTGCCCCAGGTGCCGGACGTCGTGATAGTGCCGATGCGGCTCGGCCCAACGCAGCAACAACTCCTCGCCGAGCCAGTGCTGATCCGGCAGCAGGGTGGCCCAGGCCCGCTCCAGCCAGGGGATCACCTCGTGCCGCTTGCGGGTGCGTGCGGACGCCCGCACGCGTAACCCGGAGGCGACCAGCCGGCGGACCAGATTGTTCGCCGATACCTCCTCGGCGCCGCGGGCAACCAAATCGTCGTAGCGTCGCATCGCCACGTCGTAGTGGTCATGATCGAAAGCCCGGGTCGGCACCCCGGCGGCAGCCGCGAACGCGTGCAGCTCCTCCAACGAGGTGTCCGAGACCAGGTGTGAGAACACCGTCCCGTGGGCCGGCCAGCGCGGCGGATCGATCAGGATCGCCATCGGCTCACCCCGCCACGTCGGCCAGGTGATGTTCGATGTCGTGCAGGAAGTAGACCAACAGACTGGCCACGGTGAACAGCGAGCCGTTGCTCCGGGTGCCGGGCCGATCCCAGTCATCGGCTCCGACGGTGTCGAAGATCGCCGCGGTCAGGGTCGCCTCCTCGGCGTACTGCCGGGCCACCTCCGCCGGATCCTGCGCCCAGTAGGCGTCCTGGACCGCGGTCGCGTCCTGATCCCAGTTGAGGAAGGTCGGATTGTTCTGAGCCAGCATCTGCCGCGTCCGGACCCCGAAGATGGCGCAGACGTCCCGAACGTGGCAGGCGTACTCCAGCGGCGACCACACCTGCGGCTGCGGACGGCTCGCGGCCTCGGCGCGAGCCAACACCGCTTGCCAGCGCGGGATCGTGGCCCGCAGTCGCTCGGCCACCTGGTCGGCCGGGGGAGCCTGGTAGTCGCACTGGTCGCAGCCCTGGGTCAGGACGACCGTCCAGTCCTTGGTCTCGGGCGGGATCGAAGCCGGTTGTTCCATCACGCCACCGCGAACCTGGCCGTGAAGGACACGCTGGCCAGAATGTGGAAGGACAGGGTGAAGCGGACGACTGCGTGGGTTGCGTCCGCCGGCACCCCCAACTCGGCCAGGTCAACCGCGTGCAGGGTGAAGATGTAGCGGTGAGCCGGCCCGGGCGGGGGCCATGGTCCGCCCCAGCCGACGTAACCGTAATCGTTGACCCACTCCTTCGTGCCCAGCGGCAGGTCGCCACCCTCGGCCACTCCGGTGGAGTCGGTGGGAATGTCGATCGCCACCCAGTGCCACCAACCGCTGCCGGTCGGGGCGTCCGGGTCGAAACAGGTCAGGGCGAAACTCTTGGTGCCTTCGGGGGCATCACCCCAGCTCAGGTCAGGAACCAGGTTCTTGCCGCCGACCCCCGGTTCGGCGTAAGCGAGCTCGATCGTGGAGTTCTCGGGGATGGCAACGCTGCGCAGGTACATGACCAAACCCTAGTCAGTCGGGTCGAGCAATTCAGCAGCGTGACCCCGCTCAGGTGGCTCGCTCTGCGCCCGGACGGGCAGGATGTGACCCATGGCGGTAGAACTGGACGTGCTGGGCGAGACCCGAGTGATCATGGAACTACCCGGGGCCCCCCTGGACGACCTGATCGCCGCCGGTGAGGTGATGCTGCAGGAGGGCCTGACCTGGTGGTCGCTGCCGGTGTCCCGGGCCGCGGAGCTGACCGAACTGCGCGGACTGTTCGGTCACCGGGCCACCTTCTGCCTGCATGACGTCCGGACGTCCGAGCAGGCCCAGGCCGCCGCGGCAGCGGAGGTGGCCCTGATCTTCTCCCCGCTGGCCGACCCCGAGTTGGTCACCGCCGTGGGCGCGACCCCGATCGTCCTCGGTGCGCTGACCCCGACCGAGGTGGATCGCGCGGTTCGGGCGGGGGCAGCGGCCGTCCAAGTCATTCCGTGCGACGCCATGGGCACCCTGTACGCCCGGGTGCTCCCCGGCCTGTTCCCGAACGTGCCGCTGATCGCCGCCGGCCGCCTGGAGCGTTTCCAGGCCGACATGTGGCTGGAGGCGGGCGCGGTCGCCGTGATGCCGTTGGGCCAGATCACCACCGCGCACGTCACCGACCCCGACCTGGCCGAACTGCGCCGCCGCTGCCAGGCGCTGGTCTAGGCGCGGGACGGGTCATTGTCAGCGGCCCAGGTTCAACGCCGATGACCCCTCAGCGCCGGCGACGCAGGAACGCTCCGACGATCAGCAGCAGCACGACCATCCCGAGCAGTCCGAACGAGCCATAGAGCAGCGTCTGGATCAGGAGTTCATCCCGGGAGAGCGGTGCCGGACTCGGCGCGACGGCGCTCGTCGGGCTCGTCGACGGGGTGGCCTTGGCCGTGCTGGGCTCCTTGGTCGGCGTGGCCTGCGGGGCCTTGGGCCTGGTATGTCTCAGCAAGCGGACGTCCGCGACCGGTACATCATTCGTCTCAGCGGGCAGAGCTGCGACCGCCGGACGAGTGTCCAGGGCAAACAGCTCAGTCGCCTTGTAGGGGAGCGTCAAGGCCCCGAGTGCTGGCATCAATAGGCCGATGGCCAGCCCGATCACCACGGTGGGCACTCCTCGCGTCATGGCAGGGGTATGACAAGGAGAGGGCCAACCCGCATTTGGGGGCGCTAGGTTTCCCGCCGCCGTCGCGGCAGCCACGGCTCGTCGACGAGCTGAGGAGCCTCCATGATTTGGTTCCTGAGATTTTCTTAGATTATCCTGAGAACCAGGCAGTCGGACGTGGAGGCAGTTGGTCTCTCCGGCAGCCGTAGCCAGACTCACAGTCTCAGGACGGAGTAAGCGTATGTATCAGCCCCGACGGGTCGTAAGCCCGGTCGAGACTGCCCCCACCCGTACCCTCGGTGCGGACGACGTAAACGCTTTCACCACCCCCGTTTTCACGATGCCCTCGTTCTCTCGTGGCCGCCGCGCCCGGCGTAGTTGGCGCAGCACGGTGGGGGAGCGCATCATCCCGATCGGCCTCGCCGTGGCCGCCTTCGGCACCGCCGGAGCGCTCGTGATCACCACCAGCGTCGGCGCGACCCAGGCCGTGCCCTCATCGCTTGCCCCGTCCGCCACGACCGCACTGCGTGAGGTCGAGAGCGTCTCTCGCAGCCTGACCCGCTCCGAAGTGGCTCAGCCTGTGGTGGCCGAGGCAGTCGCCCTGCTCGCCACCAAGCGGATGTTCGTCAAGGGTGCTGCGGTGATTCGCACCGCGCCGAAAGACAGTGCCGCCAAGCTGGGCACCCTCAAACGAGGCGCCTCGATCGAGATCACCCCCGAGACCAGCGGCAAGTACCGCCAGGTCCGCTACGCCGGCAAGCTCGCCTGGGCGCTCGATAGCGTCCTGGTCGGAAAGAAGCCGGCCCCGCTGATCCCTGAGGGCACCTCGCTGGCCCCCTGCAACAAGAGCGCCAGCATTGAGAGCAGGATCCGGCCCGACACGAAGCTGATCTTCCGCTCCGTCTGCGCCCTCTTCCCCGGGGTCAACTCCTATGGCGGCTGGCGCGCGGGCGGTCTGCCCTTCCACCGCAACGGGCGCGCGATCGACATCATGCTGACCCCCGGCGCGGAGAGCGCGATGGGTTGGCAGATCGCCCAATACCTGGTCAAGCACGCACGCGAGTTCAACATCGACCACATCATCTTCGAGCAGAAGATCTGGACGCCGAGCACGCCCCGTTGGCGCGGCATGGCCGACCGCGGAGGCATGACGGCCAATCACATGGATCACGTGCACGTGGCCGTCCGGGCCTGATCCACCCCGTCGTCAACACGCGTATCGGCGCGGCCTCCACCCCCTGATCTCGGCGGGCCAGGATGGCTAGGCTGACCCCCATGAGCACTCCCGTCGACGCGACCACGACCACCGCCTGGGCCAAGCTTTCGGCCCTGCACCAGCAACTCGAGCCCGACCTGCGCGGCTGGTTCGCCAGTGACCCTGGCCGGGCCGAGGAGTTCACCCTCACTGCCGGTGATCTGTTCGTCGACCTCTCCAAGAACCTGATCGACGGCTCGGTGGTCGCCGCGCTGGTGGAGCTGGCCGACGAGGTCGATCTGGGCGGCGCGATCCAGGCCATGTACCGCGGCGACAAGATCAACGTCACCGAAGGCCGCTCGGTGCTGCACACCGCCCTGCGCCGACCGGTTGGTGACTCCCTGATCGTTGACGGGGTGGACGTCGTCGCCCAGGTACACGAGGTGCTGGCCAAGATCTACGACTTCGCCGATCAGGTTCGCAGCGGAGCGTGGAAGGGAGTCACCGGCAAGCCGATCACCACCGGTGATCAACATCGGCATCGGCGGCTCCGATCTCGGCCCGGTGATGGTGTACGAGGCGCTGAAGCCTTACGTCCAGGACGGTCTGGAGTGCCGCTTCGTCTCCAACATCGACCCGACCGACATCGCCGAGAAGACCAAGGGTGTCGACCCCGAAACCACCCTGTTCATCGTCGCCTCCAAGACGTTCACCACGCTGGAGACGCTGACCAACGCCCGGATGGCCCGTGATTGGCTGCTCCGCGAGCTGACCGCCTCGGGGGCGATTGATGCCTCGAAGGAGGGCGACGCGGTCGCCAAGCACTTCGTGGCCGTCTCCACCGCGCTGGACAAGGTGGCCGCCTTCGGGATCGACCCGGCGAACGCCTTCGGCTTCTGGAACTGGGTCGGCGGCCGCTATTCAGTGGACTCCGCAGTCGGCACCCCGCTCGCGGTGGCGCTTGGCCGGGACAACTTCGCCGACTTCCTGGCCGGCTTCCACGCCATGGACACTCACTTCGCCGAAACCCCCTTCGAGAGCAACGTGCCCGCGCTCATGGGGCTGCTGAACGTCTGGTACGTCAACTTCTTCAAGGCCGGCAGCCACGCGGTGTTGCCCTACGCCCAGTACTTGCATCGCTTCGCCGCCTACCTGCAACAGCTGACCATGGAATCCAACGGCAAGGGCGTCCGGATCGACGGCACTCCCGTCACCACCGAGACCGGCGAGATCTTCTGGGGCGAGCCCGGCACCAACGGCCAGCACGCCTTCTACCAGCTGATTCACCAGGGCACTCAGCTGATCCCGGCCGACTTCATCGCGGTGGCCACCCCGGCTCACCCGACCAAGGACGGGGACGCCGACGTCCACGAGCTGTTCCTGGCCAACTTCTTCGCCCAGACCAAGGCCCTGGCCTTCGGCAAGACCGCCGACGAAGTCCGGGCCGAAGGCACCGCCGAGGCGATCGTCAGCGCTCGGGTGTTCAAGGGCAACCGTCCGACCACCTCGATCATGGCGCCCTCGCTGACCCCCTCGGTGGTCGGCCAACTGATCGCGCTCTACGAACACATCACCTTCGTCCAGGGCGTGGTCTGGGGGATCAACTGCTTCGACCAGTGGGGGGTCGAGCTGGGCAAGCAACTGGCCTTGCAGATCGCTCCCGCCGTCGCCGGAGACGCGGACGCCTTGGCAGCCCAGGATCCTTCCACCCAGAATCTGGTCAGCTACTACCTGGCGAACCGACGCTGACGTCGACTCCAGACCGGACGAGAGAAGTTCTGTGGCCCTGTCGTTCGATCTGAGTCAGTTGCGCGTGCCCGCCAAGGAGTGGGAGGAGTTCGCGCACGCCGTGATCCCGCCACGTCGGGGCCTCACGGCGTGGGGTGCCCCGGTGTCGCAACACTTCGTGGCAGCGAGCGTGACGGCGGCGATCGGCGCTGTGATCGGGCCGCGTTCAGCCTGCCGTTGGTGGGGTTCGCCGCCTATGCGGCTTGGCTGCTGGCTGACTACGTGGCGGTCCGCCAGGACGCCGCTCAAGCGCGGTTGCTGGACTTCGCCGGGGCCTCAGCCCGGGTGCGTGCCCTGGTGCGGGCACTGCTGGGGTTGGTCCTGGTCAGGGAAGGGGGCGCGCTCCTTGCCCTGGGAGGTTGCCTGCTGCTGCTGCACGGCGCCTGGTTGGCCGCGTCGGCGGCAGCCGAGTGGCTCTCACGGGGCGCCCCCGCGTCGATCTACCTGCCGGGAGAGGTGGTCCAGCCGGAGGCCACCACGCGACTGGCCAGGGCCTACCGGGCCGCCATCGGTCTTCCGGGTGCCCTGAGCATCGTTGAAGGCCTCGCGGTGCTGGCCGCTCTGCTGTGGGACCGGGTCCCCTCTGAGTGGGCGGTAGCTCTGCTGGTCGGGTGTGCCGTGGCGATCCTGGCCTGGGTGACCGGCGCCCTCCTCAGGGTGCTCAGGCTCGTGCGGCAGGGGGCCGTCGACCAGGCTCAGGTGATCGCGACCGTGACCCGCCGAGCGCCGGCCTTTCTCGCCTACGTCTCCATGGCGCATGGGCAGGCCAAGCACATGGTCAATCAGTGGCTACCCGCCTTCGACGCGCTCCCGCACGAGGGCGCGGTGATCGTCCGCGAGGCCAGCCATTTGCCGGCGTTGGCGGCATCTCGCTTAACCGTCGTGTACGCGCCGAGTACGCGCCACGTGGAGGCCCTGACCGTCCCGTCGGTTCGGATGGCTTTCTACATGGCGTTCGGTGGGAAGAACGGGCAACTCATGCGGGACTCCCGAATCAAGCACCTGCTGCTTTTGCACGGGGACTCCGACAAGGCCTCGAGCGCAAGTCCGCTCGCGCGCGCTTTCGATGAGGTCTGGGTTGCCGGCGAAGCCGCCATTCAACGTTTCGCCGATGCCGGGATCGACCTTCCACGGTCGCGCTTCGTCATCGTCGGGCGACCACAAGTGGCACAGCTCCCGGTCGGGCCGGCTTCCGGGCGTCCCCCCCTGGTCCTCTACGCGCCGACGTTCGAGGGTTATTCCGATGAAGCAAACTACTCCTCGTTGGAGGGGATGGGCGTCGGCGTCATCCGATCGCTGATCGCCCGCGGTGACGTCAAGGTTGCGTTCAAGCCACACCCGTCCACGGGAATCCAGCGGCCCCAGATGCTTGCCGCCCTGCGGGAGGTCGAAGGTTTGGTGCGCTCGGCCGGAGCCGCTGGGGTCGTGTGTTCAGACGTGCCGACCTTGACCCTCAATGACTGGTTCGCCGAGGCGGCGGTGCTGATCACAGACGTCTCATCGCTGGTCAGCGACTTTCTTCAGACTGAACGACCGATCGTGACCTGTAACCCGCGGGGGTTCAGCCCTTCCGACTTCCTCGCCAGGTTCCCCAGCCAACGGGTCTCCTATCGCCTCGACCCGCAGCCGGAAGGATTCGACGCCGTGCTCAATGACGCGTTGACGACCGATTCGCTGCGTCAGCAACGAGTGGCCGGTAAGAAGTGGATCCTGGGTGACCTGCCGGACGGACCGCAGCACGCGTTTGCCGCAGAGGTTGCGCGGCTGGCCTGATCAGCGAGTCCAGATCCCCTGGGGCACGCTGTAATTGTTGTAGATCAGGTCGAAGTTGGCTTTGTACGACTTGTGCGTAGCCGCACTGTCCACCTTCACCCCAAGTTCGTTGCTGTAGCGCAGAGCGGATCTCGTGAAGTTGGCGGAGCCGGTGAACACCAGCTTTGACGAACTGTCACTCAGGTACTTGCCGTTGACCAGGATGTACTTGTTGTGGACGAAGTACTCGAGGTTGGCGTCCTTGTCGGTGTCAATGTCGGCATTCTTGATCTCGATGTTGCCGTACTTGCCGCCGGGCGCCAGCAGAATGCTGGCAACCTCCGGGTCCCAGTCCAGCTTCGACATGATCACCTTCACGTCGCAGCCCGCGTTGTTCAGCTCCTTCAGCTTTCGGGCCAAGTAGTTCCGCGCCTTGCTCCACTGGAACATCGACACCCGCACCTGAGTGCGGCTCTTGGTCGGCGAGCTGGGGTACGTGCCATAGCCGGATGCGACTCCGGTGCAGCGGATGTTGCTCAGGATCCCGTAATACGGGTCCGTCGCGACATCGAGCGGGTCCCCGACGTTGGCCGGGAAGAAGTACAGCTTCTTGGTGCCAGAGGTCATCGACGCGTACGCGGGAAGATCGTCGCGATCCAGCAGCATGAGGTTGAACCGGTCCTGCAAGAAGTTGTAGAGGACGGTGTCGCCCACGATCGTGTAGATGTTGTTGAAGCCCTCGCTGGCCTGCGTTTTGGTGAAGTTGCTGGAGGTGATCAACGACACGTTCTTGCTCGCCCCGACAGCGGAGAAGGTGAGGTACTTAGCGTGCAGGTACGGTCGGATCTCTTCGCCGGTGAGCAGGTCGAAGCTGAGGAAGTCCGAACTGCAGCTGAAGTCACAGATGCTGATGTAGCTTCCGGTGGGCGTCACCGTGGTGCCGAGAGCAGCGATGACTTCTTTCATCTGGCTGGTGCCGATTCCGTGGTCGTCGGTGACGAACTGCACGCGCACTCCACGCAGCTTGGCCGCGATGATCGCTTCCTTGGTGGCGTCCACGTTGAGTGAGTACATGGCGATCCGGACGGTTGAACCGGCCGCCGCCGAGTTGATCAACCCGGTCATGTAGTTGATCACCGTGTACCGCACCTTCTCGTCTGAGGAGTACGGATTGTTGAATTTAGAACCTGCCACCGGGGTCGCCTTGTACGGCGGGATGGTGATGGTGGGTGTGGGGGTAGGGGTGGGCGTGATCGTGCTCGAGCTCGGGGAAACGCTGACGCTGGGCGACGTGCTGGCAGTGGCCGACGAGGTGGCGCCGACTGACACGCCGGGGGTCGGCATGCTTGACACGATGGGTGCCGGCTGCGCGCTTGGGCTGGGCGACACGCTCACAGCCTCCGTGGGGAGCCCCAAGGGCGCCCCAGATACGGTGGTCGCCCCTGTGGTCACCACGACGGCTGCCGTGACGATCTGGATGACGAGTCGACGGATCTGCCTCAAGATGTACTCCCCTGGAATCGAATCGCCTGGCCGCCCCGAGGGGTGTCGCGGCCCACGCGACAGCATTCTTACAACTGGTCGATGTGAACGAGCCTAACAGACCGCCCCTGACGGGTGCCGGGCGGGCTAGGCCGCCGCTGCATCCTGGACCTGCTTCGTCAACAGATTGGTGAATTGTTCGGGAGGGTTCGTGCCGCGTTGAAGAAAGACGACCACGACGTTGCCGTAGCTGACCAAGACTTGATGGGCATCGCTGGAAGACTGTTGGGTCACCCGCCGGGTGAGCCTCCAGATGGCACCGGCGGTCCCCCCTTCGGCAACGATCCGGACCCCTTCGTCGATCCCACGCTCGGAGAGCAATGCTGAGCACTGCTTGGCCAGGGCCAGTACTTCGGCTGTTCCGGCTGCGGAGGTGAACCGTTGCACCAGGATGGAGTAGCTGTCGTCAGCGTATTGGCCCACCAGCAGCTTCTTCGCCCGAGCCCGCTGCTGCTTGCAGGGTTCGATCGAGTCGCTCTCCTTCTCTTCGCCACTCGATCCCTCCACTGAACCGGACGTGGCGTCGGGGTACATGTCGACCGTTCTATCCCCGACCTTGCGCTGAGCAAGTAGGGCCTTGAACTTGGCCTCGGTGAGGGTTGGCCCCAGCGCCGGCGGCGTGATTGTGATGCTGGTCGACGGTGAGTTCGCTGGGGTGGAGGGGAACCCGGATGTTGGCGTAGCCGTCGGCGGGGTTCCCGTTGGGGTGGGGGGTGCCGGGGCGCAGGCGGTCACACAGAACGCTGCGCACGCGATCATCGCTAGTCGGGTCCTGCGATTGCGCTTCATCCCGGCTCCCTTCATGGCGCTCAGTCGTCCACTTCTTCATTCTCGTGATCGTGGTGTTGCCGATGCGCGTGGCTCGGCACGGTGACCACGGCGCGGGCTGCCTCGAGGAAGGCGTTGGCGTACCCCTGGTCAGCGATGTCGCCGAGGTAGTACGTCCGTAGCGTCGCCCGCTTGTCGGCCATCGGGTCCACCCGCAGCATGGTCTTCATCAGCGCTTCCGGGTTCGAATCGTCGTGCCGCCACAGATAGGCCGCCTGCATCAGCGGGAACTCAGACATCGGGTCGCCATCCCCGAGCCCTGCATCGCTGCACGCGAAAGGTTTGCGCGAGAAGAGATAGTCAGCGGCCACGCTCGAGACATCGGTCACCAACGCGTCGGAGGCATCGAAGCATTCGAAGAGCGACAGCCCCTGCGAAGCGGCCGGCCCCCAACGATGCTGACGTCCGTCGGCTTGGGCTGAGGTCGCCAACAACTTGTCGATGGCGTTGATGTGGCTTCGGGAGGCGGCATGCTGCAACGAGTACGGGTGCGGCCGGAAGATCACGGTGGCTCCCAGCGCCAGCAGCGACTGGATCATCGGGAGTGCGAAGGGGAGCGAGGTGAAGCTGGTGTCGTTGTAGAACCCGTGCCAGGTGGGGGCGTACAGGACAGTCGGACGAGCTACGTCGGTCACCGAGGTGTGAGAGACCGCGATGGCTTCCACCTGGGGGCGCCCGACGATCTGGAACTTTTCCCGAGGGATCAGGACCACATGCTGGGCATAACGATCGATCCCGGCCTGACCTGCGACGAAGATCTTGTCGTACATGGCCGTCACCGGGAGTAGCTCGGAGGCTTGTCACTGTCCCCGTGCAGCAACTGCACATGGGTGACGTCGCTGAAGCGAACCGCGTGCGTGTTCTTCATGCCGTTGTTGACGTACATGATTGCGCTCACCGAATCGACCATCGCGTTGTCCAACGAGGAGATGGACGAAGCGACGATGACCGGGGCTGACGTCATGGCGCGCATCTCGGCCACCGAGTGCGCTTCGCGCAACACGACGACGAAGGGGACCCCGATCCGTTCCAGGTAGCTCATCCACATGGCCGGCTGGTAGGTGGAGCCGGCCGGTGCGCTGAAGTGCAGCAGGAATTTCGGCTGGTACGCCTCGAGCGCACTGCGTAAGTGCGCCTCATGCACCGGACGTGGCCACTTGACCCAGTCGTGTGCGGTGATGGCGCCCGCACCGACGACTCCGATCAGGGTGACCACCACCAACGACCACGTCGGGAGGCCCAGGGCGACCACGATCCACAGCCCCAGGATCAGGCCACAACTCACGTCGAAGGTCAGACTCTTCAACGTCAGACGGCGAGCCGTGTACCCGGGGAGGTCATAGGCCTGGGACGAGATCCCACTGCGTCGGCGGACCTGACGGCGAACTTCGCTCTCCAAAACGACCAGCACGATGAGCCCGAGGGCAATGAGCCCCCAGAGCCAGTCGCTGGCGGTCTGAGCCACGAGTGCCGCCACCAAGAACGCTGAGGGGTACGCGCGGAGGTCCCGACCTAGTCGCCAGACGAAGCCGAGGGTGATCAGAATCACCGCGAGCGCCGCTTCACGGAACCCGCCCAGCGCAGAGAGCAGGAAACCCGTCGCGGCCAGCCCGGTCAGGATCGCCAGCAGCGCCAGGTCGACGTAGGCCTTGTAGCGGGTGAGTAGGGCCGTCACAGGCGGACGACGATGTTCTGGCTGTCGACGAACCGTCCGCTTCTGGAGGAGAGCATGTCAATGACTTCGGCCACGTCCTCCGGTTGCATGATCGTGCTCGGGTCCTCGTCGGGCGCCAGGGTGCGACGCAGAGCGGTCGCGCAGCGCCCGGGGGAGATGCACACGACTCTGGTGCCGTAGATCGCCAGCTCTTCCTTCATCACCTGGCTCATCGCGATCACGGCCGCTTTGGAGGCTGAGTACGTCAGCCACCCCGAGCGGCCATTCATGCCTGCGGTCGAGGCGATGTTCACGATGAACTCGAAGTGATTCCCTTCGTGCAGGAGTGTCTGGGTGATCGTGAAGGGAGCGTAGAGGTTCACCCCGATCGTCCGCTCGAAGTCATCGAACCGGATCTCGTGAATGGGGGCCGGGGCGGTGAAGCCGGCGTTGTTGATCAGGTAGTCGACGTTGCCGTGCGTCTTGGAGATCTCCTCCATGAGTGCTTCGACGGCTGCGCGATCGGCCAGGTCGATCCGGTAACTGGTGAACGACTTACCGTGAGGATTCGCCGCCAGCAGTTGCTGTTCAGCGGCCACGAACTCGTCGGACTCACGCGCCAGCAGGATGAAGTGCTTCACGTCGCTGTCGGCGGCCCAGAAGCGCTCGACGGTCGCCTGACCGATGCCCTTGGAGGCCCCGGTGACCAGGATCGTTTTGCCACGCTCACTCATCTTCGTCATCACCGCTCAGCAGGTACCCGGCGAGCCGAACATCGGTCTTGGTGGTGATCTTGAAGTTTCGGTCGGAGCCTTCGATGAAGTACACATCGAAGTTGGCCACCGCACAGAGGGTCGCGTCCTCGGTGAAGACCACTCCCTCGCGGGCCGCGTACTCGTGTGCGGCCACCAGGTCGACTTGAGAATTTTTGCGGCAGTTGGACGTTCCGCAGGCGATCTCGCTCAAGGAACCGACCACTCGTCGCGCGACAGGGTCCACCGGAGCCACGGTGAACGAAATCTCTCGCATGAAGCTGACATTGTCGTGCGGGTCGGCGATCAACTTGGCGAAGTCGTGGCGGTCGACCAGAGGGCGCGCGGTCTCGTGCAGAAGGACGCGATCGTTGGAGCACAGCGGCAGCATCTTCGCTACCGACTCATGTCTGGAGTTGCCGGCCTCGACGTACTTGATCGGGGTCTTGATCGCATAGTCGGTGACCACCCGATTGATGTCCTCCAGCCAGCCGGCCGGATAGTTGAGGACGATCTCGGTGATCTCCGGTACGGCGTCGGCGGCGACCAAGGGGTAGACCATCGTGGGAATACTGTTGACGCGGATGAGCTGCTTTGGCTGGCCGGCGGCCACCCGGGCGCCCACGCCGCCGTTCAGGAGAGCAAGGCTGTACATGGCGTTCACTATATCGGCCACTCCTGGCTGTGGCCCGGATGCGGGACCGGCCACGGCTCCCTAGCGCTGTTCCCCATCCGGGCTAGACTCAGCGTCGTCTCGGCCGCTCCCGGCCGCAAACGATGGAGTTCGATGAGCGTCGCTGACCAAGCAGCAGCGGCCGGGCTGCACCGAGTGGGTGCCCGGCCCGCACTGTGGCCATACCTGCGCCAGACGTGGGATCGCCGAGACTTTGCCGTTGCCATGGCCCGATTCCGCATCGAGGCCGGCTACTCGAGCAATCGGCTCGGAGCGCTCTGGATGGTGCTTCGTCCGACTCTGAACGCCTTGATCTACGGATCCATCTTCGGAATCATGCAAGGCTCGAACATGCCCTCGGACTACCCCGCTTTCATTGTGATCGGGGTTTTCCTTTTCGAATTTTTCAGCCAATCAATGACCAATGGAGCGACGTCCATCACCCGCAACCGCGCGTTGGTGCAGTCCCTGGCCTTCCCACGGATGGCCTTGCCCACCGCTGTGGTGATTCAGCAATTCCTGTCGCTCGTGCCGATGCTGGGAGTGATGGTCGTCGCCTTGGTCATCTTGGGTGACTACCCGACGTGGTCCTGGCTGCTGATGATCCCGCTCGTGGCCGTCTTCAGCCTGTTCAATTTTGGTGTGGCCTTGGTGTCGGCCCGGTTGACCGTTCACTTGCGTGACCTGACTCAGCTCCTGCCCTTCATCTCGCGACTCCTGTTCTATACCTCCGGAGTCCTGTTCGACGTGGACCGGATCCTCGCCCGATGGCCCTGGTTGGTCACCGCGTACGACTTCCACCCGATTTACCAGGTGTTGTCCCTGGCCCGGGCCGTGTTGATGGGTTCCCGCGAGGTCGACCCCATGTTTTGGGTCTACCTGACTGGATGGTCTGTGCTGACCCTCGTCCTGGGTGTGCTGTTCTTCTGGGCTGCGGAGGAGCGATATGGACGAGACTGAGGTGCCGGACGCCGTGCCTCATGGCCGCCTGGTGGTGATCGTGGACAACCTCCATGTGACGTATCGCGTGTTCGCCGGCGGTCGGGCCGCCACGGGTGCCGGTGCTCGATCGGGGCTGCTCTCCAAGGCCAGGGGCGTCCGCTCCGTGCTGGCGCTCAGAGGTGTCTCCTTTCGGGCCTACGAGAACGAGTCGATCGGCGTGATCGGTTCCAACGGCTCCGGGAAGTCCACCCTGATGCGCGCGCTGACAGGGTTGACGGCTCCCTCCCAAGGAGCCGTATACGCCAGCTCGCGGCCCAACCTGCTCGGTGTCGGCGCTGCCCTCATCCCCGAACTCTCCGGGGGTCACAACATCCTCCTTGGCGGGCTCGCCCTCGGTTTCTCGAAGAAGGAAATCGCTGAGTTGCGGGACGACATCATTGAATTCGCAGGCCTGGAGAAATCCATCGACTTCCCCATGCGGACGTACTCCTCCGGCATGCAGGCGAAGTTGAAGTTCTCGATCGCGGCGTCCAAACAGCACGAGATTCTCATCGTGGATGAGGCCCTCGCCGTCGGGGACAAGCACTTTCGCGCCAAAAGCGAGGCTCGCATTCGTGAGATGCGCGCGAACGCCGGGACGATCTTCCTGGTCTCGCATTCGATGAAGTCGATCAGGGACACGTGTAACCGAACCATCTGGATCAACGAGGGTGTCCTGGAGATGGACGGCGACACTGAGTCGGTCGTCGCCGCCTACGAGGCATCGAAAAAATAGCCTCAGGAGAGCCATGCGTGTCATCACCTACGGAACCTTTGACCTGTTCCACCAAGGGCACCGGCGACTGTTGGAGCGGGCTCGCGAGCTGGGTGACTACCTCGTTGTGGGCGTCACCACCCAGAACTACGACGAGGCCCGGGGAAAGCTGAACGTTCGGCAGGGGCTGATGGAGCGCATCGCCAATGTTCAGGAGTCGGGTCTCGCCGACGAAGTGATCATCGAGGAGTACGAGGGCCAGAAGATCACCGACATCCAGCGGTACGGCATCGACCTGTTCGTGATCGGCTCCGACTGGCGCGGCCAGTTCGACTATTTGAACGACTATTGCCGGGTGGTTTATCTCGACCGCACCAAGGACGTCTCCAGCACCCAGCTTCGGGAGGTCGAAGGTGGCGTGGTGCGAGTCGGCATCGTCGGGGCTGGACGGATCCGAGCCGTTTCGTCGCCGAGGCCCGCTACGTGAGCGGCGTGAGTATCGAGGCGGTGCACAGCCGGACGCTGGCGGGCGCCGAAGCCTTCGCGGCTGAGCATGAGTTGGATCGTGCCTACGGAACCTATGCCGAGATGTTGGCTCATGTGGACGCCGTCTACGTGGCAACCCCGCATGGGACTCACGTCCAGTACGCGTTGGCTGCGATCGAGGCGGGTCGTCACGTGCTCTGCGAGAAGCCGGTCGCGCTGACCGGTCAGGACGCGCAGCGGGTCTTCGCGCTCGCCCGGGAACGGGGCGTGGTTGTTCTGGAGGCGATCAAGACGGCCTTCAGCCCGGGCTTCTTGAGGATGGTGGCGGTCACCCGCAGCGGCTCGATCGGCCAACTGCGGTCGGTCGATGCGACGTTCACTCGGCTGCTGCCTGACGGACGCGAGCATCATGGCGTCGATGGGGGATCGATCCCCGAACTCGCCAGCTATCCCTTGCTGGCGATCGTCAAACTTCTGGGTGCGGATCCTGCTGACGTGCGCTGCTATTCGGTGCAACCCGAAG
>JADJTO010000023.1 GCA_016711105.1 Micropruina sp. | reverse complement strand
GGCAGTGGCGTCTCGACATCGGCAGCCAGTGCGCCGGACAGGCTGAAGGTGCACCGTGCGATCTTCACCGGCACAGCTGCGTCGTAGGTTATGGGCAGGCTATGCGGGCTCGGCGGGAGAGCGCCTCGACATCGAAGGTGGGCCGCCAGGGCAGGGGTCTCCTGCTCAATCGGCCCGAACGTTGTGCTGCCGACGATGGCGAGGTCAACGTGCTCCATAGGATCATGCTATCGCACGATAGTGGGATAATGGGGATTAGATCCCGCGTAATCACACGTTACGACCGTGTGATGCTTATTGCAGGCGAGCAGATCCAACTCTGACATGAGGTTGGGCCGACCCGCCAGGCTGGCCCGTTGGGAACCGCCGGAGCCGGGGCAGCCGCTGGTCTCTCGCCCAATCGGCACGGCTCTGCAGGGCAAGCCCCATGATGCCAGGCGAGCCACTTGGCACCCCCAGCATGCCTTTCGACCCAGCATCATCGACGGAATCCGGCGGCTGGGCACCGATCACGACGGGCGGCCCAGACCCACCTTCGCGATCGATCTCGAACAGTCCAGCGCTGATCTCACCTGCGGCCGGTAGCTACCTGCCGCAGCGCAACAATGAGGGGCTTCTCCGCCGCTGGTCGACGTGGACCACCTAAGACCCCGGCGGCTGGCAGCCTTCATCGGATCCATGGTGGCAACCTGGCAGGTTGGGTCGACAACGAGGCCCTTCGAATGCCCGGTTACCGAGACCGCGTGGTCACCATTTACAGCACCGCCGACGAAGGCGGGATGAACCTCAACATGGAGCCCTCGACCGTGCAGGCGCTCGCCGACAGGGGTGCCTTCGCCGCGACCAGGCTGGTCACCAAGTTCACCGGTCCGTCGCCCCAGCCCCCAACACAGGCTTCGACAACCACCGCTGGATCCGGTTCCGGGTGGCCCTCGCCGGGCTCAGCGACAACGGCGTGGCCGATTACGGCCTCGTCCTTGCCCCGGGCTTCTGGGGTCTCGGCGCCTCGGTCACCGAGCTGGCTTTGGAATATGGCTTCAATGAGCTGGCGCTGAGCGACGTGACCATCGCGCTGCCGTTGACTCGAAACCCGGACGCGGCGCTCGGGGCGGCTGGGGTTCCGTGCCGACGGTGTGGTCATTCACGGCACGGTCGAGGTCCGGCGGTTCCGGCTCTCCGCAGCAGATTGGCACGCATGCGCGGCTAACACGCCTGCTGAAGTGACCGTGGTCGCGCCATTTACTCACGTCGATGTCGCGAACCTTGCAGTCTGGCGTCCGGTCCCGTGCTGGCACGATCCCGACATGGCATCGCTGAACTATGTTGTCGAGGGTCTGGGCCGATCGTGCTGCTGCTTCACGCCGGGGTCGCCGACCTTCGCATGTGGGACGCCCGGTCGAGGCACTTGCTTCCGGCCGAACGGTGGTGCGTTGTGACCTCCCCGGCTACGGCGGGACGCCCCTGCGATTGGACGCCGACGGCTGCGACGCCGACGATGTGCTTTCCCTGCTCGAGGAGTTGGGCGTCGAGCGGTTCGCCCTCGTCGGCGCGTCCTACGGAGGGCACGTTGCGCCCAGATCGCCTCCGCAGTCCCGCACCGTGTGGAACGGCTGATTCTCCTGAACGCCGCAGCCGACTTGGTCGACCCTGACGAGGAACTCCGAGCGGTCTGGCGACAGGAGTGGACGCTGGTCGAGGGCGGTGACCTTGATGCGGCCACGGGACTTCACGTCGACACCTGGCTCGGGGCGGACGCAAGCGACGACAGCCGGGCGCTGCTGTGGAAAATGCAACGTCGGGCCTTCGACCTACAGGCTGCGGCCGGTTCCGACGTCGAGAACCGTGAACTGCCCGTGGACTTGGCCAGGATCACTATGCCCGTCACTGTCGTGGTCGGGTCTGGCGACTTCTCGTTCTTCACGGCGACCGCCCAGGCACTGGCGGAAGGGCTCGCGCACATCGAGATGGTCGAACTGCCTTGGGCCGGGCACCTACCGTCTGGAGCGCCCTGTGGAAACGGCCCGCCTCCTGCTGCGCGCGTTGGTTCAATAACCGGAGTGCCACTGTGGTGAGCTTGGGCCTCAGATAGCCGAGATCACCTCGTGATTGTCGAATCCGACGACACCCGTCGTGGGGGATTCGCAACCCGCGTTCCTTGATGGCGTCGTAGGCGCCCATGGCCGCAGGGTCGTTGGCACAGAAGATCGCCGTCGGGGGTCGGCACGGTCCAGTAGGGTCCGGCCGCTTCATAGCCGCCGTCGGCGTTCGGGATGAGCCCGGCTGCAAGGTGTGCCGAGTCGGTGCTTTGGGCGGCAGGGCCCCGGCATGCTCGATCTAACCCGGGTTCCTGACACCCTCCTCGACCGGTGACACGGGTCGTCGAGAGCGCGCTGGAAGCGGCCAGTCCCCTCGCCTCCGACAGCCTCATGCTCATCGGAGCCTGGTGCCGCGACATCCTGCACCGTGCGCTCGGCCATGACTTCGACACCACCGCAACGCGCGACCTCGACCTCGCCCTCGGCCTCTCATCCTGGGACGCCTATCGCGCGCTCAACGCCGCCTTTCGCAAAATCGGCCACACCGGACTTCGCTATCGGATTGCCGACCTCGACGTCGATCTGCTCCCTTCGGAGAGATTGAAGACCCACAAGGCCTCGTGGACCCGCCCACCGAAACGAGCCGTTCAGCGTTTGGTCCTTCGGGGAGATCTTCGCGGCCTCGCTCCCCTGCAACTCTCCACAGGTCGACAGATCCGGATCCCAACAATCCCAGGGTTCGCCGCCGCCAAACTCGGCGCCTGGCTGGACCGCTCGGTATGGGGCCAGACCAAGGACGCCGGCGACATCGCCCTGATTCTGTACTGGTACTCGCAATCCCCGTCCGTCCAGGACCGGCTGTACGACACGACCACTGGTAACGGCATCCTCATCCGCGAAGAAGCTGATGTGCCGCGCGCGGCAGCCCACCTCCTCGGCGCCGATGTCGCAGGACTCATCGGCCCCCAACGCCTCGCAGAGCTGCCTGAATGCTGGCTCGGCAATTCAACGGCCCAGGTTGGCCCGCCCAGCTCACCAGACGCCAGGAGCTCCTCGGCGCACTAGGTCGCGGGCTCAACCCCACCAGCCTGGTCTGAGACGGCAGCCCTTACCTCATCGCCGCGCGAGACGGCCCCCGGGCGATAGGGACTCCCGTGGCAATATGCCCAACGCCGTAATCATGCGCCCAATCCCCCCGAGACCCTCCAAGGGGGTCGAAATAAGGTGCCCAGACGACTGCGCTCATAACCTCCCGTCGGCCCGGCCCAGCCGGACCCCGACGAAGCTGCCTTCATGACCTCCCCTGCCTGAATACAGGCAGCGGAGGTTATTTGGGCAGCTCCGCCGCTCTGGGTGGGGGTGGGCGGCGCCCACGAGGGATGCACTGGGGGCATCGGGGGATGGACGGGGTGGCATCGGGGGATGGCCGTGGGGAATGCGTGGGGAATGAGAGAGATTTCATGGCCCTACCCGACTGAACCGCACGTGACCAACAGGCCTTGCCAGAAGCTATTTACCCTGGCCATCTCCGTGCATAAAAAGTGCGCGAGAGAGGAGTTGAACCTCCACGTCCTTTCGGACACACGGACCTGAACCGTGCGCGTCTGCCATTCCGCCACTCGCGCATGACTCTCGTTCCCGAGAACCAGCCCGACGAGATTAGCACAGCTCCCCGGAGCTCCCAGCATCGGTTCTTCACCCCGAGCGCCCAGCCACGGACGCACCCTCCACCCGGCCCGCAGCCTCCACTAGGCTGGCCGTTCGGCCGCCGGTTAGTCTGGAGGCCAGTCCGCATCACCCCGGAAGGAGGCGTATGGGAGTCTTCGATCGCGTCGAGAAGAAGTTGGAAGGCGCCGTCAACGGCGTCTTCGCCCGCGCCTTCAAGGGCGATGTGCAGCCGGTTGAGATCACGGCCCGCCTGCAGCGCGAGTTGGACGTTGAGTCCAAGCTGCTGACCCGGGAGCGCAAACTCGTCCCGAACGAGTTCGTGGTCTCGCTGTCGCGGCACGACTACGACCGGCTCACCCCGTACAGCAAGACGCTGAACGCCGAGATCGGCCCCCAGTTGCGCGATTACGCCGACTCCCGCGGCTACATCTTCAACGGCCCGGTGCTGATCTCTTACGAGCTGGACGAAACCCTCCCCACCGGACGCTTCACCGTGGCCAGTTCAGCCGTCGCCGGGGTGGACGGGGACGCCTCCCCGAGCGAGGTTCGCCGAGCCAACCTGGTGCTCGAGGTGAACGGCGTGCGGCATCCGCTGAACCCGCCCGGAGTCGTGATCGGCCGCGGCACCGAAGCCGACCTTCGGATCAACGACCCGGGCATCTCCCGTCGCCACGCCAAGATCGAGGTCTCGGACGGGGGCTCCCAGCCGATCATCACGATCGAGGATCTGGGCTCCACCAACGGCATCCTGGTCAACGGGCAGCGCGTCCGGCAGGCAACTCTCAGCGTCGGCAGCCGCATCGAGATCGGATCCACCCGAATGTCGATCACCTCGCCGGTGCACGATGTCTGAGCTCGTCGTCCTTGCGCTGAAGATTCTGTTCCTGGCGCTGCTGTGGCTGTTCGTCCTGTTCACCGGCAACGTGATCCGCACCGACATGTTCGGCCGCAAGGTGACCACCGACGAGCTGGGTGAGATCTCCCCGGTCGTCGCACCGGCGCGCAAGCGGCGCCAAGACAAGCGCCTGCCCGTCCGGCTGAAGATCACCAAGGGCACCCAGGTCGGCCTCACCCTGCCCCTCGAGGGCGGGATCAAGATCGGCCGCAGTTCCGATTGCCAGCTGATCCTCGACGACGATTATGTCTCCACCAGGCACGCCCAGATCGCCCGCGGGGGCGACGGCTACGTGATCGAAGACCTCGGCTCCACCAACGGCACCTACCTCAACGGCGAGCGGATCACCGTGCCCACCCCGTTCACCCTCACCGACACGGTACGGATCGGACGCACGCTGATGATCGTGGAGCGGTGAGCCGATGCCCAAAGCGTTCCGGTACCTGACCCACTCCGAGATCGGGCTCGTCCGCAAGAACAATCAGGATTCTGGCTACGCCTCCCCAGCATGCTGATGGTGGCCGACGGCATGGGGGGCGCGGCCGCGGGCGACCTGGCCTCGGCGGTCGCGATCGCCGAACTGGCCGCCACCGACGCCGACTTCACCGGCCAAGACATGCTGGCCATCGCCGCCGGCGCGCTGGAACGGGCCAACGCCCGGATCGCCGATCTGGTCGAGGCCGAACCGGCCGTGGACGGCATGGGCACCACCGTTTGCGGCGTCCTCTTCGACGGCGAGCGGCTGGCCCTGGTCAACATCGGCGACTCCCGCGGTTACCGCCTCCGCGCCGGCGCTCTGGAACGCCTGACCCGGGACCACTCGTGGGTCCAAACCCTGGTCGACGACGGACGGATCACCGAGGAGGAAGCGCTGGTGCATCCGCACCGTTCGCTGATCCTGAAAGTGCTGAACGGCCAGGCCAACCACCGCCCCGACCTGTCGTTGATCGACGTCGAGGTGGGCGACCGGCTACTGATCTGCTCCGACGGCCTGTGCGGCCTGGTCACCGACGCGGCGATCGCCGCCGCCCTCATCCAGGACGACCCGCAGCAGGTCCTGACCGACCTGATCGCGATGGCCCACGCCGAGGGCGGCGTCGACAACATCACGATCATCCTGGCCGATGTGGTGGAGGGCCCCCCGTCCGGTGATGTGGTGATCATGGGGGCGGCCGACGATCTCGACCTCAACCTGATCGACACCGAGCCCCGCGAAGACACCATCCCGATCGCCGTCCCCAAGGCTGCCGATCCCGAGGGGGTCGAACGCGTCCGCTACTCCCCCCTTGCCGGACGCCGCCCCTCGACCTGGGTGAAGGTGGTTCTGGCCGTCGTGCTGCCGGTGTTGGCCATCGCCGGAGGCCTGGCCGGTTGGTACTCCTACATCCAGACCAAGTTCTACGTCGGCCCGAGCAACGATGTCGTGGCCGTGTTCCAAGGCGTGCCGGATCAGGTGATCGGCCTCCCCCTCTCCCGGGTGATCGAGGCCGACCGGACGCAGCTGATCGACCTGCCGCTCTTCTACCAGGAGCAGGTCAGGTCCACCATCGTGGTGCCCGACCTGACCGCCGCCCGGAACACCCTCGCCGAGCTGCACACGATCTCGCAGCTGTGCATCAGACAGCGCGAGGCCCGCTCCACCATGACCGCGACCCCCACGCCCACAGCCCCCACGTCCCCCTCGGTCACTCCCGGGAACGGGACCGAAAGCCCGTCGCCGAACCCGAACAGTTCGCCCAGCCCCACGCCCCCGATCGAAAGCGCCCCGCCCGAGGCGCCGAGGGACTGCTGAGATGAGCGAGGTCGTCGTCTACCGGAAGCGGCGTGGGATCGAACTCATCATGCTGCTGTTCGCGATCGGCTTGGGAGCCTCGGGTTACCTGCTGACCGGGCTGAACCTTTACGCCGAACTGCCACCGAACTGGATCTGGGGGTCGGCATCTTCACCGGGCTCGGCCTCCTCGCGCACGGTGTGATCCGCTGGCGGTTGCCCTATGCCGACCCGCTGCTGCTGCCGATGATCATGCTGCTCAACGGCCTGGGCCTGGCCATGATTCACCGGCTCGACCAGGGCACCGACCCGATCATGAACTCGGCCTCCTTGCAGCTGACCTGGACGGGAATCGCCGTCGTCGCCTTCTGCGCGGTGGTGATTCTGCTTCGCGATCATCGGCGCCTGCAACGCTTCACCTACCTGCTGTTCCTGATCGGGATGGGCATTTTGATGATGCCGCTGCTCCCGATCATCGGCGTCGAGAAGAACGGCGCCCGGATCTGGATCGAAGTCTTCAGCTACAACTTCCAGCCCGCCGAGGTGGCCAAACTCGTCCTCTCGATCGCGTTCGCGTCCTACCTGGTGGAGAAGCGTGAGGTGCTCGCCCTGGCCGGCGCGAGGATCGCGGGCATCGACCTGCCTCGACCGCGTGATCTCGGGCCGATCCTGATCATGTGGCTGGCCAGCCTGGCCGTCCTGGTCTTCCAGAAAGACCTGGGCACGTCGCTGCTCTTCTTCGGGCTGTTCGTGATGATGCTCTACGTGGCCACCGAACGTCCGAGTTGGCCGATCATCGGCAGCATCATGTTCGTCGGCGGCGCCACCCTCGGCTACTTCGCGTTCAGCCACGTGAAGGTGCGAGTCAACGCCTGGCTCGATCCGTTCAGCAACTACGACCAGAACTTCCAGGTGATCCAGGGCCAGTTCGGCCTGGCCTGGGGTGGCCTGTTCGGCACCGGCTGGGGGTGGACGGCCGAACCTCACCCCGTTGGCCAAGAACGACTTCATCGCCGCCGCGATCGGCGAAGAACTCGGTGTCGCCGGGCTGATGGCCGTGATCCTGGTCTACGGCGTGATCGTGGCCCGTGGGCTGCGGACGTCCTTGGTCGCCCAAGAACCGTTCGGCAAGCTGCTCGCCGCCGGCCTCTCGTTCGTGTTCGCGATCCAGGTCTTCGCGATCATCGGCGGGGTCACCCGGCTGCTCCCGCTCACCGGCCTGACTACGCCTTTCATGTCCCAAGGCGGCTCCTCGCTGATCGCCAACTGGGTGCTGGCCGGGGTGCTGATCGTGATCACCCACCGCGTCCGGCAGCCGGCCGTCCAGGTCAGCGGAGAGCCCGTCCAATCTTTGGCGCTGGACGCAACCCAAGTCATCTCCACCCCGTCCAGCTCCGGACGCGATTTTCCCCCGCCGCGCCCCGCGCCGGCCGGAGAGCAATCGGCCGGCCTGGACGAAGCCACCCAGGTCACGCCGACCCCAGCCACGCCCCCGACGTCCGCCCCCACCCCAACTCCGGACGCCGACGGGGCCACCCAGGTGGTCAGCGTCCCCGCCGGGTCAGGGTTCGACCCGCCGGCTGACGACGAGACCCGCGCCCAAGGGAGGATCGGATGAACCGCCCGATCCGCCGGGTCGCCGTGGTCTCGATGCTGATGACCCTGGCGTTGCTGCTCAACCTGAGCTTCGGTTACTTCGCCCGGCAGAGCGACCTCAACGCCCATCAGCAGAACCGGCGAGCTCTTGATGCCGCCTTCGCCCAGGACCGCGGCGCGATCCTCGTCGGCAACACCCCGATCGCCGAGAGCACCGCGGTCAAGGATCGGTTCAAGTTCCAGCGCAAATACCCCCAAGGCGACCTGTATTCAGCGGTCACCGGCTACTACTCCTACGTCTATGGCTCCGCGGGGCTGGAGGCCAGCTACTCCCAACAGCTCGCCGGCAGCGACGAATCCCAGGTGGTGGCCCGGATCATCGACCTGGCGACCGGCAACAAGCCGCAGGGGGCGAGCGTCCAAACCACCCTGAACGCGAAGGCCCAGAAGGCTGCCTCCGATGCCCTCGGCGACCTCAAGGGGGCCGTCGTCGCGCTTAACCCGTCCACCGGCGCGGTGCTGGCCCTGGTCACCTCCCCCAGCTACAACCCCAACCGGCTGGCCACGCACAACATCGCCTCCAGCCGGAAAGCCTGGGACACGCTCAACGATGATCCGGCCAAGCCGCTGTCGAACCGGGCCACCCGAGAAATCTTCCCCGGCTCCACGTTCAAGGTGGTCACGACCGCGGCCGCCCTGGAAGCCGGCTACGACCCCGACAGCACCGTCCCCGCGGCCGCCGTCAAGCTGCCCGGGACCAACGTCACCATCGGCGGCAACTGCGGCGGCAGCAACATCACCCTGACCCAGGCCCTCTCCACCTCCTGCAACCCGGCCTACGCCTCCTTGGGCATGAAACTCGGTGCGGACGCGCTGCGCACCCAAGCCGAGAAGTTCGGCTTCGGCGCCCGGCATCTGAGCGAGATCGGCTCGGCAGCGAGCAAGTTCCCCGCCGACCCGGATCGTCCGCAGACCGCGATGAGCGCGATCGGCGAGTTCGAGGTCGCCGCCACCCCGCTCCAGATGGCCATGGTGGCCGCGGCTGTGGCCAATGACGGGGTCGTGATGGAGCCCTACCTCGTCGACAGCGTCCGCGGCGCCGACCTGCAGGTGATCAGCCAGACCCGTCCGCAACAACTCTCGGTGGCGATGGACGCAGGCAACGCGCAGAAGCTGAAGCAGATGATGGTCCAGGTCGTGCAGAACGGCACCGGACGCGCCGCGCAGGTGTACGGCGTTCAGGTCGGCGGCAAGACCGGCACCGCACACTCTGACAACATTCGCGCCCCGTACGCGTGGTTCATCGCCTTCGCCTCCGACCCCGACGTCGCGATCTGCGTCTTCGTCCAGGACGCGGAAATGGAAACCAGTGACATTGCCGGCGGACGGGTCGCCGCCCCTATCGCCAAGGCCGTCATCGAGGCCCTTCGATGATCGCGACCACCCACCCACGGCGAGCCTCAGAACCCATCGGCCTGAAGGGATCAGCACCATGACCGAGACGCCAAGGCTGCTCGGGGGGCGCTACGAACTGGCCGGCCCATTAGGACGCGGCGGCATGGCCCAGGTGGTGCGGGCCAAGGACACCCGTCTGGGACGAGACGTGGCGATCAAACAACTGCGGATCGATCTCGCCGTTGACCCCACCTTCCAGGCCCGCTTCCGGCGCGAAGCCCAGGCCTCGGCCGGGCTTAACCACCCCAACATCGTCGCCGTCTACGACACCGGCGAAGAGCCCGATCCGACGACCGGGATCAGCGTCCCCTACATCGTGATGGAACTCGTCGAGGGCCACACCCTGCGTGACCTGCTCCGGGACGGACGCAAGATTCTCCCCTCCCGCGCCCTGGAGTTCACCCAGGGGGTGCTGGAAGCGCTCAGCTATTCACACAAAGCGGGCATCGTGCACCGCGATATCAAGCCGGCCAACGTCATGTTGACCTCCACCGGCATGGTCAAGGTGATGGACTTCGGCATCGCTCGCGCGGTCGCGGACACGTCCGCCACGATGACCCAGACCGCCGCCGTGATCGGCACCGCGCAGTATCTTTCGCCCGAGCAGGCCCGCGGCGAGACGGTGGACGCCCGCTCCGACATCTACTCCGCCGGCTGCATGCTCTACGAACTGCTGGTCGGCAAGCCGCCGTTCCAGGGCGATTCGCCGGTCTCCGTGGCCTACCAGCACGTCCGCGAAGCCCCGGTTCCGCCCAGCCAGCTCGACCCCATGATCACCCCGTCCATGGACGCGATCGTCCTCAAAGCCCTGGCCAAGGACGCGGCTCACCGCTACCAAACCGCGGCGGCGATGCGCGCCGACATCGGACGACTGCTGGCCGGCCAGGACGTGAGCGCGTCCATGCCGGTGGTCGTACCGGCCGCCCCCACTCAGGTGATGGCCTGAGCCCCTTGACGGCCGCCGCCGCCATGCCTCCCGCCGGCGCGGGAGACACCATGCCGCAGCGTGCGCTGCCGTCCCGCGAGGTGGAGCAGAAACCGAGGCGTGGTTGGCTCTGGGGGCTGATCGCCTTCCTGGTCGTGGTGGTGGCCGGGGTCGGCACGGCCCTGATGCTGAACCCCGACGCCCTGACCCGTGAGGTGGCCGTCCCCAGTGTCTCCGAACTGCAGCAGATCACCGCCGAGGAGAAGATCCGCGCTGAGGGCCTGGTGCCCGTGGTGCAAACCGTCGTCGGGCCGGACGACGAAACGGTGGGTCGGGTCACCAAGCAAGACCCGGTGGCCGACCAGCGGGTCAAGGTCGGATCTACGGTGACGATCCTGATCAATATCGGGCCGAAGAAGGCGACGATTCCGGCGAATCTGCTCGGGATGGACCTCGACGCTGTGCAGAAGGAACTCAAGGATCTGGGCTTCACGAATGTGCGAGCCGAGGTGGCGGCGACCGAACCGTCCAGCGCCAAACCCGACGAGGTGCTCGACCTGCAACCCGTGAGCGGTGCCAGCATCGCGCTCGATGCGCGGATCACGATCTACTACGCGGCGGGGACCGGCTCGGTGCCGAACTTCTTCAACATGACCAAGGCCGCCGCCACCGCCTACGCCGAACAGAACGGCTTCAAGGTGAAGTTCACCGAGCAGGAGTCGACCGAAACCCCCGGACGGGTGATTTCGCAGGATCCGGCCGTCGGAGAGGTGATCAAGCGGACCAAGGTGATCACGTTGGTGTTGGCCAAGGAAGTGATCGAGCCGACGGTGTCGAGCAGTCCCTCGCCATCGCCCTCACCCTCGAAGGGGGACGACTAGCCACACCCGAGCGTTGTCGCCGCAAGGCGAGTCGTCAGGGTTGCCGTGGGCTTAGCGGACGTTCATCAGCGGGGTCAGACCCTCGGCCCGGGCCGGTGCACCCTCGTCCCCGCAGACCACCAACCAGTTTGCCAACATCTGATAGCCGCCTTCGGTCAGCACCGATTCGGGGTGGAACTGCACCGACTCCACGGCCAGCGTGCGGTGCTTGACCGCCATGATCACGCCGCTGGCCGTTGTCGCGGTGACCTCCAACTCGTCCGGAACGGTGGCCGGGTCGAGGGCCAGCGAGTGGTAGCGGGTCGTGGTGATCGGGCTGGGCAGCCCGGCGAACACGCCGACGCCGCTGTGGAACACCTCCGAGGTCTTGCCGTGCAGCAGTTCGGGCGCCCGGTTGACCACGCCGCCGTAAGCCACCGAGATCGACTGCAGGCCCAAACAGACGCCGAAGATCGGCAGCACGCCGCCGTGGCTGCGCACCACGTCGATACAGACACCGGCGGCCTCAGGGGTTCCCGGCCCGGGCGAGATCAGCAGGCCGTCGAAGCCGTCCGCCCAGGTGGGGTCGGCGAACCGCGGATCGTCGTTGCGCCACACCTCGACCTCAGCCCCGAGCTGGGCGAGGTATTGCACGAGGTTGTAGACGAACGAGTCGTAGTTGTCGATCACCAGGATGCGGGCCATGCCCACATTCTCGCCCATCCGCCGTCAGGGCTCGCGCCGAGACCGCCGGGGCGCGTCGTCGCCACCGGCAGGGTGAGTCCCCGGAAACTTCACGGTCGTAGGCGCGCATCAACGCCCTATACGCCTCGACGGCCCAGAAACACCGAGAACTTTCCAGCACCCCGGCCGGAGGAACGGCACGACCGCCGCGGCAGGCCAGCTCCCGGAGAGCCGGTCCGGTTAACTTCACGGTCATAGACGCGCATCAACGCCCTATACGCCTCGACGGCCAAGAATCACCGAGAACTTTCCGGCACCCGGCCGGAGGAACGGCATGACCGACGCGGCAGGCCCGCTCCCGGAGAGCCGGTCCGGTTAACTTCACGGTCATAGACGCGCGTCAACGCCCTATACGCCTCGACGGCCCAGAAACACCGAGAACTTTCCAGCACCCGGCCGGAGGAACGGCACGACCGCCGCGGCAGGCCCGCTCCCGGAGAGCCGGTCCGGTTAACTTCACGGTCATAGGCGCACATGAACGCCCTATACGCCTCGACGGCCCAGAATCACCGAGTTTTTTTCGCCGTCACCCCGAGTCGGCCTCGCCGGCCACTCAGGCGATGGGGCTCTAGCCGACCCGGACGGCGGTGATCTCCACCGAGCCGCGGTAGGCCGGCAGGGTGACCTGGTCCAACCGAGCGGAGGAGTAGCCCAAGCCATAAGCGCGCACGTACTGGCGATAGATCTCCAGATACGTCGAGGTGGCCAAGGCCGTCTCCAGCCGCGACTGGTCCCCGATGGCCACCACGACATAGGGGGGCGCGTACGGGATGCCGTGCAACACGATCGAGTTGCCGACACATTTCACCCCGGTGCGGGAGGTGACCCGCTGCCCTTGGATGGTCATCGCCTCGGCGCCGGCACTCCACAGCGCATTGACCACCGCCTGAATGTCTTGCTGGTGCACCACCAACAGGTCCCCGTCCACCCCGGCCGGGTTGGAGTTCAGCGGGGCGTCGGTGAGCGTGACCGAGACCGCGGGCCCCTGCACCGGCGACTGGCCCGCCACAGCCGCGGCCTGATTCAACCGCTCGGCCGCCTCCGGGTTGGGATCATCGGTTTCGGCGAGGCTGTCCACGTCGGCCCGCAGCGCGGCCACGCGTGACGCCAACTCGGCGTTGCGCTCCGACTCGGTGCGGATCAGCCCGACCAGCTCGGTGTTGCGGCTCGGCCGCAGATCGGTGCCGCGGGAGTTCACGTACCCGGTGGCGATCATCAAACCGGCGAAGATGCACAGGGCGAAGCTCACCGTCCGCACCTGGAACGAGTGCAGTTTGGGGGCCCGGGCGGCGCGGCGCAACGCCACGACCGCGCGCTGCCAACCCTTCGCCATGCCGCCAGCCTACGTCGACTGACCCGGGCCGCGACGGAGCACGAGTGCTCGTCCGGGTCACCGCCGGATATCCTTGGCCCGAAGACGTGTCAGCCCAAGGAGTCCGAACGTGCCAGAATCCACCACCCGCAAGGACGCCGCGATGAAGAAGAAGGCATCGCGGCACGAGGCGAACGCGACCAAGCGCGCCGAGCGTGCCCAGCGGGTCTCCGGCCCGGGCACCCGGCGCTGGGTGCCGCCGACCTTCATCACCGTTGGTCTGGTGGGCGTGTTCTGGCTGATCACCTACTACATCGCGGGCGCCCAGATCCCGTTCATGATGCAGCTCGGCGGCTGGAACGTGCTGATCGGAATGGGCGCGATGGCGGCCTCGTTCGGCATCGCCACGCTCTGGAAGTAGGCCCGCCCCGGCCGGATGAGCCGGCTCAGGTGAGCACCTGCACCGCCCGATTCAGCACCCGGGTGAACGGAGAACCGCCCGGCAGGGTGCCTCGTAGCCGAGCCCGGACCATCGAGAACCCGTCCGGCAGCACGGCGCTGGTGTCATCCCAGACCTGCACCCGCTCGAGTTCGGCGGGTTTCAGCCAGCGAGCCAAGCGCTCCTGCTTCTCGTCCGGATTCACCCGGTCAGGCAACCGGGTGAGCCCGACGGCCTGCGAGCTGACCCGGCAGCGCAGCGGCGCGAGGGCGCGATCCTCCCAGCGGGCACTGACGGTCAAGGTCGCGTTCTCGCCCTGCTTGACCAGACTCGGCAGGTCGATGTCGAGGTGCAGCGGGGAGTTGACGAAGGCTGCCACCACCATGGGCGGCCGACGCTCCGGCAGCAACAACCGCCAGCGTCCGGGCTGTGGCCGGGCCACGCTCAGGTTGACGTAGCCGTCGCCTCGGACGACGCTCGTCCCCCAGTCATCGCTCCGGACTGCGCGACCCGAGGGCGCCAGCAGCCTCAGCCGACCCGGTTTGGTCGCGGGGGACGACACGGTGACCAGCATCCGGTCGGCCCCGATCTCGACGTCGAACTCGCATTCGGGCTGCTCGGCGGAGACCATGTCGTTCATCACCAACCCGTCATCGGTGATCCCGGCGCGCATGTCGTTGTACGCCTGATGCAGATCCAACGCGGTCGGGCTGGGCAGGAACAGCCCGCCGGTGTCGGTGGCGATGCTGTGCAGCAGGACGGCGTCCGCGGCCGGGCCGAGCGCGACGGTGTAGACGCGCAGCGCCGGCCAGGCGGCCAAGGCGGTGGCCACCGTGGGGTCGACGTTCTGGTAGCCGTCCGAGATCAGCAGGACGGCTCGGGGTGCCGGCGAGCCGACCAGTTGGGCCGCGGAGGCGAGCAGCCCGGCCCCGATCGGCGTCCAGCCGCCGAAGCCGATGGCGTCGATCCCGGCGCGAACCGTCGCGGCGTCGCCGGGGTCGTTCAGAAGGGTCAGCGGCACCTCGACCACGGCCCGGTCGGCGACCGGGGTCACCCCCGGCGCCGGATCGGCGAAGCTGACCACCGCCGTGGAATCGCCCAGGGAGAGCAGGTCGGTGAAGCGTTTCGCGTTCTGGCGCGCGGCGGACTCGTAGCCGAAGGCGACCATGCTGCCCGTCCGATCGAGGCACTGCACGACCCGCAGCGGAGTCGGGGTGGTCGGAGTCAGCGACACCGTGGCCGTGGCCAACGCCAGCAACCCCGCCACCACTTCGCCGATCACTGGCGGGGCTTGGGCCCACGGGGGCTGGAAGTCCGTCCCGCATTCGGTGTTGAACCCGAACACCCGGTGGGCGAAGAACAGGTACTCATCGGACGGGCCGGCGTGGTTACTGGTCGAACCCAGGCTGTAACTGTTGCCGTTGACCGCTTGGATCGCGGTGCGCAGCGTGGTTTCGAGCGAGCTGTAGATCGCCTCGTCCGCAGCGGAAACCGGTTCGGAGCTGACGAAGCTGCCGCCGGCCGGATTCGGCCGCAGGATCTGCTCCCCGAACGAGTGCGCGTCGACGCCGACCAGGATGTTGGGATGCTGTTCCAACACGTGCCGGACGTTGAGGTTCTCGGCCTCGGAGAAGGCGGACGGCCCGCGGAACGTCTGCTCGCAGGGCAGCCCTGAGGAGCCGGCGCCGCCGAAGTAGACCTCGTAGTTGCGGTTGTTGTCGACCCCCGGGCAGCCCGAGGCGTGCGGACGACGGTTCTTGCGCCAGCCCGCGCTGTCGTGGATCGAGTAGTCCAGGCCGTCCGGGTTCAGCACCGGGATGATGAAAATGTCGGACGCCTCCAGCAGTGCCGTGATCGCCATCGTCGGCGGATCGACGCTGGCCGGATCGTGGTTGGCCAGCAGGCGTCCGGCGAACTCGATCGCGATCAGCGGGTTCAGCCACTCCCGGGCGTGGGTGCCGCCGATCAGCAGGAAGCCGGGTTTGGCCGCGCTGCCCGGCGTGGTGGTGATCCGCAACAGCTGGACGGCGTTCGGGCCGGCCGCGGCGGCGAACCCGCCGTCGTAGCCGCTGGTCGTGAACGGCAGCGTGGTCAGCGTGCACAGCCCGGGGTGGGCGGCGGCGAGCGCACTGATCGCCGCCGCCACCTCGGCGCTGTCCAGATACCCGCTGACGAAGCCGGTGACCAGATCGAGCAGCGGGCTGGGGGTGCCCACGTCCGTCCGTTCGGAGCGGAGGGCCAACGCCTCACCGACCTGCACCGGCACCCCCGCGGACTCGAGTCGTCCGATGTCGCTCTTGCTCAGGACGATGGCGATCCTGCCCCCGGCGGAGTGCCAGTGATCGCCGGCTATGGCGCCCTCGGCGTCCAGGGCGGCCAGGACCAGTCGGGTAGCGGGAGTGTCCTCGAGGGTGCAGCGCAGGTCGGTCATGGCCGTGCCTACTTCATTCCGACCCGGAGCCACAGGGCCGCGGATCCGCTGATCGTGCCCGACTCCTGACGTTGCACGATGCCGATCTCGTATTCACCCTCGGGGGTGCCGCGACCGGTGATCCCGCCCACGATGACCAGGATCGGATGCTCCGCCGCGATCGGGATCGGCACCCGAACCCGCGGTGCCGGGTCAAGGAAGATCACTTCCCGCTGCTCGTGGAAGCCGAGCCGCCAGGCGATCTTGGTCGGCAACCTCAGCCCACGCAGGGCCCGTTCGAGCACCACCGACCCGCGGCCGGCCGTCCGGATCGGCTCGGTCTCGGCGAACGAACCCGCGGTCCGTTCGGCCTGGACTCGGAGCCGGCGGCGCAGTACCGGGTCGACCAGGTCGATGTAGAGCTGGACGTCCTTGGGCAGTTCACCGCGGTGCACCTCCAGGAAGAGGCGACGGGAATCGTTCTCCTCATTGCCGATCACGACCGCGGCCGCGAAGTCACTTCCGGCGTCGGCGTTGACGATCGAGATGTTCTTCTGGGCCAGGTTGTTGTCGTCCCACACGTGGTTGCCGACCGGCAGCGGACCGTCGTGCGGGGTGACCTCGGCCAGCAGGCAGGGGTGCCAGGTGACCGACGTCATGCCCACGGTGACCGTCGCCGGCGGGATCATCGCGGCCGGCCAGGGCAGGCTGAGGATCTGGTCGGCCCCGGCGGCCAGGCCGGTGACCTTGACCTCGCCGATCAGATAGGTCCCGGGGGTCAGCGGCGATGGGACCGGATCGCCGGGGCCGGTGGTCGGCTGGAAGCCCGCCGGCCAGATGAACTCAGTGCCCGGCCAGTGCGCGATCGACACCCGAACCCAGGCGTCCAGGGAGGCGACCGTCCCCCGGTTGCGCACCCGGACGTAGACCCAGTTGACCTGACCGCGGATCGGCGGCTGATGCGGGCCGGCATCGGCGTAGCTGGCCGGGAGCGCCGTCGGGTCGGTGAGCGGGTCACTCGTCCGGCACCAGATGTCGGGGCTGTTCCAGAAGGTGCCGGTGGCGGGCACGTTCCCGGTGTCGGCCAGATTGTCCCGCAGCACCAGGTCGGCGGCTGCCCCGAAGGTCAGCGCCCCACCGACGGCCGCCGCGGCATTGATCCGGCCGTAGCCGTACCAGCCACTCTTGACTGCGGGCAGTCCCGAGACGGTGGACGGGTTGCCGTTGGCGTCCAGCCATCGTCCGGTCGGGTCGGTGTTGGCCAGATCGACCTTCACCGCCGTGTTGCGCAACAGTTCGCGGGCCTGGATGTAGGTCAAGCTGGGCCGGGCCGAGAGCACCAGCGCGGCCACACCGGCGGCCAAGGGGGTCGCAGACGAGGTGCCGCCGAAGGCGTTGGTATGGCCTGCGGGGCCTTGGGTGATCACGGTTCCCGAGGCGTGGGCGTTGAGCAGGCCGCCCGACCAGGAGGTGAAGTAGTCCGGCCAGCCTTGGACGGTCACCGTGTTGGTGGCGGCGTTGATCGCCGAGATCCGGGCCGGTTCGCTGCCGTTCACTCCCACCGCGCCGACGTGCAGCACCTGGTTGGTGGCCAGGCCGGTGACGTTGGACAGCGTAAGCGTGGTGGCGCCCGCAGCAGTGGCCGCCGTCGTGGTCTTGGTGAGCAACGGGTAGCTGGGCAGGTTGCCGGCAGCGGTGTGCGAGGCCCCCCAGGTGCAGTACCCGGTGGGTGGGTTGTGCACGCCGCCGTAGTCCTCGGTCGGGGCGCTCAGGGCGATCTGACCCCAGCCCGACATGGTGGCTCTGGTCTCGGTGACGCCGTCGTTGGCCAATGTCGTCCCGGCGATGCCGAAGGCCTTTTCGTAGGCGCCCCAGGGCCGGGAGGTGACGTTGTTCTGATTCTGGTTGCCGGTGGAGAAGAAGCACAGCGTCCCCTTACCGGCGCGGCCGAAGGTGGTGACGAAGTCGAGCGTCGCCCGGGCGGTGCCGGACAACGGGGCGCCGGCGCCGGGGGTGAGGCTGCACGTGATCACGTCCGCCCCCTTCGACAAGGGTGCCGGGAAGCCGACCAGCGGGCTCTGCGGGTTGAAGCCGGCCATCCAGATGTACTGGTCGGAGACCTCGATGTCGACGTAGGGGGTGCGACCGACCAGCGACATCATGGCCACGTTCGGGGCAGCTCCGGCCACTCCGAAGCCGACTCCACCCGCGGGTGCGGGATTGTTGGCCAGCGCGACCGCCACCCCGGCGACCCCGGAGCCGTGATTGCTCCACGGGTTGTTGTTGTCGGCCACCATGTTGTCGAAGTCGAAGCTGGCGAAGTTCTTCGGTGAGCCATTGCTGAGAGTCCCCGCGAAGTCGGCGTTCGTCGGGACTCCCCCCGCCTGTTGGACGCCCGAATCCCAGACCGCGAGCAGGATGTTGGGGTCGCCGAAGGTCTGCAGCCCGGCGTCTTGGAGGGCTTGCCAGGCGTCCGGAGTGTTCACCAACTGGCGGTCCCAGCAGCCGGGCCAGAGGAAGTCGTTGGGCACCACGGCGTCGACCTGCGGCGCCACGACCAGGCTCGGCTCGGCCCAGGCGACGTCATCGCGGGCGGCGAACTTCTCGATCACCTCGAGGATCCCCAACGATCCGGCGCCGCGCCAGCGGAAGACGAACGTGGTCGGCGCGTAGACGAGTTCGCGGACGAGCGCGCAGCCCAGCCGCTTGCCGATGGCTGCCGCCTCCTCCACCCGCGGCCCCCGGAACTGGACGACGATGTCGCGGCTGAGGTGGCTGAAGCCTTCCTTGTCGTGGTGGACGACGGCCCCGGCGTAATCGACGGCTTCGAGCTCGGCCAGGCGGGCCAAGGCGTCCTCGGGTCACCCTGCACCCGATAGAGCCGCATCCCGGCGTTCCAGGCGAGCTCGGAGATCCGCTCCTCGGACAAGCCAAGGTCCTTGGCCAGCTGGTCAACCTGCTGCGGTTCCTTGCGCGCCCAGCGGGCCAGGGTGACCGCGATCAGGTCCTTCTCGGCGGTGACCGACGCGGACCTTCCCCGGAAGTAGGGTCGGCACTCCCGGCTTAGCGAGCATGAACAGTTCCGAGTTTTCGCCCTCGGCGACGAGGACGTTCCGAGTTTGTGCTTCGTAGTCCGGATGCTCGACCGTGACCACGGCCAGCCCCGGCTGCCCCTTGGCGGCCAGGTAGGCGTCGGTGTTCTTGTCGAACTCGAGGTGGTGGGTTTCGCGGGTGCTGTCGGTGAGCTGGACGACCGCGTTGTCGAGGGGTCGGCCCTCGGCATCGGTAACGTCGACTCTGAGCTGGGACATGAGTCCTCCTGATTTGGCGTGTACTACTCAGGAGGTGTTCGGCTGGCATCTGATACTCGGCCTGGACGAATGCCCTTCGCGGGGCCAGAGACGGCGTACCGGCTGGGGTGCGCCTCATCTCGGGTGCAGGGGTGGCCTAGCCTTGATTTCGGCCGACGCAGCGGAGACACTGTTTACATGTCTACAGGCGTGGTGAGCGTTCGTCTCCCCGACGATCTCAAGGCGCGACTCGACCGGCTTGCTGAGGCCACCGGTCGACCCGCAGCCTTCTACGTGCGTGCTGCCCTGAGGGAGCACTTGGACGACCTCGAATGGGCGTACGGGGTTGCAGGCCTGGCCGAGGAAAGTCGCGCTGGGCGAACCGAGCCGCGGCCGCTGGACGCGCTCCTAGGGTAGTCTCGGCGTCAGCCGCGGGCGGGCTCCGCGGCACGC
>JADJTO010000022.1 GCA_016711105.1 Micropruina sp. | reverse complement strand
TTGGCGTTCTCCTTGTCGAATGTGCCGTCACCAACGTTGCGTCGACGTCGATGAACTTCAACGGTTGCTGCACGGTCGCCTCATGGTTGGGGGCATGCTCACAGCCAACCTCCACGCCCGGACCGGGCCTCCACCCGGGCAGTGCCTATGGCCGTCAACACCGTGGGGGCATCACTGGCGAGCAGGCTGATCCAGCCGGGAGATGGTCGGGTCAGGGGCCACCTTCCCGTAGACGGCCGGCTCGGACCGGAGGGCAGGCAACATCAGCTGGGCAGTCCCCACTCAGGGCGGGGCTGATCGCCAGATCGGTTTAATCTTGCCCGGATCGTGGGTCGCGAACGGTTTGCGCTACCGCGACAACGCCGTCGACAAACCCCGGGTGAGGCCAGTCACCACCGCCGTCTTCGTGGAGCAGCAGGCCGCGTCCTGACCCACCACCCGGGTGGCTCCGGCATCGTCGTGGCTGGGGTATATGCCAGGGATGAACGTCATTACGCTGAAATGGCCTCTTCCGCGTGGGTGATTGGGACTTCGACAATCACATTCTCCCAAGCCGGAAGCACTTTCGCTGTTCAAACCCCCGAGTCAGACCCCACCCTCATGAAAGCGCGAGGCTAAACGGCCATCCCTGTCACGCTCACGCCGGTCGCGGTAGCGTGGCACTGGTGAGTGCTCTCGTCGAGCACCGGCGCCCGCTGACAAAGCGAGTGCCCCGCCGACGTCGAGGAGGTGGGGTGGTGTCCCCGTCCTCGGAGGACCAAACCCTGGCAGTTGCGCTCGGGCAAGCCTGGGCCGAGCAAGCGGACGAGTATTCGCGCGGAACTGTTCAACGACCAGCGCCAGGCAGCACGCGGTCAGCCTCGCCGATATTCAAATGGTGGTGCGGACTCAACCCCGGTGGTCTCGTTGCTGAAGCGGATCGGGCAGAACCATCGCGCCCGTCCGCTGTTATCGGACGATCCTCGCCGACATCGAAGCCGACCGCTCGATCACCCCGGCGCGAATGGCTGGTCGACAACTTCCACACCATCGAGCAGAACATCCGCCAGGTGCACGAGACCTGCCCGCGGTTGCTTCAAACAGCTGCCGAAACTCGGGCCTGGTTTCCTGGAAGGGCATCCGCATCTTCGGCTCATCTGGGGCTACATCGCCCACACCGACAGCCTGGTCGACCCAGAACAGTTGGGTCGCTACGTCAGTGCCCACGAAAGCCGCAAGGCGCTCACTCAGTGAGCTGTGGGCGGTACCGATCAATCTGCGGATCATCCTGATCGAGAACGTCCGCCGCGTCTCGGAGTCGATCGTGATCGCGGCCCAGCACCGCCGGGAGGCCGACCAGGTCGCCGACCGGCTCCTCGGCATGGACGGCTCGACGCCCGAAACGCTGGACGCGGTGCTGCCCGACCGGGCCGGGTTCCACCCTGGCCGCGCCTATGCCGTGCAACTGATCCGGCGCCTCACCCACCAGCCCGCTGAGCAGGCGCTGGCCTGGGTGCACGCCGAACTACTGGCCCAGGGGCTCGACCCCGAGGACGCGATCCAGGAGGAGCACCAAACCCAGGCTCGCACCACCGTCACGATGCACAACATCTTCCGCTCGTTGCGCACCCTGACCGACGTCAACTGGGAGGACTGGCTGGAGTCGGTCAGCCTGATCGAGGCCGAACTCCGGGCCAACCCGGTCTACTCCGCGCTCGACTTCACCACCCGCAACCTCTACCGCTCAGCGATCGAACGGCTGGCCCGCGGCGCACGTCAGGACGAAATCGTGGTCACCCGGGCGGCAGTCGCCCTGGCCCGGACGGCGCCGACCGACCTGAGTCGAGATGTCGGGTACTGGCTGCTCGATAACGGCAGTGCGGAGTTCGAGCGCTCCCTGGGGTACCGTGCTCCGCTCCGGGAGAAGTTCGCCCGCCTGGTCCGGAAGTCCGGCTTGCCCGGGTATGCCGTGGCCTTGACCCTGGTCACCACAGCGCTGCTGGTACTAGGACTGTGGCCGGTGGTGGCGCTCTCCGGCGAGCTGGCCCCAGGCTGGGTGATCCTGCTGGCAGCCTTGGCAGCCGTCCCGACCACAGAGGTTGCGCTGGGCCTGGTCAACCAGCGAGTCATGCGGATCTTGCGCGCGGCCCCGCTGCCCGCGCTGGCGCTGCGCGACGGCGTCACCCAGGAGTTTCGGACGCTGGTCGTGGTCCCGACCATGCTCTCCTCCCTGGACTGGGTCGAGGAGTTGATCGGGGCCCTGGAGGTGCACTTCCACGCCAACAATGACGGCGAGGTGTACTTCGCCGCGGTCACCGACTGGGAGGACAGCCCCACCGAGCACCGCGACGACGACGAAGCTCTCCTCCTGGCCGCCCAGGCCGGCATCCGCGAACTCAACCAACGCCCGAGGATCAGTTTCTTCCTCTCTTCCACCGCAGCCGTCGACACAACCCGGCCGGGAAGGCGTGGATGGCTGGGAACGCAAACGCGGCGCTTGAGGAGCTGAACCACGTCCTCCGCGGTCGCCGGGAGATCACCAGCTTCAGCACTATCGAGGGCCGCCTCCCTGGGCCGTTCCGCTACGTGATCACCCTGGACTCCGACACGCTGTTGCCCCGTTCGGCGGCCAAGCGGCTGGTGGCCAAGCTCGCCCACCCGCTCAACCAGGCACGTTTCGAGCCGGGCACGACGCGAGTGGCCCGGGGCTACTCCATTCTCCAACCGCGGGTCACGCCGTCCTTGCCGCTGCAGGAAGACACCTCGTTCTTCCAGTCGGTCTACACCACCAAGCAAGGGCTCGACCCCTATGCGTTCACCATTTCCGACGTCTATCAGGACCTCTTCGACGAAGGCTCCTTCGCCGGCAAGGGCATCTACGACCTCGATGCGCTAACCCGGGCGCTCTCCGATCGGATCCCGGAGAACGCCGTCCTCAGCCATGACCTGCTGGAGGGCAATTACGCCCGCTCCGGGCTGGTCACGGACGTAGCGATCGTCGAGCAACACCCCACGTCCTACGAGGTGGCGTCCTCGCGCACCCATCGCTGGACCCGCGGCGACTGGCAGCTCCTGCCCTGGATCCTGGGACGGCACGACGGGCTCAGCGCCCTGGGCGTGTGGAAGATGCTGGACAACCTGCGACGGTCCTTGGCCCCGGTGTTGCTGGTCAGCGGCATGCTGGTGGCCTTGGCCGTGCTGCCGGTCCGGGCTGCCCTGGTCTGGTTCCTGCTCGTCGGCGCCTCCTTCTTCCTCCCGCCGCTGTTGCAGTTCGCGCCCGCCGTTCTGTTGCGGCGCAAGGGCGTCACTCAACGCAGCCAGTTTCTGGCGCTTGGCGGGGACGTCTTCCGCGGGAGGCACTCGTCCGTCTCTTCACGCCGCCGCTACACACCTCCGAACCCGACCCGGGCTATCCGCGCCTACCCGCCCGGGGTGCGCGAGAACGGCGGCCAGTACACCCACGGCGCCGTGTGGTCTGTCTTCGCCTGGGCGAAGCTGGGTCGCGAGGACCGCGCCGCGGCCACCTTCCAACGGCTGAACCCGGTCACCCACGCCTTGACGCCCCAGGCCACGGAGCAATACCGGGTCGAGCCGTATGCGGTCGCGGCCGACATTTACGCGGTGGAGCCCTACGTGGGTCGCGGAGGCTGGACGTGGTACACCGGCGCCGCCGGCTGGATGTATCGGGCCGGCCTGGAGGCCATTCTCGGGATCAAGCGCGAAGGCGCCACGCTGCGGATCGAGCCCTGCCTGCCGCCGGAGTGGGACGAGGCGGATGTCAGCTACCGCTTCGGCGACAGCACGTACGAGATCACCATCGCCGCCGACTGCCCGAATCCCCGGCGAGTGGCCCGGGTGCTTGTGGACGGCGTCGCTGTTGCTGCGGCGCAGGTCGACCTGCACGACGACGGCGCGGTTCACCAGGTGCGGGTCGAGTTGGAGACCCAGCCGGGCTGATCAGCCCGGGCAGGCGCCGCCTACCCGCACCCAGGAATCAGCGGACAAGCCCCGCACCTGCACCGCGGGGCCATCCCCTGCGGCTTGAACCTCCAGGTCAACGCGGGTTTCACTGCCAAGACCGAACCGGACGATCGGCTCCGCCCCCGCCCCGAACCCGGTGGACGCGGTCACTTCGCGCCGACCGAGCAGGAACGACGGCTCACCAAGGTGCCCCTCGGTGTAGACCGAAACGACCGCCCCGATCCCGCGGGAACCCGCCGGGCCGACCTCGACGGCCAGCCAATGCCCTCGCTGGCCGCTGGTACGAAGCAGCAGGGTCGATCGGGTGGGCTCCCACTCGGCCAGTACGAGATCAACGGCCCCGTCGTGGTCTGCGTCAATGGTCGCCCCGGTGACCCAGTACGGCGTCCCTCGCGGCGCCTCGATCGCTTCGAAGCGGAGCTCACCGGGTGCCTTTGAGGTGTTACGCAGAGCGACCGGCCGCGCCCCGCCGGACGTGCTCGCCGTGGTCAGGATGTCGGGCCACCCGTCGGCGTCGAGGTCGACCACTTCGACGTGGGGGGCTTTCGTGGTCAGGCCGGGCACCCCCACCTTGGCGGTGACATCCTCGAAGCGCACCCGGCGACCCTCCCCCGGCCCCAGATTGCGGTACACCCGGACGGGCACGACCCGCTTGAAAGCCAGGGTGCTGTTGAAGTGCTGGCCGAGAACCAGGTCGGGCCGTCCGTCCCGGTCGAGGTCACCGACGGCCACCCCTGCCACGTCGTCTTCATCGCCGAAGATCTGCCAGGCGAAAACGTCACCCGGCTCTTCACGGAAGCGTCCGCCATGGTTGAGGAACAGCCGATTCGACCCGGCAACGAACAGGTCGGGCTGGCGGTCCCCGTCCAGGTCGGTGGTGCTGACGCCGAGCCCGTGCAGGTTGGCCGGCAGCCCCGCTGCGGCGGTGTGATCGGTGAAGCGCAGGCCGCCGGTGTTGCGGTACAGCACCGAGGAGCCTCCCGACCAGCGATCTTCAAGCAGGACGATGTCGAGCAGCCCGTCCGCGTCCAGATCAAGGATTCCGACCGATCGGCCGCCCCGCTCGGCGTCGAGCACGGCGACCTCGGAGAAGCTGCCGCGGTCGTTGCGGAGCACCACCGAGGGGGCCCGTCCGCGGTCAAGGTCGCGCGGGTTGCGGCTCAGCACGAGGTCCAGATCGCCGTCCGCGTCCAGGTCGGCGAAGGCGGCCCCGGCGGTCCGAGCTTGCACGCCAGGGAAGGCCTGGTCGATCCCGAACCCGGTGGCCGAGCCCAGCAGCAGGCGATCAGGGGCCGGTCCTTCCGCACCCCGAACGGCGTAGTCCGCGACCGGCCGGTCGGCGAAGCCGCCCACGAACAGGTCGACCCAGCCGTCGTCGTTCACGTCCCCGACGGCCACCGCGTGCGCCCGCATCCCGATCAGCGCCTTCTCGATCCCGAGCCGCCCGGTGAGGTCCTCAAAGCCCAACTGTCCGGAGCCCCCCGCGGGGGCCGACCAACAGACGTCCAGCGCTCCCCCAGCGGACGGACTGGCGGACTGACTGGCAGTGGCGCTGGGTGAGGGGACGGGGGCCAGGCTTTCCCCGGGCGGCTGGTTGGCACAGGCAGCCGTCAGCAGCACCACCCCGCCCGCGAGCGCGACCATGAGCCGCCTCATGGCTCGACCGTCAGCAACACGACTTCGCCCCACGGGTTGTCGCTGGTCGCGCCGGCGTTGAAACCGACGAAGATCCGTCCGCTGCGGCGGTCGACCGCCACGTTGTAGCTGCCGCCGAGGACGAGCCCCAGCCGCTCTTTCACCAGCGGCTCCAGCTCGGCGACCACCCGTTCCTTGCCGGTGGTCACGTTGACTGCCAACAGCGGCGCTCCCCGTTCCCAGGCGTTCCCCTTGGCACCGGGAACGACATAGATTTCGTCGCCGGCCGGGGACAGGGCGATCGAGGCACTGTAGCCAGCAGCAGCGCCGAGGTCGTCCACCGTGCCGTCGGTGCGGATGGCGACGTAGCGGTCCGGCTCTGTCGTGACGGCATAGACGGTGCCGTCGGGTGCCGCCTCCGTGGTGGCTCGCAGCCAGCCGGGGCCCACCGATCCCCCAGGACCGTCAGCTCACCGCCGGGCACGTAGCGCAACAGCCCGCCTTTTGGCATGGCCAGGAAGGCCCGGCCCTCTGAGTCCACCCCCATGCTTCGGAAGCCGATGTGTCGCGGGTCGTCCGAGCGGTAGACCACCTTGCGGCTGTTTGGGTCGAAGACGAAGAACTCCCCGACGTCACCTGACTGCCCTGCCGGACGTCCGCGAGGGTCGGCGGCCTCCCCGTAAACCAAGCCGCCGTGGCCGGCCAACGAGGGAATGCCATGCTCCGGGATGGGCACGCCCAGCGACTCGATGCTCCAGGTGCTGGTGTTCAACGAAAAGAGGTGGTCGCCGGTGTAGGAGCCGCTGTAGCGCAGGTCGGTGCGCGTCCCCCAATAGGTGCCGAAAACGACCAGGTCACAGGCCACCTTGACCAGTTGGGCGTGGATCTTGCCGTAGCCGAAACTGCCCTTCTGGTGATCGACCAGGGAGAGAACGTCGGAGATCCGGGTCAGCCGACCGTCGGGCTCGTAGACGAACAGGAACGAGTTGCCATCGACCCCTTGGTGATCGCCGATCGCTGAGATGAAGCGTCCGTCGTCGAGGACGACCCCCTGACCCCACTGGGACCACAGCCGACCCTGGTAGGTCGGACGCGGGTAGACCACTCCGCTGACCCGGGGGCCACCTTGGCCTCCCTCGGCGAGGACCTGCATCTGAGCGGCAGGGCCCTGTGCCGGGACCGGCGTCGTCGGGGCGCAGCTGCCGGTGCTCGCGCTTGTCGTCGGCTCGGCGCTCGTCAGCACTGGCAGCGGCGTCGGGCTGGCTCCCGGGGAGGTCACCGAGGGGTTGGCGATGCCGCAGGAAGCAGCGGTCAGGGCGAGAAAGGCGACCAGCCCGATGCGAGTGGCCTTCATCGGTGCAGTACGGATTGAGGTGCGTCGTGGATGTGCCATCAGGCCCGTCCTTGGAAGGTAGCGAAGCGCCCGCGGGGATCAGCGATCCGCTGGAGTCACCCGTGAACACGCGTTGGCACTTGCCATCATGCCTCACGCCCGCGAGCGTGGCCGCTTAGTCGAGGCGTTCGAACGCCGTCGTGTGCACGAGTAATTCGCCGGCCTCGTCGCATTCGTCGAGGTCGATCCGGGCCGTCATCGACCAGTCTCGGTCGCCGGCAGGGTCATCGATGATCTGCCGGACGTCCCAGACGCGGCCGCGCTCGGTCACGATCAGCATCGCCGGGCCGCGGGCGTCCCCCACGATCCCGATGGTGTCGTGAGCGTCCCAGTAGTCGCCCAACGCCTCGTCCCAACGAGCGCGGGTCATGACGATTCCAGCCCCCGCTTCGAGGCCGGCGAGCCCGTCCACATCGTCGCGACTCGCCAGCTCGACCCGGCGGAACATCGCGTTGCGCACCAGCACTCGGAAGGCGCGGACGTTGCCGGTGACGCTCCGGTTGGGCGGGGGCACGTCCGAGGCGTCGACCTTCTCGCCGCTCAGCGTGGTCAAGGAGGCCCACTCGTCCAGCAGGGACGAATCGGTCAGCCGGGTGACCTCGCCCAGCCATTCGATGATGTCCTCGAGATCTTCGGTGCGCGCCGACTCCGGGACGGTTTGGCGCAGGGCCCGGTAGGCGTCGGAGAGGTAGCGCAGCAGGAGTCCTTCGCTGCGTTGCACCTTGTAGAAGGCCACATACTCGGCGAAGGTCATGGCGCGTTCGAACTGATCGCGGACGATCGCCTTCGGTGAGACCGGGGTCTCGGCCAACCACGGGTGGGCGGTCAGGTAGAGCGTGAACGCATGATCCAACGACTCCGCCAAAGGCTTGGGCCAGGTCACCTCGTTCAAGATCTCGGTGCGTTCCTCGAAGTCGTAGCCGTCAGCCTTGAGCTCGGCCACCGCCTCACCCCGAGCCCGGAACTGTTGGGCGACAGCAGCGCCTTGGGATCTTCCAAGGTCGCTTGATCACGCTCACCACGTCGAGGGCGTAGGTCGTGGCCTCTGGATCGAGTAGTTCGATGGCCGCCAGCGCGAAGGCCGACAGTGGCTGGTTGAGCGCGAAGTTGCGCTGCAGGTCGACGTCCAGCCGGTGCCGCCGTCCCCCGGCGGTCGGTTCGGGCAGCCGGGACACCACACCCGAACGCAGCAGCGATCGTCCGGTCTGGGCGGCTCGGCGGATCAGGTTGCGCCGCATCGTCGGCTCACTGGTGCAGGCGTCGACCAGGTGGACGAACGCCGCTCCGGTGTCCTGGTCGCGTTGCAGCAGGTTGAGCAGCATCGCGTGGGAGACCTTGAGCCGCGCGTGCAGTGCCTCGGGTTCGCTCTCGATCAGCCGGGTGAAGGTGGCTTCGGTGAAGTTGACCACGCCCTCGGGCGGCTTCTTGCGCCGCACGCTCTTCAACTTCTTGGGGTCGTCTGCGAACTTGGCGACGATCCGCGCGTTCTCCACCTCGTGTTCGGGAGCCTGGGCCACCACGTAGCCGACGCTGTCGAAGCCGGGGCGGCCCGCTCGTCCGGCGATCTGGTGGAACTCGCGGCTGCGCAGGATGCGGTTGCGGCGTCCGTCGAACTTCGACAGGGCCGAGAACAGGACGGTTCGGATCGGCACGTTGATCCCCACGCCGAGCGTGTCCGTGCCGCAGATGACGGTGAGCAGCCCGCGCTGGGCGAGCGTTTCGACCAGGCGCCGGTAGCGCGGCAGCATGCCCGCGTGATGGACGGCGATGCCGGCGTGCAACAGGCTGGACAGCGTCTTGCCGAACCCGCCGGCGAAGCGGAAGCCGCTCAGGGCCTCGACCAGTTCGCGGCGATGCGAGCGGTCGACGATGCCTGAGCTCAGCAGGGAGGCGGCCCGTTCGACCGCCTGCCCCTGGGTGGCGTGGACGACGTAGGCCGGAGTCTGGCGGGCGTCGATCAGCTCCTGCACCGTGTCGTGGATCGGGGTCAGCGCCCAGGAATACACCAACGGCACCGGACGGACCGCGCCCCCGATCACGCTGGTGGGGCGTCCGGTGGTGCGGGTGAGCTCCGCGGCCATCGTGGTGACGTCGCCGAGGGTGGCCGACATGATCACGAACTGGGCCTGCGGCAGTTCCACCAGCGGCACCTTCCACGCCCAACCGCGGTCGCGGTCGGCGATGAAGTGGAACTCGTCCATCACCACCTGATCGACCCGGGCCTGCGGACCCTCGCGCAACGCGATGTTGGCCAGGATCTCGGCGGTGCAGCAGATCAGCGGGGCGTCCGGGTTGACCGAGGCGTCGCCGGTCACCATGCCCACCTGCTCGGCCCCGAAGATGTCACACAGCGCGAAGAACTTCTCACTGACCAGGGCTTTGATCGGGGCCGTGTAATAGGTGCGGCCGCCGGTGGCGAGGGCCGCGAAGTGGGCGGCAGTCGCGATCAGGGACTTGCCCGAACCCGTGGGGGTGGTGATCACGACATTGGCCCCGGTGAGGATGTCGATCACCGCTTCGTCCTGATGCGGGTACAGCGTCAGTCCGTCGGCCTCGGCCCACTCCACCAGGGTGGCGTAGAGCGCATCGGGGTCGCCGGAGTCGGGAGCAGAGGGGTCGGGAGTGAGTCGCATGGGGTCCCCATCATCGCACTGGCCACGGTGTCGACAAGTTGGCAGTCCCGCTCCCCCAGCGGTTGTCGAAGCGCTGCCAAGCTCCTAGGTTGGGAGAAATCGTTCTGGAGGGGAAGCCGTGACCGATATCTCACCGCCGTGGGAGCCGCCGCTGGCCGGCACCGAGTCCGAACACCTGGTCGCGATGCTCGAACCGTTGCGGGCGACCTTGCTGGAAGGCGGACGGGCTGACCCTCGGCCTCAAGACCGCAATCCCCACCTCCGCCCTGACCTCGGAGGCTGCTCAAACACCTGGCGCTCTGCGAGGACGACGTGTTCGGCTGGCGGATCGCCGGCGAGCGTCCGGTCACGCAGCTGATGGCGCCCGAGGGAGCCGACCTCGACCAGTGGCAGTTCACGGTCGGCGAGGATGAAACCGCTGAGCAGGTGTATGCGCTGTGGGACGCCGCGGTGCAGCGGTCACGGCAACGGATGGCCGACATCCTGGCTCGCAACGGGCTGACGAGGGCGGTCACCTGGAGTTCCACGGCCTCCGGCCGAGCGTCCGCCGGCACGTCTGCGATCTGATTGAGGAGTACGGACGGCACACCGGCCACGCCGACCTCATCCGTGAAGCCGTGGACGGACGGGTCGGCGAGGACCCGCCGAGCGAGTGGCGCCCGTCCGGGAGTTGAGGGTTAGAACGCTGGAATTCCCGAGCCGCCGGACGTCGAGCCGCCAGCCATGGGGGTGCCGTATTGCTCCGTGCGGTCCTTCTCGCAGCGGAGGCAGCACTCATAGCGCTGACCGTCCGGGGTGCTGACAATGTGCCACTGGTGAAGCCCCACCCGGCACAGCAGCGGTCGAGTTGGTGTTTTGGTCGTCACGATGTCCTCCTGAGGAAGAGTGGAACTGGTTTGAATGAGAGCGTCGCGCAGGCGCCAGGCGGAGGCCAGCACCTGGATCGCGTGGTGTACCTGTTGCCGAGGCGGCATGCCATACAGCTCGGCGATGTATTCCAACGCGTAGCGTTGCCGCTGGGCCGCAGGCAGTGTCCAGGCGGCCAACTCCACCGCTCGGCAGCACCACTTGTTCGGTCTTTGCGTGGTCATGGCTGCACCGGAACGGGCTGGAACCGCGGCGCCCGGGACGGCTGGTAGGCCCTCTCCAGCGCCGCGCGAGCGGAATCGATACCTCCGGCTGTGAGCTGGTAGTACCGGCGGGCGGGCCGACCCTCTCGGCGAGGGTCAATGTCTTCCCAGCGGGAGGTCAACCACCCCAGCCCTTCCATCCGAGCGAGGATGGGGTGCACGGTGCCACTGGGAAGCCCCGCCAGATTGCCGATCTCCACCCCGTACAGCTCCTGGGCCGGGTTCTGCAGGAACGACTGCAGCACCAGTTGGGTCGGGATCGTCATACGGGGACCAGGAGAAGCCATGCACGTACTCTACCTAGCCCCTTGGTAGAGTACAAGGGTGGGAGTCAAGGGAGTTCAAGTTCCGGTCGGTTCATCCGGGACGTGGGCGAGCAGGTCGGCCGGCTGGCAGCCCAGCTCACGACAGATGGCATCCAGCGTCGAGAACCGGACTGCTCTGGCGCGGTTGTTCTTCAGGATGGACAGGTTGACCGGCGTGATCCCGATCCGCTCAGCCAGTTCGGTGAGCGTCATCCCACGCCGGACCAGTTCGAGGTCGAGGTTAACCACGATGGCCATCAGATGACCTCGCTGAGTTCTGTCTTCAGAATCAGGGCCATCCGAAGGAGGCCCTTCATGACGATCATCAGACAGGTGAAGGCGGCGCCGGCCACCGTCAGCGCCAGCATGAACAGCACCATCACCGGCGGGTTGGCCCTCACTTGGGGCGTCAAGAAGGCGTTCACCGCAAGGATCAACGCCGCGTCGATGGCCCCCGCCGCGATAATCACGTTGACCCAGCGGAACGCCTCGGCCGAGAACACACTCCCCCGCTCCACCATCGACAACAGGATCCAGATGGCCACCAGCGCGAGCTGACCAACCAGAATCGCGAGAATCACTGCCCCGAGCATGGGCCACTGCAACCAGGCCAACTCCGGGTGGGCATAGGCGATCCCGTCGGCCAACGTCGGGAAGAACCAGAGCTGCCCGCCCAGTGAGCCTGCTAGCACCACCACCAGCAACACACGCAGCGCAACGATCGCTGTTCGTCCCATGCCATCCCCCTTCTACATCGTTTATCGATAGGTAGGTATCGATAAACGATAGGTTCTGGACGAGTCGAGATCAAGCCGCGGAGATGTGCCGGGTCGATCCAGCCCACATACCTGGCCAACCCGTGCGGACCAGCTGCCAGTGCGACGCTCAGGCCGGCCGGAGCGGCTCGATGCGAGCCAGAGTGGCGCCGAGGTGATCCTTGTGGGTTTCCAGGTCAAAGCGGGCTTGAAGCCGGGGGCGGCGCATCCGCTCCACAGCGGGGGGATGGGCGGGTCGGTCAGCCCGCCGGTGCATGCAGGGGGGTGTCATCGGCGGTCGCCGACGTTCGCTGCCGTTAGCAAGTGAGTTTCGCCACCAAACTCGGTGGTGAAACTCACTCGCTATTGCGGGAGTCGGGCTGGCTGGCCAGGCCATCGACCGCGGTGTGGCGTCGGTTGGTGGCTCCTGACTTCACCCGCAAAACGACCTCTTCGCCCGCGTCCTGCTGCGGGCTAAGAGCACTTTTTGCGGGCGGAGTGCCCGGTTGAGCCAGAACTAGGCGCTGGTGCCGAAGGGCCGCGACGGCCGAGGCACCGCGACAGCCGAAGCGCGGTGTCTGCCGTGACCTGACGCTTGCCGTGGACGATCTCGTTGATCCTGCGAGGTGGAACCCCGAGGGCAACGGCGAGCCGGTTCTGCGAGATCTCCAGCGGCTCGAGAGACTCCTCCACAAGGATCTCTCCCGGGTGGATCGGAGTGATGGGCGTCATAGCCCCCTCCTCTCGTGGGAGTCGACGATCTCGACGTCGGCAGCTCCGGCGTCGGTCGAGCCGGAGCTGATCAGTTCCATCGTTCGCCGGGCTGTGGCTCGGCGGAGGAATCCCCTACTGGCCTCCAACTCGACCACCAGCCGTTGCGCAGTCCGAAGTCGAGCCTCCACGTAGGCACCGCCCGGGCCTCGTCGAGGGCGGCGGCGAGGTCCCGCTGATAACGATCGCTTCCGAACACCGCTCCATCCTGCCGCATCACCCAGTTCCTTCACGTGTACCTGTCGCAGAGTGCCAGCGTCCTGACGTCCGGTTCCGCAGGAAGGCAGGCGAACAGCCAGGGGTCGGGCAAAGTTGCGCGCAAAGGTAACGTTTGAGGACACGGATTAGTAACGTTTGAGTCCGCGAAAGGGTAATGTATGGCCATGAGATACGTGCGTCGGGTGCTCGACCACGAACTGGACGAGCTGATGCCCGGCCTGCCCGCTATAGCGGTCGACGGGCCCAAAGGGGTCGGCAAGACTGCCACCTGCGGGCAGCGGGCCGCGACGGTCCTAGGCCTCGACGATCCCCTCACCCTCTCGCTGGTGCGGGCCGATCTTGATCGCGCTCTTGGTGGCGCGCGTCCGATTCTGATTGATGAGTGGCAGCGAGCGCCCGCGTTGTGGGACCGCGTCCGTCGGGCTGTGGACGCGGGCGCACCACCGTCGAGTTTCCTCTTGACCGGCAGTGCCTCCCCAGCCTTGGGTGCCATCGCTCACTCCGGCGCCGGGCGGATCGCCTCACTACGCATGCGGCCGATGGCCATGCCCGAGCGTGGGCTGCAGGAACCCACGGTCAGCTTGGCGTCGCTGCTGGACGGCGGGCACCCACCCGTGTCAGGTGACTCTTCATTGGCGTTGGCCGACTACGCGGCCGAGATCGAGTCCTCGGGGTTCCCTGGAATCCGGGCGCTGTCGCCGCGGGCCCGACGGACTCAACTGGACTCCTACCTGACCCGCGCCCTCTCGCGCGACTTGGCCGACGCGCAGGGCGTGACCGTCCGCCGCCCCGACAGCCTGCGAGCCTGGGCCATCGCCTACGCGACGGCCACCTCCAGCACCGCCACGTGGGAAACGATCCGGACCGCCGCCAGCCCCGGTGACGCCGACCCCCCCAGCAAACCCACGACCGTCCGTTACCGGGACTGGTTGACCGCCCTGTGGTTGCTAGACCCCGTCCCAGCCTGGCGGCCACAGGGCACCGCGATGAAAGGCCTCACCAGAAGCCCCAAGCACCACCTCGCCGACCCCGCTCTGGCCGCCCGGCTGATGAAGGTCGGAGCGCTGCGCTGCTCGACGGCGAAGGTCGCGTGATCCCCGGCGGGCCGGCCTCGGCCTTGGGTGCACTCTTCGAGAGTTTGGCCACGCTGACCGTCCGGGTGTGCGCCCAGGCCGCGGAAGCCACAACAAGTCACCTCCGCACCAACCGCGGCGACCGCGAGATCGACCTCATCGTCGAACGGCACGACGGACGCGCGGTCGGCATCGAGATCAAACTGGCGCCGACCATCGACAACAAGGCCGTCCGGCACCTCCACTGGCTACGCGAACACCATAGGCACCTGATCAGCGACCTGGTTGTCCTCACAACGGGACCCCACGCCTACCGACGCACCGACGGAATCGCAGTGGTACCGCTCGGCCTCCTCGGCCCGTGACCCCTACAGAGGTCACGTTCGCACCCACGGATCAGAAAGTTTTGAGTTCAGCACTGGGCCCCAAAGGTGGATAGAAACCTCGCAAAGATTCGGCGCTGTAGACGCATTGGGGTGAGTCGGGTCAGAGTGCCGGTGCGGGCACGCATTCCTCCAGTTCGGGTGCGGAGCTCTGCCCCAGGGCCTTGCGGATCTCGAGCTGGCGCAGGAGGAAGGCTCGTTCGTCGAGCCGCTTGCGGCGCAGCCAGCTGGTGACTTCGTCGTTGCATTTGCTGGTGTTGCAGGAGCGACAGGCGGGAACGACATTGTCCAGCGTGTAGCGCCCGCCACGGGAGATCGGCAGGACACAGTCACGCTGCAGCGCCCCGTCGGTCGCGCCACAGTAGGCGCAGCCTGCCCAGGCGCCCTTCAGCGCGATCCACTGCTCGTCGGTCAGGTCGTGCACCATGCGTTCCAGTCGGCGCTTGCGGCGAACTGACGCACGGGCCTGGCGACTCCTGCTCACAGCCATCCGGGCAGACTACGTCGCCGGACGGGTTATCGATGCTTCACCGGCTGGGCGCGGCGCGGAACTGTGCCAGAGGTGCAGTGTCCGTGCCGCAGCGACCGCCAGCCGCGGCGATTCACAGGTGCAGCAGATGCGCTTTGATGTAAGCGATGATCTTGTCGATCTCCTCTTCGATCACGGCCTCGACGGGCGAGAACGGGCTGCCGTCGAAGTATCTCGGTGACGTCCCATTGCCGTCCGGGCTCCCGTGGTCGGCGTCGATGGATTCACGCCACTTCTCGGCGTGATCCCGCCATTCCTGCCTGTCCACCAGTTGTGGCTCAAAGAACCACACGTTCCACGACAACAGATTGCCCGGCAGCAGGAGGTTTCCTGACGCCAGGTTGAACACGTCCATCACGAGCTGATTGAAGTCGTCAACGACGGCGTCGCCGGTCGGGACGATCGGTCCGATCTCCACTTCCACATTGCCCACGTGCCACGCTTCGGGGTGGAGGGCGAAGTCAGGACTCGTGAAGAGCGTGCTCTGGCCATCCCGCACCGGGAAGATGGGCTGCGTCGGGTCGTTCTCCTTGTGGGTCGTGACCCTGATCGCGTTCGCCTTGTCAGCCGGGAAGGGCAGTCCATTGTCTGCGAACAACGTCCACAGGAGCTTGACCATCGGGGTTTCAAGGGCGCTCGGGCTGAACCAGATCTTGCCTTCGACGGTCATGTCGGCCGCCAGCTCCTTGTTCGACTCGTCGACCCACCCCCGCTGACCGGTGACGGAGACCTCCACGTTCAGGCATCCCAACGATGGCGAACAGCTCCCCTGCTGGGGACAAATGATCGAGTAAACCCGCCCAGTGTCGGTGTAGCCGATCCGGGAGATGTCGGGCGCAAACATTTGAAAGCACCTCGACGCTGCGTCTCCGGGCACCGTTTCCCAACTGAACTCCGGCCACAGAACGGCCTGTTGGCGATCGAGCAGGTCAATGTTGTCCATGTTACCGAGCATGGGCAGCGAACTGAGGTCGGTGTGGGATAGGCAAAAGCAGGATGCTTTTGGACAAACCCCCCAACCCATCCGGGCGGGATTGGTGCATTTAGGTCAGTTGTCACGATGAGGCTCCTCCGCCGGGCGCGTCTTCCCCCGGCGGAACCAGGGCACAATGCACCGGATGGGGGGAGACCACGTGATGCAACGCTAGCCGTCGGATCCCTACTATCGCCGGGTGGAAATGCCGCACTTCTGCCCCTCTCGGCGGGGTTGCGACTTTGGGTCCGGGAGTAGTAGGCGTCGCGCGGGCTGGACGCTGGTGGGTTCGCTGGGCGCCGCCGCTGCGATCCTGCTGGCGGCTGCCTGGCTCGTGCTGTGGCCTGCCCTGCAGGTGTCGAAAACGGTCACGCTGATCGCCGCGCTCCCGGGGCTCCTGGGGATCGCGCTGGTGATCGACGCCGTCGCGTTGTCGTTCGGCACCGCCGCGGTCGACGACTTGATCGGCCGTGCGCTCGTGGTTCTGATCGAGTTGTCTGTGCTGCTCGCGTTGCTCGCTCTCGGTGCGGCCGGGGTGGAGGGGCTGCTGTTGGCCCGGTACGCGATTGTTGCTCTTGCCGCGACCTCGGCCGGCCTGGTCCACCAGATCGCCGAATACGTCGTCGCCATCGCCGTCAGCGACGCCAACTGGGATGCCCCACCGGGATCCGGCTATGTCACCGTCGCGATGTGCCTGCTGGCGGCCAGCGCAACCGGGGTCCTCTGGTGGCGCGCTAACCGCGCGACCTCGATGCCGTCGGAGTCACGGGTCGGCGAGGCAGCGTCCATCGCCTGACATCTGAGCAGTCGTCTCGGCCAACTCCTCGCCCTTCAACGAGAATGCCTCCGGGTGTGAACGGTGTTCGGGAGACCCATCCACCGTGTCGGTGCCCTCCGCTTCACTGCCAGGCGAGTCCACCACACAGGCCTTCTCCACCGGCACTTGCAGTTCGGTCACCCAGTCGGGGCCGGGCTCGTGGCCTTCCGCCCGGAGGTACACCTCTCGGCCGGGGCCCGCCAACCGGTAGCCGTCCTCGATCACGCGCTGCATCAGCGTCGACCACGATTCGCCTATGCCGGACATGTCGCCGCAGTGCAGGAGCGTTGCCATCGTCTCCACCGCCGGCAACGTGACGACGTCATAGCCGTCGCCGGGCACAGGCTCGTGCTCGGCGAGGTACGACACGTGCACCGTGAGGTCATCCCCCTCAGCAGCCTCGTACCAGAACACGCCCGGCTCGATCATTGGCCTTCCGGCGGCGTTGAGCGCAGCATCCAGTCGGGTGATGATCGTGTCGACCACGGAGCCGACATTCTCCGGGCCACTTCCCGAGGCGACGCCCGAGGTGGCATACACGGTGAGAGCGTTGACCGGCCGGTAGTGCACAGGTTCGTTCACGGCGATGACTCCTTTCCAGGAGGGAGAGGTGTGTCGATGCGCGATATCGTAATCTCCTCCGCCTGCGATATCACAAACGCGCATGGCCTGTGTGCGTTCACAGGCTGAGTCACGGCACTGCTCGAGTACCTCTAGGAATGACGCAATGCCACTAAGCCACCATTCGACCGCCCGAAGCTCGACACCCGGAGCATTGCCGAATACGTTTCGAGCATGACCACGTCGAGGTGGTCGATCAAGGCAGCGGCCCCCTGGGTAATCCTTGCTGGCGGTCTGCTGATGGCTGCGCTCTGGCTGGTCTACACCTGGCTTCACGGACCGACCACATACCAGGAGGACAATGAGTTCCTCGGCCGGGATGTGCACTTCTGGGGAATGCTGCTCGGCGTTGTCCCCAACAGCCTCCTTGCGGCAGGACTGATCGCACTGCGGGATCGCCTCGCGACACCGAGCACGTTGGCTGCTGCCGGTCACGGACTGCTGTGCGCAGCCCTGGTCGTCCCGGCGGTGCTCGACGTCGCCGTGCAGGCAATCAACGCGCCGTTCTTCCTGCCTGTGCAGGCGGTCGGCGCTGTCCTGCTGGCCGCCGGGCTTCGACCTCGGCCCGACCACAGCACGGTGCGCACGTCCCTGCTCGTCCTGGGCGGTCTCCTTGGAGCGGGGATGATAGTCGCCTTCGTCCCGGCAGGATCTCGCCGACCCGATCGGCGGGTTCCGCATCTTCGGGGCGTTCGCCTACTTCCTGGCCGGCCTGGCTTGGTCGAGGGTCGGGCACGTTCTGCACGGCGAGCTACCGCGCACCTTAGATGGAGTGCCCTGAGTCCTCACGACGGCGCAGATGCGCATCTATCTCGAGGTTGGCTCAGGACGCCTCGGAGAGACGCCGGATGACGTACTGGTTGAGGCTGAGGTGCTCCTCGGCGGCCTTGATCGCCAGACGACGATGCAGGCCCGCACCTACCCGGAGGTTGAACTTGCCAGAGTAGGTTCGCTGCGCCATCGGTTCCGGAACCGCTTCGCCCTCCGCCGTCAGAGCGGTCACGGTGTCGGCGACCAGATCGACCAGCCCCTGTAACGCCGCAGGCTGCGAGTCCGCCAGCCACGACAGCGATGGGAACTCCACACACGTGGCGACGAACTCACCATCCTCTACCGACCACATCACCCGGTAGGTGTACCGGGACACGTCGACACCTGGGAACGTGGACATCAATTCGCCTCCTTCTCGTCGCTTGCGGCCAGCACCTCCGCACCTGATAGGGCTTGGCTTGGCCGTCGCTGTTCTGGATGTTCACGCGCGGGTCGCCGGGCCTTTTGCCCGCCTTCGCGGCAACATCTCAGCATGACCAAGTACCTCATCTCCTTCCCCAGCGAAGCCATGGTGCTCACCGACGAGGAGTTCCCGATAGTCGTCGCCGAATCCCACGCCGTGATCGAGGAGTCGAAGGCCGCCGGCGTCTACGTGTTCGGCGGCGGGATCGACGAGCAAGTCGGCCCCGTCCTCGTCTCCGCGGACGGGTCTGTGACCACCGAGATCTATCCGGGCTCCAAACACACGGGCGGGTTCACCGTGCTGGAACTGCCGACCCGCGAGGACGCAGTCGAATGGGCAAGGAAGATCGCCGCAGCGTGCCGTTGCTCGCAAGAGCTCCGTGAGTTCATGTACGACCCGGCGAGCTAGCCGAATCGGTCCTGCCGTGTCCGCGGCAATGGCGCGCACTTCCTATCGGACGCGACACAGGTCCCCAGCACCTACCCTTGCCTGATGGACTCGCTTGGTGTGGTGGAGACGTTTCTCCACGCCACGATGCTGGGCGGCAATCCCACCAGAGTGGCCGAATCGCGCTTTCTTGACTGGACCGTGAACGGGGAGGCGCTGCGCACCAAGCTGGGTTGGGCGAACCCTCCGGACGACTCAACGAATTTGGTGTCCGGTTGGGATCTTGAAACTGCGCTCGAGTGGCTCGACGGCCTAGCCCGGTCTAGCGCCGGCGAGTTCCCCGACGGTCGCGCCGCGATTCTCATCTGCCAACTGTGCGGGGATCTCGAATGCGGTGCGCTCAGTACCCGCGTCACCCGGGACGAGGGCACGGTGAGCTGGTCGGACTTCGGCTGGCAGACCCCCCGAGTGCCAGGATTCGTGCCGCTGGAGGTCTCGCTCTCCTACGCGTTCGCCGAGGCGGAGTACGACGGTCTGCTCGCTTCTTTGAAGGCCCGGTTGGTGGCATCCGCAGTCACCGTTCCTGCAGTGCGACGCCCCTGGCGCAGGAGCGAGCAACGGACGCTCATCCAGCTCTGACCGGCGGTCTCAGCAGGCGTGGGCCTCATCGCTGGACGAGTGCTCACACCACGGCGACAAGACCCATCAGCTATCTGCGTTCGTAGATATCGCGGCGGTGGCCCACGGCAACCACGAGGACGAGAAGCACGCGGTCGTGGACCTCGTACACGATCCGATAGTCGCCGGTACGGACGCGCATATCGCCCTCCCCGCCGACCAACTTCTTGGCCCCGTTGGGCCGGGGTTCGCTGGCCAACAGCTCGATCGCCGCCTGAACCCGCCTGAGGGCGACCTGGTCCAGCTTCCGTAACTGTCGAGCGGCAGCTGGCGCCACCTCGATGCGGTAGCTCATGCCAGGCCGAGGTCCGCCTTGACCTGCTCCCATGGGATCGCACGCTCACCCTCGGCGATCTCGGCACGTGCCGCACGGGCTGCCTCAAGGTCGGCCAACTCCTCGGCGGCCACGATCAGCCGATCGAGGTCGTCGGCGTCGATGACCGCGGCCACCCGCTGCCCGCGACGAGTCAGGTACACCGGGTCGTGTCTCACCCTTGCCGCATCCACGACATCCGCCAGGCGCGCCCTGGCGTCGCTCACCGTCATCTCGGTCATGCCAACAACGCTACCCGCCGAAACAGCGGAAATGTACATTTCAGCGCAGACTGTCTGCCATTGAGGGCATGGCCACATACTTCGACCATGGAGTCCGAGCGCACACGCCTGACTGATTCATCTCCGCCGAGCGCCGACACGCTGAGGACTGTGGGCCGCGTCCTGCTCGGCGGGTTCTTGGCTGCCGCCGGGATCGCCCACGTCAGCGCCTTGCGACAGGAGTTTCAAGCCTTGGTGCCCCCGTGGATCCCGCTCGACCCCGACGCCGTTGTGGTCGCCTCTGGCGTGGTCGAGGTCGGCCTCGGGGCAGCGGTGATCGTTGCGCCGCGGGAACTTCGCCCGGCGGTCGGCTGGGTGGCGGCGGCGTTCCTGATCGCGGTGTTCCCGGGCAACATCGATCAGTACACGAGGCGTACCGACGCCTTCGGACTCAGCAGCGACGACGCCCGACTGGCGCGGCTGTTCTTCCAGCCGCTCCTCGTGGCCTGGGCACTGTGGGCGACCGGGGCCTGGACAGCACGAAGGGCGGCCGTCCGCCCACCCCGCTGACGACCGCCCTGCCGAGGTTGGCCCTCGACACCGACCGCGGGGACTCAGGTGCCGCGGTCACCCGATGGGGCGTGGGTCACTCTGCGGCGCCGAGCACAGCGACCGCATCGCCCTGGGAGACCCGACCGGGCTTCGTCACGACGGCGTCCACCCCGAACACGACCTGGTTACGCTGCCGGCGATAGTCCGCCAGCGCCCTCATCGCGTCGGTGCGACGAACCCCGGTGTCGGGGTCGAGATCGATCACGTGGCAGCGCGGAATGGCCCCCTGGACCTCAACTTCGGCCTCACCGAGGGTGACTCGCCGACCGATCCAGGCGTCCTCGCGATGCGGTGCGTCGGTGTGCACGGTGAACGTCGCGCGCAGTTGCGAGTCGAGCATCCGAGTGCCGACCCGGCGGGTGAGCTCGTCCAGCGAACCGTTGGTGACCAGGCTGACACTGGCGCCGTACACGACGTCGCCCCCGGTGGACCGGGCCAGCACCACGTCGTACCCCAGGTGCCTGGAATAGGCCGCCGCCCACGGCCCGTCGACGAACTCGAGCGCCACCCGCCGGCCCCAATAATCGAGGTGGCGGGCCTCGCCGGTGAGTGCCGGGACGCCCTCAACGGTGGCGCCGGGCAGCGTCACGGTCAGCACATCGGCGTCCCACCAAGCCCGCGTCTGCACCAAAGTCGGGTTCTCGACAGTGCGGAGTACCCGCTCGCGCGCCAGGTCGACCAGACAGAACACGCGATCCCCGAGCGGCCCGTCAAGGGCGAGGTCGACAGACGGGCGGCCCACGTGGCGGGCCCCCTTCAGCGAGGTGAATCCAATCCGGGAGACGTGCACCCCGCCACTGTGGCATGCGCGGTGTGCGGCCAGGTCACCTGCCTACAACGGGGGCGTTGACCATCGAGTCGGAGGAGTTTCGGGCGGAGATTCCTGATGCGTGCGGCATAGCACCCACGACCTCCATCGAGAAGGGTTCAGCTCACGGGACGTGCTCGCCGGAGATCGAGCATGTCGTGGACGGCTTGGATCACTGTCTGGATGGGCACGGGCTCAGTGGCCATCGAGATGTGCCCGGCACCCTCGAGCACCACGTGTGAGGCGGTGCTGGAGAAGCCGGCCAGCTCGCGTTGCATGTCCAACCATGGCTCCCGCATCTCCTCCATGCCGGGATTGTCAGGGGCCGTGATCACGGTCAGCGGAAGGCCGACCCGCCCTACGCCGTGCATCGCTTGGCGCATCTGCTCCATGGTGTCGTCCCAGACGGAGACCTCGTCATAGACCGCGGCCCAATGGCCCGGCCAGTGGGCGAACACCCTCAGCTGGTCAGCGGCCTGCGGCGGCAGTTTCGAGGGCAGCCCACCCAACAGGACTCCGGTCACGTCGACCAGGCGGGTCAGCCCCAGCCTCGCCAGCATCGGCAACACCCGATTGGCCACGCGCAGCGCCCCCAAGGCACGCTGTGCCTGCGGCGGCATCCGCTGCAACTGGTCGGGGTGGACGGAGTCCACCAGCACCAGACCCGCCGTGTCGTCCGGGTAGGCGTCGGCGAAGACGGCGGTGTACGGGCCACCCAGCGAGCCACCCACCAGCAGGTAAGGGCCGGGGACGCCCGCAGATCGAAGCGCGGTGTGTAGTTCGCGGGCGATGGTGCGCGCATCGCGGGGTGTGGGGCCGGGCTCGCTCCAGCCCAGTCCGGCACGATCGTAGGAGACGACCCGCGCGAACTCGGCGATACCCGGCTGGATCAGGGCCCACATCGGGGCGGTGGCCATCCCACCCGCTTCGAGCACGACAGTCGGCCCGCCCTGGTCCTCGCCGGTGATCAGCAGATGAAGCTCGTGGCCCCCAGCGTCGACCAGACGACCCGGCGCTGACAGCCGACGGCGCTCCTGGGCCGTCGCCACGCTCTGGTACGCCAACCCCGCACCGGCCACCGCCACCATGACAGCAGCGGCAGCCACGGACCGGACGCCGGCCCGGGATCGCGTGGCACTCCTGTGCTTAGTCATGCTCCCCGCCCCTTCCGATGCGCCCTGGCGCTGACCCCAGAATGCGCCAGAGGCGTCGCGCGAGCAATACGCAGGAATGAGCAGTTGACTAGGTCGCGGACGTCACCACCGTTGCGGTCGTCGCGCCCGAACCCCGCGACTCTCGGTCAACGGGGGCTGACTCACCACATCCTGCGTCGCTGGTTGGGAGAACCGCGCCGGTGTCACAGCCCCGCGCTCGCACGGTACTGCCAGACCGTCAGGACGGCGGAGGCACCCTCCCCCACCGCCGTCGCAACCCGTTTGGCGGAGCCGTGCCGCACGTCCCCGACCGCGAACACGCCTGGGACGTTCGTCTCGAGCAGGAAAGGGTCGCGGTCGAGCGGCCAGACGCGACCGTCGTGAGCTGCCACGTCCGGTCCGGTCAGGACGAACCCGCGCTCGTCGCGGCCGATCACCCCGGTCAGCCACTCCGTACGCGGCCGGGCGCCGATGAAGACGAAAAGTGCCGAGGTGGGCTCGGTGTGGGACTCGCCGGTGGCGCTGTCGCGTATGACCAGCTGCTCGAGGTGATCCTCGCCGACCGCCCCCACGATGCTGGCGCCCACGAGGACGGTGATGTTCGGGGTGCGCTCGATCTGCTCGACCAGGTAGTGCGACATCCCGGCTGCGAGGCTCGCACCGCGGACGAGCATCGTGACACTGCGGGCCACGGTCGAGAGGTGCATCACGGCTTGCCCCGCCGAGTTCGCGCCGCCGGCCACGAAGACGTCCTCGCCGGCGGTCGAGGACACCTCGGAGAGTCCGGCACCGTAGTAGACGCCCCGGCCCACGAGCCCGTCGAGACCGGGAGCCTCCAGTCTGATGTAGGTCACGCCGGTGGCGAGGACGATCGAGTGGGCACCCAACTCGGTGCCGTCGGAGAGGCTCACCCCCAACGACCCGGGGGTGGTCCGCAGCGCTGAGACCTCCTGCGTCAGCAACAACTCGACGCCGAAACGCTTGGCCTGTGTCGTCGCCCTGCGGGCCAGGTCAGCACCGGAGAGCCCTGACGGGAAGCCGAGGTAGTTCTCGATCCGTGAGCTCATCCCTGCCTGGCCGCCGGTGGCCTCCCGTTCGACCAGGACGGTGCGCAATCCCTCCGACGCGCCGTAGACCGCGGCCGCCAGGCCGGCCGGGCCGCCGCCGACGATGAGCAGGTCATAGAGAGGTATCTCGGCGTGGCCGCGCAGACCCAGGGTCTCGGCGACCTGCTCGACGGAAGGCTCTTGGAGCACGCGTCCGTCGGGGAAGAGGACGGCCGGCGACGGCGCGTCCTCACCGATGAGCGCCAGCAGCTCCGCCGCGTGGGGGCCGTTGGCAAGATCGAACCACTGGTAGGGCACCTGATTCCGGGCCAGGAAGTCACGGATCGCGTGTGACTCCGCCGACCATCGGTGCCCGATCACCCGGACGCCCTCGAACGGCGGGTGGTGAGCCGCGAGCCAGTCGTCGAGCAGGTCGTCCAACACCGGATACAACCGCTGCTCGGGGGGATCCCACGGCTTGATCAGGTAGTAGTCGAGCTGGACCTCGTTGATCGCCGTGATCGCCGCCTCGGTGTCGGCGTAGGCCGTCAAGAGGACCCGCTTCGCATCCGGGAACAACTCCTTGGCCAGCGACAGAAACTCCACGCCGGACATTTCGGGCATGCGCTGGTCCACCAGCATCAAGGCGACCGATTCGCCGGCCAGCTTGAGCTGCCGCAGCACGTCCAGTGCTCGGCTACCGGAATCTGCTCGAATGACACGGAAGTGCTCCCCGAAACCCTGACGAACGTCATGGGCCACCGCGTGCAGCACCTCGGCGTCGTCATCCACCGCGAGAATGATCGGTTTCGCCACAGCCACCTCCCCGACCCTTGTCCGGTCGTCCGGACTACTGGTGCCGTTCCCCGTGCCTTCTTATCCTTGAACGGGGCTGGGCACCGTGTCCAGTAGTCAACCCCGACACGACAAGGCGAGGGGCGAATGTCCGAGCCGAACCAGAACGAGGCGAACCTCCAGCTCGCCGAAAGCGAAGAGCGCTACCGGGCTGCCATCGACAACGCGCACGACATGATCCAGAGCGTCCGCCCGGACGGCAGATTCGAGTTCGTCAACAAGGCCTGGCTCGACACGATGGGATACACGCTGGACGAGGTACCCGCCCTGGACATGTGGGACACCATTCACGAGAGTTCGCTCGACCACTGCAAGGTCTATTTCGGCAAGGCGCTCGACGGAGAATCCATCCCCTACATGGAGGCAGTTTTCCGGACGAAGGCGGGCGACCCCGTACCGGTCGAGGGCAGCGTCACGAATCGCTACCTGGGTGACGCGATCATCGCCACCCACGGCTTCTTCCGCAACATCAGCGAGCGCCTCCACGCCGAGGAACTCGAACGCCGAAACGCCGCCCTGATCATCGATGAGAAGGCCCGTTATCTGGAGAAGATGGCAGCCCTCGGCAAGCTTTCCGCCGGCCTCACGCACGAACTGAACAATCCGGCGGCCGCGGTAAGCCGCGCCAGCGCCCGCCTCGCCGAAGCCCTCGTACTGCGGGACGAAGCGCTGACCACCCTGATCTCCCACGGCATCACCAGTGACCAGTGCCGCCTGCTGACCACCTTTGCCCTACCGGCGACCGCGCCCACGACACCGCTGGGGCCCCTCGAACGGGACCATCGAGAGTCGGTGATCGAAGAAGTCCTGGACCAACTCGGAGTGCCCCAGCCCTGGTCGCTCTCAGCCGGACTCGCCGAGGCAGGCCAGACCGTCGACTCGATCCGGGAACTCGCCGAGCAGGTGACACCGGGCGATCTCGTCCCCACGCTGACCTGGGTCACTGCGACGAACGCGACCAGGAGTCCCTCGACGTTCTGGTGCGGAGCAGTCGGCGGATCACCGAGATCGTCCAGGCGGTCAAGGGCTACACCCACATGGACCGCGCCGCCGAGCAACAGGTCGACCTCCACGACGGACTCGAGAGCACCCTGACGATCCTCCACCATGCGCTCCGGGACGTCACCGTCCTGCGCGAATTCGACCGCTCGCTCCCCCAGATCAGGGTGCGCGGCAACACGCTCAACCAGGTGTGGACGAACATCCTCGACAACGCCGCTGACGCCATGTCCGGCTCGGGAACGGTCACGATTCGGACGCGGCGCGACGACGACCAGGCCGTGGTCGAGATCGAGGACGACGGGCCGGGCATCTCCACCGACGACCTGCACCGGATCTTCGAGCCCTTCTTCACCACCAAACCGCAAGGCGTGGGCACGGGCCTCGGTCTCGACACCGTGTGGCGGATCGTCACCCGGGAGCAGGGCGGCACGATCGGTGCGGAATCCCGGCCTGGACGCACCGTCTTCACAGTGACCCTGCCGCTCGGCGCCTGACTCATGCTTCCGGCCCGCTCGCACCGGGCGCCAAGCGGGATGCGGCCGTAGACTGTAGATGGAAGCCGAGAATCTTCACCGTGAAGATGAGCCCGAGCCGGTCTCCAGAACGAGTAGCGACCATGGGCACCTACGGCGAAACAGGTTGGCGGGCCACCCTGCCCACCACCACCTTCAACGCGATTCCATCGACCGACGACCAGCCGACAGGCAAGTGCGATCAGTGCGTTGCTCCCTCCGTCGCCGTCGTGGTGGTCGGCGAAGGCGCGTCCGCCCTGGCGCTTGAGTTCTGTGCCCACCACCTTGCCCAGCACACCGACAAGCTTGCTGACCGAGGGCATCAGGTCCGCTTCCACAAGTGACATCGGACGGTTCCCGCCGCACTGCCCGGCCGTACTCGGTCTGACCAGGATCGCCTCCTGTCATCTGGGTGCGTTCGATCCCCGAGCAGAACCCGTCCCAGCTTGGGGCACCGAACGGGCGTCCGCAGGTTCAGCCGATGTGGCCGCTGAGGGTGTTCGCCCGCGGAATGGGTCAGTGGTTGCGCAAGCGTTCGGCCAGCGGGCCGAGTTGGTGATCGACAATATCGAGGATCAATTCGGGATTCACCCGGAAGTATTCGTGAACGACAATGTTGCGTAGACCAGCGATCGCCGCCCAAGGGACCTCAGACATTCGATCTCGCGTTTCACTCGGGAGTGAGCGGACCGCTTCACCGATCACGGCGAGGTTGCGTAAGACAGCGTCATAGGCCATCGAGCCGAAGGCGTCGGAGGTCAGGTAGGGCTGGTAATCCTGGCACCGCTGGATCGCGTGCAGCATGTCGGCGAACCGATCTTGGTCGGATCGGGTCACAAGGCCACCGAGTCGGCCTGCGCACTGGCGGAAACCTCGTCGCGGAGCAGCGATGCGGCAACCACGTCGACCCGCACCCCCAACAGCTGACTCAGTTCCTCAGCGATGCCAGCCACGCGCAGCAACTCGTTGCCACTTCCGGGCACCAGATCAACAAGCAGGTCGATGTCACTCTCGGCTGTGGCGTCCCCCCGGGCGACCGAGCCGAACAACCGGGGGTTCGCCGCTGCGTAGCGACCCAAGACAGTGCCGATCTCACCACGACGCAGCGCGATCGCGGCGCGCAGTGACACGCTCTCGACCGTCGCGATACTCATCCAACAAGCGTACCGGCCACGACCCCAGGCGGCAGGGGCGTGCCCTAGCGCAGCGTTTGGCTGAGCGGCCCGGCGAGCCAAGCGCGTACTTGCCGGTGCGACCGCAGGCGGACCACCGGTAGGGCGGGGTACTGCGAGTCGAGCGCTCCGATCCGGGCGGCAGTGTTGTGACGGGTGTCCCACGCCCAGCGGATGATGTGCTCCTTGTCGGTGAGAATGGTGCGCAGGGGTGGCTCGAGATTGCCGTTCCAGAGCGACACGCGTCGCCAGCGACGAATCAGGGTCCGCGCGATGACCTGACGCATCACGGTGTGGACGGGGCAGATCCAGCCACACCAGCAGATCAGCCCGATCGGTCAGCAGGCCCCGAACAGCGCTGTACTGCCACTCGGTCACCCAGCCATCACGCGCGGCGAAGCTCTCCACCTCGGCCCGGAACGACTCCCGTGGCGTCCAGTTCGGACCGTGGTACAGCCCGTCGATCTCGATGTGAGGTACGTGCAGGGTCGCGCTGATCATGGCGCTGAGCGTGGTCTTCCCGAGCCCGACGTCCCCGCCACGAGCACTCCTGACGCGGACGCCGAGGCAGCACATCGTCGAAGGTGAGCATCGGCATTCGCCCAGTCTTGCAGTGACTTTCCGCCTCAACCTCCCGAAGGCTCGGTCTCCGGAGGTTGGGCTAACGCGGAATGCGTCGGCAGGTTGATGAGCAGGTTCCAGCGCCCAGGTACGGGCTGGCCCGTATTCACCTCCGCAGCGTTCGCGGCTGGGGTTGCGATCATGGACCGGCCAAGGTGCTCCCTCGTCGACGACCACCCAGGCTTCCGGACGTCCGCGACGGCCATGCCTCTCGGAGGGCTGGGAGGTTGTTGGTGCGGTCGGCTCGGCCGAGAGCCTTGACTGTGATGGACGACCTTGAGGTCGATCTTCTGCTCGTCGACCTGATGCTGCCGGGAATCGACGGGGTTGATCTTTCGCGGCGGGTTGCCGCCGGCGTTGACCCGACCTGCTGCGCGAGGACGTCACAGCGATCTGGTTCCTCGACTCCGGGGTCCGGCAACAGATCGACAACGCACTCGGACTGATATGATCGGGCCCCGAGGGTGGGCGGCAGTCAACGCGACGGGGCCGGCGCGGCGTCCGGACAGCCCGCGAGAACCTCCGGCTGTGCCGTGCCGGCGGCGCGCAGACCTAGGGCCACGCCCTCGCGGTGCGGTGCTGCGGTTCTGGCTCACCTTCCATTTGCCGACCAGCGAGCTCAGCTCGATCTCGATGCCGACGATCGCGCGCAGCCTGGTCGAAACGAACTTCTCGGGCGCGTCGCTGACGGCCCACGGCTGCTCGCGGGTGGCCTCGTGGCGCTCGGTCAGGCGGGTGAGGAATTCGCGCAGCCACGGCGCGTCGTCGACAGCGCGGAGCCGACCGCGGGCCTGCACCATCACGTAGTTCCAGGTCGGCACGACCCTGTGGTGCTCTGCCTTGCTCGGGTAGAAACCCGGTGAGGCGTAGGTCTGTGGGCCCTGGAACACGACCAGCGCGTCGCGATCACTGCGCGCCTCGCGCCACAGTGGATTGGCGCGCGCGACGTGCGCGCGGAGGATGCCGGGGCCGCCTGCCGGGTCGGCGTCCAGCACGAACGGCACGCTGTTCGCGGCGAGCTCGAAGCCGTCGTTCTGAGTCACCAACAGGCCGAGCGGGTGGGCGCGCAGCAGCGCGTGCAGCACCGCGGGGCGCCTCTCTTCGAAGTGGGCAGGAAGGTACATGGTGGTCAGTGTCGCACCCACGGGCGCCGCTGCTCGTGGCGGGGTGGCCATCCCCGGTCCCGGGGTATGGAACACGATCCGGTAGCCCGACCTCAACCCGGCGCGATTGAGTCAAGAGCTACGCGGGCGAGGCGGGCGCGCTAGACGGCATTGTGGTGGTGGTCCGCAAACCGCTCACGCGCCAGAGCTGAATCGGCGCCGAGGCGCTTCGTGAGCGCCGTTGGTACTCGCCCGTCTCGTCCCTGGCTTAGGGTGCGAATCGGAGGGCGTCCTCGACCGTCCCGTCCGGCTGGACCGCCTCCACAATCGCGTTGGGATGAGTGGCGACGAAGGTCTCGGTGTCAGTCCACCCGCGTCGGATGAGGTGACGAAGAACGTCCAGGTCAACGTCCTCAAGCTTGTTGATGTACAGGCACCCTTTCCCGACGCGGTGCTTGCCCAGCTCCTCCAGCAGGTCTGCGTTGCTGCCGTACAGGGTGAGTCCGTAGAGGGTCAGGGCCGCCTTGCGCGGGCTGAACCCCACCCGGCCCATCTCGCCGGAGTGGCCGGTGGCGTAGGTGTAGCGCAGATGCCCGAACCCGATCAGCGAGGGCGGCCAGAGGCGTGGTTGCGCCCCGGTCTCCGCACAAAAGATGTCAAGCAGCTCCAACCCTTGCTCGCGCCGTCGGGCCGGCTCCACAGCGTGCAGGAACTCCACAACGGAATCGTCGCTGGGCCGGGTCTTCGTCTCGTACGCCATACGGGAAAGCGTGTGAGGACGCCCGCGGCCGTGTACGTCAGGCCCCACAGGTCTCGTCGTGGCAGCGAGGCCGGGTTTATCCTGTGATCACCGAGATTCGAACGCACGAATAGTGACACTAGCTGATCCGCATTTCCCACATTGTCGTGGTGGTCGATATCGACCACTCGCTCCGAGTGCCAAGCGAGGCTGACACATGGTAAATCAGAACGAAGCGGTGATCGAGCGCCTCATCGCTTGCATCAACGATCGGCACATCGAGGTCATGGATGAACTGTTCCACGACGATGCCACGATGGACTGGCCCCAATCCCGGGAGCGCGTCCGAGGCGCGGCGAACCGACGGGCCATCTACGGGGCCTTCCCGCAACTGCCCACAATCACACCAAGGCGGATAATCAGCTCCGGCGAGCTCGTCATCGCCGAAGCCACGCTGGACTACGCCGGACCCACCTACGAAACCGTCTTCATCTTCGAACTGAGCGAGGGCAAGATCTGCAAGGAGACCGCCTACTGGAGCGAG
>JADJTO010000021.1 GCA_016711105.1 Micropruina sp. | reverse complement strand
GTTCGGCCTGTGGTTCGAACCCGAGATGATCAACATCGACCCGACGTGGCCCGGAGCCCACCCCGAGTGGGTGATGGCGACCGTGCACCGGCTGCCCGTGGAATCCCGGGACACCAACAGGTGGCAGATCAACCTGGGCATCCCCGAACTACGCCTACATCAGGGACGCGATCTTTCGCGATCCCGGCCGAGTATGAGATCGGCTATACTGGCGGACCACAACCGGCGACCTGATCGACGCCGGCACCAAGCCTGGGCCGGACGTCCGGGCGTGTACATGAGCAAACGGTGGCCTACTACCGGCTGCCTGATGAGATCAAGGCCGCCCACCTGGGTCTCGTGATCGAGTCGCCCTCCGGCGGCGCCTGGGTCGACCTGAGGCCTGCTGCACACCGACCGGATCTAAGTCTCCGACTGCATCGACCCGCCTTCGAGCGGCAGATGAACCGCTGGACCACCCAGCTTGTGCCGCCGGAACTGATGGGCTCGCACATCGCGTCCGGCATCTCGCACACGACTGGGCGCTGGCACACCCTCAACTTCCGAGCCGCCACCGCGGTCTTCGGCCACCGGGATCGAATGGGATCGGCGAAGGCCACCCCGGCGGATAATCGAATCCGAGTCGGGATCGCCTTCCACAAGCAGTATCGCGAACTGCTGCTGGGCGGCGACCTGGTCCGGGCGACTTCCCGACCAGACGATGTCCAGCCACGGCGTGATCGCCCCCCCGACCGGAGCCGGGCGACCTACTCCTTCGCCGAGGTCAGCCGTCCCGGCGTCGTGCTGCGCGGACGGGTTCGCTTCCCAGGCCTGGATCCGGTGCGCCGCTACCGGGTGACCCCGCTGATGCTGGAGCATCCGCCGCTGGCCGAGCCGCCCCGGTGGTGGGAGTTCGCCGCGACTTGGAGCACCAGTTGGAGGACTTGGCCGCCCATCGTCCGCCTCGGTTGAAAAGGCGGTTGTCGATGACATCGGGGTGGAACTCCCCCGGCTCCGCCTTGGGCCTGACTCGACCTGACCCACGCGCCGAAAGCTCCCGAGGCTCCCGGTGCTCTACCTGGTTCAAGGAGTCTGAGCCAGCCCCCCAAGACGGTTGGTGCCCGGCCGCGGCCGCTCCCGCAGGACGGACACCAACCACTCCACCCTATGCACGTCGCCCGCAAAAAGGGCACTTCGCCCGCGTCCTGCTGCGGGCGGAGTGCCCCTTTTGCGGGCGGAGTGGGGCAGCGCCCGCTCGTCCAATGGCTTAGGCGACCTGACGCACCGGGAGCGTGGCGTCCGAGAAGTGCTCATGCAGCACCCTATGCCAGCGGTTGCTGGGCAACTCCGGACGCAGCGCCAGGCCAGTGGAGTACTTGCTGATCCGATCCGGACGCAGCGCGCACGACCAGAGCAGCCGGTCCACCTCCGAGGGCCGATTGCTCGACTTGGTTTCGATGATCGCCAGGTCGGGGAGTTCCAGGCGCTCGCCGGTGACCAGGTCATGCCAGGCCAGGTCGGTGTCGATGGTGACCCGTGCCGCTGCCCACCAGGAACAGGGTGATCCGGCGGTAGTCGATCTGCAGCGTGGTGGCGAACCGCGGCAGGTCCACCTGACCGACCCCGGCATCGCCCAGCACGTCGGCCACAAAGCCGAGCCCGCGCTGGGTGAGCACACCGTCAGCCAGGTGCTCCCCGGGGAGCCGATGCTTCACGGTTTGGGCGCGGAAGCGGGTTTTCACCTCCAGGAACTGGGCTCCGTTGGAGTCATAGCGCCGCGTCCGCACCTTGAACCGCTGCCGACGACGTCGGGCCGCCAACTGGAAGGTGCTGAGCTCCGGGCTGTCCAGGTAGGCCGAGGAGTAGCCCAACGAGCGCTCCCCGTCGATCTCCAGCACCAGGGTGTTGTCCCGGTCCATCAGGGCCAGCACCATCTCGGCATCAGCCCTGGTCAGGCGTATTTGCGATCGATCTGGTCTGCAGCGAACCGCGCCGGATCAGCTCGTCCAGGCTGATCGTGGTCAGGTCGGTCGCCGCGTTCAGCACGCCACTCATGCCCGCTCCCCGATCAGCTCAGCGGTCGGCACCGAGGCGCTGGGGCCGGCCACCTGCTGGTAGCGAACCTCGACGGTGGTGGAGTCGTTGACGAAGTCGATCTTCTGCACCGACACCCCGTGGATGCGGGCGTTGAGCCGCTCCCTCAGGTGGGCGCGGAGCTCGTCCTCGCTGCCGAAGGAGCGATCCAGGACGAGCACCTGGCGGCGGTAGCCCGACAGCAACCGGGGGTGATCGGCGATCCCCATGGTCGCGACGATCAGGGCCATCAGCGCGATCGGCAACCAGCTCGTCCCGGCGGAGAGGCCACTGAGCAGGCCGAGCGCCAGCGCGCTGAAGTAGTAGGCGACCTCGTGTTGGGCCAGCTCATCGGGCGCAGCCGGATGATCGAGAGCACTGAACAGCCCCAGGCCCAGGCCGGCACTGACCGCGCTGTCGAGCAGCGCCGAGGCCACCGCCATCACACCGACATTGACGACCAGGAACGACAGGGCCAGGATCCCGGCGCCGATGGCGGGAAATAGATGCCGAAGACGAGGACGAGGATCGCGGCGAGGTTCGCGCCGTAGAGCAGAAGTTCGTTCATGATGTGCTTTCGCTGGCTGGGTCAACTGGTACCCAGTCCATCGGCGCCGGCTGTGCGTTGTCTGTGAGGACGGTTGGCCCAACCTGGGAGTGTGAGCCCAGGCCGGCCAGACCCTCAGAGGTAGTGCCGCTGAGCCCGCTTCTCCGCCTCGTACTCGGCCGAGGCGATTTGCGTGGATTCCAGCGTCGACACCTGGGCCACCGGCACGTCCCACCACGCCGAGCCGGGCGGATGCGGTCCGTACAGGGTGGTCTCTATATAGAGGACGGTCAGGCGATCCGAGGCGGCGGCCTTGAGGTAGTTCTGCCGGAACTCCGCGATCCCGTCGCACGTCAGCACGTCCGCCCCCAACTGGCGGCGTTGGCGGCCAGATCGAACGGGATCAGCCCGCCGTCGAGGCGTCCGGTGCTGTCGTTGCGCATGCGGTACTTGGTGCCGAAACGCTGCGAGCCGCGGGATTCCGACAGCGCACCGATGGACGCATAGCCGTGATTCTGCAGCAGCACGATGATCACCTTGATCCCCCTCGGCGACCATGGTGGCGATCTCCATCGGCAGCATCTGATAGGTGCCGTCACCCACGATGGCCACCACCTCGGCGCTGTCACCGACGGCCATCTTGACCCCCATCGCCGCCGGGATCTCGTACCCATGCACGAGAACGCGTACTCCAGGTGGTACTGCTCGGGGGTCGTGGCACGCCACAGGCATTGCAGGTCGCCGGGCATCGACCCGGCCGCGTTGATCACCACATCCCGCTCGCCCATCAGCTCATTGAGCGCCCCGAACACCTCGGTCTGCGCCGGCAACGGCTGGTGGTCGCGGTGATAGCACTCGTCCACCACCTCCTGCCAGGCGGCGTCCAGGTCGATCGCGCGCTGCTGGTAAGCGGGCTCAGTCGACCAGCCCTCAAGGGCGGCGGTCAGCGCGACCAGGGCTTCGCGGGCGTCCGCCACGACCATCTCGGCCGAGTGCTTGGCGGCGTCGAAGGGCAGCACGTTGACGTTGACGAAGCGGACGTCGGCGTTGGCGAAGATGGTGTGCGAAGCGGTGGTGAAGTCGGAGTAGCGGGTGCCGATCCCGATCACCAGGTCGGCTTCGCGGGCCAGGGTGTTGGCGGCAGTGTTGCCGGTTGATCCGACCCCGCCGACGGCGCTGGGGTGGTCGAAGTTGATCGCCCCCTTGCCGGCCTGGGTATCGGCGACCGGGATGCCGGTCGCGCTGGCGAACGCGCGCAACTCCTCGGACGCCCCGGCGTAGATCGTGCCGCCGCCAGAAACCACCAGCGGACGCTTAGCGGCCTTGATCGCCGCCACCGCCCGGGCCAGCGCGGCCGGCTCGGGCACCGGACGAGCGACATGCCAGACCCGCCGCCGGAACAGCTCGACCGGGAAGTCATAGGCCTCGGCTTGGACGTCCTGCGGAAGACAGATGGTCACCGCGCCGGTCTCGGCCGGATCGGCGAGCACCCGCATCCCGGCCAGCAAGGACGGGATCAGTTGCTCCGGACGGTTGATCCGATCCCAGTAGCGGGACACCGGCTTGAAGGCATCGTTCACCGAGATGTCGAGCGAGCGCGGGTCTTCGAGCTGCTGCAGCACCGGATCGGGGAACCGGGTGACGAAGATGTCGGAGGGGAACAGCAGCACCGGCACCCGGTTGGTGGTGGCCAGCGCCGCCCCGGTGATCATGTTGGTCGCTCCGGGGCCGATCGAGGTGGTCACCGCCATGGTCTGCAACCGGTTCTTCGCCTTCGCGTACGCGGCGGCGGCGTTCACCCCGCCCTGCTCATTGCGGATCAGGTAGTAGGGCAGCCGCTCGACGGTGTCGGCGTCCTCCCCCTCCAGCAGCGGCGCGGCGCCGAGCTCGTCCTGCAAGAGGGCCTGGCCGATTCCGGCGACGTTGCCGTGGCCGAAGATGCCGTACATGCCGGCGATCAGGCGCTGCTCGATCCCGTCCCGCTCAGAGAACTGGTTGGCCAGGAACTTGACGACCGCCTGCCCGACGGTCAGACGAATGGTGGGCACGACTACTCCTTCGTGGGCGCGGTGGCCGGGGTGGGTCAGGGGCGGGAATAAGGATGTCGCGGACGATCCCGTCGAGTTCCTCGTCCGCCGTGAGGAACTGGCGCAGCGTTTTCCGGGTGGCGCCGAAAGAATCGAACTCCGCCGGCGTCATGCCGTCGAGCTCGTAGGCCTTGAGGAACTCGGGCATCGTCTTCAGCGCCGCGAGGATCACCGGATCGACGTCGAGGTGCATCCGCGGTTCGGCCGACAGGCCGCTGGCCTGGATCTTCCGCTGCCACGCGAAGGGCGGCGAGAGCACCACGTCACCGCCGACGAACTCGCTGAACTGGAGCAGGTTGCGATAGGCCGCAGCCAGCAACCGGGAGCGCAGCCCGCGCCGCTTGAACTCGGCGTAGGCGTTCTTGAACACCGCCACGCCCGCCCAATCCAGGTACTCGCGCGGGAAGGACGTGATGCCTCGCGGTCGTAGACCTCTTTCATCCAGTCGTCTACCCGGCCGACCATGATGGTCACCACCGGACCGAGCTGGGAGGTGTCATGACCCTCGGCCTCGCGGCGGCGAAGGCCCCGCTCGATCGCCTCACCGGTGGCCAGGGCCTGCGCGGCGGAGAAGGAGACGGTGACGTTGATCGCGACCCCGGCGTAGCTGGCCTCCTCGATCGCCTCCACCCCGACGCTCGTCGCGGGCACTTTGACGATGATGTTGTCGGCCAGGGAAGCGAAATGGACGGCCTGCTCGACCAGCTTGCGCTTGCTTCGGGCGAGCCGCGGATCGGTCTGCATGGACAGGCGTCCGTTGTAGCCGTTGTGCTCGGCGAAGGTCGGCTCCAACATCTGTGCCGCCTCCAAGGACACCTCGGCTACGACCTGCCAGCCGATGTCGGACTCGGACGCGTCCGGCATTTCGTCGGCCAGTTCACGGATGCGGGCGCTCCACCGGGGCAGGTCGGCCCGGATCGCGGCCAGCGCGATCACCGGATTACAGGTGGCCCCGACCGCCCCGAACCCGATCGATTCGGCCAGTTCGGCGGGATCGGCCGAGTCGTTCCACAAGACCGTGGGGCCGGCCGCAACCATGGCGCCGAGGGGCGTTCTGGGATCTGTCATCGAATTTGCCCTCTTCATCGAGGCACGCCCCTGCTCGAGACACGGGTGCCGTGGGTTCCTGGGCTCTATTCAAGACGCCAGCCGGGGCCTACGTCAACAGAATGTTCTAACATTCAGACATCACGGACGGTTCCCTTGCCGCTAGGGTTCCCGACATGGAGTTCGACAGCCCACGGGTGGCGATCGTGGGGGCCGGTCCATCGGGACTGTTCGCCGCGCAGAGCCTGCTCGCCGATCCATCCCTGCGGGTGGACATCTTTGATCGCCTGCCCTCCCCGTTCGGACTGCTCAGGTACGGCGTGGCCCCCGACCACACCTCGATCAAGAGCGTCGCCACCGCCCTGGCTCGGGTCTTCGACTCCGACCGGGTCCGGTTCCACGGGTTGGTTCAGTTCGGGCGCGACGTCACCCGCGACGAACTGCTGGCCGCTTACGACGCGGTGATCTATGCCGCCGGCGCCAGCGAAGACCTGCGGATGCGGATTCCGGGTGAGGACCTGCCCGGCAGCCGCTCCGCCCGAGAGTTCGTCGCCTGGTATTCCGGCCACCCGGACGCGCCCCGCCAGGACCTGCACGGCGTGCGCCGGGCGGCCACGGTCGGGGTGGGCAATGTCGCCGTCGACGTTGCCCGGATCCTGATCAAGACGCGTGATCAACTCGCCGAGACCGACATGCCTGAGGCGGTGCTGAACGAGCTGCACGCCCACGAGATCGACGACGTCTACGTGATCGGACGCCGTGGGCCGCAGCACGCCAGCTTCACCACCACCGAGCTGCGCGAGCTAGTCAGCACTCCTGGGGTGCAGGTGATCGTCCCCGCCGAGTCGTTCGAGGGGGTCGAGGAGGCCTCCCTGGATCGGCGCACGCGGGCGAATCTGCAGGTGCTGGCCGAGGCCGCGGCCCGGGTCGTGGAGGCGCCCAGGGCGCGGCTGCACTTCCTGTTCTGGCGTCGTCCGGTTGAGTTGACCGGTGGCGAGCACGTCTCGGCGATCACCCTGGAGCGCACCGCGTTGGACGTTGAGGGTCGGGTGATCGGGACCGGTGAGCTGACGAATATTCCGGTTGAGCTGGTGCTGCGGGCGATCGGCTACCGCGCGGTGCCGTTGCCCGGGGTGCCCTTCGACGCTACCCACGGCGTGATTCCGAACGCCGAAGGCCGAGTCTTGGGGCCGACGGCGCACCGTGCCCTGGGGGAGTACGTCGTCGGCTGGATCAAGCGCGGCCCGATCGGGGTGATCGGCACCAATAAGTCCGACGCCGCGCAGACCGTCCGACACCTGTTGGCCGACTTGGCCGAGCGGCCTGCGCCGAGTGCGCGCCTCGACCTCGCCGGGGCGATGCGGGCCCGCGGTTTCGCCCCCTCCAGCTTCGAGGACTGGCAGCGGATCGACGCCGCCGAAGTCGGACGTGGCCACAGCGCCGGACGCGAACGCACCAAGATCGAGGCCTGGCATGAGCTGCTGGATCTGGTCCGCCGGGAACGTCCGGGTGGCCCGGCGACCCCGGGTGATCGCTGAGCCCTGGTTCGAGAAGGGCGGGCGTGAGAGCATCGGCGGATCACAACTCGAACCAGGAAGAAGCGCTCCATGGGCATCTCCGTCCTCCCTTATCTGAACTTCGCCGGCAACACTCGCGAGGCGATGACCTACTACCAGGGCATCTTCGGCGGCACGCTGAGCATCTCCAGCTTCGCCGACTTCGGCATGGAGGGCATGCCCGCCGACGGCACGATGCATTCCGAGTTGGTGCACGAGCTGTTCACCGTGATGGCCACGGACGCGATGCCCGGCGCCGAAGCCACCTGGAACGGCACCCGCAACTACATCTGCTTCATCGGCGATCAGCCGGAACAGATGATCGGTTGGTATGACGCTCTGGCGGCCGAGGGCACTACCGATCAGCCGTTGGAGAAGCAGGTCTGGGGCGACATGTTCGGCGTAGTCAAGGACAAGTTCGGCATCGAGTGGATGTTCAACATCGCCCTGCCGGAGGGATGGGCGCAGACCCAGGCGCCGGCCTGATCGGTGAACTCAGTGGGTTCGGGTGACCCGGTTGGTGATCAGGCAGCTGACCTCGTAGGGGATCGTGCCCATCAGCCCTGCCACCTCGGCGACGCTGATCCGCTCCGCCGCGCTGCTGCCGATCAGCACCACCTCATCCCCGACCTTGGCGCTGGGCTCAGGGGCCCAGATCGATCATGGTCTGATCCATGCACACTCGTCCGGCGATCGGGTGGGCGTGTCCGTTGATCAGCACTCGTCCGCGATTGGAGAGCAGGCGGGAGTAGCCGTCGCCGTACCCGACCGGGATGGTGGCGATCCAGCGGGGTTCGGGGGCGCTCCAGGTGCGTCCGTAGCCGACGGTCTCGCCGGCCGGCACCCGCTTCAGATAAGAGACCCGGGTGGTCCAGCGCAGCGCTTCGGTGAGTTGCACGCTGTGCGAGGTTTCCGGGTCGGGGTAACTGCCGTAGATCATGATCCCGGGCCGGACGAGGTCGAACCACGACTCCGGGTGGTCGAGTACGCCGCCGGAGTTGGCCAGATGCTTCAGCGGAACCGGCCCTCGGGCCTCCTCCACCGTCCGGATCGTCTCGGTGAACAGCGCGATCTGATGCTCGGTGAACGCTTTGCCGGCGGGAGCGTCCGAGATCGGGAGGTGGCTGAACAGCCCCTGCAGTTCCAGGCGTCCGGTCGCGTCGATCGCTTCGGCCAGAGCGACGGCCTGATCGGGTTCGGCACCCACCCGGCGCATTCCGGTGTCGAGTTTGAGGTGCACGTTCACGCCGCTGAGGCCGAGCTGACTGCCGCGTCCGCAATCTCAGTCACGGACGCGGCATCGACCACCGGCAGGGTGATCCCTGCGGCCAGAGCGGCTGGCACCTCATCACCCCTGCCGGAGAGAGTTTCAGGATCGGCAGCGTGAGCCCGGCCTCGCGCAGTTCGATGCCCTCCTCGGTGGTCGCCACGCCGAGCCAGTCGGCGGCGCCCGTCCGTTCACAGTGGCGGGACACCGCGACCGCGCCGTGGCCGTAGCCGTTGGCCTTCACCGCCGCGAGCACCAGGCGGGTGCCGACGCGGGCCCTGATCCCGGCGAGGTTGGCCTCGATCGCGGCCAGGTCGGTGTGCGCGGTGGTGGGGTAGGTCACGGGCGTTCCCCGAGGGCGGCCGGACGCGCCGGGTCGTTGGACCACCCCGACCAGGACTCTCCGAACAGCGCCGCCTCGACCCCCAGCGCCTTGAGCGCCAGCACGGTCTGGGCCGCCGAAACCCCCGATCCGCAGTAGGCAGCCATCGGCGTCGAGTCAGCGGGGAAGAGCTCTCGCAGGGTCAGGTCATCGGGCAACGTTCCGTCCGCCGCCCACAGCTGGGTGACCGGGACGTTGATCGCCCCTGAATGTGGCCGGCCCGAGGATCGATCGGCTCGATCTCGCCGCGGTAGCGCTCAGCCGCCCGGGCGTCGATCAGGATGCCCGGCCAGGCGGCTGCGTCGTCCGCGTCGATCGTTGGCAACCGACCGGGAGCCAGCGTGATCGTGGTCGGTTCGGCGGCCACCTCCCCGGCTACGATGGGCAGTCCGGCAGCAGTCCAAGCCGTGATCCCGCCATCCAGAACGCGCACGTCAAGCCCGGCCCAGGTGAGCACCCACCACGCGCGACCGGCGGCAAAGGATCCCGGCTCGTCGTAGACGATGATCGGCCGGTCGCCGGTGATGCCCAGTTCGCCGAGCCCACGAGCCAGGTCCTCCGGGTCGGGCAACGGGTGACGGCCATCCAGCGGGTTGCCGGTGTGCGCGGTGAGCACGCCCTCCAAGCTCAGGAATCGAGCCCCCGGAAGATGCCCGCCCAGGTAGCGCTGGCGGCCTTCCCCGGCGGGCTCCCCCAGCCGCCAGCGGACATCAAGCAGGTCAACTTCGGCTGCCACAGCGGTATACTCCGCCACAGAACAGATCACGTCAGAGCGGGCCATGCGCCAACTCTGGCAGAGGCGGTGCCCCGTGCCTGCGCGGGAGTCCGAAAAAGCTCGGCGAAATCCGACCCTCAAGGCGTATATAGCCTTCACACCCGCCCACGAGTGCGAAGTTAACCGCCCTGACCAGGCGCCGCCGGTCCGGGCAGCGGCCAGGACCGACGGCCAGCCGAGCCGCACCACCCTCACCGGTCACCAGACTCGGAAAAACACGGCGAAATCCGACCCTCAACGCGTATATAGCCTTCACACACGCCCACGACCGTGAAGTTAACCGCCTTCTGACCAGGCGCCGCCGGTCCGGGCAGCGGCCAGGACCAGCGGCCAGCGGCCAGGACCAGCGGCCAGCCGAGCCGCACCACCCCTCACCGGTCACCAGACTCGGAAAAAACACGGCGAAATCCGACCCTCAACGCGTATATAGCCTTCACACCCGCCCACGAGTGCGAAGTTTGGGGCAACGCCCGCCAGCCGACCCCGGCCGCGCTTCGTCGGGCGGGTCTTCAGTACATCAGCGCCAGGCCGGGGTTCCTCAGCATGGTCGCCACGTCATTGAGGAACTTGGAGGCGATCTCCCCGTCGACCAGGCGGTGGTCGAAGGTCAGCGAGATAGTGCACACCCAGCGCGGCTCGATCCGCTCGTCCGCACCCTTGCCGACCACCCAGGGTCGCCGCGAAATCGTGCCCAGGCACATGATCGCCGACTCCCCCACGTTAAGAATCGGGGTTCCCCCGTCCACCCCGAAGACCCCGACGTTGGTGATCGTGAAGGTGCCTTGAGCCATGTCCGCGGGTTGAACTTTGCCGAGCTTGGCCACCTGCACCATCTCGCTCAGCGCCTGAGCCAGCTGCACCAGATTCATCCGATTGGCGCCCTTGATGTTGGGCACCATCAGCCCGCGCGGGGTGGCCGCGGCGATCCCGAGATTGACCTGATCCCGCAGGATGATCTCTTCGCTCTCCATGTCGAGGGAGGAGTTGATGTCGGGGTTGTTGCTGATCGCCAAACAGGCCGCCTTCGCGAAAATCAGCAGCGGCGAGACGCGCAGACCGGCAAATTCTTGCGGTTGCGCAGTTCCTCGACCAGTTCCATGCTCGCCGTGACCTCCGCCTGGACCATGGCGGTAGCTTCGCGGCACCTGAGCGAGGCGGTCATCGACCGAGCCATTTCCCGACGGACGCCCTTTCAGCGGCACCCGCCGGTCACCCTCCGCTGATGGCGCCGCGGTAACCCCGACCGTCGGTGATGCAGCGGCTTGCCCTCCCGGCGTACCACCCTGGGCCGCCGACGCAGCGGCCACAACGTCTTCGGCGGTGATGGTCCCGCCTGGCCCGGTGCCCTCCAGCGCATCCAGCTCCAGGCCAAGATCGCGGGCCAGGCGGCGCACCGGCGGCTTGGCCAGCGCCCGCTTCGACCCGGGGGCCGGCGGAGGCAGGACGCCGGGCTCAGGCAACGGCTCGCCGGCCGGCTCAGCGGTCAGGGGCGGCAGGGATGTGGTGGCGTCCGTCGGGCGGGAGACCGGGTTCTCGACCCCATACGACTCCGTGCACCTGATCGGCTACCGGCCTGCTCCCGGGTCGCCACGCCCTTTGCGTGGCCGGCGAGCGACCGCCGACGATTTGGCGCCGTAGCCGACCAGCATCGCCTCCGGCTCCTCGTCACCTTCGAGGCGAGCAACCTCGACCGGATCGGGAGCAACCTCGGCCGCAGATCCGTCGTCGATCAAGATGATCGGCGTGCCCACCTCGACGGTCGTCCCGGCGGGGACGAGCAGCTTTGCCACCGTTCCGGCGAACGGCGAGGGCAGTTCCACCAGCGACTTGGACGTCTCGATCTCGAGCAGGATGTCGTTCACCTTGACCACATCACCCTCGGCGACCAGCCAGGTGACGATCTCGGCTTCAACCAGTCCCTCGCCAGGGTCGGGCAGTCTGAATTCCTTCATCGCTTCGTCCTCTCAGTAGGCCAGGGCCCGGTCGACGGCATCGAGGACCCGATCGAGATCCGGCAGGTACCCCTGCTCCAGATGGCTTGGCGGGTAGGGCAAGTCGTAGCCGGTCACCCGCAGCACGGGCGCCTCGAGGGAGAAGAAACACTTCTCCTGCACTCGGGCCGCGATCTCGGCCCCCAGACCGAGGTTCTTCACCGCCTCGTGGACGACGACCGCCCGGCCCGTCCGGGTCACTGACTCGATGATGGTGTGCTCGTCCAGCGGCGACAGCGAACGCAGGTCGACCACCTCGACGTGGCGGCCTTCTTCGCTCGCGGCCAGTGCGGCCTCGACGCAGGTGCGGACCATCGGGCCGTAGGTGAGCAGAGTCAGGTCGGAGCCAGATTTCACCACCTGGCTTGATGCAGGGGCATCGGACGACCGTCCGGGTCGACCTCGCCCTTCTCGTGGTAGCGGCGTTTGGGTTCGAAGAAGATCACCGGGTCGTCGGAGGCGATCGCCTGCTGGATCATCCAATAGGCGTCCAGCGGGTTGGAGCAACTGACCACCTTCAGCCCGGGCGTGTGCGCGAAATAAGCCTCCGGTGACTCGCTGTGATGCTCGATCGCCCCGATTCCGCCGCCGTAGGGGATCCGGACGACGATCGGCATCCGCAGGTTGCCGTGGCTGCGGAAGTGCATCCGGGACACCTGGGAGACGATCTGGTCGAAGGCCGGGAAGACGAAACCGTCGAACTGAATCTCGCAGACCGGACGGTAGCCTCGCAGCGCCAACCCGACCGCCGTGCCAATGATCCCTGACTCGGCCAGCGGCGAGTCGATCACCCGGTCCCAGCCGAACTCAGCCTGCAGCCCCTCGGTGATCCGAAACACGCCGCCGAGCTTGCCGATGTCCTCCCCGGCCAGCAACACTCGCGGGTCGGCCTGAAGCGCCCGACGCAAGCCTGCGTTGAGCGCCTTGGCCATGGTCATGGTCGGCATTACAGAACCCGCTCGGTCTCGATCACGGTGGCCTCCTGGGGCGCGGACGCGTCGGTGTCGGAGAAGGACGACTCGTAGGCCAGGTATTCCTCCCGCTGGGCCGCCAAATACTCCGGCATGTCGGCGTAGACGTACTTGAACCAATCGCCCAGCTTCGGCTCCGGCAGGCTCACGCAGCCCTCGCGGATGCCGATCGCGAATTCCTCACTTTCGGCGTCGAGGGCGTCCAACCACGCTTGGTCGATGGCTCCGGTTCCGAGCAGGTAGGTGGTCACCCGCTGAATCGGATCCTGGCCCGCCAGAACTCGGTCTCGTCCCTGCTGCGGTATTTGGTCGGATCATCGGACGTGGTGTGCGCGCCCATCCGGTAGGTGTAGGCCTCGATCAGGTCGGGCCCTCGCCTCTCCGCGCCCGATCCAGCGCCCAGTCGGTGACGGCTCTGACCGCCAGCACGTCGTTGCCGTCGACCCGGATCCCGGGAAAGCCGAAGCCGGAGGCCCGTCGATAGAGCGGGATCTTCGACTGCAACACGATCGGCTCGGAGATCGCCCACTGATTGTTCTGGCAGAAGAAGACCAGCGGCGACTGGTAGGAGGCGGCGAAGATGAACGCCTCGTTCACGTCGCCCTGACTGGTGGCGCCGTCGCCGAAGTAGACGATGGCGGCGCCGTTGTCCTCCTGGCGCTCGTTGCCGATCAGCCCGTCGCGCTGCATGCCCATCGCGAACCCGACCGCGTGCAGGGTCTGGGTGCCGATGACGAAGCTGTAGAGGTGGAACCGCTTGTTGCGAGAGAGCCAAGGCACCATGGTGGTGCCGCGAAACGTGCCCAGCACCTGCAATGGGTCGATGCCCATGCACAGCGCCACCGCATGCTCACGGTAGGACGGCAGCACCTCGTCCCGTTCGCGGATCGCCCGCGCTGAGCCGACTTGGGCCGCCTCCTGCCCCAAACAAGGCGGCCATAATCCCAACTCGCCCTTGCGTTGCAGCGCCGTGGCTTCGTTGTCGAAGCGGCGGGCCAGCACCATGTCGCGCAGGTACCCGGCGATGGTGGCGTCATCGTCGGCGAACGAGAAGTCTGGATGTTCGACCCGCTCCCCCTGCGGCGTGAGGAGTTGGACGAAGTCCTGGACGACCGATTCCGACACGTCGTTTCCCTCCTGCCTGGCCTTGTCAGACAGTACAACGGCCAAGCCGCCGGTGGGCAGGACTAGTAAGACTATTTCGAGCGCATCTTTAGCGGACGCCAACGCCGGCGACGGGTTCGATCGGACTATCTGCGGCTCTCTAGCAAATCACCGATACATTCCCAGACAACCCAATCGGCGGGACCCCCAGGAACTCAGCCGGGCACAGGCGCGACCCGCTTGCGGACAGGACGCAGAGGGATCACGTTGCCCGAGGCCTCGCGCTGATCGGGGACGGGCAGTCCCGTCCAACGGCTCGCGTCGGCGTAGCGAATCCCAACCGTTCGCGCGACCTGCCGCGCGGACTTGGAGATTCCTCGCGTCGCCGCCTGACTCAGAAGCTGCGGAGTCTCGGACGCAACCGACACCGGCTCCTCCCGGCGCCACCCCTGCGAAGCGAGCTGGATGAACAGACTCCGCTTGCGCTGCGCCGAGATCACGCCAAGGTCCGCCGCCCGGACGATCAGAGCGGCCACACTGATCCCGTAATCAGCCTTGACCCGCAAGTACCCGTGCAGAGTGAGGGTCTCGGCGATGCGCTGCCTGACGACGCGGGCGGGAATGAGCATTGCCCCCGCGAAACGGAAAGCTCGGCGTTCCTCTAGAGCGCGGGTGCCTCGGATCGGTGTTGTCCGGTCGCGGTCAAAGATCAGGTGGCCAAGTTCGTGCATGACAGTCATGCGGGCAACCGCAGGTGGAAGTGCGCCAACCGTGGCTATCAATGGTCGATTGACGAACTGGTTGGGTCGCGAGATTCCGGCATGATCCGCCTGGTCGCCGTCCAACTCGATCAAGTCATGAATGACCCCCACACCCAGCCGCTCCGCCGCGCGGGTCGCGTTGAGAACGGGGTCGTCTGGCCCGATCCCCAACGCGCTCCGGACATTCTCGGCCGTGACTTGCTCGTCGTAGTCCCGCAGTGCGTCGAGGTCGGCGGTTCTAAAGCCAGAGCCCTCGGAGGCTAGGCGGAAGAGCCGCGCTGCGTCACCAAAAGTCGCTGTCACCTTCGCTTCGTCGCGGGCGCTGGCGTTGGACGCCTTTCGGAAGGTGACCATGCCTTCGTCGGTCAGGTCACGAGGGGCGGAAAAGAACTCGACGGGCAGGTCGAACCTGACCGCTGCGAGGGCAGCAAGGTCCAGCGGCAAGGGCTTGAGGTCCTTCTCAACGTGCGAAATGAATCCTTGCGTGACGCCAAGGAATCCCGCCAACTCTGCCTGCGTCAGACCCTCCATCTGGCGTAACGCCAGTACGCGTGCGCCCCGGGCGTGGGCCGCGTGCCTAGCCGGCGGAGTCACCTACGTTCTCCTTCTCGTCGATGTTCGGGAAGAGTGAATCATCCTGGGAGTCGCCCGCGAACCCCAACTCTTCGTACAGGGTGCCCTCCGGGCGAACGACGAAGCTTAGGTCAATCGGGACCCGCTGCCCATACCGGCCCGCGCCAATCGTGTGCACCACGCGGACCCCCACAGTCAGGCTTCCAGCCTCACGTGCGCAGTCCCACAGCAACAGGCATTCGGCGACGTCAGGCAGCGCTGCAACTCCGTCGGTGAGATCGATGTCAGGCAAGGGGGGTTGTTGCCACGCCCGACGCCGGGTCTCATTGCTCCCAGCGACCGGAACGCCTCCAGGGTGGATGCGCTTGTTCTCCTTGATCAGACGCAGTGCCACATTGTGGTCGCGATTCACCAGGATTGTTTGCCCCATCAGCTCGGGGCGACCTTCGATCGTCCAACCTGTGCCCGCGATGCTGTCGAGCCAGTAGTCCCGCATGTGGGCGCGGGCCGCAAGTGATAGGAGCCACGGGTAGTCCTGACCGTGCGCCATCCCTGAGACCCATGCCTCCGCCGCAGCCACTCCGGTGGTGACCCCCTCATACAAGGGGAGCGCGAACTGTCCGACGTTGCTCTCGATCAATTCGCGGACGCGCGGGTCGGACATAGACACCTCTCCAACGTGGACAGGTAATAAAAATACCCTGGAATGAAAGCTTGCGCCACCCCGGGCCAGACAACCCAATCGGCGCTACTCCGACGGCGACGGCAGCGGATGGATCGGCACTTCGACCGGGTGATCGGCGTAGGCGCGCGGATCCTCCAGCGGCTCCAGGTGCACCACCATGTCGAGGTCGGGCAGTTCAGCCCGGAGCGCCGCTTCGAGGTCCTCGATCAGGTCATGGCCGCGCCGCACCGACCAGGCTCCGGGCACCAACATGTCGACCCGGACGAACCGCTCATGCCCGGCCTGGCGGGTGCGCAAACCGTGGAAGAGCACCTCGTCCTCACGGGAGAACTTCTGCAGCACGCCGACGATTACTTCGTGGTCCTCCTCGGGCAGAGCGACGTCCATCAGGCCGGCACTGGACTCGGAAATCAGCTTCCAGCCGGTGACGATGATGTTCACCCCGACCCCGAAGGCGATCAGCGGATCCAGTTGCTGCCACCCGGTCAGGGAGACCAGAATCACCCCGACGACCACGCCGACGGACGTCCACACGTCGGTCATCAAGTGCTTGCCGTCCGCGGTCAGGGTGAGCGAGCGGTGGGTCCGTCCGGCCCGCAGCAGGACGAAGGCGACCCCGCCGTTGATCACCGAGGCGACCACCGAGACCGCCAAGCCGATCCCGACATTCTCCAGCGGCATCGGATGCAGGAAACGCTCGACCGCGGTGAACAGGATCGCGGCGGCGGCGATGAAGATCATCACGCCCTCGATCGCGGCGGAGAAGTACTCGGCCTTGGCGTGCCCGAAGTGGTGGTTGTCATCTGCCGGACGAGCGGCGATCCGCAACGCGATCAGCGCGACGAAGGCGGCGACCAGGTTGACCACTGATTCGGCGGCGTCGGAGAGCAAACCGACTGATCCGGTGACCAGCCAGGCGTAGGTCTTCAGCGTGATTGTGGCCACCGCGGCCGCAATCGAGAGCCAAGCGAATCTAGTCAGGTCCCGAGGGGCACGAGCGGCAGTCACGAGCCCATTCTTTCAGGGGATAGGTCTGCGCCCGAACCGCGTCTACAACACGCGGGGCCCATCTCGGCTTTTCGCTAGAAACACATATACAGTCCGATCATGGACCCGATCAGGAACCCCTACGCCCCCGGCGCCGGTCAACGTCCGCCGGAGTTAGCCGGACGCGATCAGCAACTGAGCAGCTTCGACGTGGTCCTGGAGCGGATCGCGCGCGGACGTCCGGAGCGATCGCTGATCCTGACTGGGCTGCGCGGCGTCGGCAAGACGGTTCTGCTGAACGCGCTCCGCTCGAAGGCGGTCCGAGCCGGCTGGGGGGCGGGGAAGCTGGAGGCCAGACCCGACCAGCGGTTGCGGCGGCCCTTGGGGGCAGCCCTGCACATGGCGATCCGGGAACTCGCCCACCCCGATGTGCTCGGCGGGCTCTCCACCCTGAAGGCGTTCGTCGAGCGGGACGCGCCGGCCAACGCCAAGGCGCACGAGAGTGGAGTTCGGGGATCATGGCTCCCCGCAGCACCGGACGGGCGGACTCCGGCGACATCGAGATCGACCTGGTCGAACTGCTCACCGACATCGCGGGACTGGCCGCTGACAAGGGGAAAGGGGTGGCGATCTACATCGACGAGATGCAGGATCTCGGCCCCGACGACGTGTCGGCGCTGTGCGCGGCCTGCCATGAGCTCGGCCAGCAACGCCTCCCGCTGATCATCGTCGGCGCCGGCCTGCCGCACCTCCCGGCCGTGCTCAGCGCGTCCAAGTCGTATTCGGAGCGACTGTTCGCCTACTCCCGGATCGACCGGCTGGAGCGCAGCGCGGCCGACTGGGCACTGAGCGCCCCCGCCGCCGAAGAGGACGCCCGGTTCAGCGACGAGGCCCTGGCCGCGATGTATGCCGCGACCGGCGGCTACCCCTACTTCGTGCAGGCCTACGGCAAGGTCGTGTGGGACGTGGCCCCCGGCCCCGATCACCGCCTCGGACGTAACCGTGGCCGCCCCCGAAGCCGAGCGTGAACTCGCCCTCGGCTTCTTCGGCTCACGCTTCGAGCGGGCCACCCCGGCTGAACGCGACTACCTCAGAGCGATGGCGGACGCCTCCACCGGTGATGAGGGAGTGGTGCAGTCAGCCGACGTGGCCGCCGTTCTCGGACGCCGACCTCAGTCGCTTTCCCCGGCCCGGGACACCCTGATCAAGAAGGGCCTGATCTACTCCGCCGAGCGTGGTCAGATCGCGTTCACCGTGCCGCACTTCGGACGATTCCTCCGCTCCGGGAGCTGAGCGGTTCAGCCACCCGCCGCCAGGGCAACCGCCTCCAGCCGCTCGCGATACGCCTGCCAGTATTCGGGCTCCACGGGCGGCAGGTTGGTATTTCCTTGCCTGAGCCCGACCGCACCGTCGATCATCTCCCGAACGATGTCGGCATGCCCGGCGTGCCGATGCGTCTCAGCGATCATGTGAACGAGCAACACATTCAAACTGGTGTTCCCCTTCTCTCCCCACCACGGCACCTGCGCGGGAGCGTCCAGGTCGAGGGCCGCGAATGACGCGTCCGCATGAGCCCACGCCTGCCGGTAGAGACCGACGATGAACTCCGAGGATTCGTCCGCGGTGGCCCACATGTCGGCGTTGGGTTCGGAGTCCTCCGCGTCCCAGGGAAGTTCGATCCCAGAAGGCCGCCCCAGACAGTCGCCGAAGTAGCCCAACTCGACGCTGGCCAGGTGCTTCACCAACCCGAGCAGGTTCGTGCCGGTGGGGGTCATCGGGCGCCGCAGTTGGTATTCACTGAGCCCTTCAAGCTTCCACATCAGGGAGCCACGAGCAGCCTGAAGGTAGCGCAGCAGCGTCGCCTTGTGATCATCGACGGGAGCCTCATCACGCGACTCGGACACCGGGTACCTCCTACAACTCGACTAGTTACGAGCGACGGTAGCCGGAGCCCCCGACAAAAAGTCAGCCGATCAGTTCCAACGCCGCCATCGCGGCACTGTGTCCACCGATCCCGGACACCCCGCCGCCGCGACGCGAACCCGACCCGCAGAGCAGGATCCGGTCGTGTTCGGTGTCCACGCCCCAACGTTGCGCCGGGGTGCTGCGGGGGGCGTCGTCGTCCAACCAAGGCCACGAGAGTGGTCCGTGGAAGATCTGCCCGCCCGGCATGTTCAGGGCGTGCTCCACGTCCCGGGTCGTCTTGACCTCCAAGCACGGGTTGCCGTTGGCATCGAGGGCCAGCAGCGGCTCGATCGGCTCGTCCAACACCGAGTTGAGCGAGGCGAGCGCCGCCGCCCCGGCCTGCTCCCGGAGCACGTCGTTGCCCAACTGGTCGACCAGCCGATCCGGCACCTGGAGGCCGAAGAGGGTCATCGTCTGGAACCCGTCGATCCCCATCCCGTCGCCCAGGATCGTCCGATCAGCCAACGAATGGCAGTAGATCTCGCACGGCAACGGGTCGGGCACCCGTCCGGCCAACGCGGCCTCCCGAGCGGAGACCAGTTGGGTGTAGGTCTCGTTGATGTGGAAGGTGCCGCCGAACGCCGCCTCAGGTTTCATCGTCCGCTCCCGGGTACGCGGCAGCCGGCGGAGCAACATGTTCACCTTCAGCTGGGCCCCTTCGGGCCGGGCCTGGCCGGAGGTGGCCGAACCGGTCAACGTGGCCAACACCGCCGGAGCCACCCCAGCAAGGACCAGGTCGCCGCGGACCCGATGCTCGGCGTCGCCCTCGCGGTAGGTCACCTCGCCGTCGGGGGTGATCGCGGTCACCTCGGCGTTGGTGACGATCTCCACCCCGGCCGCCCGGGCCACCCGCTTCAACCCGCCGGTGACCGCACCCATCCCGCCCTGGGGCACGTCCCAGTGACCGGTGCCGCCGCCGATCACGTGATAGAGCAGACAGCGGTTCTGCTCCCGCTCGGGGTCGTCCAGCGCGGCGAAGGTGCCGATCAGAGCATCGGAGGCGACCACCCCGCGGACCAGATCATGGCTGACCGACCGCTCGATCACCTCATTGATCGGACGCTCCACGAAGTCTTCCCACTCGCTGGCGCCGATCATCCCGCGGACCTCGGACTCGGTCGGCAGCGGGCCGGTCATGGTCGGGAAGAGCGCCCGCGCCATCCGTCCGGTGCGCTCGTAGAAGGCGTTGAAGCCCCGGACGTCCGCGACCGCGCCGACGCAGGCGAAGGACGCCGCAGTGCCGGCCGGATCGGCGTGATCGACCAGCAACCCCTGAAAGCCGCCCGGCAGCGGGGTATAAGAGGCGTAGCGACGCCTGATCAGCCGGACGTCGAGGCCGAGGTCGTTGATGATCTGCTTCGGCATCAAGCTGACCAAGTAGGAGAAGCGCGACAGTTGCGCGTCCACCCCCGGAAACGCGGTGGCCGACACGGCTGCCCCGCCCACGGTCGGTAGGCGTTCGAGCAGCGTCACGGCGACGCCGGCCCGCGCGAGGTACGTGGCAGCAGTGAGCCCGTTATGCCCCGCCCCGACGACGATCACGCGCGTGTCCCCCATACTTGACACTACCGAAGCGGGCCCACGCTCCGACAGATCCCGCCCCTTGATCGCGGCGACTTGCGCGGCCGCACCGTGCCTCCGACCTACTCCACGGGCCGCGCCCAGCGTGGCACCTCCCCATAGCGTTGGTTCTTGACAATCAGCCCGGCGGCTGAATCAGCGATCAGCTCGGCCAGCCGCTTCTCCCGCGTCGCCTCCGTTTTGGCTGAATGAATCCAGTGCGCGCACGTCCGGCGATAGGTGGCGGTGGCCCGTTCGAAGAAGAAGTGAGCGGCCGCCGGATCGGCCCGGACGCGCGCTTCCTCCGCCGGGGTCAACGCCGGCTGCGCCCCCTGCTCATGGGAGTAGGTGCCCGTCCTGGTTTCGCTGCGGCGCTCGAAGGCAGCCAAGCCGGCGGGGTGCATCCGTCCCTGTTTGGTCAGCTCGTCGACGAACGCGATGTTGACCAGACTCCAGGTCGAGGACGGCCTGCGCGGCGTCCAGCGCTGCCGGGTGGCATCGGCGTCGATCCGCTGCGCCACCGAATCGATCCAGCCGAAACACAGCGCCTCGGGGACCGCCTGCGCCCAGGTCAGGCCCCGCTCCGGCACGTGCTTCTTATACAGCCCCATCCAGAGTTCGCTCTGGGTCTGGTGGTTGGCGACCAGCCAGTCCCGGAAGTCGTCCGGCCCGGAAAAGAACAGCGCCGGACGCTCCGCCGACCCACCCCAACTCGCCATGCCGGCCATCTTGCCAGCGGCGGTGAGACGATACCCAGATGATTCGTGCAGTCGTGTTCGACCTGGGCAAGGTTCTCTCCGACCCCCCGGAGCTCTTCCAGCGCCCGTCCGCCGCCCTGGGCGTGGACGCGTCCGCGTTCGAGGCTCTGTATTGGACGGGGCGACGCGAGTACGACGAGGGAGGCTCCGATGCCGCCTACTGAGGACCGCTGTTGACCCGTCTCGGCCTCCCCGCGACCGCCGAGCGGATCGCCCTCCTGGCCCGGACGGACGCCGAGCTCTGGTGCGAGATCCGCCCGTCCGCACTGGCCCTGGTTCACCGAGTCCGGGCCGCGGGACTGGTCACCGCGATCCTCTCCAACGCCCCGGCCCGCCTCGGCCTGGAACTACTCACGGTGCCCTGGCGGGACGCGGTCGACCATTGGTTCGTCTCGGCGGAGCTGGGCCTGACCAAACCCGACCCGGCCATCTATCACCTGGTCACCGACACGCTGGCCTTGCCGCCGCAGCAGATCGCGTTCATCGACGACCGGCCGCCCAACGTGGAGGCCGCCCTCGCGCTCGGTTGGTCGGCGCACCTGTGGGTCGACGATGCCGACACCGCCGCTTGGCTGGACGCCCTGCTGCCCTCAGGTCCGGAGCGCTTCTTCGATGGCGGCGTAGGTTTCCTCGATCGCGCCTTGTCCACTGCGGACGATCACGGCTGAGGCCCGCGACGCCAAAGCCTCGTGCAGCTGGTCGTACATCGCGGCCAGAAAGGCGTGTCCCCCGAGCCGCGCGACCAGCGCCCGGTTGTGCTCGTCCCATTCGCTGACGTCCTCGCGTCGCTCGAAGCGGGCGATCGACTCCGGCTTGTCGGCGAGCAGGACGACCTCGCGGAAGACGCCGCCGTTCGTCAAGGCGACCTGCTCGAACTTCTGGATCTCGGTGAGGCGTCCGAGGAACTGCGGCATCACCACGTCCCGGCCGCCCTGAAGGTGGGTCGCCGCCATCGCCAACGCCAACGGACGCACAATCTGATGCGTCGCTCCGTCCTCGTCGCGCCAGCCACCGATCAACCGGTGCAGCGTGTCGCTGTCCAGGTTGAGCGTCCCCGGATGTCGCTCGGCCCACAAAGCGGCCAGCGTCGACTTGCCGATCCCCGGCGGACCGTTGAGATGAAGGAGCGTCGGCAGCACGGTCACCCGGGCGCTCCCCCGAGGCGCAGCGTGACGCTGCCGAACGCCGGCACACCCACATCGACCAAGCCGCTTCCGGTCGGGTCGAGGTCGCCGACCCCGGCCGCCGCGGCATCCCGCACAACACCTCCCAGGATCGGCCGCGACGTCCGCACCGCGATCCGGCCCGACGAGGTCGCGTTGATCAGCGTCACCTCAGCCGTGGGGGCCTCGTCCAGCTCGACCACCACCGGGGTGTAGCGGGCGATCACGCTGCGTTCGAGATCGGTTCGGACGGCCCGGACAAGGTCGTAGCCGCGTTCGGCTCCCTCGCCGGTGAGCACGCCGTCCAGGGCCACCTCCGCCTGATCGCGCCACAGAGCGAGCAGGCCACGCAGCGCCGCCGCCTGCACCTGGTCAAGGGCCGAGAGCCGCATCGAGATCTGCGGAACCGCGAACCAGCCGGCGTAGAGCTGTTGGGCGACCGCCACCGCGCCGCCTGCGGCGCCCCACATCATCGGATCGGCGTGGACGACTCGTCCGGCGGCAAAGAGGCGGGAGTCGATCGTGGCCAGGCGGTTCTGGTGGGCGTCGGCCGGGCAATCGCTGGCTCGCAGAATCTCGCCGTAGCGGGAGAGCGCCGGGCTGACGTAGGGCTGACGGAACTCGAACCCGACCTGGTCGCGGCCCACCGCGGAGAGCGCCTCGCGAATCTGGCCCAACATCGCGGCCATAGCTTCGCCGACGTCAGCCAGGTCGCCGTCCCCGGTGGCCTCCCCGTAGATCATCGCCTCATCCAGGAAGTCGATCTTGAGCAGGTCGACCCCGTAGTCGATCACCAGTCGGCAGCAGGTGTCGGCGACGAACGTCCGGACGTCGGCCTGGCGCGGATCGAGGACGTAGCAGTTCGCCGCCTCCAGCCAGAGCGGAGCCAGGTGCACCAGGCGCGGATACACCTCGCTCTGCGTCCCGAGCAGCAGTGGGGCCAGCCACAGCGCCGCGGCCAACCCACTGTCGTGAATACTCGCGATGGTCTCTGCCAGCGCCGGGAACTTCGCCTCGTCGGGCAGCCAGTCACCGCAACCCTGGTAGCCGCGGCCGTGTCCGTGGCGCTGCCAGCCGTCATCGATGAACAGCGAGCCGCACCCGAGATGGGCCGCCTGCGCAGCCTCGGAGCGGACCAGGGCGTCGTCGATATCTTGGGTGAAGGTGTACCAGGTCGAGTAGACCGGGACGCGGGCGCTCGGCGGAGGGACCAGCAAGCATGATCGGTACTCCTTCGTGGGCCTGTCGGGACTCCCGGTGGCTAGCTCAAAGCTGCCCCGACAATTCGGCTTTACCTGAAATCCGCTCGAAGCGCTTTGGCAAGCGAGAGGATAGCGCTCTCAACGCGGTTCACAGGGAGCGGCCTGCGCTGGATATGCCAAATAGGTCATCGTGTCGGCCATCGGAACCTGCCGCTCACTAGGCCTTCCCCCGGCGTCAGGGGTGCAACCTACAAGTATTGACAGGGCGCCGCAATAGGTTTGGACGATGCACAAAACGTTACCAAAATAGGGATTGTCACTCTGAATCTACTCCTGTAGTGTCCGAGCCATCGTGACGCGCCAGGTTGCTTGGCGGGGCGTTGAGACTCGAGGAGGAGCTCATGAGCGAAATTGTGAACGTGGCGGAGCGGTCAGTGTCCCGTCGGGGGTTCCTGGGTGGGGCCGCCTTGGCCGGCCTGGGCATGACTGGTGCCGGCACGCTGTTGGCGGGTTGTGCCCCGCCGCAACGCCGAGTGCCGGCGCTAGCGCTACCGGTGGCGGGAGTGCGGCTGCCACCGGTCCGGTGACCCGGCCTCGTGGGCGAACCCGGGTGAGGCGGACGCCTACAAGCGGGTCTCGGCGGACTACACCGCCAAGCACGGCAACAAGGTCACCTGGCAGCAGGTGGTGGGTGACTACCAGACCAAGCTGCTGACCCAGTTGGCAGGCGGGTCGGCTCCCGACGCGTTCTACGTCGGCGACTCGTCGATGGCCCCGATGATCAGCAGCGGGAAGCTGGAGCCCCTGGACGACTCCTGGCCTCGGCCGACTCGCCGCTCAAGCCTGCCGATGTGTTCCCGGCCTCTACCAGTGGTGCAAGGGCAAAGACGGCAAGCTCTACGGCGTCCCGCCGACTGCAACCCGAAGGTGTTCTGGTTCAACAAGGGCCTGCTCACCGAGGCGGGCGTCACGACCGATCCTGGCAGCGGCCTTCGCCGCCGGCACCTGGAACCGGGCGGCGTTCGACGACCTGCTGGTCAAGGTGAAGGCGACCGGCAAGCGCGGCATGGTGGTCGAGGGTAACTGGTTCGACATCTTCCTCGTTGATCACCACGTTCGGCGGCAACGCGATCAACGAGGACGGCACGAAGGTGGTCTTCGACACCGACCCCAAGGCCCTGGAGACGCTGGCGTGGCTGTTCGCTCACTTCAAGGCAGGCACGATCGCCTACGGTGGCTCGCTGCCGAAGGGTCAGGGCGTCGACGCGCTGTTCTACGGCGGTCAGCTGGCGACCACGCAGTACGGCCGGGGATCCTGCCGAACCTGAAGAAGCTGAAGAACTTGCAGTACGACGTCGCGCCGATGCCCTCGGAGGACGGCAAGACGGTCATGCCGGTCAGCGGTGTACACCGCGGCAATGTCGGTCCAGACCGCCGCGAAGGACAAGCAGGCCGCGCTGATGTTCATGGCTCGCTACGTGAATGCTGACGGGCAGCGGGCGCGGTTGGCCGGCGGTGGTAATGCGGTGCCGGCGGTCAGCGGTCTGGAGGACATCGTGCTCGAGGGTGGCGTCCCCGCCAATGCCAAGGTGTTCACCGACGTGGCCGCCAAGGGCTGGGCTGTCCCGATTGCCATCGCCGGCAGCTCGAAGGTGTCGACCAACCTGGGCACCGAGATCGACAAGCTGATCAAGGGCGGGGCAACCGCGAAGGACTTCGCCACCAAGATCGCGGCATTCATCAACGCAGGGGGCTAGGTCGATGGCGGTCGCGACCAAAGAGGCGGGGCGCGCCACCGGCGCGCCACCGTCCAAGGGTGCAGGAGGCACCCAGAGACAGAAGGACACGGTGTTCGGCTACACCTTCCTGGCACCGCAGTTGATCGGCATGCTGGTGTTCCTGCTCGGGCCGTTGGTCTGCGCGTTCGTGCTCGCGTTCCTCAACTGGGACGGGTTCGGCAACCGCTCGTTTGCCGGGCTGACAACTTCATCTGGGTCTTCACCGATCCGCAGATCGTGACCTCGATGGTGAACACCCTGTGGTTCACCGTGTTGCAGGTGCCCGGGCTGTTGATTTCGGGCTTCATGGCGGCGTTGCTGTTGCAGGTCACCAAGCGAGCCAGGAACATCTACCGGGTCTTCTACTTCGCCCCGGTGATCACCTCGACGGTGGCGGTGTCGGCGATCTGGTTGTGGTTGCTGAACCCAGAACTGTCACCGATCAACGGTGCGCTTGAGCAAATCGGGATCACAGCGCCCGACTGGTTGCAGAACCCGACCACGGTGATCCCGGTGATGGTGATCGTGTCGATCTGGCAGGGCATGGGCTACCAGATGGTGATGTTCATGGCCGGGTTGGAGAACGTTCCTCAGTCGCTGATGGAGGCGGCCTCCATCGACGGCGCGTCGGAGATTCAAAAGCTGTTCAAGATCACGATCCCCATGTTGTCGCCGACGATCCTGTTTCTCTCGATCACCAGCATCATCGGTTCGTTCCAGGTGTTCGACTACATCTACTTCTTCTTCGACACCACCGCCCCGGCCAGCGCCCGCACGATCGTGTACGAGATCGTGCAGATCGCGTTCCGGGAACTCAACTTCGGGCGTAGCTCGGCGTTGGCGCTGGTGTTGTTCGTGATCCTGTTGGCGGTGACCGGCTTGCAGCTGCTCGCCCAGAAGAGATGGGTGCATTACACAGAATGAGCGTTCAACCAGTCAGAGTTCAACCTGAAAGATCAAGGCGGTCGATGCGACCGTCAAGGAGGACGAGCTCCACCCGGTCAAGAACCGGCGCCCGTTCCGCCCTTCCCTGCTGGTGCTGCACATCGTGGTCACGATCGGTGCGGTGGCGATGGGGCTCCCGTTCATCTGGATGCTGCTGTCGGCGTTCAAGCCGTTGGAAGAGATCTTCGCCAAGCCCCCAAGCTGTTCCCGGTGGATTGGACGATGATCAACTTCGCGACCGCGGTCGGCACCGGCAACTTCTCCTCGGCACTGCTCAACAGCGTCTACATCGCCACCTTGGTGACGGCGATCTCGCTGGTCACCTCTGCCATGGCCGCCTACGTGTTCGCCCGGTTGAAGTTCCCCGGCAGCGGCGCAGTCTTCGCGGTGTTCCTGGCCACCATGATGGTGCCCGGTCAGCTGACGATCATCCCGCTGTACATCATCTTGGGCTGGTTCGGCTGGATCGACAACCACCTCGCGCTGATCGTGCCGCCCGCACTGTTCAGTGCCTTCGGGGTGTTCATGCTCCGCCAGTACGTCCGGGGCATCCCGTTCGAACTGGAAGAGGCCGCCGCCATCGACGGTGCCAGCCGGGTCAAGATCTTCTTCACCATGATCCTGCCCTTGCTCCGTACCCCGTTGGTCGCCCTGGGCATCTTCACCTTCCTGGGTCAGTGGAACAACTTCTTCAACCCACTGATCTTCCTCAACACCGAAAGCCAGTTCACGTTGCCCATGTGGGTCAACCAGTTCAAGGGCCAATACTCCTCTGACTGGGGCGGCTTGATGGCTGCCACCAGCATGGTGGCCCTGCCCTTCCTGATCGTCTTCATCTTCGCTCAGAAGCAGATCGTCGAGGGCATCGCGCTGTCGGGCTCCAAGACCTGACAGCTATCACGAACGGATCAGTCCGGGGCATCGGCCAACGCCGTCTGCCTCGGGCCCTTTCCGCGTCCGGTCACAAGATGCCAACGATCGATGAAATGCCCCGTCCGGGGCTTGCATTAGCGGCCCCAGGTTTCTCAGGATGGAGGCTTGACCCTAGTGGGGGTCGACCTACTGACGGAGGACCCTGATGGCTTCATCCACGCTGCCCGAGCGACCGCGGTCACCTCCGCGGCCTCGTGGCGCTCGGCGGCTCCGTGTCGCCGGCCCGAGCCGCGCTTCCCGCGCTGACTTGTGCCGCGACCGTGCCGTTCACCCTGCTCAACTTCAACGACTTCCACGGACGGCTGAACTCCGGGGACGCTCACCCTGACCCTGCCGGTGACGGCCACGTTCGTGGGCACGATCGAGGAACAACGCGCCGCCGCGGGTGAGGCGAACACGCTGCTGCTCTCAGCCGGCGACTCGGTGGGCGCTCTCCCCTGTTCACCCTGTTCTCGCAGAACGACGAGCCCACCATCGACCTGCTCAACGCGATGGACGTCGAGGCCTCCGGGGTCGGTAACCATGAGTTCGACCAGGGCTGGCCCGGATCTGCGTGACCGGATCGCCCCCGGGGTCGAGTTCCCTACCCAGGCGCCAACGTCTACCTGGCCGGCACCAGTACCCCGGCCATGCCCGGCCTACACCGTGGTGCAGAAGTCGGTCTGCGAGTCGGCATCGTCGGCGCGGTGACCGGTGAGCTGCCCAGCCTGGTCTCCCGGCCGGACCGGTTGAGCTCACCATCGGCGACCCGGTCGCTGCTGTGAACACGACCATCGCCGTACCTGGGCAAGGACGGCGACGAGGGCAACGGGGAAGCCGACGTGATCATCGCGGCTTACCACTTAGGCGCCGGCACTGGTTCGGCCACCAGCACGCTGGCGCAGGAGGTTGCCGCCTCCGAGATGTTCTCTCGATCGTCAACGGACCGACCCGAGGGCCCAGATTATCGTCAACGCGCACACTCACCAGTTGTGGTCGCGTGGGACGGCCCGCCGCCCGGGGCGGCAATCGTCCGATCATTCAGGCGGCTTTCTACGCCAGCAACGTCGGACGGGTGCAGCTGGCCCGGACGCCACCACCGGGCCACCTGCTCGTCCGCCTCGACGGTGCTCGGCATGACCAGCACCCCGGTGGACACCCTGGTCGCCCAGTTCCCGCGGGTCGCGCAAGCGAGCCAGATCGTGGCTGAGGCCACCGCCCAGGCCGATCGTCGGACGCCGGGGTGATCGGCACTGCCACCGCCCCGGTCACGGGAAGCTCAACCCGCCGGATGCCAGCGGACGGATCAGGGACGACCGGGCCCGCGAATCGAGCCTGGGCAACCTGGCGGCCGGAGATGTTCGCCACCCAACTCGGCGCCGGAGACCCCACCTTCATCGGGATGCAGAACCCCGGCGGAACCCGGGACGACCTCAACCTCGGTGAGATCAACTACGCCGAAGCCGCCAACGCGCTCCCTCTTCGCCAACACCCTGATGACCGCCGAACTCACCGGCGCCCAAGTCAAGACCGTCCTGGAACAGCAGTGGCAGGTGACCGCTCTGGGAGCCCCGCTGCCGACCGGACGCAAATACCTCCAGCTAGGCCTGTCCCCGAACGTCAGCTACACCTACGACGAGCCTGCCCTGGGGTTCGCGGATCACCTCGCTGCTGATCGCGGGCCAGCCGATCGACCCGGCAGCCACCTACACTGTCGGCAGCGGCTCGTTCCTGACGCCGGCGGCGTAACTTCCACGAGTTCAAGAACGGCGCTAACAAGCGCGACACCGGACGGGCCGACTGGAAGCGTGGGTGGAGTTCATCGAGGATCGCGGCACGATCACCCTGTCGTACGCGATGCGCGGGGTCAGCGTCCACGAAACCCCGTCCGACCTGCGGATCAGCAAGACCTACAGCTTCTCGGTCGGTGTTCCGCAGGGTCTGCCTGCCCCGACACCCGATCTGAAGACCAACGGCGTGCTCAACACCTCGCTGGCGGTGAGCCTGCGCGCCAAGCAGAAGAAGTCCGGTAAGTGGCCGACCTTCAACCTGGGGACGTTCCCGGTGGTTGCCGGCTTCGCGTCCCCGGTCAGCTTCACCGTCCCGGCTTCGGTGCGGACGGGTTCAGCCCGGCTGATCCTCGGGCGCCGCCCTGAGCGACACCACGGTGACCATCCCGGTCACTATCTCAGCAAAGTAACCTGACCTGACGGGCGCCCGTCCGACGGCATCCTTGCTGCCGATCGTGACGTTTGCCGCCGAGAACCGGCACAAGCGTTGCTTTCGGCGGCAAGCTGCGTACAGGCTCCGCCCCGCTCACGGTCCGGTAGAGCATCGGCCGAAGGCCTGTTCGGAGAGTGCCGGTGAAGGGGAGCACGGGGCGGCGAAGAGTGGACGACAACCCGCCGCGGTCAGCTCGCGGGGCGCCCGAGGCGTCGATGAACCTGCTGCCGGCAGCCGGCATAGAAGACCCACACCTCGCTTTCGACGCCGGCGCGGAGCCGGAGCACCAGCGCGTCCTCGCCGCGGCCGGTACAGCTGGCATCGGGCCCCGCGGCCGCGCGGGGGCCGCCGCCACCGCAGCGACCACAGCGGACGCCCCGGCCCTCGATCACGCGGGAAGCGAGCAGCCCCGGCAGCTGCGGGTCGACAGTCAGGGGAGTACTGGCAGATCGTCACCTGATCGGGCGTCGCTCGGGACTCCAGACCGGCCCCGCAACCGGCTGACCGGACGGGCCGTTCTGGATCGGGTGGCTGATCGCGCAGCCGTTCGGGTCGACGGATGCGCTGGAGCGTGCTGAGGATCTGCTGGGCCAAGGCACCCCGCGGCGGCGGTGTCGATGGACGACTCATCGCCCGGACGCCCGGCAGCGTCCAGCACCTCGGAGGAGTCGACGAGCCAGCCCGCCGGGCAGCGCTGGTTGGTCGGCGCCGAACCCCAGTGCGCGGCTGCGAGGTCGACGGTGGGCGCTCGGCGCAGAGGATGCTACGCACCGGCACCCGATCGCCGTAGGGGTCCACGAACGGCCGCTGCCCGAAACTGCCGACCTCGACGCACCAGTCGTCGTGGAGGCGCGAAGCCGTAGCCCCACTCCTGCGGCACCTGCAGCGCCCAGTCGCGGTAGGTCACCCAGCGCCAGCCCGGGTTCGGCGTGGGCAGGCCACCGGTGGCCTTGTCCTCCGCCTGAACCTCACTCCCCGCGGGAAGGCTTCGGCCGGAGCGCTTGCCGCCCGAGCCCGCAGTGGGGACACTTGCTGCAGCAGATTCAGCAGCACTGATCCCGCGATCGCCACGATCATCAGCGTGGCTGCCACCGGGAGGACCGCGAGCCAGGGGGTCGCTTGGGTCGCAGTCGGCTCGGCCCGGCGCGCGTTCGGGAAGCACGTCGTCGAGGCGCAGCGGCGCGAAGTCCGGGGATTGTGCCGCGCCACGAAGGGCGTCGCTGACGGCGCTGTCTCGCGGAGAAATCGTCCGGCTGGTGGTCAGTCATCGTCGGTGTCCTTGGTCAGGCGGGCCCGCAGCGTGGCGAGCGCTCGATGCACATGGGAGCGGGTCGGTGCTCGGCGGGATCTGCAACACCTCGGCGATCCGGTGGCTGAGCTCTTCGTAGAAGCGCATCACCACGGCGGCCCGCTGGATCGGCGGCAGCGGCGCAGAGCCGCCAGGCTTCGTCGGCGTCGGCGATCGCCAGGGCCGGATCCGCGGTCGCCGGGGCCCAGGGCAGCCGGAGGATCCGCCATCGAGGTCAGGCGTACCTTGCGCCAGCGGGAGATCCCGGCATTGACGATGCTGTGCCGCACGTACGCCTCGACCGTGCCGGTGGCCGCCACGCTTCGCCCAGCGGGGTAGAGGCCGATCAACGCCTCCTGGACGAGGTCGCGCGTCTTCGACGTTGTGGGTGACCAGGTAGGCGAAGCGTTGCAGCGCGACCGGAACGCCTGGCGACGTAGATTCCGGAAGGTCGGCGCCACCATCACCGGCACCTCCCCGAAGACCGGTCACACTTCCCACGCGGCGCGGGGCGCCGATGTTGACTGGCCCAGTATCGCGCCAACTCGGCGCGCCTACGCCGGTGGCCGCACCGAGTCGCGGACGACGATCGGCATCGGGACCAGCGTGTTACCGGCCGGGCGCAGCCCGAGCACCATCTCCATCCCCACCCGGCCCATCTCCTCGTAGGGGATCCCGGCCGGGTCCGCCCCGGCCGCAGATAGGAGGCGATCTCCTCATCGTCGAAGGACACCACCGACAAATCGGAGGGAATCCGCAGGCCTCGCTCCTGGGCGGCCTGGTAAACCCCGAAGGCGACCCGGTCGTTCATCGCGATCACCGCAGTGACGTCGTGGCCGGCGTCCAACAACCGGTTCAGCCCGGTAACCCAGCTTCGGCTCCCAGTACTCACCCGGGTGCGTGGCACCCAGCTCGACGTCCAGCCTCAGCCAACGCCGAGAACAGTCCGGCAAAGCGGGCGCCTCATCGTCGCCGAGAGTCGGCGGTCGTACCAGAGCGCGTCATCGTGGGCCGATCAGGACGATCCGGGGTGTGCCCGGCGTCGAGCAGCAGGCGCGCTATCGACCGCCCGGCCTCGAACTCGGCCGGCAACACCGCGGGATGCGACTGGGGCTGATCGCATTCACCAGGACCACCGGGAGTTCGCGGGGCAGCCGGGGTACGTCCACCTCCTTGGCTCCCATCAGGGCGAAAATCACCCCGTCCGGACGGCGATCCAACAGCGATCGCATCGCCCGGTCGAGGCGGTGTCGACTGCCGCCGGTCTCCGTGATCAGGACGGCCAGCTCGTGCTGATCGGCCACGTCTGTGACGCCCCGGATCATCGCCGAGGCGAAGCGGGTGACGGCCACCGAGTCGGAGATGAAACCGATGGTTCCGGTCTTGCCGACCCGAAGGCTCCGGGCTGCGGAGTTGGGGACGTACTCGAGGTCGCGGGCTGCGGCACGGATGCGTCGGGCCGAGTCCGCCGACAGCCGGGCGCCCGGCCGGTCGTTGAGCACCATGCTCACCGCGGTGATCGATATGCCGACCCGAGCGGCCACGTCGGCCAGGGTCGCGCTTCCCCATCAAACGGCCCTCCGGTATTTGGCGAAGACTAGCAATCAAAACCCGTTGACAAAAGGTTTCAGCACGCCATTGACCGCGTTTGAGACACTCTGTTACCGTCGACGTGATAAAGGTTTCATCACTTAACTGATGGGCGGCCCCGTGTTTCGTCTCCCGGAATCATGGGTTTGGGACTTCTGGTTGGCTCGATGACGGTCGGCGCTACCACCTCTTCTTCCTCTTACGCCTCCCGGCCCTTCGGGACCCGCACGCACGGCACCACCGAGCCTCGATCGGGCACGCCGTCTCCGACGATCTGGTCACCTGGGAACGTCTCACCGACGCGCTCTCAAAGTCCGTAGCGATGCGCCGGCCTTCGATGACCTGGCCAACTGACGGGCTCGATCGTCGACCACCTCGGCACCTGGTACATGTACTACACCGGCTGCACGCGGACCGCTGACGGCATCGTGCAGCGGATCGGCCTGGCCACCTCCACCGACCTGATGACCTGGGAGAAGCAACCCGACCCGGTGCTGGAGGCCGACCCGCGCTGGTAGCGAGACGCTGCCCGAGGGCCAGTGGGGGGATGAGACCTTCCGCGACCCGTGGGTTCGCCGACCCGCGTCGCCGCGGTTGGCACATGCTGATCACGGCTCGGGCCAACCAGGGGCCAACCGATGATCGTGGCGATCGGACACGCCTGGTCCCGCGATTTGCGGCAGTGGGAGTTGCGTCCGCCGATCACCACACCCGGGCAGGGCTTCGACACCCGAGGTGCCGCAGTACGTCGAGGTCGACGGCGAGCGGTTGCTGATCTTCAACTGCCACACCCCGAATCCGAGCCGGGCCCGCCGAGGGCGGTGCCACCGGTGGCGTCTGTGGCGGCCGCCGCTGGGCCGGTCGGACCGATCGACGTCGGCGGCGCCGACCTGCTGCTGGATCACCACAGTTACGCAGCAAAAGTGATCCGGGTCCGCGACACCGGCGAGAACGTGCTGCTCTGCTTCCGCAACGCCGACGGCGCCGGACGCTTCGTCGGCGAGTTGTGTGATCCGCTCCCGGTTCACGCCACCCGAGGACGCCTGCACTTCGGCAAGCGCCTACGTCACACCGCCTGACCGCCCGCAGCCCTGTCAACTGTTTCAGCCGGGCGGCTCTGAGTCACGGAGCCGGTGAACTTCACGGTCCCAGGCGCACACGAACGCCCCATACGCCTTCATGGCCGGAATTTGCCGCGTTTTTCCGGCCTAGCCCCCGCTCGTGAAACCTGCGCCCGCGACTCGCCGTCTGACAGGCCCGCCTGCCGACTCACCCAGCCGGCCGCATCCCGCCCGGAGCCGGTGAACTTCACGGTCCCAGGCGCACATGAACGCCCTATACGCCTTCATGGCCGGAATTCACCGCGTTTTTTCCGGGGATCACGCACCCCGCCAGGCCTCCAGCCCGGAAGAGCCGCCTCAGCGGGACATCGTGGCGACCAGGATCGCCTTGATCGTGTGCAGCCGGTTCTCGGCCTGATCGAACACGATCGAGGCGTCCGATTCGGGAAGACCTCGCCGGTGACCTCGCAGACGTCCTGACCGGTGAGTTGGTTGGATCTCCTGGGCGACGTTGGTGTTGAGGTCGTGGTAGGAGGGCAGGCAGTGCATGAACTTCACCTCGGAGTTGCCGGTGCGCTCCAGCATCTCGACGTTGACCTGGTAGGGCGAGAGCAACCCACCCGCTCGGCCCAGACGCTCTGGCTTACCCATCGACACCCAGATGTCGGTGTGCACGAAGTCGACCCCGCCGACCCCGGCGTCGATGTCATCGGTGACCGTGGATCCGGGCGCCGGTGGTCTCACCGATCCCCGGGCGATCCGGACGAGTTCCGCGGCAGGCTGGAAGGGTGCCGGGGCCACCATCCGGATGTCCATGCCCATCATCGCGCCGGCGATCAGCAGCGCGAGCGCCGTCTCTGGTTGAAGCGGGCATCGCCGACGTAGGCGAAGTTGATGTCGCGGTCGTCCAACCCACTGGACCTGCGCATGGTGAACATGTCGCACAGGCTCTGGTCGGATGCTGGTCATCGGTGAGGTCGTTCCAGACCGGCACGGACGCGTTCGTTCCAGCGCCTCGACCGTGGCCTGATGGGCTCCCCGGTATTGGATGCCGTCGTAGAAGGGGAGAGCACCCGGGCGGTGTCGGCGATCGACCTTGTGGCCCATGTGGGCGCCCTGCTCGTCGAAGTAGCTTGACCATCGCGCCCTGGTGATAGGCGGCCACCTCGAAGGACGATCGGGTTCGCGTCGAGGGCTTTGAAGATCAACGCCAGAGCGGCCATGCAGGCGCTGCACCTCGGTCCTCCGCGCGGGCCTGCTTAGCTGGGCCGTCAGGGCCAACAGGCCCTTCCATTCGGACGGGGTGAAGTCCAGCCCTGAGGGCAGCTGGCGCAACTCGGTCAACATGGGGAACACTCTGCCAGGCATGGAGGATTGATTCATGCTCGTTCGATTTCAAGGCACTGCCGCGGCGATTGCGATCTCCACTCGGCTCATCCTGAATCGCCCTGACCGACGCCGAGCCGCAGAACAAGGTGCTGGCGATCTTGGCCATCGCGGTGATCTTCGGCCTGGTGAAGCGATCGTCAAACCGCTGTTCCAGTTCGCCGCGGCATCACTGGATCCTGCTCACCCTGGGGCTGTTCCTTGATGGTGATCAACGGGTTGTTGCTGCT
>JADJTO010000020.1 GCA_016711105.1 Micropruina sp. | reverse complement strand
CGACCTGTTGCGTAAACCGCTGCTGCATCTGCACACGCAGGTAAACCGAGACCTGCCCTGGGCCACGATCGACATGGACTTCATGAACCTGAACCAGGCCGCTCACGGCGACCGCGAGTTCGGCTACATCCAGACCCGCCTCGGGGTTGCGCGCAAGACCATTTCCGGACACGTCAGCGACCCGCGAGTGGTGGCCCGGGTGGCCACCTGGTCCCGCGCGTGCGCGGCCGCTGCGGATCTTCGCTCGCTTCGGGTGGTCCGCTTCGGCGACAACATGCGCAACGTGGCCGTCACCGAGGGTGACAAAGTCGAGGCGGAACTCCGCTTCGGGGTGTCGGTGAACACCTACGGGGTCAACGATCTGGTGGCCGTTCTCGATCAAGTCCCGGACTCTGCGGTCGACGATTTGGTCACTGAGTACGCCGATCTCTACGACATTGCGCCGGAGTTGCTGCCCAGCGGCGAGCGGCACGAATCGCTGCGCTACGGCGCCAAGATCGAGGCGGCGCTGCGGCAGTTCGTGATCGAGGGCGGGTATGGCGCCTTCACGTCCAATTTCGAGGATCTGGGTGGGTTGCGCCAACTGCCCGGTCTGGCCGTTCAACGGCTGATGGCGGATGGGATCGGCTTCGGTGGCGAGGGTGACTGGAAAACCTCAGTGATGACCCGGACGCTGAAGACGATGGCCGCTGGACTGCCCGGTGGGACCTCGTTCATGGAGGATTACACCTACCACTTGGAGCCCGGCAACGAACTCATCCTCGGCGCTCACATGCTCGAGGTCTGCCCCAGCATTGCTGCGGGCAAGCCTCGGATCGAGATTCATCCACTGGGGATTGGAGGGCGCGAAGACCCCGTCAGGATGGTCTTCGACGCCGCTCCCGGTGCCGCGAGGTCTTTGGTTTGTGTGACCTTGGAGACCGCTTCCGCTTTGTGGGCAACGAGGCCGACGTCGTGGCCGCTCCGGCTGCGATGCCGAAACTCCCCGTTGCGCGCGCCGTGTGGAAACCGATTCCGGACTTCGCCACCTCCACGGAATGCTGGCTGGCTGCTGGCGGCCCGCACCATACGGTGCTCTCCACCGCTCTGACAAACGAGCATCTCACCGATCTGGCTCGGATCTTCGGGATCGAATTGGCCATGATCGGCAAGGACACTGTTTCGTCACGATTTGGCAACGAACTCGTGTGGACGAGCGCCGCACACCGACTTGGCCTCACAATCTAAAGGCAAACCAACCCCCGAAGTCACACAACTGAAACTGGTTTCCCAGTTGAGGAAGGCTGTCGGCGGTAACGTCCGGCAGTACGGCATGATGATCGCGCTGCTGTTGCTCGTGGCGTTGTTCCAGGTTCTCACCGACGGTCTGTTCTTGCAGCCCCGAAATGTCACCTCGCTGCTGGTGCAGAACGGTTACATCCTGATTCTGGCCATCGGCATGGTGATGGTGATCATCGCCGGCCACATCGACCTGTCCGTCGGCTCGGTCTGTGCCTTCGTCGGAGCCACTGTGGCCTTGGCGATGAAGGCGTGGAGCCTGCCGTGGCCGTTGGCGATTCTGCTCGGCCTGGCGCTGGGGATCTTGGTCGGCATCTGGCAGGGCTACTGGGTTGCCTACGTGGGAATCCCGGCCTTCATTGTCACGCTGGCCGGCATGCTGCTCTTCCGCGGTCTGGATCTGATGATCCTGAACGCCCAGTCGATCACCGTGCCGGATGAGTTCCAGAAGATCGCCAATGGCTACCTGCCGGACTTCGGGCCCGATCTTGGGTATCACAATCCAACGCTGTTACTGACTCTGGCGGCTATCGGGGCGGTGGTGTGGTTCGAGTTCCGCCGGCTGGCTGATCTGAAGAAGTACCAGATGCCGCGGCCCTTCATGCCGGTGACTGTGATCAAGCTCTCGCTGATCGGGGTGATCCTGATTGCCTTCGGCCTTCTGCTGGCCTCGTACCAGGTATCCCGGTGGTGGGTCTGGATTCTGTTCGGCCTGGTGATCATCTACACCTTCATCACCCAGCGGACTGTTATCGGTCGTCACATTTACGCCGTTGGTGGCAACCGCAACGCGTCCCGACTGTCGGGTGTGAACACCGAACGGATCGACTTCTTCGTCATGGTCAACATGGCCTTCCTGTCCGCCATTGCGGGCATGGTGTTCACCGCGTACCTGAACGCGGCGAACCCGAAGGACGGTGTCGGCTTCGAGCTGGACGCCATCGCGGCCGTGTTCATCGGCGGCGCGGCGGTGACCGGTGGCGTTGGAACAGTGATCGGCTCCATGGTCGGAGGCCTGGTGATGGGTGTGCTCAACCTCGGCCTGGCCAACCTCTCGGTTGACTCCAACGTGATCCAGATCATCAAGGGCCTGGTGCTGCTGGCAGCGGTGGCCTTCGACGTGGTCTCCAAGGCCCAAGGCAAGCCAAGCTTCATCGGCGCCATCATGCGTGCGTTCTCAAGCAAGAAGTAGTACCTGCCCGCGGGGTCACCCTGTGTAGCAACAAAGACGTGCCGGTAGCTGCCTGGAATCAGGCAGCTACCGGCACGACTGGTTCGGCGGACACCTGCAGCGGCTCAGCAGGTGGCGCAGCGTCCGGTGAGCTCGAGGTGGTGGCCCACCTCGGCGAACCCGTGTTCGGCGGCGACCGCCTGGGCCCATCGCTCAACGTCGGGGGCGGCTAGTTCCACGGTCCGTCCGCAATGGCGACAGACCAGGTGATGGTGGTGCTCGGGCGAGCAAGAACGGTAGGACGCCTGACCATCGGCGGTGCGCAACACGTCCGCCTCGCCGGCTTCGACCAGGGTTTGCAGCGTCCGATAGACGGTGGCCAGCCCGACCGCGTGGCCGTGCTGGCGGAGCAGATCGTGGATCTCCTGGGCGGTCCGGAAGCTGTCGGACTCCCGCAGTGCCGAGGTCACGGCGGTGCGCTGCCGGGTGCGCCGCGGTGCCGAGTCAGTGCTCGTCATAGTGGTCTCCATGCGGGGCGTGCCGGTGTCCGTCATGGACGTAGTCGGTGTGATCTCCGTGCCGCACCGCGAGATGTCCGCAGCCGGGACCGTGAACGTGGCCGGTGTGGCCGGTGTGGTCTTCGGTCTGATGCGGCAGCGGTTCCGGGTCGATCACCTCGAACTCCGGGGTGACGCGGCGCCGGACGATCCTGGCCAACGGAGTGCTGAGGGCGAACAACCCGATCGCGATCAGCACGATCAGCGAGCCCGGCGCGGTGTTGCCGTAGTAGGAGCCGATGACGCCGGAGACGGCGGCCACCACACCCAGCCCCATCGCACCGAACAGTGCCGGACGGAAACCGATCAGCAGATTGTTCGCCGCTGCAACAGGGACGACCATCAGGGCGCTGACCAGGAGGAGTCCGACCGTCCGCATCGAGACGGTGACGGTGATCGCGGCCAGCACGACGATCAGCAGGTTGTAGGCCCGCACCGGCAGGCCGAGCGTTCGGGCGTACCGTTCGTCGCTGCTCACCGCGAACAGTTGCGGGGACAGCCCGATCGTCGGCACCAGCACGACGATCGCCAGGCCAAGGATCACCCACAGATCAATCTCGGCGACGGTCAGCAGTGAGCCGAACAGGTACTGCGACAGGGTGCCGGCACCTTGCCCGGCCAGCCCTGCCAGCAGCACCCCGGCAGCCAATCCGCCGTAGAACAAGATCGCCAACCCGACGTCACCAGAGGCCTTGCCGGTTTGGCGCAACAACTCCACGGCGATCGCCCCCACGATGCAAACCAGCACGGCCACCGGGAGGGGAGCCGTGCCGGTGGCGATGGCCAGGCCGACGCCGGCGATGGCGACGTGGCCCAACCCGTCGCCGAGCAGGCTCATCCGGCGTTGCACGATGTAGGTGCCGATCGCGGGGCCGATCAGTCCGGCGAGGACGGCCGCCAGCAGTGCGCGCTGCATGAACGGAAGAGTGAAAAGCTCCATCTCAGTCCTCCTGCCCCCATGACGCCGGCGACCAGCGGGGGAGTCAATCGATCGGTGGTCTCGTGACCGTGGTCATGGACGGGGGCGGTGCGCCGTCGGCGATGATCCGTCCTTCGCGCAGCACGATGGCCCGGTTGAGCAGCCCCGCGAACGGGCCCAGTTCGTGCAGAACGACCAGGGCGGTCAGGCCGGCAAGGTTCAGCTCGGCAATCAGATTGGCCAGCGAATCCTGGGTGCCCAAGTCGACGCCGGCGAGTGGCTCGTCCAGCACCATCAAGTCGGAATCTCCGGTGAGCGCCCGGGCGATCAGGGCGCGCTGTTGTTGCCCGCCGGAGAGCTCGGAGAAGGGACTGCGAGCCCGATCTGTCAGGTCCACCCGCTCCAGCGCGCGCGCCACGGCGCGGCGGTCGTCCCGACTGGCCGGCATGAAGGGCCGCCGCTTCGCCAGCCGGCCCGAGGCAACCACCTCGGCGACCGTGGCCTGCCGGATTGCTGATTCCCCGTGTTGGGGGACGTAGCCGATCCGGGACCAGTCGCGGAAGCGGCCCAGTTCAGTGCCCAGCAGCGAGACCTTCCCCCGCTGGTAGGGCTGGAGGCCGAGCAAGGTTCGGACCAGGGTGGTCTTGCCGGAGCCGTTGCCACCCATGATCGCCAGCAACTGCCCACGCGGCACCTGGAACGTGATCTCGCGCAGGATCGGCAGGTCGCCGATCATCACGGTGACTCCGCTGGTCTCGACAGCCAGGGCGCTCGGTGCCCCGGCGTTGCGCGTCATCGGCAGTCGCCCGCGGTGCGGAGGGCCTGCAGGTTGGCCGTCATCACCTGGACGTAGTCGGTGCCGCGGGAGGCGTCCGTGAGCCCTTCGAGGGGGTCCAACACGTCTGTTCGCAGGCCCAGGTCGGTGGCGATGGACCGGGCCACGGCATCGCTGACCAGCGTCTCGTAGAAGATCGTGGTCACCCGTTGGGCGGCCACCACGTCGTGAACCTGCTTGATCCGGGCGGGGGAAGGTTCCGTGGAGGGGTCGAGGCCCGCGATGGCGACCTGGTTGAGTTCGTAGCGCGCGGCCAAGTAGGCGAAGGCGGCGTGGGAGGTGACGAAGACGCGTCGTTCACAGGTGGCGAGGCCGGCGCGGATGGTGGTGTCCAGCTCGCCCAACTGGGCGGTCAGGGCGTCCGTGCGCTGGTTGATCGCGGCGGGTTCGGCGCTGAGGGGGGCCAGCTTGGCGCTCACTGCGGTGGCGATCGTGGCCAGGTTGGTTGGGTCCAGCCAGAGGTGCGGATCGCCGGCGTGATCGTCGGCGGACTCCTGCTCAAGGCTCTCGCGCAACGGCACGATCGTGGTCACGTCCATCACAGCGGACGGGTTGGCCTGGGTGATCGCGTTGTCGACCGCCGGCTGGAACCCCTTCTGGTAGATCACGAGGTCGGCGCTGGCGATGGCCGCGACCTGAGTGGCCGTCAGCTCCAGATCATGAGGTTCCGCCCCTGGGGTGGTCAGGTTCTGCACCTGGCCGAGGTCGCCGACGAGCCGCTCGGCCACGAACTGATACGGGTAGAAGGCGACCACGACACGGAGTCCACTGGTGCTGCTGGTCGTTGCGGGAGCTGTGCTGCAACCGGCGACCAGCAGTGACAGGAGGAGGGCCGGAACGGCCAGCCAACGGCGGACTGAGATGCTCATGAGAATCATTCTCAACAGGAAGTTGGGTGGGGTCAAATCGGCGACAGTCTTTCGCTCGGACCGGGGCCAGGCCGACACCCGCGCGGCCCTCCCGATGTATTCGGGATCGGCCACGGCACTGCAGTTCGAGGGCTTCTCATGGCTCGTTCGCGGGGTCGAGTTGTGGTGCCGGCGGCGCGGTGGCGGTCAACTTCTCGGTCCTGAGCGGCCGTCGAGGCCCTATTCACCTTGATGGGCGCTCAGGACCGTGAAGTTAACCGGCCGGCATGCTTCTTCCAGGCTGACCTGAGGGGCCGCGGCGCCCGTGGCCTGAAACTCCTCGGCTCTCAGCGTGACTCAAGGCCCTATTCACCTTGATAGGCGCTCAGGACCGAGAAGTTAACCGGCCGGCATGCTTCTACCAGGCTGACCTGAGGGGCCGCGGCGCGTTCAGTTGCGGAGCCTGCTCCAAAGGGAGATCTGGCTGCGCGGCGCCGGTGGCCGGAAACTTCACGGCTATCAGCGTCACTCAAGGCCGTATTCACCTTGATGGGCGCTCACGACCGTGAAGTTAACCGGACGCATGCTCCTTCCAGGCCGACCTGAGGGGCCGCGGCGCGTTCAGGTTCGCGGAGCCTGCTCCAAAGGGAGATCTGGCTGCGCGGCGCCGGTGGCCGGAAACTTCTCGGCTCTCAGCGTCACTCAAGGCCGTATTCACCTTGATGGGCGCTCACTACCGTGAAGTTAACCGGACATCCAGCCTGGCCGGGCCTCGGTGAGGGCCGGCTCGTTGGGTGGCCGGGCCTCCACGAGGGCCGCGGCCCGCTGTGAGCGGGGTCATCCTGGGGGTGTGTGGTGGTTACAGTGAGCCAATCAGTGCGCCCGGCGAGGGTGCGACGGTCCGTCGAAAGGGCACGCGATGTTGGCGATCAGCCGGTTCCAGGTTGTGCCTGAGCGCACCGATGACTTCGTGGCTCGTGCCCAGGTCGCGGTGGACTTCATGGCTGCTCGGGACGGTTGCCAGGGCGTTGATTTCCTGCGCAACCTGGACGACCCCGACCTGTGGACGATCACCAGCCGGTGGGTGAACGTGGGCTCCTATCGGCGCGCGTTCAACGGGTTCGAGGCCAAGATGATCCTGGTCAGCCTGCTCAGCGAGGCGATCGATGAGCCGAGCGCCTATGACCTACCCGAGGCTGTGGGGAGAACCTGCCGCGCAGCCGGTAGTCTGAGGGGCCGCATTCCAGCCGGGCATGCGCCGACTCACTAGGAGCTTCACCGTGGCCAGCCGCCTCGATAATGTCATCAGCCTCTGCAAGCGCCGGGGCTTCGTCTACCCCTGTGGCGAAATCTACGGCGGCACCCGGGCAGCCTGGGACTACGGCCCCTTCGGCGTCGAGCTCAAAGAGAACATCAAGCGCCAGTGGTGGAAGTCGGTCGTGCAGGGCCGCGACGATGTGGTCGGCCTCGACTCCTCGATCATCCTGCCGCGCCAGGTGTGGGTGGCTTCGGGCCACGTCGGGGTGTTCTCGGATCCGCTGACCGAGTGCCTGAGCTGCCACAAGCGGTTCCGCGCCGATCAACTGGAAGAGGCGTTCGAGTTCAAGAAGGGCCGCAAGCCCGAAGGCCTGACCGAGATCAACTGCCCCGAATGTGGCAACCTCGGCCGGTTCACCGAACCGCGCGACTTCAACATGATGCTGAAGACCTATCTCGGCGTGATCGAGGACGAATCGGGCCTGCATTACCTGCGCCCGGAAACCGCCCAGGGCATCTTCGTGAACTTCGCCCAGGTGCTGAACAGCTCGCGGATGAAGGTGCCCTTCGGCATCGGCCAGGTCGGCAAGAGCTTCCGCAACGAGATCACCCCCGGCAACTTCATCTTCCGCACCCGCGAGTTCGAGCAGATGGAAATGGAGTTCTTCGTCGAGCCCGGCACCGATGAGGAGTGGCATCAGCATTGGATCGATGCCCGGAATCAGTGGTACGTCGATCTGGGCATCAACCCCGACAACCTGCGCCTGTACGAGCACCCGAAGGAGAAGCTGTCGCACTACTCCAAGCGGACGGTCGACATCGAATACAAGTTCGGGTTCGCCGGTGGCGACGGCTGGGGTGAACTGGAGGGCGTGGCCAACCGGACCGACTTCGACCTGAGCACGCATTCGAAGCATTCGGGCACCGATTTGAGTTACTTCGATCAGGCCAAGGGTGAGCGTTACCTGCCGTATGTGATTGAGCCGGCCGCCGGCCTGACCCGCTCCCTGATGGCCTTCATGGTGGACGCCTACACCGAGGACGAGGCGCCCAACACCAAGGGCGGCGTTGACGTGCGCACGGTGCTGAAGCTGGACCCGCGACTCTCCCCGGTCAAAGTGGCGGTGCTGCCACTGTCACGCAACGAGTCGCTGTCTCCCAAGGCTCGGGATCTGGCCAAGGAACTGCGCGCCTACTGGAACGTCGAGTTCGACGACGCCCAGGCGATCGGCCGCCGTTACCGTCGCCAGGACGAGATCGGCACCCCGTTCTGCGTCACGGTCGATTTCAACACCCTGGATGATCAGGCGGTGACGATTCGCGAGCGGGACACCATGGCCCAGGAGCGGGTGGCGCTGGATCAGGTGCGGGGCTACCTCGCCCAACGCCTGATCGGCTGCTGATCGTTGGTGCCCAACCCGCTTCAGGTGGATCCGATGACTCAGGTGGCAGACGGGCCTGAGCGATCGGCTCCGGTGTCGAGCCCGGGGTCGTCGGTGACCCTGCGCCTGGGCCCGCACGTGGTCAGCCCGCCGGTCGTGCTGGCCCCGATGGCCGGCATCACCAACGCGGGCTATCGCCAGCTGTGCCGGGAGCAGGGGGCCGGTCTCTACGTCTGCGAAATGATCACCAGCCGCGGCATCGTCGAGCGCATCCCCAAGACCTTCGACATGCTCCGGTTCGACCCGGGGGAGGCCGTCCGTTCGGTGCAGCTCTACGGGGTGGACGCACAGGTGATGGCCAAGGCGGCGGTGATCTTGTGTGAGGAGTTCGGCGTCGGGCACATCGACCTGAACTTCGGCTGCCCGGTGCCGAAGGTGACCCGCCGCGGCGGTGGCGGAGTGTTGCCGTGGAAACGTGACCGGCTGGCGGCGATCCTGACCGCGACCGTCCGCGCGGCTGAGCCGTACGGGGTACCGGTCACGATGAAGACCCGGCTAGGCATCGATGACAAGCATCTGACCTTCCTGGACGCCGGACGGATCGCCGAGGAGGCAGGCTGCGCAGCGATCGCCCTGCACGCCCGGACGGTGCAACAGGCTTACGCCGGCGAGGCCGCCTGGGAGGCGATCGGCCAACTGGTGCAGCACGTGTCCATCCCGGTGTTGGGCAACGGCGACATCTGGGAGGCCGCCGATGCGCTGGCCATGATGGAGCAGACCGGGTGCGCCGGGGTGGTGATCGGACGCGGGTGCCTGGGGCGTCCGTGGTTGTTCCGTGACCTGGCCGCCGCGTTCGCCGGTGAACCTGCACCGCCGCTGCCCACGCTCGGCGAGGTGGCCGCGATGGTGCGGCGGCACGCCGTCCTGCTGGCCGACCTCGACGGCGAGAAGTACGGCCTGACCGATCTGCGCAAGCACATGGCCTGGTACTTCAAGGGCTTCCCGGTCGGCGGGGACCTGCGCCGCTCATTGGCGATGGTCTCCAGCCTGGCCGAGTTGGACGCGGCCCTGGCCCAGTTGCCGACCGACGTGCCGTTTCCGGCGCACGAACTCGGCTCACCACGCGGGCGCCAAGGCACCCCCCGGGCGAAGGTGATTCTCCCGCAGGGGTGGCTTGACTCCCAGGTGGCCGGCGATGACGATCTCAGCGAGGCTGAATCCGACGTGTCGGGGGGCTGACGCCCCCGTCGGTCACATCGGCAGGTAAGGGAAGAAGGCCACCATCATCAGGGTGAAGGCGATGATCGGGGCCAGGATTCCCAGGATGATCGCCCAAACACCGTAGGAGCGACCGCGCTGCGTGGCGGTGGCGATGATCCCCATCACCCAGCCCGCGAAACCAACGAGCATCGACGCGTTGAGGCCGAGGCTGAGCAGCGGGCCGACCCGCTCCATCAGCATCATCTGCATCCCTTCCTGGTCATTGGGGTCGATCTGGCCCGAGGTCACCAGTTCGCCCAGCAGGCCGCCGAGTTGCCAGAGCACCGCCGACATCGCGACACCGCAGATCACCACCAGTCCGAGCGCGGCCATGCCGAGCAGGGGGGACTTGGCTGCTGGAGCAATTGGGGGGTAGCTGGCGCCGACGGGGTAGGCGAGCTGACCTTGGGGGTCGTGGTTCGCGGCGTAGGGCTGGTTGCCGTAGGGATTCTGCCCGTACTGCTGGGGCGCTCCGTAGGGGGCGGGGTTCTGGCCCTGAGGTGGGTAACCCTGCTGGCCGTAGCCTTGCGGCGGATAGCCGGGCTGCGACGCGGCGCCGTAGCCTGCCTGGGCTGGAGCGCCGTAACCGGGTTGCGCTGGAGCGCCATAGCCGGCCGGCTGCGAGCCGGGTTGTTGCGGGTAGCTCGGTTGTGGGGCCGGCTGCTGGCTTGGGCCTTGGGGTGCCCAGCCGCCCGGGGTGGGGCCTGGTTGATTGTCCGACATCCGATTCCTCCTGCTGACGGTTCCCGTCCATCATTCCATGCCCCCCGATGCCATCATGGTGGGCATGCCGGACGAGCTGACCCCCGGGCCATCGCCTGGGCCCACACGATGACCGGGCACGTCGGAGAGGATCTGGTCCGGGCGCACCGCGATTCGCGGGCCGCGATCGACACCCAGCGGGCCGTGCTCCGGCTCGAACGTGAAGAGGCCGAGGCTGTGCTGTTGCGTCCGGGGGCCACCCTTGCTCGCGGCGCCGGCAACCGGGCCTGGGAGGAAGAGCCCGACCTGGAACGCACCTGTTTCGAGAGGGATCGCGACCGGATCGTGCATTCGAGCGCCTTCCGGCGGTTGGCGGGCAAGACCCAGGTGGTCGTCTTTCCCACCGACCATCAGCGCACCCGGCTCAGCCACGCGCTCGAAGTAGCGCAGGTCGCCACCTCGATCGCGCGCGGGGTGGGGGCCAACGTCACCCTCACCGAGGCCATCGCCCTGGGTCACGACTGCGGTCATGGGCCCGGCGGGCACGCCAGCGAGGACGCGTTCGACACCTTCATTCCCGAGGGCTACGACCACGGCCCCTGGGGAGCGGACGTCGTGCTGGCGCCGCTCAACCTGTGTCCGAAACGCTGGACGGGATCCGGAACCACTCCTGGTCGCGCCCGGCCCCGGGCACGATCGAGGGCGAGATCGTGAGTTGGGCGGACCGGATCGCTTACTGCGCCCACGACTTGGAGGACGCGGTCAGCACCGGCATCGTCTCCTTGGCCGATCTGCCGGCGGAGATCTCGGAGGTGTGCGGGGAGACCCGGCGCGATCAGCTGCGCACGTTCGTCCGCGAGGTGGTTGGCGCCACCAGCGAGACCGGTGAGCTCGGCATGCGGCCCGAGGTGGCTGCGGCGCTGTCCTCGTTGCGAGCGTTCAACTACGAGCGGATCTACACCCGCCCCGAATCGCTGGCCCAATCCGAAGCGGTGATCGCCGTGTTGCGTGCCTTGGTGGAGTATTTCGCCGAGCATCCCGCAGCCCTCCCCGAACCGCCAGGCCCGGACGTGCTGCGGTCGGCCGTGACCTACGTGGGCGGCATGACGGATCGCTTCGCGTTCGACACCGCGGTCAGCCTGCTCGACTGGGATCCGGCGCGATTGCCGAAGGGGATCGGACGAGGCGCCTGATCAGGGCCGCAGCTTGGCCGCGAGGGTGACCGGGAGCAGGTGGGCCCGCCGCATGAAGGCGGTGGCCACAGCGACCGTGACCGCCTGCCCGGCCGTCACCCCGACCAGCACCAGCACCTGGGTGGCACCCGCCTGCAACGGGGACCCGCCGCCCAGCAGCACCCCGATGAACGCTCCCGGCAGGGTGACCAGGCCGACCGTCCGGGTCTGATCGAGGATCGGCACCATCGCCTCGGCGGCGACCCGTTCGATCACTTCGCCGATGGACTGGCCGCGGGTCAGGCCCAGCGAGAGGCCGGCCTCGTAGCTGGGGATGTTGTTGGTCAGCTCGGCGAAGCAGCGGCGTCCGGCCAGGGTGTGCCCGGTCATCATGTTGCCGATCACGATTCCGGCCAGGGACAGCACCGCGACCGGCGTGAAGGGAGCCGCGCCGGTGCCGAAGATGATCAGCAGCACGGGCAGCGCTCCGCAGGCCATGGCCAGCGCCGACCACGGCCACGCCTCGACCGCGCCGACCCGGCGGATCGTGGTCACCACCGCGACGGTGAACATGAGCGCCACGAAGGCCAGGGTGCTCCACAACTGGGCGATCGCTGCGGTGATGATCAGCGAAACGACGGCCAACTGAGCTGCTGCCCGGACGGCGGCGACAACCACCTCACGGCCGACGCCGAGGCGTCCGATGAATGAGGCTGAGACTCCGAGCAGCGTCAACGTCACCAGGGCGACCGCCAGCCCCCAACCCAATTCCACACTCACGGGGTTAGTATCCCGTCTCTCGCGGCGGCCGGTGGGGGTGAGCCCATCTACACTCACGGGTGTGGCCGGGCTGATCGTCGAAGAGGATCTCGTGACCGTCCGCGAGCGGGCACGCATCGAGGACGTCGTCGCCTCCTACGTGACCCTTCGTAACGCGGGCGGTGGAGCGCTCACCGGCTTGTGCCCCTTCCACGACGAGAAGACGCCGTCCTTCCGGGTCACACCGTCGCGCGGCTACTTCTACTGCTTCGGCTGCAACAGCGGCGGTGACGTGATCGGCTTCGTGCAGAAGATCAACAACGTCAACTTCACCGAGGCGGTCGAGTTCCTCGCCGATCGGGTCGGGGTGCACCTGCGCTACACCGAATCCGGCGGTGCGAGGGCCGAACCGGGCGTGCGGATGCGGATTCTGGAGGCGAACCGGCTGGCCGCCGAGTTCTACGCCGATCATCTGACCAAGCCGGACGCTGTGATCGGGCGTCAGTTCCTGGCCGAGCGTGGCTTCGACCGGGATGCGGCGGAACTGTTCTCGGTCGGCTTCGCCCCGGCGGCGGACGTGAACTGCTGCAGCACCTGCGCAGCCGAAAGTTCACCGACGCCGAACTGGTCAAGGCCGGCCTGGCCCGCGAAAGTGGCTGGGACTTCTTCCAATCCCGGCTGATCTGGCCGATCAAAGACGCCGGACGATCCGTCCTCGGCTTCGGCGCCCGGCGGCTGTTGGACGACGATCGGATGCCTGCCAAGTACCTGAACACCCCGGAAACGCCGGTCTACAAGAAGTCGCAGGTGATGTACGGCCTGGACCTGGCCCGGGTGCACATCGCCAAGAAGAACCAGGTGGTCGTGGTCGAGGGCTATACCGACGTGATGGCAGCGCACCTCTCCGGAGTGGACACCGCGGTCGCCTCCTGTGGGACGGCGTTCGGCGATGATCACGCCCGGTTGTTGCAGCGGCTGATCGGCAGCAACGACTCGCTCAAGGGCGAGGTCGTGTTCACCTTCGACGGCGATGCTGCTGGGCAGGCGGCCGCGCTGAAGGTGTTCAAGGGCGACCAGAACTTCATCGCCCAGACCTATGTCGCGATCGAGCCGACCGGCCTCGACCCGTGCGACCTTCGGATTCAGCACGGGGATGCGGCCGTCCGCGAGTTGGTCGGACGCCGGGTGCCGCTGTACCGGTTCGTGATGCAGAACACGGTGGGCCAGTTCGACCTGGATCGGGTGGACGGACGCCTAGCGGCGCTCCGTGCCGCTGCGCCCTTGGTGGGCAGTGTGCGGGACAACTCCCTGGTCACCGGCTACGTGCATGAGTTGGCCAAACTGATCGGCACCGACGTGGAGGAGGTGCGCCGGGAAGTGTCCCGCGCCGCCCGGCGCCCGGTCGCGAGCGCTCACCCCGGACGTCCCGAACCGGCACCCGAGGAGGAGTCGGACGCCCCGGCACTCTTGGGGCTGCCTTTCCCGGATGCCCGGGATCGGCGCCTGGAGGTGGAACGCGGGACGCTTCGGCTGATGGTGCGGGCACCTGAGTGCTTCAACGCCTCCTGGAACGGGGTCAGTGCGGACGACTTCACCCATCCCACCTATCGAGCCATGGGCGAGGCGATCATGGGGGTGACCCGGAGCTTGGACGATTGGCCGCAGCCAGTGGCCGAGGTGCTCACCGATCCAGTCGCCGAGCAGGTGCTGGCGGCTCTGGCGGTCGAACCGTTACTCCGTCCGGCCACGCCCGGTTACGCAGCGGAATACGTGGCGAAACTGCGCCTGATGACGACCTCACGTCGGATCGCCGAACTCAAGTCGCGGCTGCAGCGAACCAACCCGGTGGACGAGCAGGCCACCTACAACCGGATGTTTGCCAAGTTGCTGGAGTTGGAGAAATCCCGACAGGAGTTGGGGGCGATCGCCGCTGGACCGGCCGACTGACCTCAGTTGGGTTGGGATGTGCCCTGCCGCGCGCAGGAGCGCCGTGGTTAGACTCGGAGCGGCCTTCCGGCTCCCGGTCGGTCGACCCCTCAAGGGAGGCATGAGCGATGGCCACTGACATCAAACTCGACCAACAGGGCGGCAACTGGGTCCTGATCGAGGCGTCAGTGCTGAAATGCACCGGCGCCGACTTCATGCTGGATTCTCCGGGACGGCGAGGAGCCGGCGGGTCACCTCATCGGCGCGCGCTGGTGCACGACGCCGGTGATGCGCTGACGATCAACTTCGCCCGTGACTACAGCGGCGGGGTCAACGTGATCGGCGACCTGGCTGTCACCGGGGACGTCCGGGTCGGCGGACAGGCCCTCGGGGGTGCGGTCCGGGCAATGTCATCCCGGATCGCCGAGTTGGAGCAGACGATCGCTTCCTTGACCCAGCTGATCGGCGCGGTGTTCATTCCGCCCTGGCGGACCAGGACCGAGGTGGAAGAGGGAGACGACATGGTCCTAGTCGTCCTTCCGGCCTCATCGCTCGGGTTGATCGTTGAGTACGAGATCGACCAGTTGAACCCTGCCTTTGGTCATGAAGACGTGATCAGCATCGACCCGCCCGCTGGAACGGCGGTGCTGCGTGGCAGCACGGTGCGGGTTCGGATCAACCTGGAAGGGTGACCAGCTAGCCGAGCAGCAGCTTCCTCAGACTGCGGGTCGTGCCGATCACCTGGCTGACCCCGGTGGTGAGCGGGCGTCCGCTGCGCTGGAGGAATTGCCGCAGTGAGGTCGTGGGCACGAAGGCGGGTATCTCGGCGGCCGAGCGGACAACCAACGTGGTGCCATACCAGGTCAGGCTGTGCAGGCGGTTGATCACCTCGACGGTGAAGAAATACAGCGTTGCGGGTTGCAGCGGTTGGTCGGTGGTGAAGGTGCCGCTGACAACGGAGGCGTTGGCCGGCTTGATGTTGCTGCGGAACTGTCGCTGATTGCCCTGCGGTCCCCAGAAAATGTTCCCGTCGTTGTGGTTGTTCGTCCGCCAGTTGATCGTGATCCGGCTTGGAGTGGCTCCGGACCGGGCCTGGACGGAGACCAGGGTCACGATCGGCTTCATCGCGGGCCAGACGCCACCGCTCTCTACCCCGGCTGCCTGCACCTGCACCGGGAACGAACTCTGCTGCTGCTCGGCCGGGGACCCAGACCACCAGAACGTGATGCTGATCACGATCACGGCGGTGCCCAGGGCGATGATTGTCGCAGACGGGATCTCCACGGAATCCTCAGAACCGTCGAGGTTGTCGAACGAGATCCCGTTGAGCGCGACCAAGACTCTCTCGGGATCTTCGGAATCGGCGAAGAAGGAATCCACCTCCCACCGCACCTCAATCCCGCCGTCGCCGGCGGGGAACGCGCCCAGAATCGAGGGTGGACGTCGGGTCATGTCTCGGAGCCTAGGGCAGCCCTTCCCGCGGCGGGAGTGGTGGCGACTATTCGGCACCAAGAACCCTCAGGAAGGCGGGCCGGTGTGGAGTCACCGATCTTGCCGCCAACCCTTCTGAGGCTGGCGTCATGCCCTCGCGACCAGCCAGCTTGGGGCATAGGGTCGAGACAGGAGGTCCGCCATGAGTTACGCAATGAGCATCGATTTGGTCCAGCCCTTCGACGAGGTGGTGCCACAGGTCAAGCAGGCGCTGGCTGCCAACGGTTTCGGCATCGTCGCCGAGATCGACATGCAGAAGACCCTGTGGGACAAGATCGGTGTCGACATCGAACCACAGCTGATTCTCGGGGCGTGCAACCCGGGGTTCGCGAACAGTGCCCTGCAGATTGAGCCGTCGATCGGTCTGCTCCTGCCGTGCAACGTCGTCGTGAGACAGGCTGGGAGCCTCACCGTCGTCGAGGCGATCAACCCGGAGATGCTGGTGTCTCTGACCCTGAACCCGGCCCTGGCCGGATTGGCCAAACAGATCACGGTGGCACTGAGCCAGACCCTTGAGGTGCTTCGCGGCACCGCCTGAACGACGTCACGTCGCCTAGGCGAACTAGCCATTCAGGCAACCGGGACCAACTGATCACCTGGCTAGCGCTGGGGTACGCGTCCGCTGATCGGGTGATCGAGGTTCGGGCCGACCATCCTGAGTTGACCCACTTTCCAGGCCGACAGTCCGGTGCGGCCGGGAGCGTCGCAGCCGGCGTGGCCTCTAGTGGGTCGGGTGACAGCGCGGCCGTGGCGTCCATTGACTCGACAGGGCCTGGGCCAGGGCGCATAGTTGCGGCACTGACGCGGTCTTCAATGGAGGTTTCATGCCGAACGTTCACACCTGCATCTGGTTCGACAATCAGGCTGAAGAGGCTGCCCTCTTCTATACCGCCTTGGTGCCGGACTCCCAGATCGGCAGCATTCTGCGCAACCCGGGCGGCGCGCCCGGCTCCGAGGTCGGGGACGTGATCCAGGCCGACTTCACCCTGGCTGGCCAGCGGTATGTCGCGCTCAATGGCGGGCCGATGTTTCCCTTGACCGAGGCGGTCTCGATCGTCCTCACCTGCGAAACCCAGGCCGAGGCGGATCGCTACTGGGAGGCGCTGACCGCCGATGGGGGTGCCGAGAGCATGTGTGGCTGGTGCAAGGACCGCTTCGGGCTGAGCTGGCAGATCGTGCCGCAGGCGTGCATCGACCTGGTCAGCGACCCCGACCCTGAGGTGTCCCGGCGAGCCGTTGAGTCGATGATGACCATGCAGCGACTCGACTCCGAGGTGATGGCGCGCGCAGCACGGCCCTGACCATTCGAGGAATGATCAGGGCCGAGTGTTGCGCTGTTAGGCCAGCGCCGAGGCATTCGGTCAGCCGCGACGGCGACCGGCGCGTCCGGCCGAGGCCGAGAAGGCGGCCACGCCACCGCGGCTGCCGGTGCTGACCGGAGCAGCCTGTCGGGACTGGCCGTTGCTCGACCCGCCGGCTTTCGGCGCTGCGGTGCGAGCCCGACCCTGACCGGCCGGACGCTGGCGACCGCCGCCGCCGCCCGAGGAACCGCGACGCTGCCCGCCGGACGTCCGCTGAGGCTGAGCCTCCCCGGCGTGCGGGTTGGCGATCGCCTCGGCCTCGCCGAGGGAGAGGTAGGTCCGCTCACCGGGCGCCAAGCTGCGCATCGTCTCATCGCCGGCGCGGACGCCGGTGATCGTGGGCTGGATCTTGGCCGCCCGCATCATCACGCGCACCTCGTCACGCTGATCGGGGGTGACCAGCGTGATCACGGTGCCGGACTGGCCGGCGCGGGCTGTGCGTCCGGAGCGGTGCAGGTAGGCCTTGAACTCGGTGGGCGGGTCGGCGTGCACGACCAGGGCGACGTCATCGACGTGGATGCCGCGGGCGGCGATGTCGGTGGCGACCAGGGTCTGGACCGAACCATTGCCGAACGCGTCCAGGTTGCGGGTGCGTGCCCCCTGGCTCAGGTTGCCGTGCAGTTCGACCGCGGGGATGCCCCGTCCGACGAGCTGCTTGGTCAGCTTCTTGGCGCCGTGCTTGGTGCGGGTGAACAGAATCGTCCGGCCAGGGGCGGCGGCCAGATCGGCCAACACCTCGGGGCGTTCGGCCACGTCAACCCGCAGCACGTGATGCTCCATGGTGCCGACCGGGCTGTGCGCGGAATCGGCCTCGTGGGTGACGGGGGAGTGCAGGTAGCGGTTCACCAGCACGGCCACGCCCTGGTCGAGGGTGGCCGAGAACAGCATCCGCTGGCCGCGCTCCGGGGTCTTGTCGAGGATCCGGCGGACCATCGGCAGGAAGCCCATGTCAGCCATGTGGTCGGCTTCGTCGATCACGGTGACCTCGATCGAATCCAGGACGGCGTGACCCTGATTCATCAGGTCGAGCAGGCGTCCGGGGCAGGCGATCAGGATGTCGACGCCGCGGGCCAGGGCCTGCACCTGCGGGTACTGCCCGACACCGCCGAAGACGGTCTGGCTGGTCAGTCCGGCGGCTGCTTCGAGCGGCCGGAGCGACTCTTCGATCTGCGCGACGAGTTCGCGGGTGGGGGCCAGGATGAGGGCGCGGGGGCGCTTGCTGCTGGAGCGACGCTTGGCGGCAGTGAGCCGGGCGACCAGCGGGAGCAGGAAGGCGTAGGTCTTGCCGGAGCCGGTGCGGCCCCGTCCGAGCACGTCGCGCCCGGCGAAGGAGTCAGGCAGCGTGGCCGCCTGGATCGGGGTGGGGATGGTGATTCCACGCTCGCTCAGGACCGCGGCGAGGTTGGTGGGCACGCCAAGGCGTGCGAAATCAGGAGAAGTCACGAAAAAGTCAATCCATTCAAACGGTGGTGTCTCGCCCGGCGCGCTCAGCTGGTTCCGTTCCCTGAACGGTGCGGCGCGGCCAGCGGAAATGTTCCGCATCACCGGACGACCCGAGGCAAGACGGAGCGGGTCGTTCGTGAGTAACCCTACGGCACCCGGGCGGAATCTGGAGAATCGGGGGTTGCCCACCCGGCCCTGGCTAGCTGAAACGATGCGCTCTGGGCTGGGGGAGGGCTCGTGGTTGACCTGACTGGGAGGGGTGCCGGCGGCGAGCGCCGGCACCCGTCCGGGCTCACGTGTGGTGGACGTCCCGCTCGATTTCCGCGGCGCGTCCGGCCTTGGCCAGGCCCAGCAGGAGCCCGCCGATCGAACCGGTGAGCACGCCGAGCATGGACGGGCCGGCCCAGGGGTGTCGGCCGCCACCGAGGCTTCGCCAGAGGGTGACGAAGGCCCCGACGGAGGCGACCGCGGTGGACGCGGCGATGGCTCCGGCCCGGTTGGGTCGCGGACGTCCGGAGTAGGCGGCCCAGGTGGCGACCGCGGCCGGCAGCACCGTGGTGGCAAGGTCGGTGGCCATGGCTTGCCGCTTGCTGGTCCAGCGATTGGGGGCGCCGGCGACGTCCCAATTGGCGGGCAGTGACGAGGGCAGGCTTCGTCCGCGGACCGCGTAGTGCAGGACGGTCGCACCAGCCAGGGCGACAGGTACCGCCGCGGCCAGCTTGAAGGCGGAATCCGGGGTCGAGGAGAACGGGACGCTTTCGGCGTCCGGCTCGATCAGGCCGAGCCGGACGGCTAGGGCGCCGAAGTTGAGGTCCCAACCCCAGCCGAGGGCTCGGGGCAGGAAGAGTCGGTCATCGGTGGGGTTCCACCAGGTTGAGGCGACTCGGGCGTCCGCGTCGGTCAGCCGGAAACCGTTGGTCAAGCGGTGCTTGAAGGTCTCGGAAGCGGACGTTTCCGCCTGCCCGGTGACGACCGGGCCGGCCTCGTCGATCAACGCCTGGACGTCGGCTTCGGTGGCGTCGGCGGCCAGGTGATCGTTGAGGTGGGCCCGCAGGTCACACAGGACGGGCTCGCGGAACTCAGCATCAAGGTCGGCTGCGACGGCGTCCAAGTACTTCTGAGCCGCGGCACGTGCAGTGGGGTTCAAGTCATCGAGCGAGCGGATCATCGCTGTCCCTCCAGGATCGTGGTCACGGTGGCGGAGACTGCTCGAAACGCCTGCGTCATCGCGTTCAGTGTGCGCCGGCCGGGTTCGGTCAGCGTGTAGTACTTGCGCGGCGGGCCCACGGGGGACTCCTGCCACACGGAGGTGACCAGCCCGGCCTTGGCCAGCCGGGCAAGCAAGGGGTAGACGGTGCCCGCGCTGATCGACAGTTCGGGATGGGTGGCCAGATCGTCCACCAATTGGGAGCCATATTTCGGTTCGCCGGCGAGGAGGCCCAGGACGGCCAACTCCAGCACTCCCTTGCGAAGCTGTGAGGCCCAGGCCTCATGTTCGGTGCGCATGGGTTAACGGTAACGCCAGCTACCTTGCAATGCAAGCTATCGGGGGTTTGAAGGTCTCCGGAAAATCGTGGGGATACGTTCAGGACGCAGCGGGCCGGGTGGGGGCATCCTTGGAAGAAGGTCGAGGGTCGGCCCGAAGGTGAGGCGGAAGGTGTCCGGCTGCTGCAGCCCGCAGGGCCACTATGCGATCTTCGACGAGCGGTTTGCCCGTTCCGTGGCCGACCGGTATCGACGTCGCGGGCTGACTGCGGCGCAACGACAGATCATCGGCTTTCTGAGCCGTCGCGGCGTGGAGGGTGCGACCGTGCTCGAGGTGGGCGGGGGCGCGGGCGAGATCGGGGTTGAACTGCTCAAGCGTGGCGCCGACCATGTCACCACGGTTGAACTCGTCAGCAGCTATGACGCCGAGGCGGCCTCGTTGTTGGAAGCTGCCGGCCTGATCCACCGAGCCAGGCGCCTTCAGGTCAACATCGCGCTCGACCCAGATGCCGTGGAAGCGGCCGACATTGTGGTGCTGCACCGGGTCGTGTGTTGCTACCCCGATCACCAGGGTCTTCTGGCGTCTGCTGCCTCACACGCCCGGCGGTTGCTGGTGTTCTCGCACCCACCCCGAAACCTGGCCACTATCGCTTACGCGGGGGCGCAGAACCTTGTGTTCCGCCTGGCCGGGCACGGTTTCAAGACGTTCATGCACCCGCCGGCGGAGATGCTGGCCACCCTGGCTCGGCAAGGTTTGGCGCCGGTCTACCGTCACCGAGGCGCCCTCTGGCATGTGGCCGGTTTTTCGAGGTGACTCCGTGGACGATTGGGGCTCGTCCGGTCCAGACTGGGCTCGTTGCCAGCCGGGAGGAAGCCGTGGACGAGATCACTTTCACCGCCCCCTTGTGGCGCGCCGAAGCTGCGGACGCCTGGCGCTTCGTTTCGCTGCCGGTCGAGCTGGCCGACCTGGTCCGGCTGAGGGCGGGACCGCCGCGGGGATTCGGATCGCTCCGGGTCGAGGTGACGGTCGGGGCAACGACGTGGCGGACGTCGGTCTTTCCGGACTCCCGCCGCGGGACGTACATGCTGCCGATGAAGAAGAGCGTCCGGCAAGCTGAGCTGCTGGAGGACGACGACGATGTCACTGTCGTGCTGCGCCTGATCGACGCCTGATTGGCCGATGGCCGTGGCTGTTGGCCGATTCGTCGTCTCAGGTGCCGGCCACGACCGTCAGGACGGCGTCACCGTAGGACTCCAGCTTCTTTGCGCCGACGCCGCTGACCGCGGAAAGTTCACCCAGCGTGGCGGGGCGGGCCCGGGAGATCCCGACCAGGGTCGCATCCGAGAAGACGACGTAGGCGGGCACTCCGGCGGCGCGCGCCGTTTCGCCGCGCCAACTCCGCAGGCTCTCGAACAGGTCCTTCTCGTTCGCCTCCAGCCCGGACGCCGCGGCCGCGCGGGATCGCGAACCGCCACCGCCGGCGTCGGCGGTCTTGCGGCCTTTGCGGACGGCTCGCGGATGGGCGTCCTGGCGGAGTTGGACTGCCCGTTCACCGCGCAGCACCGGCCAGGAGGTCTCGGTGATCTCCAGCGTGCCGTGCCCGTCGCCCGACACGGCAAGGGCTGAGGTGGAGAGCAGTTGGCGCACGACCGCTCGCCACTGCTGGTCGTCGAGGTCGGTGCCGATCCCGAACGTACTCAGCTGGTGATGCTCCCACTGGTCGACCTTCGCGGTGCGGTTACCCCGCAGAATGTCGATCAGCTGACCGGCGCCGAAGCGCTGGTTTCGTTCACGCTTGAGTCGCACCACGGTGGAGAGCAGCTTCTGCGCCGCGACGGTGCCGTCCCAGGCCTCCGGTGGGGTCAGGCAGGTGTCGCAGTTGCCGCACGGTTCGCTCTTCTGCCCGAAGTACTCCAGCACGACTTGGCGTCGGCAGTGCATGGTTTCGCACAGGCCCAGCATCGCGTCGAGGTGTTGGCCCTGGAGCCGCTTGTGGGCCGCGTCGCCCTCAGAGCGGGCGATCAGCTGCCGGAGTTGGACGACGTCAGCCAGGCCGTAGGCCATCCAGGCGGTCGCTGGCAGGCTGTCGCGTCCGGCTCGTCCGGTCTCTTGGTAGTAGCCCTCGATGCTCTTGGGCAGGTCGAGGTGGGCGACGAAGCGGACGTCCGGCTTGTCGATGCCCATGCCGAAGGCGATCGTGGCGACCATGACGATGCCGTCATCGCGCAGGAACCGCGACTGATTGGCTGCGCGGACGGGCGCTGGCAGGCCCGCGTGGTAGGGCAGGGCGGTGATGCCTTCGCCTCCGAGCGCCTCGGCGGTCTTCTCGACCGAAGCCCGGGAGAGGCAGTAGACGATGCCCGCGTCGCCGGAGTGCTCGGCGTTGATCAGGGAGACGAGCTGGGCGAGCGGCTGCTGCTTGGGTTCGATCCGGTAGGTGATGTTCGGACGGTCGAAGCTGGCGACGAACTCACGGGCCTGGGTCAGCCCTAGTCGTTGGACGATCTCGCGGCGGGTGGCCGGGGTCGCGGTCGCGGTCAGCGCGATCCGGGGGACGTCCGGCCACCGCTCCTGGAGAACGGAGAGGCGCAGGTAATCAGGACGGAAGTCGTGGCCCCATTGGGAGACACAGTGCGCCTCGTCGATGGCGAAGATGGACACCTCGAGCCGATCCAGCAGGGTGGTTGTGCCGGCCATGCCGAGTCGCTCCGGCGCGAGGTAGAGCAGATCAAGCTCACCGGCGAGCGCGGCGTGTTCGGTCTGGCGGCGCTGATCGGAGGACTGGGTGGAGTTGAGAAACCCGGCGCGGACACCGAGGGCTTCCATGGCGGTGACCTGGTCGTGCATGAGCGCGATCAGTGGGGAAATCACCACGCCGACGCCGGGCCGGACGAGGGCGGGAATCTGATAACAGAGCGACTTGCCCCCGCCGGTCGGCATCAGGACGAGCGCGTCGCCGCCGCCGACGACATGGCCGATGATCTCTTCCTGCTCGCCGCGGAAGCTGTCGTAGCCGAACGTGGACCGCAGAACGTCGAGGGCGGTGGGGGATGGGGTGGGCACGGGTGTCATCGTACGGGCGCGGACTGACATCCCGCCTGAGGTGGGCGGGATGTCAGTCGGGCGCACTGGGCGCGCTGCTCGTTCGGGACGGGGCTCAGGCGGGGGTGCCAGCGATGTTCACGTGCCACAGGACGCCGTACTTGTCGGACACCATCCCGTAGTCGTCGCCCCACATTTGACGCTCAAGCGGCATCATGACCTGGCCCCCGTCGCTGAGGCCGTCCCAGTAGCCGCGGAGGGCGTCCGCCTCGTCACCGGACAGGCTGATCTGCAGCGTGTTGCCCGGCAGGAAGGGCATGCCCATGCCTTCGGCCAGGTCGCTGGCGAAGATGTGATGGCCATCGGGGGTGTCCAGTGAGGCGTGCATGATGCCGTCGACGTCCATGCCGGACTCGCGGAACGTCATCATCTCTGGCGTGCCGCCGAAGACTGAGGCGTAGAAGGCCATGGCCTCCGCGCAGTTGCCGTTGAAGGTGATGTAGGGATTGAGTTGCTGAGCCATGAGGCCCTCCTTAGATGAATGAAGTGCTTGATCGTGGCACGCTGAACCGAGCGGTGCCAATGGGTGACCCTGCTGATCCTGGTCGCCCGCCTGGACGTGGAGACGCGCATAACGTGTGGGGTTAACTACCGAAGTCGGTCGTTAACCCCACACGTTGTTTGCATTGCGGGCTGGTCGGGGGGGTGCCCCGTGGGAGGAGCCGCGGTCAAGCGCGGGCGATGGTGGCGGTGAAGCCGTCCGGGTAGTCGGCGATGGCGTCCATGCCTTTGGGGAGGGTGCCGAGGCGGACGATGCCGTTCCAGTAGCCGACGTCTCCGTAATAGAGGACGAGGTCGTTGCTCGGTCGGTAGTAGCCGATGTCATTGATCTCGGGGTCGGCTCCGGCGGGGACTCCTTGCATGCTGAGCGGGCGGGGCAGCGGCGCGATCTTCTCGACCCGGTTGAAGTCGCGGAAGGTGAGGGTGAGCGGCAGTTGGGCGGCGAGGTCGTGGGCGGTGGGATTGTTGGCCAGCGTGGCTGAGTAGGTTCGATCTCCGACGGTGATCGTGATCGGCACCTCGCGTGAGGCGGTTGGGCTGGGGCTCATGGTCTGCTCTCTGGGCTGGCTCTGGGTGGGGGGATCGGTCACCGGGCCGGGGGTGCAGGCGGCGAGGCTCAGGGCGAGCAATGTGGTGAGGAGGGGGCGTCTGCGCGGCGCTCGGCGCGAGGTGGGCATGCATGCTCCCTTCGGTTGGCCAGAGGCGGGGTGCTGGTCGGTTTGAGGTGGTGCGACAAACAACGGGAAGGATTGACGACCGTAGTCGGTAGTCAACCCTTCCCGTTGTTTGCGTGGGGTCAGGCTTGGAGGAGGACCTTGATCGCTGTGCGCTCGTCCATCGCCTTGTAGCCGGCGGCGGCCTCCTCGATCGGGAGGGTGAGGTCGAACACCTTGCCGGGGTCGATCGTCCGGCTCCAGATGAGGTCGATCAGCTGAGGCAGGAAGCGGCGCACGGGAGCCGGGCCGCCGTGCAGATGCACCCCGGACATGAACAGCTCCAGGCCCGGCAGGCTGACGTCATGGGAGACGCCGACGTAGCCGACATGGCCGCCGGCGCGGGTGGAATGGATCGCCTGCAGCATCGACTCCTGGGTGCCGACGGCTTCGATGGTGGAGTGCGCGCCGAGTCCGCCGGTGAGCTCCTTGATCCGGGCCACTCCCTCATCGCCGCGTTCGGTGACGATGTCGGTGGCGCCGAAGCTGCGGGCCAGTTCCTGCCGGTCGGCGTGGCGGCTCATCGCGATGATCCGCTCAGCGCCCAGCTGCTTGGCGGCCAGAATGCCCAGCAGTCCGACGGCGCCGTCGCCGACCACCGCGACCGTCTTGCCCGGACCGGCCTCCGCGGCGACAGCGGCGAACCAGCCGGTGCCCAACACGTCCGAGGCGGCGAGCAGGGAGGGGATCAAGTCGGGGTCGGGCATGCCGGGGGTGGCGACCAGGGTGCCGTCGGCCAGCGGAACCCGCAGGTACTCGGCTTGGGCACCGGTGGCGGCTCCGGGTTGGCGCTGCACACAGTGGGTCTGGTAGCCGGCGAGGCAAATCTCGCAGGTGTTGTCGGAGGCGAAGAACGACCCGACGACGAAGTCACCCACCTTGACGTTGCGGACGTCGGCGCCGACCTTCTCGACCACGCCGACGTACTCATGGCCCATCGGGTTCGGCTGGCTGGTGGCGTCCGCGCCGCGGTAGGGCCACAGGTCGGAGCCGCAGATGCAGGCCGCGGTGACCTTCAGAATTGCATCGGTCGGCTCGACCAACTCGGGGATCTCACGCTCGTCCACTCGGACGTCGCCGGGGCCGTACAGGACCACTCCACGCATGTGCATGCCTCTCTCGTTCATTTGGTGGCTCGCGCCGCAATCGTTGTTCAGTCAAGCCTCCCTGGGGGGTCTGGGGAGTTACTGCTGTGAGGTGTACTGGCAAAGCATGCCAAGGCTGGGGTTCACCGTCCGGCCGGGTGGCGCGGGTGGGTGCGCTCCTGCTCGGGGCCACTTCGCCCGCAGAACGCGCACCTCGCCCGCGGCATAACGCGGGCTGAGTGACCCGTTTGCGGGCGACGTGGTCCGCCGGGTCTGCTGCGACCCCCAGATCGTGGGGTCGTATCGGGTATCTGTTCCTCGATCTGGGGGTTGCAGCTCGCCCGTCCAGTGCGCCGCAGCCGGGACATGATTGATCAGCGTTTCCTTAAGGGAGCTGTTCCTGCACGGGACTCTCCCGGACGGAGGGGTGTGGTGGCCGACGGCGACGATCGTCCACACCGTGCGAGCCGCTGAGGCGAAGTTGGCCGAGAAAGGTTGGACGGCGCTGGATAGGGCGATCAGGTTCGCCCGATCGGACGCCCCGGATCACACGCCCCGGCGGTATGGCTGCACGAACTGGCGGCAGGTGCTCCTCGCCTCCGGTCAGTTCGAGATCCGCCGGGACTCGCACGCCAGCAAGGGGCCGGGCCGAACGTGGTACCGATCGCGGCAGAGCAGCGCGGAGATCACCAACACGGCGACCTGGGTCTGCGCCCGGCCTCCATCGCGGGTATCCATCAACGACTCGGCGAAGCGTTTCCAGCGCCTGACGAGCCCCCGAGTGCAGGTGGTCAACGGGGCCGGACCTGACGCGAGGCGGTTGACGGAGTTCGGGGTGCCGGGAAGGCGAGCCAGCGACCATTGCTCGGGCGCCGATGCTAGCATTGCTGTCAGGAGGTCTGTGATGAGTACATTGACGATTCGACAGCTGGACGAACGCACCCACGCGCGGCTGCGCGGTCAGGCGGCGAAGCATGGGCGTTCGGTGGAGGCTGAAGTCCGGGCCATCCTCGACGCCGCCGTCGACCTCCCCGCAGAGAACTTCCTGGTGGCTTTGCACGCAGCCATGGCCGAGGTTGGCGGCGTCGACTTGGCAACCCGAAAGCGGACGGATCGGCCGCGCTCGGTGGACCTGTCGTGATCATTGCCGATACGAATGTCGTATCGGAGCTCATGAAGGACCGCCCCGCCCGGGCGGTAGTCGCTTGGGCGCAGAGCCTTCGGGCCGCAGATCTGACGATCTCCGTGGTGACCGTCGAGGAGATCGAGTGGGGCCTGGGTCGGCTGCCTACCGGAAAGCGTCGGTTTGACCTGGAACGACGCTGGCACAAGCTTGTGGACGCCTTCCGTGACGCCATCGTCGTCTACGACGTGGCGGCAGCGGGAGCCACCGCGGCCGTTCTGGTCGACGCAGATGATGGCGGCCATCCCATGGGGCTGGCTGATGCCCAGATCGCCGGGATCTGTCTGGCGAGCGGGGCGCGCTTGGCGACCCGAAACGTCCGAGACTTCGAACGAGTGGCGGGCTTGGCCCTAGTCAACCCGTTCGACTGACTGCCTCCGGAAGGTGTCGCCGCGAGGGTTGTGGCCTTCGAGGGCACAGCGCTATCAGCCCTCGGCTGGCGCGTCGGCGCCCCCACTTTTGTTTAGTTCATTTTGCTGGTCCAGAGGCTGAACAAAAACGCTCAAGTGCGCTAGCCTTTGTTAAGTTCGACTTAGTGAGCGAACCCCTCAACAAAGCGAGGATGGATGCCTAGAGGTCGCATGTCACGAGAGACGGTCTACCACCGTCTGGACGCTCAACTGGCAGACCTGCACGCGCGTCTGGGCGGGCTGCCGTCACCGAAGGAGTCGGAGTACATCTGGTCCGACATCTGGCACCTCGAGGCGCACCACTCCACTGCTTTGGAGGGCAACACCCTCGTCCTGCGGGAAGTGGAGAGCCTTCTGGACGAGGGCCGCGCAGTTGGGTCCAAGCCGCTTAAGGAGTACATGGAAGTGAAGGGCTACGGCGATGCCGCGGCCTGGGTCTATGCCGAAGCGATGGGCGCGGCCGACCGGGAGAGCGGGCAGTTGCTGACTGTGCACGAAGTCCGCCACATCCATCATGTGGCCATGGGCCCGGTATGGCTGGTGGCGCCCCACCCGGACGCCACCGACGCCGAAGGCCCAGGCAGTTTCCGCGAGCACGACATCCGCCCGTTCGAGGCTGGCATGACGCCCCCCTCGTGGCCCTTGGTGCCTGCCGAGTTGGACGCGTGGGTGGGCCTTGCCGTCGAACTGCCGGGTCGGTTAGCCGCTGGCGCTGTGCTTCCAGAAGTGCTTGCCGAGCTGCACAACGGGTTCGAGCGGGTGCATCCGTTCCTCGATGGCAACGGACGCACCGGACGGCTCGTGCTCAACCTGGTGCTGGTGCGGCTGGGCTACCCGCCTGTCGTGATCCTCAAGAGCCAACGTGACCGTTACCTCAGGGCGATGCAGCGAGCGGACGACGGCGACTACGGACCGCTGGGGGAGATACTTGCCCGGGCGATGATGGACAACCTCAATCGGTTCATCATCCCCGGAGTGGCGGGGCCGGCCAAGCTCGTGCCATTGGCCTCGCTGGTTGATACGGAGACGAGCCTGGTCGCACTGAGGGCCGCCGCTGCACGCGGCCGTCTGGACGCCCAACAGCGCAGCGACGGCCAGTGGCTCAGCACGCGCAAAGCGGTGGAGAAGTACAAGGAGTCGCGCGACCGCAGAGGGCGCAGAGCCGCACTCGGACCGGATCGATGACTGCCTCTGCCTCTGCCTGCCTGTGCCTGTGCCCGTGCCAGCCGAGAGCGGCCCGCGCTTAGCCGGGGGAGTCCGCGAAAGCTCGGAAGTCGCGACTTCGCCCGCAAAAGGTGCACTCCGCCCGTGGCATGCTGCGGGCGAAGAACCCATTTTGCGGGCGGAGTGGCCTCGGTGGCCAGATTCAGTGCTCCCGGAAGCCCGAACGGCAGGACAGGTGACCGATGACCGACAAGATTGACTTCAAGAAGACCGTTGACGCCTACCAGGCGAAGCGCGGCAGCTTCCGGATCCTCGACGTGCCTGGAGATGCAGTACCTGATGATCGACGGACACGGCGACCCGAACACCTCGCCGGAGTACGTCGAAGCGGTCAGAGCGCTCTATCCGGTGGCTTACAAGCTGAAGTTCGCCAGCGCGAGGGACCTCGGACGTGACTACGTGGTCATGCCGCTGGAGGGTCTGTGGTGGGCCGACAGCATGGACGCGTTCACGGCCTCGCGGGACAAATCCCGGTGGGACTGGACGATGATGATCATGACTCCGGACTGGATCCATCACGAGATGTTTGACGCCGCAGTCGAACGGGTCGGGGCCAAGGATCCGCCAGCGCGGCTCCGTGACGTCCGCCTTGACCGGCTGTCCGAGGGACTCTGCGTGCAGACGCTGCACGTCGGTTCTTTCGACGACGAGGCGGACGTGCTGGCCCAGATGCACGACCGTTTCATCCCCGACAACGGCCTCCGGATGGTCGGCAAGCACCATGAGATCTACCTCAGCGACCCGCGGAAGACCGCCCCGGAGAAGCTGCGCACCATTCTCCGACAACCTGTCAGGAACATCGCGGACCTGCCCTTCGGTGAGCCTGCCAGCGGTGCCACTTCTGACTGAGTCACCTTGCTGAGGCCAAGGGACTCCGATCGCGTCCCCAAGAATCGTGGTTCTCACTGGAACTGCTGATCTTCACCTGA
>JADJTO010000019.1 GCA_016711105.1 Micropruina sp. | reverse complement strand
AGCGCCAGCCCGACCAGCACTCGTCCGGACGCCCGGTGCCACGCCGGACGGCGCTGACGAAGCCGCGACGAGAACTGGAACGCGCCCAGGATCGAGTACGGGATCACGCTGACGATGTGCAGGATCACCGGCAGCGGGGCCGCCTCGATCCGGGCGTCCGCGGGCATCAGTTGCGGGCCGCCGATCAGGCCGCCCAGCCTGAGCGAGCCGCTGATCGCGGGCACCAGGCTCAGGGCGACCAGCGCGAACGGCACCCACCGGGCCGAAGCCCGGCGGGTGGTGGTGCTCGTGGTCATCGGACGACTGCCGACTCGACCCGCGGGCTGCTGTCGGATAGCAGGATCGTTGCCCAGCGGGCCAGGACGTTCGCACGGGTCAGGCCGATGCCGAAGACCAGGCCGCCGAGCATGAACCCGACGCCCATCAGGAGGTTGAGGATGGCCATCAGCCCGATGTCGCCGGCCGCAGTGCCGTTGGTCGCCACCGCCACCACGTCGCTGACGTACCCGGGAGCGTCGGAGGCGATCGCGGGCAGGATGACGAGTCCCGCCACCTCGACGGTCAGCATGGTGAGGAAACCGCCCGCGAAGATTAGGTAGCCCACCAGCCCCAGGAAGCCCGACTTCCGCACCTGCGACAGGTACATCCCGGTGATGCCGGCCAGCGCCAGCACAGTGAACCCGATCTTCATGCCCTGCCGGACGGCGAACTCGGTGGTGCTGACGAACTCGAGCGTCAGCGCCGGGTGGTTGATCTGGACGCCGATGAACAGCAGTCCGGCGACGACGGCGCTCAGGCCGGCCGCCCGGGTGAGGGTTGTGGTGGTGATGGACATCTGAGGCTCCTTGGTTCGGGTTCTGCTGCGGTCCGCAGCTGATGGTTCGAACCTAGAAACGGACGGGGTGAGGCGGCATCACCCAGCGATGTGACCGGCAGGGTGATCAACGCTAGAGCAGCCCGCGCTCCCGCGCCCGGGTGATCGCCGCCCGGCGCGTGGTGACGTCCAGCTTGGTGAAGATGTGCTTGGTGTGGGTGCGCAGCGTGTTGTGCGAGACGAACAGCCGCCGCGCGATCTCCGGACCGCTCAGTTCGCTGTCCAGAAGCCGCAGCACGTCGACTTCCCGCTCTGTCAGCGCATCGACCGACTGCCCTGACGGACGCCGGCCGGCGGCCTCACCCGTGCCGCTCAGGTCGCCGGCCAGCGCGAGCAAGGCACGGATGTCCAGCAGGCCTCCTAGTCGACCGGATGATTCGGCTGCCGCCTCCAAGCGCTTCAGCAGGTGCACCGCCTCCGCCGGGGCACCCGGTCGTCCGGGGTGTTCGACCAGAAGCAGGCGGACGAGCGTGAGGTGCTCGTACTCCTGGAGATAGCTGGCCTCGTCGGTGACCGCCACCCCCGCTTCGGCAGCCCACTCGGCTGCCTTGGCGAGGTCGCCCGCGGCGATCCACACCCGGGCCCGGATCGCCGCGATCGGACGCACGTTCGGGTAGAAGCCGGGCCGGTAGTGCTCCTCGGCCGTATCCAACAACGCGATCGCGCGCTCGTGATCGCCGCGGGCCTCGGCGAGGCGGGCCGCGGCGACGAACCCCCGGTGCCGGCTCTCGCTGTTCGGCTCCCGCTCGGCGAGGGGCTCGGCCGTGGCCAGGTGCTGCTCCGCTGAGGCCAGGTCGCCGGCGTCCAGGTCGAGGACGGCCAGCGCGACGTGCAGGTCGGCGCTCGCTCGCGCCGCAGCCAACCCGAGCGCCTCGGCGGCGCCAGCGCCCGGCGGCACACGTCCCTCGCCTTGCCGGGTCGTCCGGCCACCGTCCACATCTCGGCGAGCAGCGCCGTGCTGTTGAGTTCGTCCACGAACGACCCGGCCGCGTGCAGGCTGGCCACCGCGGCCGTGAAGGTCTCGACCGCGACCGCGATGTTGCCCTCCGACCACGCGGCCAGCGCGAGGAAGCCGGACGCGGCGCCGCGCCAGAAGTGGTCCTCGGGCCCGGCGACCTCGAGCACGCGCCGGGCCTGGCGCGCGATCCCGTCCAGGTCGCCGCGCGCCTGGGCCAACGACGCCCGGTACATGGCGATGGTCGCGGGCAGCGTCCGCAGTTCGTCGGTCGCGGCCCAGGGCGACGCCGCACCGACGGGGAGACTGGCCAGCAGTTCTTCAGCGTGGTCGAGTCGGGACGCCATGCCGTCGAGGTCGCCGGCGAGCAGATACGCCCAGCCCTGGAACGTGGTCAGCACCGGGTTCCGCCGGGCCACCACCTCGGGCAGGGCCCGCAGCCAGCCGATCATGGAGCTGTCGCGCCGGTCGCGGCGCGCCTCGGGCAGGGCACGCTCGATGAAGGAGCCGGCGAGGTCGTCGTCGTTGGCGGCCAGCGCGTGCCGGATCGCCTCGTCGGCGAACCCGTGCTCCTGGTACCAGCCACTGGCGCGCCGGTGAAGGTGAGGCACCTCGTCCGGCCGCTCGGCGAGTAGCCGCGCCCGCAGCACGTCCGCGAACAGGTGGTGGTACCGGAACCAGGTCAGCTGGTCGTCCAGCGGGACGACGAACAGGTTCGCCCGCTCCAGTGCGGTCAGCATCCGGCGGCCGTTGCCGAGGCCGGTGACCTGGTCGCACAGGTCGTCGGTGAGCCGGTCGAGGACGGAGGTGAGCAGCAGGAACTCGCGCACGTCCTCGGGCTGGTGGGCCAGCACCTCGTCCATCAGATAGTCGACGATGTAGCGATCGTCGCCGGCGAACCGGCGGATGAAGCCGGCGGCGTCCTCGCGTCCGCGTAAGGACAAGGCCGCGAGCTGCAGCGCGGCGATCCACCCTTCGGTGCGCTCCGCCAACGCGTGCACGTCGGTGGCGTCGAGGTCCAGCCCGGTGGCGGAGCGCAGGTAGTCCGCCGCCTCCTCACCGGTGAAGCGCAGGTCGGCGGCCCGGATCTCCACCAGCTCGCCGCGCGCCCGCCAGCGCGACAACGGGAGGTCGGGATCCATCCGGGTGCTGATCAGGGCATGCACCGACGGCGGCAGGTGCTCGAGCAGGAACCGCACACCATCCTGGAGGTCCCGATCTTCGATCAGGTGGTAGTCGTCGAGAACCAGCCAGACGTCCTCGGACGCCTCGGCGAGCTCGTTCAGCAGCGTGGTGATCGCCTGCGCGGTCGGAGCCTGACCTGCCGCCGCGAACTCGTCCCTGGCCGCGCCCAGGCCGGGCACCGCTGTCGCCAGGGACGCCACGACGTAGGGCCAGAAGGTGCCGGCGTCATTGTCCGCCGCATCCAGGGTGAGCCAGGCCACGCGGCCTGAGGCCTCGGTCGCGGTCCGTACCCATTCGGCGAGCAGGGTGGTCTTCCCGAAGCCGGGCGGCGCCGACAACAGGGTGAGTTTCGGCGCCGCGTCGGGACGCAGAAGCTCGAGCAAGCGCGGCCGAACCACCAGACCCGGTCGGATCCTGGGCACGTACAGCTTCGTCGCCAGCAACGGACGCGTCACGAACTCCCCGTCCCCCTCACGCACGCCACCCGGTGATGCGGTGACGATCCATCTTCACGGTACCGGTGCCTCCGGGAAAGTCTCGCGGAACGGGCCTGGTCTGAGTGCCGCCCTGCGGGTGGCTAGCCACCGCCCGGTGTGATCGAGCCGATGGCCAAGAACGAGAAGATCAGCACGTCCTGCCAGAAGTGGATGAACCACGCCCAGAACAGGCCACGTGTCTCGAGCATCGATCGACCCAGCAGCCAGCCCAGGAAGAACGCCATCCCGACGCCGATCAGGCCGTACGGCACCCCGTAGTAATGGCCGATCCCGAAGTAGGCGCTCACCATCCACAGCGCCTGCCCCGGCCCGACGGGACCCTCCAGCACCGACAACAGCGACGCCTTGTACGTGACCTCTTCGTTGAACGCATTGAGCGCTGCGGCCAGAAACACCGCTGGCAGGAACGGCGCGGCCAGCACGACCAGGTCGAGCGTGAGGCGTCCGGCGGCGAGGAGGAACACCAGCGTCCCGCCGCTGAGGCAGACCGCGGCGACCGGCCCGAACCGACTCCATCGGGTGCCCTGTTTCACGCCGAGCCAGCGCACGGGCCGCATCGGGGCGTGCAGGTCGCCGACCGCGAGGAAGGACCGCGAAGGACGACCTCGCAGGATTACCAACGCGGCGATCACCGCGCAGGTCACCATGAGTCGCAGGGACTGTTCGGCGAGCATGTAGCTGTTGAACGACGGGTCCGTCAGCCACCGGCGGTAGGCGGGGGCCTGGTCGATCACCTGAAACACCAGCCATTCGGCGCCGACGAGCACCCCGAAAACGACCAAGAAGGGCGCCAGGGGACGCAACCGCGTCCAGACGGCAACCACCACCAGGGCCAGCGCGATCACGGACGCAGAGAGGGCTGCCCGCAGGTCGTCGGTGACCTCGACGCGGAGCAACTCCTGCAGGATCACCCGCGGCAGCGTTGATGCCGCCACCACCACGACCCACGCGGCCACCACCACGGGGGTCCGGGTCATCGGAGCTTCGCCGCCGCTGGGCGGTCGACCTGTGCGGGCCTTCCGGGACGGGTCATGGCGAGCGAGATCAGCACCGGCAGGACGGGAGCGACGAGCACGTAAAGCCACCCCGCCGACCCCAGGACCACGGCTTGATAGGCGGCCAACGCAGCGGCCGACGCCACGTACAGCAGGGCGTGCTTGGGCAGCCACCACCGCTCACCAGGCACCAACACGGCCGCGAACGTCAACAACAGGGGCGCCACGAACTGGCCCAGCACCCGAAGGTCCGAACCGGACGCCAAACCCACCCCCGCCGAGAACGCGAACCCCAACGAGACAACCGTGTACCCCATAAACGAGATGGACGACACCGCAACCCCGTTCAGCAGAGTCCGCAAACGTGGCGGCAGTGGATGCTCCGCGACCCGCAGCGAGCGATGCACCAGGAGGCTGAACGCCAGCGTCTGCAGCACCATCTCTGGCAGTCCGATCAGATGGAACCACAGCGGCAGCCTGCTGTAGATCACCCCCTCCATTGAACCGGGGGCGGCCGCGGGAGTGCCGATGATGCCGATCGCGACGAAGATCACCCAGAGCCACAGCCAGCCCCAGCTTGTGGCCGCCAGAAAGCCACGCAAGGGGAGTAGTGCCAGCCCGAAAAGGACCCCCCGCACGACCTGCAATCCGGCCGACCACACCACGTCCACTGACGCGTAGGGAAGGTAATAATCCCGAATGACGGGCTGCTCGAAGATTCCCGGGTAATCCAATACCCGTGAGGCGATCAAGCCCGCCAGCACGTAGGTGACCACCTGGCTGACGGCTACCGAGAAGACGAAACGCACTGAGCCCCGGGTGCCCGTCTGCGACGAGGTTGGTGTGGCCATGATTCCTCCCACCCCCACTATTCTCCGGGACGCCAGGGAAAGCGCCGCGCTCGACAAAGTTGCGCACGCGGATTGTGCGGCAGGGATGTTGCGTTCCGCCGGCCGCCGGTCTGGTGGTGGGGCGGGCGGCAGAAACGAGCGGGTGCCGGGTAGCTTGGACGGGGTGAGCCCCCTCCTGCAGAAGACGTTGATCGCGGCGGCAGCTGTGGTTGCGTTCGCTGTGGTGGTTGGAGTCGTATTCGGCGCCCGACCGACGTCGCCTCGAGTGGTCGATTCCGACCGACTGCGTGCCGCGGTCACGACCGAAGCCGTCACCGCGCACCTGCAGGCCTTGCAGGCGATCGCCGACGCTCACAACGGCAATCGCGCTGCGGGTACGACGGGGTACGCGGCGTCAATGGACTACGTGCAGGCCCAGCTTGAGCAGGCCGGTTACCAGACGCGACGCCAGCAGTTCAGCTACGACCGCCCGGACTTCACCAGGGCCACCCTCCAACGAACAATGCCGACCCGTACCGATTACGTCGTGATGCGCGACCATCGTCCGTTGGCCCAGTCCGGTGCCGGCTCGGTCACCGCACCGGTGACGGCCATCGATCTCAACCTCGGCCGCGACCGCTCGAGCACGAGCGGGTGCGAGGCCTCGGACTTCACTGGCTTCCCGCGGGGCAACATCGCGCTGGTGCAGCGAGGCACGTGCCAGTTCGAGGCCAAGGTCGACCACGCAGTCGCGGCCGGGGCCAGCGGGGTGGTCGTGCTCAACCAGGGGGACGACCCGAGCAGGCGGGGCTTGTTCGCCGGCACTCTCGGGAGCGAGGCGACCGTTCCGGTGGTGGCCACGACGTTCGATCTCGGGGCTGAGTGGGCCGCCGCGCCCGGCACGACGCTCACGCTGGCCGTCGAGGCCACGGTGACCCGGGTCACGACCGAGAACCTCCTCGCCGACACTCCGTCCGGTGCGGACCAGCGGACCGTCGTGGTCGGCGCGCACCTCGACGGGGTGGTGGAGGGGCCCGGCATCAACGACAACGCCTCCGGGGTTGGTGCCGTGCTGGAGACGGCGGTGCGGTTCAGCGAGCTCGGCATCCAGCCGCACAACCGGGTGCGGTTCGCCTTCTGGGGTGGCGAAGAGGACGGCCTCCACGGTTCCGCGCACTACGTCGCCCAACTCGACGACGCGGGGCGCCGCGGGACCGCCCGATACCTTAATCTCGACATGGTCGGTTCGCCGAACCCGGTGGCGTCTGTCTACGGCGACGGCGAACCCGATTCGGAGTGGCCCGCCGGGTCGGGGGAGATCCAGACCGTGTTGACGGACTTCCTGACCTCGCAAGGGGTGACCCCTCAGACGGTCAGCTTCCGCGCGAGCGATCACGCATCGTTCCTCGCCGCCGAGATCCCCGTCGGCGGGCTGTTCACGGGCGCGGACGACGGGGCGGACCCGTGTTACCACCAAGCCTGCGACCGCCTCGAGACCATCGACCGGGACATGCTGGGCCTGATGGCCGACGCCGCAGCCCACGCCACGCTCACCTTCGCCCAGGCCCCGGGCTAGCTGTAGCGATCGGCCGCCTTCGGCTTCGATAGCCGACCGAATCCCGTCCATTCGACCTATGTAGCACACGTGCTACCGTGGTTGCATGACAAGCGTCGGATTGAGGGAACTACGCCAAGATGCCTCCGACCTGGTGCGCCGCGTCCAGGCCGGGGAAGAGATCACCATTACTGTCTCCGGTCGACCCAGCGCACGCCTCATCCCAGCCGTTGCGACCCAATGGCGCTCCTGGGGCGACATCGCCGACCTGTTCCGCGGCCCCGACGACGACGACTGGGAGCTGGATCGGCAGCTCCTTGACGACGGCCTGCGCGACCCCTGGGCCGACCAGTGAGCCAGGCGTCAGATCGTCCGGAGCGGGCGATCCTCGACACCAGCGTGATCATTGCCACCGACGTCGTACCGATCCCCGGCGTGCTCGCCATCAGTGCGATCACAGTGGCCGAACTCCAGTTCGGGGTGCTGGTCGCAAGGACCGCTTCAGTGCGCGCAGAACGACTGCGCCGCCTCAGCGTCCTGCAGACACACTTCGACGCCTTGCCTGTCGACGAGGCAGTAGCGGTCAGCTACGGCCGGCTCGCCGCCGCAGTGGTCGATGCCGGGCGCCAACCAAGGCGAAGAGTGATGGACCTGCTCATTGCGGCAACCGCTCACGCCCATGGCGCACGCCTCTACACCCGCAACATCAACGACTTCGCGGGACTGGAGAGTCTCGTGGACATTACCGCCGTTTGACCGACCACCTCGCGGCGGCGGGGGACGCGCGTCATGGCTGGCTCCTTTGGGATATCCGGACGACCTGTTCGCCCCTCCCCCTGTTGCCGCCGACCACCGTGATCCATGCCGCCCATTCAACCCGGCCGGGCAACGCCGCCGCGCCAAAGCCACACCTCTGCAGCAGTTTGGCCAGAGTGTGCCGCACGAGGGCCCTGGATAACATCCGTTAATCCAGTGATAGGAACTCAGGAATGTCGTCACTCGATCGCCCGCCCGCCGAGGTCGTGCGTCACGTCCGCCGCTCGGTGGCACGGAGGGAGCCATGCTCGCGACGGGAGGCGTGGGTGCAGGGGTGTTCGCATTGCTTATCACCGCGAGCGCCGACGTGATGTTCGGATGGGTCTTCGGGCTTGCCTGGCTGGCGCTGCTGATCACGGTCCACCGGATAGTGCTCAAGCTCGAGTTGCGCGATCGGCGGATCGCCGAACTTGGCGGCATACCTGATCAGGCACCCGAAGAGGCGATCGAGCGCGGACGGTGACTGAACTCCCGCCTGAACCGACGGTTCCTTCGCTGCTTGGGTCAGCTAAGCAACCGATGCTGTGCGAGGAGTCTGCGCCTCCGCTGCGCGGGCCGTCACTCTTGAGCTGAGTCCTGACTCGGCTCGAACGACGCCTTGAGCGCATCGATCGTGACGGTGCGTTCCCGAACGGCCAAACGCCTGAGGATCGGGGCAGCCAAGCGGTAGAGGCCGTAGGCGGTCAGCTTCGCGTTGAGGCGGACGAGGGTCTCGTTCACCCCGGACGCCTGCAGGAAGTAGCCGGGCCAGCCTTCGATCTGGACCTTGCCCGACGTCGACTTCTCCCACCAGTGGAAGACGACCGTGTGCGGCGCCTGGAGTTCCACAATCTCGCCGTGCGACCGACCTTGGGTCGTCTCATCGGCGTACGTCGTACCGACGATCGGCTCCCCAGGTGAGGTCTGTCGCGTGTGCTTCAACATGCTGCCCTTCTTGGGCATCCATTCGTTGTAGCCGTTGATGTCGACAAGTCGTGCAAACACCTTGTCGATCGGCGCCGGGATCGCGCGCTCAAGCTCGAACTCGATAGTCGTCATGTGCGTCAGAATGCGCCGCGTGACTGCGGACTATCAAGGGTCACCGGCGCGTGAGGTCATCGGCTCCCTGCTGGCTCAGGTCCGGCGGCCCGCGCGCTCCGCGAACTCGTCCAGGAACGCGGGTAGGCGGTCGGCGTGGGGCGGGCCGTGCCGTGCACGTTCCTGGATACCAGGTTGGCGTTCCGTCTGGCCGCGCCGCCGAGTTCGGCGATCGCCAGCTGTTTCGCACCGACGGTCAGGTTCTCGATCTCGGAGGAAGCGGCAGATTCAGAGCGCAGCAGGATGCCGTGGACGTCCGAGACGCCAGGCACCTCGCCTGGCTCCGGGACAAGGTGGGACAGCTTCCGACGCGGCATCGTCCTGCACACCGGATCAACGACCTATCCCCTCGGGGAGCGCCTCTGGGCGATGCCGATCGCGTCCCTCTGGCAGTAGAGCTGTGCGCGACAAGCCCGCGTTGGTGATCGCCGCTCTTGCAGTTAGCGCCGCTGATGCGGATGCTGACTGGCATGCCGCAGTCATCCACGCCCCTGCCGGCGGCCGTGGGTCGTCCAGCTACCCGGGCCTTGGCGGCCGCCGGGTATCGCACAATCGCCGACCTCGACGGAACCAGTGAGCGAGAGCTGCTTGCCCTCCACGGGGTTGGTCCACGAGCGATCAAGATCCTGCGCGAGCACGGGGTTCGCCTCCTACCCTGATGGGCGAGCCGCGCGAGCCCGCTCCGGCCACCTGAGGAGTCGCTGCATGTACCCGGACAACCTTCGCGAGACGACCGATCCGCAGGTCAAGCCTGCCGTGGTGTATCTGATCGTGGGCTTGCCCGGCGCAGGGAAGACAACTCGTGCGTTGGAACTCGAGGCGAGCGAGTCGGCCGTGCGGTTCACGCCGGACGAGTGGCAGCTCGCGCTGTTCGGTGATCAGAACCCGCCCGACAAGCGCGACCTCGTCGAAGGCAAGTTGATTGAGCTCGGCATGCGGCTCGCCGAGCTGGGCATCAATGTCGTCTTCGACTTCGGGTTGTGGGGCCAGGACGAACGATCAGCTCTCCGTTGGATCGCAGGCGCGGTCGGTGCGCGTTGCCAGGTCGTCTACCTGCCGATAGATCAGGCGGACCAACGACGGCGTATCACCAAGCGGTTCGCATCGACGCCCGATCGGACGTTCCAGATCAGCGACGTTGAGCTGGAGCAGTGGCGGGCTCAGTTTGAGGAACCGGACGAGGAAGAACTGCGGGGCGCTCACCTTCCACCCGTTCCACCAGGGCAAGCGACCTGGTCGGCGTGGGCGTCGCAGCGCTGGCCGTCCTTGCCTGACCAGTACACCCAGCGTGACCAACCCGCGGCACGTGCGTGAATTATGACCCAAACCGCTGCCCTTATTGCCATTCATTCATGTCACCAATGATGTCGATAGCCGAGCGATCTTGTCGATTGGTGCCTGGGTCGTAGGCTCCAACTCATTGGGTCGAATTGTGGGTCGAATTGTGGGTCTAATGTGCGGCTCCCTCAATGGGCGATTCGCATTTGTGCGATTCCCGCTCGGCCACGCTTAGCCGCTGTAACGTGAAGTCAGCGGAGTCCCAGGTCATCGACAAGCGGGGAGCTGTCAGCGTCAACGACGACGCCTCGCCTCGCTGGTCGGCCGCTCGACATCTGCGCGGAGCTCGCACCTCAGTAACCCTTCTGGGGTTTTGGTGGCGCCCTCGACGCCCGGGCCTCTTGCCCACGTCGCCGAACAAGTCTAGAACTGAAGCATGGCGGCCTCGCGTAAGGCCCCTGGCGTCCGTCTGGACGTCGGGCGGCTCAGCGCTGAACTGACGTCCACCGGTGCCCTGCGGCGCTTCGACCTGGACGGCCTCTCGCTCCTGCAATACCCGGCGAGCGAACTCGAACCCGGAGTGGGCGGGCTGTGGGTGCGTCGGCTGCGGCCGGACGGCACGGCCGACCTGCAGCCGCTCACCGGCCCCGGTTCGGGGTCGAGCGTGCTCGCGGACGCCACCGGAGCCACGATCACGGGCGGCGCCGGCTGGCTCGACTGGGCGGTGAGACTTGCCCCGTCGACCACGGACACCGCCTGGTTCTGGCACCTCGCGATCCGCAATGTCGGCCCTGAGCCGGTCATTCTGGACGCCGTCTGGGCCTCCGACGTCGCGCTCGCGCCCTATGCCGGCGTCCGCATCAACGAGTACTACGTCGCCCAGTACCTGGATCTCACCCCCGTCGAGACGCCGCAGGGGGTCGCGCTGGCCGTCCGGCAGAACATGCCGGGGGAGCGACAGCCCTGGGCGCTGCTCGGCTCGACGGCGTCCTGCGTGGGCTGGTCGACTGACGCCCTGCAACTGGTGGGAATCAGTGCCGGCCTGCCGGCATTGGTGGGGCTCAGCCGCGGCCTTCCCTGTGCGCGACTCCAGCACGAGCACACGCTCGCCGTCCTGGCCTCCGCCCCCGCGACGGTGGCGCCCGGCGCGACCTGGACGACCGGCTTCTACGGCATCCTGCGCGCCGATCATCCCGAAGCCACCGGCCCGACGGACGCAGGCCTGGCCGCGGTGGCGCTCGCCCTGCCCGAGGCGTCCGCCCCGACGATGTCCCCGTCCGGCGGCCACGCGCCGTCGGCGTCGCTGTTCACCACTGCCCGTGCGCTCGAGGTGCGCGACCTCTCCTTGACCGACCTCGCTCCGATCGCCGGTCCGGGGACGCGCCTGCTTGAAGAAGGCGAGGGTGGCTGGTGGTCCTTCGTCAGCGACGCGGGTGAGGCGTTCACCTCCGGCCACAAGGAACGGCACGTCCTGCGCCCGCACGGCCACGTGTTGCGGACGGGAGCCGCGCTCACGCCCAGCACGGACGCCCTGACCAGCACGGTCCACCTGGCCGGTCTGTTCGCCTCCCAAGTGACCCAGGGTCACGTGGCCCGGGTCAACCTGCTTTCGGGACGCCGCACCTACCTCGGCCTGCAGCGCGCCCACGGGCTGCGCGTTTTCGCCGACGCGGGGGAGGGGTGGCGGCTCCTCGACGTGCCCAGCGTCTGGGGTCTGCTGCCGGGACGCGCCCGCTGGCTCTACGCCACCGAGGACCTGCTGCTGGAGGTCATCGCCGACGCCGGGCCCGGGAACGCGCTCACCGTCACGTTCCGCACGCTGCGCGGGACGCCGCCGCGCCTGCTGGTTGCCGCCCACCTCGCCACCGGGGGTGACGACGGCGAGGTCCCCGAGATTCCCGAGGTCACGCTGGCGGACGGTGCCGCTACCGTCCACGCCGCGACCGGCAGCGCGAGGATCGCCTGGGCCGGCGATGCGACGGCGTCCGACGACAGCCCGCTGTTCTCCGACGACACCTCCCGCGATCTGCCCTGGCTCACCCTGGACGCGCCCGGCGACCTGACCCTGACGCTGACCGCCGACCTGGTACCGGCCGCTGAAACCGTCGAGGCCAGCGACACCCGGCCCCCGGCCGGACTGCCTCGGCTGAGGGTCGAGGGGCCGCTGGCCGCCGAGATCGAGGCCCTCGACGCAACCCTGCCGTGGTTCGCGCAGAACGCGCTGATCCACTTCCTCTCGCCGCGCGGGCTGGAGCAGTACACCGGCGGCGGCTGGGGCACCCGGGACGTGTCGCAAGGCCCGGTGGGCCTGCTGATCGCCCTCGACGCCACGGACGCCCTGCGGGGGACGTCCTGCTGAAGATCATGGCCGGCCAGAACGACCGCGGCGACTGGCCACAGGCGTTCGACTTCCTGCCCCCCAAACGCTACTGGGAGCAGCTCAGCTCGCACGGCGACGTCGTCCTGTGGCCGCTGCTGGCCGCCAGCGACTACCTGCTGACAACGGGTGATGGCTCTCTGCTGGACGAGTCGGTGACCTTCGCCGCTCCCGATGGGACGGCGGCACCCGCGGCGTCCGTGCTCGATCATCTTGGCCGCGCGCTGACGCTGATCGAACAGCGGACGGTGCCTGGCAGCGCGCTCCCCAGGTACGGCCACGGCGACTGGAACGACTCCCTGCAGCCGGCCGATCCCCGACTGGCCGAGCGGATGGCGTCCACGTGGACGGCCGTCCTGTTGACCCAAGCCCTGCCCGCCCTGGCGGCCGGGCTGGCCGCCGCCGCGCCGGCGAACGAACCGGCGTTGCTCCTCGCGGCCCGTTGCCGCGCGCATGCCGACGCGGTCACAGCGGCGATCCGTGAGCACTTGCTCGCGGACGGGCTGCTCGCCGGCTATGGGGTCTTCGACGATGCCACGGGGACGCCGACCTCCCTGCTCGTCCACCCGCGCGACACCACGACCGGCCTGACCTACGGCGTCCTGCCCTGGATCCACGCGATCACCGGCGACCTGCTCACGCCACCGGAGGCCCAGGCGCACCTGGACGCGCTGCGCGAGCACCTGCTCGGCCCGGACGGCGCCCGGCTGTTCGACCGCCCCACCGAGTACCGCGGCGGCCCGTTGCACCTGTTCAAGCGGGCCGAGGCGGCCACCTTCTGGGGCCGCGAGATCGGACTCATGTACACCCACGCCCACCTTCGTTACGCCGAAGCGCTGGCCCGCTCCGGCGACGCCGAGGGGCTCCTGGACGCGCTGCTTCTGGTCTGCCCGTTCGGGCTGACCGAGCGGGTCCCCGCGGCGCGGCCACGGCAGAGCACCTGCTACCACTCGTCCTCGGACGGGGCCTTCGCCGACCGGTACGACGCAGCCCGACGCTACCCCGACCTGCTGGCCGGACGCGTGCCACTGGAGGGTGGCTGGCGGGTGTACTCGTCGGGGCCCGGACTGTTCCTGCGGATCGTGGTCCAGTGCCTGCTGGGCCTGCGCCGCCGCGGCGACCGGCTCGAGGTGGACCCCGTCCTTGACCCGCGACTGGACGGGTTGACGGCGGTGGTGCCGCTGGGTGGGCGCCTGGTCGAGTTCCGCTTCAGGGTCAACTGGGACGCCGGCGGCGTCCGGGTGTCGGTGGCGGACGGCCCCGAACTCGCGTCCGCCCCCCTGACCAACCCCTACCGGACGCCGGGAGTTTCGGTCCTGCTGGCGGACGTCGGGGCCGGACCCGTCGACGTCGTCCTGGGCTGAACGAGTAAACCGGGAAATATCAGCGGGTGATTACCCCAGCGCATTTTGCGCGGCAGCAGCCGACGTTTAGTCCGAACAATTCTGGGTAATCGCCCGCTATGAGCCTGACGCAGGTACGCGTTGTCGGTTGGGGACCGGCGACCAGTCCGTCACAGGCACCAAGGAGGAGCATTTCCTGCCCTCTCCCTACAGGTCCTGCCCACCACGCTGCTCGCTTTCAGCCCGCGTGGTTGTCCCGACTGATCCCGTGCGTTCGTCACCACTCATTGGGCCGCCAACCCGGTCTGCCTCGCAGCTATTCGGCTGCACCACGAACAGGAGCTCTAATGAAGAAGTACCAGCCGTCCCATGGGGCAGCCGCGCTGGCCCTGCTAGGCCAGTCACCGGGTGTGGCCGACCAGAAACTCCCGCCGGCCAGGGCACCCCCACTGGCGCGACCGTTGACACCTCCGCCTCCGCGACCGGCACCCTCGAGGTCTGGGCCATGGGCGCCGAAGGTGACGAGCTCAGCACCCTCACCGACAAGTTCACGGCTGCGAACCCGGGCGTCAAAGTCAATGTGACCTCGATCCCGTGGTCGTCGGCGCATGACAAGTTCGTCAGCGCGGCGGCCGCGAACGTGCTGCCCGACGTCGCCCAGGTGGGCACCACGTGGGTGGCCGAGTTCGCGACCCAGATCGATCCGACCCCGTCGAACATCGATGCCGGCAAGTTCGTCGAGGGCGCACAGAAGACCACCGTCGTCGACGGCACGTCGCTCGGCGTCCCCTGGTATGTCGAAACCCGCGTCGTCTACTACAACAAGGCCGTGGCCAAGAAGGCCGGCATCACCACCGAGCCGACCACCTGGGACGAGTTCATGGCCATGGTCAAGGCGATGAAGGAGAAGGGTGGGGCCAAATACGGCATCAGCCTGCAGCCCGGCGGCGACGGCTCCTGGCAGACAGTCCTGCCGATGATGTGGAGCGGCGGCGGGAAGATCAACGCCGACGACGGCTCGAGTTGGACGTTCGATGATCCCAAGAACGCTGACGGCCTGAAGTTCTACCAGGACTTCTTCACCCAAGATCTGGCCAACAAGGCGCCCGTGGGTGACACCCTCGTCGCCGATTTCGCCTCGGGCAAGGTGCCCATGTTCATCTCAGGCCCCTGGATGATGTCCGGCGTCGAGAAGGACGGCAAAATGGACAAGGACGCCTACGGCGTCTTCGTGATGCCGAAGAAGGAGTCCGGGGCGTCGTTCATCGGCGGCTCGAACCTGGCGGTCTTCAAGGAGACCAAGAACCGCGACGCCGCCTGGAAGCTGGTCGACTACCTGACCCAGGCGGAGACGCAGGTTGACTGGTTCACGACCGTCGGCGCCCTCCCCAGCGTCAAGACCGCCCTGGAAGATCCGAAGGTCAGCGGTGACCCGAAGTTCGCGGTCTTCGCCGAGCAGCTCAAGACCGCCTACGCCCCGCCGTCGGTCGGCACCTGGGAGCAGATTGCCAAGCAGTTCGATTCAACCGTTGAGCGGGTGACCAAGAGGAGCCGACCCGGCGAGTTCGCTGAAGGCCCTCCAGGAGCAGGCCACCTCCATCGGTATGGAGTGAGCATGACCACCACCTCCGCCCCGGCTAGCGCCGTGCGGAAGCCAGCCTCCACGCGTTCCGGACGGCCCCCGTCCGGAACGCCTCGGAGGCCCGTGCGGGCCTGCTGCCCGCCTCCCCGTTCATCGTCCTGTTCCTGGTTTTCACGGCCTGGCCGGTCATCCAATCGATGTACATGTCGTTCACCGACATGAGCCGCAAGGACGTCCAGTCGCCGTTCGCGGTGAACTTCATCGGCTTCGACAACTATGCGCGGGCCCTGGGTGACCCCACCTTCCGGAAGGCGGCCCTCAACACCGCGATCTTCGTGGTGGTCGGCGTCCCGCTGACGATCCTGGCCGGCCTCGCAGCCGCGGTTGCCCTCGACAAAGGCATCACCAAGGCGCGCGGCTTCTTCCGGTTGGGCTTCTACACTCCCGTGATCACCTCCATCGTGGCGGTGGCGGAGGTGTGGCGGGTCCTGCTGCAGCCTGACTTCGGCATCATCAACCAGATGCTGGGGGCGGTCGGCATCCAGGGCCCCAACTGCGTCGGGGACGAGAACACCGCGCTGCTGTCGCTGATCATCATGAGCATCTGGCGGAACTTCGGGAACGCGATGATCATCCTGCTCGCCGGTGTCCAGGGCGTCTCCTGGGAACTGCACGAGGCCGCCGCCCTCGACGGCGCGGGCACCTGGCAGCGGTTCTTGAACGTGACCCTCCCCGCGCTGCGTCCCCCTCTGCTGTTCGTTCTCGTCACCACCTCCATCGGCTACCTTCAGTTCTTCGAGGAGCCGTTCGTGATGACCCAGGGCGGCCCGCTCAACTCGACCCTGTCGGCCTCCATGTACACCTACCAGCAGTTCGGGTTCGGCAAGTGGGGCTACGCGGGCGCAATGGCCTACCTCACGTTCCTGGTCATCCTGATCGTGACGGTCATCCAGTTCCGGGTCACCAGAGAGAAGGACTGAATGCTCACCAAGACCAAGACCCGATGGTGGCTCTACGTCCTGCTGTCGGTGCTGCTGCTGTTCGTGATGCTGCCGTTCTTCTGGATGGTCCTGGGCTCGTTCAAACCCAACTCCGAGCTCATCGCGTCCCCGCCCAGCTGGCTCCCGCAGAACCCGAGCCTGGACAACTTCGTCCTCCTGTTTGAAAAGGCCGCCTTTGGGCGCTACTTCTTCAACTCGGTTGTCGTGTCCGCAGCGGTGGTGGGCGGCAACCTGATGTTCAGCGCGATGCTCGGGTACGCCCTGGCCCATTTGCGGTTCCCCGGTAAGCGGATCATCTTCGGCGCCGTCCTGGGTTGCCTGATGATCCCCGGGCTCGTGCTGTTCATCCCGCAGTTCATCCTCACGGCCAATCTGAAGCTGATCGGCAACCTGTCCGCGTTGATCCTGCCTTTCCTGGTCCAGCCGTTCGGCGTGTTCCTGATGCGGCAGTTCTTCCTCGGCCTGCCCAAGGAACTCGCGGAGGCGGCCCGGATCGACGGTGCGGGAGAGCTGGCGATCTTCTTCCGGGTCTACCTGCCGCTGGCCGTCCCCGCCTTCGCGACGCTCGGCATCCTCACCTTCCTCGGCTCCTGGAACAACTTCCTGTGGCCTCTGGTCGTGAGCGTGAACGAGTCCACCTACACGCTGCCGGTCGGCCTCGCCCTGATCGCCAACGGCGAGTATTCGAGGGACTACGGTCTGCTGCTCGCCGGTGCGACAGTGGTCGTGGCGCCCGTCATCGCGGTCTTCCTCCTCTTGCAGCGCTACTTCATCGAGGGCATTGCCACGACAGGCATCAAGTAATCCGGACCTCGGTGGACGGGCCTTCGAGCCCGTCCACCCCTGCCCGTAGGCACGAAACCCGCCGGTCGCCGGTGAACTTCGCGGTTGTGGACGTGCGTCACCGCCCTATGCGCCTCGATGGCCGGAAATGACCGTGAAGTTCACCGCAGGATGCGGCGGTCGGCCTCTCCGCCGTGCGCGGCCGGTTGCCGGTGAACTTCGCGGTCGTGAGCGTGCGTCACCGCCCTATGCGCCTCGATGGCCGGAAATGACCGTGAAGTTCACCGCAGGATGCGGCGGTCGGCCTCTCCGCCGTGCGCGGCCGGTTGCCGGTGAACTTCGCGGTCGTGGGCGTGCGTCACCGCCCTATCTGCCTCGATGGCCGGAAATGACCGTGAAGTTAACCGGCTGACCACCGAGCAGTCAGTCGTCGGGTGCTCTTACCCCGGGTTCGCGTGCAGCAGGCGCGAGGAAAGTGGCGCTCAGCGTTCAGCAGCCCTGGCTAACCCGTCCAGCAACAGATCGAGCGTGAACTCGAACTCGTTCTGACTGTCGCACCAGCCGAGCGGGTCTTCATTGTGGTCATGAACCTCGGAGGCGACCATTGCGGTCAGGTGAGGTAGAAGGTCGGCCATTGCGGCGAACTCGGCTTCGGTGGCGGCTTCGTCCAGGGTGCCGCCGTCCGCGGCGGGGCTGAACAACTCCTGGGTGAAGCCGAGGACCATGGTGCCGAGTGCGTGGATGGCCTGATGGCCGAGGCGATAGCTCAGTCCGCCGCGAACCATGGTCGCGAGGATCTCCTCGTAATAGGGGTACAGGCCTGCGGGAATGCTCGAGCGTGAGCCGAGGAGTCCGGGGGCCCAACGATGGCGCACCATCACCTCTCGGGCGGCGAGGCAGCGAAGGCGCAGCGCTGTGCGCCAGTCATCGTCGGCCCGCGCCCGGGCCGCGACCGCGCTGTTGATCTGGACGAGGATGGCCTCGGTGAGCCCGTCGAGGAGCCGCTCTTTGCCGGGCACGTGGTGGTAGAGCGACATCGCCTCGACACCGAGGTCGCCGGCGAGCCGGCGCATGGTGATCGCGGAGACACCCTCGGCGTCGGCCAGTTCCATCGCGGACGCGAGCACGCGCGCCCGGCTGAGCGGCGTCCGAACCGCACTGGTGGTCACATCCAGCTCCTTACCTCTTGCGGCAACCTTACACTGTACGTTAGCCTTACAGAGTAAGGCGGATGGAAGGAGATCCCCATGAACATCACCGCCACAACCACCACTCGACCCCAGGCCACCACGCCCGACTTGGTCCGCACCGCCCGCACGACGGGCCTGCTGTACCTGGGGCTCGCCATCACCGGATTGCTCGGCTACATGGTCGTCCGCAACCAGCTCTTCGTCGCCAGTGACCCCGAGGCGACGTTGAGCAACCTGACCCAGCAGGAGTCGCTGGCACGTCTCGGCATCGTCGTGGAGATGGGCATCGTCATCACTCAGGCCCTCGCCGCGCTGTGGTTCTATCGCCTCTTCAAGAGCGTCAACGCCTTCGCGGCCGGCTCGATCGCCGCGTTCGGCTTGGTCAACACCGTGGCGATCCTCGGCAGCGCGGCCCTGCTCGCGACCGCGCTCGAGGTCAGCCAGGACGCCTCCCTCACCGTGACCGGCGGGACAGCCGCCACTGCGCAACTGCTGTATGCCGTCAGCGGCAACCTGTGGACGATCGGCGGGATCTTCTTCGGTCTCTGGTTGATCCCGATGGGCTGGCTCGCCCGGAGGTCCGGTTGGATGCCCAGCCTGCTGGGCTGGTTCCTGATCATCGGCGGCATCGGCTACGTGGCCAACGCGCTGCTCAGCTACCTGCTCCCCAACGCGGGCCTAGCCCTCGACCTGCTCACCATCCCCGCAACCATCGGTGAGCTGTGGATGGTTGGCTACCTCTGCGTGCGAGGCGTCCGTCGGGCTTGATGCCACGCCGAGTCAGACCACGACTGCGTCACCGATTCCCGGCTCCGCCGCCCGGCCACCCCTGGCGGCGGAGCCGTCCTGCGACGGAGCGTCTGCGGCGCCCGCCGATCCGCCGGGCGCTGGACGCTGGCTGAATGGTGATCAAGAAGGGCTATGTCGGTAAGCGGCCGCGAACCTGGCCCTCCCTCACTGCTGACGGACGGCGTCAGTGGGCGTCCCACCTGACCGCACTCCGGGCCATCGCTGGCTGATTACAGCGGTGATCGGTGGTCCACGGCTGCCCACGCGGCGACGACCGCCCGGTAAGCGTCCGCTGGGCCGGTCCTCGGGATGCATTGATGAGCGAGCGCGTCCAACCACTCCCGCTCGGTTGGGGCCCGAGCGGGGAAGTGGGCTGGTCTTGGCAGCGTGTTGGTTGGACCGTGTTTCCGGAACACCTCGCCGGCTGCAGGGGCGACGTGGCCAGCGGCGGCGAGTGCGAACAATGGGCCTCCCGCACCCCGAACTTGGCCAGCACGAGGTCAATGTCGGTTGCAGCGGGTCGGTACCGAAGCTCTGGCTGTCGACTCATGGCCGGTAAAGGAACCTAGCCAGGGGAGCAGCCCGCCGCTGCTGCGCTGCCAGCGCTGTCGCCAACCCCAGATCGACCCGAGTCGTCAGATGGCGGGCGGCCGCCGTCGCCTCTGACCCATCCCGCCCAGTGTCGGCCTGCTCACCAGATCAACCAACGTCTGTTCCGGGCTGGTAACCAGCATCTGGCCCAGCTCGGTCGTTTCTGCTCGGGCGTGGACGGCGGCCACGTCGCGAGCGACGAACACCACCCGACCGCCAGCGATCTCCATCGGACGGTGTTGGACAGGCAGCGCAACCACTGCGACGCCGATCGCCCGCGGAATTGCATGATGGAAGCGGGCTGCGCTGAGGCCCATCAGGATGGGGACGCGGTCACCGTAGACCGCTGTAGCCCACGCCATGGCGGCGACTTCGAGTTCGGGCAGCCAACCTGGCCTGGCGCCGAGCGGGGCGAGCGCATACACGCCGCGAGCCAAGCGAACGACGGCGCCATTGTCTGCCAGCCGCTTCAGCTCCTGGCGCGGACCGGTGAACTCGTCGGCCAGATCAACCGCACGCACTGTCGACATGGGTCTACCGGCTAGGGAGATCAATGCTGCTGCCACCATGATGTTCCCTTCGACTATGCACAACGTAAGCATTTTGCTTACATCTAGCATAGTCAGCACGGGGCGCACCCTCTAGGGCCAGGGAGGCTTAGGTCTGGCGGTCCGAGAGCCGGAGTGCGGACACCCCGCGGCTGGCTCTCCTCGACGCCGTCGAACCCAACCAGGAGGTGTCCCACCCGACCCGCGACGCACGAGCCGCAGCAGCAGCCGAACGCCCCTAACCCTGGTCCCGGCGGGCAGCCGGGTAGGCAGGGAGTGACTTTGAGAGTGACAATGCGGCATGAGCATCGAAGTGTGGTGGCCGAAGATCCCGAAGAAGTCCCGGCAGTTTCTGGTGGCGAACAACGGGGACGCTGTGCCCGGAGACATCGTCGCGCAGATCGTCCGGGCAGGTGGAGAGATCAGTGGCTCCTACCTCTCGGATGAGGCTGTCGACTGGGTGGAGGCGGTCGCCAACGGAGAGGAGCCCGATCCACCCATCGTTCCCGATGATCTGCGGTGATCAGGTCCAGGCCGCCGTCAGCCAGCGGCTAGGTCAGCCAACTGCTTGCACGGCCGGTTCGAGCGCGACGTCATCGCTGACCGGGTCTTCCTCGGGGTGATCGGCCACGACCAGCGAAACGGTCGCTGCAACGTCCAACTCGGCCAGGATCTTGGCCACCTCGGCTGCCGAGTGGGGGCGGTCGTCGGGGTCTTTGGCCAGGCAGGCCATGATCACGTCCGCAAGGTCGGTCGGGACGTCCGCGGGTAGGGGCGGTGGAGGGTCGGCTACGTGGGCCAGTGCGGTGGCTATCGGGGTGCCGCGGTCGAACGGCTTGGCTCCGGTGAGGAGTTCGTGACCGAGGACGCCCAACGCGTACAGGTCGCTTTGTGGTGTCACGACCTGGCCCAGTGCTTGCTCGGGACTGATGTAGTAGGTGGTGCCGAGGACCTCGCCCGGCAGCGTGTTGCCCTGGACCTCGACGTCCTTGGCGATGCCGAAATCCATCAGCTTCGCGTAGCCGTCGCGCGAGATGATCACGTTGGCGGGTTTCAGGTCCCGATGAATGATGCCGTGCTCGTGGGCTCGGCTGAGGGCTCCGGTCAGCTGAAGCAGGACGGTACGGACCTCGTCGGGCTCCAACTGGCCTTTATCAGCGAGCAATGCCGCCAGGGTCGCCCTTCGATGAACTCCATCACCAGGAAGGTCAGGCCCTCGTCCACGCCGAAGTCGAAGACTTCCACGATGTTGGGATGGGTGAGCTGGGCGGCGTATTTCGCTTCGGCCTTGAACCGTTCGGCCACTGCCTGCTGCCGCAGCGCCCGCGGGTGGGTCACCTTGATCGCAACCCGCCGCTCCAGCACCTCGTCCGTGGCTGCCCAGACCTCGCCCATGCCGCCCGAAGCCACCCGCTCCTGCAGGCGGAAGCGCGAAGCAATGACGAAACCTGGGACGAGCCTTTGCACCGACACTCCTTAATTCAATGATCACATTGATCAGAATTCGGGCTAGCGATCAACAGGCTAGCGGTCGGCGTCTGCCCGCGCAGACTTAACCAGATGCAACCCTGAGGGCCAGGATTGGCCTCCCTACTCGGCTATTGTCGCGGCTCCAGTCACCGGACGACGTTGCCGCGAACTTCTCGTTCTCGACTTCTTGTGCTTGACCGAGCGAAGTCTCTGGCCGTCGTTCGGCGGCTCGGCCAGCATTCTCAGCAGTTTGGCGTAGCGGAGCAGGAGGGGGCCCCTCGACCGCAGCGGGATACTGTTTCGCTGCAGCAGCACCAAGGACGTCATCATGAAGAACGCCTGACGTAGCAACCTGCGGTAGCTGGAGTGCCACGCCTCCCACAGCCCGCTCTGGTGCAGATCTGTCCGCAGGACGTCGACGGCGGCCGCGAAGGAAAAAACGTTCTTGGTGCCGAGGTTCCCGGTGATGCCATCGCCGCGCAGGCAGTAGTGGTAATACAACTTCCGAGTGATCGCCACCTTGGAGGCCCGCAGCAGAATCCTCGGCGTCGTCGCCAAGTCCTCGTAATAGATGCTCGGGAACGGCGGATCGTCTGGGTGGAACAAACTACGGCGATAGAGCTTGTTCCACGCGAAGGAGGGAAATCGCTTCAGGTTGATCGACAGTTCAGCGGCCTCTGGCCCGGTCAGAGAATCTACTCTCGGCAGGAAGGGGAAGGGCAGGCTCAACCCCAGGAAGTCGAAGGAGAACCCGCCCACGGCGACGTCGGCACCCGTGGACTGCGCCAGCGCGAGCAGGTCGGCGATGAAGGTCGGTTCGACCCAATCATCGGCGTCCACCATGGAGACGAACTCGCCTTCGGCGATGCTGAGCCCGGCGTTGCGGGCCGGCCCGACGCCGTGGTGCCGCTGGCTGACCAGGTGCACCTCGCTGTGAGCCTGCTGGTAGCGCCGCATCACGTCGGCGGAGTCGTCCGTGGAGCCGTCGTCGACCACGATGATCTCCAGTGGCCGATGGGTCTGCGCTAGCAGCGAGTCAAGGCATCGGGGCAGAAGGTGCGCCACGTTCAAAACGGGTACCACCACACTCACCAGCGTTTCCATATGCCTCCCATCGACGATGCCTCCGGTGTGGTTTACCCGCGAGCGATCGTCGGTAAACCCCGGCGCAGGTCGTTGGTGTGCCGAATCGCCGCCTGACGCCCAAAGTCGCAGGCGATCAACCCTCCCCGGGCGCGTGCGGGGAGGAAATTCGGGTACAGCTCCACTGGAGACGAGGAGGTCAGCCATGGCTGCAGCACGCAAGGGAGACGGCGAGGGCTCGGTGCCCGGCAATCTGAAGGCGTTCGCGCGCGACGTCGCCGACCATCCGCTGGTGGAGGCCGGCGCCCGCGCCGGGTATGCCGTCAACGGCGTCCTGCACCTGTTGATCGCCTGGCTAGCCCTTCAAGTTGCCTTTGGGCGGACGGGCGCAAACGCGGATCCGACGGGGGCGATGACGGTCGTGGCCGCGTCCCCGGTCGGCTTGGCGGTCCTGCTCGTGATCGTGGTCGCCTTCGCGCTCCTGGCCCTGTGGCAGGTGGCCGAGGGCGTGCGCGTTCAGGACACCGGCGATCGGGTCAAAGCTGCGGCGAAGGCTCTCCTTTACCTTGCGCTCGCCGGCTCGGCTGTGTCCTTCCTGCTCGGTTCCCGCAAGTCCGGGGAAGGGCAGGCCACGGACGCGACGTCAACCCTGATGGAGCTGCCGTTCGGGCCGGCCCTCGTCGTTGTCGTCGGGGTAGGGGTGCTCGGAGTCGGTGGCTACTACATCTACAAGGGGTGGAGGGAAGGCTTCCGTGGCGACTTGGAGAGCACTCCGAGCCGGGTCATCATCATGGCCGGCAAGGTCGGCTATATCGCCAAGGGAATTGCCCTGATCACCATCGGCATCGGCCTGGTCACGGCCGGTCTGACCCTGCGTGCGTCCGAGTCGAAGGGGCTGGACGGGGCGTTGCACGACATCGTTCAGCTGCCCTCAGGAAAGCTGCTGCTCAGTCTGATTGCGGCGGGGTTCGCCTGCTTCGGCCTGTACTCGTTCAGCCGCGCGCGCCGCGCACGGACCTGACTGCGGCGCTCGGTTGGCCGGGCTCGGCGGTCTCTCGACGGAGGAACAGCCAGGCGATCAGTCCGCAGACCACACCGTTGACTGCGCCCCACAGGACGTCGGTCACATGGTGCATCCCGAGGTAGACCCGTGACCAGCCGAGCACCAGGAGGTAGGCGGTCACCACAGTGATGACCACAATCCGCCAGGCGCGGCTCCCGACGAGTAGGCAGAAGAGCAACGCCAACACGACCAACTGTGCGGTCGTGGCGCCCATGTGGCCACTCGGAAAGCTGTGGGTGGGCTGCCCGATGTCCAACTTCTCCACGTCCGGACGCTCCCGTCCGACGAGGATCGAGGTGAAGAGGTGCAGCAGCACGTGCAGGATCAGCGCCACTGCCGGCAGGGCAGCCAGCCACCATCGGCGGGTGAACGCCCAAACCAGGCCCACGCCGATGATGCACAGCAGGATGTTCCCGTTGACCGACCCGATCTCGGAGGCTGTCCGGGCAAACTCGTCCAGGGCGGGCGTCCGTTGGGCCTGGGCCAACACGCTGAGTTGATCCTCGCCCGTCCACGCGCTGAACGGGCCGGTGACCACCCAGCCCACCCCCAGGCCGACCAGGAACAGTGCCAGCGTCGGTAGCAGGGCGCGGAAGATCAGGTCCCGTCCGGCGCCGCGGAGCGTCGGCGCGGACTCATCGTCACGGTAACGAGACAGCACGCTCACCGTTCATCACCCTTCGTCGGCTGGCACTGTCACCAGCAACACCCCTGGACGCGACTGCGCTGACATCCGCTGGCGGGGACCGACCGCGTCGCCGTCGAGCTGCGCCAGGATCGGACGGGCGGCGGCGACGTCCACCCATGCAGAGGCGAAGCGCCGCAGGTCGCGATGGTCGCTGCGGCGGGCGGTGATCAGGTCGCGCACCACAGCGACCCAACCTAGGATCCCGCTCGGAGCGACCACCACCACATCCAGCTTGCCGTCATCCAACCGGGCGTCCGGCATCAGTTCCAGGCCGCCGGTGAGCTGGCCACAGTTGCCCACGACCACCATCCGCGCGCGCTGGCTCTTGGCTTGATGGTCGTGGGTTGACGCGCGGACGGCGAAGCCCGGATCGAAGAGTGCCTTGACCCCGGAGAGGACGTAGGCGGGCCAGCCGACGGCGTTCTTGATCCGCTCGTCGGCGTCGTCCATCGTCCGGGCGTCCATGCCCATGCCGGCCATGACCAGGAAGACCTGCTCAGGCTCGTCGTCCCACGTCACCACGCCGACGTCCACCTTGCGGGTGTTGCCGGCGAGCACGACCTCCAGGGCTGCGGACAGGTCGTCCACGGGGAGCTCAAGGTTGCGCGCCAGCAGGTTCCCGGTGCCCCCAGGCAGCAGGCCGAGCGCGATGCCGGTGTCGACCAGGGCGCTCGCCACGCCCCGGACCGTCCCGTCCCCGCCCAGCGAACACACCACCGTGGCGCCGTCGGCGAGTGCCTGGCGGGCCTGCCCTTCGCCCGGATCCTCTTTGCTCGCCTCGTACCACGTGATCTGGTCCCAGTTCGCGCCTTGGCAGACCTTCGCGACGACCTCCTTCACGTCGTCCAACCGGTCGAACTTCGATGGGTTCACCACCACGGCCAGTCGCTTGGCGCCAACGGCGTCGACCTGATCATCGGGTTGGTCGACCCTCGTTGATGCAGGCGCGGTAAGTGCGCTTTCCACAGAGACCACAATCCCCTCAAAGACAGACAGAACGATCCGGGTGGCGTTCCGCCGTGGCCACGCAGCCCACGTGCAAGGGGATTACCCACTTCGAGGGAATGCAACCTTCACCTCGGGAACGACGTGGCCAGAGGTGATTCGGCGCTGCGCGATCCGTGACTGCGCACAACTACTCATGGGTCACGGCGAGCGAGCGTCCTTAGTGTTGTCTGCACGATGTGAGGTCTGGCCTGAGCGGCTCCGAGGAGGTGCCATGAATTGGCTCGCGCATTACGGCGTTCCGCTGAACGAGTTCTCCGCAGCGTTCGAACGCTCGCGGAAGGACGGCTGGCGTCTTGAGTGGCTGCAGGTGTTCGAGGACGGCGGTTCAGCCCGGGTCAACGCTGTCTGGGCGGTCAACGACGGCCGCTCCTGGGAGGCCAGTTACACAGTGGCGGCCGCAGACCTGGAGGACCGGTTCCGGCAGCAGGTCGATCGCGGCCTGAGGTTGCGCTGCACCGGGGCCTACGTCAACGACGGGCAGATATTCTTCGCCGCCCTGTGGGACGACGCCCCCTCGCCAGGCTGGCGTGCCCACCACAACATCTCTCTGGCCCACTACCAGTCGCACTTCGACCAGCTGCGGGCCGAAGGGTGGGCCTTGGTGCACCTCAACGCGTGCGCCTGGGGCGACGACGCACTGTTCAGCACCATCTGGGAAAGCGGTCATCACGACAGTTGGGCCTCAGAGCACTTTCTCAGCGATCCCGAGTTCCAACAGCGCGTGGTGACGGCCGGCGTGCTGGGGCGACAGTTGACGATGGCCTGCCCTTACTCCGTCGGCGGCGAGGCGCGCTGGGCCGTGATCTGGGGGCCACGGACCCTTCCGTTCGAGGCCCGTCACGGCCGGTCGGGGGCCGACTTCCGCGACGACTTCGAGGACCTGCGCCTGGAGGGCTTTCGTCCGTTGTCGATCGCCGGCTGCGCGACCACCGGCCAGGGCGATCGGTACACCGCGGTTCTGGTCAACGACGCGCTCCCCGCCGGCACCTGGAACACGATCACCGACGCGATCGACACCTTCCTCGACAACCAGACCGTGCCGGGATTGTCCCTGGCGATGGCCTACGACGGACGCCTCGTTTTCGCCACCACCAGGGGACATGCCGACATCGACAAGCGCGAGGCGCTGCGCACGAGACACCGGATGCGGGTCGCCAGCCTGAGCAAGCCGATCACCAGCGTGGCCGTCCATCGCCTGATCGAGTCGGGTCGGCTGGCGCTGACCGACACCGTGTTCGGGGCCGCGGGAATCCTCGGCACCACGTACGGGACGCTGTCGTACAGCGCGGACCAGCTGAACGTCACCGTCGAGCATCTCCTGACCCACACCAGCGGCGGTTGGGACTATGTCGGTCCCGGACATCCCGAAGACATCGACGGCATGGATGACCCGATGTTCACCGTCAAGGGGGACCAGACAGCGCTGATCGGGCAGGTGTTGGACACCTATCCGCTGCGGACGCCCGGGTCGGTCTACGCCTACTCCAACTTCGGCTACTGCCTGCTGGGCCGGATCATCGAGCGCAAGACGGGACAGTCCTACTCCGATGCTGTGCAGGCGCTGGTGTTCCGTCCGATCGGCGCACAGGGCCTGACGATCGCGGGCAACACCAAGCAGGACCGTCAGACCGACGAGGTCCAGTATGTCGGCGACGGCGACGACCCGTACAACCTGGACGTCGCCCGGATGGACGCGCACGGGGGGTGGGTGAGCAGCGCGATCAGCATGGTTCGCTTCGGGATTCACGTGTCCGGGGACGGTGACAAGCTGGCCCTCTTGGACGCTGGTCAGATCACCTCCATGATGAACGGCTCGGCGGCCAACAGCAGCTATGGCCACGGTTGGGGCGTGAGTATGGCCGGTGCCCGGAATCACTTCGGTGGCTTGAAGGGAACGACCACGGCCCTGGAAAGCGACCCGGCGACACTCACCACCTGGGCGGTTCTGGTGAACACGCGTCCGTCAACCAAGGCGGCCCAGGACTCGCTCAGAGATGACCTGCTGACGATGATGCGGGGCATCGCCGGAGCCAGTTGGCCCGGTCACGACTTCTTCGAGGACGATCCGCGGCAACCGGGCATCCATGAACGGGTCGAGGATCCTCCGGTGATCTTCCACCCCTTGCCACACGACGAGAAGATTGATCTGGAGCCGCCCGTGATTCTCAACCCCGTTGGTGGGCAGGAGCACCTCGTCAACAAGCCTCGACCCAACCCGTTCGGCTGACCCGCCTGCCTCCACGCGCCATGCGTGGCGAGGTGGGGCTACTCCGCATCCCGATCCCGCACGCCATAAGCTCTTCAATGCACCCTCGCGTCTCTGACCCCTGGGAACGTCGGGATACATCCACACACTCGGGGCAAGGATGCGGGTCACGCGATCCACCTCCACACAGATCACTGCTCGAATCGGGAAGGCGTCGCCGACAAGCCGCCTCAATGGAACTACCAGATCAGGACGGTCGTTTGGGTCAGCGGCAACGATTCGGGCGCGACCGTATGCTTGATAGCCGTGTTGTTCGAACACGTCCACCGCCGCGACGCAGACTCGGGGATTCGCGGTGATGTTTCGCACCGACCGGGGCGAGGCGATGTCGGCGATGAGGATCTGAGTCGGCGACGACGCAACGAAGATCTCCTTCGGAGACACCGACGGCCACCCATCGTCCCCGACCGTGGAGAGCCAGCACAGCACGGAGCGTGAAAAGAGCGAGACTGCGTCCGGAGTGAGCACGGCGAGATTGTGTCACGTGAGCCGGGTTCGCGGGCCGGACGTCCTGAGCTCGTCCGGGCGGGGTGAGGCTTTCGGGCCGACTCTTCCTGAATGCCCACCCAACGAACGCGCCTTCACTCGCGCCGCGGGCTGACCTCTCCCGGCAGTCGCGCTCCTGGCCCGGGCCGTTCTGGGGCCACTTCGCCCGCTTCGTGCTCTCTTCGCCCGCGTTATGACGCGGGCGAAGTGCCTCTTTTGCGGGCGGAGTGGGCCTGCGGGTCGACGAAGGGCTGGCTGCTAGGTGCGCCGGACCGGTTTGTCAGGCCTCCCCAACCTGGCTCGCGGAGCGGTGACGTGCCATGCTCGCCGCATGGCAAACACAGGTGGCGGGCTCTCCGCTGAGGAGAAGGCTGCGGTAAAGCAGTTGGCCGCGGAGCGCAAGCGCTCGCAAGCGGGCAAGAACGGCGAAGCCGAGGTGCTCGCGGCGATCGCCGGCATGGATGACCATGATGCGCCGATCGCGCAAGGTCTGCACGCCCTGGTCACGCGGGAGTTTCCCGAGCTGACCTGCCGGACGTGGTACGGCTTCCCCGCCTACGTCAAGGACGGCAAGGTGATGCTGTTCTTCCAGTTCGCCGGCAAGTTCAAGACGCGTTACGGCCACATCGGTTTCCAGGACGTGGCGCAGCTCGATGACGGCGCCATGTGGCCGACGGCGTTCGCGGTCGTGGAGTGGAATGACCAGGTTGAGGCGCGGGTGGCCGACCTGATCAGGCGTGCCGTCGGCTAGCCGTGTAGTTCTCCTCGACGGAGGGCGGGGGAGTCGGTCGCGCATCGTGTGACCGGCGCCCCGCTGGGGAGATCACCTGAGTGAACTACTGGGTCGCACCACCGCACAAATCTCCCGGCGCTGAGGTTTGCACCCGTTAGCTGAGGAGTCAACTGCCCCAGACCGCGACCGCCCCGCTGTGCCCGGTGAGCCCGATCAGGACGAGCCCGGCGACGGCCGCCAGCACACTCAACCCGGCCACCACCCGCCATCCGGTCCTCGACCGGCGCTGCAGCAGCAGGCCGACCGGCAGCAGCAGGGCGAGCGCAACCGCCGGGTACACGGTCAGTTCGCCCCAGGTTCGATGGCTCACGACCAGGGCGCCAAGGCCGCGCTGCGCCGCCAGCGCCTCACCCGACAACCGCGCCACAATCGCCGACGCCCCGGCGGCCACCGCGAAGGCGACCACCAGCCAGCCGTAGCGCTCGCGGACCCGCGCGAAGGCCACCACCAGCAGCGCGCCGAGCGCTGCCAGCGGCACCAGCACCACCGCCGCATGCACCACCAGCGGATGCAGCGGTAGCCCGAACACGTCCACGGCTACTTCTTCACCGGATCGCCGTCGGCGTCCAGCACGAACCAGACGGCGTTGACGTTCTGGCCGGTGACGTCACCGGCCTTGGCGTCGTCTTTCCAGTAGTACAAGGGCCAGCCGTTGTACGTGGCCTGCGTGCTGCCGTCCGCACGGGTGAACGAGCCGAGCTTGGAGTCGTCGACCCCGGCGCCCATGGTGGGTTTGCCGATCAGTGGCGGCCACGCGACCAGGCATCCGCCGGTGCAGGCGCTGGTGTTGGCGCTGTCCTTGGTGAACATGTAGAGGGTCATGCCCTTGCCGTCCACCAGGATCGAGCCGAGTTTGCTGTCCGCCATCTTCAGGGCGAGGGTGGCCGCGTCAGCCGCCGCCGGGACGGACGCGCTGGCAGAACTGGACGCGGGCGCCGAGCTCGCCGCGCTGGTCGCGGGTGCGGGCGCGCTTGCCGGGGCGGACGAAGGTGCCGCGCAGGCACTGAGCAAGGCGAGGCAGAAGGCCGGCGCAACCGCCAGCGCGATCCGGGATCGTGTAAGCATGGGACTCTCCTTCAGGTTGGGTGGTCCTGCCAGTGATACGGCTGAGGTGGCGGAATAGATTGCGGACCGGCGCAATCCTTTCCGCGACCTCAGCCGTATCTCCTGGTGTGAGCCTGTTCTCGTTGGCCGACCGCGCCCCGGACGCTGCTCTGATCAGCGCCCCCTCGCGGTCAACGACGAGACGGCCGCTGTCGCCTTCGTCCGCCGTTTCCAGGGGCCGGTTTTCGGCTTGGCGGTCACGATGACCCACGACCGCGCGCTGGCAGAAGACATTGCCCAGGAGGCCTTCCTCAGAGCCTGGCGGGCAGCCGCGAGCTACGACCCCCGACGTGGTTCGGTGCTCACCTGGCTCTTGACCATCACCCGCAACCTCGCCATTGACGCGATCAGGGCCCGGCGAATCGCGCCGGTCGAAGCCGGGCAGCTCGAACTGCTGATCGCCACCGCCCTGGCTGGGGCCGCACCGGAGGGGGTCGGCGGTCGGGTGGAGACGATGGCGGCGGCGCAGCGGCTCGCCCAACTGCCGCCGGATCAGGCCCGCGCCGTCGTTCTGGCGGTGATCGGCGGGCTGACCGCGTCAGAGGTCGCTGAGCACGAGGACATTCCGTTGGGCACGGCGAAGACAAGGATCCGCACCGGGCTACGCCGGATGCGGCTGGCAATGGAGGCGGAACATGACTGACCGGCATCCCGATCCGGATCAGCTGACCGCCCTGGCGCTGGGCGAGCTGAGCTCGCCGGAACAGGAACAGCTCAGCGCACACCTGGTCGGCTGCTCGGCCTGCCGCGCCGACTACGCCGAGATCGCGGACGGACTGCAGCAAGCTCTGGCCACCACGCCCTCGGTGGCTCCACCAGCCGGTTTCTCCGGACGGGTGTTGGCCGCGATGGGCTCGGGATCGACCGCCGCTGCGACCGCCCCACGTCCCCGTCGGACGCCGTGGCTCTCGATCGCCGCGGCCGTGCTGCTCGGCCTGCTCCTCGGAGTGGGCGGCACTCTCGCCGTGTCCGGGTGGATGAGCCGCCCGCCCAGCACCGCCGTCAGCCACCCACCCGTCGCGACCCAGCTCCTCACCAGCGCTGGCCAAGCCGTTGGTTCTGCCGGGCTCGCCACCCTGAACGGACGCAGCTACCTGGTGCTGAACGTCACCAGCGGCAGGGTCGGCGCCAGCTACGAGTGCCTCCTCGTGGGCAGCGACGGCGGACGCGTGAGCGGCGGCAGTTGGACCCTCACCGATGAGTACGGCTCGGGAACGGCGTCCGGATCGTGGTTGGTGCCGATCAGCGGGGACCCGCCCGCCAGCGTCGAACTGGTGGCGCAGTCGGGCAACGTGTGGTCCCGCGGCAGCTTCTAGCTGAGCCCGATCAGGAGATCTTGCGGCGGTAGGCAGCCAGGGCGAAGCCGTACGCGACGATGAGGATGCCGGGCAGCAGATACGTCACCCACGAATCCGACCCGGTGATGCTCGCGCCCCCTGACTCCGAAACCATGAGCTTCGGCAGGATCCGGCGCTCGATCACCAGTGCAGACGCCGCCACCACAACCGGCAGCCCTGGGTGGAACCGGAACGTACCCCTAAGCACGCGGGGAGGGGAGTGGGCCAGCGATACTCCTCGACGTAGGTGACGCCGTCGGTCTCGTGGACCACCTCGGGGATGCAGTGCTCGGGCCGGAGGTCGTAGCCGTTCCGGAAGATCCCGCAATCACACAAGCCATGTACTTCTCCCAGCCGGCGCTCCATCGCGGTGGCTCGCGGCGCACGGGTATCGCGGAAGTGGGCCGCAAAACGCAGCCGACCGTCGCAGCCGAACTCCAGCAGCATGCGATGCACGTAGCAGAGCAGGCACTCGTGCGAGCGGGGGGTCAGCAGAGCCAGCGAGGCGTCGGTCAGGATCTGCTCGGCCTCCTGAACGGCACTGGCCTGCTGAACGGCACGGTTCTCTTCCCCCGTGGGGTCGCTCGCGGGCAACGCAGGCTGGGTGCCTGACCAGTCCCCGGCCAGGCTCGCCCAGCCACTCGGAGTGACCATATACACGTCGCAGTCGATCGCCGGGGCGGGGTGATCGCTGATGCGCCATCCCCAGAAGAACTGCTCGTCCTCGTCGGTGACCTCAGCCTCGCCTAGGCGGCAGACGACGGTGATCAGCTCGCCGGTCACGTCGCGGCGCCTGGTATTGGTTGCAGTACGTGCCGGTGCGAAATCCTGCGCCAGCGTGAGCAGCGCGGCGCGCAAGCGTTGGATCGACTCGGCCGTGAAGCACGAGCAGGCGTCCAAGACCGGAACCGGCGTGGGCAGCCGCCGCACGGCGAGCACCGTCAGCGTGGCGCGGTCGACGTGAGCAATGAGGGTATTGCCGGGAACCGCACGGCCCTGGCGCAGGATGTCGGTGAGGACGCGCTCGCGGTCCTCCCGTCCGGTGAACGTCTCTGAGAAGGTCATGAAATCAGCTTCGGACCCGGCCCTGACAATCTCGGCGCTTCCGCCGGAGTCTGTGGATAACTTTCCGGCCGCGGCGGTTGTCCACAGTTTGGAGGCTCGTCGGACCCCTCGCTTGGTAACGACGATGGATGAGCGGGGCCAGGCCTAGCCGGCCGGAACCAGTTCGGTGATCAAGGTTTCCACCCGGCGGCGGATCTCGTCGCGGATCGGGCGGACGGACTCGATGCCCTGCCCGGCCGGGTCGTCCAGCACCCAGTCCTCGTAGCGCTTGCCCGGGTAGAACGGGCAGGTGTCGCCGCAGCCCATCGTGATCACCACATCGGAGGTCTTCACCGCGTCGTCGGTGAGGATCTTCGGCTGCTCACCGGCGATGTCGATGCCCTCTTCTGCCATGGCCTGGACGGCGACCGGGTTGATCGACTTCCCCGGGGCGGATCCGGCTGACAGCACCTCGATCCGTCCCTGGCCGAGGTACCGCAGGTAGCCGGCTGCCATCTGGGAGCGGCCGGCGTTGTGGATGCACACGAAGAGGACGGTGGGTTTGCTCATTGTCGGGACTCCTTGATCGTCGGCTGGCTGCCCAGCCGTTAGCACAAGTACTATTGACTCAACTTTCGTGGAGGTAAGTCTGCATGTCAACCGCCGAGCTCGAAGCCAGGGCGCGCAGGTACTTCGCGCTCGGCGACCCCTCCCGCTTGGCGATCATCGACCTGTTGGCCAACGCCGACCTCGCCTCGGGGGAGTTGGGTGACCACCTCGGCATCTCGACCAACCTGATCGCTCACCACCTGCGGGTCCTCGAGGCGGCCGGACTCGTCACCCGCCGACGATCCGAGGGTGATGCTCGCCGCAGCTACGTCGTCCGCACCCAGGCCTGCAACGACATCGTCGGCGCCGGACGCCTCGAACGCCCGGCCAAGGTTGCCTTCATCTGTTCGCACAACTCCGCCCGCTCTCAACTGGCCGAGTCCTACTGGAGGTCGATCAGCGACATCCCGGTGGTCTCCGGGGGCACTCACCCGGCGACCCGCGTCCATCCCGGCGCGGTGCGTGTCGGACGGCGACACGGGCTCGACCTGACCCGGGCCCGACCTCGGCTGGCCAGCGATGTGCTCACCGGCGAGGAGCTGGTCATCGCTGTTTGTGACCGTGCCTATGAAGAGCTCGACGCGCCTGAGGTGCACTGGTCCATCGCCGACCCGGCCGTGACCGCCAGCCGGAGCGGCTTCGAGCAGGCCTACGACGACATCACCGGCCGGATCACGCGGCTGGCCGCCAGCTTCTAGAGGCAGGTTCCCGGCCGAGTCTTGTCCGAAAGCCCAACAACGAGTGAGTTTCACCACCGAACTCGGTGGTGAAACTCACTCGTTATCCGTCACCCGCCGATCCGGGCCTCGGCACATCGCCTCGACATCGCCTGACCTCGTCGGCAAGGCCGTGAAGGCCCGCACGCGCCCGGTCCTCGCGGAGGTCGCCCGGGCGGCCCGGCAGCGGTCTGGGGGAGTTGACAGCAGGCCTGGTCCAGGACAATGCTTCAAACATGATTGATTCAAGAAATGTTGAATCGGTCGCCGCGGCGGCTGCCGTCCTCGCCGCTGTCGCGGATCCCGTCCGCCTGCAGTTGCTCCACTCCATCGCCGGCCAAACTCGCTGCGTGTGTGACCTTCAACCGGAGCCACCGATCCCCGGCAACCTGCTCAGCTACCACCTCAAGGTGCTGCGCGAAGCCGGTCTGATCGAGGGCACGCGCCGCGGTCGCTGGATCGACTACTCCTTGGCGGACGGCGCCCTGCAGCGGCTCCACGCAGCCCTACCCGATCCCGCACTAGTCGCTCGCCAGCTCGTGGTCGTCCGATGACCACGACCGCTACCCCAGGCGCCCGCCGCAAGTCCCTCCAGCGGTGGGGAGGGCTGGCGCTCGCGGCCGTGCTCTGGTGGGTGTTGTACCTGGTCAACCAGCCGTTCTGGGATTGGCTGGTCGGTTCGGTGATCGGCCTCGACCTCTCCGGTCGGCTCGGCAGCGGGGTGCACTTCTTCCTCTACGACACAGTGAAGATCGTGCTGCTGCTGGCCGGCATCATCTTCCTGGTCACTGTGCTGCGGTCGTTCATGAGCGTGGAACGAACCCGCGCACTGCTGGGCGGCAAGCGGGAAGGCGTCGGCAACGTCCTGGCCGCTGGGCTGGGCGTGGTGACGCCGTTCTGCTCCTGCAGCGCGGTGCCGGCCTTCATCGGCTTCGTGGCCTCCGGGATCCCGCTCGGCGTGACGATGAGCTTCCTGATCGCCAGCCCGCTGGTGAATGAGGTCGCCATCGCCCTGCTGCTCGGCCTGTTCGGAGTCGGCCCGACCCTGATGTACGTGGGTGCCGGCTTGGTGATCGCGATCGTGGCCGGCTACATCATCGGACGGCTGAAACTTGAGCGCTTCGTGGAGCCGTTCGTCTTTGAGACCAAGCTGCGGGGCCAGGTGATCGACTCCACCACCGACCTGACCTGGGACGACCGGATCCAGATGGGCATCGAAGAGGTGAGCTCGATCCTGCGCAAGATCTGGCCCTATCTGTTGGTCGGGATCGGCCTCGGTGCGGTCATCCACGGGTGGGCGCCCGAAGACTTCTTCGCCACCTATGCCGGCGCCGACAATCCGTTCGCCGTCCTGATCGCCGTCCTGGTCGGGGTTCCGCTGTACTCGAACGCCGCCGGGATTCTGCCGCTGGTCGAGGCCCTGCACACCAAGGGCTTGCCGATGGGCACCTTGCTGGCATTCATGATGGCGACGGTCGCGCTCAGCCTGCCCGAGTTGATCCTGCTGCGCCGGGTGCTCAAGCCCAAGCTGATCGCCATCTTCGTCTCGGTCACCGCCCTGGGCATCATCGCCGTGGGCTACCTGTTCAACGCCGTCCTTTAGCAATCGGAAGAGAGAAGCAGCAAATGAAGATCAAGGTCCTCGGACCGGGGTGCGCCAACTGCGTCAACCTGGAGAAGGTAGCCAAGCAGGCCGCCTCCGAACTCGGCATCGACGCAACCTTCGAGAAGGTCACCGACTACGCCGAGATCGCCGCCTATGGCATCATGCGCACTCCCGGCCTGGTGGTCGATGAGCAGGTCGTCCTCTCCGGGCGAGTCCCGACCGCGCGCCAGGTCAAGGAACTCCTGGCTCCCCGTGTCGGCTGAGCGGGGTCGCCTGGTGACCCCCACGGTGCTGTTCCTGTGTGTTCACAACGCCGGCAAGTCGCAGATGGCGGCCGCGATCCTGCGCCAACTCGCCGGTGGTCGCATCGACGTGCGTTCCGCCGGGACCGACCCGGACGCTGAGATCCACGGGTTGTCCGCTGACGCCGTCGCGGAACTCGGTGCGGACATGAGCAGTCAGGTGCCCACGCGGCTCCAGCCGGCCATGCTCGTCGAGGCCGACCGCATCGTCGTCCTCGGCACGGAGGCGGTCGTCGAGCCCGTCCCGGGGATGAAGGCCACCGTGGAGACCTGGGTCATCCCCGACCCTGCCGACCAGGGCGTCGAAGGCCTGGACCGAGTGCGGCTGATGCGCGATGACATCGCCGGGCGGGTTCGCACGCTGGTCGATCAGATCGCGCCTCCACAACAAGGGTGACCGAAGGGCGCAGCCCCCGGCTGGGCGGACTGCGCGGAAAAGAGTGCCCAAATTTCGGCCGTCGAGGCGTATGGGGCCTCGACGTGCCGCTACGACCCACAATTTTCGCGGCTCACCCGACCACGAGCGTGCCTACAGGGCTTTCACCGCCCGAATGGCGGCGACGGCCCGCGGGAAACCGATGTAGGGGAAGCAGTGCACGAGCGCAGCCACGAGCTCGGTCTTGCTGTGGCCCAGCTTGAGGCAGGCGAGTCCGTGGGGCCCGAGTTGGGCGGACGTGTCACCGATCGTCGCCAGCGCACACAGGACGAGCAGCTCACGCTGGGCGACAGTCAGCCCGCCCCTGGTGTAGAAGTCGCCGAAGCCGAACTCGGTCAGGAACCGGGGCAGAGCGTCGTTGAAGGGCTCGGGGAGGTCAGCCAGGTTGTCCTTGATTTCGTTGCCGTAGAGCGGGGCCTGCTGGTCAAGGCCGCGTTCGTAGCGCACGTCGTCGGTCACGGTGCCCTGAGCGGGCAGGGGCAGGTCGATCCCGCGGGCGGCGAACACCTCATTGATCGTCGCGACGGCGTTCAACGTGCGCGGGAAGCCGATGAAGGGGGCGAGTTGGTAGACGGCCTCACGGATGGCAACCGGCGGAACGCCGACATTGAGCGCGGCAGCCGTATGGGCGGTCAGCTGGGGCAGGCACTGCAGGCAGCTCAGCACGGTCACGGTGATCAGTTCCCGCTCCTGGTCGCCCAGCACGCCGGTGCCGAACACGTCGCTGAAGATGAAGCGGCGCAGGATCTCCATCAGCTCGGGGTCGCTCTCGGCGGCGGTGAGATCGCGCGGCCCGAAGAGGCGTTCGTAGGTCGCCTCCGCCTGGTCCGCGCGGGTGGTCTCGGTCTCATCCTGTCCAGGGGTCATGAGGTGGATCATTCCCGGCGGGTCACCGTATCCGCAACTGGCCGGCAGATCAGGCGGGATAGATGGTGACGGCCGCCGCCTTGATCGAATAGGTGACCTCGCGTCCGGGGTAGAGGTCGAGTTCGGCCACCGAGCGGGGGGTCACGTCGGCGGAGATCACATGCCCGTGATGGTCGTCGCTGCGCAACCGGACCAGATCGCCGCGGGGTTCGAGTTCGGCAATGGTGACCAGCAGGTTGTTCCGCGGGCTGCCGGCCGGCGGGGCGAGAAAGATCGACACGTCGGTGGGGGAGAACGCCGCGGCCACCGGATCACCGTCGACCAGGCCCTCGCCGTCCTTGCGGGTGCCGTCGAGGTGCATCCCGCTCGGCCCGGTCACGCCGCTGCCGGCGAGGGTGCCTTTGATCAGGTTGAGGCCGGCCAGTCGAGCCGTGAAGCGGGCCCGCGGGTGCCGCAGGACGTCCTCGGTCGGGCCGGACTCCACCACTCGTCCGTCTTCCAGCACGAGCAGCCGGTCCGACAGCAGGTAGGCGTCCAGCAGGTCGTGGGTGACGATCAGCGTCGTCCGATCGGCCAGCACGCGGCGCAGAACCCGCCGCAGCAAGGGGGCGACCGACACGTCGAGGGCGGCCAATGGCTCGTCCAGGAGGAGCAGCCGTGGCTCGGCCGCCAGCGCCCGGGCGATCGCCACCCGCTGGGCCTGCCCGCCCGACAACTCGTGCGGACGCCGCCCCGCCAGCGCCAGCGCGTCCACCTCGTCGAGCCACTGCTCAGCACGGACGCGCGCCGCAGCTGCGGGGACGCCGCTGACCCGCGGCGCGAACGCCACGTTGTCGAGAACCGTCAGGTGCGGAAACAGCAGCGCGTCCTGGGCCAGCAGCGAGACCGAGCGGCGATGCGGTGGCAACCAGCGTCGCCGTCCGTCCAGGTCGAAAAGCGTTTCGCCGTGAAGGTTGGCGACGCCGCGATCGGGGCGCAGCGTGCCGGCCAGGATGTTCAGCAGCGTCGACTTCCCGGAGCCGTTCTGGCCCAGGACGGCGACCCGTTCGCCAGCCCGGACGTCGATCTCGACCTGAACCCGCGCCGGGTCAGCGAGGCCCGGCAGTGCAGGCTCACGGCAGCGTCCGATGTGAGTAGCCGGCGGTGCCCAGGGTGATCACGATCGCCACCACCACCAGCACCAGGGAGAGCGCGATCGCCGCGTCCGGGTCGCCGACCTGCTGCAGGTAGATCTCCAGCGGCAGCGTCCGGGTGACACCTTGCAGGCTTCCGGCGAAGGTGATGGTGGCCCCGAACTCACCCAGCGCGCGGGCGAACGACAACACCGCGGCCGAAGCCAGCCCAGGCAGCACCAACGGCAGCGTGATCCTGAGCAACACCGTCGTCGGACGCGCGCCCAGCGTCGCCGCGACTGTTTCGTAGCGCTGACCGACCGCGCGCAACGTGCCCTCCAGGGAGATCACCAGGAAGGGCAGGGCCACGAACGTCTGGGCGATCACCACCGCTGCTGTGGAGAACGCGATCGGCACCCCGAGGACGACCATCGACTGCCCGAGTAGTCCCCGGCGTCCGAAGGTGGACAGCAGGGCGATGCCACCCACCACCGGGGGCAGGACGAGCGGCAGCAGCGCCAGCGACCTGACTACCCCGCGACCTCGAAATCGCCCCCGCGCCAACACCAACGCCAGCGGGACGCCCAGGACCAGGCAGGCCAGCGTCGCCAAGGACGAGGTCTGCAGGCTCAACCTGAGCGCGGCCAGGGACGACTCGCTGGTCAGCAACTCGCCGAAGCGGGACCAGTCCATCCGCAGGGTCAGCGCGAACAGCGGCAGGGCGACGAAGAGGACGCCGAGCGCTGCCGGGAACAGGATCCAGCGAGGAAGGCCCGAATACCCCCGAGCTTGGTCTGACCAAGGCGAGGGTCGATCCGCGGGTGGCCTTGCCCTGCCCGTCATCTGATCCCTTCCCTGGTTGGCCGCTCCGGAATGTCGCTGCGGGAGCCTTACGGCGCCGGCCCGAACCCGGCCTCGCCGAGCACCGACTGACCTTCCTCGCTGAGCACGAGGTCGACGAACTGTTGCCCGAGTTCGGGCTGGGATCCACCGGTGAGTGCCACGATCGCATTCTGGGTGATCGCGACGCTCGACTCCGGGAAGTCCACGGCTAACACCGCCTCCCCTGCGGCGATCGCATCGGTCTGAAAGACCAGTCCGGCATCAGCCTCCCCGGCCAGAACCTTGGCCATCACATCACTCACCGCCTGCTCCTCACTGACCGGCGACAATCTGACTCCGGTGGCCCGCTCCACCTGAACCCGCGCTGCCCCGCAGGGCACGGCCGGGGCGCACACCACGAGCGAGAGCCCGGGGGTCGCGAGGTCGGCGAAGCCGGCGACTTTGGCCGGGTTGTCCGGCGGGACCGCGATCGTCAGCCGGTTGCTGGCAAACACGATGCTGTCGCCGGCGCTCAAGCCGGTCCGCGTCACCGTGGTCATGCTCGCTTGGTCGGCTGAGGCGAAAACGTCCGCCGCTGCACCCTGGTCGATCTGTTCGGCCAAGGTGGGGGAGCCGGCGAAGTTGAACGCCACCCGGACGCCGGGGTGCTCCGCCTCGAAGACCACACCGAGGTCGGTGAACGTGCCGGTCAGCGAGGCCGCCGCAAAAACGGTGACCGTGACGTCCTTGCCGCCGGCCTCCGACGTGCTGAACCCGCAGCCGGAAGCGATCAGACACAGGGCGACCACAGCGGAACCCAACCGGAGCTGCTTCATCGCATCACGACGGACGCTCGGCGCGGACGACGTCCGCCTCCGCACCCCGCTACCGGTTCCCGCGTCACGGTGAGCAGCCTAGTCCGGCGGCGATCCGCAGCGGTTGCCTGGCGATCACTGTCTGAGCACAGCGCGAGCCCGACCCACGATCGCGGTTTCGATCCGGGTCAGCAGCGACGACTCCAGCTTCCACCGCTGCCAGTGCAGTTGGACGTCCATCGGTGGCCCGCCGAGGGCAATCAACCGGCCCTCCGCGATCGCTGCCGTGGCCTGGTGCTCGGGGATCAGCGCCCAACCCATTCCCAGCAGCACGGCGGTAGTGAAGTCGTTCGAGGCCGGGACGCGGTGTCGCGGTGGCGACTCAACGCCAACGCCCAAGGCAGCCAGAAAGCGGCTCTGCATGTCGGGGCGCCGATCGAGGTCCACCAACGTCGCACGCGCCACCGCCGCCGGGGTGATGCCGTCGGCGAACCAGGTGGCCATGAACTTCGGGGATGCCGTGGCCAGGTAGCGCATCGCCCCCAACGGACGCACCGTGCACCCGGCCACGGCCCGCGCTTGTGAGGTGACGGCGGCCGTCACCGTGCCCGACTCCAACAGCCCGGCGGTGTAGTCCTGATCATCGCGGTAGAGGTCGAACGCGATCTCGCCGGCCAACGGCGCCAGGGCGGGCAGGAACCAGGTCGCCAGGCTGTCGGCGTTGACCGCCAGGGGCACCTCCGCCGGCCCGCCCGCCGCAATACCGAGGGCGGCCAGGGCGTCCTGCTCGACGGCGTGCAGTTGTCGTGCCAGGCGCAGCACTGCTTGGCCGGCCGGGGTGGGCTGGACGGGCTTCGAGCGGACGAGCAGCACCCGGCCGACCTGGGTTTCGAGGGCCTTCAGCCGCTGTGACACCGCTGAGGCCGTGATGTGCAACCGGGTCGCGGCGCTGTCGAGGGAGCCGCTGGAGACGATGGCATCGAAGGTGTGGACGAGGTCGAGCGGAATCTTCACCTAAGCAACTCTAATGGCGGCGAAGAAACGTGAGCTGTACTAATGGCGCGAGCGCGCCTAGCGTCGAGGAATGACGCACTTCCTTGCCGGGATCTTCCTCGGGTTCTCCTTGATCATCGCCATCGGCGCCCAGAACGTCTTCGTGCTGCGGCAAGGCATCCGCCGCGAGCACGTCCTGCTGGTGGCCGTGATCTGCGCAGTGTCGGACGCCCTGCTGATCCTCCTCGGTGTATCCGGCATCGGTGCCGCGACGACCGCCCTGCCCTGGCTGAACGACGTGGTCCGGTGGGCGGGAGCGGTGTTCCTGATCGGCTACGCGGTCAAGGCAGCCGCACGGGCCGTCTGGCCGGGCAACGGGGGGTTGGTCGCAGCGAAGGACGACCCGGCCAGCGGCGATGGGTCGGCTGCACCGACAGACCACCCGGCCAGCGGCGGAGGGGTGGCGACGCTCACTCGTCCGGACACGGCCGTGCGGGTGGCGCTGACCTGTCTGGCGCTGACTTGGCTGAACCCGCACGTCTATCTGGACACCGTCTTCCTGCTCGGGTCAGTGGCCGCGGCGCATGGGGACCAGCGCTGGGTCTTCGCGGCCGGGGCGATGCTGGCCAGCGTCGTGTGGTTCGTCGGCCTCGCCTACGGGGCACGACTGCTGGGCCGGTGGCTGGCCACAGCCCGGGCCTGGCGCCTACTGGACGCCGGGATCGCGATCGTCATGCTGGCACTCGGCGTCACCCTGGTGCTGCCGGTGGGCTGAGGCGGTGTCCACGGCAACACCCGGTCGGCTCCGGCCAACTCAGCGGATCCGAGCGGCTGCGCGAAAGGCCCCCGGAGTCAGGCCGACGTGCCGGGCGAAGAACTTATGGAAGTTGGCCGGATCGGGGAATCCGAGCTGGGCGGCGATGTCGGCCACCGGCGACACCCGGTGCGTCAACAGCCGCTTCGCCTCCAGGATGACCCGCCGATCGACCACGTTCTTGGCGGTCGTCCCCGCCTGCGCGCGTGCGGCGCGATTCAACGTGCGTTCGGAATAGCCCAGGCGCGCGGCGTAGTAGCCAACCGACCGTTCGGCGGCGAAGGAGCGCTCCACCGCCTCCTCGAAACGGCGGAACAGCTGGCTCTCCGCGACATCGGGCTGGTTCACCTCGGGTGCCTCGGCGGCGATCTGGAACAGGATGGCCAGGGTGGCATGAGCCAGACCGGCCGCGGCGGCCTCGGGTTCCAGGGTTGAAGCAGCTTGCAGGTGGCTGCTCAGTCGTTGGTGGGCCAGCAGCTGTTCATCCAGGGGTGAGCCGGGTGCTGCCACCCCGCCCCAGCGGTTCCGCGCCAGAGCGCCGAGCCGCCGCAACAGCTCCGAGGAGTCGACGGTCAGCAGCGTCTGCGGGAACAGGATCACCCGGCCCTCGATCGACCTGGCGTCTCCCCAGCGCTGGACCTGACCGCTGTGCACCCACAGCACATCACCGGCGGAGAGTTGGTGGCTGATGAAGTCCACCTCATGCGCCGTGTAGCCCGACTGCACCTGGAGGACGATCTCGAACCCCAGGCGCTGCGGTTCCGTGAAATCGGGCAGGCCACCGGCGTCCCGCAGGCCGGAAAGCTCATGCACCTCGGGCCCGGTGATCAACCCCACAGGGGCGTTGACCCCATCGCTGAGGATCGTACGTTCTGCGACCACTTGCCCTCTCTCCCGCCGGAACGCCCCGAGCAGACAGATTCATCACGCCATGAATGTCCAACTTTGACAAGGGTATGACCAGTACCCACCGTGCGGAAGGGGGCAAGATTGCCCACTTATGACAAGTGCCACCCGGCACCAAGAAGAGGTAATTGAAAATTGAGCAAGCTCACCTACACGATCATCGACTCGGCGGACTCGTCGTTCAACAAGACCAGCGTGCTGGTCACCGGAGAGACCGAAGCGCTGGTCGTTGACGCAGCCTTCACCCGGGCTGACGGGTACCGCATCGCCGCCGCCGTCCTCGACTCCGGCAAGAGTCTCACCGGTGTCGTGATCACTGCGGGCGACCCCGACTTCTACTTCGGCGCCGAAGTTCTCGCCGACGCCTTCCCGGGGGTGCGGTTCTTCGCCCCGCTCGACGTGATCGAGCACATCCATGCCAGCTACCTGACCAAGTTGAAGACCTGGGGTCAGCTGGGCACCAACCTGCCCACCCGCCTGGTCGACCTCCAGCCGCTGCTGACCAATCCGGTCGTCGACGGCCACACCCTGGAGCTGCGCCGGGCCAGCGACAAGGTGGGGGAGCGCGCCTGGTTCCTGTTCGATCCCCAGGCGCGCGTGCTGCTCGGTGGCGTCCTGTTGTTCCAGGGCTTGCACGTCTGGACGGCTGACAGCTCAACTCCCGAGTCGCGGGCGGCCTGGATCGAGGCCCTGGACGCACTGGAGGCGCTCCAGCCCGCGGTCGTGGTGGCCGGTAACCGGACGCCCGACGCGGCGACCGATCTCTCGGCCATCGAGTACACCCGTGACTACCTGCGCTTCTTCGACCTGATGGTGACCGCGGCTCCCGACGCTGCAGCGGCCCACGACGCGCTCCTCGCCGCCTACCCGGACGCCGGCCTGGTCATTGCGGCCAGCCTGGGCACCAAGGTCGCCCAGGGGGAAATGGCCTGGGGCTGAGTTGGTCCCCTGCGTGGTGGAGGTGGCTGATTGCCACGGTCACCGTCACCACGCAGGGCCCGGGCCCTCCTGGGAGCCTGCCGACGCAGCTGCCTGCGAAGCGAGACTGGGTGTGTGGTAACGTCAGTCGCAGGAGCCTTTGGGGTTCCCCAGGGTTGTTACGTCATAGGCAAGACCTGAGTTGATTCCATGCTGGTGCATGGTCCGACTCGGGTCTTTGCGTTCCGGCCCCGGGTGCTGCAGGTGCTCAAGAAAGGCCGATTGGTAGCCGCGCAACGCCTGCGCGGCGACCCCGGCCGTCCATTTCTCCGTCCGGATCGACTCACTGAGGAAGAAGTCATGACACACACCACCACGCCGTTCCCGCAGGGCTTTCTCTGGGGCGGTGCCACCGCAGCCAACCAGTTCGAGGGCGCCTACAACGAGGGCGGCAAAGGCCTTTCAATTCAGGACGTGATGCCGCAGGGCATCATGTCCCCCCGGGTCGACGCACCCACCGAGGACAATCTCAAGCTCGTCGGCATCGACTTCTATAACAGGTACGCCGAAGACATCGCGCTATTCGCCGAGATGGGCTTCTCGGTGTTTCGTCTGTCGATCGCCTGGTCGCGGATCTTCCCCAACGGTAACGATGAGACTCCCAATGAAGAGGGTCTGGCTTTCTACGATCGGGTCTTCGACGAGTGCGCCAAGTACGGCATCGAGCCCTTGGTCACCCTGTCGCACTACGAGACCCCTCTGCACCTGACTGAGGCCTACAACGGCTGGGTGAGCCGCGAGCTGATCGGCTTCTACGAGCGGTACGCCCGGGTGGTCTTCGACCGCTACCGCGACAAGGTGAAGTACTGGTTGACCTTCAATGAGATCAACTCCATGCTGCACTTCCCCTTGATGAGTGGTGGCATCAACACCCCGCTGAATCAGCTGTCCAAAACGGAGCTCTACCAGGCTGCCCATCATGAACTGGTCGC
>JADJTO010000018.1 GCA_016711105.1 Micropruina sp. | reverse complement strand
CATGCCGAAGTCGCTGCTCTGGTGCGTGGCGAGCGCGCCGAGTTCTTGAAAGGAGCCCTCATCAAGCAGAATGGCGAGTCGCTCCCGGGCGGTCAGCTTCCCGCGGGCGTGCTGGGCCTCGACTCGCACCTGCCCGCCGCCTTGGAGCGCGGCCTCCCGCTTGTTGCGCAGCGTTTCGAGTTGCTCGCTCACATCGACCATTCCCGACCCACGCGCGGCAGACCACCATGTCCGTCTCCCTTTCAGGTATTTCGACTCCCTCTGACGCTACGCCTTTCCAGAGGCCGCGGGAGGTCAGTTCCTGCTCCGGGATCTTCCTCGGATCAGCCGTGAACCGGGGCAAGATTGCTGATAGGAACCGTGACCGCAGTGACACTCTGACCTCGCCGGCTCGTGCGGACGATTCATCATCGGCGTGTGGACGAGCCGGCTGGAGAACGAGAAGGAGATGAGCCGATGGCGCGGTTCGAGATGAGCATCGTGATCAGCAGATCCATCGAGGAGGTCTTTGCCGTTCTGGCCGATCTGACGAACGACCCGAAGTGGCGGCGTGAGTGGGTGGAGGGCAGGAAGACGTCCCAGGGGCCCTTGTGGGGCGCCAGGTATCTTCTGGTGGCCCCATTGCTGCTCTGGCGCCTCGAGGCGGAGTACGAGGTCACCCAGTACGAGCCGAACCGGGTGACTGCGTGGAAGACCGTGAGGGGACCCCTCCCCCTGACCTTCTGGAGACGAGTGGAGCAGGCTGATGGGGGCGCGCGGGTCACCATCGGCTACGGAATGGAGCTAAAGGGCGCGGCCAAGGTGCTCGCGCCGCTCGCCAAGAGCGCGGGCCAGCGAGCCCTCGCTGGAGATTTCCCCAAACTCAAGCAGCTGATGGAGGCCCGCGCCCTGTGACGCCGTCAGCCCAGGGTCAGCGTGCCCCTGACGACCCAGGCCAAGTGATCGCTCACGCTGCCCGGGTCCAGCAGTTCTTTGCCGCGGAACAGCAACTCCGGGGAGGTGAAAACGGCGTCCAGCCGTTGCTCGCCCGGGTCATTCACGGTGTCCACCCGACGAGTCGACCGGGCGAACCCGAACGGTTCGATGATGTCGAACGCAGTATTGGTGTTGAAGTCGCCGGCGACCACGGTTGGAACACCCGCTCGGTGCAACTCCGTCATCGCCTTCTTGATGTCGGCCTGCTTGCCGGCAAGATCGGTGATCGCGCTGGGACGCACGTGCATCGAGATCACGTCCACCCGCAGCTGGCTGCCCCGGACGTCCTCCAAGCTGACCCGGACCGCCCCGTGAATCGGGGTGCCGAAGTCCACAGACTTCTTGCCCGCATGCTGCCACTTGGTGGAGTCCCACATGACACAGACGAGGCCCACCGGGAACACCTTGAAGCGTGACGCGCCCAGGACAGCCCGGATGGCGTCCCGGGCCGTCATGGAAACTTCGGAGAGCGCGTAGATCGAGCACTTCATGCTGTCCCTGAGGTATTCGCCGCGGCGCGGGCTCGCGTCGTCGAGGCCGCCGAACCTCTCCGCCTGCAGGTTCGCCTGGCCAAACCGGAACTTGCGCTCTCGCACGATCCGCGGTGCAGCCGGGGCCTCCGCGCGCTGGCCGCGAGGCACCACGGGTGTTTCGGTGTCCGTCGTTGCCGGCAGGGTGAGCGCTCGCTTGATCGCCTCCACGGTGTCCAGCCGGACGAACCCGTCCGGCGGCAGCCCGTGCCGTCCCTGGAAGTCGATCACGGCCGCCTCGACCGCCGGGCCGAACTCGCCGTCAGGAACCAGGTCGAAGCCCAGCTCGATCAGTAGCCGGATCAGGTCTGCCACATCCGGACCCCTGTCGATGCCGTTGCGGGACAGCACCCGATCACCCAGGACGAACTCGGGCCGTCCGACCCCTGGCGCCCAAGGGTTGGCAATGCAGTCCAGGACGTCCTTGCGGAACTGGCCCATCGGCGCCTCCGGATCGGTCGGCTTCCGTTTCGTGTGCTCCTTGTGGGCGCCCACCCGCGGCGCGTCCCCCAACGGCCACTCGGCGGCCACGTGGCACGCGGACGAGGTGGCGACCGCGGCCCGATACGTCCACTCGTCCCACTCATCGGCCCCGCCGGCGCCGTCCACCTCGATCCCGACCGTCCGCCGGTTGATCGAGAAGTTCGGATCGTCAGGGCCTGGCTCGAGGTCGCGATCGAGCGGTGCGGTGCCGGCGATCACCCGGTCGAAACAGGGCTTGTGCGTCTGGCCACCATGGCTCGCACCACCAGCACAGATGAACCGGATCCGCCGCTCAAGGGCGTCGATGTGGATGTTCGCCAGCACCTTCAACTGCGGCCGGTCCGTCGGATTGACCAGGTAGCTCGTTTCTGTCACGACATCGCCGGTGTGATGCACCGTGACCCCCTGCGGCATCAGGATCGTGCCGGTGTTGGTGCGGGTGGCCCACCCTGGCCAGAAGTTGATGAAGTCTTCCCACCCCCAGATGGTCAGCTGTTGCGCCACCTTCTTATAGAACGCTGCATTGTCCGCGATAGACATACCGGTCTCCCAACCTGATTCTGTGCCCCCCGGCGGTTCACTTTGAGGGTAAGAGTCGGGCCGTCCCCGCGGCAGATACCACAATTGCGTACGAAAATTCTTGCGCCGTTTCTCACGGCGAGGACGAGGCCTACTAACGAGAACCGGGGATTACTCAGTGGCCGGCTCAGTGTCGACCATCACCAGGCTCAGGTGGCTGGGTGCGTCCGCTACCAGGGCATGCCGTGCGCCGGGCGCCAGGTACAGGACGTCGCCGGGGGTCAGCACGTGTTCCGTTCCATCGACCGTGAACCGGATCGCGCCAGCGAGCAGGTGGACCACGACGGCCCGGGGTGAGCTGTGGTCGGTGAGGAGTTCGCCGGTGTCGAAGGCGAAGTACACGACCCGCAGCAGGGGGTTGTTGACCACCACCCGCGAGGTGGTTGCCTCGAGTTGGACAGGCAGAGCGGCGAGCAGCCCAAGGGCAGCGACCGACTCGTCAACGCGGGACTTCTGAGCCATGCTCAATCCTTCCCTCTCTGGCGTCCCAGGGCGGAGCGCCGAAAAATCCTGGCCATACCGCTCGGCTTGGACGCTTCGGCGCAGTCCGTGCTGTCAGCCATCGTCTTGATCATGACAGCAGCAGAGCACACGGTTGAGCGGACGGTGGCCCGGAACTGAGCGTTAACGTGAGGGGTTGACGACCGTAGTCGGTAGTCAACCCCTCACGTTATTCGCGCACGACGTCCGATGGTGTTGCCGGCGATTGTCCGGGAGAACATCACACCTCCGGGTGAAAGCGACAAAGCCTGCTCGGCAGACCGCCAACCTCCACCGCGAGTTTCTGCAGCGATTGTTCGTCCTTGATCCGCTGGACGCGTGGATTCCTCCGTTCCCCTCCGGCGGGACTCCTGCGTGGGGAGGGGACCCGACTAGCGTCCGCAACGGGCACCTGGCTCGGGGCCCCTGTTTGAATCTCTCACCGTTCAGTCGGTGCGGACCTACGCGTGGGCGGCGGACGCCAGAGTGGGCCACTTACGAACGAAGAACACCGAGCACGAGGTGGACCTGATCGTGGAGGGGGCGGATCGCTCTGTGGTGGCGATCGAGGTCAAACTGTCCGACACGATCGGGCAATCGGACGTGCGCCATCTGAACTGGCTGCACGACCAGCTCGGAGACCGCCTCGTGAACCGAGTCGTGATCAACACCGGCCCGTACGCCTACCGCAGGCCAGATGGTGTGGCCGTCGTTCCGTTGGCCTGCTCGGGCCCTGAGCCGGTGGCACTCCGCTCTCACTCGCCTGAAGCTCGAGTGGATCGGGCCAGCCACAGTGCAGCGGCGGGAAGGCCGAAGAGCCGGCCTGCGTATTGGTAGCCGGTGCCGGACATCCCCAGGACGACCCCGGCCAAGAAGCGATCTCCGAGTTTGTCTCGCAGATAACGCAGCCCTGCGAAGTGTTCTGATCGATAGGACGACGAGGCTTTGACCTCGATGGCGATGATCCGTCCGTCATCTAGTTCGAGGACAAGGTCGACTTCCAGGCCGTCGCGGTCACGGAAGTGGAACAGCTGGTAGTCCTGTTCGCTCCACGACTTCTGTTTCAGCAACTCACTGGCGACGAACGCCTCGAAGGGGCCACCGATGACGTCGGAGGTAAGTGGCAGGAGTTGATGTTCGGTCTGTCGGTTGAGCCGAAGAGCGAGCGCCGAGTCACCAACGAACGCCTTCGGTCGCCCGACTTCACGTTTGGTCAGATTTGCCGTCCATGGAGGGAGCTCGTCGACCAGGTAGACGGAACGAAGAACGTCAAGGTAGGCGGTGAGGGTGTTGCGGGGGATGTCGGCGCCTTCAGCGATTCGGGCCTTGACCAGTTCTCCGGCCTGGTTTGCCGCCAGGAGGGACAGGACGGAACGCAACCGTCGCGAATGGCCGCCGGACGGTAACAGCGTGGCGTCGCGTTCCAGGACGCGCTCGAGGTAGCTGTCGAGCCATGCGTTGCGCAGACGTGGGCTGAGTCCGCGGACGTCGGGGTAACCGCCATGGGTTAGTGCGGCGACATAGTCCGAACGGGTCCAGTGGGTGGAGAAGTGTGGTGTCGCCGACCCGGTCAGCAAAGAGTGAATGAAGTCCTCCGGGTGGCCGCCCAATTCACCCTGGCTCAGGGCCCGCAGGCGCAGGGTGGCCGCACGTCCGGCGAGGCTGTCGGTACGCCCCTTCACGGTCAGCAGGTCGGCTGATCCGGTGAGCAGGAATCGGCCTGGCCGCCGGTCCCGGTCGATGCTGGCTTTGATCGCAAGCAGGAGTTCCGGTTCCCGTTGGACTTCATCGATGACGAGCACGCCATCGGGGCACTGCTCGACGAAGGCGATCTCGTCCGCAGCGGCCGCCTCACGGGTGCGCCGGTCATCGAGGGTGACCATGACGGCGGTGCGCTCCTCGACAAGCTGCCGGGCGAGCGTGCTCTTGCCCACTTGGCGAGCACCCTGGATGACCACCGCAGGGAATGCCGAGAGAAGCTCCCGGCCGACCGCCGCGGCCCTGCGGGGAAGGAGACCGATCATGGGCCGATGCTAGTCGCTGATCGTACTTTCGCGGAGCGAAATCCGTACTTTCGCGGAAACTTTATCGTACTTTCGCGGAGGACGAATCGTACTTTCGCGGTCGACGCGAGCTGCCCCGCGGGTGCTCGGTTGCGACCGAGGCCCCGTGGAACCGGCGGACCTGGGCGAGCCTGGCGCGCCGCTGACGGCGCGGCCCCGGAGGCCAGTCTCGTTATCACTGCGGAGCCGTCGTTGTGAGCACCGTGATCCGGTAACTGCCCAGTCCGACCACCCAACCGTCACCCAACGACACGGGCGAGCCGGGCTCACAGCCGCGCAGCGCGCCCCGGTCGTCGGTCACCGTCGTCCCGTTGGTGGAGTGCAGGTCGGTCACCTGCGGCACGCCGTCACGCAGCTCGAGCAGGGCATGGGTCTTCGACATCGAGCGATAGGGATCCTCGACCGCCACGGGAACAGCGTTCGTCGCCGGGGGTGCGGTCGGGTTACGCCCCCAGACCGTCACCGGAGCCAGGGGCTGCTGCGCTCCGTCGGGGAACCGGACCATCCACCCGGGCGCTGACGGGGTATCCCCGGCAAACCGGGTGTGGAGCAGCGCATCGTCTCCGAGCAGTTCGTTCCCCAGCAGCTCGTCGGCGAGGCTCAGCTCAGCGACCGGTGCGGAGCGGGTCTCCCGCTGTGGCATCCCCGGGACGCTGGTCACCAGCGGGGAGTCGTCCGGAGCGGCACTCACGACGGGACCGAGCGCCACCGACGGCATCACCTCGACCGGCTCCGGTTGGGCACCGGGAGAGAACGACACGGGGGAGCGCCGTTCCCCGGGCGGATCGGACGCCGGCGCAGCCGGTCCGGCAGCACCCTCAGCCCCTTCGCGGATCGTCACCCGAGCCTGCGGGTCGGCAGCTCGGACCTGCCGGGCCAGATCGTGCACGAACTGCAGATAGGTGTGGTGGGCGATCATCGACGGCGACCCCACCCGAATGAAGCCGGCGACCGTTCGGCGGGTGGTGTCGTACCAGTCGATCCGGCTGGACAGCCAGGTGCGGCCGGCGCGAACCTCCACGTCCAGATGGAAGATCAGAAACTTCTTGTACGAGATCAGGAAGTCGCTGATCCGGAACTCGATCCGGCGATCCGAGGTGGTGGTCGAGGTGATCCGCTGCTTGCCTCGGCCGGCATCGCCGGTGCATTCGGACGCCGACCGCTGGGCCAGGTTGGCCAACTGCTCGAACGTCAACGTCGTCTCGACGTCGATCCCGTTCCAGGCGAACTTGTGCGCCTTACCCATCGTGCGACGAGGGAGCCGTGGTCGCCTCCACCGCGCCGACCAACGCCCACTGCAGCTCCGCGGCCACCGAGCCGAACGGACGCTCTGTGACCTTCAACGCACCCTCGGACGTCCGGACGTCGAGCAGGCGATCATCCACCACCGACCACAGACGGCCCCAGACCACCGCGGGCTGGGTCGCCTCACGCCACGCCTCCACCCGTACTTGGACGTTGGCCTGCTCCCGCTCCAACAGCGCCGCGACCTGATCAGCGGCCAGAGCCACAGCCTCAGCCGGAGCCGCAGCGGCAGCCGGAGCCCGCAGCGCAGCCAGCGGCGGCAGGGCCGAGGCGATCGCCGTCCAGATCTCGTCGGGTTTGGCGAACACCAACTGCACCTCGCCGTCGACGCGGGTCTCCCCGGCCTGCTCAGCCATCGGTTGGGTGACCAGCAGCGCCCGGTCGTCGACCAGCGTGAGCCGGGTCATCGTGCCTAGTCGCCCGGCGGTCGCGACCAACGAGGCGCGGACGGGTGCCACGAGGTGCTGCGCGACGGCGGCGACCAGGGAATCCGGCTCGCCCGCCTTCTCCGCATCGCCGATCGCCGCCGCTTGGGCGCGGGCGACGACGCTTGCCCATTGCTCTGCGTCAAGACGCATTGCTCGTGCCATTACTCAGACTCCTGTCAGCGCACCGGTTGAATTCCATAGTGGGAGCGGACTTCCCTGACCTGAGGTGTGCCATTGAAGCCCATCGACTCCAGACTCTTCACGGTCTCCCCGGTGGTCAACTCGAAGACTTGTGGGGTGCGCCACGAGTCTTGAATCCCACCGTTGGCGGCGAAGGCCCGCAGCACGAGCTCAACGATCGGGTAGGCCTCCTCCTGGGTCGCCGCGGCGAGCCGGACGCGTTGACGTTGCCAGCCGCCGCCGAACTGCAGGCTGCAGTCCGCCTCGGCCGACAGCACGCCCGGCACCCCCTGGGCGGTGTCGACCAGGACGCGCTCACACGCTCGGGCGCGGTTACCGAACAGGTCGAACATCTGATCTCCAACGAAAGCGCCGCCGAGCAGGGACGCCATCAGCGCCAGGCCGAGGACCCAGGCAACTCTTGGTCGCATTAATCGCTCCTCCCGACGGTGATGTCCTGGGCGGTCGTGTTGGTCGAGTTGCCGCTGAGGAAGCCGGCCTCGCGGAGCTGGCTCTGGAACGCCAAGAGTGCCGGGTCGGCGCTGCTCTCCAGCGACGTACTGTAATTCTCGTGCGAGTGGTTCCCGGCGAGATCAAGCACGCCGGAGGGGTTGGCCAACGTGACCGTGGTGTGCTGAGGACCCGACTGCTGATACCCGCTGGGTAGCCCCACGGGCACTCCTTGGACGTAGAGCGCGTCCCCGAGATCCAGCCGCGGCACGAGGTCGGTGGCGTGCTGCAGTTCGAGGACGTTCACCCGCGGATCAATGTGGGTGCTGTCGATCGGGGAGCCGAACGTGATCGCATTCGTGACGTTGTACTTGGTGACCAGGTCGCGATCAGAGGCGAGATCCGCCACTGTCATGCCCCCTTGGGAGTGACCGACCAGCATCAACTCCGCGCCCGCCGGAATGTTCGCCTTCGCCAGAGCCAACTCCACCGCCTCCGACATCGTGGATCGTCCGCCGCCGGCGGTGACCAGATTGCCGGTCAAGTCCATCGGGTTCGCCCCGGTCTCGGGGCCCCACGACTGTGTTCCGGGGACGCTGACGATGACCTTCGGGCCGTCGGGGGTATCGATGGTCGTGACCCGGACGACTCCGTCCCCGGCATCGTAGGCATCGGTGACGCTGGTGGTCAGATCCGCCAGGCTCGTCGGGTTGGTGACGCCCTGGTTGACCGGGCGTGGTTCGCTCGCTACGGGCTTGCCGTCGTCGAAGATGTTCGCCTCAATGGTCCCGGCGGTGATCGTGGTGACCACGGCTCCCGCGAAAGCACCCGTGAGCATGGCCGTGGAGGCCACCACTTCGGTCGTCCGCGGCCAGCGTCCATCGAGGAGGGAACCCCCTGTGGCCTGCCAGTACTGACCGGCTGCGTCACCGTAGTTCGCCCAGTCGTCGCCGATCGCCTCGAACCGATCCCCCGCCCAGTTCCACGCGTCGACCGCCCGATCGGACGTCCAGTTAGCGGCCGCAACGGCCGTGCCGGACGTCCAGTTCCAGGCGGCCACGGCCTGATCGCCGACCCAGTTCGCTGCGTCTTCGCCGGCTTCCCACAGATCGGACGCGCGATCCCCGACCCAGTCGACGGCGGTGCTGCCGGCGTCCTTCAGCTCGCCCAACCGGTCACCGAACCAGGACAACGGACCACCGCCGCCGCCACCGGAGCCTGCCGGGCCGCCACCGCTCGATCCATCGATCGCGCTGGTCGCCTCCTGAGCGTCGGCGTTGGCGCGGGCCAGCCGGGCGTTGTCGCGCAACAGCCGCGCCGCCCCGACGATCCGCTGGCTGTGCTGGGAGTCCCATTCGGCGCGGAACCGCACCGCCACCGGGCCCACCCAGGCACTGATCTGGATCGCGTTGCCCACGGCCATGCGGTCGTGTTCCAACTGCTCGGCCGTGCGCTCGAACTGCTGCGCAAGCGCCCGCAGCTGGGCGACGTCGGCGCCGTACATGCCGGCCATCAGGAGACCTTTCGTTGGTAGCAGTCAGTGGCGGGCGCGCAGTGGCGCCCGCCACCACAGGTCACTGCGTGTTGGACGTCTGCTCCTGGGCGTTCGCATTCTGAGTCGCCTTGGACGAGGCATCGCGGAGCGCCTGGATCACCTGGCGGAGGGCGGCGCTGTGGCTGCCGGACCAGTCATTGCGGAAAGCGGTCGCGTCCGGACCCTCCCACTGGGTGTTGGCCAGCGCGCTGGTCAGCGTGCCGAGCGCGTTCTCGATTTCGCCCGCCTTCTGGTTCAACTGCGAGCTGAGCTGCCGCATCTGCTGAACATCAAGACCCCAAACTGCCATTCTTCTTCTCCTTCATCACCTCGTGCAGCATTCGCTTCACGATGAGTTTCATTTGTTGGTAGGTAACCTATGGCCCTTGGTCGAAACCGTCGATGGGGTGAGATCCCCATCACCCCTTGTCGGTGGCCACCTGGAGTTTGCGCGCCCGTCCGGCCCGGATCAGGAAGCCTCGTCCGGCCGGGAAATCGGCCCGGCGCAAGCGGCCCAGCGGGGTGCCCAGGAGCGTGTCTCCGTCCATGTCGCCGGGGACGAGCAGCAGCCCGGTCCGCCCGGCCTTGAACGGTTGGGCCAGCGTCCACGCCTGGCTCCAGGTGGACGTCTCCGCCTCCCCGACCACCAGACAGCCCTCCCGGATCGCCACCTTGATCAGCCGATCCAGGGCGAACTCGGCCTCCCCGCCGCTGAAGTCGGTCAGATGCTCGATCAGCAGGGCCAGCTTCGGGCCTCCGGGCGACTCCAGCTGCGAGGTGAGCTTGGCGGCGAGTTCGGCGACCGCGGACGCACCCTCGGCCCGCTCGGCCCACTGGGTCGCATTGGCCAGCGGCGAGCGGCGTCCGGTCAGCAGCACCTGGCGCACGCTCGGCGAGGAGGCGGCCAACGCGGCCGAGATCGTGGAGAGGGCGGTCGTCCGTCCGCTGGAGGGCGGTCCCGCCAGCAGGAACGGCCCCTGCGCCGGCAGCCGGACCGGGGCCAGCGTGACGTCGTCCAGGCCGATCACGATCTCGCCCTCGGCGCCGAGGGGCAGGTCGGAGAGCCACACCTGGTCGGGCAGCTTGCCCACCGGTGCCGGAGCGCTGCTCGGCGAGCGGCGCATGCTGGTGGCCAGACTCTGCAGGTCGCGGGCCTGCACGGCGACGTTCGGGCTGCCGCCGAGGATGGCGAACTGGATCTCGTTGCCGTCCAGGATGCCGCGGCCGGCCGGGGAGGTCTGGTCGAGGATGTCCTTGGGCACACCGAGCAGCAGGTACTCCTCGATGTCGGCCAGGCGCAGCACCACCCGCCGCTGCACGGTGGAGGCGATCGAGGGGGGAATCGAGTTCGGCCGGTCGCCGGTCATCACCACGTGGACCCCCAGCGGACGTCCGTCCGCGGCGATCTGGGAGAAGGCGTTGAACCAGAGCGAGGCCTCGACCGAGGCGAACTCGAACTTCTCCCGGAAGGCCCCGATGCCGTCGACCAGCAGCAGGTAGCGCGGCTCCTGCGGACGTCCGGCCAGCTGCCGGTACTCCACGATCGTGCTGGCCCGGACGGCGGCGAAGCGGGTCGCGCGCTCGTCGACGATGCCGCGCAGCATCCGCAACAACCGGATCACCCGCTCCTCGTCATCACCGTCGATCACGGCCCCGACGTGGGGCAGTTCCTCCAGCATGTGCAGGCCGCGGGAGCCGAAGTCGAGGCCGTAGATGTGCACCGGACCACCGTGCGCGGTGAAGGCGGCGGCGCTGGCGATGGTCCGCAGGGCGGTGGACTTTCCCGACCCGCCGGTGCCGAAGATCGCCATGTTGCCGTCCCGATCGGGTTCGTAGAAGGCGGTCGGCTGGGACTGGCTCTCCGGCAGGTCGAGCGCTCCGAGCAGCAGCCGCTCGTCCGTGCGTGGGTTGGGCAGCAGGGCCAGGTCGTAGACGCCGGCCAGCTCAGGGAGCCACGGCTTGCGTGGCGTCGGCACGCCGGCCGATTGTGCGGCCCGCTGCACGGTGGCGACGATCCGGGCGATGTCGTTGGGGCCGGGATCGTCCACCTCGACCGCGTCGGTTTCGGGAACCTCCCACCGGTTGCCGCCGCCGAATCCCAGCTCAGCCACCTCGATCTGCGGACGCGGCGGCTCGTTGGTGGTCCAGCCTCCGGCGTACCCGGTCTGGAAGGTTTGCAGCCGCCCCGGGCCGGTCTTCACCGCCCCCCGTCCGGGCGTGGACGGGTTGAAGTGGGCCGCCATCGGGTCCCCCAGAATGTCGATCGAGTCGTCGGTGTCGGCCATCCGCAGTGCGACACGGAGGTTGGTGTTGGCCCGCAGGTTCTCCTTGATCACGCCCGCGGGACGCTGGGTCGCCAGAATCAGGTGCAGCCCCAGCGAGCGGCCCCGTTGCGCGACGTCGACCACCCCGTCCACGAACTCGGGCACTTCCTGGACGAGCGCGGCGAACTCGTCCACCACGATCACCAGGCTCGGCGGGCAGTCCGGGTCGCCGGTCTTCTCCAGCGAGACCTGGTCTTTGGCCTTCTTCCGCTGCAGCAGATGCTCCCGGTGCCGCAGTTCGGCCCGCAGCGAGGTGAGGGCGCGCCGCACCAGATGCGGGGAGAGGTCGGTGACCAGGCCCACGGTGTGCGGGAGTTTGACGCAGTCGGCGAACGCCGCCCCGCCCGTGTAGTCGACGAACAGGAAGGTGAGCCGGTCCGGGCTGTGGGCGGCAGCCATGCCCAACACCCACGACTGCAGGAACTCCGACTTCCCGGCACCGGTGGTCCCGCCGACCAGGGCGTGCGGCCCTTCGCGGCGCAGATCCAGCTGCAACGGCGCGGCCGCGGCGTGCCCGACCAAGGCGCGCAGGTTCCCCTCCTTGCGGCGACGGATCGGCGCGGACCCGTCCCGCGGGGTGAGCGAGTTGTTCTGGCGCCACCGCTCCACCACCGATTCCGGGGAATCCAGGATCTCCTCGCCGGCCAGTTGGGCGTAGGACACCTGGGTCGGCAGGTCGGAGTCGTCGTCTTCGGGTGAACCGACGTCGGTGACCGGGGACATCGTTCGGGCGAGTTGCTCGGCGCGCTCGGCTGAGACGGCCTCGGTGGTGACCGGGTGCAGCCGCGCTCCCACCCGGACCATCCCGATCAAGCCGCCTGCGTTGGTCGGGTCGAGTTCGATGAAGCTGCGGCAGGCGGCCGGCAGCAACTCGACCCCGGCGGCGCACCAGATCACGTAGACCCCGGCGTCCGGGCCGCGTTCGGCCACCCGGGTCACCCGTCCGCGATCCACCGGGGCGTCGTTCTCGATCAGCAGGACGACCGCGGGCACCCGGCTGCCCGGGCCCTGATCGTCCCCGGTCTCCCCGCCGACCGAGCCCACGCGGCTTCGGCGCTTTACCGCCCAGCCGCTGCTCGATCAGGCCTTCGATCTGGGCCAACAGACCGGACGCGGCGCTCGGGCCGTCCGCCAAATGCTCGGCGGCCAACGGGCTGTGCGCCGAGGACGTGTGCGGAACCCACTTCAGCCACTCCCAGTCGGCTTTGGAGACGGGCGAGACCAGCGCCCCGAGCACCACCTCGGCCGGCGAGTGCAACGCCAGCAGCTGCAGCACGATCCCACGAGCGACGCCGCTGGCCACGCCGTGCGGGCCGGCCACGCCCAGGGCGCCGTCGCGATGCAGGTCGGCGATGATCGGACGTCGTCGAGCTGGCCGAACCCCGGCCCAAGGTCTTCCAACTGCTCCCCAGAACTCCGGCAACGTCTCGTTGCTCTGCGGCAGCACCAGGGTGTTCCGGCTCGAGGCACGCCCGCGGCCGAGCCGGATGGTCAGGTAATGGACGTGCTCAGGTCGACGCGTCCACAACAACGGGCTGAGCTGTTCCACGGCCTGTTCGGCTTCGGCCAGCGACGGCGACTCCACCCCCCGGACGCGGCGTTCGGTCTCACGCTCGGCCTCCAACCGCTCCTGCATCCGCAACATCGACTGATCGAACTGGCGCTTCTGGTTCTTCATCACCCGCCGGGAGGTGATCGACTGATCCATCCAGGACGAGATCAGCAGCAGCGGCGTCATCAGCATCATGATCACCGCCAACCCCTGCGGCTGGATCGCGTACATCACCCCGCCGAGCATCAGCGGCGCCGCCATGGCGATCAGCGGGAACCGTTGCGCCTGCGGCACGCCCGGCGGTTTGGGCAGCGGGAACTCACGACCCGGGTAAGGCGGCACGACCCGGGGTGAGCGGACGTGTTCCAGCACCGGCCCGCTGACTCGGCCGGCATTGGGCAGCCGGGACACGGTCAACGTGGTGTCGCCGAGGACCACCACGTCCGAACTGGTCAAGGTGGCTCTGGTCACCGGCTCGCCGGACATCAGCACCCCGTTGGCGGAGTTCAGGTCGGTGATCTCGATCGTGTCGGCCACGGTGATCTTGGCGTGCCGCTTGGAGACCAGCGGGTCGGCCAGGCAGACCGCGAGGTCGCGCTGGCGTCCGATCAGGTTGGCGCCCTCCCGCAGCGGGAACTCCTTGCCCACGTCCAGGCCGGAGACGACCCGCGCGATGGCGGCCACCGGCTCGCTCCCGGACGTGGCGCGGCGGTAGGGCTGGGCCACTTCGAGGCGCGACCCGGAGCGGATGCCGCAGTCGACAACGCCGGATGCGCCGTCCAGCAGCCGACCAGTGGGGTTGAGCGGATCCCGGACGAGCAGCGTGACCAGCCCGGCGGGGGCCTCAGGGAGGGTCGGGTCGGCGGTGGCGATGTGCCGGGCGACGTCGGTGACTGAGGCGGTCGCATCGGCGGTGACGACCAGGTCCACCTCGCCGGCCGGTCGGCGCAGCGTGATCTTGAGGCGCATCAGCCCTCCATCGGGGAATCCAGCAGGGCCAGGTCGGTGCGGGTGACCAGGCGGGCCGCGATCGCGTACTCGACCAGGCGCGAGCGCCGGTTCATCGCGTGGCTGCCCGGCCCGCCGCGCAGGCCTTTGATCCCGGCCCGGTCCAGCTTGTCGCAGACGTTGTCGAGTTTGCGATTGAACCGGGTCAGGGCCCAGCCGAGCCGCTCGGCGGCGCGCGCGTTGGTCGGGATCTCGCTCATCCCGCTGTGCTCGCGGAGCAGGATCGGCTCGGCCAACGCCACCATCAGCAGCCGCTGCGAGGGGTGAACTCGGTCGGGCCGATCGTCGTCTGGCCCAGCGCGGGCACGATCCCGACCCCGCCGAACACCGGTTCACTGAGGTGCATGGTGAGCTCGTAGGTGGTGGGCCCGGCGCTGAACACGACCGTGGTCTGCTCGAACACCAGCGGCAGCCTGGCCCCCGGGGCCAGCCACGACTGCATCAGCCCGGCCCCGTCCATCACCGTCACTGCCAACCGGGAACCGACGTTGGTCAGCAGCCACAGATCGTTGACCCATTCGATCTCCAGCAGTCGCCGGTGCAGGAACGGGTTGTCGTCGACGGCGAGTTCAGCCTCGCGTCCGATCCCGAAGGCCCCGGTGCTCGGCACCTCGACCCATTCACCGCAGAACTCCACCGACACCTTGGGGGCCGCGCTCATCGGGCACACCCGCCCATCGGCTCGTCGGCGGAGCGTCCGTTGGCCCGCCGCAGCAACACCTCGATGCAGGTGCTGCCCGAGGCGGCCGGGAGCAGGGTCACCTTGGTCGCCTTCACCTGCGTGTAGGTGTGCTTGACGCCCGGTTCGACCCGCCGCCACAGGTAGCTGTCGCCCTCCTGCGGGTCGGGGTTCGTCCAGGTGAACGTGACCTTGCCCGCGGTGAGCACGCCCTTGAGTTTGGCCACCTGGGGGACGGCTGAGCTGACCGGCGCCGGGTCGATCGGCTCGCTGGACGGGGTGACTCCCGGACGAGCGGACGCGGCCGGCTGGCCGAACAGGGTCGTCACCACCACCAACCCCGCGATCAGGGCGATCGCGGCGGCGACGGCGACCAGCACGACGGCACGCGTCCGGGAGCGCGTAGCCGGGGCGGCAGGGTCGGACGTCTGCGCCGGAACTTCGACCGGCTGCAGCGGAGCCCGCAGCTGGGTCTCTTCTAGCGGTGGCGGTTCCGGCAGCGGCAGGGCAGCAGGCCGGAAAGCTTTCTGGGTGTAGCCGTGGTCGGTCAGCGTGGTCGGAACGGACGTGTCCAGCCCGGGCTGCTCGGCCGCCTGCGCGTCGATCGTGACCACGCTGCGGATCCGGGTCAGTCCCTCGTCCTCTTCGCGTTCCAGCGGGTCGGCGCTGTCATCGACCACGTCCACCGTCGTCGGCTGCATCCCGCGCTCGATCTGGAGCCGCTGCAGGTCGCGGGCGAACTCCATCCCCGAGGCGTGTCGATCATCGGGGTTGACCGACATCGCGGCGGCCAGCACCTTCTCCACCGCCGGCGCCACGTCCAAGCGTCCGATCGGGGGCAGTGCCCCGCTCTGGATCCGCCCGATCACGTTGGTGCTGGTGTTGGGCTCGCCGGGGATCTCGAACGGGGTGCGTCCGGCGAGCACGGTGTAGAGGGTCGCGGCCAGGGAGTACACGTCGGAGCGCTCGTCCCCGGCCCCGCCGGTGGTGAAGGATTCGGGTGGCGCCCATGGGATGGAGAGGCCACCTTTGGCGCCCGAACCCGTTGTCGCGGCGATCCCGAAGTCGGTCAGCGCCGGGCGTCCGTACTCGGTGACCAGGATGTTCGCCGGCTTGATGTCGCGATGCAGGATCCCGGCCCGATGCGCCGTTTCGACCGCTCCGGCGATCTGGACGCCGATCCGCAACGTCTCCGCCTCGGCGACCCGTCCGGCCCGGTAGCGGGTCTGCAGGTTGGGCCGGGAGCAGTACTCCATCACGATGAACGGACGTCCGTCGTCGGAAACCCCGGCCTGGAACACCGACACGATCGAGGGGTGGTTCGACAGCTGGGCCATCAGGTTCGCCTCGGTGGTGAAGTTCGACAACGCCTCCGCCATCAACTCCCCGGCGAGCAGCACCTTGACCGCCACCTGCCGTCGAAGCAGCGACTCCTCGTAGAGGTAGACGTCGGCGAAGCCGCCCGACCCGAGATGCCGGACGTAGCTGAACCCGGGGATCTTCGGCGGCGCGGCCGGCGGACGGGCACTCATGCCAGACCCTCGAAGCCGAGCACGACCCCGTCGCCCAGATCGAGCTGGTCGCCGGCAACCACCATGCTCGGCTCACCCGGCTGCAACCTGACCGGGTCCTTCCCGACCCGGATCAGCATCGTGCCGTTGGTGGAGTTCAGGTCGACCGCGAGCACCGTGAACCCTTCCAGCCGCAGCTCGACGTGACTGCGCGAGATCTCCCCGCTGGGGCTCTCCACGCTGACCAGGTGCGGGGCGCTGCCGACCTGGACCCGGCTCAGGCTGGGCCGGACGCCGACGATCGCCGATCGGTCGAGCCGGAGCGGGGCCCGCCCCGGGACGAGCAGTGAGGGGTGCTGCCGGGCCGACCCAGGGATTCGCAGCGGGCTGGGCGGCGCGGACGTCCCGATCAGGCCGAGCTGCTCCACCATGACCGTGTCTCCGTCGTGGTCGCCCAGCAGGGGCGGCGCGGTGAACGTGGGCCGGGGCGGCGAGGACGGCGGCGCGAAGCTCGGCAGCCCGGCCATCACCGAGCTGGGCGGCGACGGCGCGGGGCGCGCCTGCACCGGTTCGGCACCCTCGTCAGAGTGTTCTTCCTCCCGGACGGCAGCCGCCTCGACCGAGGAGATGACCGTCTCCCCGAACAGCAGCCGGTCGTAATCGTTGGGCGCGGGCAGCCCGAGTTCGGGCAGGGGCACCATTGTGGTCAGGGACGGGCTCTCCCGCTCGTCTGCCTCAGTGGGCTCCCCCTCGACGATCGGGGCCGGGAGCTTCTCCTCGAGGGCAGCAGGCTCGGCTGCAACCACCGGCTCGTCCGCAACTTCCCGATCGGCCACAACCACCGGCTCGGCCGCGGCCACAACCACGGGTGCCGCTGGGAGGTCGGCCTCCTGCACAGTGACCGTGATCGTCGAGGCCCGGACGATCCCGTCCACCACCGGGAGTTGTTGCCCGGCGGCCACGCCGGGGACGGCCAACTGCACCTGACCGACCTGGACGAGGGGCCCGCTCGTTCCAGGTGCTGACCCCGGCCCCGGTGATCAGCGTCGTCTCGGCTGCGCCGTGCGACCAGACCTGGGCGGTGACCGCGCCGCGCAGCGCCACGGCAACCGCGCCCGCGCCGTCCAGGGTGAGCACCCCGAACGCGGGCAGGGCGCTCAGCCGGTTGCCGAACGCGGCGACCAGGGTGTCGATCACCGCGCCCAGGCCGCGTCCGCTGCGCAGGTCGTCCCAGACCGTTTCGACCGCGGCCAGCGGAACCTCACCGGGCAGCAGGGCGCTGCCCAGCGGGGTGATCACACCGAACCAGTCGCCGGAGTCATGCAGTGCCATCGGAGGTTCCTTCCTGGGGGACCGCGCGCGGGATCGTGTCCAGCTCCAACTCGGTGACCGCGATCGGCAGCGTCTGGAGTTGGTGGTCGGTCGACCCGGCGTCCAGCACCGACAGGGCGTCCACCACGATCACCGACACGTTGTCGCTGCCGCCGCCCAACAGCGCCTCGTGGACCAGCCGGATCGCGGCCGCCTCGGCGGCAGGCTCCTCGATCAGCACCTGTTCGATCACCTCGACGGCGACCTCGCGACTGAGGCCGTCGGAGCACACCAGGAGCCTGTCCCCGGCGCTCGCCGGGATCAGCCAGTAGTCCGGCTCGGCCTGCGAGCCGGCACCGACCGCTTTGGTGATCACGTGCCGCTCCGGGTGCCTCTCGGCCTCCATCGGGGCGAGGCGTCCGGCCTCGATCAGCTCCTGAACCGCGGAGTGGTCGACGCTGATCTGTTCCAGCACCCCATCGGCCAGACGGTAGGTGCGGGAGTCGCCGATGTTGATCACCAGCCAGTAGCTGGTGCCCTCATGCGCCGACACCGCGACGCCGGAGATCGTCGTGCCGGCGGCGCGCTGGGCTTCGATCCCGGCCACGGCGCGGACGGCTTCCCGGAACGCGGCGTCCACCTCGTCGATGCTGACCGCGGCGTGTCCGATCAGGGGCCGAAAGGCAGCCAGTGCCCGCCGGCTCGCCTCGTCCCCGCTTCGTGGCCGCCCATTCCGTCGGCGACCAGGAAGATCGGGAAGTCGGCGATCAGGGTGTCTTCGTTGATCTTGCGCCGCAGCCCCACATCGCTGCGAGAGCCCCAGACCAGCTGCACGCCACTCACCTGCCCCACCGCCACCGGCCGAGGATCGAGGCCGGCGCGAAGAACCTGCGCAGCCGCTGCTTCAGCTTGGCCTGCGCCTCCAGGCGTTGCCGGACGGTCTCCACGTCCGCCCAGTAGGCGTCCACTTCGGCCGCGGCGGGTTCTCCGAAGCCGAAGACGGCGCCGTCGGCTTTCGCGGCCAGGGACGGCAAGGCCAACGCCGGATAGTGGCCGTCCAGTTCGGCCGCGTTCTCCCGGCGGGTGGCCGCCGCGGTGACCGGCGTGCCCAGGTCGGCGGCGGCGTCGACGATCTCCGACCAGGCACCACTGACCCGGTCGGGCAGTTGCTCGGCGGCACGCCGCTTGGCTCGGCGGCGGGCCTTCAGCCACAACATCACCAATCCGGGCCCGAGGATCAGCGCCAACACGGCCAGGACGATGCTGCTGATGGTCAACACTTGCCACAGCCACAGGTAGTCCGGGCCTGGGGCCTCCTCGCCCTCTTCGGCTTCGGGTGGCTGCGGAGGCAGCTCGGCCGGTTCCTGGGGCGGGATCGGCGGTTGCGGAACCTGGACGCGGGGCTTGTCGCGAGCTTGCGGCGTCTGTTCCTGCGGCTCCTGCTCGGGCGTCGGATGGAACGCGACCCAGCCGTACCCCTGCAGCGGAACCTCGACCCAGGCCTTCACGTCCGCGCCGGTCACCGCGATCTCAGCCCCGGGTGAGGTCTGCTCGGGAGCGAACCCCATCACGACCCGCGCCGGCAGCCCGGCCTGGGCCAGCATCAGGCCATCACCACGGCGTACTGTTCGTCGTCGCCGATCATCTGCTGGTTGTTCAGCATCGCCGACAACCGCTCGAACGTGTGACCTGGACGGGACGCCACGTCCCCTTCGAGCCCGTGACTGACGTAGCCCTTGCTGGTCAGGTAGTCCTGGATCGCCTGCACCTGCTTGATCGGCGACTCGGTGCCGGTGACCGCTTCGTTCAGCCGGTCGGAGATGGCGTCGGGGATCATCTCCGGCACCGGGGTGGCGATCTGGGCCAGGCTGGCTTGGTTCAACTCCCCGGAGGAAGGCTGCACCGGAATCCGCGCGTCCAGGGTGTAGGTGTCGCCTTCGGCCACGCCGGCGGTCTGCACCGCGGTGCTGGTGGCCCGGTTGTAGTGCATGCCGGCGGTCAGATCGTCGGCGCGCGGGCCGCCGAACTCGATCCCGGCGAGGTTTCCCGCGGCCGGGAGCCACACGCCGCGCAAGTCCTGAATCCGGACCCGAACCGTGGCCGCCTCCCCGGCCGCCTCGCCGGGGATGTCGCGTCCGACTCGGGCGAACACCCCGGACGCGGCGCCACCGCCGCCGGACACCTTGTAGACGATGCCGTCGTAGAGATCCAGGCTGGCGATCCGGATCACCCCACCGGCCGGCAGCCCGGAGACGGTGAACAGGGTGGAGTCGTCGCCGTCCTCGATGAACTTGCGGAACGACATCAGCGGGCTGGCGTAGGCGTGTACTTCCAGCGGCGGGACGACCTGCTCGCGCAGCGTGGACCGGTCCCAGTTCCCGGAGGCGGCCGCGGCCGCCCCCGTCCCCACGGCACCGGCGAGCAGCAGGGCCGCGGTACCCAGCGACAGTTGGCGCAGGCGGGCTCGACGAGCCTCCTCCGAGCCCCCGGACGAGGCCACGACGAGGGAGGCGCGGTCGCGTTTGCGGCGCCAGGTCTCCCAGCCGAGCCCGATCCCGCCCAGCAGGCCACCGACCAGCGCGGGCAGCAACCCGGAGGAGTCACCGAAGGCGATCGCGAAGATCAGCAGACCGGCCACCGGCAACAGAGCCAGCCCACGTCGACGCAGCGCGAAGCTGACCGCCAGCACCGAGCCGATCAACCCGGCCAGATACGGCACCGCGAAAAGCTGGTCGAAGCCGCTCACCGGGATGCTCACGGTGAGCAGGTTCTTCCACCCGAAGACCACGCTCACGGCCAGGTCGCGCAGCGTCTCCAACGACGGCACGACACCGGCGATGGCCGATTCGCGCAGCGCGAACACCCCGCCGAAGAGGAAGTACCCGACGATGGTGAACCCGGTCAGTTCCAGCACCCCGGCCCGCAAGCGAGCGCCGACGACGCCCACCACCGAGACCGGCAGCACCCCGCCCACCCCGGCCAGGCAGAACCGTCCGTCATCGAAGACGGGCGCCAACGGCACCAGCGCGAGCAGCGCCAAGCCGGCGATCAGGACGGTGTCGACCACCGCGGGCCAACCCCGCTGCACGCTGGCACTCATGCCGTCACCACCCGTGCCGCCAGAGCAAGCTCGTCCAGGGAGGGCACGCTGACCAGGGCGAAGTCCCGGACGCGCTTCAGGGCGAGTTCTTCGCCGATCGCGGCCCGGATGCCGAAGCAGCGGGCCGTCGGCGGCACCCGGACGGCGGCCAGCCGAAGCTGTTCCAGCGGGGTCGCCGACCCGGCCACCAGAGCGACCACGGAGGCGGCCGGCGCGTCCGCGGCGATGATCCGGGCGCGGTCGCCGTACGGTTCCCGGCCGAGGTTCGGTTCGATCCCGGCGTAGGAGTCGAGCAGCCCGGCCGGGGTCGGCCCGAGCAGTTTCGCGTCCGTGCTGTAGACGGTGACGTCCTTGCCGTCGGCGTGGGCGCTGCGGGAGAGCGAGGCGGCGATCGAAATGCCCAGCTCGAACTCGTCGGCGTTGCCGTAGTCGGCCAGCCGGGTGTCGAGCAGGATCACGAACTGGGAGCGCCGGGTCTCCTCGAACTGGCGGATCATCAGCTTGCTGGTGCGTGCCGTCGAGCGCCAGTGCACGTTGCGCAGGTCATCGCCGGGCACGTACTCGCGCAGGGCGTGGAACGACACGTCGTCGTTGGACAGATCTTTGGTGGCCAAGCCCTCCAGATCGCGGATCAGGCCGGTGGAGGCGTTGTCGAGTCGAGCCGTCCGCGGATGCACGTAGATCACGCCCGGTTCCGTCCAGGCGACCTCGCGGCGCAGCAGCTCCAGCGGGTCCTGCCGCACCGACCTGACCGGTCCCAGCGGCAGCACGGCCCGGCGCTGGGTGGGGATGGTGAACAGTTCCTCATGCTCCTGGCCGGGCGCCAGCCGCGGCACCGGGAAGGAGGCGATCGCCCGCCCGACCGGGAGTTCGATCACCGAGGGTGCCACCGAACGGTCGGACGCGCTGCGGACCACGATGTCGCCCACGGCGTGCTCCCCGACCACGACCCGCAGCGAGGCCAGGTTGACCGTGACCTGATAGGACGGGCGGCCGAAGATGAAGCCGACCCCGGCCAGGACGGCGGTGCTGAGCACCAGGGCCAGGCCGAGAAGTTCGGCCCAGCCCAGCCACAGCCCGGCGATGACGGCGACCAGCGAGGTGCCCAGCGCCCAGCGTCCGAGCGGGGTGATCGCGGACATGATCGGTGCCAGCGGGGCCAGGACTGGGCCCGATAGCTGCCGCACCCGGCGCCCAGCGTCGGTGAGCCGGCGCCGAGCCGCGCCGAGCCCCGGTCGGAGCGCGGCGGTGGCACCGTCCAGGCGCAGCTCGAACCGGCGCTGCTTGGCTCGCCGGGGAGGCGCCGCGGGAGGGCCGCCCGAACTGTCGCGGGACTTGATCGCGCTGGTCATCGACAAGCTCAGGCGACCGGCTGCCGGGATTGCGGAGCCTGAACCTGGAGCAGCGCCCGCGCCACGATGCTCTCCCCGGTGGCGCCACGGAACTCGGCTTCGGGATCAAGCACGATCCGGTGATGCCAGACGGGCATGGCGAGTGCCTTGACGTCGTCGGGCAGGACGAAGCTGCGCCCCTCGGTGGCCGCCCACACCTTGGCCGCGCGCAGGATCGCCATGGTGCCGCGGACGGACACCCCGACCCGGGCGCTGGGATCGCTGCGGGTCTGCTCGGCCATCAGCGCGGTGTAGCGGATCACGGCCGGGTCGATGTGCACGCCGGCGACCAGGTCGGCCATGTCCGCCACCGCGCCGGTGGTGATCAGGGCGCGGACCAGCCGGGATCGGTCCCGCGTGGTCACATCGCGGAGCAGCGCCTCGGTGGCGGCCAGGTCGGGGTAGCCGATCGAGGTCTTGATCAGGAACCGGTCGAGTTGGGCCTCGGGCAGCTTGTAGGTGCCGGCCTGCTCGATCGGGTTCTGGGTGGCGATCACCATGAACGGACGCCCGACCGCGTGCCGGATGCCGTCGATGGTGACCCGACCTTCCTCCATCACCTCCAGCAGGGCGGACTGGGTCTTCGGGCTGGCCCGGTTGATCTCGTCCGCGAGCACGATGGAGGCGAAGACCGGGCCCTTGTGGAACTCGAACTTGTGCGAGGCCTGGTCATAGATCGTCACCCCGGTCACGTCCGAGGGCAGCAGGTCGGGGGTGAACTGGATCCGCGAATGCGTCCCCTGCACCGTCCTGGCCAGGGCTTTGGCGAGCTGGGTCTTGCCGGTGCCGGGGGCGTCCTCGAGCAGGATGTGGCCTTCGGCCAGCATCGCGGTGAGCACCAACCGGATCACCTGAGGCTTGCCGAGGACGGCCAGGCCGACGTTGTCGCTGAGCCGCTGGAAGGTTTCGGCGAACCAGGTCGCCTGCTCCTGAGTGATGGTCATGTGAGGGCTGTTCCTTCCGGAGGCATGGACGATGCCTCCTGGTGCTGGGTCATGGTGCCGGCATCCGTCCGGTCCGGGAGACGCCGCCGCAGGTGACGGTGAAGGTGATGTACAGGCCTCGCCAGGGCATCCTGGAGCCGCCGATCCGCTTCCGCTCGTTGGGGCCGTACCCGGTCGGATAAGCGCCGTCGAGGGTGCAGGTGACGTTGCCGCTGAAGTTCCTGGTCTCGACGCCCACGTAGTAGCACGGCCCGGCGCTGCCCGAGGTGCAGACGCCGGCGTAGCCGTCGTTGTAGACCGTTACGGTCGGCGAGGGGGGCGGCGGCGGTGGCGGGTCGTTGGCCTGACCCTGCCACTGCGCGGTCGAGGTGCCGCCCTTGTTGGTGTAGCTGACGTTCAGCGTCGCGGTGCCGCCGGCGGCCACGCCGGAGACGGTGCGGGAGCCGTTGCCGGAGCTGTCCACCGCCGGGCTCTCGGCGGTCAGGGCGGCCCCGTTGCTGTCCACGTGCCAGCGGAACCGGACCGCGTTGTCGAGCCGGTCGATGCCGGTCAGGGTGATGATCGGCTTGCCGAACGGCACCGCCCGGTTCGACGTCGCGCTCGGCCCGGGCTGCACCCCGGCGACCGAGGAGGTCGCCCACACGTCCACGGTGTAGCCGGTGCCGTTGGTCAGGCCACTGAGCGTGCCGCCGGAGCGGATGGTTCCTTGGGCGCCGGTCTGGTTGATCCGGTAGTGGTAGGTCACTTCGGAGGCTCGGCTGCCGTTGAGGTTGCCGGCGGTGAAGGTCAAGGTCAGCCGGCGGTCGCCCGGGTCGGCCTCGACGTTCTGCGGTGCGTCGGGCGGCACGGCGGCCCGGCGGGGCGCGGACGTGGCGCTCGCCGGCGACGTCCCGGCCTTGTTGGTCGCGGTCACCCGGAACGAATAGTCGCTGGTGCTCGGGTCGACGGTGACGTTCTGCCGGGTGCCGGTGACCTCGATCGAGCGCACCCGGGAGCCGCCCTGGAGGACGTCCAGGGTGTAGCCGGTGACCGGGCTGCCGTTCGCCGCCGCACCGGTGACGCCGGGCCAGGAGACGGTGATCTGGGCTTGGTCGCCGACCGGGGTGGCCGGGTTCGTGGTCGGCTGGCCGGGCGGGTTGGGCGGGCCGGCCGGCACCTCGGCCAGCGAATACGGGCTCCACTCGCTCGGCTCGGGGGCTCGGTTCACCGCCTGCACCTTCACCTGATAGGACGTCCCGTTCCTCAGCCCGCGCCACACGTAGCGATTCCCGGTGATCCCGGTGAGCTGGATGGCACCGCTGTCGGGGGCCGGGGAGATCTCCAGGTTGAACGACGTCACCGGGCTGCCCGAACTGCGCGGGGTCTTCCAGGTGACGGTCAGCGAGCCGTCGCCGAACTCCAGCTTCGGCGGCGCCGGCGTGTCCGGACGGGTGTCGGGTCGGGCCACGGCGGAGGGGGCGGACGGCTCAGAGTCACCGACGTCGTTGGTGGCCACCACCCGGAAGGTGTACTCGGTGTCGTTGGTCAGCCCGGTCAGGGTGCAGGTGGTGGAGGAGCACTTCTGGGAGAAGCCGCCCACCTTCGAGGTCACCGTGTACCCGGTGATCGGACGTCCGTTGTTGCCCGGAGGCGTCCACTGCAAGACCACCTTGCGGTCACCCACCGTGACCACGATCGGCTTGGACGGCTGGTCGGGCGCGCCTTGGACGGTGACGCTGATCGTCGCTTCGGCTTCGCGTTCGGGCGTCCGGGTGGCGTCCTGGATGCGGTAGCTGACCTGCATGGTGCCGACGAAGTTCTCCGCCGGCGTGACGTTCACCGACGAGCCGTTGACGGTCGCCGTCCCGTCACCGGCCAGGACGGTCGCGCCCACGATGACCAGCGCGGTGTCCGGGAACGGGTTGTGGTCGTTGCGCAGGACGTCCACGCTGACCGTCCGGCCCTGTTCGGCCCGGTCGATCACATCGTCGACGGCGACCGGCAGTTCCCGTTGCGAGGTCGAGACCAGGACGGTGACGGTGCCGGTGGTGGTCGCGGTCTGGTCGCTCACCTCGACGGTCAGTTCCAGCGTTGTGCCGGGGGCGGCGTTGGAGTCGGCCGAGACGAACAGGTGGCCGTCCTCGATCCGGGTCTGCAAGGTCGGCGGCACGGAGCGGGTCTTGAAGGTGAGCTTGCCGGCGTCCTCGGGGTTCGGATCGCTGGCCAGCTTGTTCAGGTTCAGGTCGACTGCGCCTTCGCCGGGGGCCACCACGACCGAGGTGTTGAGGAACAGCGGCGGCTCGTTCCCGCTGGGCAGGACGGTCACCGGGATCGAGACGTAGGCGGTGTTGCCCTTGGGGTCATCGGGCCCTTCGCCGTCGGTCACCTGGACGCTGACCGCGTCCGGGCCGAAGTAATCGGGGTCGGAGGTGTAGGTGAGGGTGCCCCCGTCGATCACCATCGAGGTGCCGTTGGCGTGCCCGGCCCGGACGCTGTCGGCGTCGGCGACCCGCGGCGTCCGCTTGTGCCGGACGACGATCAGGTCGGACAGGACGAGCCGCACCTCCTTGCCGGAGACGACCTCGATCGGTGCCCGGTTCTTCAGCGTCGGCAGGAGCGACTCGGTGCCCGGCACGAACACGGCCGCCTTGGCCGTCTGCCCGTCCAGGTCGGTCACGGTGTAGAGGATCAACTGGCGTTCCGGGGTCAGGGTCACCTCGAGGGCTCCGTCGGGGCGGACGACGGCGTTCGCCTCATCGGTGCTGACCACGAGCTCATCGGCGACCCCGTCGGGGTCTTCGTCGTTGGCCAGGACGGGGACGGTCACGGTCTTCTCGCCGCCCAACTGGGCCGGCTGCACCCGGTCATCACGGGCGATCGGGACCTGCAACACCGACGTGGCCGACACCTTGACGATCAGCGTCCCCAGCGAGCTGGCGCCGAACTCGTCGACCGCGGTGTAGGTGATCGAGTAGTCGCCTTCGGTGGGCGGCGCGTGGACGAGGATCCGACTCACCACGACCTCGGCGCTGACCCCGTTCGGGGTGGTCAGCCGCTTGGCCAGGCCGATCGTGTCGCCGTCCGGGTCGGTGTCGTTGGCCAGGACGGGGACGGACACGGAGCGGCCGGGGCGCACGCCGACCGTGTCGCGGACGGTGTAGGGCGCCTGGTTCTGGCTCGAGGGAGCCGCGATCCCGACTACGACGGTGCCGGTGGCGACGGCTCCCCGCCGATCCCGGACGACGTAGTCGAAGCTGTCCCGGCCGGTGGTTCCCGGGTAGGCCTCATAGACCAGCCAGGTGTCGCCGACGCTGACCCGGCCCTTCTTGGGCGCCGACGAGGTGCCGATCAGCTCGACCGAGTCGCCGTCGGGGTCGATGCCGTCCAGCGGGATCGGGACCCGGACCGAGGTGCCGGCGATGCTGCGGGCGATCACCGATTCGGGCAGGGGCGCGGCGTTCGCGGAGCCGTCCGCGGCAATGATCTGGATCCGCAGGTAGCCGGCGGTGACGTTGTTCTGGGAGTCGGAGACCTCGTACACCAGCGCGACCATCTTCTCTTCCGCCCCGGCCCGGAAGCGCACTGTGCCCTCGCTGACGAAGGCGACGCCGTCGGCCAGGTCGGGGGCTTCCTTCAGGCCGGGCAGCAGTTCCAGGGTGTCGCCGGCGGGTGGAAGTCGTTGGCGGTGACGTCGACGGTGACGATGTCACCTGCCCGCACGACCGCGCGGTCCTGGGCGGTCACCGGCGGCACGTCCTCCTCCGAGGTGGTCACCGGGATCACCCGGACCACCCGTCGGCCCAGCGGGCGCCGTTGGAGACCCGATAGGAGATTGTGACCGGGCTCTTCAGCCCGTTGTCCCGGATCCGCAGGATGTGATGCTCCAGGACTTCAGCGGAGACCTGGCTGCCCGCCGGGACAGTGACGCTCTGCAGCACCAGGATCCCGCCGGCCGGATCAGTGTCGTTGGCCAGCACGTCGACCAGCGCCTGCTGTGAGGGCCGGAGCAGCGCGATGTCGCGGGTGGCCAGGGGCGCCAGCTCGGAACTCGCGTCGGCGCGGACGTCGACCCGGACGATCCCCGAGGTGGCGTTGGGGCCGTCGGTGACCAGGTACTGGACGTAGTAGGTGCCGGCGGTGGGGGCCTCGAAGGAGAAAGTGCCGGCGCTGAAGTCGGGGGTGATCTTGGCGCCCGGGGTCTGGTCGAGCTTGGCCAGCCGCAACTCTTTGCCGCTGCTGCTGAGGTCGTTGGCGAGCGGGGAGATGGTGATCCGGTCGTCGGTCAGGGTCGCGTAGCGGTCGGCGTTCGCCACCGGCGCGAGGCTGCCCTTGGGGCGCACGACCACCCGGAACACGCCGTCGGCGCTGGCCGCGCCGTCGGAGGCGGTCACCTTCACCTCATGGATGCCCAACTCGCCGGTGGCCTCGGTGAACTGGATCACGCCGTTGTTGCGGAAGGTGATCCGATCACCGACGCCGCTGCCCGCGTGCTGCAGGTAGACGTCGTCACCCTCGGGGTCGAACCAGCCCATCAGCGCGTCGAAGGTGGCGGTGGCGCCGACCTCCAGCAGGACGGTCTGCACCCGCTTCTGCTTCGGCGGCGAGTTCTGCCCCGGCGGTGCGACGGTCAAGGTGACGGTCGCTTCGTCCTTGCCGCCCTCTCGTCCGTCGTCGACCTGGTAGCGGAAGGTGAGTTTGCCGGACGCGTTGGCGCCGGCCGTGACCTGAAGCGCCGCGCCGGCGTTGACCGTCTGCACGGTGATGTCGGTGGGTGCTTTGCCGACCAGGGACGCGGCGAGCAGGTCGCCGTCCGGATCGGTGTCGTTGTCGAGCACGGGCAGGACGGCGGTCGACCCGGCCCGCACCCCGAAGGCGTCGTTGATCGCGCTCGGCCGATGGTTCTCCGGGCTGCGCTCGGGGAGCGTGAACTGCGTCCGGGTGTCGGGGCTGTCCTCCTCCCCGTCCACGTCCGGCGGGGGGACGACGTCGTCCCAGTTGTTCACCCTCGTCATGCCGGCGTCGACCAGCCAGGTGAGCCCTTCTCCGAGCTCATTGACCACCACGACGTTGCGGTTCTGGCGGAAGGTCAGCGTCGGCTGGCTCCCGGCGCCGGGCAGGGTCTCGGATCTGTCGTCGGCTTCGGCGGCGCAGTCCCGGACGTAGGCCGCGGTGCCCGACCAGATGCCGTAGGCGCAGCCGCCGAGGAACACCGGCTGGGCGGGCACCCCTCCGGCGGGGACGGGGGTGAGGGTGGCCTCGGAGCCGTCGAGCGGTTGGGCCAGCAGGCCGGCAACGGTGGCGAGGTAGACCCGGTCATGGGCCGCGCCGGCGGACTGCAGTCGTCCGCCCTTCGCTGCGGCCACCTCAACGGTGCGACCCTCGACGTAGAGGACGCCGTTGGCCGCGTCGAGGACGACCGGCGTGTCGCCGACAGCGGTGATGGAGAGGTCGGCCTGCTGGCGGAGGGTGCCGAGCTTCTTCACCGCGGGAACGGCGGCCGACTCCTCGACGGTGACCAGTTCGCCGCGGGCTGCCGAGACCGCATGGACCTTGCCGGTCACGCCGACCGTCACCGCGGAGCCGGCCCCGAGTTCGACCAGCGGATCGCGTCCGGTGACGCCGAAGCCGGGGACGCCCTTCGGGTCTAGGACGTACAGCCCGTCGTTCGCAGCCTCGATCAGACCGATCGTTCCGGAGCGGAAGGCGACCCGGGAGCCCGGAGTGAGGCTGCCGTCCCCGAGGAAGGCGACGGTGGCCGGGTCAAGCTGGGTCAGGGTGCCGATCTGGCTGTCGTAGGTGAGGACGTCGTTGCCGTCCTGGAACAGGTCGAACTCGGCGGTGCGGGTGCGCAGGGCCCCGTCAAGGACGCGGCTCGGGTAGTTGAGGTGGCCGACCATCAGGTTCACCGAGCGGGTGACCCACACGCCACCGTCGTTGAGTTCGACGTCGGCTGCCGCGAAGCCCGGGTAGAGGACGGCGATCGTCGCGATCACTGCGCTCGCCACGGTCACGACCAGGGCAGACCACAGCTGTCGGGTACGTGCGCGCAAACTCGCCAACCTTCTCGATAAGTCGAGAAACCCCCCCTGGGAATCTGATCCGCCCTAGCCTAGACGGCATAGGGTCAAGGCCCACGCTGATTCCTCATGCTGAGATTTGGTTGTGTCGGCGCTCGCGCACTGGGCACCACAGCGCATGTGCAGCCCGAGTCACCTCCGAATCCAGGCTGCGCGGTTCGCGCCACAGAGTGTCGGCCTCAAAGCGCGTTGTCGATGTGGCGAATCAGGGTTCCAACCCGCTCGGAAGCGGCCTCGACCGTAGGCGCAAGATCGAGGTGGGCGAGACCTTCCAGGGCCCGCAGGTAGATCGGCGCCCAGTGCGGCTGGGGGGGTCAAGGTCGGCGGCCATGCCTGGCGAGCCCGGGCTTCGAACACCGAGACGCATGCCGACGCGACGTCGGGCAATGTGTTGGGGTCGATCAAGGCTTCCAGTAGCTGAAGATCGACCAAGTCGTGGGCTCGGTCGTTGGTTGATGGCGGCTCAAGTGGCTCGGAACAGGCGTGAAGTTTCTGGGCGATCTGCCACGGCAGGGTCATGCAGGGCACGGCCGAGGCTTGGGGCAGCCCGACCAGACTGAGCGCCTCAGAAGTGACCGCATCGTAGTGGTCAGCGTTCCCGGCTTCGATTCGCGACACCTCTACCGGGATCGATGCGAAGGCGCGTCCGTGGTAGCTCAGCTTCACGACGAAACGGTGCGGGTTGCCGGGAGCCCCGGTTACCTCGAACTCCCTCGGCGGGGTCAGGACTGCGCTGAACCCGTTCCAACCATGTTCCCCGGCGTCGGCGAGCCGCGAATGGACCTGCAGGATCTCGCGGCGGGCCACCGCGTCGACGTCCCTTGTCGTACGCGAATCTGAGATGCCTCGACGCAACTCAAGCGCAGAGCCGCCCTTGATCAGCAGTAGGGCGCCCAACCTCATCGGCGACGGCCGAGGCGAGTTGGGTCACCACCAGGACGGCGACATGCTGTTGGAGCCGTCCGAAGACGATGCCCTCGCGCCTGGCTGCTTGGGTGAGCCGGTCTCGCAGGGCTCGCAGGTTCGACGGCGGTGCGTCGTACTGTCGGCTCACCTGGCTCCTTTTCGCGCATGTCGGTCGATCTCGTGGCGCAGGGTGTCGGCCATGTCGGGCCGGATCGTCCCTGCCTCTCCGGCTTGGTGTACGGCCAGACGCAACTGATCGGGGTCGGTACCGGTGGCGAGGCAGTCGCGAATCGTGCGCGACACAGTCGTCACCGGAAGCCCGTCCACCTCAGTCAGGTCAGTCGTCGGCAGCTTGCGGCGGTACAGACGGTACAAGTCGCCACCGACAGTCCTCGGGTGGTTGTCCCGGGGCACCGTGAGGTGGACGCGGGCCGGGTTCACGTCCGAAATGTCGTGCAGGACGAGCGCCGACTCGTGCGACAGGACGCCGCGGCCCAGCGTCCAGGCGATCGCTGCCGCGAACTCGTCGTGCTCGGTCCGCGGCAGGACGGGTACGCGGTACACACCCCTGCTCGTTCGCTCGAGCCTCCCGCGGGCGGCCATGAGTCGCAGTTGGTTCGGGTCGATGCCCAGGCTGCGGGCATCGTGGGTGGTGACGTAGCCGTGTTGACCAGCCGCAAGCTCCACAACGCGATCCCAGATCTGCATGTGCTCTAGCGTATCAATGTGATCGGTTAGAGCACACAACGTGGGTGTACTGACAGTGACTGCCACGCAGCGCGAATCTGGGGTGGACTGGACGAGCGGGACGCTGGCACACCAACCGACGGACCCGCCCGACCAGCGAAAGAAGGATCCTTCTGATGAAGCAACGAACATTGGGCGACGGGCTCACCGTCTCCGCGATCGGCCTGGGCTGCATGAGCCTCACCGGCGCCTACGACGTCGCCTCCCCCGACCGCGCCGACAGCATCGCGTTGATCCGGCGGGCCGTCGAGCTCGGGGTGACCTTCTTCGACACCGCCGAGGTTCGGTTTCGCTTTCGCCGAGAACGGGGTTGAACCTGGCGGCCTTTCCAGTCGGCCGGAGAGCATCCGCCGAGCCGTGGACTCCTCGCTGCGGCGGCTGCGCACCGACCACATCGACCTCTACTACCAACACCGGGTCGACCCCAATGTCCCGATCGAGGAGGTCGCCGGCACCGTCAGCGAACTCATCGAGGCCGGCAAAGTGAAGCATTTCGGCTTGTCGGAGGCCTCTGCGGAGACGATTCGACGCGCGCACGCCGTCCAACCGGTCGCCGCCCTGCAGAGCGAATACTCGTTGTGGTGGCGAGCCCTCGAAGCCGACGTGATCCCCGCGCTGGCTGAGCTGGGGATTGGCCTGGTGCCGTTCAGTCCCCTCGGCAAGGGCTTCCTGACCGGCACCGTCACCGCGGAGACGACGTTCTCAGCAGGCGATCTTCGCGGCCAGATCCCGCGCTTCCAGGGCGAGTTCCTGGCCGCGAACCAGGCTCTCGTGGACGTGCTCCGCCGGATCGCCACGGACGCCGGCGTCACCCCGGCCCAGTTGGCTCTTGCCTGGCTGCTCGCCCAGCAACCGTGGATCGCGCCGATCCCCGGCACCAAGCGCATCTCGCGCCTGGAGGAGAACCTGGGGGCCGCCGAGGTGGAGTTCACCGTGGCTCAGCTGGAAGAGATCCAGTCCGCCGCCGACCAGATCACCATCGCGGGCGCCCGCTACCCGGAGGCGCTGGATCGGATGGTCGACCGCTGACCAGGCGGCCGCGACGCGTCGATCAGGCCAGCAGACCGATCCGCTGCAGCCACGCGCGCACGATCGGCTCGGAGGCCGCGGCCTCCTCGCCGCGGACGCCCGGCCCGTCGGCGAGCGTTGCGCCGCGGCACGTCCGGCGGTAGATCGCGGTGGTCTTCACAATTGCCAGAGGGTGGCCAATCCGGGCAGGTCCTTCCACCGGACCGCTCAGACGGTTATGGCCAGGTCGGATCAGGCTTGCCTTGGCTCCGGGGAGAGGGCCCGCCCTTCATGGCGCACGCAGTGTGCGTGTGCACGACCATAAGTAGCCAAAACTATGGTTTCTTGCAGCATCCCCTCCACAACAACCATAGTTATGGTTACTTATGGTCATGACGCCGGATGAACTTCGCACTTTGGTTGCGGGAGGGGGGACCTTCACGGTCGAGTTCAAGCGCGCGGCCAGGGCACAGGACATCAATGATCGCGAGATTGTCGAGGCGGTCGTGTGCTTGGCGAACGGTCGCGGCGGCCACCTCGTGTTGGGTGTGGAGGATGACGGTCGGGTCACCGGGGTTAGGCCACGACACGGCGACGACACGAAGCCGCACCTGCTCAGCGCATTGATCCTGAACAAGACTGATCCTCCTTTGGCCTGTCGGGCTTCGTTGCACACGCTTGATGGGCTCGACGTCGCCGTGGTTGAGGTTCCTGACTCGCCGTTGCCGGTGGGAACCACCGAGGGTGTCTTCAAGAGACGTTCCACGAAGTCAGACGGGACCCCGGAGTGCGTCCCGTACCGAGCCCACGAGCTTCAGTCGGCCGCATTCCTCGCAATGGGCCGTGATTATGCCGAGGTGGAAGCACGCGACGTGACCCTCGACGACCTGGACCCTCGGGAGGTCGAGCGGTTCAGGCTGCTGGCAGCAGGGATCGACGGCGACTCGGTTCTGTCGGGTTCCTCCGACCGGCAGATCTTGCGCGCATTGCGGCTGCTGGGCTTGTGCCCAACGGGTGAGGAGTTCGTGGCGCTGGGGGCCGTCCTGCTGTTCGGTACCCCGGGCACCCTGGCGCGTTCCGTGCCCAACGCAGAGGTGCTGTTTCAGGAGGTAAATGCTCGGGGCGAGATCGTTACCAACGACACGCTGCGGATGCCCCTGTTGAGGGCCATCGACGAGCTTCAGGCGCGGGTCGCTGCCCGCAACCCGGAGCAGGAGTTGATGCTGGGCATCCATCGGATCGGAATCCCGCGAGTGCCCCTGAGCGTGGTCCGCGAGGCGATCGCCAACGCCCTGGTTCATCGAAGCTACGCCGAGCCGGGTCCAGTGCTGGTCAAACTCGGTTCGGAGGACTTCACCGTTTCGAGCCCGGGCGGTCTTCCTGCCGGGGTGACCCTGGAGAATCTGCTCGACCAGTCACGGCCGCGCAGCGTCGTTCTGGCGGAGGCGTTCAAGCGCGCCGGGCTGGTCGATCGCGCGGGTCGCGGAATCCCACAGATGTTCGGCTCGCTGCTGCGAGGGGGTCGGGGGGAGCCCGACTACTCGCACACGACCGACGCGTCCGTCACCGTTCGCATTCCGACCAGTGACGCCGACCTCGACATGGTCCGGTTCATAGTCAGTTGGGGGGAAGAGAACGCGCAGTACCTTGCGCTGAGTGAACTCCGCATCCTGCACGAACTGAAGTCCGGTGGGCCAGCAAGCGCCAAGGACCTTCAGAACGACCTGGATCTCCCGAGCTCCCAGGTGCGAAGCCAATGCACCCGGCTGATTGAACTGGGCCTGATCGAGTCACATGGGCAAGGACGCACCCGCCTCTTTCACCTCAGTTCCGCCTTCTATCGGGCAGCAGAGGACCGGAACGCCTACATCCGCGTTAGGCGGGGTGACCCGATCCACCGGGAACAGATGGTCTTGGCATACATCAAGGAGTACGGCTCGATCACCCGCGGGCAAGTCATGAAGCTGGTCATGATCGACGCCGGTGAGGCCCGGAGTGTCCTCAGGCGCCTAGTCGACTCCGGTGCCATCGAGTTGAGGGGGCAGCGCCGTGGTGCCCATTACATCCTGGCTGGGCCAGGGGGGTAAGTCGGGTGCCGGGCGATGTCGGGGTCACTCCGGCGTCACGGCGCGGCGATCCGAGCCAGTTCATCGCCGAGGGCTTGACCGAGTAGGTCTGCGTTGAGCGCCGCCGCGTCCACGTGGACTGCGCAGCCGAGGCGTCCGTTGTAGGAGAAGGCCGCGACGCCTAGTCGGACGTTGCCCTGGATCGGAGCCACCGGCCAGGCTCGCTCCAGCGGCGCCCCGGCGATCATGAGCGGTGCTTCGGGCCCGCGGACGTTGGTCACGAAGAGCGCAATGAAGCGTTGGCGTCTGGCCAACCAGGCGAACAGCTGTGTTCCCCAGCGGGTGCGGGTGAGTTCGTAGGTGCCTTGTGTTCGCGCTTCGGCTTTGGCCGTCCGGGTGATCTGGGCGATCCGGGTGAGCCGGACCATGGGGTCCGCTTCGCCGGTCGGTAGGGCGACCATCATCACGCCGACCGCGTTCCCGGAGCGACCCCGGTCCGGCAGGGCGACCGGGACACTCGCGGGCAGCACCTTGGGAACCGGCTGCCCATCGGCCATCAGTGCAGCCTCCGTGGCGACCGCCACCGCCGCCAACAACGCGTCGTTCACGCTGGCCCCAACCGTGCGTGCGCCAGCCGCCAGCGTGCCGAGGTCGACCTCGGCGAAGGCCACCCCGCGTTGCGGTCCGATCGGTCCGAGCAGGACGGTCGGTGGGACGGTCGTCCGGAACAGCGCGGTCAGGCGACTCACACTCCCCGCGAGGGTCGTCGTCCACCGAGGCCGAGCAGCTTCGGTTCTCGGCGTTGCCGGCTTCTCCTCCGGCAGGTCGTCCGCGGAGCCGAACAAGCGCTGCACCAGGCGGACGCCGGCAACTCCATCGGCGACGGCGTGGTGCACCCGCAGGATAATGCCGGGTCGGCCGACCGCGGCGCCGGGAACGATCAGCAACTCCCACAGGGGCCGATCCACTGGCAAGGGCGTGGTCATCAACGCGCCGCAGAGGGCGGCCAAACCGGGCAGTCCGTCCACCGGACCGCTCACGCGAACATGCCAGGTCAGATCAGGTTCGCAACGCTCCCAGGAGAGTGCCCGCCCCTCGCCCTGGACCCTCTCGGAGAACCGGGCCAGACCCGAGCCCACGCCGGCGGCGAGGCGGTCAGCGATGCTGCGGCGGACCTGATCCACCTCGAGCGCACCATCGGGCGACACAAATCCGCCCACGCCGAGCAACCCGGCCATCAGGAAAACGTTGACCTGGTCGCGGGAATCCATCACCACATTGGAGGCGTCCGCAGCAGACAGGCGCTCACCACCTCGACGCAGCGGCATCGCCACTCCTCAACGAATCAGGGATAACGAGTGAGTTTGACCACCGAGTTTGGTGGTGAATCTCACTCGCTATCGGCAGCCCGCATTCAATCCCCAGCTTTTGTCACGGCACAAGTGCCTCATCACGCCGAGCGTTCCGACGCTTGTTCGAGATCAGGCTGGTCGTGATCACCACCCCCAGGATGGCCACGATCACCCCGAGCGAGAACAACGTGTCCACCTCGGGCACCCAGGCCCAGATCCCGTGGCCCCAATGCAGCACCAGCTTGGCGCCGATGAAGGCCAGGATCGCGGCCAGTCCGTAACCCAGATGGGTCAGGGCGCCGAGCGCCCCCTCCAGCACGAAGTAGAGCGCCCGCAGGCCGAGCAGCGCGAAGGCGTTGGTCACGAACACCAGGTAAGGGTCGCCGGTGATGCCGTACACCGCGGGCACCGAGTCGACGGCGAACACGACGTCGGTGGCGAGAATCGCCAAGGTGGCCAGGGCGAGCGGCGTCACCGCCCGCTTGCCGTTCTCGATCACGCTCATCCGGGCACCGCGATAGTTGTCGGTCACCGGCCAGAACCGGCGGACCACCTGCACGATCCGCAACTCATTGGGGTCGATCTCATGCTCGGCGGGGTTCAGGGTGTCCCGAAGCACCTTCACCGCGGTCAGGATCAGAATCGCGCCGAAGAGCAGGAAGGTCCAGGTGAAGTTGGCCAGCATCGCCGCACCGAGGGCGATGAAGATGCCGCGGAGCACGAGCGCCCCGGCAACGCCGATCAGCAGCACCCGTTGCTGTAGCTCCCGGGGAACCGCGAACGAGCTCAGCAGCAACATGAACACGAAGAGGTTGTCCACACTCAGCGACTTCTCCACCAGATAGCCGGCGTAGAACTCCAGGCCTCGCTGGGCCCCGAAGGCGGTCCAGATCCACACACCGAAGGCGAGCGGCAGCGCGACGTAGAACGCCGACCAGCCCAAGGCCTCCTTCATCGACACCTCATGCGGCTTATGGGTGATCACGAAGTCGAGCACGAACAGGGCCAGGACGGCCGCAATGCTGATCGTCCACAATTCGGGCGATCCGATAGCGATTTCGAGAATGGGCAAAGTCATTGGGTCTCCTCACGGGCAATGCCGGTGAGCTCTCCTTCACCGTTGCCGGCCCACCTGCGGGAGCACGATCGCGTGCTCGTAATGACCAACAGATGACTGGGAAGTACTCCCCTCAGCAGAAAGCGTAGGACGAGTGCCGCACTGTCGACAAGTCGTCTCGCAGACGAGCACAGCTCCCGCCCGCACTGCCCCCGCGCTTCAAACAACGTGAGGGGTTGACTACCGACTTCGGTAGTTAACCCCTCACGTTGTTGGCGTCAGGCTTGCGTTGGCCGAGATCCCACTGCCGACACGAGCGGACTCCGCTGCAGGACGAGGTCGTGCGCGCTCTCATCGAGACCAAGGCGATCGACTTCGAGGCGGTGGGGGCCCTGTTCAGCAAGTACGGCGCTCGGGCTGCCCTGGAGGGCGACTCGCTCGTCCACATCATCAACAAGAACGTCACGTGGAACTGCGGCTGGCCTGGCCCGGAGGTCTTTCAGGGCTTGAACGCGGCGGATTTCAGCGCTGAGTGACCTCAACACCCGAGTCACCCGGCACTCGATGCAGGAGCAGGCGAGCCACACGTTGGCCGCCTGCTCCTGACGCGGTTCACCTGGTTGAGCGAGCCCTCAAGGCATCCCGCGGTGCGCCGTCCGTCGTCCGGGCAGCGGACACGTCCTCCCCACTGGACCCTGACAAGGTGCGATGCGAGGCGGCGATGCTGCTGCGTGCCCTGATGCCGGTGGCCGATCGGCACTCCTGGCTACCATCCGCGCTCGAGCGTCTGGCCGCCGAGTTGGCCACCTCGATCACGGACGAGTGGGCGGTCCGGCTGTGCCTGAATCCGGGGATCGCGCTGGATCTGGCCCTCGTCCCGCTGCACCTGCGGGCCGTGGGGCTCGGTGATCGACACCTGGAGCCCATCCTGGCCGACCTGCTGGGCGGTGATCGGTTGCCAGGCCCCGAGCGGACACCGAATCGCCAACTTGAGCAACACCAACTTCGCTCGCTCTGGACGGGCGAGGTGGACGAGGCAGGGGTGGCGCGGGCGCTGGCCGCCTCCAGCCTGGCCTGGGAGTTCGACCACCTGGCCGGCACCACCGAGGACGCCTACGCCTTCACCCACGCCATCCTCTACGCGACCGACCACGGGCGCCGCCGGGTGAGCCTTCCGCGCCCGAGTGCGCAGATCGTGAGGGACGCCGACGCGATCCTCGCCGTGGCGCTGGACGCCGGTAATCACGACGTCGCCGCTGAGGTCTTGTGGACGTGGCCGATGCTCAACCTTCCGTGGACGCCGCTCGCCGGGCAGGCGTGGGCCTTTCTCGCCCATGAGCGCAAGGACTGGGGATTCCTGCCCGGGCCTGGGTTTGATCCGGCCGTTCACCACGGCTTGCCGTGTCCGGAACGGGACGGCTACGTGCTCCGGACGAGTTACCACACGACCTTGGTGCACGGGCTGCTGATGGCGGTGATCGAGCGTCGCGGGGGTGCTGTGCGGCCCGAGCTCGTGGAAGGCGATGCGGCCGTGCCGGCGTGGGGGGTCGCCGAGGCGGTTTCGGCCGTGGTGCAACCAAGCACCACCGGGGCGTCCTGGTGGACCCGCTTCGCTTCCTTACCTCCAGCGACGCGAGACTCACTGGCGTCAGCGCTGGTGACGATCGCGCTGCGACGGGCCGTCAACCGCGCCGATCTGGCTGCCGTGCGCGACGCGCTCAGCCTGGCAGCTGACTTCCGCCTCCCCGAGACGCCGGTCATCCGGCAGGCGCGCGTCCTGCTGCGGCGGGCCATGGCCATCGCGGGCCTCGCCCACTAACCATCGCTGCCGCCGGGACGCAGCCAGCGCACTGCAGGGACGGTTGGGCGCCAGCCATAACTATGGTTCCCGCCAATGCCGGCGTCACAACGACCATAGTTATGGCTAATTATGGTCATGACGCCCGACCGGAGCTGCGGACGAGGTGACTGCCCGAGGTGACGCTCGACCACCAGACATTGCACATGTAAGTGCAAACGCCTACAGTTGCAAAGGAAGCCCGTAGCGTGAGAGTGCGTCACATCAAACCGGAGGTGTCCCATGGCTGCCGTGCAGTCACGCCGTAGTCGAGTACAGGCGACGGAACGGGAAGCGCGCCTCGCCCGGGAGGTTCTTCAGCAACTCGAGGGCCCCCAAGGCGTGCTCGCCGTCGAGCGGAGTGGGCAGCGGGTGGAGTCTTTGCCACCCGAGATCGGACGTCTGCTCCAACAGGTGCTGGACGTGGTGGCTCGCGGCGGCACTATCACCATCGGCGCTATTCCTGACGTGGTCACTACGTCGTCCGCTGCTGGCATCTTGGGCATCTCCCGTCCCACCTTGATGAAGATGATCCGTGAGGAAGAAATCCCGGCGCATCGAGTTGGCACTCACCATCGCTTGCACTCCTCGGACGTCTTCGCAGCACTCAAAGCTCGGCGAGCCCGCGAACGTGCTGCATTCCTGGAATTGATGGAGGCCGAGGGCGACGAGCTCTGAGCCGTCGCTTCGTTTTGTCCGATGATTGCGCTCGTCAGCCTGCTGCTCAGTCGATCAGCTCACCCCAGATCGGCGCGAGCGAGGCGATGGTGGCGACCGGATCGTTCGTCCCTGTGGTGAATGAGGTTTCGATCAGGGCGGCCACCAGGGCGGTCACCGCTGCGGCGGTCTGCGGGATCGCGTCGCGCTCGATCCCGGGAAGCAGGGCGATCTTCGCCGTCACCGCGGCCAGGACGCCGGACGCCGCTGGTGCCATCCGCTCGCGGGCCGCAGCCTGAAGTCGCGGTGAGGTGAGCAGCAGCGCGTGCCGTCTGGCACCCAGCGGCGTACGGGAGCCCAACTCGTCCGGAATCTCGACGAGGTGGAGTGCGCCGGCGAGGATCGCGACGGGCTGAGCCACGTACCGAGCCACGGCTTCAGGATTGACCCTGGGGACGGCCGGGCCGAGCAGGGCGGCGTCCAGTGAGGGGAAGTGGTGAAAAAACGTGCGCCGGCTGCAGCCTGCCACCCGGCAGATCTCGTCCACCGTGGTCGCCTCGACCCCGACTCGTTCGGCGACGTCAAGGACGGCGAGGCTGAGCCGGTCCAGGGTGGCTTGTCCGCGCAGGTTCCCCGGCTCTTTCGGCAGCAGACGCGCCGTGGAGTCCGGGTTCATGCCGGCAGCGAGCTGAACCTCTGCGCCGCCACTCCCGTCCCGTCCTCGGAGCGGATCCGCTCGCCCAGTTGCGCCGATCGGCTTCGCATCGCCGAGTCGGTCAGCGCCTGGTGCACGGCGCGGACGAGGTGCGCGCGGGTGAGTTGCTTGAGCGGGAATGGGTGGGGGCGCCACCCCGAGCTCGTTCGCTCGGCGACCCCAGAACGGCTGGTCTGCGCCGAACGGGACGATCACGCTGGGAACTCCGGCGGCGAGCGCGCTGGCGGTGGTGCCGGCCCCTCCGTGGTGCACGTTGGCGTCCATCCGATGGAACAGGGCGCGGTGCGGAATGGATGGCACGGGGAGCAGATCGGAGCTATCCGGCGAGGAGTCCTCGCCAACGGCTCCGGCTCCAGTGATCAACACCACTCGGACACCCGCGTCTCGCCCTGCGCCCGCCACGAGTTCGCGCAGAGCCTGGGCGTCCGCGGCGACCATGCTGCCGAACCCGACGCTGATCACCGGCTTGCCTCCGCCTTCGGTGATGAATTGCTCCACGTCCGGCGAGAGGTGATCGCTGTCGGCGTCATCGAACCAGTACCCCGCAACGAGCAGGTTGCCGTTCCGGTTCGCGGGGGCCTGGATCACCGTCGGACTGATGCCGTACACAGCCCCCGGAGACGTCCGTGCCGCACCCGGACGCGCGCCGAGGGCAATGCTCGCCGCCTTCTGAGCCGGGGCAAAGGGCGCCCGGATGGCCGCTTCGGTGAGGAACTGCCCCACCACGTTGCCCACGGCACCAGCGGCCCGCGGGATCCCGGTCATCAGGACGCCGGGGTAGCGGGGTTGACCATCCCGACCGGCTGCAGGTGCGCAGGCACCCACGGCACACCGAGGGCCGCCGCAACCGGCCGGCCGAGCACCGAGCCACCGACCCCGCCGGTGAGGACGTCCGAACCCTCGGCGAAGTCACGGATCTGAACCGCCCAGCCGGGCACCATCGCGGCCAGTGCCCGGGCCGCGGTCCGCAGGCCCCCGTGTCGACTGCCCTGCGCCTCGATCGCGACCTCGCGGGACCGCTCGGTCGACATCCCGTCCAGCGGGAGGCAGCTGACACAGCGGCGTTCGAACAGCCACGCATATTCCGCCGGCGCGACCGCTCGCACCGAATGACCCGCTCGCGCCAGGGCGCCAGCCAGCGCGGCGTACGGCTGCACGCCGCCGCGCGTGTCTTGAGTGACGACTGTTATCTCCACGACCAACCTCCGGTATTGCACACAGTGCAACTACTGTCCAGGCGGGGCCAGACACATCCCCGTGACGCGGTTTGCGGGCCATGCGCCCTCGCTCATCGAACAGCCCCGATCGGCGAACTATGACCTCAGCGATGCCGTGGGCACCGCGTTCTATCGCGTCGGTCCGGTTTGTCGCCAGGCAATCACGGAACGTTGCGGACGCGGGCGAGCAACGGAAGGCGCGCGGCGGCCGGGTCGGAGACCGTAGAGTTCAGCCATGTCCGCCCCCGAAGCTTCGACCCGCCGCAGCGACGCCCAGACCCAGGCCGAACGCGGGCAGGCCGACGGCCGCTCTGCCGCGACGACCGATGCGCACCTCGAGGAGTTCCTGCGCTTCCTGGACGCCCCGCTCCCGGCCTGCGCGAACAACGCCTGGGTGTAGGCGCGTCCGTTCGGGGGAAGTTGGCCAGCACGCCGGGGGCGCGCTCTTTCGGTTTCTCTGGCCCAGTCCTCCGCCCTGGTCGCGGGACGCGCAGCGGGCTTCATCGCCCTCGGCGTCGCGGGGGCGCTCGCGGTGGAAACGGCCGCCCGCACAGTTCAGCGCTCGAAGACCGAAGCCAACTCGCGGTAGCCGGCGAGCAGCGCCGGGATGCTGGCCCGCAGTTGGCGGTACACCTCCGGCTGCTGGGGCTGCACGTACGCGCGATCTGCGGTGGGGGGAGCGAGCATGGCCACTCCCGCCTCCGGGTCGGCGGCCAACCCGAGCGAGACCAACCCCAGGGCCGCCGCGCCCAGGGCTGTGCCGGCCTCACCGTCGGTGACCAGCAGCGGACGGTTCAACGCGTCCGCCATCACCTGCTGCCACAGCGGCGAGCGGAACACCCCACCGGTGGCATGGACGGCGGTGATCGGGCTGAGCTCGTCCAACCCGTCCAGGATCACCGACAGTTGGAGCGCCACCCCTTCCACCGCCGCCCGGACGAGGTGCGCGCGGGTGTGCCGGTGCCGCAGGCCGAGCAGGGCCCCGGGGAGAGTGGGATCCCACAGCGGCCCGCGTTCAGCCAGCAGGTAAGGAAGCATCACCAGGCCGTCACTCCCGGCCGGCACGCTGGCGGCCAAGGCCAACAGGTCGGCGTCTCGATTGCCGCCGCTGGGCACCGACGGGTCGGCCAGCAGGTTGCCGATCCAGCGCAGCACCGAACCACCGTTGCTGATCGCACTCCCCAGCACCCACTGATCGGCGGTGAGGGCGAAGCAGAACAGCTTCTCGCCCGGATCGAACACGGGCTCGGGGACGCCCAGGCGCAGGGCCCCGCTGGTGCCGATGGAGAGCCCGACCACTCCAGCGGCCAGCGAGCCGGTGGCCAGATTTCCCAACGGACCATCGGCCGCGCCGGCCACGACCGGTAAACCGGGCGGCAGCCCGGTCGCCGCCGCGACGGCGTCGGCCAGCGGCAGTGAGTCGGTGGGGCTGAGGATCGGGGGCAGCTGATCCAGCCGCACCCCGGCCAACTCCAGCAGCACCGGGCTCCAGCTCCGACTGCGCAGGTCGAGCAGGCCCGTCCCGGTGGCCGAGGAGAGCTCGGTGGCCAGGGTTCCGGTCAGCGTGAGCAGGACGAAGTCCTTCAACCCGACCCAGGAGTGCACCCGTCCGGCCAGCTCGGGCTCGGTCTGGCCGAACCAGATCAGCTTGGGCAGCGGGCTCATCGGGTGGTTCGGCACACCGCTGATCCGGTAGGCAATCGAATCCAGCCCCTGCTTGCGCAACCCGGCCGACTGGGCCAGCGCCCGTCCGTCGGCCCAGGTCACCAGCGGCGTCATCGGACGCCCGTCCGCGTCGAGCCCGATCAGCCCGTGCATCGCGGTGCTCAGCGACACCGCCAGCACCTGAGCATCGCCGCAAGCGGCCACGCATTCAGCCAGCGCCGACACCACCGCCGCCGCGATCCGCTGGGGATCCTGAACCTGCCAGCCCGCCTGGGGCTGGATCAGCGGGTACTCCCGCGCGGCGCTCGCCCGCCTCGACGACCCGATCCCGAAAGCCACCGCCTTGACCGCGGTGGTGCCCACATCCAAGCCGATGATCACGCGCTGGGCCTCCATCGCGCTAGCCGCGATTCTCGAAGGCCCGGACGAACACCGGCTGAGCGGTCGTGGAGGCGCGGGCGTCGTAGCGATAGCCGGCCCCGGTGAACTGCTTCACCGCTCGCGGCGACCGGACGCGGTTCAGCACCACCCAGGCGGCCAGCTCACCGCGGGCCCGCTTGGCGAAGAACGAGACCACCGAGCGCCGACCGTTGGCGTCGGTGTCTTCGAAGCGCGGCGAGATCACCGGCGCCCCGAGTTCGGCCGGCCGAACCGCCTGGAAGTACTCGCCCGAGGCCAGATTCAGCACCGCCGCCGCGCCCGGCGACTCCGCCAGATCGTCCCGAAGCAGCGCCGTGATCCGGCTGCCCCACCAGTCATACAGCGAAGCACCCCGCTCCGTCGCCAGCCGGGTGCCCATCTCCAACCGGTAGGGCTGGATCAGATCCAGCGGGCGCAACACCCCGTACAGTCCCGACAGCAGCCGCAGCGTCTTCTGCGCCTCAGTGAAGTCGCGCTCGCCGAACCGTTCGCGGACGGCCAGCCCCCGATAGGTGTCACCGTCGAAAGCCAGCACCGCCGGACGGGCGTTGGCCCGGTTGAACGGCACCTCGAAATCCGCATACCGTTGCGCGTTCAGGGCCGCGAGCTCATCGGAGATGTCCATCAGGGCGGCGATCTCGGCCAGCGACTTCGTCCGCATCACCGCGATCAACTGTGCCGCTTCGTCCAATAACCGGGGTTCGGAATGCTTCCGCGTGGGCAACGTTGAGGCATAGTCCAAGGACTTGGCCGGAGACAACAGGACGAGCATGCCCGCCAGGTTAGCCCTCGCCGGGAGGGAGTTGGCACGCCTGATGAGACAATCGCTCGGGAATGCGGAGGAGGGCCGATGGATGTACCTGAGTGGGTGACCTCGCTCAGCGACGCCATGTTGGCGCGCACCTTCGGCCTGGCGACCCTTGAGCGCGGCCGTCAGTACGCCCAGATCGGACGAGTGGGCTCCATCTCGACCGGTTCGGGGACGCTGCTCGAGTTGGTGCAAGCCAGCGTCCGTGGTTCGGGGGCAAGATCTACCAGACCGTGATCGCCTACGACGCCCCTCGGGGCAGCTGCGGGCGTCCTGCTCCTGCCCGGTCGGGTTCGCCTGCAAGCACTCCGCCGCCGTCCTCGTCGTGTTGCGCCGCCAAGCCCGGCAGCCGCAGCTCGCGGACTGGCAGCAAGCTCTGGCCACCGTCGTCGGCGCCGAACCGCGGCCTGATCGGACGTCGGTTCCGCTGGCGTTGGAGTTGACCCGTAACCCGGGCGGGATCACCCTGCGTCCGTTGATGTGGGGCAAATCGGGTCGCTGGATCCGCTCCGGGATCACGTGGGATTCGCTCCGAGACCCCTCGCGAACCCCCTACAACGAAACCCATCGCCGAGCCCTGGCCGCAATCAGGCGCGGGCAGCGCGCCCCGGAATGGCAGTACTACGGGTCGCGCACCGAGGTGTTGGAGCTCGGCCAGCTGGCCCCTGAGGTGTGGCCCGCGCTGCGTGAGGCGTTGGCCTGCGGGGTCGAGCTGATCAGTGCCCCGCGCTCGCCGGTGACGCTGGTCGAGGAGCCGGCCCGGGTGCTGACCCGGTTGTCGCGCTCCGAGGCGGGGCTGACCCTGACCACCCGGGTGCTGGTCGGCGATCAGGACTACTCCGTCCCCTACAGCAACCTGCTGGGCACCCCCCCGCACGGGGTGGTGATCCCGGCCGACCACGGCGTGCTGATCGCCGGCTTCGAGGAGCCGCTGCGGCCCTCCGTCCAGGCGATGCTGTTGCGGCATCCGAAGCTGGCCATCCCGGCCGAGGACGTGCCCACGTTCGCCTCCGGGCACCTCTCCGCGCTTCGGCAGAAGGTGCCGGTGGAGGTCGACCCCGACGTGGAACTCCCCACCCCCGAACCTCCCGGGCTGCTGCTCCGGGTGGGGTTCGAGCCGGGGCACGTGACCACGTTGGAGTGGTCGTTCACCTACGCGGTCGGGGCGGTCAAGAGCTCCTTCCGACTGGACGACTCCGACGTCGAGCAGGCTCCGCGGGAGGCGTCCGCCGAGGCGGCGTTGCTGGACGAACTCCCCGACGGCCCGTGGCCGCGGTTCGGCAGCCGTCCGTTGAGCGGTCGAGTGACCGGCCCGGCGTCGGCCAGCTTCGTCAGCGACGGTCTGCCCCTGCTGCGCGAGCATCCGCGGGTGGTGGTCGTCGTGGACGGCGAGCCGCCCAGCTACCGGCTGAGCGAGGCGGCGCCGGTGGTCTCGCTGGCGGTGACCGATCCGGCTGCCGGCACTGACTGGTTCAACCTGGACGTGACCATCAGCATCGATGGCGAGAGCATCGACTTCCGCGAACTCTTCACCGCTGTCGCCACCGGGCAGTCGCACCTGATCCTCGAATCGGGCACCTGGTTCAGCCTGGATCACCCCGAGTTGGACCAGCTGCGGCTGCTGATGGCCGAGGCTGCCGCCCTGCAGGAGCGGGGGCGGCCGGGCTGCGGCTTCGTCCGAGCATGCCGGGCTGTGGGAAGAACTGGTCACCCTCGGGGTGGTGGCCGAGCAGTCCGAGACGTGGCGGGCCGCCGCCGCCGGCTTGCTCGATCCCGCCTCCCTGCCGACCATTCCGGCGCCGGAGAGTCTGACCGCCACCCTTCGCCCGTATCAGCAGGACGGTTTTGATTGGCTGGCGCGGCGCTGGCAGACCCGGCTGGGCGGGATCCTCGCCGACGACATGGGCCTAGATCAGTAAGTCCAAGGGGTGTTGGCGGCGTGGCGGCGTCGGGATGTGGGTGAGGGTGTCCAAGAGTCGGTGTTGCTAACTCCTACCGAGAACGTGGAGGTTCTGGTGGACA
>JADJTO010000017.1 GCA_016711105.1 Micropruina sp. | reverse complement strand
CATCGGGGTAGAGGATGAAACGCTCCTTCGGCACGTCCAGCTTGCCGCGCGCCGACCAGTACGACGGCTTCCGAAAGTCCGCGGTCACGTACTTCGGCGGCACCGGGATCGTCAGGGTCTCGCCGGCGTCCTCGCGACGCTGCAACTCCCAGGTGCGCTGCCAGTCGGCGAACTTGCGCAGCCCGGTGTCCTTCAACCGGTACGCCGCAAGATAAGGGACGGCCTCGGGCTCGACCAGCGAGGTCAGCGCGGCGACCAGGTCGGCGTCACGGCGACCCTGCCACAGGTCGACCACGGACACGAAGGCGGCGTCACGGCCGAGCGTGTCGGCGAGTTGGCTCACCGACTGCGGCGTCGCCTGGCCCTGGGGGCTGACCCAGAGGGCGCGGTCCTCCAGTCGGTCGAGCAGCCACGATCGCAGCGCCCGGTCGGCCTGCTTCGCGAACGGTTCGGACGCCCACCGCCGCTTGAACTCCGGAGTCTCTAACAGACGGATCGCGTCAATCGCCCCGATCGCGTCGATCCGGCGCTGGACGAGGTCGCGGTAATCGGCGGCCAGTGGGCGGGGATCTCGGTGATCGGCGTGGAGCCGTGCCGCACGAACCACGCGGTCTCCTCGTCACCGGCGGCGACCTTGCGGGCCAGCACGATCTCGAAGGCCCGCTCGCCGAGGGCCACCTCGGGCACCTCGCGCTGGTAGGTGAGGCCGTCGTCGATGAGCCCGTAGAGGCGGTAGACCTCCCAGTCGAGTTCCTCCTGGTGGGCGATCATCCGTCCGCGCAGGGACGCTTGGGTCTGCTCGGCGTCGCGGAGCAGGTCGGCGGTCGGGGTGGAGGTCTCGATCAGGGCGGACACCTGGTGGCGGGACAGTTGCTGCGCCAGGGTGTCGAGGGTGCGGGAGCGCTCTAGGGGCAGGCGCTTCGGCAGCGGGAAGTCCTGCAGCGTGGTGCCGGTGAACTCGTACCGATCCGACCATGGCTGCTGTGACACGCGCGCCCCGTCTTGGCCCACCGGATCGCCACCCTTGGGGTAGCTGTTCTGCTTCAACCAGAAGCACGCGGTCGACGAGTTCAGGACGCCCAGCAGCTTGAGGTGATCGTCCTCGGACGCCCCCGCCGGCAGCTTGATCACCGGGGCTGAACGGTTGAACGCCTTCCCACCCCGGTCGAGCACGAAGTGATTGTGCGTGCCCACGAACGCGAACGTAATCGTCAACGGCGTTCGATCATCGCGCAGTGACCCACCGGTACTAGCCCCCCCCGCTGAAGTGTCCCCTTGAGTTTGCTCTTGTCTGCCCCTCGAAGCTCACGGTCCCAGCGAGGATGGGGCGAAGCGCCCACTGGCGGCGATACCAGTCGCTTTCGGTGTCCAGGGCAACGAGCTTGAGATCGGGACCGTATGGAGTCACCGCCGAGTCACCCAGTCCCACGAACCAGTCACGCACGACCTCCCCCGTGATGACGGCGCGGATCATTGCGGCCGGCACGCCATCGCGTACAAGGGCTTCACGAGAAGCGCCAGAAGCGTCGTCCGCCCCCGGGAAACTTGCCGAAGCCGATCTGTCCTCTCTGGAGGCCCGACCCTGGAGGCTGTGGACTCTTGGATTCGTGACAGCACACGATCTGCTCCGCCGCCCGAGAGGCTCCACGGGTGTCGACCCAGAGAGGATCGCTCCAGAGCTGAAACGGTGATCCATGCGTTCTGGAATGTACCGGCATCGATCTGGTTGATGATCGACGACCAGACCAAGCCCTCAGCTGCGTTGTCCGGTCTTCCGGGCTCACCGCGGATCCCCAGCACCGCACGGACGGCGCCGGTCAGTGGCGATCGGTTCCGGCCGACGATGATCACGGTCGGCGTGCCGTGGCCGGGGATGTAGGCGCCGGAGGTGTCGATCACGAATCGCAAATCCAGGTGCGCGAGCAGATCCTCAACCATGGGAGTGCCGAACTCCCGCTTCATGAACGAGTTCGAGGTGATCTGCCCCACCCAGCCCGCGGGCTGGTCGCCGTCGCCGCGCTTGACGAGTTTGAAGAGCAACTCCATAAACGGGATCGTGAGCGCGTAGGTGCCCTTGAGGTGGTTGTACCGCTCGCGGTACCCGGCCTTGAGTGACTTGTCCTTGACCGTGATGTACGGCGGATTCGCGACCACAGCGTCGTACTGACCCCGAGTCAGGGCCTCAACGAGGGCGTCCTTGTGCTCGGTGGCGTAGGCGAAGTCGTCCTTGCCCCGGAAGAGGACGTCCTGGTCGTGGCTGAACCACAGCGAGTCGCCGGCCAGCACGTGGATGCTGAACCGGGGCGTCCTCGAGGGAGCGGCGCCCGATCGCCTGGAGGGCGGCGACGGTGAGCCGGAACCGGGCGATGGCGGCGGCGAAGGGGTTGAGGTCGACGCCCCAGACGGCGTCCAGGGCGAGTTGCACCCGTTCGCGGACGCCCAGCCCGGGGGCCTCGGCGTCCCAACGGTTGAGCAGGCGGCGGAAGGCGCCGAGCAGGAAGTGCCCTGACCCGCAGGCGGGGTCGATCAGCTTGAAGCCGTCGAGCGGCCGGTCGTTGAGGGCGGGTTCGAGGGTGCGGTCGAGGATGAACTCCTCGACGAACTCCGGGGTCTGCAGCAGGGCGTAGGTCTTCTTGGCGTGCTCGGAGAGGTCCTGGTAGAGGTCGCCGAGGAAGCGGGTGTCGAGGGTCGGGTCGGTGAAGTCGTGGGCGAGGTTGCCGGCGTCGTTGCGGCGCCGCCAGAACTCCAGCAGCCGGGTGACCGCCTGGCCGGACGGGGAGACGGTGTGCAGCATCGCCTGGTCGTCGACCAGCCCGGCGGTTGCGGGTGTGGCGGCCAGGTGGGCGATGGCCTGTTCGACCCATTCGCGGTCGGTGTGCTCGGGGTGGGCGCGGAAGTAGGCGAGTTGGGCGTCCAGGGCCTCCTGCCGGCGGGTGCCCGGCCCGGAGATCCAGACCGGGGCGAGCAGGTGATTGTCCTCGCAGAAGCGGACGAACACCGTGGTCAGCACCCAGGAGACGGCGGCCTGGGTGAGGCGGTCGTCGGCCCAGGCGGTGTAGGTGGCGGCGGTCCGATCGCCAGGCTGCGCGGCGGCGTGTTCCTGGCGCCACGGGCCGTCGAAATCGGGAAGCGTGATCCGCTCCCGCAGGTCGGCCTCCAGCGCCAGCACCTGCTTCTTGAGGTCGGCGACTAGGGCGTCCGGAGCGATCACGAGGGGGTTCCTTCCAGGGCGGGGGTGGCGGCGGCCGTGGGCTGCGCGCGGTGGGTCTGGATCCACTCCGTCGGCACCGGCACGTACTGGCTGGGCGCTGTCAGCGGCAGCGATTGCCCGTCGACCGTGGGGCCGATGTTTCCGTGCACCTGCGGCACGACGAGCCACACCGCGGTGGGGCGGGGCGTGGCGAGGTCCATCCAGCCGGCGAGCAGGCCGAGCGCGTCGTAGCGCGCCAGCAGCGAGGGGTCGGTTAGCAGGAGGGGCGGTCGCCGGCATCGGCGAGTGCCCGTTCGATGGTCTGGCGCACCGCGGGCAGCGAACGTTGCGCGAGCGCCCGCAGCCCCTGGTGGGCGCGGGAACCGGGCACGTCGGCGTCCGCACCCAGCACTTCTGACCAGGGCACGCCGACGGTGGCTGCGGTCTCGTGCAGGGCGTCCATCAGCGTGTGGGTGAGGTCGAGCTCGGCGACCTCGAAGCGGTCGCGGAGCACGTCCAGGAAGCGGTCGAGCCACTGGGCACCGACGCCGAGGGCGACGAAGGAGCGGCTGCGGCGGCTGTCCGCCAAGCGTTGCCCGACGGGGCCCGGCCCGATCGTGGGGGCGGTCGGGGGTGGCGACCCGCGTCGCGGGCCGCGAATCGAGGCCTGTGGTGTCACCGCCGGCGACCTGCGGCGCCCGGTATCGGCGGCGCTCCTCGTCCCAGAGCAACGCCAGCGCCTGCTGCGCGAGCGCGTCCAGATCGGGACGCTGCGGGAGTGGCGGCAGGTCAGGGAACCGAGCCTGTACCCGGTCCCGAAGCTCCGACGCCTCGAACAGCTGGCCCGGGACCACGGCGAGCAGCGACTGCCTCAACGCCGCCGTGGGGGTGAGGTTGCGGTGGTGCAGCTCCCCGGTCGCGGACGCCCCGGCGTGCGTGGCCAGGTGTGCCGCCACCCGGGCCAGGCGGACGCCGTCGCGCAGGCCGTCGTCGGGGGGCGAGGGCCGTTCAGGGAAGGATGAGGCAGCGTTGTCCAAGACCAGGCCCAACTGCTCGGCCACGCGAGAGGCGGGCACGACGGCGTCGGTGCCGGTGAGGTTGGCCTCGTCCACGAGGGCATCGGCGCGACGGCCGAGTGCCTCGGCGACCTCCAACAGGTCGGCGCGGGTGGCGAGCAGGACCGGGCGACCTTCGCGCCGGCGCAAGAACCAGCCGGCGTCCTCGTCACCGGCGACACTCTCGGCTCGCGCGACGGCGGCCCGGCGCTCGATCGTCCACCGCAGCAGTCCCTGCGCCAGCGGCACGTCCTGCGCGTCGGCCGACTCGCGGACAGCGACCATCAGCGACAACAAGTGGGTGGCGAGCTCGCCGAACGTGGCCACGCCACCCAGCTCGGTCAGGCGCTGGTCGGTCGCGTCGGCGAGCCCGTCGAGGAGGGTCTTGGCGTCGCCGTCGTCGGCCCAGCGGTCTTGGAGTGTCGCGAATAGCTGGCTCACGCGGCCGCGGGTCACCGGAGGTCGGAAGCTCGCGGCCAACTCCTGCTGGGTCGCGTTCGCGTCGACGGTTCCGGTCACGCCGAGCAGGACGGACGCCAACGTGACCGCCCGCTCGTTGCGATCGCTACGGTCGCCGCGGGCGCCGGCCAGCAGCACGTCCACGCATTCGTGCGGATCGGGCAGCGCGGCGCGCCGATCGACGACCTCCCAGCGGCTGCCGCGGCGTCCGAACTTGGAGCGCCACAGCTTGGCGCGCGCCCGGACCTCCGGCTTGGTGGCGCCGGTCAGGCCTGGCAGGTGGTTCAGCGAGACCGGGTCGACGAGGGCCAGCTCCCCGACAGTGGTGACCCGGAGCTGCTCCAGCGCCGAGATCGCCCGTGGGGTGAGCCCGGACTGGGTCAGCGGCGTGTCCTTGGTCGCCGCCTCAGCCAGTGCGTCGGCGTTCTCCGGGATGACCGAGGTTTCGGGGAAACACGCCCGCCACGCGAGCAGCATCTGCGCGGCGGTGTCGTGCCGGACGCCGGCGTCCCGGGCGAGGACGCGCGTGAAGAAGGCAGTGAGGTGGCTGCGCGCCGACGGGTCCAGGTCACCGGGCTCGATGGTCACCTCGTCCCGGATCGATGCCGGGTCGGACAGTCCGTCGCCGTAGACGGGCACTTGCCCGGTCGCCATCTCGAACAGGACCACGGCGGCGGCGTAGCGCTCGGCGGCGGAGTCGTATTGCCGCTTGTCGGTGAGGAAAGGGTCAAGGTAGGGCGGCGTCCCGGCGCGGGTGTCGGACGCCGCCGCCTTGGTCAGCGAGAAGTCGAACAGCTTGAGGTGCTTTCGGGAGGAAGAGTCCTTGTGGATGCCCAGGTTGGCCGGCTTGATGTCACGGTGGGTGATGCCCGCGGCGTCCAGGGCGACCAGGGCCTCGAGCAGGTCGGTGCCCCAACGCTCCAGCAGGTCGAGCGGGAGTCGCTCGCGGTTGCCGAGCTGCGTGGCCAGCGTCTCGCGACCGGCGGCCTCGAGCAGGAGCGCGCGGCGTCCGCCGACGGTGAAGGGACCTTCGAGCAGCTTCACGATGCGCGGGTGGGTGAGCAGGCGCAGGGCGTCCGCCTCGGCGTCGAGGCGGCGGGCGGCCGCGTCGTCGAGGGCGACCTTGAGCACGCGGTCGGGGGCGTCCGGGTGCTCGGCGTCGGCGACCAACAGCCCAACCGCGGTGGAGCCGGCCCCAGACGGCTCTTGAGGGTGAACCGGTCATCGAGCACAGCGCCCTTCCCGGCGTCCAGAGGGTCGACCACCTCGTCGGACGCCGCGGGCTCGGCCGCGTCCAATGCCTCCAGGACGCTCCCGACGTCGGGCAGTCGCTCGGAGACCCGCGGCGTCGTCGCCTTCAGGATCGCCTCGCGGAGGGCCGATGGCGCCTGGGGGAGCTCGACGGACACGTCGAGGCCGCCCTGGTCGCGCAGGCGGGCGGTGAGGTCGGCGCGGGTGCGGGCCGGCGCGCGACCGCCGGTCACGATGAAGAACGCCAGCGCGCCGAGACCGAAGACGTCGAGACGGAGGCGGTCGGGTGCCCCGACCAACACACCTTCGGGGGCGGTGAACGCGTCCTTGAGCCAACGTTCGGCGTCGGCCACCTGGTTCACCGGATCGGCGGTGGCCAAGGTGGTGACGCCGCGGGTAGCGGTTGTGGTGGCCGCGTCGGTGCGGCCCACCCCTGCCAGTCGGTGATGCGGGCCTGGAGACGTCCATTGCGGTCGGCCCGCACCAGGATGGCGCGCGGGTTCAGGCCCCGGTGAACCACGTTCTTGCCGTGGGCGTACTGGAGTGCCTCGGCGATCGTGCGGATGAGTGAAAGCTGAGCCTCGAAGTCAAGGGCCCGCGGCTGGGCGGCCAGCCACAGATCGAGGCGCTGCCAGCTCGGGTCATGCGGATAGATCAGGCCGGGGCCGAGGTCGGAGTCGACAAAGTCCTCTGGACGCAGGATCGCGTCGTGGTTGAGGTGCTGCATCACGTGCAGCTCGTACGCGGCGAGCAGGCGGAGGCGACGGCGAGCCTCGTCCGGGGACCTCCTCGGGGCGACCCGGAAGCGGATGCGTCGACGCTGGTCGCGAAGGTGCTTGTGGGTGGCGAGCCAGTCCTGCCAACCCGGGCCGTCCTCGAGTGGCTGGGCGTCCAGGACGTAGGATCCGGCCTCCCGCTGGTGAGGGCGCATTCCGATCAGACCCATCAGGCCGACGATCGCGCCCTCGTGGAGCTTCGTGCCGGGGTGTGGCGCTCTTTCCAGCAGGTCGGTGATCGGGTCAAGGCCGGAGCGCGGGGCGTCCCAGGGCAGGCCGTAGAGGTCCCGGCGGCTGAGGTCGGGGAGGTCGCAGACGAAGTCGGGGTGGTGCAGAAACACGCCGGACTGGATGAAGGGGATCACCTCGTGCGCCTTCGGTGGGGTGTCTTTCACGGCGCGGCCCCGGGCCCAGGCGTCGTAGGCGGCGATCAGTTTGGAGCGGAGCCGCTTGGCCTTGCGGTTGGCCAGCAGGAGAGGGGAGTCCTCGGCGCGTCGACCGTCGCGCAACCACAGCTGATCGGTGCCGCGGAGGCGTCCGGAATAGTACTTGAGCTCCAACAGATGCAGGCCGTCGCGGGCGAGGACGAGCAGGTCGACCTCAGACCAGGTGCCACGGTCGTCGCGGAACTCGAAGTTCGACCAGGCCCGGTAGGGAGCGCGGTCGGGCAGGAGGTCGCGGACGATCTTCAGGCCTGCGGCTTCGTGAGGGAACTGCGACGGCGTGACCTCGACCCAGCGGTCGTCCGCCATCCAGCACCCCTCCCTCGCGACTGCTCCCACCCTAACCGGAGCGCATCAGGTCGGTCGTGCGGCAGGCTCGTTCCTCCGCGGCGAATCTCCGCCCCGAGGGCTGACCCGTGGCAGCATCCTGCAGAGCGATGGGAACATCGCGGCCGCCGTGCCGCGCACCTCGATCGTCTCGCCCTCGCCGCCGAGCCCCGAGCGAGTCGTGCAGGGCCTCCACATCGCTTCGGTTCAGCCACGAAACCTGACTTGGGTCACAGCCCACCGGATCGTCTAGACTCCTGACCGGCGCGTAGGTAGCGGTTGTTGAGGTCTGCTCGCTCCGAGGCTGTCAGCCTGTCCACCCGTTGGCGGGCCGCCGCAGCGTAGCGGGCTCGATCGTCTTGAGAACTTAATCGTGAGCGTTGACTTGCATCCATGAGAACCTCTCAACTCGATACTGGACCTTAAGCGATCCACAGTGCTTCTAGTCAACATTCCACCACTGACACTGCCGGTGTGTCTCCATCTTCCGGTTTGGGAGCGCTCGGAGAAGCGAAGCAGCTTCCTCTCGTCGCTCGATCACATACGGCTCAAGCGACGTGACGAGGCCCAGCCGTGAGCCGTTCAGCGTGACCCCAGACGATCCTGCTTCCGTCTGCTGCCGCTCTCGGTCCGCTCATCGAGAACCAACGTAGGTAACGGTTTGGAGCAACACCGGTGAAAGCGCGGAACCGATCAGCCACGTCCCTGCCGTACATGGCGGCAGCACGACTCTTGGATACGGGTCCAGGTAGACCACGAAGATCAGCACGCAGGATGTGACGCGCCCAGCCATGACATGGGTACGCGGTAACGAAGATCGTCTGCCCGCCGACTGGCTTCCCTTGGGCAAGTGCATCGAGAAGCGCCGTCATCTCGGCATGTACCGGGACCTGAAACTCAGTAAGTGACGCAAGCTGGGACCCCTTCATTGGCCCCGAGAGGAGCGACTCCACGTAGGAGTCGGGGTGTTCGGCAAGCTGCTTCAACGATTCAGAGTCCAGCAGCTTCGCCTCCGCGAACCTCCTGAGGGTGTCAGCATCAGGCGGCTAAGATCGCGCTTCGACCGGTCGGACGGTGGGTGACTGGGTCGGTGTCAATGGGTGGGGTTGGCCCCCAGAGAACTGACCGATGCGCCGTTCAGGATCGCGGCTCCGACCTTCCTTCCCAACTCGGGGGACCTCGCTGCGACGGCCGTAGCCAGATACATACCGAACTCGACGTCCGTGGGAATACGGGCTTCTGGATTTCGAACAAGAGGTCAGGACGCGCTCAACGTCATCCTCGGTGGTCGGTGCAGTTCCGGCGTCCGAGTCGCAACGGATGAAGCAGTCCGCCATCGGGAACGTCCCCAGAATTTTCTGACCGTAGGGTCCATTCTCGCTGTCGAGATCTCGGGCTAAGAGCTTCTCGATCAAACGCTCTGTTTCGTCCTCGGGCATCGAGGGATCGGGGTGAGATGAGTTCTGACAGCGTTTGCTTCCTGGTTTGGCTGCTGGCTTGCGCGCTTATCACAACCGCGTGATCGCCGTAAACTTGGCGTAGCTGCACGACCTCTTGGTCACGTTTGAGTGAGTCAAGGATCCACGCCCTCGGTCCCGCCGGTTCGTTGCCTGCCGCAGCCTTCGCGCGCCGCGTTCCGACCTCGAACAACGCGTCGAGAGCGACCGCCGCGGGATCGCCAGCCTCCTTGCAGAAGGAGTCGCCGATGGCCATAAGTGCCTCGATACGGGCGTTCTCAGGTCCGTCTGGCACTTGGCCTCCGATCCTCTTGGCATAGGCGCGAAGAAGATCGCTCATCTTGATCCACTCGGGTGTGTATCCATAGCTCCGCAGCCCCGAGTCGAGGGCGGTCCGCAGACTCTTCACCGGAGTGCCGACAGGAATAACCAAGCCGAACACAAGATCTGGTCGTTCTGGGCCTGCAGCCGGAACCATTTCATGCGCCGATTCGTTTGCGCTGAGATCGATAGGCATAGTTCATCCTCTCACCGAGAAGTGGCAGCCGCGCCCTGCTCCTAACAGGCAACACGTACTCCCGGTGCCATATTAGCACTAGGTCTTTTCGGAATTCGCAATGCCGACAAATGAGCGGCGATCCGCTTGCTTGTCCGAGCCCTGCGCAGCGCGCTGGTAGGCCAGCGCGGCCGAAACGGTCGATTGGCCCAGGCGCTGCATCAACTCGGCAAGCGTGGCGCCTGCGGCTGCCACCAAAGTGGCTCCGGTGTGCCGGAGGTCGTGGAACCGCAGGTCGGGCCTTCCAGCGGCCTCTCTGGCCCTCCTGACAAAGTGCATGGTGGAACGTGTGCGCCCGGTACTGCTCACCATGTGTCGTCGGGAACAGCAGGCAGTCCTTACCGAACTTGGGATGCATCCCAACGTGATCCTTGATCGCCTCCCCGATGTGGGCGGGAACGCCACCACCCGCACATTGTCGGCCTTAGCTTAGGTCCCGCCACGATCTTGGTGCCGTCGACCCACTGCAGGGCTCGGCTGACGCGGATCACGCGGTTCTTCAGATCGATGTCACCACGACGCAGCTCCGGACACCTCGCCGAACCGCAGCGCGCACCACGCAGCCAGCTCGATCCGTCAGCCACCAGCCGCACCGCTCGGGCATCGCCTCCACCAGCAGAGCCAGTTCGTCCGGGGTTGCCGGCTGCCCGATGTGCCGGACGGGCTTCAGCATCCGTTCTCCGCAGGGGTTTCGATCCAGCAGCTCGTCCTGGACAGCGGTGGCGAAGATCGTCTTGAGCAGCGCGTAGGCGTGCTCGTTGCTCCGCGGCGTCCTTGCGTTGAGCTTCCCGATCCCGCGCGCACCGTCTCCGGCGTCACGTCCCTCAGCCGCATGTCCCTGAAAGATCCGAGTACGTCGGAGGGAAATTCACGAAGGTTGGCCGTCACGATCATGTCGGCGCGGCCACGCAAGGCCGTTGCAGCCACGTGGCGGTCGTCGCGATCCGAAGAAAGTGATGCCAGACTCCAGCGGCTCCCTTACCGTCACGCAGGCGACGTCAAAGGGGCGGACTGCATCGCGTCGCTTCGAGCCCTGGCTGCGCCGCCAGCCAGGTTTGGATGGATCGTCCCGATCGCCTCGACCATCTCGTCCAGGACCCGACCACTCCACAGCGGTCTGTAGAGGTCGGCCTCTGCGAGCCGAAGCAGAGTGTCGGCCAGCGCGATCGGCACTAGGACACACGCGTCGAGAAATGCGCTGAACCGGGCCACGATTCAGCCAGCTTGGCGCTTGCGAGCAGCCTGCAGCGCCTCGGAATAGTCAGGCACTTGGTCGTACAGCCCCCATCGGCGGCCTCTGCGGTGAGCTCGTCGAGTGTCGCCCGCCGGCTGGCACGCTTACGGCGCTGGTAGTCCGACGTCATCCAACCGCACGCGCCGGTGCTGACCCGATGCGGGGCGCTCAAGGGAGATCTCGCCCTGGTCGAGCAGCTTGACCAGTGTGGGCCGGCTGATGCCGAGGAAGTTGGCTGCCTCCTGGGTGGTGAGCTGCTGGTCCATCGGTCAATCGTGGTTGCCTTGCCCGCCCTCATTGAGGCGACGACCTTCACCAGCACCTTGTAAGCCTCCATGGGGAGCGGGACGGTCTGGCCGTCCGGGCCTAGCAAGGCAGCTGGCTCGCCGACGTGCTCGAGAAAGCGCGAGAGATCCAGCATCGCCTCTATGTCAGCAGGCGGCAGGACCGTCGTCGATTCACTTGCCTGGGTGCTCATGGCTCCAGTGTAGACGAAATCGAATTATTCGAAAGGGACGGGCTCAAGACTCGGTGTCGAGTGGCTGGACCACAGGCCGGCCCGCCGAGCGTTCAGCAGCCAGATCGTGCGCTTCGTTGTCGACGGCTCTGGGACAGCTCCCGACCCTCGCGCACTCCTCCCAGCGAGCTGTCGGTTCATGGACATCAGGGCGCCCGTGAAGACCACTGCGCGCCCGTAAAGGTGGCCAGTGGGGTCCGCGTCAGCATTGAGCTCGGGCCGGATCAGGTGGCCGCACCCACGACCGAGTCCTTTCAGGGTTCGCGCCTTCTGCCGACACTGCCCTCGTACAGTCCGGCGGACATTCGGCCGACACACCTGCCGAGAGATTCCGCGAGCGCCTCGACGCTGTCGGCGCCCTGACGCAGAGCCAGGGCACGAATGATGTCGACGACTGCCCTCTGGCCAGCCTGGAATGGGACCCCAGCCCTCGAGAACGTGTGCCTGATCGGGCCGGCAGGCCCACTCATCCCACTCGATCAGGCGCCGCTCCAGAGCGATCCAGCCCTCAGCGTCCGCTCTGGCGGTGAATGTCCCCCGAGCGTTGTGTCGAGCCATGTCCGGCCAGCTGTAGCTGACCTGGCACATCCTCGAGGGCAACCTGCGGATCGTCCCGAAGGATCGCTTCGTCCGTGCCCTGTGGTCCCACCTGCCCCACTACCTCGGCGTGTCGTGCATCTTGCGTGCATTACGAGGGCCATTTCTGCCTACATCTGACCACTCGCTCGACCTGCTCCGAACAAGCAATTAGAGCCCCTAGTCAGGGAGGCGGGAAGTGTGGTGCGTGGATCTCAAGGAGATCTGGTGGGCCTAACTGGACTTGAACCAGTGACCTCTGCCTTATCAGGGCAGCGCTCTAACCGTCTGAGCTATAGGCCCGCGTTGGCGGGAACACCGAGAGCAGACTCTACCGACTCTGCCCGGTCTTGCTCAACTTGGCCCCTCTCGGGGGCCAGAGTTGGCCGCGCGGACCCCCCGGGGGCCAGTGCCGGAAACTTCGCGGTCCTGGGCGATGCTCATCGCCCATAGGGCCTCGAAGGGCCGGATTCGCCGTGCTTTTTCGCGCAACCAGGCCCGTACAAGCAAAAAGGCCCACCCCGTCACCGGGATGGGCCGCTTGCGCGTGAGACCGACCGAAGGGTCAGTCCTCGGCGAGGGTCAGCTCAAGGCCGCCCAGGATGTTGGCGCTGAGGTTGTAGAGGAAGGAGGTGACCGTGCCGAGAGCGGTCAGGATCACCACGTTGATCACCGCGATCAGGGCGGCGACGCCGAGCACCTTGTTGGTGTTCACGAAGTCCTCGATTCGCACCGGAGTGGTGTCGTTCGGGCTGGAGAGAATGCTCTGGATGAACGTGTCCAGGGCATCGAACAGACCGGAGGCCCCGATCACCGACCAGACGACGTAGGTGGCGACCCAGAACATGATCCCGAAGGCCACCGAAAACAGGAACGACGTCTTCATCACCGACCACGGGTCGATCCGGGAGAGCCGAAGTCGAGCCTTCCGCGTCCGCCGCACCGCCGGCTTGCGTGCCGGCGCCGGAGCAGCGGCAGCCGGAGCAGCCGCGACCGGAACCTGAGCACCCGCCGGGACCGGGCCATTCCCGTAACCGGTGATCACGGGCACGGGCGGCAGATGCGCAATGGTTGCGTCGTCAGTTGGGCGGAAGTAATCCGCGGGCGCACCCGCCGGGGCTTGGCTGAAATCGGGGACCGCGTCGACGTGTGCCGTATCGGTCTTCCCAGGCGCGTCAGTCACCGTGTTCCTCCTCGTGCGGCGGCGTCCTCGGGGCGTCGGCGTCCGCTTCTTGCTGCCCAACGGTATCCGATGATCCGGGGGCCGCGAAGTCCGACCCTGCGGACGTACCCTCATCGGGCGCGACAGCGCCCTCCACCGGCACCGGCTCCTCGACCACGGTCTCGGGATTGAGCGCGATCACCGACACCGCGTCCTCCCCGGTCACGCTGACGAACTTGACCCCCATCGTGTCGCGTCCTTTGGCCGGAACCTGGCTCACCGAGGAGCGGATGATCTGCCCGCTCACCTTGATCGCGATCACTTCGTCCGCCTCGGCGACGACCAGTCCGCCGACCAGTGACCCACGGTCCTCGTTCAGTTTCATCGCCTTGATCCCCAAGCCGCCACGACCCTGCTGCCGGTACTCCGACACCGCCGTCCGCTTGGCGAAACCGCCGTCGGTGACGGTGAACACGAAGCGATCGTCCTCGGCCATGTCGAAGCCGATCACGGCCATGCTGAGCAGCGAATCGGACGAGCGGAACTTCATCCCGGTCACCCCCGACGTCGCCCGTCCCATCGGACGAAGCTGCTCGTCGTCAGCAGCGAACCTGATCGCCTGGCCCTTCCGCGAGATCAACAACACGTCATCGGCGGCAGTACACAGCTGGGCGCCGATCAGCTCGTCGTCGGCATCGCGGAAGCTGATCGCGATCACCCCGGCCTGCCGCGGCGAATCGTAGGCCGAGAGGACCGTCTTCTTGACCAGCCCCCGCTTCGTCGCCAACAACAGGTACGCCGCGTCCTCGTAGCTGCGGATGGTCAGCACTTCGGCGATGGTCTCGTCCGGCAGGAAGCTGAGCAACCCGGCCACGTGCCCGCCCTTGGCGTCGCGTCCGGCCTCGGGCAACTGCCACACCTTCGCCCGGTAGACCCGTCCCAGGTTGGTGAAGAACAGGATCCAATGGTGGTTGCTGGTCGCGAACAGGTGCTCCACCTCGTCGTCGGTGCGCAGCGTCGCCCCGCGAACCCCCTTGCCACCGCGCTTTTGGACGCGGTACAGGTCGGTTCGAGTGCGCTTGGCGTAGCCGCCGTGCGTGATCGTCACCACGACCTCGTCATCAGGAATCAGATCCTCGTTCGAGAGATCCCCGTCGGCGGAAATGATCTTGGTTCGCCGCTCATCGCCGTACTTCTCCACGATCTCGGCCAACTCATCGGAGACGATCTGCCGCTGCCGTTCGGGCCGGGCCAGAATGTCCTTCAGGTCCGCAATCTGCCGTTCCAGCTCGGCCAGGCGGTCAATGATCCGCTGCCGCTCCAACGCCGCCAGGCGCCGCAGCTGCATGTCGAGGATCGCGGTGGCCTGCACCTCATCGATGTCGAGCAGCACCTTCAGACCCTCGCGGGCCTCCTCGGTGTTGGGCGAACGACGAATCAGCGCGATCACCTCGTCCAGCGCGTCCAGCGCCTTGACCAGGCCGCGGAACACGTGCGCGTCCGCCTCAGCCTTGTCGAGCCGGAACTGGGTGCGCCGCTGAATCACCAGAATCTGGTGCTTGATCCAGTAGGAGATGAACTGATCCAGGCGCAGCGTCCGCGGCACGTCGTCGACCAGGGCGAGCATGTTGCAGCCGAACGTGTCCTGCAGCTGGGTGTGCTTGTAGAGGTTGTTCATCACCACCCGCGGCTGGGCGTCCCGCTTCAGCACGATCACCAGGCGCTGGCCCGTCCGAGCGGACGAGTCGTCGCGAATGTCGGCGATGCCGCTCATCTTGCCGGCGTTGACCAGTTCGGCGATTTTGGTGGCCAGATTGTCCGGGTTGCACATGTACGGCAGCTCGGTGATCACCAGGAGCGTCCGTCCGGACTTGTCCTCCTCGATGTCCATCACGGCCCTCATCACCACCGAGCCACGGCCGGTGCGGTAGGCGTCCTCGATGCCCTTGTGACCGACGATCAGCGCGCCGCGGGGGAAGTCGGGGCCCTTGACCCGCTCGATCGCGGCCTCCAGCAGCTCCTCCTTGGACGCCTCCGGGTTGGCCAGCGACCACTGCACCGCCTCGGCGACCTCGCGCAGGTTATGCGTCGGAATGTTGGTCGCCATGCCGACCGCGATCCCGGTCGAGCCGTTCACCAGCAGGTTGGGGTAGCGCGCTGGCAGCACGACCGGCTCCAGCTCGCGATTGTCGTAGTTGGGCTTGAAGTCGACGGTGTTCTCGGCGATGTCGCGCACCATCTCCATCGCCAGCGGTGCCATCTTGCACTCGGTGTAACGCATCGCCGCAGCGGGGTCGTTACCCGGCGAACCGAAGTTGCCCTGGCCCGCCACCAGCGGACCACGCATCACCCAGTCCTGGGCCATCCGGACGAGGGTGTCATAGATCGCCGAATCACCGTGCGGGTGATACAGACCCATCACCTCGCCGACCACCCGGGAGCACTTGTTCCAGCCACGATCGGGTCGGTACCCGCCGTCATACATCGCGTAGAGCACCCGGCGATGCACCGGCTTCAGCCCGTCCCGCACGTCCGGGAGCGCCCGGCCGACGATGACACTCATCGAGTAATCGAGGTAGGAACGTTGAATTTCGACGTTCAGGTCGATCTCTTCGATGCGGCCTTGGGTGGGCGCCAGCGCACCCTTGCCGACGACCTCCACGGGACCGACGTTCGGCCCCAGCTCGCTCGGTCCGTCCGTCATGGGTTACTCCTTCGTGCCAGTGCTGCGCCTGGGCCTTGCGTGTGCTCAGATATCAAGGAACCGAACATCCTTCGCATTGCGCTGAATGAAGAGGCGCCGCGGCTCCACTTCCTCGCCCATCAGAATCGAGAACATGTTGTCCGCGGCCGCGGCGTCCTCCAGGGTCACCTGGAGCAGCGTCCGCTTGCCCGGATCCATCGTGGTGTCCCACAAGTCGGAGGCGTCCATCTCGCCCAGACCCTTGTACCGCTGGATCGGGTTCACCTGGGGCAGCTTCTTCCCACTGGCAAAGCCGGCGTCGCGCAGTTCGTCCCGCTCGGAGTCGGAGTAGGCCAGCTCGTGCGGCGCATTCGACCAGCGCAGCCGGAACAGCGGCGGCTGGGCCAGGTAGATGAAGCCGCCGTCGATCAGTGGTTTCATGAACCGGAACAGCAGGGTCAGCAGCAGGGTGCGGATGTGCGCACCGTCCACATCGGCGTCGGCCATCAGGACGATCTTGTGGTAGCGCAGCTTGTCGACGTCGAAGTCCTCCTGCACGCCGGTGCCGAGGACGTTGAAAATCGCCTCGACCTCCTTGTTCTGCAGGATTTTGTCCAGCCGGGACTTCTCGACGTTGAGGATCTTGCCGCGGATCGGCAGGATCGCCTGGATCCGCGGATCGCGGCCACCCTTGGCCGAACCGCCGGCGGAGTCACCCTCGACGATGAACACCTCACACTCGGCCGGCTCGGTGGACTGGCAGTCGGCCAGCTTGCCGTACTGACCGCTGCGCAGCAGACCCTTGCGGCTACGGGCGATGTCGCGCGCCTTGCGGGCGGCCATTCGAGCGTTGGCTGCCGCCTGAGACTTGCGGACGATGTCTTTGCCCTCGGCCGGGTTCTTCTCGAACCAGTCGCCGAGCAGGTCGTTGACCACCTTCTGCACGAACGAGCGGGCTTCGGTGTTGCCGAGCTTGGTCTTGGTCTGGCCCTCGAACTGGGGCTCGGCCATCTTCACCGAGATGATCGCGGTCAACCCCTCGCGGATGTCGTCGCCGGAGACCCGATCCTCGCGCTTCTTGATCAAACCCCAGGTCTCGCCCCACTTGTTGACCGTGTTGGTCAGCGCCGAGCGGAACCCCTCTTCGTGGGTGCCCCCCTCATGGGTGTTGATCGTGTTGGCGAAGGTGTGCACCGATTCGTTGAAGGACGCGTTCCACTGCATCGCCACCTCGAGGCTCAGCCGAGCCTCCTCGGCGGTGGTGTCGATGGCGATCACCGAGGGATGAATGGTCTCCTTGCTCCCGGTGAGGAATTTCACGAAGTCGATCAGGCCGTCGTCGTAGCGGAAGGTGTCGGTGCGCTGCTCGTCGTCCTCTTCGGTGATCCGGTCGGAGCGCTCGTCGATCAGGCTGATCGTGAGGCCCTTGTTCAGGAACGCCATCTCCCGGAAGCGGGTGGCCAGAGTGTCGTAGGAGTAGGTCGTGGTCTCGAAGATGTCGGGGCTGGCGTAGAAGGTGACCGTGGTGCCGGTCTCCGATTCGGCTTCCAGCTGCTCCAGGGCACCGTCCGGGTCGCCCAGAGAGAAGGACTGCCGCCAGTGATACCCGTCACGGCGGACGTCGACGGTCAGGTGCGAGGAGAGCGCGTTGACCACCGAAACGCCGACGCCGTGCAAGCCGCCGGACACCTTGTAGCCGCCGTCACCGAACTTGCCGCCCGCATGCAGGATGGTCAGCGCCACGGTCACCGCAGGGATTTTCTCCTTCGGGTGCAGCGCCACCGGGATGCCGCGGCCGTTGTCGACCACCTGCACCCCGCCGTTGTCGAGCAGCCGCACCAGGATCGTGTCGCAGTAGCCGGCCAGGGCCTCGTCGACGGAGTTGTCGACCACCTCGTAGACCAGGTGGTGCAGACCCCGCTCACCGGTGGAGCCGATGTACATGCCGGGACGCTTGCGAACAGCGTCCAGCCCCTCCAAGACGGTGATGGCGCTGGCGTCGTAGTTGCCAGCGGCAACCATGTGCCCTGATGCCCCGGCCGTTTTGGCCGCGATCGGCTCATCGGTCACAAAGGTCTCCCTCACATACAGGTGCGATCACGGACAGAGGCCGCCCGCGCGTCAGAAGACGGCGCCAGCATCTCAACTAGCACATCTTACTAAGAAACTCGCCAGAACCCCGCATCCGCAGCCCTCGATTGAGTGATTTGTGCCACTCATTGGCGCCTGGACGGCTCTCAGAGCCGCTGAGGCCCCCTGGGACGGGTCCCATATTCGCCGCGATGCCGCACAGCGCCACAGCGTCGGATCAGCCGTAGGTGTCGCGCGGGCCCCGTCCGTCGCGCACGGAGCGTAAACCGTGCTTCCAGCTCGGCGCGTCCGGGCCCTTGACCACGATCCGGGTGACCGTGCCTGGCCCAGCGCCTCGTTCAGTTTGGCCACCAGTTGCGGCGCCATCAGCCGCAACGAGGACGCCCAGGCGCTGGAGTCGGTGCGGACGGTCAGCACGCTGGCGGCGTAGTGCTCGGGGGTGCTGTGCGCGGCGTTCACCGGCCCGACCAGGGACGGCCAGCGACCTAACAGGTGATGCAGGTTGACCTCGGTGGACCAGCCCTGGCGGCTGATCAGGTCGTTGATCGCCTCGCCCAACGGCTGCGGATCACCGACATCCCGGGACGGTTTCGGACGAGGTTTGCGCGCCTTCTTCGTCGGCGGCTCGATCGCGTTGCGAGCACTTTGCGCGATCATGCGGGCCACCTCGAGGCCGGAGGGATCATGATCCGGCATCCGGCACCTCCTCGGCCGCGGTCAGGCGGGACACCACGGAGCCTGTCACGTCGAATCGATCACCGTCCAGACTGGCCGGCACGTCGGAGGCGACCGCGGCCGTGATCAACACCTGCTCGGCGTCACCGACCAGCCCGGCCAGACGTTCGCGGCGCACCTCGTCCAACTCGGCGAAGACGTCGTCGAGGATCAACACCGGCTCCACGCCGTCGCTGCGCAACAACCCGAACGAGGCCAGCCGCAGCGACAGGGCGAACGACCAGGATTCGCCGTGGGAGGCGTACCCCTTGGCCGGCAGTTCCCCCAGTTGCAGGACGAGATCGTCGCGGTGCGGCCCGATCAGGCACAGCCCGCGGGCGATCTCCTCGCCGCGGCGCTCCCTCATCGCCGTCATCATCCGGGCGGCGATCTCGTCCCGTCCCAGATCACCCTCCAGCTCGACGCCGGCCTTATAGGTGACCTGCGCGTCATTGTTGCTCGGAGCGATGTCGGCGTAGGCGCTGGCAATGAACGGCTGCAGGTCGGCCAACGTGGCCAACCGCGCCTCCACCAGCTCGGCCCCGAAGCCGGCCAGCGACTCGTCCCAGATCTCCAGCGTGGACGCCGCACCGCCGGGGGCCGCCCGTCCGCGCCCCGAGAGCGACTTCAGCAACGTGACCCGCTGCCGCAGCACCCGGTCGTAGTCGGCCCGCACCCCGGCCAGCCGCGGCCAGCGCGCGGTGATCAGCTCGTCGATGAAGCGGCGCCGCTCCGAGGGGTCGCCCTTGACCAGGCCGAGGTCGCCGGGCGCGAACAGCACCGTCCGCAGGGCGCCGAGCAGGTCGCGCGGACGCCGCTGCGGGGCTCGATTGAGGCTCGCCTTGTTGGCCCGACCCGGGATGATCTCCACCTCGAGCAGCAATTGGCGCGAGTCGTCCGCCCCGGCCTGAACCCGGGCCCGGACGATCGCCCGCTCGGCCCCGAAACGGACCAACGGATTCTCCGCAGCGACCCGATGCGAACCGAGCGTGGCCAGGTAGTCCACTGCCTCGACCAGGTTGGTCTTGCCTTGCCCGTTCGCCCCGGTGAAGATGCTCACGCCCGGACGCAACGCGACCTCTACCCCGTGGTAGGAGCGGAAATCCGCCAACGACAGGTGCGTGACGAACATCTAGTCGGCGCAGCCGGGGATGCTCTCGATCGTGCTGCTCTCGATCGTGCGCAGCGCATGCCCGCCGAACTGGTTCCGCATCGCGGCGACCATCTTCATCGACGGGGAGTCCTCCTGCTGGGAGACGAAGCGTGCGAACACGGACGCCGCGATGGCGGGCATGGCCACACCCAGATCGATGCCGGCCTTGACCGTCCAGCGGCCTTCGCCGGAGTCGGCGGCGTGACCGGCGATCCGGCTGAGGTGCTCGTCCTCGGCGACCGCGGCCACCATCAGGTCCAGCAGCCAGGAGCGGATCACCGAGCCTTCGGTCCAGGAGCGCAGAATGGCCGGCACGTCCCCGATCAGCTCCGCGGTCTCCAGCAACTCCCAGCCCTCGGCGTAGGACTGCATCATTCCGTACTCGATGCCGTTGTGGACCATCTTCGCGAAGTGCCCCGCGCCGTGCGATCCGGCGTGGACGAAGCCGTGCTCACCTTCGGGCTTGAGCGCGTCGAAGATCGGTTGGACGGTTGCCACGTCGTCGGCGTCCCCGCCGACCATCAGCGCGTAGCCCAGCTCCAGCCCCCACACACCACCGGAAACGCCGCAGTCGAGGTAGCGCAGGCCGAGTTCGCCCAACCGGGCCGCGCGGACCGCGTCATCGGCGTAGTGCGAGTTGCCGCCGTCGATCACGATGTCGCCGGGAGCCAGCAGTGGAGCGAGCTCAATCAGCACCGGGTCCACGACCGCGGCCGGGACCATCACCCAGATCACCCGCGGTGACTGGTTCAGCCCGGCCACCAAGGACGCCAGATCGGCGGCGTCAGTGACCTCGGGGTTGCGGTCGAAGCCGATCACGGTGTGCCCGCCGTCGCGCAGCCGCTGCCGCATCGGGCCGCCCATTTTTCCCAGACCGATCAGACCCAGTTCCATGCCCACTCCTCGCGCTGTACCGCGCCGGTGGCCCTAGTTGGTCGCCGGAAGCCGCATCAGCATGATGACATGCCGGTAGTCGGCCAGTGGTTCGCCGTCGATCTCGGTCAGGCCGGTGAGCAGACACGGCTTGCCGGGCGCGGTGAAGGAGAAGTTCACGTAGGGGGCGTCGATCGCGGTCAGCGCGTCCTGCAGGTAATGCGGGTTGAAGCCGGCGGCCTCCATCGAGGGGCCCTGGCCGGTGTGGTCGGTGACCACAGCCTCCAGCGCCTCGACCGCAGCTGCCTGGTCGCCGGTGGCCGCCTCCAGAGTGATCGTGCCGTCGCCGATCAGCATCCGCAGCGAGGTGTTGCGTTCGGCGACCAGGGCAACCCGCTTCACGGCGGCGATCACCTCGGTCGTGTTGGCCCGCACCGACAGGCTGGCCTGGACGTTCATCAGGTGCCGCACCTTGGGGAACTCACCGTCCAGCAGGCGGGTGGTGATCTCGCGCACGCCGGCCGGCCCGTCGCCCTCGAAACCGATCAGGCCATCACCGGCGGCGACGTTGGCCAGGCTGAGCGTGACCACCTCGCCCGACGTCATCGACTTGGCCGTCTCGCCCAACACCCGGGCGGGCACCAGCGCGGCTCCTTCGCCGTGGACGCTGCGCGGGTTCCACGCGATCTCTTTCAGGGCCATCCGGTAGCGGTCGGTGGCGAGCAGGGAGAGCGTGCTGCCCTCGATCTCGATCCGGACGCCGGTGAACACCGGCAGCAGCTCGTCCCGTCCGGCGGCCACGACCACCTGGGCCACGGCCTTGGCGAAGTCGTCGCTGGCAATCGTTCCGGTCGCCTCCGGCATCGGGGGCAGCGCCGGGTAGTCGGCCACCGGCAGCGTTTGCAGGGTGAACCGGGCCGAGCCGCAGACGAGTTCCATCTTGGTGGCGTCCGAGGTGATGTCGACCGGCTTGCCGGGCAGTGAGCGGGCGATGTCGGCGAGCAGGCGTCCGGAGACGAGCGCGACGCCGTCTTCGCTGACCGAGGCCTTGACCGTGATCTGGGCCGACGTCTCGTAGTCGAAGCTGGAGAGCACGACGTGGTTGTCGGCCGCCTTGATCAGCAGTCCGGCCAGGATCGGCACGCTCGGACGGGTCGGCAGACTGCGTGCAGCCCACTGGACCGCCTCTGCCAGGACATCGCGTTCGAGACGAATCTTCACCGGGGCTCCCTTGCTCAAGCTCCGTACTGGCGCAGTACGGCTATCGGTATGACAAGACTGTGATCATATCCAGCCTCCCACGGTTGGCGGACCGCCCTCCACAGCTGTGCGCGACCAGACTTCGAGTGACTCTCGTTGTCTATCAATTACTCGTCGTCATAGCTGCTGTGGACTCTGTGGACAACGAGCATCACCCCTTGTCGGCAAGGGTTTCGTAAGTGCATGGCACCTGTGGGAAACCGAAAATGACACGGGGAGGATTTGGGGACAAGCCGGCGGAGCGGGAGCACGTCCACAGTGAGCGGGGGTTTGTCCACCGAATCATCCACAGCCTGTGGGCATCCTTGTGGGTAGAACAACATCGGTGTGATTCGCCGCAGGAGTGGGGTGTGCGGGGGAGTGCGGCCGAGCAGCGAGTCAGCGCTGTGCGGCTTGTTGGCGGATCCGGTTGGTCAACTCGGTCACCTGGTCGAACACGCTGCGACGTTCCATCAGCAACTGCCGGATCTTGCGGTCGGCATGCATCACGGTGGTGTGATCGCGACCACCGAACAGGGCGCCGATCTTGGGCAGCGACAGGTCGGTCAGCTCGCGGCACAGATACATCGCGATCTGCCGAGCGGTGACCAGCAACTGGGTGCGGCTCTGCCCGCAGAGTTCGGCCACGGTCACCTGGAAGTAGGTGGCGGTGTGCGACATGATCGCGCCGGAGGTGATCTGGGTCTCGGCACCGTGCGGGATCAGGTCTTTCAACACCACCTCGGCGAGGCTGAGGTCGACCTCTTGCCGGTTGAGGCTGGCGAACGCGGTCACCCGGATCAGCGCACCCTCGAGTTCGCGGATGTTGGTCTGGATCCGACTGGCGATGAACTCCAGGACGTCCGGGCCGGCGGTCAGCCGTTCGGCGGCCGCCTTCTTGCGCAGGATGGCGATCCGGGTTTCGAGGTCGGGCGGCTGAATGTCGGTCATCAGGCCCCACTCGAAGCGGCTGCGCAGCCGCTCCTCCAGGGCTTCCAGCGACTTCGGCGGACGATCGGAGGTCATCACGATCTGCTTCTGCAGGGTGTGCAGGTGGTTGAAGGTGTGGAAGAACTCTTCCTGGGTCTGGATCTTCGACTCCAAGAACTGGATGTCGTCGATCAGGAGCACGTCGATGTCGCGGTAGGTGCGGCGGAACTCAGCCGTCCGGTTCTCCGAGATCGCGTTGATGAAGTCGTTGGTCAACTCCTCGGTGGAGACGTACTTCACCCGGGCTTTGTGTTGATAGTTGCGCACATAGTGACCCAGCGCGTGCAACAGGTGGGTCTTGCCCAGCCCGGAGCCGCCATAGATCATCAGCGGGTTGTACGCCTTGCCGGGCTGCTCGGCCACAGCGACGGCCGCCGCGTGGGCGAAGCGGTTCGAGCTGCCGATGACGAACGTCTCGAAGGTGTACTTCGGGTTCAGCCGACCGTTGTAGCGATTACTGACCGGCTCCTGGGGGGTTGGGGAGCCACTGCGCTGGGTGGCGAAGGTGTCGATGTCATCTTCATCGTCATCTTCGTCCTCGGTGGGGGCATCGATGGTGATCGCCAGCCGCATGTGCTTGCTGAAGTACGTCTGCAGCTGCTGTTCGATCCACGGACGAAGCCGCGACTCGACCCGGTCGCGGGTGAAATCGTTCGGAACCGTGATGATCACGGTGGAGTCGTGGATCGCGGTCGGGACTGTGGCCTTCAGCCACGCACGCGAGGGCGTCGGCCTGCGACCAGACGTAACGCCACGCGTCGTCCAGATCCTCGGGAAGGCCTCCGGCGGTGAGTTCGGTCTCGTCTGGCACCTGAACCCCCCTCGGAACAGTCAACTCATCAGTGCCTGATCAGGATATCCACAGGAGTTGTCCACAACCTGTGTAGAGCGGGGCGGTGGTGCAAGACCTGTGGAAAACGTGCCCACCGGCGACTCGAACGCTAGCGATGGTTGCGCCGGTACGCAAACGACTTCGGGAATTTTTCGTGAATGTCCGGCGTGTCGACTCGACGGCCGCGGACGGAGCCTCCGCTGCGCAGCCACCAGCGCATTTGCTCAGACTCGACGGCGCCACGTATCGTTGGGAAGTCGCTCAGCGACGCGTGAAGCGTGCGTCCATGTGGGCGCATACGTTCGACAGACCATGATGACGATGAGTTCAAGGGGCACCTTGTGAGCAAGCGCACTTTCCAGCCGAGCAATCGGCGTCGTAGCCGCACCCACGGTTTCCGTCTGCGCATGCGCACTCGCGCCGGCCGCGCGATCATTTCGGCTCGTCGCCGTCAGGGCCGCGACCGCCTCGCTGGCTGATTCAGACCCAGGTGTTGCCCAGCCAGGCGCGTCTCCGTACGGAAGCTGATTTCCGCGCCACTGTGCGCAACGGCTTTCGGGTGGCTCGCCCCTGTCTGGTGCTGCATGCCTGGCAGCGGCCGGGGCCTGGTTCCCGGGCCGGTTTCGTGGTCTCCAAGGCGGTCGGCGACGCGGTCACGCGCAATCTGGTCAAGAGACGGCTGCGACACCTGGTCGCGGCCGAGTTCGGCACACCCCGGTTCCGGTCGACCTCGTCGTCCGGGCCCTGCCCAGTGCTGCCACGGGTCCGCTGGCTGACGACTTCCGTTCCGCCTGGTCAGCGACTGTGCAGCGGTTGGCCCGATGAAACACGTCCTGCTCGCCCTACTGCGGACGTACCGGGCCGTGATCAGCCCGCTGTACGGCAACGTGTGCAAGTACTACCCCACGTGCTCTGCCTACTCGCTGCACGCCGTCGAGGTCCACGGCGCCGGTCGAGGTAGTTGGCTCACCCTTCGTCGACTCGGCCGCTGCCACCCCTGGTCGCTGGGCGGGTACGACCCCGTCCCTGGCACGCCGGAGGCCGAGGAATGGGCCGCTGAGCAGGCCCGCGCTTCTCACCAAGACACAGGTCACCACCACCACACCACGCAAGGAGCCTTGTGAACCAGCTGCCGCTGCTCGTCCCGATGGGAATTTGGGAAGACTTCATGGGGGCCCTCGGCGCCTTGATGGCTCCGCTCTACTGGGCGGTGTCGGGAACCGTGGTCGCCTTCCACACGCTGTTCTCCGGGTTCCTGGATTCGGGTTGGTCGTGGGCGCTGGCCATCATCTGCCTGACCATCGTGATCCGCACGTTGCTGATCCCGCTGTTCGTCCGGCAGATCCGGTCCTCGCGCAACATGCAGTTGCTCGGCCCGAGGACGAAAGAGCTTCAGGACAAGTTCGGTCACGACCGCGAGCGCCTGGGCCAAGAGACGATGAAGATGTACAAGGAAGAGGGGGTCAACCCCATGGCGTCGTGCCTGCCCTTGTTCCTGCAGATGCCGATCTTCATCGCCCTCTACCAAGTGCTGTGGAGCGCCTCGCAGGGGAATGCGATCGGCGTGCTCACCACCGCCCAGGCGCAGTCCTTGCAGTCGGCCACGATTTTTGGGGCAAAACTTTCCGGCATCTTCTGGCCGATGACCAGCTTCGGGCCCACCCAGGTGCTGACCTCGATCCTGATCGTGGCCATGACTGGCGTGCTGTTCGTCACCCAGCTGCAGCTGATGCGCAAGAACATGCCGCCGGAAGCGATGACCGGCCAGATGGCTCAGCAGCAGAAGATGATGCTCTACATCTTCCCGGTGATGTACCTCTTCATGGGCGTCAGCATCCCGGTGGGCGTCCTGCTCTACTGGCTGGTGTCGAACCTGTGGACGATGGGCCAGCAGTACATCCTGATCCACAACAACCCCGCCCCGAACACCCCGGCTTACCTGGACTGGGAAGAGCGGATGCGCGCCAAGGGCAAAGACCCCGCCGAGATCGCGGCCAAGCGGGCCGGCAAGCCCAAGGCGAGGCCGACCGCTCAGACCGGCGATTCGACGACGATCGCGCGGCAGACTCGGAAGGGCGGGCCCGCGACAACGAAGCCCGCGGAGGGGTCGGAGACCACCCCGGAGGCGAGCGAGGCCAGCACGACCGAGGAACGCCAGGTCGTGCGTCGGCAGCAGCCGCAGCGCAAGCCGCGGGCCGTCCGCAAGCAGAACCCCACCCGTTCCCCCGGCGAGCCCAGCGAGGCCTGAGCACCTGCCGACCCGGCACAACCCTGAGCTAGGAGATCTGAGAACGTGAGCGATGACGTCATGACCGACGACAAGGTGACCGAACCGGACGTGGTCGTCGAGAGCGATCAGGAGGAGGCCGACCCCGACGGCCCCCAGCGATCGAAGCGTGAGCAAGCCCTGGACACTGAGGGCGAGATCGCGGCCGACTACCTCGAGGAGTTGCTCGACATCGCCGACATGGACGGCGACATCGACACCTTCAATGAGGGTGGTCGAGCCCACATCTCGATCCTCACCGAAGCCGAGCTCCTGGTCGGCAAGAACGGCGAGGTCCTGGAGGCCCTGCAGGAGTTGGCGCGCCTCGCGGTGATGACCGAGACCGGCCACCGGTCGCGGCTGATGCTTGATATCGCCGGGCATCGTGAGCGTCGCCGGAAGGTGCTGGAGGAGCTGGCCAAGGAGGCCATCACCGAGGTCAAGGAGAGCGGCGAGCCCGTCCGGTTGAGCCCGATGAACCCGTTCGAGCGCAAGATTGTGCATGACGTGGTGGCGGGGGCAGGCCTGGTCAGCGAGTCCGAGGGTGAGGAGCCCCGGCGTCGTGTGGTGGTCTTAGTCAAGCGCTAAAGAGGCGTCCCCGTTATCGGGGCGCTGGCCGGGTGACGTCCTCGGTGTAGCGGGACAGCGGTTGAAGGGAGAGTGCGACGTGGCTGAGGCGCGCGCGCTGGCGGAAGACGTGTTCGGTGGCTCATTTGAGTCGGTAAGTCATTATGTCGATATATTGGCAAGTCGAGGTGTCGACTGGGGTTTGCTGGGGCCGCGTGAGGGTGACCGGCTGTGGGAGCGACACATTCTCAACTCGGTTGCCCTGACCTCGATGATTCCGACGGGTTCGACCGTGGTGGACGTCGGTAGCGGCGCGGGTCTCCCCGGGGTGCCCCTGGCCATTCTCCGACCTGATCTGACGGTGGTGTTGCTGGAGCCGCTGCTGCGGCGTGCGAACTTCCTGTCTTTGGCGGTGGAGGAATTGCACTTGGGGGATCGGGTCCGGGTGGTGCGGGCTCGGGCCGAGGACCATGCGGGCGGTTACGACGTGGTGACCTGTCGCGCTGTAGCTCCTTTGGATCGCCTGGTCGAGTGGTGTACAGGTTTGGTTCGACCCGGCGGGGATCTGCTGGCGCTGAAGGGCTCCTCGGCCGAGGATGAGGTCGTGGCTGCCCGGAGTGCGTTGCGCCGCCGGGGACTTTCCGCGGCCGTCCGGACGGTGCGGGCGCATTCTGCCGCCGAGCCGACGTACGTGATCCGCGTTCGCTGAGGCCACTGCGCGTCCTGGGGTGGACGGAGGGTGGGCTCGGGGTACGGTTGTCCCAGCCAGTTTTCGTGAGGGAGATATGTCGATAGATCGTCATGACTTGGGATGGCCGCAGGAGACTGAGGCAAGCTCGGGTCTCGGCTTCCCGTCCGTTTCACGTGAAACATGGCAACAGAGGGCTGCGACTCCGTTGCGCATCGTCGGAAGCGGCTCACCAGCCGTACCGGGGCAGACGGTGGACCGGCCACCCCGCGGCTCAGAGGAGACAGCATGACCTCGATCCCCCGACGCGTCGCCTTCGACGTTCCGGAGTTCGAACCGCTCGTGGAAAAGCCCGACGACCTGGATGTTTCACGTGAAACGTCTCGCCTGCCCCGTCCGGCGAAGCCACGGGTGATCGTCATCGCCAACCAGAAGGGTGGCGTGGGCAAGACGACGACCACGGTGAATCTCGCCGCCGCCTTGGCTGACGGCGGGCTCAACATCCTGGTGATCGACCTCGACCCCCAGGGCAATGCCTCGACGGCGCTCGGGGTTGAGCACGCAGAAGGCGTCCGCGGCACCTACGAGGTGCTGATCGACGGCGACACGATCGAACAGCACGTCCAGCGGTCGCCGGAATCCCCCAGGCTCTGGGTGCTGCCAGCCACAATCGATCTGGCGGGGGCCGAGATCGGGCTCGTCACGACGCCGGCTCGGGAAAGCCGATTGCTTCGCGCGATCCAGCGGCTGATCCTGAGGCATCCGGTGGACTACGTCCTGATCGACTGCCCGCCGTCGCTGGGCCTGCTCACCTTGAACGCCCTGGTCGCCGCGGACGAGATTCTGATTCCGATTCAATGCGAGTACTACGCGCTGGAGGGTGTCTCCCAGTTGCTCCGCACCGTCGAGATGGTCAAGGGGTCGATGAATGATCGGCTACGACTCTCCACTGTCGTCCTGACCATGTTCGACGGACGGACCCGCCTGGCGGCCCAAGTCGCTGCCGAGGTGCGCAAGCACTTCCCCCGGGAAACCCTGCAGGCGACCATCCCCCGCTCGGTTCGGGTCAGTGAAGCACCCAGTTACGGCCAGACGGTGATCAGCTACCACCTCGCCTCCGCCGGAGCTCAGGCCTACGTGGCCGCGGCCGAAGAACTTGCCGCCCGTGCAGTACCGGCGGCAGAGAAGGAGGCCTCATGAGTGCAGCGCGTCCACGCCCCGGACTGGGTCGCGGCCTGGGAGACCTGATCCACCGGACCGACCCGGACTTGAATCAGTCAGAGGACTCCGCCGGGTTGGCTCCGGCGGGCGCTCGCTTCGAGGAACTCCAGGTCACCTCGATCCGGCCCAATCCCAAGCAGCCGCGCCAGGTCTTCGACGCCGAAGCACTGGCCGAGTTGGTGGACTCGATCCTCGAGGTCGGTCTGTTGCAGCCGGTCGTGGTTCGCCCGCTACCCGATGACCAGTACGAGCTGGTGATGGGCGAAAGGCGCCTCCGAGCGAGTATCCAGGCGGGCAGGACAACGATCCCGGCGATCATCCGTCCTACCGAGGAGCACGAACTCTTGCGAGATGCCCTCCTGGAGAACTTACATAGGGCGCAATTGAACCCTTTGGAGGAGGCAGCCGCGTATCAGCAGCTGCTGGCCGACTTCGGCTGCACTCAGGAAGAGCTCTCCCAGCGGATCAAGCGAAGCCGTCCGCAGATCTCCAACACGATTCGTCTGCTGCAACTGCCTGCTCCGGTCCAGCGTCGGGTCGCTGCCGGGGTGCTCAGTGCCGGGCATGCGCGCGCGATCCTGATGCTGCCGGAGTCGATCGACATGGAGCGGATGGCCCAGCGGGTGGTGGCCGAGAACTTGTCCGTCCGTGCAGTCGAGGAGTTGGTGGCGATCGGCGAGGCCGGCCCGAAGCGAGCCCCCCGCAGCAGCGTCGTGCGCGAACTTCCCCGCCGAGCCGAGCAACTGGTCGAGGACCTCAGTGAGCGGCTGGAAACCAAGGTCAGCGTGTTGGTGGGAGCCAAGAATCGCGGACGAGTAGTGATCGAGTTTGCCGGCGAGGACGACCTGGAGCGGATCGCGTCCCTGCTCAACGGAGGATCCCCCGCCTAAGCCTCAGGCAGGGCTGATCGTGCGCATCAGTTCGTCTGCATCCATTGCTGACAACGCTGCCGGGCACGCCGCGCGCATCACCTTGCGGGCCAATCCCCCGAGCAGAGCGAACTCCTCCTCGGTGAGGGCGTCGACCACCGCGCGCCGGACTTCACGGACGTGTGCGGGGGCACTCGCCTGGATCTTGGCCAGCCCGGCCGGCGTGATCGACGCTTCGACTGCCCGCGGGTCGGCCTGGCAGGCACTTCGGGTGACGAATCCCTGACGCTCCAAGCGCGACACGGCGTGCGACAGGCGAGACAGTGAACCTGAGGCGAAGTGGGCCAGGACGCTCATCCGAATAGATCCGTTCGCGACCTCGGACAGACCCGCCAGGATGGTGTATTCGAAGAAGTTGAGCCCCGCATCGCGCTTGAGCTGGGTGTCGATCACAGCTGGCAGCGACATCAGCAGCGCGGCCAGCGCGATCCAATCAGAGCGCTGCTCAGTCGTCAGCCAAGGTGTTTCGTCCGCCATGTGGCCAGCCTAGCACCGACTTGAACATTCAACAGCAACCTGCTGAACTTGCTGCGTTGAACGTACAACTCGAGGGAGCAACGATGAACATCGCCTTATGGATCATTGCCAGCCTGCTGGCCTTTGCCTTCTTGGGCGCCGGCTTGATGAAGATCACGGCCGACCACGGCGCGGTTCAAGCCAAGCTGCCCTGGGTGGCGGACGTGACTCCCACGCAGCTCAAGGTGATCGGTGCCGTGGAGGCACTGGGTGCCATCGGCCTGATCGTCCCTGCGCTCACCGGCATCCTGCCCGTGCTCACGCCGATCGCCGCCACCGGCCTGGCGATCACCATGGCGTTTGCGGTGGCTCTGCACGTCCGTCGGCGCGAGACCTTGGCCAGCAGCGTGCCCGCTATGGTGCTGGGGTTGTTGGCGGCCACCATCGCCGTGGGGCGCTTTGGCCTCATCTCGTTCTGAGCGACAAAGCAACTACTCGACTAGTACTTTTATCTACATATCCACTAGTCGCTGTAACGTGAAAGCGATTTAGCTATTAACCGATTCGACCGCGGCAATCTTAGCGAGCACGTCCTTGGTGGCGCTCCGCTCAGCCACGAAGGACAGGAACGGCACCGTTCCGGCGAGTCCGATCAGGGCCAGCCGGGTCCAGGACCACTGGACTCGGCGTCCCAGGTCGTAGGCGGTGATCAGCAGCAACATGTACAGCCAGCCGTGCGGGATGGCCGTCCACAACACCCCCGTCTCGTTGTCGCCCAGGTACTTCAAAGGCAGCCCGACACAGATCAGGACGACCAGCAGCACCCCAACCAGGTAGGCCATGAAGCGGTAGCGAAGCAGGGACTTCTCAACCCCGGGAATCTCATCAGGCTCAAGCACAAGCCCGAGGTTACCGGTCAGGGCCGAACCGCTGCCGGGGAGCGTTCCCCGCGGCCCACGCTGTGCGCAACCTTGAACGACATGCCCAGCGCGAAGGCGGCGAAGACCCACCATTGCACCGCGTAACCGCTGTTGCGCAGCGAGCCGTCGCCCTCCGGCAGGACGACCGGGGCCGGGGTGAGTTGTTGAGCGGCGGCCTGGGCGTCGGTGAGCGTGACGAAGCCGGGCAGCAGTTGCTGCGGCCACTGTTGGGCCAGCAACGGGAGCCGCACCGTCCCCAACGTTCCCGGGGCGACAGGCTGCTCAGCGCCGGCCTCGGAGGGGAGGAAGATCCCACTCTGGACGAGGTCGCCCCCCGGCGGCTCGGGAAGCGTGGACGATGCCAGCGGCAGCCGTCCGCGAACGATCGGCAGGACCCGTCCATCGGCCAACTGGAAAGCGCTCAAGACCCGGACGCTGCCGGCCGGATCAACGACCAGGAGTTGCTGCTCGGGCAGGTAGCGGCCCGAGGCGTCCACCTGCTTGCCGTAGACGTCGCCCACGGTGCCGTCCGTCGCTACATGATCCAGCAGGGCCCCCGCGGATTGCTTCGCCCGTTCGACCGCCGTCTGGTTGCCCTGGTCTTCGAAGACTCGCATCTGCCACAACCCGAGCAGCAGCATCGCGACGGCCAGCATGGTCCCGACCAGGACGATCAACGCCTGCTTGATCCGGAGCTTCATCGCAGCGACTCAGCCGCGCGCTCTCGCCGCCGCGACCAGGTCAGCGCACAGTTCCCCGAAGTCGGCCCCGGCAGCCTCCACCGCCAGGGGCACCAACGAGGTCTCGGTCATCCCGGGGGACACGTTCGTCTCCAGGAAGAACGGCTCGCCGTCACGGACGATGATGTCGGTCCGGGAGAGGTCGCTCAGGCCCAGCGTCCGGTGCACGGTCAGCGCCATCGTGGCGCAACGCTCGGCCACCTCGTCGCTCAGCGTGGCCGGGCAGATGAACCTGGTCTCGCCCGCGGTGTAGCGAGCGGTGTAGTCATAGACCCCCGAGGTCGGACGGATCTCAACCGCCGGGAGGGCGTAGGGTCCGCTTCCGGTGTCGATCACGGTCACGGCCACCTCGACTCCGGTGATGAACTCCTCGATCACCGCCATGTCGCCGTAGGCGTAGGCCCCCACCATCGCAGCGGGCAACGCCTCGGCCGTGACCACCTTGGTGCAGCCCAGGGCCGATCCCGAGCGAGCCGGCTTCACCATCAGGGGCAGCCCGAGTTCGTCGGTCACCGCCTGGACCAACTGCCGGGCGCCGAGTTCCCGGAACATGTCGTGCGGCAACGCCACCTGCCGGGGCGTCCGGACGATCCCGGCCAGGCGGGGCGTACAGATCGACTTGTCGAACGCGATCCGTGAGGCCGCCGCACTGGAACCCACCACGGGGAGCCCCAGCAGGGCGAGCACCTCTTTGAGTGCCCCGTCCTCGCCGACGCCTCCGTGCAGGACGGGAAAGACCACCGGATCGCTCAAGCCGGCGAGTAGATCGAACAGCCCGGACGTGACGTCGGCCTCGATCACGTGGTGGCCCTGATCGCGCAATGCCTGGCTGACCCGGCGTCCGGAGCGCAAGGAGACGTCGCGCTCGTGGGAGAGCCCGCCGGCGAGCACGACGATCGTGGGCGGTGAACTCGTTGCTGCAGCCATGGTGCGTGCCTAACTGATGTCGGGTGCGGGACTGGAGGAACTGTCGAGATACCGCATTGCCGTGGTGCCGATGCCGAAGGTCTCGTTCAGTTCGCGCTCGGAGTGCAGCACTTCGCCGAGTCGCCGAGTTCCCTCGATGATCCGTTCCGGCGTGGGGAAGCAGTAAGACAGGCGCATGTTCCGACTGCCCAGGCCATCGGCGAAGAACGCCGTTCCCGGCACATACGCCACTCGGGCGGTGACGGCCCGGGGCAGCATCGCCTGGGAATCCAACCCCTCGGGCAGGGTCACCCAGACGAAGAAGCCGCCACGCGGGTTCGTCCACGTGGTCTCGGCCGGCATGTGCTCAGCCAGACCGTGCAGCATCGCGTCCCGCCGGGTGCGATACATCTCCCGGAAGACGTCGATCTGGGCCCGCCAGTCGAACTGCTCCAAGTAGGTGGCGATCGCGAACTGGCTGAAGACCGGCGGGGAGAGGGTCGCGGCCTCCTGGGCCAGGGTCAACTTCTCGCGCACCCCATGAGGAGCCAGCACCCAGCCCACCCGGAAGCCGGGAGCAAAGGTCTTGGAGAACGAGCCGAGGTAGATCACCCGCTCGGCTTCCATCGAGCGCAACGCCGGGATCGGCGCCTCTTCCAAGGTGAGCAGACCGTAGGGGTTGTCCTCCACGACCAACAGGCCGGTCTCAGCCGCCACCGCCAAGATCTCGCGCCGACGCTCGAGTGTCTGGGTGACCCCGGTCGGGTTCTGGAAGTTCGGGATCGTGTAGAGGAACTTGACCCGCTTACCGAGGGCGCGCAGCGAGATCATCGCCTCCCGCAGAGCCTGCGGGACGATCCCCTGGTCGTCCATCGCGATCTGGACGATCTGCACCTGATACGCCCGGAAGGTGCCGATCGCGCCGACGTAGCTGGGCGCCTCGGCGAGCACCACATCCCCGGGATCGCAGAAGGTGCGGGTGACCAGGTCGAGGGCTTGCTGCGAGCCGCAGGTGATCACGATGTCATCGGGGTGGGCCTGGATTCCCTCTTCGGCCATCACCTCGACGATGTGCTCGCGCATGAACGGTTCACCCTGGCCCGAGCCGTACTGCATCGCCTGGATGCCGCGCTCGGTGATCAACCTGTCCATCGCGGCACCGAGGGCAGCCCGGGGGAGATCGGTGATGTTCGGCATGCCACCGGCCAGCGACACCACCTCGGGGCGGTTCGCCACCGAGAACAGTGCCCGCACCGCTGAGACGGTCAGACCGTGGGTGCGTTGCGCGTAGCTATCGACGTAAGAGTCGAGCCGCGTATCGCGACGGGGGTTGATCGACTCCGGCAGATTCACCCTCCCAGCTTGCCGCAACCCGCGCCTAAGATGAAACCGCAATCGAGGCAAGGGGGTGGGTGTGGCCAGCGTCTCGCTGCTCCCGGCGGCTTCCGTGGCCGGGTTGAGCTGCCCCTACTGCGGACGGGCCATGCCGGTGGACCAGCCCGGCCTGTACGCCGCCCAGGACGCGTGGGGCTTCGGTGGCGCCGTCGCGCACGAAGGTGACCGGGTGGTCGGGCTGATGCTCTTGGCGGCGGCCGCCGAACCCGGTCAGCACCACACATCGTCGGCAGCGATGATCAGTACGGCCTGGGTGCTGCCCGGTTTCACCGGCAACGGGCTGGGCCGACACCTCGTCCGTCGGGTCGCCGCGGGCTTGGTCCGCCAACCGGTGAGCTCGCTGATCGCCGTTTCCGGCGGTGGCGACTGTTCCCGGTTGCCCGCGGGCTGGCTGCGAGCAGTGGGGTTCGGCCCAACCCGGCAATCACCGATCTGGCGGCTCGAACTCGCCCAAACGCTGCCCACTCCGGGCGGGCTGCGTTCGGTGTTGGAGCGTTGGGTGGACGCGGTGCGTCCGTTGCCGCCGCCCGAGCCGGTGGGCCGGACGGAGACCTGACCGCACCAGCAGCGCGGTCAGGTCAGTTCAGGTCAGCTCAGAGGTATTCCTCCAAGGCCTTCACCAACGAACCCTTGGTCTTGCCGCCCTGGAACGACTTGGCCACCTCGCCGCCGACGAAGATCTGGATCGTGGGCAGGCCGAGCACGCCGTAGCGGACCGGGGTCTGCGGATTGTCGTTGGTGTCCAGCTTGAGGAAGGTGATCTTGTCGCCGTACTGCTTGGCCAGCTCGTCGATGATCGGCGACAACTGGCGGCACGGGGCGCACCAATCAGCCCAGTAGTCGATCAGGACGGGCTTGCTGGCGCGGATCACCAGCTCCTCAAAGGTCGCGTCGGTGACGGCAGTAACTTCTGACATGGTGACTCCTGGCCTGAACTGAGGCTGACCCCAGTACTGAATGCTTGCTCACTGTAATCTCCCACGAGCCTCAGACATTCCCGAGGATCGGCCAGCAGGTACTTAGGCCGCAGGGACCAGGCCGGCAGGGTACTCAGGCGAGCTGGGAATCCGGGGCTCGGGTAGCGGCCGGTGCCCGGTCGCCGGAGGGGCGCACCACCAACACGTCACAGACGGCGTGTTCCACCACCTGGCGGGAGACCGAGCCGAGCAACAGCCCGGAGAAGCCACCCAGCCCGCGGGAGCCGACGATGACCAGCCGCGCTCCCTCGGCGGCCGCTTCGAGCAGTTCCCGAACCGCCTTACCGTGCGGGGTTTCCAGGGTCACCGGGACGTCAGGGTAGTCGGCCAGCGCTGCGGCGGTGTCGGCCACCAGGCGCTCGCGTACCGCTTCTTCGAAGTCTTCCAACGGCGGGGCGTAACCGAGCTCCCAGGTCTTGGGCCGCGGGGCGCTGCTGATCGACCAGGCGCGCAGAATCCGCACCGGCGCGTCAATCTGTTGGGCCAGCCACAATCCACGCCGCAGGGCCACGTCAGCCAGAGCCGAACCATCGTTTCCCACCACGATCGAAGACACCGTTTCCATACGCCGACCTTACCGCGCCGAGACCCGCCGGCCGAGCTTCTTCGGCCAGCTCCGGGGGCCTTCTCCCAGGGCGGAGGGCGAGGTCTCGACCCGAAGGCTCGATGTGCGATATTGTTCGTCCTTCGTAGTTCACACGGGCAATTCTCCGGCAATGCTCCGGGGAGACGGTGATTTTCTTCAGCAAAGGGATGGCGAGATGACAGATCGCAAGGGGCTCACCCCGCGGCAGCAGGCGGCCATCGCCCAGGTGGAGGAGTTCGGCGCGCACAACTATCTGCCGCTACCGCTGGTGATCGAGTCGGGTGAGGGCGCCTGGCTGACCGATCTGGACGGACATCGCTACCTCGACTTCCTCTCCGCCTACTCGGCGGTCAACTTCGGCCACGGGCACCCGGCCTTGGTGCGGGCCGCCCAGGAGCAGTTGCAGAAGGTCACGATCACCTCCCGGGCCGTCTTCTCCGCCCCCTACGGTCCGTTCATCCAGGGTTTGGCCGAGCTGTGCGGCAAAGACATGGTGCTGCCGATGAACACCGGCGTCGAGGCGGTCGAGTCCGGCATCAAGCTCGCCCGCAAGTGGGGGTATGAGGTCAAGGGCGTCCCCGAAGATCACGCCAACATCATCGTGATGGCCAACAACTTCCACGGCCGGACGACCACCGTGATCTCGTTCAGCAACGACGAGACCGCACGGCACCACTTCGGGCCGTTCACGCCAGGGTTCCGGGTCGTCCCCTACGGCAGCATCGAGGCGATCATCGAGGCTGCGGACGCGAACACCGTCGCCGTGCTTCTCGAGCCGATCCAGGGGGAGGCCGGCGTGGTCGTGCCGCCGGCTGACTTCCTGCCCGCCGTCCGCCGCTTCACCCGCGAGGCGAACATCTTGATGATCGCCGACGAGATCCAATCGGGCCTGGGCCGCACCGGAACGACGTTCGCCTGCGATCAGGTGGGCGTCGTGCCCGATCTCTACCTGCTCGGCAAGGCCCTGGGCGGCGGGATCATCCCCGTCTCCGCGGTGGTCGGGAACGCCGACGTCCTGGGGTTGTTGCACCCCGGGCAGCACGGCTCGACCTTCGGAGGCAATCCGTTGGCGGCCGCGGTCGGTCTGGCGGTCGTGGAGTTGTTGAAGACCGGCGAGATGCAGGAGCGTTCCCGGACGCTGGGCGCCCACCTGCACCGGCGGCTGCAGGCCCTGATCGGTCACGGGGTGTACGAGGTTCGCGGCGCCGGCTTGTGGGCCGGGGTCGACATCGATCCCTATCTGGGCAGCGCCCGGTCGGTGTGTTACCGACTGCTCGCGCGTGGCGTGATCGCCAAGGACACCCACACCAAAACCATCCGGCTGGCGCCCCCACTGGTGATCACCGAGGGCGAGCTCGACAAGGCGGTCGACGCCCTGGCGGACGCCTTGACCGAAGCCCGGGCTGAGGCCGAATAGCGCCCGGACAGACAGCGAAGCTCCCCGCCGGATCGTGTCCGACGGGGAGCTTTCGGGTTGAGGTCAGGCCTGCTTGATGGCCGAGATCTCGAACTCCAGGCTGACCTTTTCGCTGACCAGGAGGCCACCGGTCTCCAGAGCGGCGTTCCAGGTCAGGCCCCAGTCCTTGCGGTTGACCACGACGGAACCCTCGAAACCGATCCGGGAGTTGCCGAAGGGGTCGATGGCCGCACCCTGGAACTCCAGGGGAATGCTCACCGGACGGGTGTGGTCCTTGATGGTCAGGTTGCCGGTGACGGTGACCACGTCGCCCGCGACGGCGAAGTCGGTGGCGCTGAAGGTGATGGTCGGGTAGTTCTCGACGTCGAAGAAGTCGGCGCCCTGGAGGTGGCCGTCGCGACCCTTGTCGCGGGTGTCGACGCTGGAGACGTCGATCGTCACCGAGAGGGAGGAGGCGGCCGGGTTGGCGCCGTCGACGGTCGCGGTGCCCTCGACAGTGTTGAAGCTGCCGCGGACCTTGGTCACCATGGCGTGACGGGCGACGAAGCCGACGTGGGAGTGTGAAGGATCAATGACGTAGGTGCCGGCAACGTCGGCCAGCGTCTTGGGGGCGGTGGTGGGTACGGACTGGGCGGTCATGGTGTAGCTCCTAGCTTGAATGATCAACTAAGTGCAACTCTACGGCACTCAGGTTGAACAGTCAACTACCAAGGTGAAAATGATGCTCCGTTTTCGATGGACGTCCGCCGTAACCGACCCGACACCTTGGACAACGCGGGCCACGCTAGGGTGGCCCACAACACGTCCCCCGAGACCGTACGTGCCCCCTGATCACGGTCTTCCACTGGAGGCTCCTATGACAAAGTCTGCGACCTTCGCCACCGGCGAGACCCGACTGGACCTGCCACTCGTCCGTGCCAGCGAGGGCAGTAACGGCTATCACATCGGCAAACTGCTGGCGACGACCGGGGACGTCACGCTCGATCCCGGCTTCGGTAATACCGCCGCCTGTAAATCGGCGATCACCTACATCGACGGGGACGCGGGGATCCTGCGCTACCGCGGCTACCCGATCGAGCAACTGGCCAAACACTCGACCTTCCTGGAGACCAGCTACCTGGTGCTGCACGGGGAGTTGCCCACGGCCACCCAGTTGACCGACTTCCGGGCCAAAATCGCCGAGCATCGCCTGCTCGATGAGCGGCTGCGCGACATGATGCGCTGGTTCCCGCGCCGGTCGCACCCGATGCCGGTGCTGGCGGCGGGCGTGAACGCGCTCTCCACGTTCGCCACCGAGACCAAACGGACGCTGCTGTCGGACGATTTATCGACTTATCAACTGATGGCCAAGATGCCCACGCTGGCCGCCTACGGCTACAAGAACTCGATCGGCCAACCGACGCTGTACCCCGACGATTCGCATGGCTACATCGAGAACTTCCTGCGGATGTCCTTCGGCCTGCCGACCGCGCCGTACCAGTTCGACGATGCCGTCACCCGGGCCTTGGACGTGTTGCTGATCCTGCACGCCGACCATGAGCAGAACTGCTCGACCTCGACCGTCCGCCTGGTCGGATCGTCGGGAGCCAACCTGTACGTCTCGGTGGCCGCGGCGATCAACGCGCTGTCCGGCCCCCTGCACGGCGGGGCGAACCAGGCCGTGGTGGAGATGTTGGAGCAGATCCGGGCCACCGGGGAGTCGGTCAGCTCCTACGTGGCGAAGGTCAAGGACAAGCAGGCCGGCGCCAAGTTGATGGGCTTCGGGCACCGGATCTACAAGAACTACGACCCGCGAGCGCTGATCGTCAAGCAGCACGCGGACGCGATCCTGCGTAGGGCCTCGGGTAGCGATGAGCTGCTGCAGATCGCGCTCCAGTTGGAGGAGGTCGCGTTGAACGACTCCTACTTCATCGAGCGCAAGCTCTACCCGAACGTCGACTTCTACACCGGGCTGATCTACCAGGCGATGGGCTTCCCGGTGAACATGTTCACCGTGCTGTTCGCGATCGGACGGCTGCCCGGCTGGATCGCGCATTGGCGGGAGCAGTTGGCCGACCCGGACAACCGGATCGGGCGTCCGCGCCAGATCTACATCGGCGAGACGGCGCGCGATTACGCCCCGCTGGAGGCGCGGCAAGGCTGACGGCGGGCCAGACCGCGGAAGGTCAGGGGGTTCCGGAGGGCAGGAGCGACGATGGCGCCGGGCCATCGTCGCCAGGTCAGACCCGCGGAGTCAGCGGAATCACGGTCGGTCGGGAGACGGCGGCGAAGAAGTCGTTGCCCTTGTCGTCGACCACGATGAAGGCCGGGAAGTCCTCGACCTCGATCTTCCAGATGGCCTCCATGCCCAGCTCGGCGTACTCCAGCACCTCGACGCTCTTGATGCAGTCCTGGGCCAAGCGGGCGGCCGGGCCACCGATGGAGCCGAGGTAGAAACCGCCGTGGGCGTTGCAGGCATCGGTCACTGCCTGCGAACGGTTGCCCTTGGCCAGCATCACCATCGAGCCGCCGGCGGCCTGGAACTGATCGACGTAGGAGTCCATCCGACCGGCGGTGGTGGGACCGAAGGATCCCGAGGCCATCCCGACCGGCGTCTTCGCCGGGCCGGCGTAGTAGACCGGGTGATCCCGCAGATACTGCGGCATCTCCTCACCGCGATCGAGGCGTTCCTTGATCTTGGCGTGCGCGATGTCTCGGGCCACGACCAGGGTGCCGTGCAGCGACAGCCGGGTCTTCACCGGGTACTTGGTCAGCTCGGCTCGGATCACGTCCATCGGCTGGGTGAGGTCGATCTTGACCACCGCGCCCTTGCCGGTGCCCGTGATGCCCTCGGTTTCGGCGTCCAACTCGGCCGGGAGCACCTCGGGCAGGAACCGGGCCGGCTCGGTTTCGAGCTGCTCGATGAAGACGCCTTCGGGCGTGATCTTGGCCAGGCACTGTCGGTCGGCGGAGCAGGAGACCGAGATCGCGACGGGCAGCGAGGCGCCGTGGCGGGGTAGCCGAACCACCCGAACGTCATGGCAGAAGTACTTGCCGCCGAACTGGGCGCCGATGCCGAACTGCTGGGTGAGTTCCAGGACGCGCGCTTCGAGCTCGACGTCGCGGAAGCCGTGAGCGCTCATCGAGCCCTGGGTCGGCAGCGTGTCGAGGTACTTCGTCGAGGCGTACTTGGCCGTCTTCAGGGCGAACTCGGCAGAGGTGCCGCCGATCACGATCGCTAGGTGGTAGGGCGGGCAGGCCGCGGTGCCGAGCGAGCGCAGTTTCTCGTCCAGGAACCGCATCATCGAGTCCGGGTTCAGGATCGCCTTGGTCTCTTGGTAGAGGTAGCTCTTGTTGGCCGAGCCGCCACCCTTGGCCATGAAGAGGAACTTGTAAGTGGTCTCGTGCCCGGGGGCGGTGTCGGCGTAGAGCTCGATCTGGGCGGGCAGGTTGTTGCCGGTGTTCTTCTCCTCCCAGGTGGTCAGGGGGGCGTTCATCGAATACCGCAGATTCAGCCGGGTGTAGGCGTCGGCGATGCCCTGGGAGAGCGGCAACTCGTCCGGGCCCTGGCTGAGCACCTGTTGACCACGCTTGCCCATCACGATGGCAGTGCCGGTGTCCTGGCACATCGGCAGCACCCCGCCGGCGGCGATGTTGGCGTTCTTCATCAGGTCGAGCGCGACGAACTTGTCGTTCGGGCTCGCCTCGGGATCGTCCAGGATGTTGCGCAGTTGCTGCAGGTGCGCGGGGCGCAAATAGTGCGCAATGTCATGCATCGCGGTCTCCGCCAGAAGCTCAAGGGCTCGGGGTGCCACGGTGAGGAACTGGCGACCGTCCGGGCCTTCGACGCTGCTCACCCCCTCGGTGGTGAGAAGGCGGTAGGGAGTGGTGTCCTCCCCGATCGGCAACAAGTCGGCGTAGGCGATGTCGGCCATCAGAACTCTCCTTTGAGGCGTTAGCCCAATCCTTCCACAGCTGAGTGGCGCGGTTGACCGCCCTGGTTCAGCGGGTGGCCGGACGAGTCGTTCGGAACGCGTCGGTGGCGAAGATCGAGCCTGAACGGGTGACGGCGATCACCTCGATCGACCACGTGCGGCAGGCCAACTCCAGGCAGTGCCGGCCCCCGGCGAGGATCGCTGTGGCCAGGACGTCCGCGGTGATGATGTCGGGGGCCACCACGGAAACCTGGGCGAAGGTGTCATCGGCGCCGATCCGCCAAATGTGTTCGCCGCGCTCGGCGATGCCCGAGGTGGCGACGGCCCGGGCGTCGGGGCCGAGCCGGCACTGGGTGAGCAGGGCGTCCCGATCGGACGGATCGACGATGCCGATCACCCAGGGAGCCGCGTCGCCGGCGCTGCGGGTGAGCACGTCGCCGCCGGCATTGACGCTCCAGTGGGTGGCGCCGAACTCGTCCAGCACGGTGCCGGCCCGCTCGATCGCCATGGCCTTGACCACGCCGGAGAGGTCGAGGACCCCGTCCGGTCGCTGCGGGGTGAAGGCGCCCTCGGTGGCGACCCGCCAGGATTGCGCCAGCTCGTAGGCCCCGCGCATCTCCTGGCTGGCCCGGGTCAGCGGGAGGTCCCCTCGTGCGATGGCCGAGGCTTCAGACTCTGGTCGGTAGAGGCTGAAGCGCTCGTCCAGGTCGGCGAAGGCGTTCTCCACCGCCGACGTCGCCCGCTCGGGGAGGTCTCCGCTGAGGCTGACCACGGTGCCCATGCTGACGAAGTGGTGGTTCATCGTCCGGCCTTGTCCAACGCCGACTGCAACGAGGTCAGGTAGGAGCTGGTGGTGTAGGTGGCGCCGCTGACGTTGCTCACGTCCGCACTGTCGGCGGCGATCACCTCGCTCTTCAGCGTCGGCAGGGCCATGTTCACGTAGCGGGCCGACTTCTGCTCATAGATCGTGGCCTTGGCCGACACGTCGGTGATGCTGCCGGCCTTCAGGGTGACGGTGACCGTGACCGTGCCGAAGCGGTTGGACGCGGTGGCGCCGGTGAAAGTGCCAGTCGCGCCGCCGGAGGTTGAGGCGCTGGCCGAGGTGGTCGGCGTGGTTTCGGCGGTGGCCGTTGTGGTCGGGGCGGTGGTCGTGGGAGTCGTTGTTGTTGGGGTTGCTGTGGGGGTTGCGGTCGTGGTCTCCGTCGTTGTGGTGGCGGTGTCGGTGGAGAGGGCGGTGGTCTGCCCCTGGGCGGTGCCGATCTGCCAGCCGGCGGCCAGGACTCCGGCGGAGGCGAGCAGGACGGCGGTCTTGGATCGAGTACTCACCAGACGAACCTTTCTTCATGGATGCGGGAATCGGGTACGCCGTGGCCCTTCAGATCAGCGATCACCGCGTCGGTGAAGCCGTCCGGACCGCAGACGAAGACGTCCGCTTCGGCGAGATAGGGGGCGATCTGGGTCAGGCTGAGGTTCGCCTGGTGCTGCGGGACCCAGCGGGTGGTTCCTTGGAGGTCGATCCGGGCCCGGGGCCCGACCAGGGTGATCAGCGCGGCGCCCCGTCGACGGCACAACTCGGTGATCTCGTGCAGTAAGTACAGCTCTTCGGGGCGGGAGGCCCGCAGGACGACCGCCGCTCGTCCGGGGATGATCGCGGTCTCTTCGAGCAACGCCCGAATCGGGGCGATGCCGACCCCGGCGCCGATCATGACCACCTCGGGCGTGGTCCGGGCGGCATCGGAGAAGGTTCCGTACGGGCCTTCGATGGCGACCAGGGTGCCGGGGCGGACGTTCATCAGCGCCGCGGTGCCCTTGCCGAGGTTTCGGACGGTGATCCGCAGCGTGTTGGCGGTCGGGGCGGCCGAGATCGAGAACGGGTGCTGGTGCCACCACAGCCCGGGGGCCAGGAAGCGCCAGTGGAAGTACTGTCCGGCGCGGGCGCCCAGGTCGGCGACCCGGCGTCCGGTGACCTCGATGTTGATCACGTCAGGGGTGACCTGGGTTACCCGGCTGACGGTGAGGCGGCTGTCCAGGGTGGAGAGCAGCGGGATCCCGAGCCGGAAAACGAGCAGGGCGAGGCCGGTCAGGGCTAGCAGGACGATCCAGTACCAGCGGGCCGCCGCGTTGGTGGCGAACAGGCCGCTCATCGAGAACATGTGCGGGATGGACGCCCCGACAGCGACGTAGCTGGCCAGGTGAATCGCGTGCCAGACCTCGTAGGGAAGCTTCTTGCGGGCAGCCGCGACCGAGGTGAAGGAGATGACCAGGAACAACACCATGCCCAGCACGGCCCAACCGAAGTCGGCGGTGGCGCCCCAGAAGTAGAGGAACTGGGCGAGCCAGGTGGCCGAGGCCGACATGGCGTAGCCGGCGATCAAGAACATGGTGTGGATCACCAGACCGATCACCACCCACTGGCCCAGTTTCGCGTGCAAACTGGTCGCCCTGGGCTGGCCCAGCGTGGCGTCGATCACCGGGATCCGGGCGGCCAGCAGCAGCATCAGCAAGAGTGCGTTCGTGCTGGTCAGCCCGGCCAGGATGCCGACCGAGGAGAAGGCGTCACTGATGGTGCCGAACTGCGCGGCTCCGCCATCGGCCAGGAACAGCGCGACCGAGACGGCCATGCTGACCCAGCCGACGAACTCCAGGCCGTCGGCGCGCCAGTTGCGGGCGCGGGCCTGGGCGGCGTAGCGCTGGGCGATCGAGGGTCGGGGATCCGGCTGGGCAACCGGGGCGGTGCGGGGCCGGTCGTGCAAGGTGGTCATGGATTCACTGTTGTTGGCCTCGCTGTGGGTTAGCTGTGGTTTGCGTCTCTCGGGGTTGTGAAGGCGGTCCTCGCCTAGGGTGAGGGCATGGTTGTGAAGGCGGTCATTTTCGACTGGGGTGGCACGCTCACTCCTTGGCATGAGGTGGACGGCCGTGCCGCCTGGGTGGCTTTCGCGCGCGGGTACGGGACCATGGCCTGCGCGTTGAATGACCTGACCGCGGGTCTGTTGGCAGCCGATCAAGCGGCGTGGCAGGCAGCCCGGGAGGAGCACCGATCCCGCACGCTGGCGGAGATCCTTGCTTCCTGCGGCGTGGAGCCATCTTCGGCCGCCGCCGAGGCGGGTTTGGCGGCGTATTGGGACTTCTGGGAGCCGCACACGCTGACCCATCCGGGGGTGTGGCCGGTGTTGGACGCGTTGTCGTCGGCGGGCCTACGGATCGGCGTGCTGTCCAACACCACCTGGCCCAGGGACTATCACCGCGGCCTGTTCGAGCGCGACGGCGTGGCCGACCTGATCGACGCCGAGGTCTACAGCTGCGAGATCGGGGTGACTAAGCCGCACCCGGACGCCTTCCACGCTGTTCTGGCGGAGCTGGGGGTGTCGGCCGAGGAGGCAGTGTTCGTTGGTGATCGGCTGCACGAGGACATTGAGGGAGCGGCCGCGGTGGGGATGCGGACGATCCTGCTGGAGCACCCGATGTACGCCGGAGATCACCTGACCCCCTCGACAGCTGTGCCGGATGACGTGGTGCGAGACCTCTCGGAGATCGTGCCGTTGCTCACTGACGCTGGCTCGGTCGGCCGCGGCTGACCCTGCGGGATTACAGGGCGCGGGCCCGGACGCGCCCCTCCATCAGCTCCTGGCAGACTCGGACGGTCTCGGGCTGAAGGTCGAATCCTTCCACGCGGGCCTGTCGGGTGATCCGGAGGACGAGGCGTTCGACCTCGCCGATGTTGCCGGCTCGGTGTTCGGTGAGCACCCGCTCCCGGATCAGGTATTCATCGTCGGGGGGCAACGATCAGGGCCCGGGTCGCGGCCCAGCGGGCCAAGTCCAGATCACCGTTCGAGCGGGCTTGCTCGGCCAGCAGGACGCCGGCATCGCGGATCAGGGACACCATGTCTGTGCGGAGTTCTTCAGCCCAATGCCATTGCCCGGGTGCGGCGTCGGCCAGCGGCGCGCCCCGGACGGAGTCGAGGACGGCCGCCAGCGAGGCCGTGCTCAGGTGATTGATGCCGGGGCCGGTGAGGATCTGCAGTTGCTGCCAGTCGGAGCTGATCCCCGGGTGGAGCGAAATCCGGCCCGAATACGCCTCGGGAAGGTACGTGCTGCCGTCCGGAGCGTTGCCCAGCCAGCTGCGGAGCCGGCTCATGTTCGAGCGGCGGGTGCCGTCGGCTACCATCAGCTCGCGGCTCATCGCGGTGGCGGTGCGTCCGGGATTCTCCAGCAGCCAGCCGCAGTACTCCTCGCATTGGCGACGCGCCCGGGCCGGCGGCTCGCCAGCGGTGCCCGCTAGTTCAATCGGACCGATCAGGAGCAGCTGCGGGTGCGGTGCCACCCGCTCGGCCAAGTCGATGATCTGCACGGGCTGGGTGTCCTCCAGGGCTCGTCGGGGCATCAGGGTGCGAACGTTGGGGAGTTCGTCCGCATCGCGCCACCAGGGCGCCGAGGTGTGACTGGTCTCGTCCAGAGAGTCGACCAGGGCGACGATGGCCTCCCGGGTGTGGCGGGGGATGGTTGCTGCCCGCACCTCAACGGCACCCGTCCTGGAGCTGAGCATGGGCGCGTCGGGGTTGCGGATCGCCCAGTGCGCCAGCGACGGATCCTCGGTGCCGACCACGGCGGCCATGGCGATGCCTTTGCCCTCGAGCGCTGCGGCCAGCCGCAGGTGCTGATCGGCGTCGATGGCGTCGCAGAACAAGAAGATCTGAGCCGCGACCGACTCGGCCCGGTCGGGGTCGACTCTGCTGTGGGCTGTTTGCGCACCCTCGGTGCGGTAGGCGGCGGTTCGTCTCCGAGCTAGTTGTTCAACGCGTCGGACGCCCTCCTCGACACTGGCGCAGACTCGGACGAGGCCCGAGGGGGCGCTCTCGGCGAACGCCGGTTCACCCCCGACCACGGTGAGGGACAACTCGTCCGACCAGGGAGCTGAACCGAGTTCGACCAGCATCGCCGAAAGGCTACTCAGCCGTGCCTCCGGGTCTCCGCGCAGACCCACCAGCTCGGCCTGCTCGAGGTCGATCATCACCCACTCCCCGTGATCGCTGACCCCAAGGGTGACCAGCGCCGGGTAGGCAACCGGATGAGGGTCGGTCGGTAGGGATCCGGCCTCGTCCTGCGAGATCAGCCAGGATCGGCTGGAGCCGTGGAACGGTGCGGGCGGCGGGCTCGCCAGCCCAGACCACCGGAACTCCAGGTGGTCTTCGGTGACCAGCACCCGATCCAGACCTGGCAGCGGGGTGCCGGTGGTGTGGCAGTGGCGACCGATCTGTCGCAAGGCGCGCTCGAGCAGCAACACCTGATCGGGGCGCTCCCGGCGACCCAGGGCCACCTCGTAGCGCTGAGTCTCCGGGGCCGGATGGGCGATCCGTCGACCCAGCGGACGGGCTCTGAGCTGCCCCGCGCGGCGCAGCTCCAAACCGCCCAACACCATGGCGGCAGCCAACGCACCGATGCCACCTGTGAGCGGTAGGGACGGGTCGTCGGTCTCCGGCGCCAAGGCCTGGGTCGAGATGCTGGGTCCCTCGGGAGCCGCAGTCACCGTTGCGGAACTGATCGCGGGGCCGGGCGCGTCATGGGGCTCGGGCGAGTCGGTCTTGGTCTGGCCCGCCGCCTCGGGGGTCGCAGGGGCCACCACCGGTGGCGGCGTAGTGCGCTTGGTTGGCCGTGACCCTCCTGATCGCTCGGCTCCCCGGCACTGGTGACTTCGGGAATCACCACCTTCCAGCCAACCAGAATCAGGTCGGGATCCTCGATCAAGTCCTTGTTCGCTTGGTGAATGGCGGGCCACTTGTTGACTGAACCCAGGTGCTCCTTTGCCAGGCGGCTCAGCGAGTCGCCAGCGGTGATCGTGACCTTCTTGACCTTGGGGACGGTCGCGTCCGGGGCCTGGGGCAGGCTCGGTAGGCGGAGCACGGTTCCCGGCTGCAGGTCCGTCGTGGGCGAACTGGCAAGGCTCGGGTTGGCGGCGGCGATCTCGCTCCAGCGAGACCCTTCGCCCAGGAGCTGCTCGGCGATCGACCAGAGGTCATCCCCGGCCAGCACGCGGTAGCCATTGGCAGCCTCGCTACTCCGCGAGTCCCTCTCATCCAGAGGCGCGGTGGAGTCGGTCTGGCGCGGTCCTGGTGCTGCTCCGGCGACCGATGTGGCGATCGTCAGCGACAAGGCGACGAGCAGCAGACCCCCGATGATCACTTGCAGCCCACCGATCATCGGCAGGGTGACGAGCTGGCGGCGGGCCAGGAGGTTGACGATCTCGGCGAGCACAGACGCCGCGACCGTCAGCCAGGCGATCCACGCCGCCAGGGTGAGCGCCAAGCTGAACGCCCGGCCGTCGTCGGGGACGTCCCAACGCAGCCAGTCGACGGCCGGCAGACCCCAAGCTAGGAGCAAAAAGGGGGTTCCAAAGGTCAGCAGCATCAGGACTGTCGCCGCTGAGATCGCCCGAACGATCCGCATCAACCTCTCCCTCGGTAGCGGTCCAGAACGGATCTGGACTCGGACTCCAGTCGGAGCCCGCCGGGCCAGCCCGGGATGATGAGATCCGACAACTCAACGGTGCAGCGCACTCTGGCGGTCACCGCGGCCGGGGTGCCCACCGGTACCCGGAAGCCGGAGACGTCGACGTCCAGGTCGAGCGGTTCGCACCGCAACCCCTCGGTCGTGGCCTGCATCCGGGCTACCCGGTTCGCGTCATGGACGGCCTCACTCGCGCTGCGGGCGAGCGAGGCCGCTCGGGCGGCAGAGCCGCTGATGTTGTCGAGCGTCGTCCGGGCGAACCACACCCGCGCCCCACCCACCACGACGGCGAACAGCAGCACCAGAGCGGGGATCATCAGGGCGAACTCGACGGCAGCGGCGCCGCGTTCGGAGCGGGCCTTCACGGTCGGCTCACCCGCTCTGCCGGACGGATCGCCCGCTCGCTGATCCTGCCTTGACCGACGTCGAAGAAGACGGGGATCTCGGCCACCGCGGTGACCGTCACGGTGTCGGCATCGCGCACCACCCTGATGGTGATGTCACTCGCTCCACCCGCCCGGGCGACTCTCTCGCCAGCGGCAATGGCTCCCTCGCGGTCGTGCCCAGCCTCGGCAGCGAGTTCGGCGACGGTGGCGGCCGCGTTAGCGACCACCGAGCGTCCGTGAAGCCAGATGCCAGTCTGGATCAGGCCCAGCGTGAGCATGAGGAGTGCCGGGAACAGCAGCGCCCACTGGGTCGACTCAGCCGTGCCCCGCTCACTCATGGGGTCGGCAACTTTGACGTCACGTAGAGGGTCACCGCGCTGATCACGATGATCGCGATCGTCACCGCGCCAGCAAGCAGAATCGCGTTCTCGGTCGATTGGGACAGCCCTCGTTCGTCGCGCTTGGGCGGAGAGAGGACGAAGCCGATGAGGGCGAACAGTGTTGAGGTCATGATTTCTCCTTGGGGTGTCAGGCGATGAGCCGCAATAGGGGTGGTACGAGGAAGATCAGTCCGAAGACCATGCTGGGGATGACCATGAAGAACGTCATCCGCTCGGAAATGGCACTGGCGGCAATCCTCTCCGCGGTCAGATGGCCGTCACGCAGTTCCTTCACCCGTGCCCGAAGGGCTCCGGAGAGGGCCGCACCGGATTCATCGAGCTTCATCACGTCGGCGATGTCGCACAGCGCTTGCAAGTCAAGGTCGGCGCCGAGTCGCTTCAGTTCAGCGTAGGGCGGGCGCTGCTCCAGGCGGGCCCGCTGCAAGGCATCCCGAATCGCGACAAAGACCGTGGAGTCCGAGACGGCGGCCGCGGCATGGAGCGCTTGAGTGGCCGATTGATTGGCCAACCTTTCGAGGGTCACCAGATCGACGAAGGTCAACAAGGACTCCGCAGCGTCGGACGCGGTGGTCGCCGCGGTGCGCCGCAGGGCCAAGTCGGGCAGAAAGAAGCCGATCACGCCGCACGCCACGGCGGCCACGAGAGGGAGGGTCAGTCCGATGTCCAAGACCAAGAGCAGGCCCGTGCTGACCAGTGACGGGACGGCCAGCCCGACGATGGCACCGACCACCTTGTGGGCCAGGAATCGTTCAGCGGTGAGGCCGCGGAGCTGAAGTTGCCGCCGGGTGTCATCCCCCAACGGGATTCGTCCGCCTCCCTGAACCCGAGCGCCGAGCTTCTCCAACGCTCCGCTGGGGACCACCGCCGCTGGGGCGCGGCGGCCGTCGAGCCGATTGAGGGAATCCGCCAGTCGTGGATGCACGACTCGTCCGCTCCCCAGAAGTGCCCAGAGACCCCCCAGGAGGAGGGCTCCGGACAGGGTGGCCATGGTCAACCCGTTCATGAGGCACTCCGCAGGATTCGTTGCCGGGGCCGGGGCATGGTCATCCGGCGCAGCATGACCAGCGACCCGACGTACAGCGATAGCAGGAGCCCAAGCAGGATTTGCCCGAGCGGGCTGCTGTACGGCTCGAAGAAGGATCGCCCGAAGATCAGTGCCGCGCCCAGCACGGTGGCCGTGATGATGGTCACCTGGCGGACGACGATTCGAGGTTTGGCTCGCTCGGCCTCGATATCGCGCAGGGCGCGCAACCGGTCTTGGATGGAGTCGGCAAGGGCGGAGAGGGTGGCGCTCGCTCCGGTGCCGCCTCGCTGCGCAGCAAGGCCGAGGGAGGCGAGCACCGCGTCGGCGTCCGCGCTGGAGAGATCATCGGCCATCGCGAACAGCGCCTGCTTGGCCGTCCAGCGGTCGTCGAGGCGAGCGATCAGCAGCTCGATGTGCGGTGTCAGTTGCGCTGGTGCCTGTTTGACCGACAGGCGAATGGCGTCAGTGATCGACTTGCCCGTCGGGAGCGTCGCGGTCAACCCTCTGATCCAACGATCCAGAGATTGCAGGAGTTCCACTTCACTATTGGCTGACTGGCCCAGAAGCAGTGGTAGGCCTAAGCCCGCCGCGGGAATCAGGACAATCATGATCGGCCAACTGGTGACAACCGCGATGACAATTCCTCCGGCAACTGCGAGCGCCACCCGCAAACCCCAGCGCCGGACGAGGGCCACTAGGTGCGGCCGACGCTTCGTCCACAGGCTTGTGGAGGAACCTGTGGATAGTGGAGCTATGCGGGGTGTCAGCCCGAGGATCAGGAGACACAGGCCGGCCACGGTCAGCGAGCCCAGGAGAACCACGATCGGTGTCATGACTGATCCCACCCGCCCTCGAACGCGGCCAACTCGGTCATGAATTCTGGGTCGGCGTGAAACAGTTCGGGACTGACCTCGGTTGGTGCCTGGTAGACGAGATGTGTGATCGGACGCCCAGCTTCCATTCCGCCGGTCAGTTGCCTGATCTCGCCGATCCGGCGGCTGCGCCGGCCACCCCGCCAGGTGTCATCGTTCAGCTGGACGTGAATCAGCAGGTGAATGTTGTGCGCCACCTGGCGATAGGCCTCGTCCACCGTCAGAACCCCGCCTTGGGCAACCCTGGAGGCGAGGCGGTCCATTGTTGAGGCGGCCGAGTGCGAGTGGGTCGTGCTCAACGTGCCTGCACCGGCCTGCATCGCTTCGAACATCGCTCCGGCTTCGGCGCCACGCACCTCTCCCACGACCAGCCGGGAGAGGTTCTGCCGCAGGGCCTCGGGGATCAGGTCGGCAACCGAGTACTCGCCGAGCCGACGACCGTCTTGGATCTCACCCATCCCGACGCGGGCCTGAAGGGCCAGCATGTTGCGGCGTCCGGGTTGAAGGTGGGTGAGGAGTTCGTAGTCGGTCTCCAGAGTGCCGAATCGTTCGTTCTCGGGGATGGCGGCGATCAGCGCCCTCAGCAGGGTGGTCTTGCCGGCACCCTGGTCGCCGGCGATCACCATCGACTTGCGGGCCAGCACGGCGGCGTGCAGGAGGCGGGCCACTGGCTCGGGCATCATGCCTGTGGCGGCGAGTTCCTGCAGCGTGATCTCGGTCAGCGTGTGTTGCCGAATGGTGATCGATGGCCGATAGCTGAGCCCGAACCCAATGGCGTGCAGTTCTGAACCGGTCGCCCAGTGCCAGGGTCATCGTTGGGTGGGCATCGTCGAAGGGGACGGGCCAGGCGTACCGACTCACCGAGGAAACGGATCGCCTCGACCAGCTCCTCATCGCTGTCGGCAGGGGCGCAGTTCGCGCCGTCCGTCGCCGTACTGGACTACGACCGAGTCGCAGCCATGGATCTCGATGTTCTCGGCTGCGGGGATTTCGAAGAGTGGCTGCAGGCGGCCGTAGCCGAAGATGGCACTC
>JADJTO010000016.1 GCA_016711105.1 Micropruina sp. | reverse complement strand
GGTCGCCGCGACGATCGCCCGGCACAGCCGTCCGAGGACCAACGCGGTCGCCGGGTATGACCTGACGTTCTCCCCGGTCAAGAGCGTCAGCACCTTGTGGGCGGTGGCTCCACCGCACGTTGCGGCAGCGATCGAGCGGTGCCACCAGATGGCTGTGGCGGACGCCTTGACCTACCTGGAGGACAACGCCCTCTTCACCCGTGAGGGCAGCAACGGGGTCCGCCAGGTCCAAACCCGTGGCCTGGTCGCGGCGGCGTTCACCCACCGCGACTCCCGCGCCGGGGACCCTGACCTGCACACCCACCTCGCGGTCGCGAACAAGGTCCAGACCCGCCGCGACGGCCGCTGGCTGGCCATCGACGGCAGGCTGATCTTCAAGGCCAACGTCGCCGCGTCCGAGACGTACAACACCCGCCTCGAGCACTACCTGGGTACGGCGTTGGGGGTCCGGTTCCAGGCACGCCCGACCGAGGACCCACGCACCCGCCCGGTCCGCGAGATCGTCGGGGTCGACCCGGCCCTGAACCGGGTGTGGTCCTCGCGGCGCGAGAGCATCCAGGCCCGCCGGGCCGTCCTGGCCCAACAGTTCCAGGCCACCCACGGGCGGCCCCCGTCGCCGGTCGAGTCGATCCACCTGGCCCAGCAGGCCACGCTGGAGACCCGCGACGCCAAACACGAGCCGCGCGCCCTGGCCGACCAGCGCGCCACCTGGGCACGCCAAGCCCGCACCGTCCTGGGCGGGGACCGCGCTGTCGCGGCGATGATCGCCTCCGTCCTGGCCCCGCACACCCCGAGCCTGGGACGGGTTGACGCCGCGTGGGTGCATGCCACCGCGACGAGGATCGCGGACACGGTCCAGGCCCGCCGCTCGCACTGGCAGCGCTGGCACGTGCAGGCCGAGGCGCTGCGCCAGGTCCGCGACCGGGACCTGGCCACCGACGACATCGACCGGGTCGTCGCCCTGCTGGTCGATGAGGTCCTGACCCTGCACTCGGTGCTGCTGACCGGCCCCGGCGACGACGTCGAGGTCCCCGACATGCTGCGCCGCGACGACGGGTCCAGCGTCTACAGCATCGCCTCCAGCTCGCGCTACACCTCGCCCGCCTTGCTCGCTGCCGAAGCGCGGGTCGTGGCCGCCGCCGGACGTCTCGACGGGGCCCGGGTACCGGCCGACATCGTCGAGGACACCATCGCCGCGTCCGCCGCCGCGGGGGTGCCCCTCAACGCCGGACAGTGCGCCCTGGTCCAGGCGATGGCCACCTCCGGGGCCCGGGTGCAGCTGGCGATCGCCCCCGCCGGGACCGGCAAGACCACCGCCATGGCAGCCCTGGCCCAGGCCTGGACCAGCGCCGGCGGTGAGGTCCTGGGCCTGGCCCCGTCCGCGGCCGCCGCCGCCGTCCTCGGCGACAGCATCGGCGCCGCGACCGACACGATGGCCAAGCTGTCCTGGCACCTGACCCACCCCACCCGTGGGGGCTGCCCGACTGGGCGCACCGGATCGGGCCGGCCACGCTGGTCGTCATCGACGAGGCCGGGATGGCCGACACGATGACCCTGGACACGGTCACCAGCCACGTCCTGGCCGCGGGCGGGTCGGTCCGTCTCATCGGCGACGACCAGCAGCTCGCCGCCGTCGGGGCCGGCGGGGTCCTGCGCGACATCGCAGCCACCCACGGCGCCCTGCACCTGAGCGAGCTGATGCGTTTCACCGACCCCGCCGAAGGCGCCGCGTCCCTGGCGCTACGCGAGGGGCTGCCCGAAGCGTTGGGGTTCTACCTGGACCGCGACCGGGTCCACGTCGGCGACCTCGCCACGATCACCGACGACGTGTTCACCGCCTGGCGCCGCGACCGGGACGCCGGCCTCGACGCGGTCATGCTCGCCCCCACCCGCGACCTGGTCGCCCAGCTGAACCAGCAGGCCCGCCAACACCGCCTCGACACCACCGCGGCCCCTGACCTGCACGCCGTGGCCCTGGCCGACGGGAACCACGCCGGCGTCGGCGACACCGTCATCACCCGCCGCAACGACCGGGCCCTGCGGGTCGCGGCCACCGACTGGGTCAAGAACGGCGACCGCTGGCAGGTCACCGCCCTTCGCCGCAGCGGCGCCCTGGCCGTGCGCCACCTGGTCAGCGGCCGCGTCGTGGACCTGCCCGCCGCCTACGTCGGCGCGTCCGTCGAGCTCGGCTACGCCGCCACCATCCACACCGCCCAAGGCGTCACCGCCGACACCAGCCACACCCTGCTCACCGGCGCCGAGTCCCGCCAGCTCGCCTACACCGCCGCCACCCGCGGCCGCCTGGGCAACCACCTGTACCTGCAGGTCGTCGGCGACGGCGACGAGCACAACGTGGTCCGCCCGGACCACACGCACCCACCGACTGCCACCGACCTGCTGGAGTCGCTCCTGGCCCGGGACGACTCCTCCCGCTCAGCGACCACCATCGGCCGAGACGCCGCCGACCCCACCTTCCTGCTCGGCGACGCCGTCGCCCGGTATGTCGACTCCCTGCACGCCGGCGCCGAACACCTCCTCGGCGCCGCGCAGGTCGCCCGCCTCGACGCCGCCGCAGACACGATCGTCCCCGACCTGACCCACGCCCAGGCGTGGCCCACCCTGCGCGCCCACTTGATCCTGCGCTCCGCCCGCGGCCTGGACCCGGTCCACCAGCTCCACACCGCGGCCACCCTCCGCTCGGTCGACACCGCCGCCGACGTCGCCGCCGTGATCCACTGGCGCCTCGACGACACCGGCCTGTCCGGCGCCGGGACCGGGCCGCTGCCCTGGCTGCCCGCCATCCCCGACACCCTGGCCGACGACCCGGCGTGGGGTCCCTACCTGGCCGCCAGGGCCGCCCGGGTCCGTGACCTGCGCGACCAGGTCGCCGACCAGGCAGCCCAGGCCGCCGGCCTGCCCGGCTGGGCCCGGCAAGGACAAGCCCGCCCCGCCACCGACCTGCTCGTCGACGTCGCGATCTGGCGCGCTGCCACCGCCGTGCCCCCACCGACCGGCGCCCCACCGGGCCCCCAGCTCGGCGCCGCCGCGAACCGGTGGCAGAGCGGGCTCAACACCCGCCTGGCCGGCAACCACACCCCCGCCCTAGCCGAATGGGGCCACGTCTTCGACCGCGTCTTGGTCCACCCACGGCGCGACCCGTTCACCCCGCTGCTGGCCCAACGGCTCGCCGCGATCAGCCGCGCCGGACTGGACGCCCCAACCATGGTCCGCCAGGCCCTGGCCGACGGGCCCCTTCCCGATGACCACAACGGCGCCGCACTGTGGTGGCGCATCGCCGGGCGCCTGGCCCCCGCCGTCGCCGCGCACGTCGAGAACGGCCACCACCTGAACACCGCCTGGACACCCCGACTGGCCGACCTCATCGGCCCCGACCACGCCGCCGCGGTCCGCCAGTCCCCCTGGTGGCCCACCCTCGTCGCCGTCATCGACCATGCCCTCGCCCGCGGCGCCAACCTGCAGCGCCTCCTCGCCGACCTACCCGCCGAGGGCGACGACGTCGACCCGTGCCAAGCCCTGGTCTGGCGGATCTCCGTCCTGACCGACCCGCCCCCCACCGACAACGAACGCGACACCTGGCCCACCCCCGACGAACCGGCCAACGCTCACGACGGCGGCAGTCCCTTCTGGGAGGACCTCGACCACCCCCCATGGGCGCCCACCGACCAGGAATGGGCCACGCTGCACCCCCTCAACGGCGCCGAACCCGACGGCTTTGAGGATCCCGACCACGCGCCAGGTCCCCCCGGCGACCTCGACGAGCCGACCTTCGCGACCCACCACCACGACCACGTGGACGAGACGCTGTTCTGGGCCGCCCGCGCCCGCGAGTTCGCGCAGGTCCTGCCCCCCACCGACCGGCAGGTCGACGCCCAGCTCGACCGCGCCCACGAGGCCGACACCGCCGCGGTCAGCCCGGCCCGGATCCGCCAGCTCAACCGCCTCGCCCTGGACTACTACACGAGCAGATTCCCCGGCACCTGGGCGCAGCGCTACCTGACCGAACGGGTCGGCGTCGACCTGACCGGCGACCCCCACCTGAACCCCGGGTACGCCCCCGCAGGGTGGACCACCCTGGTCACCCACCTGCGCCGCCACGGCGCCACCGACCTCGAGCTGGTCGAGTCCGGGCTGGCCACCACCACCGCCGCCGGGCGGATCATCGACCGGTTCCGCGACCGGCTCATCCTGCCCATCACCGCCCCGACCGAGTCCGGGCCGGCCGAGCCGCTCGGCTTCGTCGCCCGCCGCCACCCCCACCTGCGCGACGCGGACGCAGGCGCGGGACCGAAGTACCTCAACACCGCCGACACGGCCCTGTTCCACAAAGGCGCCCAGCTCTACGCCGTCCGAGCTGACCTCCTGGCCGCCGGCACCACCCCGGTCCTGGTCGAAGGACCCCTCGACGCCCTCGTCGTCACCCTCGCCGGGGCCGGCCGGTACGTCGGCCTCGCCCCGCTCGGCACCGCCCTGACCGAAGAACAAGCCAGCCAGCTTGCCACCCTGGCACACCAGCACCGCCAGGTCCCGCTCGTGGCCACCGACGCCGACCCCGCCGGGCAGATCGGCGCCCAGCGCGACTACTGGCTCCTGACCCAACACGGGCTCGACCCGCACACCGTGGCCCTACGCCCAGGAAAGCGACCCCGCCGACCTGCTCGCCCTGCACGGCCCCGAAGCCGTGCGCCAGGTCCTGGACACCCCCACCCCCCTGTCACAGTCCCTGCTGACCGAACGCCTGGACCACCTCACCGGAATGAGGGCGGTCCGCCACGGCGTCGTCGTGGTCGCCGCCGGCCACCCCGACAGGTGGGACGACGACGCCGAACAGATCGCGCACACCACCGGCATACCCCTGGACGCGGTCCGCCGCGAGCTCGCCGCGGCAGTGCGCCGCTGGGACCAGGGACGCCCGCGGCGTCGCCGGCGAACAGACCGCCGACCTGTCCCAGGTCCGCGCCCGCACCGCCGCCGCCTTGGCCTCCACGCCCCCTGGGCCGGGCGCGGCGCCCACCCCACCGGCCCGGCGCGAACCCGCACACCCGGCCCCAGCGACCCTGCCCCAGCCCGGACCCCGACGCTGACCCGGCGACCGGCCGCCGCCACCTGTCAGCGGTGTCCGGTTCACTGACCTTCATGACTGCCCGGCTGACCCTCACCCTCGCGGTCTGCGCCGCGGCCGCCGGGTCGGGTGGGGTCTGTGACGCAACCTGGACACCCCTCCGTAGCGTGTCCCAGCCTCAGAGGTGGTAGCCGCTGACACAGACGGGCGAAGCTGACGCCGCGTGACATCCCGATCCAGGGGTCTTGACGGTTCCTCCGCGAGCACCGCAGAAGTCGCCACCTCGGCGGCAGGGTAGGACGATGACGTCATGGACTATGTCGGATACAACGGGACCATAAGTATCGCCCGTCGGACGTGGGTTCTCACTCAACACGGTGTGGCGGCCCGCGCAGGCGGATTGACCACTCGCCAGTCGCACCGCGTTCCCCTAGAGGCCGTTTCAGACGTGAAGCTGAAGCCTGCGACACGACTGACCAACGGTTGGTTGACGCTAGGGCTTGGGGGCCTTCAAGCGGCCGACCTCGGCCGCTCGACAGCGGCCTCGCACCCCGACTCGATCATGTTCCGCCACAAGGACAACGACCTGTTCGCCTCGCTTCACCAATGGCTTGTCACTGTTGTGAGCCACAACCTGGCGCGCCCGGTCGAATCAGGCCAGGTTGCGTTTGACCGAGCGGAAGCGACTCGCCTCTTCCCTCTCCAACACGGTGCAGATGCGGCGCCAGAGCGCCAGGCGCCGCGCGATCACAGCCCTCAGGGAGCCGGGTGGCAACAGTCAGGGATCGCGGTGCAGCCTTGGGCGAAGCCGACGATCTGGCAGAACGTCGTCGGCGAGAGCCGCTACACAAGCGCCTTCCAGCGGCTGCTGAAGAAGAACCGGGCACGGCTTGGGGAGAATGGCACGGAGCTCACTGGTCTCCCAGCTGCCCTCATCGCCGAACCGGACAACCAGTATGACCCGAATGCTGTGGCGGTGTTCGTGCAGAAAGAGCAGGTTGGGTACCTACCTCGCGACACCGCTGCCCTCTACTCGCCCGCTCTGCAGGATCTCGCCGGGCGCGGCGAGTACCTCGCCGTGGACGCACGAGTATGGGTGGCCCCCGGCAGTGGCGGGGGGCCAGGAAGCGTCACCGTGATCCTCCCCCCTCATGAAGGCGTCCAGTCGTTCAACGAACCCCCCGAGGAACCCCATCAGGTCCTCCCCTCAGGTGCAGCCATCCAGGTAACGGGCGAGGAAGACCACCTGGACATCCTCACCAGGTACGTCTGCGATCGCGAACGGCACCTGGCTGTCACACTCCACCTGATCGACGAGCAGAGGAACCGGGCCCAGCCCTATCGCTGCGTCGAGGTCAGACTCGATGGGCACCGTGTTGGAGCCCTTTCAAAGGTCATGTCTGAGAAGATCGCCGACCTTGTGCAGTATGTAGCGGTCCGTGGTCGGGTTCCGGTCTGCCGGGCGGTTCTCAAAGGATCGCCACTGCGGGCCGAGTTGGTGCTGTACGTAGCAAAGTCACATGAGGTCACACAGAAGTGGCTCGAAGGCGTCAGGGCCGCTACCGACAACTAGGGGAGTCCATCTACCTGGGGCGAACCGGAGACACCTCACTCGCAGCGCTTCGCGGCTCATGGCTCCTCCCGATCAGCGGCCATCGTCGCCCTCCCCCAGTGACTCCTTACCTATGCGGAGGCCGAGCGGCCTTGTCACGGATCGCGTTCTGGGCCCTGACGGTCGTCCGGGCGCGGAAGAGCACGCCGTGGAATCGGGGTTACAGGCGCCCCGAAAGTGGCGGGAAATGTGCGGTGATCGGCGGGTTCACTCGGAGGCCACCGGGTACTGGTTCGGGTCCGTCCAGACCGGGATCTGCCCCCGCCGCTAGATCCAGGACGACCCGCACCTTCTCCCCGATCTCGCGACTCCAGCCCTGTCGGCTGCCCGAAGTCCGACCAAGCTGAGCTCCGTGATCGGCGTCGATCTTCCCTTTCAACCGGTTGCCCGCGCCGCGTCGTCGAACTCGCGCTGTCCCCAGGGCCTCGGCAAAGTCGGGTTGTAGGGCTGTGACCTGCGCCAACGTGGGGTGGCGGTCGGCGTGTTGCTGGTGAGGGGCGTGGGGCTGGTGGTGACGATGGGAGTTCTCACACACCTGTCGCTGCCACGGAGCCCCACGCCGTTATGTCATCTTCCCCCACGATCGGTTCTGCTCGTATCCCCCTGATCGAGGTGTTCGCCACGGTTCCTGACCCACGCGCCCGTCGCGGGGTCCGCCACGACTTGGCGGTGGTGCTGGCCCTGGCGGCAGCGGCCGTGTTGTCCGGGTCCCGGTCGCTGCTGTCGATGGGTGAGTGGGTGCTCGACGCGGACCGGGAGGCGTTGTCCCGGTTGGGAATCGGTCCAGGGGTGGGGTTGCCCTCGGAGTCCACGATCCGACGGACGCTGGCGGCGGTCAATGCCGACGACCTGGACCGCCTTATCGGAGTGTGGATGGCAACCCGCGTGCGCACCGTCGAGGGTCGCCGTGTGATCGCGGTGGACGGCAAGAGCCTGCGCGGCGCCACCCGCGATGGCGCGATGCCGCACCTGCTCGCGGCGTTGGATCACGACGCCGGCATCGTTGTAGCGCAGCGGGCCGTGCCCGACAAGGGCAGTGAGATCCCTGCGATCAAGGACCTCCTTGGGGCCATCGATCTGGCTGGGGCCGTGATCACCGCGGACGCCCTGCACTGCCAACGGGACACTGCGAGCTGGCTCGTCGAGCACGGCGCCGGCTACGTGCTCACCGTCAAGGGCAACCAGCCCACGCTGCGCGCGAAGCTGAAAGACCTGCCCTGGTCGCAGGTGCCCGGGCATACCTACCGGGACAAGGGCCACGGCCGCCGGGTGACCCGAACCGTCAAGGCCGTCGTCGTCCCGGCCTGGGTTGACTGGCCCGGCGCGGCCCAAGTCCTGCAGGTCCGGCGGACTCGAATCATCAAGGGCCGCAAGCACGTCGAGGTCGTCTACGCGATCTGCTCGGTCCCGACCAAGCACGCAACGCCGCAGCTAGTGGCCTCCTGGATCCAAGGACACTGGGGCATCGAGAACGCGCTGCACTGGGTCCGCGACGTCACCTTCGACGAAGACCGACACCAACTCCGCGTCGGCAACGGACCACACGTCATGGCCATCCTGCGCAACACCGCCATCAGCCTCCTGCGCCTGGCCGGCTGGACCCGCATCGCTGCAGGACTACGACATCACGCTGCCGACAGCCGGCGCCCGATCACGCTCCTGGCCACCTCTTGAACGACTTTGCCGAGGCCCTGGCGCTGTCCCCGGTCCGTCATACACGCCGGCACAGGTATCGGACCCTTCCGCGGTTCAAGATCACTGAGGATCAACGTCGAGGACTTCGCCGGTGCCGGTGTCGACCGTCAGGCCTTCGACAAGGTGAAGCCGGGGACCGGGCGGTGACGGCGGCGGCTCCGGAGCGTGTTGCAGGGTTGCGACGTCGGCGTGAAAGACCCGCTCTCGGGAACGGATGGCGTCCACACCCACATGCCGGGTGTGGCGTCCCTGCGCAGGCCAGGGTTGGTGGTCCTTGTCTTCGCAGTGGGACGTGATGCGGTGCCGCATCCGCTCAGTGAACGCGGGGAGGGCGTATCGGTGCCACTCCTCGAGGGCGTCGCCTGTCAGGGCGTGTCCGGCGCGGCGGCGCAGGTCGGCCAGGACGGCGATCTCGTGGACCAGGTGCGGGTGTTGGGGCCAACACGCCGGGATCTGCGCTGAGGCGTCCCAGACGTACTCGTGGTTGAGCCAGATCACGACCTGGTCGAGCCAGTCCCACACGCCGGCCCGCAGGTCGGGGTCGACGCAGGTCGGGGGGTCCCAGGGGCGCGGCAGCACCCTCGGACTCCCCAAGGCCTTCTTCTCCTCGTCGGACCCGTTCAGGGCCTTGTCCAGCTCACGGTAGGCGTGCTCGACCCGCCGACCGGCCGGCGGGAAGGCCGCCACCACGGGTCGCGGTCGAGGATCGGTGTGGGGTGCGGGTCGCTGGTCACCAGGCACGGTCCTCATGGTCGCCGGCCAGGCCCCGGCGGCGGGCCTCGACGAGGGCTGCCGTGGCTCGGGCCTCGGGAGTGACGACGCGGCGCCGGTCGACGGCTACCGCGTCGCGCAACCGGGCCTGGTCGGCGAGCAGCTGCCTACCGGGTGCGCCGTCGATGCAGCGGTGGAGCTCGGCGATGATCGGTGCCCCGTTCTCGGCCAAGACCAGGGCCCGGCGTTCCGTGAGCTGGCGCACCTCGGCGCCGGTGAGGATCGGGATGTCCTCGGCTGAGACCTGCCGGCCGCCCATCTGCCCGGTCTGCCAGCCGATCCGGGAGACCCTGACCTGGCCGAGCAGGTCGGAGATCTCCTGGTTGAACGCGACGTCCTTGGACCCGCCGAACACGACCAGGGTGTTGGTCAGCCCGACCAGGGTGCGGGCCTCCTGCTCCCCGAAGACCGCCGACAGCTGCGGCCAGGCCTGGGCGGCCCACATGAACGAGACCCCGAGCGCCCGCTCGTTGGCCATCCGGGTCCGCAGCGTCGGCAACGGTGCGGTCGAGGGTAGCTCGTCCAGGAACACGTGAAACGGCGGGCACAACCGGCCCCACGGTGAGGCGTTCGCGGCGGCCAGCGCCGTGTCCAGGACGTGTTCAGCGAACGCGGTCATCAGCGGCGACGCCGACGCGTACGGGTCCTCCCGTCCGAGCAGGTAGATCGTCCCACCCCGCCCGATCACCTCCGCGATGTCCGTCGCAGGCCGGCCGGGGCCGGGCACGCAGCGGCGGCGGATGTCGTCCTGGAAGAACAGCGACATGGCCTGCTGGACGGTGGTGATCGTGTTCCCCGCGGTCCGGTCGTCACCATGCAACGCCCCATGGAGCAGGCCGTCCCAGAACGACGCGGCATGCGGGTGCTCCCGCAGGATCTCCGTCGGGTCCGACGCGGCACGGGGCCTGGCCACCCAGCCCAAGACGTGCTCGAGGGTGCGGCCGGTCAACGCGGCAGCGTGGAAGTAGGCCTGGATCACCTTGGCGGCCTCCGCCGCGTAGAAGCGGGCCGCGTCATCGCCGTGCCCGCCGGCGACCGCGCCCTTGACGGTGCCGGCGGTGAACGCCTTCGCCCGCCGCTCCGCCACGAGCGGGTCGACACACCCGCGGATCGGGTCCCACACCACCTCCGACAGCCCCGGCACCAAACCGAACGGGTCCAACACCACGCACGGGCGGTCCCTGCTGGACCGGGACGTGAACGACAGCAGCAGGTCGTCGACCTTCGTCAACGTCGTCAACGCCGCCCCGGGCGCGCCCAGAAGCGCCGGGACGAGCAGGTCAAGCGTCTTGCCCGACCCTTGAGGGCCGATCACCCCAGCGGTGCGGTCCCACGGCACCCACAGCTGCCCCCCGTGTGGCTCCTTCGCCTCCCCGAGCCTCCAACCGACCTCGCTCGGACGCAGCCGCCTCACCGCAGACCCCCCTTGCTCGGCCCGTACAGGTCGGGGCGGATGACCTTCGCGTGTCTGCGCAGCCGGGTCCGCCCCAACAGCGCTTCAGCCTCGCCCCTTGTGGCCATCCCCCGCACTCGGGTCGGACCCCACCGGTCCAGACCCGCCTTGGCCGCGACGACACACCCGACCACGACGATAAGCTCGACCACGACCAGACAGGCCCACAGCACCCCCTGCGTGGCCGGGTGGACCACACCGGCCAGCCCCGCGTCGGCGTGCCCGGTGACGATCCCGGCGAGGCTGGAGAACAGCCGCGGACGGTCAACGAAGACCCACCCGTTCCCGGCGAAGGTGTTCGCGACCGAACGGCCCAGCTGCACACCCACGGCCAGGACGAAGAGCACCGCGACCGTCACTGCCACCGGGATCTCCCACGTGAACGGGTACGGGTTACCGCGACGTGAACGCTGCATGAGGTCACCCCTTCGCCAGGACCTGTCCACCCCGAAAGCAGGAAGCCCACCCGGGGGGCTCACCTCCAGCGTCACCCGCCCGCGACGTGGGCTCCCCGGGCGTGGTGACCGGTTCAGCGGCCGTCCAGAGGGCAGAGCCCAGGCCGAGCCCCGGGGCGTGTGCCGGCCACGCACCGGGCACGATAGGAGCCGAACCACCTCGCACACAGCCGGAGGGAGACAGCGATGACAGCGCCACCGTCGCCGGACCCGGCCGTGCGCTCCGACCCACCCACCATGGCCGAGCGGACCCGGTGCGCCCTGGCAACAGCCCTGACCAACCTGACCCCACCGCCGTCGCAATGGTGGGCCCGACGTGCCCCCCTCGCCGCCGTGCTCGTGACCTTCCTGGCCGGGGTGTCCGCCCTGGCCGTGATCGCCGACCTGCCCTGGGCCCTCGCCGCGATCGCGGCCGCCGTCCTCATCGTCGGCGCCCACACCGTCGCCTTCATCGTGCCCGACCTGATCCACCGCCGACACACCACGATGTGGCGCGCCTACCACGGCCACGCCACGGCAGTCTGCGTCACCCAATGGAACCCCCGACGCGCCCGCCACGAGCTCCACTCCTGGGCCGCGTTCCCCCGCGGCCGCGGTCTCGGCGGCCCCGTCGCACGCACCGCCATCGCCGGCACGCCCCGACCCCTGTGGCTCCACCCCGCCACGGCGAGCCTGCGCGAGCTGTACCGGACCCATGGCTTCCTCGACCACCCCGGCACCTCGTGGATGGTCCTCCCCCAGCACAACAACCACCCCCAACACCCGCAGCCACCCGCCCGGGGCTAGCAGCCCGCCGACAAGGAACCATCGCCGCCGCCCCGCCAAGCGGTCCCTCCCAGGCAGCGGAACGACAGCGGAGTATGACGGGTCGCGTCTGCAACGGAAGAACCACGGCTTCCTGGGGCCCAGCCGGGGCCATCCCGGTCACGCCACGACACGGAATGGGAAGGACTCGCGCACGTAGTCATCGCTCAGGGCTGGGCGTTTCCCCAATACCCGATGGCCCGTGGTCGGCAGGATCGCCCCAGCGAGAACTGGACGCCCTCAAACGCCGGCGGGACTGCCACTGCCGGCCTCGATGCATGTCTACAACTCGGGCCAGTACGAGAACACCCGCGTCGAGTTCGACCACGGGCGGCTGAAGGCTCGGCTGCGGCCCATGAGTGGGCCGACGACGGACCGGGCGGCGAGCGTCATGATCCGAGGGCACGCGTTCGTCCAGAACCTACGCGGCAGCCACCACGAGTTGGGAGTCGACGCCGCGCCGTTGGAGCGGCTGGCTACCGCATTCGAGGGGCTCCGAGTAGGGGATGTGACCGAACGAAGCACCACCCGCGGTCCTGGATGCCCAGCGATCGAACAAGGGAACAGTACGTTTCAGAGGCGGAGAGGGCCGCTACCGGGACGCCATAGTCCCCCGGGCCGTGTACGGTCTGGGGCTGGGGCGCGGGTCAGTGACCCTGGCTACTGTCGCCTTCCAGGCAGTCTGGGTGGCCGGCGTGCCGGTACCTCCCCAAGCCCGCTCGACCCGTAGATTCGCACCCATGGAGGGGAACAATGACTGAAGCGCCCCTGGCACTGACGTCCTCCACGCATGAGTCGTGGCACTCGCTCACCGGCGCACTCCCCCTCGCCACGGTTCGTGCGTTCGCCGCTGCAGACTGGACGTTCTCGAGAGCAGCTTCGCCAGACCGGTTGCACCCCTACCCCGCCCGGTATCTGATCGACCTACCTCGGCAGGCGGTCAGCATGCTTAGACCGCAGGTTGCCGTGCTCGATCCGTTCTGCGGCTCGGCACGACTCTGGAGGCAAGCGCGGCCGCGGTATCCCATCATCGGGCGTGGATCTGAATCCGGATCGCTGCCTCGTCTCACGGGTCGTGTTACGAAGTGGGAAGCTCAGGACGAAAGGTTCGCAGACCAACACATGCTGGGCCGTCGAGCGTGCCTGCGGTGACGGATGCCAGAGTTGCTGCTCGCGTGGCCGGACATCCCGAGGTCGATCGCTGGTTCGACGCCTGGTCGCAGCGACTCCTTGCGGGAGCTGTCGACTACCTCCGAAGCGTCGCTGCTGAGGATCCGTGGCATGACCGGATCGCTCTCAGCATCTCCGCCGCAGTGGTTCGGCTGAGTCGTCAGGACTCAGACACGCGATACGCGGCCGTGGCCAAGCAGGGTGACTTCCAGTCTGGCTTGGCCGTCCTCGAAGCATCGCTTCGGCGCACCTGCGACTACCTGCGATCGCGCTCCTGGAAACTCCGTGCCGAAGCATGCGTGTTTGAGTCGGATGCGCGGAATCTAGAGATGCTGGGCGACGACAGCCATGATGCCGCGATCTTTAGTCCGCCCTACCCGAACGCGTATGAGTACTGGCTCTATCACAAGTACCGCATGTACTGGCTCAGGCAAGACCCGATCGCTGTTCGCACAGATGAACTCGGCGCACGCCCCCACTACTCGAAGAAGAACGGGTTGCATGAAGACGACTTCGCCGTCAGATGGGCGAGGTCTTCGCAGATGTCTAGAGTATTGCGGCCGGGAAGCCCCGTGGCCATCGTGGTCGGAGACTCCATGATCGGCGGCCGAGTTGTAGACAACCGATCGCTCCTCTTCGACGCCGCGGCTGGCGCTGGGTTCACGCCGCGAGCGGCGACGACTCGCACGATCGTCCGCAGGAGAAGTTCATTCAATGGATCTCATGGCAGAGGCCGAGACTTCGAACACATGCTGCTTCTTGAGCGTGACCAGTGAACGCTACCGCGCGCTTGGCCGACTACCGGCACTTCGAGTACGAGCGGACTCTGGCGAAGATGGAGCTCAAGGCCCTCGGCGCTGCCCAAGTAAGGGAAGTTGCCGGAGGCTATTCCTTCGTCCACTCGAATCCGCTTCACATCGCAACCCGTGCCACCTACTTCGCAGATGTCATGGTGGACGGGGAGGTCATCCCGGCCGCTCAACGCCACATCGAGTTGGAGCATCTGAAGTCTCGCGGCGGATCCCGACGCCAAGCCACGCGATTCGGCGTTCATGGCTTCCATGAATACAAGGGCAAGTTCAATCCACAGCTGGCACGAGCATTGATCAATATCGTGGATGCAAGCGCACAGGCCTTGGTCGACCCCTTCGCTGGGTCAGGGACCGCGGTACTTGAAGCGCAGCGACTCGGGCTCGCAGCTTCTGGCAGAGATCGGTCGCCGATCGCTGCATTCATAGCTGACGTCAAGACAGAGGCGCTGACTTTTGGTGATCACCAGGCCCTCATGAAAAGGCTGGCAGCGTTCTCCGTGCAGGTCGGCGATGCCTTGAAGCGCGGCCAGGACACGGAGGAATTGGCGGTTGTTCCGTGGCTTCACACCTCCTCTCAGGTGTACCTGAGTCAGTGGTTTACAACAAACGCCTTCGGCGGATTGACCGCCGCCCTGGCTCTACACCGTGGGTCGAGTCGACCACTCCACGAACGACTGAGCCTGCTGGCGATCTCAAGTATCTTGCGAGGCGCCTCGCTTCAAGACCCCCAGGATCTGCGCGTGCGTCGTCGGAAGGATGCGTTCGTCGCGCCGCCGCTCCGGGATCTGTATCTTGAGCGAATCGATCGGTTCATGATCGGCCTCGGTGAACTCGAACCGCTGGGTGCCGCTCGGGCCCGTGTCACAGTGGGCAGTGCTCATGACGGCGACCTCTTCCAGAACCTCGGCGGTGGAAGGCGGCTCATAGTGAGGTCCCTCCCTATGCCACAGCCCTCCCCTACATCGACACGGACCGGCTGTCTCTGCTGGCGCTTGGTCTCTCCACACCCAAGCAACTACGGTCGTTGGAAGAGTCGCTGACGGGTAGCAGGGAGTGGAATACTGCCGAGAGTGCTCGATGGTGGCGGGAGCTGACCTCCAACAGTGCGGGTCTGCCACCCCGGGTTCTTCGCCTGCTGGAAGGGATTGCTGCCGCCAACGTCTTGAGCGGAGCGGGTTTTCGCCGAAACGCTGTTCCGCCGCTCCTGTATCGGTACTTCACGGAGATGCGCGCCTGCTTCGTCTCATGGCACACGCAACTGCGCCCCGGCGAGGCCGCAGTGCTCGTCGTCGGTCGGAACCGAACAGGTCCGAAGGGGTCGGAGATCTCAATCGATACTCCGACCCTGCTCGGGATGATTGCATCCACCGTGGGCTTCGACGTGACGGATCAGATCAGCCTGGAGACTTGGCCGCTTTCGGGACTTCACGCGGCGAATGCCGTCAACGCAGAGGACGCCCTAGTGCTGCGCAGAAGTAACGACTGAGGGGACTCCTCCCATGCGCTACCTCGATACCGGTGGCCGCGATCCAGAGCACTCGCTCTACCGGTGGCTGGAGACGAACCTGCCCGAAGCCACGTCCTTCGCGTGTCAGACAGGCTACTTCTCGGGTGATGGGATCTTCCCCCTTGAGGCGGTCTTCATGGAGGTCCTCGATCGGGGTGGTGACTTCCATCTCGTAGTCGGAGGCAACGAAGGTGGTGTCAGGAGCGACGACCTGACGTACGTTCTGGACCTGTTCGATCGCGCGGCGACCGCGGGCAATAGGAGCCTCACTTTGGGGCCGCCGACGATGTCTTGATGCATCCGAAGACGTTCCTCATCGGGTATGCCGACGGCAGTTCTGTGGCGCTGGTCGGATCCGTGAACCTCACCGGTCCTGGGCTCGCAAGCAACATTGAAGCTGCGATTGCTCTCGCAAGTACTGAGGATTCGTCGGCACCGTTCGGGAAGATTCATGATGCCATCGAAGCATGGAGAGACGGGAGTCGCCCCAACTCACTTGCGATCGACCGCGCCGAGATCGCCGAGTTGATCGCGGACGGGGTCCTGGATAGTCCGCGCCGAGTTGCCCCTCCAAGCACAGGCGCCGCCAAGAGCGCACGCAAGGCTCGATTCCCAAGGCTCGGACCTCTGTTGCGGCTTCCGCGGCGCTCCCGGCCGGTTGTGGCCAACGTGCCGCCCCCCAGCGTCAGGCAGACCGCCACAGTGCCCGCTGGGACACTCCATACGCTTCCCCACGGCGCCGTTGGAGTGATCAAGCGTCTGAGCAACCTCGACACCAAGACTTTCCGAGGCGAACGCGGTACCGCGTACATCGCGCTTCCCAAGGATGTCGCTCAGTTCCTCCCAATGAATCCCGCTGGAGAGAACGACGAGCCTCGTGTCGATATCGCGATCGAGGCGCGGTTGGATGCGGCGCCAGATCAAGTGGTGACGAGCGGGGTCGCTACGACCAACATCACGCACGTTGGGATGGGGAGAACGGCGTCGAGCCACTCGGACCTTCGCCTGAACTACTTGCAGGTCGTCGCGACAGGTATTCGCCATGTCGTGGCGCTGACGGGTGCCACTGCTCCGATCGCGGGGGACCTGGCCGCGATCGAGTTCCTGGACGGGGTACGCGTGCGAATCACCTTCATCGCAGACGCCGCCGTGAAGCCACGGTTGGAACCGCTGCTCAACGAGCGAGCCAATGGCTGGGGCTGGTTGCCGCCTGGGGTCATCGAAGGCTGGGACGTAGACGAAGAAGCCTCGCCGTAGTGGTCGGAGTTGCGCGGACCGCCGCGCGCTCTCGACGACATGGCTTGGGCGCGCCTGACTTCGCTCAGGAGGGTAGTGATCGGCGGCCCTCGCCGCTGACCGGATCGGAGTCTGGGGTGTCACCCGCTTCTGAGACCCCCCGGCCGTGGAGTTCATCGTCGACTTGCAGGTCTCGGCCACCGGGCAGGACGAGGCTTCAGGTCGACGGTCTGGGGGCAGTCGGAGCTGCCCGGCTTGCGGTGCAGGTCGGGGGCCTTGTCGAGATTCGCCTGGTCGATGCCGAGGGCGCGGGAGTCCTTCATGACGGATTCGTGGCGTTCATTGACGAGGCCTGCGGTGTCGGCCCGCGCCAAGTCCTTGAACCGTTCAGGCCGTGGCCCCTGACCCGTCGCGGCTGGCACCCGCACCCGTCGGGTGCGGGTGCCAGGGCGTGCACCGTTGCCGGCCTGGCTGCCTTCATGGGGTGATCCCGGCTGACTGAGTCCGGGGGCGGGGTCGAAGGCCGCGCCTGCTCTCGGCTGCCCTGTAGCTCAGCGGGGCCGCGCTGACGTTCTTGGTTGCCCGTTGGGGACTGGCCGGCGTTGTGGCGCATCTGGTCCAGGGTCAGCAGTGGTGTGGTGGTGTCTTTGCTTGCTTGCTCATATCTGGTGATGACGTAGCCGGCGAACAGGGGGACGGCCATCGCGATCTTGCCGCGGCGGGGCGCGTAGATGTCGCCTTCTTGGATCAGCTCTTCGCGCAGCCATGACAGTTCGCCTTGTGCTCGACCTAGTGTCGCGGCGACGACGGAGATTGGTGCACGTCCACCGTGTAGGGCGAGGGCGGCCATGAACTCCATCTGGAGGTCGGTGATGCGGTCCCATCGGGGCCGAGGGTGCGCCGTTCAAGTTGGGCACCGACGGCGGGCAGTGAGGTCTGCACGTCGACCAGGGTGATGGCGTCCGGCCCGGGGGCGGCGGACCAGGCGGCGTCGGCGAAGAGCTGGAGGTGGGCGGGGTAGCCGTTGCTGACGTCCACGATGAGGTCGGCGGCCTCGGGTTCCCAGGTCACGCCGGCTTCCCGGGCGGGTTCGATGACGGCGTATCGGGCGTCGGCGACCTCCAGGGTCAGGGGGATGTCTTGGAGGATGAAGAGCCGGTCTGGGTGGGTGACGCCTGCCTTGCGGAGCACTTCCGCGGTGAAGGGCAGCCCGGTGCCGGCGAAGAGGACCACGGCGCTGCGGTGGTCGACGTTGAGCCGGTGCAGTGTCGCGGCGACGAGGGCGAGGTCCACGGCTGTGGCGGCCTGCATTTCGTCGACGGTGACGAGCAGCCCGCCGTGGGGCTGGTCCTGACGGATCTCACCGGCTAGTTCGGCCAGGGCTTGGGCTAAGGAGCCCGCGTTCAGTCGGGTGCCTGGCTGTTTGGTCTCGCGGGTGGATAGGCCACCGCCGAAGCCGGCGACGCTGATGTTGACGCTGCTGAGCCGTTCGAATGCTGCCCGGGTCCGGTGCCACGGTCCGGACTCGGCGGCGATCCGTGTCTGGGCGCGCTGGAGGAGGGACTCGACGAGCCCGGCTTGGCCGACGACGCCTTGGAGGTTGACGCACTCGAAGCCCTGCTGCGTTGCCAGGGCTGCGAAGGCGGACATGGTCGCGGTTTTGCCGACTCCTCGCGGGCCGACCAGGACGATGTCCTGGGCGCGGACCCGGCCGCGGGCGTCGACGTCGTTGAGCATGAGCTGCCAGTCCCGCAGGATGTCGTCGCGCCCTGCCAGGACGCGGGGTGAGTGGCCGGCGCCGGGGGTGTAGACGCTGTCTCTCATCGGATTCCTCCATCCTAGAGTCACCTATACAGAGCCTGTTTTGTAGGTGCCTCTAGACCCCGGGGCGCCGACTCGCCAGATCTGGAAGAGGTGGTGGCTGGTCCAGTGGGTGTAGTCGTAGGTGTCGACGTGGGTTCCGCCGGCTTCGATGGTGCGGTGCCTGGCTGGGTCATCGACGAGCATGACGTGGCCGATCTGGTTGGGGCCGAGGTAGGTGTCGACGAACAGCAGGTCCCCGGCCTGCTCGTGCCCGGGGACGACGCGGACGCCGTTGCCGGCGGCGAGCCAGTCACGTTGGCCTGACGCGGTGCGCGGCAGGGTGACGCCGATTCGGGCGTAGGCGGCTTGGGTGAAGCTGGAGCAGTCCCACGCGTGGGGGCCGGTGGCGCCGAAGACGTACGGGTCCCCGATGTGGCTGTGGGCCCAGGTGAGCAGGGCGTGGATGCTTTGGCCGTCGATCGGGGGCAAGGTGGCGTCCCCGCCGGGGTCGCAGGTGTGGGGGTCGCCGGGGACGATCCCGGCGCCGTAGGCGGCGGCGTAGTACAGGACGTCGTTGACGTACCAGTGGGCGTGGTTGTACGCGAAGAGCGCGCGGCGTACCCCGACCGGTCCTGCGGTGGCGCCGGACGCGCTCAGGTAGTTCGCGGCGCTGGTCGCCGAGTCGGCGTCGTTGTCGATGTCGGCGCGGCCGTCCCCGGACCCGTCGACCCCGTACCGGGCCCAGGTGCCGGGCAGGAACTGCATCAGGCCCCGGGCCCCGGCCGCGCTGGTCGCGGTGGCGGCGCCGTGGGCGGTCTCTTCCATCCCGATCCCGGCGAGCAGGGTCCAGGGCAGGTGGTACCGGGCGGCGGCGCCGACGTAGAGGGTCTTGATGGCGGCGGGGATCGGCAGGGGCGGGTTGGCCAGGGACGCCAGCCGTGGCGACCCGGCGGGTGGCAGGTCGAACCCGGTCCCGCCCTGGGGTCCGCCCGGGTCGGCCGTCCCGGGGGGCGCGGACGGGGGGACCGCACGGCCGTCCAGGGGTGCGCCGTGCTCGCGCATGAACGCGACGGGGTCGACGGCGGCGCCGTGGACGCGGACCTCGAAGTGCAGATGGTTGCCGGTGGAGTGGCCGGTGGACCCTTCGACGCCGACCTGTTGGCCGGCCCACACGGGCGCGCCGGTGACGATCCCGGGGGCCACGGCGGCCAGGTGCGCGTACCGGGTGGCGACTCCTGCGCCGTGGTCGATGGTGACGTAGTGGCCGTACCCGTGCGGGTCGTCGGCCACGGTGACGGTGCCGGCTGCTGCCGCGACGACAGGGCCGGGCCCGGGTAGGGAGACCAGGTCCTGCCCGGTGTGCAGCCGGGGGGCGCCGGTGATGGGGTCGACGCGCGGCCCGAACGGTGAGGTCAAGGCGTAGGCCTGCTGCAGCGGCGGGCGCCATACCCCGGCCGTAGGGGTCCCTGCCGTGACGCAGGCGACCTGGTGGGCCACGGCCGGGGAGGTCGAGACGACAAACCCAGCAACCGTCAACGGCGCCGCGACGAGCACGGCCAGGAACGCGGCGGCCAGGGCGGCGAGCTTCTTCATGGGATGAAGTGCCGGGCCGGGGTGCTGGGGGGCGCACCGCGGCGGTTGCGGTGCGCGCCGGACCCGTCAGGAATCGTGCGAAGAGTCATCGGGCGCTTTCGAGGGCTTCGTTGGTCCACGTGAGGTGTTTCCTCGGTGGGGTGGAGGCGGGTTTCGACCTTGTACGCCTGCTCCCCGACCAGCCACAGCGCCCGCCCTGTGCGGTGCATGGCCCAGCCGGTCATCACGGCGGTGGCTTGGGCGCCGAGGCCGAGGATGGTGTCGAGCTCGTCGGCGACGCCGGGTTTCTGGCCGTGCAGGATCTTGATGTCGGCCAGGTGGATCAGGTCGCGGGCGATGTTGGCGGCTTGGGAGCCTTCGTCGCCGACGGTGAGCATGTCCGAGGGTTTGTGGGCGTTGAACCATTGGATGTCGCCGCCGCGGCCGGCGACCCCACGGGAGAGGCGCAGGTCCTCGTCGAGGCTCTTGACGGCCTCGACGCCGAGGCGCATCGCTTTCCACATCTCGTCGCGCACGACGATGCGCAGGTCGCCGGGCGCGGCGGTCTCGCGCATCCCGCGTCCCCAGCTGTTCAGGGCGACCAGGGCGATCCCGACGGCGTCGTCGCCCAGGGGGGCGAGCCGGGACAGAGACAGGGACTGGATCGGGGCGTTCCAGTCGACGTCGATGGTGGTGTGGTCGTCGAACAGGCCTTGCAGGGCGCCGGAGAAGAGCTGGCCGAGGGCGTCGCGCAGCAGCCGGGTCTCGTCGAAGAAGTGCTGCTTGGACGCGTAGCGGCAATGGTCGATCAGGGTGTCGGTGGGCTGGTCGAGGTGGTGCCACAACCGGGGGATGGTCGTCTCAGTCAAGGTGGTGGCGCCGTTGCTGTACCCGGTCAGGTCCTGCAGGGCGGTCTTGACGACGGCCTCCTCGGACGGCCCGAACGGGACCGGCCGGTTGCCGATGCGTTGGCTGCCGACCAGGGCACGCACGAGGGTGAGCCAGCGGCTGAAGACGATCGCGGCCCGGCTGCGGGCCTGCTCGGCGCCCAGGTGTTCCCAGCCTTGGCCCAGCGGGCCGAACGCGAGGGGGTTGATCCGGGCGCGCAGGCCCGGGCCGAGCACGAACGGCTCCACGCCGAAGAAGTGGCAGAGCCGTTCGTACTCGTCTTTGGGGTCCCCCAGGATCAGGATCCGGTACCCGAAGTCGGTCATCCGCAGACAGAACGCCTTGGTGGTGGCGGACTTTCCGGTGCCGGGTTTGCCCAGGCACATGACGTTGGCGTTGGTCACCGGGATGTCGTCGCGGAGCACCCACCCGATCGGGTCGACGTGGAACGCGGACCCGGACAGGACATCGACGCCGATCTGCGCGCCGGTCGGGGGAAGGCCAGGGCCGGCGATGAACGGCCAGAACACGGGGGCCTGGTCGGAGGTCATCCGGTATGCCGTGACCGGCGCGGCGGCGGGTGCCCAGCCGCGCCCGGGCTGGCGTACCCCGCGCTGGGGTGTGTGGCGGAACAGCCGGGCCGGGGTCGCCGCGGTCGCCGGGGCGGTCGTGGTGGGCAGGTCGTGCCCGAAGTCGGCCAGCAGCTGGCTCATGTCGCGGCCGGTGCGACGGGCCCGGGTCACGGCGTGACCGTCCGCTGGCCGGCCCGTGCGCGTGCTGGGTGGCTGTCCGGGACGGGCACGTCGGTCATGGGTGTGGCGTGGCCGCGGGCGGTGGGCGACGGCCGGGGGCTGGTTTCGTGGCCCGTTCGCCGACCCACCACATCATCGGCGGACGGGGTTACGGGGGTTGGGGGGCGGGTGCGGGCGTTCATGGTGTCCGTAAGCGGTCAGGACTGTTGGGGGGTTCAGGCGTCGGAGGTGCGGGTCAGGCTGACCCCGAGCGGGACGACGGAGGCCGCGAAGGCGACGTCTTGGGCCAGGTCGAGGCGCAGCGGCGCGAACCCGGCGCGGCGGATCGACGCGTCGAGGCGCCGGCCGTGTTCGGCGATCCGGGCCGTCTTCGGCGCGGTCACGGTACACACCGCGTAGGGGCGGGTCAGGGCGCTGCCGCGGGCGAGCTTGGCTTCGACGCTGCGGATCTGGTCGGCCTCGTCCTTGGACCTTGGTTGTCTGCTTCATCCGGGCCTTCTCCCGCAGCCCCTGGCCCATGTCGGCGGCCCACTGGCTCGAGGTCGACGCCCGGGTCGCGGCGGTCGGGGACAGGAGCGGGTAGGCGACCAGGAAGCTGCGCCGCTCCCCCGGTCCGGTGGGGGCCAGGACCGGGGCGAGAGCGCCGAGGACGGCGCCTTTGACGGGTAGCGTGATCGTGGCGCTGATCGAGTTCCACGCGTCGTGGCTGTAGTGCCGGGCGACGGCGTCGGCGCCGGACGGGCCGGCCAGCGCCCACGGGACGTCGGCGTTGACGTCCACACCGCGGGCGGCGGCGCTCAGGGCGTCGATGATCCCGGCCCGGTCCCCCGGGGCGAACCCGGTGCGGCACGCGGCCGCCAGCTCGGGGCTGGTCAGCCAGGACACGGCGGTGCACCCCAGGGCGCCCTTGAGCTGGGCCGCGACCTCGCCCATGAGGGCGTGCAGGACCTGGGCGCGTCCTTCGACGCCGCGGCCGGACTCTCGGGCGGCCTTCCGCAGGCGGGTCTCGGGCACGACGAGGGTGAGGAACGCCTCGGTGCGTACCGACGCGCCCGTCAGGACCTGCTGCAGCTCGTCGTTGATGACCCGGACCCGGTCAGGGCCGTCGCTGCGGCGGTGCCGGGAGATCCACTGGTCCCGTTCGGCGCCGTCCTCGGGGACGGACCGGACGAGGAAGAGGATCTCGTCGATGAGCTCGGTGCGGCTGGCCTGGTCGATCAGGTCGGCCAGCCCGGCACCCATCCGGGCCCGGTCGTCGCTGTCGCGCATCCCGACGCCGGGGTGCACGATCGCGGCCGTGACCGCCCACGTGCGGGCGGCGTGGTTCTGGATGATCGCCGTCCGCGCCCCGGTCAGGCCGGTCGGGGGTCCTTCATGGATCTCGATCCCGGCCAGCGACCCGGGCAGGTCGACCTGGGTGAGGTCCTCGACGTGCCCGCGGGACGCGCGGGAACGGAACCTGGTCCAGCCGGCTGCGGCGCCGACGGCGAAGCCGGCGGTCGCGCCGGCCCAGCCGATCGCGGACCGGCCACGGACCGGGACGACCGTCACGACCGTGACCGCGGCGCAGACCAGCGCGCACAGGCCTGCCGCACCCCACGCCTGCGCCCGCAGGGACCAGAACAGCGGCAGGCTCGCCCCGGCCACGACTGACGCCTGCCACCCGGTCAGCCCGAACAGGAACCAGCCGATCCGGTCCTTGGTGTATCCGCGGTAGATCTGGGTCATCACTGCACGCTCCTGACTAGACGGGCACGACAGGCACCGCGACGGCGGCGGCCTCTCCCCCAGCAGCGGCTGCGGATCCGCCGCCCGCGCCACCGGTGACGCCCGCGCCTCCGGGTCGGGAGGGGCCGCCGGCGCCCGGTGGGGGCGTCGCGGTCGGCGGCCAGGCGGTGGGCGGACGGGACGGGGCGTCGGGGGTGGCGTCCCCGCGGTCTGGTCCTGCGCTGTTGATGGCGGGGTTGTCCTGGTCGGCGGCGCTGGGACCGGCGTTGGCCCGGCCCCGGGAGCGGCCACCGGAGGAGAAGTCGGGGACGTACGTGTTGTGCCCGACGCCCATCTGGTTGGTCAGGTCCGCCCCCAGGGTCGCGGCCCGCCCGCCGGCACCTGAGGCGGCGCCGATGCCGGTCGCTGCGACCTGGCCGGCCGCGCCGAGCGCGCGCGCGAAGCCGCCGGCGAACCGTTCGGTGGTGGCTGCCTCGGTCGCCGCTTCCCCCTTGGGAGCGGCCGTCCGGGTCACTGCTGGCGGCTGCGGTAGTGGTGTCGCCGGGGCTGGGCCCGCGCAGCAGGCCCTGCAGTCCGCCCTGGGCGGCCAGCCCGGACCGCATGGCCGCACCGGAGGACGTGCCGGGGTCGACGAACGCGAGGAGCTTGAACAGGGCCAGCGGGGCGAACGCGCCGACGAGGATGAGCATCACCCCGGGCACGGCGGTGCCGATGGCCTGCTGCAGCGAGTCGGTGCCGGACACGGCGACGCCGGAGGTGACCTGCACGCCCAGGCCGAGCATGAGCATCATGACCACCGGGGTGAACGCGGCCGCGTGGAACCAGCGGAACGCCTTCCAGAACCACGACCGGCCGCCCTCCCAGGCCAGCCCGGCCGCGGCGATCGGGTTGGTCGCCGCCAGGACCAGCAGGGCGGCGCCGCGGGCGAGCATCACCAGCAGGTGCCCGAACGCGGCGAACACCAGGAAGATGCCCAGCACGCCCAGGACGGTCGCGACCGTCCCGTCGGTGATGTCGGCGGTGGAGAACCCCGTCCAGGGCGCCCAGGCGTCCATCGCGTCGACGTGCAGCAGCGCCTCCATCAGCGCGCGGGTCAGACCACCGGCCGCGGCGAGGACCGCGACGGCATACCCGACCCAGGCGACCCACACCCCGGCGAACTGGGCGCTGCCGACCAGGACCCGGGCGGCGCTTGCCCCGTCGCGGCGGAACGCGGCGATCCCGACCTGGACCATCAGCACGGCCAGGACCAAGGCTGCGGCGACCCAGAACGTGTACGGGTAGACCCTAGACATGGGGCCGGTATCGGACAGGTCGGGGACGAGGAAGTCGTCCTCGATGCCCAGGACCAGCTTGAGCAGCCACAGCCCGGCGTTCCAGACACCCAGCATCGCCGCGGTCCACCCGTCGGCGACCATCTTCCCGGCAGCGTTACCCAGGTAGGTGAAGGGGTTGACGTAGTCCCACCAGCTCATCGGGTCGGTCCTGTCGCGACCGGGCTCGGCCCGGAGGTCCAGGTGGCCCACCCAGCCTGGCCGGCCAGGTCGGTGCCGGGCCACGTCGAGGGCGCTCGGGCCGGCGCGCTGCCGGGGGCGATGACCCACCGGCCGGCGCCGGCCCCGGGGGTCCACTGCATCCGTTCGCAGTGGCCGTACGCGACCCTGGCCTGGGTGGCGATGCGGGCCGTGACGTTGAGCAGGACACATGCCAGGACCCAGTCCTGCCCGTCGACCCCTTTGACCTTAGCCGCGACCGGCGTCGCGACGACCACGGCGGCCAGGTCCGCGGCGCGGGTCCCGGCGGCGCTGCCGAGGAACGCTTGGATGCTCGCGGTCAGGTCCCAGGAGTCGGCTGGGACTGCGCCCGGCGCAGCCCAGGCGTGGTGGACGGCGTGCGCACGGCCGATGGACATGCCCTGCACGACGGTGGCCTCGATCGCCGCCAGCTGCCCTACCGCCCCTTCCGGGATGCGCGGGAAGCCCGTGGGGACGTCGGCGGGCCCGACCCGGCTGGGCGCGGGGATGGTGATGGCTGGGCCGGGCCTGGCGGCGGGGGTCCCCGACCGGCTCGCGTCGGGCGGGACCGCGAGCATCGGGGCGGCCGCGATCGCGTCGCGGCGAGCCTGCCCCGGCGGCAGCAGCGCGCCGGCCTGCAGGTCGGTGTGCCCGGCGACGGCGCCCGGGGGTGCGGCGAGCCGGTGGAGGTGACCGCGCGGTAGAGGGCGTAGCCGAACCCGGCGAGCAGCGCCAGGGCCGCCGCGGCTACGACGATCAGGGTCCGGACCAGGCGCCGCCGGTCCCACCCGTCGGCGCCTTCGGCGGTCGTGGCGGTGGTCATCAGACACAGCCCGACCCGGTGATCCCGGACAGCATGCCCGGGACGACCATGTACGCGACGGCGGCGACGAACACGACGGCGACACCGACGACCCCGGCTTTGCTCGCGTGCGGCATCGAGAAGACCCGGCCGCCGACGACGGCGCCGATCGAGACGACGACCCCGACGATCATCAAGGCCAGGACGCCCCACAGGACGTACCCGGTCAAGGTGTCGGCGTAGGCCTGCGCCCCGGGCGGGGCGACCGGGCAGACGGCGCCGGGCAGGACAGGCACGGCGGTGGCGAGGGTGGTCATTCGGGGTGTCCCTTCTCGTGGTGGTCTGCGGCGGTCAGCCGCAGGAGGGTGTCCGCCGCGCGCAGCAGCGACGCCGGTAGCGGAGCGGAGTCCAGACCCCGCACAGCCAGCCGGCGGTCAGTCGTGATGGCGACCAGGCGCCCGGCCCGGTCGCACGCGCCGGCGTGGGGGCCGAGCGCGGCGGTCAAGGCGCGAGGCCAGCGCCGGCGGGTCGTGCCGACCACGGCGACGACGACGCGGGCCGGGCCGAGCAGGGTCAGGGCCGTCTCGAGCCGGCGCACGCCGGGGATCGTCGCAGGAGTGACCGCGACGACCGTCTGCGCGCGGCAGACGCGGTCGGCCAGCCAGCCCGGTGTCGCCAGGACCTGGTCGAGGTCCCAGCCGACATCCACGACGGTCACGGTCACGGCGGTGACCGGGTCGTCGGGCACAGCCAGCTCGCCGGCGCCGAGGACGGCCCGGTCGGTGCGGGCGACCCAGACCCGGTCGCGCCGACCCAAGACCCAGCCGGTCGGGCTGGTCCCCAGCTCGGCGGTCACCGCGGTCGACAGACCAGACCCGGCCGCGGTGCAGCACTCGACGACCCGCGCGTCACCGGCCCTGGTCGCCAACGCCAGGGCCAGGGTGGACGCGCCGGCCCGGCCCACACAGCCCACGACCGGGACCACCGGCTCCGCCGGCGCCCACGCCATCCCGTCGGGAGGCGACCCGGTCGTCGGGGGCCGGCGACCCGTCACCCGGTGCAGTCCGCGGAACTGGCCGTCCTGGACCGCCTGCCACGCCCGGCGCAGCTCGTCGACACTGACCGGCCGGGCCGCTGTGGCCGTCATCGCCGGCCCCCGTCCAGGTCGGCCCGCCGGACCTGCAGGACGGCGCGCAGCTGCTCGGCGGGCAGGTGCGCCAGGGCGCTCTGCGCGGCGCGGGCACGGCGCAACCGCTGCAGGCACCCCTCCAGGTCCGCCACGGCGGCGTCCTCGTCGCGGGCCTGACGCACCAGCGCGGCCAGGTTCGGGTCTACGGTCACGGTCATCACCTCGCAGCCCTTAAGCCATCCCCGGACTGTGGGGGCTCACCGGTCACGCCGGGATCTGCCCGTAGGCGGACGCCACCGCCCGCAGACTCCGGGTGGCCCGGCGCCGGACCGTCGACGCCGACACCCCCACCCGAGCAGCGACCGCGGCCGCCACCCTTCGAGAGCACAAGCCCCCCTGACCGCAGCCGCTGCGGGTCACACCCGCCTCGTCGGCCGCCACAGCCAAGGCGACCAGCAGGTCCCGGTCCCCCTCGTCGATGACGCCCTCGGCCACCGCCCACGCCATCACCGCAGCCAGCTCAGCCCCCGCGCTTGGGCCAGAAGGTGTGGCGCGCGTTTCGACGACCCGCCACACGTCAGCGGCCGGCTCAACCGGGACCGTCCGCGCCCACGTCGGGTCCACCTCGCGCAGATGCGCACCCACCCCCAACTCACGCAGCACCCCGCGGCGGGTGTTCATCACGATGTTCGCCGCGACCTTGCGCTGACGCTGCCACGGGAAGGCCCGGACCTCGATCCACAGCTGCGCGGCGACAACCTCATCGATCCGGCCGGACAGCCCCCGCAGACGGTGCGCGACCACACAAACCCCCGGCAGCAGCACCCACGCCAACGCCCCCGCCGCGACGTCGTCGCCACCCCCAGACGGGCTGGCCAACACCGCCAGAACATGGAGCACGTCGTCGGCGTGGGCCTTGTCCGCCGCCCGCAGCCACCCCGGCAAGTCCAGCAGGTCATCCACAACCCGCAGCCCCGGATGCTGTCCACACCAACCAGCCCACCGATGCCGGGCCTGGCCGAGAAGACCACGATCGGGGTCCGTCAAACCGAGCTGCGTTGCGACGCTCATCGCGATGTCCTTTCGCCGTAGTGACACGGCCCGAAAGGTCCCGCTCAGGCATCCCCGCACTCGTCCCCACCCCAGGCGGGGGGACGTGGGGGACGGCCCCATACACGGCAGTTGACGCAGGTCAGAGGACGTCCCCCCGAAAGTTGAAACCGATGGGCGGAGCCCCCTTGCGCAGCGGCGTCGTTAACGAGACGCTGCGCTACCTGAGGCCAGTGCAGGCCTGCCCGGGGAACACGGCCCACATGCGTCGAACACCGTCTTCGCCACGCGTACCCACGCAGACATCGCGACCAGCGGCACACTGAACGGCCGCGCGAACGCTGAGGCAGCCGTAACCCGCGGAGCGGGCGAAGGAAGGCGGTGAGGCCCCCTAACTGAGTGACGACCCGGACCCGTCAAAGGCACCCGCAGATCGCGCACGCACCGGGCATGCGAGACGCGCCGGCCAGGCCGCACAGCTACATGCCTCTCCCACGTGGACCGTTCGGCTTGTCGGGGCGCTCGATCCCGGGTGCCCAAGCCCCGCCGCCTTCCGCCCACTCCGGGGCTGCGTCACAGCGCCCAGAATGACGCCGGTTCCTTAGCAGGCCCTACCGGCTCGTGGGCTAGTTAGCCCGGTGGCGTCCACACAGTGAGGTAGCTGGCATCGGGGTCTGGCATCACGAATGCCACGCTGTAGATCGCTCGTGTAACCCCGACGTACAGGCCGCAGGCGGACTCGCCCGCAAGCAGTGTGCCCTTTGCCAGGAAGTCACGCATTGGCTTGGTCGTGAAGATCAGAACCCGATCGTGCGTCTGGCCCTTGGCGATGCCGAAGTTGGTCGCTGTGATGCCCTCGGGTAGCGCCGTCGCGACCGTCTGACGCAGGAGAAAGGGCCGGTACTGCTCGATGTAGGCGGCGGCGTGCTCGGACGCTAGGGCGAACACACCGTCGTGCTCGGACGACTTGTCCTGGGCCGACTCCGTTGCTGGGAACTTGAGCGCCGGATCGAAGATCGAGTCAGAGAACGTCGCGACGGCTTGAACGGAGCGCCAGGTGGTCGACGAGTAGTCGACTTCGAGTCGCTCGGCCTTCCTCTGCACCTCGAACCAATCAAGCATCCCGAGCCCGCGGTACTTCTTGTGCCGCGGATCCTGTGCGTTGGTGCTGAAGACTGACTGTCGCATGTCGCCGACCATGCGGATGACGCTCGTCGACCCGAGCAGACGTTCCAGGATGTCGAGGTCGTACCCCGTCATGTCCTGAATCTCGTCGACGTAGATCTCGTCGTACATGCGCTGAAGCCTTGTGATCACCGTGCCGTCCGCGGCGTCTGCCACGTCGATGGCCAGCTTCGACAGGAAGCGCTTGTAGGCCCGGGAGTCACCATCGAGGAAGCGATCTTCCCCCGACGCGATCACGATCCCCTGGCTATTCCTCTGGGGGAGCCCATCGAAGTTGAGACCGCCCAGCCTCCTGCCCGAGTACATCAGGGGTAGGAACGGCCGTACCCAGGGCCTGAGCAGGAAGGCATACCACCCGCAGACCTCGGGGACGCGTGCGGCTGGGCCAGCGGCACGCAAACGTCGCTCCAGGTCCAGTTGGCCCGACAGCGTGTACGTCAGGACGAGCCGGCGGGCAGCGGGGTCACCTCCCGCGCAGGCCTCGACGATCGACTGCGTCTTTCGTGCTCCGGCGACCGCGAGCGTCGCCGTGTTCGTCATGACACGAAGTCCACGGCGTCGCTGATGTACCCGGGTACGACACGGTCACCTCTGGGTGTTCGTCGAGCGTCAGCGCCCAGTCGGTCTTGTGCGCCTTCATCCAGTCGACGGTCGTCTTGTCGTCGTCGGTGATGTCGAACAGCTGGCGCAGGGCGTCGTCGTCGTTGACCTTCGCAAACTGCGGCTCGAGCGTCTCCCCGTCTGTGACCTCCCCGATGAAGACCTCCCGCACGCCCTTCTCCAGTAGCTCCCCGATCGGCGCCCGCCAGTGTTCGGGCTCCTTGCCGTCGTTGTCACGGATGGCGGCGGCGTGCCGCTTCAGGGTGAAGCAGAGCTGCATGCCGCGCTTCAGAGACACCCCGGCCATTGAGATCACGTCGACGCCCAGCGCCATCGGCACCTTCCCGTGCTTGTCGTGGAACGCACGCTCGAAGACCATCTCGTCGGACGGGCCCTCCACCATGACGACCTTCTCGGCCAACACCAGGCGCAGGGTGTCGTAGCCCGAGAGGCGCTTGAAGTACTTGACGGTGTCCGCTGGCAAGGCTCCGAGGTGGGCCCGGGTCCCCGGTGCAACAGCACCAGATTGTCGAGCCCCAGCCGGTTCAGGACGAATGAGCTGTGCGTGGTCAGGAAGACCTGACGATCACCGGCCAGCGCCTCGATGCGATTGACAAGCCTGGTCAGCCGGGTGTGCGACAGGTGATTCTCCGGTTCCTCGATCAGGGCGTATGCGGTGCTGTCGGCTGAGCGGTTCATGGCCAAGGCCACCTTGATGGCCGCCTGCTGCCCCTGCCCGGCCATCGCGAACGGTACGTCGGCGACCTGCGGCACGATGCTCTGCTCCCAGGACGCGCTGGCCGACTGGTCCATGTGCAGACCGATCGGCTTGTCGTGCAGCGCGTTGCCCTTCTCCGCGATCCGCTCGTTGACGGACTTGAGCGTCTCCGTGCTGATGACGTGCCGGGCCCTGCGGTGCGCCACGGCGACGGCCGCCGACTCCTTGGGCTCGATGAAGTCCTTCAGCATCTCCCGCGTGTGATAGTCAATGCCGGCCGCCGAACGGACCGTTCGCGAGTCGATCACGGACACTCCCAGCTCCTTCGGCCGCCGGGTGAGCCGCTCGTCCGAGAACTGCCGCCAGTCCACGCTGTACCACTCGGTGGGCAGGATCGCCGGCCGGTCCTGGTCGGCCAGGTAGTCAGCGAACTCCTCGGCGTAGTCGGGGTTCGGTGCGATGTGCACCTTCACGCCGGGCACCTTGTCCTGGCGACTGTTGTGAACGCCGAGGAGGTACTGCAGCGAATCGACGTCGTTGGTGAGGTACAGCTCGATCAGGATCTCGGGCGGAGGCAGCGGCGATCCGGTGTCCAACGACGCGAAGTAACTCTCAACCGCTGCGACGTTGAACCAGTATGGGTTGAGCTCAGAGCAATAGTCAAGAGTTGTGGATCGGCGTGTCATGCGACTTGCTGACCACCTCCGATCTCCTCGGCTGGGTTGTCGGGTCGCTCGACGAGTTTGCCCTTCTCGAAGGTGGCGCCGGCGCGGACCAACGCGACGAGGTGGGGCGCGTTGACGGCACGCCAGCGGGCCTGTGCGGATTCGATGAGCTTGAAGGCCATGGCCACTCCGGCGGCCCTGGAGCCGGGGCCTTTGGTGACCCGCTGCCGCAGGCGCACGGTGGCGAACGTGGACTCGATCGGGTTGGTGGTGCGCAGGTGGATCCAGTGCTCGGCGGGGTAGTCATAGAACGCCAGCAGCACGTCCAGGTGCTCGGTGATCTTCGCCGTTGCCTTGGGCCACTTGGCGCCGTAGCCGGCCTCGAACGCCGTGGCGGCCTTGCGGGCGTGGTCCTTGTCCTCGGCGTTGAAGATCTCCGCGAGAGCGGCCTTCGCCCCGGGGTGCGCCGACTTGGGCAGTGCGGCAAGGACATTCGCCTGGACGTGGAACCAACACCTTTGCTCCTTGGTGTCCGGGAACACCTCGCGCAGCGCCTTCCAGAACCCCAGCGCCCCGTCACCCACGGCCAGGACCGGGGCGCGCATGCCGCGGCGTTTGCAGTCGCGCAGCAGGTCGGCCCACGACTCGGACGACTCGCGGAACCCGTCGGACAGCGCGATCAGCTCCTTGTGCCCGTCGGCGCGTACACCGATCATCACCAGCAGGCACACCTTGTCCTGCTCCAGGCGGACCTTCACGTGGATGCCGTCGACCCAGCAGTAGACGTAGTCGCTGCCCTGTAGCGACCGTTTCGCGAACGCGGCGGCCTCGTCCTGCCACTGCACGGTCAGCCGGGTGACCGTCGCCGCGGACAGGCCCGCTGCCGAGCCCAGAAACTGCTCCAACGCCGGCACGAAATCCCCCGACGACAGCCCGTGCAGGTACAGCAGCGGCAGCACCTCGGCGACCTGCGGGGACTTGCGGGCCCACGCCGGCAGGATCGCCGAGGAGAACCGCGTCCGCTCGCCGCTGACCTCGTCGACGCGCTTGTCGTTGACCCGCGGCGCCCGTACCGGCACCGCACCCGCGGCCGTGGCCACCTCCCGCCCGGCATGGTAGCCGTTGCGGACCACCAGCCGGCGACCCGCCTCGTCGACCTGGTCGGCATGGGCTTCGATGTAGGCGGCCACCTCGGCCTGCAACGCCGCCGCGAGCATCGCCCGCGCGCCGTCTCGGACCAGCTCGTCCAGCAGCGCCCCACCCACCGCTGCCGGGGCGTGCTGCTTGGACTCGTTCTCCTCCTGGACTACCTTGAGCACAGGCGTACCTTTCCGAACCAGCGCGCCAACGCCGGCTCTTGATCAGATTCGTTTGGTACCTCAGATCATCCTCGGGAAGGTGCGCTCCTTCACGTCACCCGGCCGAGGGCCATCCACAGGTTCTGATCATTGCTCTTGAGCTCATCCTGGGCCCACCGTCCGTTGATCCTGCCGGTCAGCGCCAGCGAGATCGCTTCCAGCAGCGAGGACTTCCCCGACTCGTTGTCGCCGACGACGATGTTGGTGCCCGCGTTTGGTTCCAGCTCGAAATCCACAAAGAGGCGGTACCCCTTAACGACTATGCGCGTAATCATTCCCTGATGCCTTCTCGTTCGTAATCCGTGCGTCCGGCGTGCATATCAGACCCGGATCCGCCGCGAGAAGTGCCGTTGTGATCCGCGTGTGAGACGACGAGAGTGCCCGTCCTGCTTGGAGAATCGAGGTTGCTGAGGCCATCGATTGCCGAGCGGAAAGAGCACCCTGTCGGTAAAGAGAGTACGTCGTCGCATGTCTGCCCGGAAGCAGGGACGCCAGCGTGTTCGGATCGGCGCGCCGGACCCATCGCTGACCGCGACCTCGGGGTCGCGGCGATCGCGGAGTCCGGCGACAAGCTCGACGTGGTCGGCCGGCTCGACCGCGGCATCGGCTCGCTTAAGAAGCGTGAGCGCGGCGCGAGTGCCGGGGAGCTGCTGGTCGGGATGGCGCAGTCCCAACTGCTGGGCTCCGATGCGCTGGTCTCCTTGGATCGGCAGCGTGCGGATGCGGCCGCGGTCGAGCTCTCGGCGGTGCCGGTGCTGGCGTCCACGACCGCCGCGGGGCTAGCTCGCCGGTTCGGTGCCGAGCATCTGGCCGGGGGCCATTCGCGGTGTCGGACACTGCATGGTCGGCCCGAGGTCGTGTCGCTCAGGACTGAGATGCGCACGGTCGGCCCTGCGCCCGGATGCGACGCTCCTATGCTTCGTCAAGCCGCTGAGGCTCCGTTTTCGAGTAGGCGGTAGAGGTCGCGGGCGACGTAGCGGGCGAGGCAGCGTTTGATCTCTCGGCTGGTCTTTCCTTCCTCGGTGCGACGGGCGACGTAGGCGCGGGTGGTTGGCTGGTACTGGATCCGGCTCCGCACCACGGTATGCAAGGCCGTGTTGAGGTTCCGGTCGCCGTAGCGGTTCAGTCGGTGCCGGGTGGTGACTTGGCCACTGTTCGCCGGGATCGGTGCCACGCCGGCAAGCATCGCGAAGGCTGCCTCGGAGTGGATCCGGCCGGGATGGGACCAGGCGCACAACACCGTCGCAGCCACGATCGGTCCGACGCCGAACTCCTCGAGCAGGTCAGGACGCCAGTTGCGGATGATGGTCACGATGGCCTTCTGCAGCTCCCGTGCCTCCTTCAGCATCGCGTGCGCGCGGCGAGCCAAGGTCCGCAGCGCCACGACCGTGCTGGTCGTCTCGGTGTCCCAGGAGGTGTGCACTCTGAGGTTCGATGCGGTGTTGAGCATCGCGGCAAGCTTCTGACCACGGAACCGAACTCGGATGGGTTCGGGTGCGGCGATCACCAGGCTGAAGACCTGCAGCTGTGCCTCGGTGGAGGCGTTGATCGCGGAGCGGCGAGCAGCCAGGAGTACCGACAGTGCTTGGCGTTCGCCGCCGCTGCGCGGAGTTCCCAACCTGGGTCGAGCCATCGCTTCACGTGCAGCGCGGATCGCATCGAGCGGATCGGACTTCGCGCCGTTGCGGCGCGCGGCCCGTTTGGGGCGGTCCAACTCGATGACGATCTCGGCTGTCTCGAGCAGGTGACGACTCAGGCCAGCGCCGTGGCCACCGGTCCCCTCGACCGCCCAGGCCCGCAAGATCGGATAGCCGTTGGCGAACTCCACGAGCTCGGCATAGCCCTCGACTGTCGCATCCACCGTGATCTCGCCCAGGACACCACCGGTCGCGGTATCGACCACGGCCGCGGAGTGGGTGTGGATGAAGCGTTCGGGTTTGGTGGCCGCTGTCATACGGGTGTGTCCTGCATGGCCTTGTTCAGATAGTAGGTCTGCTCGTATTCGGCTGGCGGGACCATCCCGATGCTTGAGTGGAGCCTGGTGGTGTTGTACCAGGACACCCAGCCGGCGGTGGCGTACTCGACGTCGGTGATGGTCTTGTAGGGGCCGTCGTGGAAGATGCGGGTGCGGATGCACTCGGTCTTGTACAGCCCGACGGTGGTCTCCATGAGGGAGTTGTCGAACGCGTCGCCGACGGTGCCGATCGACGCGGCGATGCCCTCCAGGCTCAGGTGGTCGGTGAAGACCAGTGAGGTGTATTGGCTGCCGGCGTCGCTGTTAAGCCGAATTCGGCTTAACAGCGATTATGCCGAGGTTCTCGTTAAGCCGAGGTTCCGGGATCTGGCCTGCGTGTGAGGGGTTGGCCGTCTGATTCCTCGGCTTAACGTTCGGCTGGCTGGTGGCTAGCGTCCGTCGTGTCCGTACGTCCGGCGGAAGGAGACGGTGATGGATGCGACGGTGCAACAACTCGGTGACGTGGTCATCGATGCGCTACGCGCGGCGGGCTACATGCCCTCCACGATCGGTCAGTACGAGAAGACGATCAGGTACCTGCGGGGATTCGTCGCTGAACGCGGCGGGGTCTACACGCCCGCGCTGGGGGCACGGTTCGCGGCGATGACGACCAGCCCCCGCACGGGCAGGTTCAGCGCTCAACGGCGGTTCGACTACCGCCGGCTGGTCACGCTCTTCGACGGCTACCTGGGGACCGGGGTGGTGGACCTGTCGGTGCGCACACGCGGTGGCGGGGGTCCTCGGCCGGTCTCGGACGCCTTCACGGTGCTGGATGCCGCATGGGAGGCGGACATGAACGAGCGTGGTCTCGCGCCGGCCACCCGATCCGCCTACGGTCGGGTCGCCCGCGGCTACCTCACGTTCGTGGAGTCACGGGGATCGATGATCTCGAGGGCACGGACGGGGCCAGCGTGCTGGCGTTCCTGGAATCGCTCACCGACCGGTGGGCCGCGTCCTCGCTGTTCTGGGTGGTCTCGAACTTCCGCCCGTTCCTGACGTTCACCGGTCGTAGCGACCTGATCGAGGCGATCGGTCTGGCCCGGGTGAAACGCTCTCACCGGATCCTGCCCGTTCTCCACGACGAGGACCACGCGCGGGTGGTGTACACCTGCACCAGCGGCAGGGTCTGCGCCCGGGACGCCGCGATCACGCTGCTGGCGCTCACGACCGGTCTCCGAGCCTGCGATCTGGTCGCGCTGCGCCTGGGCGACATCGACTGGCGGGCTGGCACGCTCGGGATCATCCAGCAGAAGACCGGCAACCCGCTGTCCCTGCCGCTGGCGCCGCTGGTCACCACGAAGCTCGCTGAGTACGTCCTGCACGAACGGCCCGCCTCGGGGGGTGAGCACGTGTTCCTGCGACGCAAGGCCCCGCACACGAGGCTGGCTGATCACGCCTCGATCTACCGGGTGACCGCGACCACGTTCCGGATCGCCGGGGTGGCCGATGTGAAGGCCGGCACCCGTCTGCTGCGGCACAGCGCCGCCTCCCGGCTGCTGCGCGCGGCCGTGCCGTTGCCGACGATCTCGGCGGTCCTCGGGCATGCCAGCCAGGAGTCGACCAACGTGTACCTGAGCACCGATGAGGCGCGCCTGCTCGAGTGCGTGCTGCCGGTCCCGGCAGGAGCCCAGCCATGAACACCGCCATGAACACCGCCATGGGTACCTCGCATGGGTTCCTCAGCGTGTTCGGGCCGCAGATGGAGGCGTACCTGGCGTTCAAGCAGGCGATGGGCTGCCACGGCGCCTCCCGGGTCTGGTACCTGCGCCAGTTCGACACCTACTGCGCCCGCCACGACCGCAGCGTCTTCGACCGTGACACCGTCGAGGGGTGGGTGCTCGAACAGCTGGACCGATCGAGCCGGTACCGGTCCTGGATGTCCTACATCCGCGACGTCGGCCGCTGGCTGCAGGCCCACGGGCTCGCGGACGCTTACGTGCTGTCCGACCGGTGGAAAGCCCCGTTCGTTCCCGCCCACCCGTACCTGCTCAGCGACGATGAGATCGACCGATTCTTCACCGCCGCCGCCCACCTGCAGGCCTCCTCGCCGTGGCGGTGGCAGGCGGTCGCGTTCTTCACCCTGATGCACTCGTGCGGGCTGCGCACCGGCGAGGCTCGCGCCCTGACCACCGAGCGGGTCGACCCGCGTGGCGGGCATCTCGACATCAACTCGGCCAAGGGCAACCGCAGCCGACGACTGCCCATCACCGAGCAGGTCATCGACGTGCTCGGCGCGTGCGACCGGGCATCACAGCGCCAGTTCGGCACGCGGGACACGTTCTTCGTCTCCGGCAGCGGCGCCCCGGTCACCGCCGCGGCGGTCGGGGTCATCTTCAACCGGATCTGGGACCAGGCCGGACTCCCACGACCGGCTGGCGGGCCCCGGCCTCGCCCGTACGACTTCCGGCATCACTTCGCCTACGCCAACCTCGAACGATGGATGACCCGCGGCGCGGACGTGAGGGCGCTGCTGCCCTACCTGACGCGCTACATGGGACATGCGACCTTCGAGTCGACCTTCTACTACGTGCACACCTCGCCCGACTTCATGAACGGCTACGCCGACCTCGCCGCTACCGGCGCGTCGCTGCTGCCGGAGGTGGGGTTCGAATGAAACGCGACCCGGCCACCGACGGCCCGAACCTGTTCAGCTTCGCCCGGGACTACCTGCACGGCTACCTGCCCAAGGTCCGCGGCCTGTCTCCGAAGACGATCCAGGCCTACCGGATCAGCATGGACTGCTTCCTTGGCTACCTGACCGAGGCCGAGCACCTCGACCGCACCCAGCTCAACTTCGACCACTTCGACCGGGCCCACCTGAAGGCCTGGCTGACCTGGATGAGCCAGCAGCGCCACTACGCACCGCGCACGGTCACGCTGCGCCTGACCGCGATCAAGACGTTCCTGGCCTACAGCGCAGGCGAGGACATCACCCTGATCGCGCTCAGCCAGGCCGCGAAGTCCCTGCGAGCCCCGGCCAGCCCCCGAAGCCCGATCGAGTACCTGACCGAGGCGCAAACCCGGGCCGTGCTCGCCGCGCACACCGGGGCCACGGCCAAGTCGCGCCGCAACCGGATGCTGCTGATCCTGCTCTACGACACCGCGGCCCGCGTCAGCGAGATCACCGAGCTGCGGCTGCACGACCTGACCCTGACCCCACCCGGGCACGTCACCCTGACCGGCAAACGGAACAAGACCCGCACCGTGCCAATCACCGCCCCCACGATCGGGCACCTGCGCGTCTACCTGGCCGAGTTCCACCCCAACCACACCCAGTCGCCCGCGACCCGGCCGGTGTTCTACAGCCAACACCACGGACAGCCAAGCAAGCTCTCCACCGACACCGTCGCCGCCGTGCTCAACACTGCTGCCGACACCGCGCGCAGCACCTGTCCCAGCCTCCCGGAGAACATCCACTGCCACATGCTGCGCAAGACCAAAGCCATGGACCTCTACCAGCAAGGCATCCCCCTGCCGATCATCATGCGGCTGCTCGGACACGAGAACACCTCCACCACCGCCGCGTTCTACGCGTTCGCCACCCTCGAGATGATGCGCCAAGCCGTCAACGCAGCCACGCCCGCAGTCACCACCGCACCCGTCGAACAGCTCACCGAACAGACCCTCCGCACGCTCTACAGCCTCCGATAGAACCAACCGTTAAGCCGAGGAACCACACGAGAACCCATCAGGCACAGGCCAGTTCCCGGATCCTCGGCTTAACGAGAACCTCGGCATAATCGCTGTGGCTGATCAGCTGTCCTGCCGTGACGGGGTGCCCGTTCCGGTCGCGGTCCCACAAGGCCATCCGCAGCGGGGTCATCACCAACGCGGTGGCCTTGGACGTGGCCGCGTGCCAGGCGACGATCCGCTGGGAGAAGCAGTCCAGGATGAACGCGACGTACACGAACCCGGCCCAAGTACGGACATACGTGAAATCGGCGACCCATGTGGTGTCCGGCGCGTCCGCGGTGAAGTCCCGGCTCAGCAGATCCCCGGCCCGCACCCCGTCCTTGTTGGCGATGGTGGTGCGGACCGGCTTACCGCGGCGCACACCGTTCAGACACAGGGCGGCCATCGCCGAGTGGACCCGTCCGTACGAGGCCCGCACGCCCGTGCGGGCCAGCGCGGCCTGCATCTTGCGCCGCCCGTACAGCCCTTCCGGGGCCAGGCGGTAGGTGCCGCTGACCTCGTCGAGACGGTAGGCGATGGAGTGGATCGCGTTCATCAACGCCGCCTCGTCCCACGCCCGCTGACAGACCCGCGCCGCCGGCGCCGTCGTAGTCCGGCAGTGCCACCGTCGGTACGAGCGCGCGGCGACCTGGCAGCCCTGAGATGTCAGGACGGCACAGACCGACTCGACCGCGTGCCCGTGGCAACGCTGGGTGTCGATGAACCCCACGATCATCGCCTCCGGGAGTCGAGTGCTCCCGCGAAGAAAGTCGCCGCCGCCGAGAGGATCTGAACCTGCTCGGCCAGCTTCTTGTTCTCCTGACGCAACCGGGCCACCTCGGCGGCCTGTTCGCTCGTGACACCCTGCCGCGCCCCCGGAGTCAACCTCGGCCTGGGCCAACCACTTACGCAGCGTCTCCCGCGCCACCCCTTCCTGCCTCCCGACCGCGATACACGCCTCGGTGCGCGTCCGGTAATGCGGCAGCTGCTCACGCACCAACCGCACCGCCCGATCCTTGAACTCCTGCTCGTACTTCTTCGGCATGAGCCTGATCCTTCCGGTTCAGACCCGTACACCACCGGCCACGACACCCGAACGCTTCACACCCGCGGTCACCAACCCACAGCCCAGCACCATCAGGCTGCGTTGGCGATCCTCACAGTCACTCCGCCGCCAGTCCATGACAGGTACAGGCCGGGAGGCGGTTGGTTGGGACTCGCCGGGTCACGGTCGGAGGGCGGGGTTCGGGATCGGGTCATGGGCGTCCCACCAAGCCAGGACCCGGAGGGCGCGAAGGGTGTTCCAGCGTGACGGGCGGCCAACGGTTTCCATGTCGAACCACTCCCGCGCCTTGTACCGGTGTTCGAGTGGCCACCGCTCGTCGGGACCTTGTTTGGAGCGGAGTAGATCGATGCCGTCGACGAGGCGAGCATCCCGCGGTGCGCCGGCATCGCGGAAGTAGTCCAGCCCCCGGAGCACGTCGAAGTGCCACTGAGGAGGAAACGCAAACCGCACGTAGTTGCGTTGGATCACCTTCCCGCTGTGATGCGAGCGGTAGAGGTGGTGGACCAGGAGGAACTCCCGTCCGCGATGCTGCGCGTCACCTACCACGGTCCGTCGCCCGGCCTGGCGGGCTCGGTGTCGCTCGTACCGGATGAGTCCCTCCAGGGCCAGGATCGTGGTGTTCATCGAGGCGTGGTGCGCCCCCCGTCGATACTGGCAGTTCCATCCACCGTCGCTCATCTGCTCACCGAGGAGGTAGTCCGCGAACCGCTCCAGTCGGTCGTCGTCGACCTCGAAGGCGGACAGGATCGAGAGCACCAGACCAGCGATACACGTCTCGGAAGCCCATCCGATCCCGCCCCTGCTGCGCGGGCCCACAGCGGCGTCCAACATCACCGCGCACGCCCGCTGGGCCTGAGGATTATCGGCCGGCAGCCCAAGATCTCTCAGCAGCAGCATGGTGTAGGTCGTCGACACCCACTTGGGGGAATACAGACCCTGAGCCCACGTCCCTTCAGCATCCTGGCGAGCCAACAACTCCGCGCCCCAACCCTCGGTGGCCACGCGGGCCCGCTCAGCTCCGACCTCAGCCGCTGGCGAGCCCAGCAGCGACTCCAGGGCCTGCCAACGGATCGACGGATCCCCAGCGAGGAGCCAGCCCACGACCTCCGACTCATCCCGCCCCACGACCGCACCATATGACCGGGGCAGACACCAGCCAAGGCCGACACGAGTGGCTCGTCCCTGAGACCCTGTTCCCCGTCCGCCCGGGCGATGCACCTGCCCCATACCGCCGCCTGTAGCTACACGACGTGGAACTCGACTCGGTGGACGAGGGTGTCGTCGCTGACCGGCCCAGCGTGGGCCGCCCGATCCCGAAGAGCCTCACGATCGGCTCGCCTGACGCGGCCACATCGTCGTCGGTCACCGCCGAGAAGGGCAGCACCTCGAGAGAGTCCACCTCGATGACGACACCTGCAGTCCGGTAGCGGCCACCTACCTTGACCTGCGGCCGGTTCCACAGCCTGATCGAGACGGTGACCTCGGAGCGGGCAACCCGATCGCGAAGGTCTCGACTGAACATCATCCCAACACGCTAGGGCCGACTCCCGGCACTCGTCGACGTGGCTCCTTCCGCCGCCTATGGACGCATCGCGACGAGAGCGGACTCGGTGCCCGGACCAGCATCGCTGCGCCCACTATGACGCGGGCAGCGTGGCGAGGCGACAGATGCTCGTTCATGGCGGCCATCGCGAATGCCACCTCTGCTCAAATATGGTGGTTCCGCCCATGAGCGTGAGCCGCAGAGCAGGAGGAGGAGCCGATGTCAGGGCGTGTCGACTGGGGATCGCGCGACGGAAACGAGGTCGAAGCCGTCATCGCGAACTTGGTGTACAACGAGTACGGCCGCGCCGTTCGGGTCCGCCCGGGCCAAGGGGACTTCGGGATCGACGTCATCATCCCGGCAACCGAAAACTCCGAGCCGTGGGACGTCTACCAAGTCAAGAAGTATGCGGCCAACCTGAACAGCACCCAGAAGACCAAGATCATCGAGTCGTTCTCGCGCCTGCTGATCGGCCTCGTCCGCGAGGGCCTGCCCATCAACGACTGGTATCTGGTCACCCCGCTCGACCCAACGGTCATCAAGGACCTCCGCGGCTGGTTCAACGACCTTCCCGAATCAGCGATCTCCACGCCAAGGCCCTCGATAGGGAACCCCTCACCGGCGACGAGGAAGCCATCGCCCGCGAATGGCTCGAAGCGCCCGACCGCAAGATCGAGTGGAAGGGCCTCCCGTTCTGCGACAGCCTTGCAGCCAAGTACTGGTACGTCGTCGACTACTACCTCTACGGCGGACGCGACCGGATCCGGGATGCGACCGACTCCCTCGCAGGTCTCCTCGCCGGCGACATGAATGCTCGCAAACGATCGGAGGCCGAGCCCGGCGATGGACCGGCAGCACTTCTCGAGCCCAGCGAGATCATTGATCATCTCACCCTGCTCGACTCGGTGCTCGACACCGACCCACACTTCACCTACGGCCACGGGATCAGCCCGACCTTGCCCGCCATGGAGTACGAGCCAGGGTTGGTCGCAGCGACCATCCAGAGCCTGCCCAACGAGAAGTGGCTGTTCTTCAAGATCTACCAGCGCTCGGCACAGTCTCTTGAGGAGCGACCGATCCCGATCCACCTTGAGTTCACCTTCGCTGAAGGAACACCGGAGCACGAGGCCAACGACCAGTGGATGAGGTACGGCAAGCCGTTCGAGGCACCGGCCAGGTTCTCTCTCGACCTCCCCGGTGGCCTCGGCGCCGAAGACAAGGAAGGCACCGTCTCGGTCCCGGCTCCGCACGAGCGTGACGCGTACCAGCTGCGGATGCGAGTGGTCGATCCAGAAGGCACCACGCTCGCGGATCTTGAGTTCGCGATGCGCTCGACCGCCGCATCAGACGGTACCGGGGCGTGGGCAACCGGCACAGACCCATCGCGAGTCATGGACAACGAAGGCTTCTACGACACGGCCTCCGACGCCGTGCAGCGCGTCAACTTCACTCTCGCTCCGCTCGGCGGCCAGGTGGCAGCCACCGTCCAGCCAGCGGTCCGCTTCGCACGACACCTTGAGGCACCGAACAAGATCCAGCTCGCCGGACCGGTCGGCATGTTTAAGGACATGATCGAACTCGACGGCGCACAGGGCATGGTGCCTCCTTCGATTGACCGGTTCGTCACTTCTCTCGCCACGATCCAGACCCGCACGACTCAGGTCATCCGGATCCCCGATATCACCGAGATCACCAACGGTGAGATCCGAGACATTCATCGAGTGGCGACACTCATCGACGGCGACACCAGCGTCGGCAAATGGCGACGCGAAGCGATCGAAGGAGTCGCACCAGGCTCGATGGAAGTCGGCGAGCACATCCAGATCCAGCTCGACATCCCGCTCCAGGGTCAGGATCGGGGCAGAGGTCCTCGAGGTCGGCACCGTCGAACAGACGATCTTGTCGGCGACCGTTGTCGAGACCGATGGCACAACGGTCTATATCGAACCAAATCTCAACGACACCGTCCATGAACACCTCGTCGATGGCCCCCAAGGCGGATGGGCTCCGGTCGGCAAGACAACAGTGCGTGCTCGGCGGTACCCACCCGCCGACGCCGAGCCGACCGCCGGCTAAGCCTGGCGCTTCGGGTTCTGGGTCTCGCGCCTACCATCGCTTCGTCAAAGTCGATTGCGAGTGCAGGCGCTAAGACGCAGGATGCTGGGCCCGTCTTGAGGAGATCAGTTGCCGTCGCCCACTCCCCAACCGCCGCCGGACCACTACGTCTGGCTCGGGCGCGTGATGAACGCCTGCTCGATGCTCGAGCTCCAGATCGGGCTGATCGGGTGGGCATCGCAGAATGGCTATCACTACACCGACACCTGGTCTGAGGTGGCGGGAACCGAGGGGCTGCGTGGCGAGTGTGTGAGACTCAGGCCGCATTGATGGCGCCGGAGTTGGCGCGCGATGTCCATGCCCTACTGGGTGAGGCTCGACCGATCCGGGACGAGCGGAACAAGTTTGCCCACGCAGTGTTCGTGCTTGACCCCACGAAACCTGAGGGCGATCAATGGATTTTGCGCTCCGCCCGTGATGTTGAGTTTCGACCGCTCACCCCGGAACTTGGGGCGCGACTCGTCATCTCCGCCAACAATCTGAGTCAGCGAGCGGTGAACCTGCGACAGCGTGCCGCTGCGGGCCGCGTTTCGGGTCAACCTTGACGCGGCCGTCGGCCCATTTGAGACGGCCGGTACCGTCGTGGCCGAAGGCGCAGAGTTGTCGTGTGCTCAGTGTGGGTCTCTGGGCATCCGGCTCTGCCGCGATCCGCGCCGTCGAGGAAGCGCGTCTATCCGCCGCGAGTCGACCCTCGTTGGAGCCATGGGCTTGCGCGGGGGGCTCACTGCGCAAGGCGCTTTAGTCTCTTGATCGTGCTTCGATCGGTCTTCACGAGTCCAACGGTTCTGTGGCGCGGGAACACAGGACCGCGGTTGGCGAGATCGAGCGCGCGCCGTGCCGCCTCGCGTGCGGCCTCGCGATCACCCTCTGGCCCCGGCGAGTTGTATGGCGGCCAACTGCCAGCGGAAGTGCGCGTTTGGGAAGGGGAGGTGGGTCTCCTCGGTCCAGCGGATGAGCAGATCGGTCGCCTCATCCAGGTCGCTCGCAGACCCCCGGGCGAGCAGGATCTCTGCCAGCTTGATGTGCTGCGTTGCGGTGGTTCCGTTCAGTCTGGGGTGTTCGGTCAGGAGGCGACGGTAGTAGTGCTCTGCGAGGCTGCTGTCTTCCTCGGCGTAGGAGTCGGCGAGGTGCTCCAGGGCTGCGGCCTGATGGAGTTCGGCGAGTTCCTCAGTAGAGTCCAACACTCGCAGCCACAACGAGCGGGCGGCGTCCACCTCCGCGGCCTCTGTGAGGGCGAGCCCATTCATGCGTAGGTAGTGAGAACGGTTGTAGCCTCGCGCTCGTCTAAGCCGAGATTCGAAGTCCGCGGGGGAGTCGGCATCCCACTCCGGCGAACGGAACCATTCGTCTGGCACGACCTCAGTCTGCTGTGCGTCCCCACGAGCTGCCGCCGCAACGACGTGTTTCCGAGCAATGCCGCGACACACGCAATTGCGTCTCTAGTAGCCGCTTGAGCGCCCTGGCCTTCGAGATCGGCATGTCGTGCTCGCGCATGGCGACCGGGCCGGGCCGCTGCCGCACCGGCAGAGGAGCGCCACCGCTAGTTTGGGGGCGCGCGGCGCAGGTGCGGCGCAGTTCATCCTGCGTGTTCGGCTACGACCTCGGTCAGAGGGGCGACGCCGCCATCGCGCTCGAGGGCCCAGAACTCGAACCCGGAGATGTTGGTGACTTCGAGGTGCCGGGCGGCGTCGTCGAGGGTGTCGAACTCGTGTAGGCCGTCGATGACGATGGTGCCGTCCTCAGTGATGACGGCGTCGACCTGCCAGTCGGGGTCGACTGGATCGAGGAGATCGCCGGGCTTGAGGATTCCCGCCGCGAGGAGCTCGGAGAGTGGCAGCTCTGCCGGTGCAGTGTCCTCGACCGCGACCGGCTCGGTGGGCAGGTGGGCATGTCCGCCGCTGAGGAGCGCGAAGGCGTCCCGGATGACGGTCGAGATCTTCTGACGACGGGCTTCGAGGAACTCGTCGTACTCCATGTTCTGCCAGCCGTCGGGCAGCGCGTGCCAGTAGTGCTGCTTCATCAGCCACTCCGAGTCCGACCCGCGCTCGGCGACTAAGTCGGGCCAGTACTCGGCAGGGGGCCGGTCGGAGATGGCGATGTTCGTGTCCCAGTCAGTGGGCGCGAAGTTCGCGACCTGGTTGATCCGCTTGGTGTCGGTCGTGCCCAGGACGTTCTGCTGGTAGGCGCGTGGGAACAGATGGTGGCCTTCGAGTCCCTTCACCGCGGGCAGCGCGGGGTCCATCCAGTCACGGACCTTCATCCTCAGCATGAACATGTCGGCATCGAGGATGTTCAGCGCCGCCAGGTAGCACTGGTAGACCGGCGACAACGCCGTGCTCGAGCTGATCAGGAGCTGGGGACGTTGAACGTCCAGTAGTCGTCCGTGAGCGCCGTCCTGATCGCCTGACTGACCAGCCGCTCGAAGCCTTCGGCGTCGCCGCCGGCCAGGCTGCCGAACATGTCGAGGTCCTTCTGGAGCTGCGACTCGCCCGAGCCGGTGTACCGCGAGGTCATCTGGGACATGAAGACCCACCGTGCGACCAAGGTGCGCAACCGCTGCAGGTCGCTCCCGTATCGGGTGCGCCCGAGCATGAAGACGACGTAGCTGTAGACGAGGTTCATGTTGGACGTGATGCCCTTGCTGGACCGGAAGCCGGCCGTCTGGACGGCGCGAATGAACTCCGTCCAGTTGACCCGGTCGGTAACGATCGGCAGCGCCTTCTGCAGCAGGCTCAACTCGGCGGCCTGCCGGTCCGGGTCGACGACGCCACTGATCCGGTCCTTGGCCTGGAGCGCAGCGTAGGCGTCGAGCAGTTTCGCGCGGTTCTGCCCGACGGCGACCATGGCACGCACCACATGGCCCGTCTCGACGGGGAGGAACGGGTTCTTGGGTGTCCAGTCAATTCGCCGACCGGCAATCTCGCTTGCCCGGTCTGGAGTGACGCGGGCGTTGCGCGCGAAGTCCTCGATGTTCTCGCGGCCGTCCGGCCAGAAGACGCTCAACCACGTGAGGATGTAGTCGTAGGCCTTGAGGCTGACGCCCTCGGAGTTGATGCGCACGAAGATGTCGGCAACCGTCCGCTTCTCGACGTCGGACTGGATGTGTACGACCTGGAACTTGTAGTTCCTCAGCGCGTCGAGCCGGCTGAACGCCTCCTCCACACGCAGTTCGTCGTCGTCCGTGAGTTCCTGGCCGCTGGACTTGAATCGGCTGATGAACGCCCTGCGGGCCTTGATCGGCGACTCGAACACGGTGGAGATGTCCTCGACCCAGCTCACGGAGCGCGCGAGGACCGGGGTGCGGACGTCAAACTTCTCGGTGAACGGGTTGAACGAGATGGTGATCGACTTGTCGCGGTATGCCTCGTCACGGACCTTCAAGCCCTTCATTGCGGCGTAGAGGCTCGTGAGCCGCTGCTGGCCATCGACGATCTGGTGGGCGGCGTCGACCTCGCCGACGCCCGAGATCGCGCGTGTCTCTCCGTTGGCCGTAACGTCCCAGAACATCAGTTCGCCGACCGGGTAGCCCCGGTACATCGAGTCGAACAGGTCGCGGACCTTCGACGCCGGCCACACGAACGGACGCTGGAGGTCGGGGAGGCGAACGCTGCCCTTCTGCACGCCTGAGACTAGTTGGTCCACGTCCCACGGTGTCGGCTTGAAGATTGCCCCCATCAGTGACTTCCCCTGTTCTCGTCGTTCGTCCCTTTCCGACGAACATGGTCGCAGGTGTGCCTCGATCGCGTCACGGTAGCGGGCGAACAGGCGCCGGAGGGGCGACGTCGGTCGACGCGGGGCTGTCGCCGGTCGCTGAGGCCCTCAGACGTAGGTGTCTCAGCAGTCACGTTCCAAGCCGGCCAGGTAGAAGGCGTCCGACGCGCCCATCCACGGCGGCTCAGCTGGTGTGGCGCCGCCCACTCTCCAGCAGACCCTTCCCTGGATTTGGTCGCGTCTGCGTCGAGAGCGCGAACCACACGTGCGCGCTCGCCGTCGCGGTCCGGCCAACCGCCGCGTGCCCACCACCCTGATCGCGGGCACGAGCAGGTCGCCAGCTCCTCCAGTCAGGCATGAGTGGGCAACGGGCTGCCGGCCGCCATGGCCACCACTGGCGAAGTCATCGCCAACACTGTCTCCGTCCACTAGCGTGCTCACCAAGCGATAGGAGCGACATTGCTGGTCGGAGCCTACGGCGTCTTCTGGGACGCCTCCTTGATCGACTGGAACGCCCACGGCTGGCGCATGCTTGGACGGCGAGGCGTGAACACGCCCACCATCCAGGTGGCGGACTTCCGGAAGGCCCGGGGCGTGTACGTCCTCTACTCGCCCATCGGCATCTACTACGTGGGCCTCGCCTCCGGAAGCACCGGGATTGGAGGTCGGCTCAAAGACCACATGAACGACATCCACGCCCACCGCTGGTCCCGCTTCTCCTGGTTCGCCTTCGACAGCCCCTCCGAAACCGAACTCTACCCAGATGGCGTTCAGAAACATGACGAGTGGACAGGCATCGAAGAAGCTACAGACAAACTGGTCATCCGTGAGATGGAAGCGCTGCTGCTTGCCGTCACCGCACCGCCCGGCAACGTCCAGAAGACCAGGTTTCAGGAGGCCAAACTCTGGCACCGGGTGGCTGACCACCAGCCTACCGTCAGGACATTCGCGAGCCTCAAGCACAGACTTCAACCCCGGACGCTCACGCGCGCTGACCTGTTGACACCTGCGATCCGCGCATGGTGCAAGTGGACGCGCGGCGACTGGCCACACGGGCGAGCCCCGCACGTACATGGTCACCGGGTACGGCGACGACACCCGCGCAGCGGCGTCGGAGTCGTAGGCGACCAAGAGCGGGTTCCGCCCGGAAGAGATCTCGTATGTCGGCTCGCGCCGCAGCGGCCGTCGACACAGCTATCACGCCGGTAGGTGCGGCCAGAAGCACCGCCAGTAGGACGAGAAGCGCTCGTCGGAGCGCCACTCTCAATGTCATCGACCTTCTCCGAGTCCAACGGATCGCCGGACGATGTCCCAGAGGACGAGACGGCGCCGGCTATCGTCGAACAGTGCCTGCGAAACGGGGGACCATGCCGAGGCTGGGCCTGTCAGTCCCGAGGCCCACCCAACTGCAGTCGAGGGGCTCATCTCCCGCGAGTTCCAGGACCCGGTACTCGCTCGGGTAGTCGTCCAGCGCGTCGTCGAACGGACAGTCGAGCATGAACCGACCGCCGCGCAGCTCAACGACAATCGCCCGCGGGAAGTCGTAGAACTCCCGGTAGAGAAACGGCACCCACTCTTCGGCATTCATTGGATCCGCCCAGGCTTGGGAACGGGGTTCGGGATCAACGGGCCGAACGGACAGGAGCCGGACCCGAGACGGAGGCTCACGTGGTTTGGATTGAGGTTCCCACCACGCGTCATCTCGGGCACGACGTCGACCGTACCGCCGCCGACCCAGATCTTACCCGCGGGGGAAGCGCGAAGCTGACCAGATGGAACGTACGCCCCGGCCTCCTGGAAGCGTCCGACCGTACGCCCCGCTGGACGCGCCCATCGAGGTTGTCATCGCCTGAGGGGCCGGTCCTGGGCCCGGTAGCGACCGCCGCTCGAACGGGGATTCGCGCGCCCTGGCGACGGCGCCTCTCCGCCCAGCCGGGCGACCTGGCCGGGAGGCCGTGGCGCGTGTCCCGGCAACGAAACCGTCCAGTGCGCCTGTGGCTGATGGGCGCGCGAGCCAAGGCTGACCCCTTCGTTCAGCCCTTGGCGCGGGACGCCTCGGCGATGGCGATCCCCAACTCGCCATGCTGGGTCTGCTAGCCCGCCAAGGACTCCAAGGTGGCCAGGCCGAGAGACTCGTAGCCGCGTTGCTCAATCGCCCGACGCGCCACCACGAAGAACCTCCATTGACGCACGTCGAGCGGGTCGTACTCGTGATGGTGCTTCGACGTGTGAACAGCGAACACGTAGACGTCCGCGTTGTAGGTGGACTCGGGTGGCCAGCCCGGCCTCAGCTGTCCAGACTCGGCGCCGCAGTCCGGAGAAGACAATGCGCGACGGTGCTCGCTGGCCCCACGCCTGTAGGTAGGCCGCCGCCTTGACCTCGACCTTGACACCATCGGGTGTCAGCACGTCGAAGGAGTCCCATTCGACTCGTCGTCCGACGGCCCCGACCGCGTGCGCGACAAGGAACTCAGCCAGGTAGCCCCGCACGTTGTTCGTCCGAAGGTCGGACATGGCGTAACGCCAGAAGTCCTGAACCGTGGCAGAGGGGCCCACAAAGGGCTCGTCGCCCCTGAGTGGGTTCGCGGGAGGAGGGCTCAACCACTCGCTCGTCATGCCGTGATGCTGACATAGCCCCCCGTGCTGTGCCGCCACCATCGCCCGTGACTAACCGAGAGCCACGCACCGTGGATGAGTCACCCTGCCGCGTATGACTGTCAAGCGCGCGCCGGGCTCGCCCGATGTTCTTGCCCGTCCGTCCGCCGCAAGCCGTGGCATGAGTGGGTCGAAGCGCAGAGGTGAGGTCCTGAGGGGGCCGGGGTGGGCGCTCACGGGCGGACCCGCCTTGCCGGTGGCCGGGCCCGGAGTTGTGGAGGTGGGGCCCGGGTCAGCTGGCTTTGGTGCTGTGCCAGTCTTGTTGGCGGGTGAGGATCTGGTCGGTGCGGTCGGGCAATTCGGGTGGGGGGTAGTCGTCGTCAGTGCGGTTGCAGATCTGGTCGCGGATGATGTGTTGGGCCTGGCCGTGGTGTCCTTCGGCGGCTGCGACGGCGGCGAGGTCGAGGCGGGGGATCTCCTCGTAGGGGGCGGCGAGGGCGGCTGTTTCGGCGGCGAGGCGGGCGGTGGGTAGGTCGCCGGTGGTCAGGGCGTGGGTGGTGACGAGGTGGGCGACGTCGACGATGGCGACGGTGAGGTGTTCGTCGAGGCGGTCGCCGTCGAGGAGCCAGGTCCATCCGCCGCCTGCGGTGCGGTCGACGGGGTAGTCGAAGGGGCGGCCTTCGACGAGGGTGAGTGCGGTGTGCAGGTCGGTGATGCCGTGGGCGCCGCGGGCTTGGCCGCGGACGCGGAGGCGGCGGAACAGGTCGATGTCGATGAGCAGGTCGACGACTTGATAGACGGGGGTCCCGCGGATGGCGGCGGCGGGTGCTTCGCGGGCGTCGGGCAGGTGCAGCCGGCCGGTGCGGGGGTTGGTGCCGAGCCACTGACGGATGGTCAGGACGTAGTCGCGGGCTTTGGGTTTGGTGATCGTGAACGTGTCGGCGACTTCGTCGGGGGTGGCTCCGAGCCGGCGTAGGGCAATGAAGGTGAGCAGCTCGGTCATGTAAGGCTTGCGTTTGGTCAGGGCTTTGCCGCAGGTGGTGGCGCGGACGGGTCCGAGCAGGCGCAGCCTGGGCAGGGGGCAGTCGTCGCGGAACCACATGGCCAGGTCGTCGTCGAGGGCGGGGTCGGTGTCTTCGACGTCGCGCCGGACGGTGTCGGGGACGCGTGGTGCGAGGGCGTCCAGGTCGTCACGGGTGGTGGCGGCGACGTCGGTGTAGGTGGCGTCGTCGCCGTCGAGGAGGGTGTTGGCGGCGGGGGTGGGGTCGTCACCGGCGTCGGGGTTGGGGGGTGGCGGTGTCCGGGGCAGGGTGTGTTCTGCGCGGAGGGCCCCTGCCTGGTCGCCGAAGGAGCGCCACCCGTCGGTGGCGTCCTGGTCGACAGGGATCGGGGCGTCGGTCAGGGTGTCGCTGTGGGCTAGTACTACAGCCGCACTTATTCTCACTCTACTCGGCGTGTCGCACGTGTCAGACTGATGACTGGCGCGATGTTGCGTGTGTGACCAGTGAGGTGTGTGTGGCTGAGGTCGAGTCGTGGGCGGCGGGCCTGGCGCAGGTCCACGCCCGGATCGCGCCGCGGTTTGCGCGGTCGGAACCACGTGCCCGGGTGCTGGCGTACGTGCGGGGGTTGCTCGCGCCGGTGGAGCGCAAGAACGGGTGGACACTCTCGGAGCGGGCCGGTGAGGGCAGCCCGGATGGGATGCAGCGTCTTCTGGCGCAGGCCGATTGGGACGCCGACGCGGTGCGCGATGACGTGCGGGGGTACGTGATCGAGCATCTGGGCGATCCGGGTGGGGTGCTGGTGGTGGACGAGACCGGGTTCCTGAAGAAGGGCACCAAGTCGGCCGGGGTGGCCCGGCAGTACTCGGGGACTGCGGGGCGGATCGAGAACTGCCAGATCGGGGTGTTCCTCGGCTACGCGAGCACCTCGGGGCGTACCTTCCTGGACCGGAAGCTGTACCTGCCCAAGGGGTGGGCCGACGATGCTCCGCGCCGCGCGAAGGCGGGCATCCCCGAGGAGGTGGGGTTCGCGACCAAGCCGGAGCTGGCGATGCGGATGATCGCCCGCGCGATCGAGGCCGGGGTACCCGCCGGGTGGGTCACCGGCGACGAGGTGTACGGGCAGCACTCCGGGCTGCGCCGGATGCTCGAGGAACGCGGAATGCCCTACGTGCTGGCGGTCCCGGTCAATCAGCGGGTCATCGCGATACGCGGCGGGCGGATCGTCGAGGAACGCGCCGACGAGCGCGCCAGGACGCTGCCGGCGCAGGCGTGGAGGAGGATCTCCGCCGGGGCCGGCGCCAAAGGGCCGCGCCTGTACCACTGGGCCCGAGCGGCGATCCGCCCACTGGAGCCGCAGGGCGGGTACTGGCTGCTGGTGCGCCGCTCGCTGGCCGACCCGAGCGACCTGGCCTATTACCTGTGCCACGGCCCGGCGCAGACCCCGCTGCGCGAGCTGGTCCGGGTCGCCGGGGCCCGCTGGGCCATCGAGGAGACCTTCCAGAGCGCCAAGGGTCAAGTGGGCCTGGACCAGTACCAGGTCCGCCGCTACGACTCCTGGTACCGCCACATCACCCTCGCGATGCTCGCCCACGCCTTCCTGACCATCACCCCCTCCTCCACCTCAAAAGGGGGGCCCAGCCCGGCCCCGGCGAGCTCATCCCGCTGACGGTCCCCGAGGTCAGACACCTTCTGGCACAACTGATCTGGCACCACATCCCGGCCACCACCGAGGTGCTGCACTGGTCACGATGGCGTCGCAGACACCAAGCCCGCGCCCGACGCTGCCATTACGCAGCCGCGGCGCCT
>JADJTO010000015.1 GCA_016711105.1 Micropruina sp. | reverse complement strand
GCTACTCAGGGCGGTGCTTCCACTGGAGAACCCGGTGGCGCAGCGGGTGGACGTCCCACCCAGCGCTCCGTAGTCGATCACCACCCAGACTCCCGAACAGGTCGCGGCCAGTGACTTGGCTACCGGCGCGACCAACGTGGCCGACGTGGCCAAGGTCACTGCCAGCAGCAGGCGCAATATTGCTCGGATCACGGCTTGCGCCTTCGGCTGGCGATCAACAGCCCCGATCCGGCGGTGATCAGGACGACCGCGCCGACGGCCAGCATCGGGTTCGCGTCAGTGCCGGTCTGCGGCAACACCCCAGTGCTCCCGACTGTGCGGCTCGGTGTCGTGCCGTTGGCGCCGACCGCCGATGCCGTCGTGGAACCCGAAGCCGTCCGGGTGCTCGTCGACGACGCGGACGTGCTGGCAGACGAGCTGGTGCTGCTCGTTGATGAACTGCTGGTGCTCGTCGTGGAGGTCGCTGTGCTGGTCGAGGAGGTCGCTGTGGAGGTCGAGGTGGCGCACGAGGTGGGCAGAGCGGTGACATCAGGGCCCTCGGAGAGCTCCGGATCGTCCAGGTAGCTGGTGCCGGCCAAGAGGAAGATGCCTTGGGTCGTTGCCATCAGGTCCGAGGTGGTCCCGTTGAGGCTGGCCGGGAGGCCGCCGTCGGCCTGCTGCTGACCGACCATCCAGGTGAGCGCCGTCGTCTCGGTCGTACCGGCCGACTGCAGAGCCGAGCCGAGCACGCCAGTGGTGTTCACGGGGAGTATCCCGCCCAATAACCGGCGGTCTCCTGGTTCTCGGCCGACCATTCCTTGACCTCGATGATCGCGGTGATCGCCTCGCACGAGGGGTTTGGCAGGGCTTTCAGCGCCAGCAGGGCCATGCCGCTGGAGTCCCCATCGCTGGGGTCGGTCTCGCTGAACGCGTACCCACCGTCGGCGTTGCGGAAGTCGGAATCAAGCAGCCAATCGATCATGTTCTGGGGCACGGTCTCGCCGTTGCGCGCCAGGGCCAGCACGCCGAAACCCTGAGCGAAGGGGCCGGCCCACCCGCCGAAGGTGCCGTCCGTTGCGATCCCGGCCTCGACCGCGGCGATCAGGTCAACCCCGCCGAAGTTGCCCGCATCGGCGCCGACCGTCGCGGCCACGATCGCCAGTTTGGCAGCGGCCTCGGGGCTGCCGTTGGTGTAGTCGGCGGCGTTGGTCTTCAGGTAGGCGACCATGGCGCTGATCTCGTCGTCGTACTGGTTGTCGCGTGCGGCGGCCAGGGCCAATACCACGTCGGCTGTGGCGCCGACGTCGCCCCAGCTGGAGACGACATGGTCGGTCTGGATCTGGGCCGCCAGGTAGGCAGCGGCCTTCGCCGTGGCGACGGCGTTGTTGGCGACCGCGCGGGCCGAGACGGGGGGGACGAAGAACAACAGAGCGCTTGCGGCGGCAAGCCCGACCGCTGCAAGACCTTTCACTCCTGGCATGGGAGTCCTTTCAATGCGGACACTGGGTGATCCGGGAAAGGTGACTCCCGGCTCGTACCCCGTGGACCTCGACGGCGTGTTGACGAGCCCGAACCAAGCAGGCATTCCGACTTCACCCGCCCGAAGGCGAGCATCACGGTTGCGGGTCAGTCCCGGAATCACACCGGGTTCCCCTGCAGGGTTCAGCACTGCTGACCCTAGTGCATGCCCCGGGGTCTGCTTGACCCGCCTGCACCACGCAGAAAACGGGGGCAATCGCCGTAGCGAATGCCCCCGTCCGGAGTTCCTCAGGTCAAAGCCGCTGCCTCACTCAGAGGTTCTCCGACTCCTGGGCCGCGGCGTCCTTGACCTCTTCGACCGCACGACCGGCGGCGTCGGCTGCGTCCCCAGCCGCGTCGGCAACCTTCTCGCCGGCCTCCTGGACGGCCTCGCCGGCGTCGGCCGCGGCGTCCTGCAGGTCAGCGACCGGGTCGGGGTCGCCGTCCAGCTTGTCCTTGATGTCCTCGAAGGCTTCCTTGCCCTTGGCGAGCGCACCCTCGGCGAAGGTCTCGATGTTTCCGGTGGCGTCCTGGGCGAAGTCGGCCACCTTGCCCGAGGCTTCCGAGGCGAACTCGGTGACCTTCTCGGTGGCTTCCGAGGCGAACTCGGTGACCTTCTCAGTGGCCTCCGAGGCGAATTCGGTCACCTTCTCCGTGGCGTCGGAAGCGAAGTCCTTGACGTGCTCGCCCAAGTCCTTGGCCTTGTCGACCAGCTTCTCGAAGAAATTGCCGCTCTCACTCATGTGCACTCCTTTGTTGCTGCAGCCCCAGCGCTTCCGAGGCGGCACAGACCTCAGCCTAGGCGGTGTCGGGGACCAAATACATCCGTGCGATGAATCAGGAGGCGGAGACGGCGAACACCCGGAAGCCCTTGGCGCTGGCCAGCCGTTCGCAGCGGTAGCCAACCTCGGTCAGCCAGCGCTGCAGCGAGTCCGCTCCCAGGTTTCGGCTGACCACCAGCCGGGCGACCCCGCCCGGACGGAGTCGCGGCAGCCAGGTCAGCAGCAGCTCGTGCAGGGCCTCTTTGCCGATCCGGATCGGTGGATTCGACCAGATCTCGTCGTACAGGAGGGTCGGCTCGACCTGCTCGGGACGCACCGGCCGGACCCGATCACCCACCCCGTTGGTGGCGGCGTTCTCAGCGGTCAAGGTCAGGGCCCGATCGTTCACGTCCACGGCATCGACCACGGCACCAGGGCAGGCGACAGCCAGGCCGACGGCAATCACTCCGTAGCCACAGCCCAGGTCCAGCAGCCGTGTTGCCTGGGCGGGCGGAGTCGACTCCCGCAGCAGGACGGCGGTTCCCTGATCGAGGCTGCTGCCGGAAAAGACCCCCGCGGCGCCGACGAACTCCCAGTCGGTGTCCCAGAAGTGCACCTTGAGCGTGCGGCGCCGCTCCGGGCCCCTCGGGGTGGTGAAGTAATGCGCGCCCATCATGCCTCCATCGTCCGGGTGCTGCGTGCTTGCGCAGCCCGCTGCGCCAGTTGGTCGTCGGCGGGGTAGCCCACTTCCTCCAGCACCAGGCCGTGGGCCGGCATCACGTTGATCTCGCCTGCTCGGACGCGGCGTCGCAGCAGTTCGACCAGCCAATCTGTGTCGCGCTGGCCGGTTCCGACAGCGACCAGCGCGCCCACCAGCGAGCGGACCATCGAATGGCAGAACGCATCGGCTCGGACGGTGATCTCCACCGGACCGGAGGGGGCGCGGACGGCCTCAAGCTCGAGTAGCTGCCGAATCGTCGTCGCGCCCTCGCGATGGCGGCAGAACGCGGCGAAGTTCTGCAACCCGAGGAGGAGTTGAGCGGCGCGCTGGAGTTCCTCGACGTCCACCCGATCACGGACCCGGGCGATGGTGCGTCGGGCCAACGGATCCACCACGTCGTCGGTCAAGCGGTAGACGTAACGGCGCCACACGGCGGAGAAGCGAGCGTCGAAACCGTCCGGAGCAGGGCGGACGGCGTTGACCGCGACATCCTCCGGCAGCGCCAAGCGGAGCCGGCGGTGGAGCTCGGCGGCCACCTGATCGGCCTGGGAGTCGTCGGGGAGATCAAGGTGGGCCACCTGGCCGCGGGCGTGCACGCCGGCGTCGGTGCGTCCGGCGCAGACCAGCGCGGGAGCCTCCGCCAGTCGCAGCACCCGTTGGATCCAGGTCTCCAGCTCACCCTGGACGGTGCGCAGCCCCGGCTGGCCGGCCCAACCGTGAAAGTCCTGACCGTCGTAGGAGATGTCCAAACGCAGTCGCATTCAGAGCCTCCGGTAGGTGAGGTCGTAGATCGGGCGGCCGGCGTGGAGGCCTCGCCGTTCATACTTGGTGGCTACTCGCTCAGGCCAGCGCGGCGCCCACCCGGCCGCTGGGTTCTGCAGCAGCGGGTGCGGATCAAGGACCTGGCGCATCCACAAGGCATAGTCCGCCCAGTCGGTGGCCAGTCGCCACACCCCTCCCGGGGCGAGCCGGTCGGCCACCAGGTCAGCGAAAGCGGGCCCGACCAGGCGGCGTTTGTGGTGTCGGGCCTTGTGCCACGGGTCGGGAAAGAACATCCACAGCTCGTCGATGGCGCCGGGACCGAACAGCACCGCCAGCCCTTCAGCACCGTTGGCGACCACCACCCGGACGTTGCTCAGCTCGGCGCGAGCGATCCGGGACAGCGTGCTGGCAACCGCGGGCTCGAACACCTCGAAAGGCCAGGAAGTCACGGTCGGGGTGGGCTGCGGCGATCGGGACCAAGGCCTCTCCGGTGCCGGATCCGATCTCCACGGTGAGTGGCGCGCAACGTCCGAAGGTGCCCGTCCAGTCGACCTCGGCGCTGGCAGCCACGGACGTGGAGCTACCTCGGGTCGGCAGTCGGATCACCCAGTCCTGATGCGCCTCCCAAGCTTTGAGTTGGCTCGGGTTCATCCGGGCACTGCGGCGGACGAAGGAGACGACCTCGCGATGCACCCGTTCCCGCTCCGCCGACATGGGGGACACCTTATCCGGGCTCGCCCGGCAGGGGTGGCAGGGAAGGTTCAGGGTGAGTCCGGAGGTGACATGGGGACGCCAAGGAGCCCTGATCGGGTTACATAGATGGAGTACGCGGGCAGAGGGCTCGCGTCAACCCCGATGAGAGAGTCAACAGATGCGTCTTCTACTCAACCTGATCTGGTTCTTCTTCGGTGGCCTGTGGTTGGCCATCGGCTACTTCCTCTTCGGTGTGATCGCCTGCCTGCTGATCGTCACGATTCCCTTCGGCATCGCCTCGTTCCGGATGGGTGCCTACGCCCTGTGGCCGTTCGGCAAGGCCGTGGTGGACAAGCCCGGCGCGGGCGTGGGTTCAGCGCTGATGAATGTCATCTGGTTCGTCATCGCCGGCGTCTGGTTGGCCATCGGCCACGTGACCACGGCGATCGCCCAGGCGATCACGATCATCGGCATCCCGCTGGCTGTGGCCAACCTCAAGATGATCCCGGTGACGTGCTTCCCGTTCGGCAAGGACATTGTGGATGCCTCCAGGCTGCCCGTCGGGTACCGCCCGCTGCATTCTTTCTGACCAAGACTAAGTTTATGTTCTGAGCGTGGATAACCGTCTTCGAGTCCCGCCTAAGGGTACGTGTCTGGAGGGCGACAGCCTGGAAGAATGTGAGCATGCTCACCCCGAAACCGGCAGAAACCGTCACGCTCTCTGGCTTGGAGGATTGGCGCCGGATGCTCGGCGTCCTCCGTGCGCATTTCGTTTGTCGGGACTTCGCCACCGGGCTGGCCCTGGTCAATCGAATCGGTGAGGTTGCCGAAGCGCTGAACCACCACCCCGACGTTGACTTGAGCTCCCGCTTCGTGACCGTATCGGTGGCCACCCACAGGGCCAAGGGCCTCACGGAGAAGGACGTCGATTTTGCTCGTCGGGTCAGCGCCGCAGCCAGCGACCTGGGAGTCCCAGTCAAGGCCGGACGGCTCAGCATGCTGTCGATCGCTTTTGACACCCGCTCTGAAGGCCGGATTCGTCCGTTCTGGCGGGCGGTGTTGGCGTACCAGGATGTCGCGAACGGTGATCTGATCGACCCCCGGGGCCGGGCGCCACTGGTCTGGTTTCAACCGGCCGAGGAGGGCCGTCCGCGGCGCAAACCCGATCCACCTGGACCTTGAGGTGCCCGCAGAAGAAATCGGCGCTCGGATCGAGATGGCCCTCGCGGCCGGGGGCCGCATGGTCAACGAGGAGCATGCGCCGGCCTGGTGGGTGCTCGCTGATGCCGAGGGCAACCAGGTCTGCCTGTCCACCTGGCAGGGTCAGGACTGAGCGCGTCCGCACCATCACCCGCGGTGGAGTCAGGGCTTCGTGACGTACTTCTCGATCAGGTTCGACGGCGCCAACTCATAGCCGTGGAACTCGCGGGTGAACGTGCCCGAGCCGTGCCCGATGCCCCGAAGGTCGATCGCGTACCGCGATAGTTCGAGTTGCGGCACGAGCGCTCGGATCACAGCCTTGTGCTCGGCGGCGTCCGAGCCCAGGAGTTGTCCGCGGCGTCCGGAGAGATCGGTCATCACCGCACCCAGGAACTCTTCCCCGACGGTCACCGTGACCAGGTCGAGCGGCTCCAGCAGAGCCACCGAGTCCAGCCGGGCCGCCTCTCTGATCGCCAGCGAGCCCGCCATCTGGAAGGCCATGTCGGAGGAGTCCACCGAGTGCGACTTACCGTCGACCAGCGTCACCCGGAGGTCCACCATCGGGAAGCCGGCGAATACCCCGCGCTCCAACTGGTGCCGGATGCCCTTCTCCACCGAGGGGATGAACTGCCGTGGCACGGCGCCGCCGACCACCTTGTCGACAAACTGAAAGCCTTCGCCGCGGGGTAGCGGCTCGACCTCGATCGAGCACACGGCGTACTGACCATGCCCACCGGACTGCTTCACGTGGCGTCCGATCGCCCTGGCCGAGCCGACGAAGGTCTCTCGCAGCGGGATCTTCAGGTCCTCCTGCTCCACTTTCACCTGATACCGCTCCGCCAGGCGGGCCAGCAGCAGATCGGCGTGCGCCTGCCCGGTCGTCCAGAGCACCAACTGGTCCCCTCCCCCGAGCCAGCCGGACGGTGGTGTCCTCGACCGCGAGCCGGGCCAGGGCACTGGCCAGCTTGTCCTCGTCGTTGCGGGTCGCGGCTCGGATCGCCAACGGCAGCAGCGGGTCGGGCAGTTCCCAGGCGTCGACCACGCCGGGCTGGTCCTTGGAACTGAGCGTGTCTCCGGTCTCGGCGGTGGTCAGCTTGGGGACCAGAACGATCTCGCCGGCGATCGCGGACGAGCGCGCCCTCAGGTCGGTGCCGACCGCGGCCTGGATCAGCCCGATTCGTTCATCGTTGTCGTGGTCGGGATGGGCTTGGTCGTCCTGACCGATCAGCCGCGAACGATGCCCGGACACGTGCACCGTGTCGTCAGCATGCAGCGTCCCGGAGAAGATCCGGACCATGCTCAGGCGACCGGCGAACGGGTCGCTGGTCGTCCGGATCACCTGGGCGACCAACGGCGCCGCAGGATCGGACGTGGTCTGCGGCAGCACAGCCCCATCGATCGTGGTCAGCGGGGGATTGGGGTGCAGCCCCGGGGTCGGGAAGCCGTGTTCGATCAAGGCCAGCAGTTCCTCGATGCCGACCCCCGTTCCGGTTTGTACCGGCAGCACCGGGAACAGGTTCGCCGTCGCGACCGCCTTCATCAGGTCGTCCAGCAGGTAGTCGACGTCCAACTCCCCACCCTCGAGGTAGCGGTCCATCAGGCCGTCGTCCTCGGCCTCCTGGATGATGCCCTCGATGAGCGGCCCCCGGTAGGTCTCCACCTGGTCGTCGTCGGCCGACAGCTGGCGGACGACCCGGTCGCCGGAGCTGTAGTCATGCTCCTCCAGGGTGATCAGGCCGATGTTGCCCACGACCTGGCCCGGGCCCGACAGGGTGGGCATGTGGGTGGGCAGCACCCCCTTGCCGAAACGGCTCTGGCACTGGGCCACGGTGACGTCGAAGTCGGCGTGCCCGGCGTCCAGCTTGGTCAGGACGATCACTCGCGGCAGGTTGGCCGCGCGGCACTCGTCCCAGAGGGTTTGGGCGGCACCGTCGATGCCGTCAGCCGCAGAGATCACGAAGACGGCGGCGTCGGCGGCCCGGATGCCGGCGCGTAACTCGCCGACGAAATCGGGGTGGCCGGGGGCATCGAGCAGATTGACCACCTTGTCACCCGTGGCGAAGGAGGCCAGGTAGAGCTGGGCGGCCCGCTCAGCGTCGTCCTTCTCCCCCCGATAGCCCGGCAGTCGTGCCTTGAGCAGCTGTTCGAACAAGGACGTCTTGCCCGAGCCCGCGTTTCCGATCAGGACGACGTTCCGCACATCATCGGGATTGGATACCTGCACGCTGGGAGTGTTCGCCCTTGAACTCATGGACCTACCTAACACCTCTGGTTCCAGGCGAGCAACTGGCCTCTGACCGGCGTTCGGTTGGTGGACGAGCGCGTCTCGAATGCCATCAGATGCCGACCGGGACCACCGCCCCGACCGGCTGGCCGTGACCCAGGACGGACTGCTTGGAGAGCCGGGTGCGTAACGCGCTGTCGCCGATCCACAGGCGCTGCAAGACCGCGCTCATCAACACCGGACGAGCCCGCGGATTGCCATCGGCGATCTTCAGCGCGATCCCGCGGCCGTCCGGCAGGCCGACCGCATAGACACCCTCAGCGCCGTCCTTGGCGATCAGTCCGGGAACGGATTGCATCAGGTCTGTGACATCACGACCGGTGCCGCCCACGTTGGCCGGAAAGCTCCGCATGGCGTCGGCCACCTCTCGTTCCGGGCCCTCGGTGGCCGCGGCCAGCCGTCCGAAGATTCGGGCCAGGTCGGCTAAGGAGATCGCCTGGATCGGGGCCCCGCAACCATCAGTGGAGGTGATCGTGATCGTTGCTCCGAAGCTGCGGATGGTTTCCGCGACCGCCTGCTGCAGCGGGTGCCCGCGGGTCAGATACGTCGCCAGCGGCCACCCGTTGTGTTGGCAGGTCGCCAGCATCGCCGCGTGCTTGCCCGAACAGTTCTGAGCCAGGGCGCTGATCGGCTTGCCCGCGGCGATCCAGGCGAACCGGTAGGCGTCGATCAGTGGGTAGTCGGGGGTGTTCTGCAGGGCACTCTCGTCCACACCGGCCTCAGCCAGGATCCGCCGGACCGTCTCCAGATGATAGGACTCGCCCGAGTGGCTGGCGCAGGCCAGAGCCAACTGGTCCGGCGGAAGGTTGAGGCCGCAACGCACCATGGCCAGAGCTTGGATCGGCTTGGCGGACGAGCGCGGCAAGATCGGTGTCTCGGGGTCGCCGCGATGGAAGCTGACCGACCCCTCCGGCCTGGTCACGGCCACTAGACCGCGGTGCACCGACTCCAGGAAGCCGTTGCGATAGACCTGCGCAACCACCGGCGCTTCACTGAGGGACACGCCGGGAGTTTAGCCGGGACGGTGAGCGAGCCGCGTCACCCCGGCCCGGCCGTGTTTTGACCCGCCCCAAACCGTCGCGGTAGTGTAAGTCGCTGTTGCGCTGTGGTCTGCTCTGCTGCAGATCCCGCACCGGCCGACTAACGCTAACAATGGAAGATGGTCCACGACCGTGTCTACGTACAGCCCAAAGCCTGGGGAGATCACCAGGGCCTGGCATGTGATCGATGCCTCCGACGTCGTGCTCGGACGTCTCGCCGTCACCGCCGCCACTCTGCTCCGTGGCAAGCACAAGCCGCAGTTCGCCCCGCATGTCGACACTGGTGACTTCGTGGTCATCGTGAATGCCTCCAAGATTGCGCTGACCGGCAACAAGCGCACCACCAAGATGGCCTACCGCCACTCGGGTCGTCCGGGCGGTCTGACCGCGGTGCCCTACGGGCAGCTGCTCGACAACGACCCGCGCAAGGCCGTGGAGCGCGCTGTCTGGGGCATGATGCCCAAGAACAAGCTGAGTCGTCAGCTGATCAAGAAGCTCAAGGTTTACAGCGGCCCGGAGCATCCTCACGTTGCGCAGCAGCCGCAGCAGTACCAGATCTCCCAGATCGCTCAGTGACAAAGGAACACACAGTGACCGACACCGTCGTAGAGACCACCGAGACCGAGTTCGTTCCCTTCACCGAAGGTGAGCGGCAGATCGCCTACCGCGCCGAGGGCGGCGCTGCCGTGGCTCAGCCGGGCGGGCGTCCGGCCCTGGTGACCGACACCGCGGCCACCGGCCGCCGCAAGGAAGCCATCGCCCGCGTCCGACTGACCCCGGGCTCCGGCTCGTGGACGATCAACGGCCGCACCCTGGAGGACTACTTCCCGAACAAGCTGCACCAGCAGACGGTGAACGAGCCCTTCGAAACGGCCGCGGTCGTCGGCTCCTACGACGTGAAGGCCAAGATCGTCGGCGGCGGTGTCACCGGCCAGGCCGGCGCGCTCCGTCTGGCCATCGCTCGGGCGTTGAACTTCGCCGACGTGGAGGCGAGCCGTGCGGCCCTGAAGAAGGCCGGACTGCTGACCCGCGACGCACGGATCAAGGAACGCAAGAAGGCCGGTCTGAAGAAGGCCCGTAAGGCTCCGCAGTACAGCAAGCGCTGACCCTGCGATGCCGCGTTTGTTCGGCACCGATGGTGTTCGGGGGACCGCCAATCAGGAGTTGACCGCCGAGGTCGCTCTCGATTTGGCGGTCGCGGCAGCGCACGTCCTGGGCGAGGCCGGTGTTTTCACCGGTCGTCGCCCACGTGCGTTAGTGGGCCGAGACACGCGGGCCAGCGGTGAGTTCCTGGAAGCTGCCGTGGTGGCTGGTTTGGCCTCGGCCGGGGTGGACGTCGTCCGGCTAGGGGTTATTCCCACTCCCGGCGTTGCCTTCCTGGTGGGCGATCTGGGGGCTGACCTCGGCGTGATGCTCTCGGCCAGCCACAATCCGATGCCCGACAACGGGATCAAGTTCTTCTCCCGTGGTGGGGTGAAGCTCGATGATGACCTCGAGGAGGCGATCGAGCAGCGGCTGGGGGAGACCTGGCAGCGTCCGATCGGCGCCGACGTGGGTCGGGTCACCGACGACGCGGGCGCGATCGAGGGCTACGTGGCGCACCTGGTGGCGAGCCTCGGGGCAGACTCCAGCCTGGAAGATCTGACCGTGGTCGTCGATGCTGCCAACGGCGCCGCCTTCCTCACCTCGCTGGCCGCTTTTGCCGCCCAGGGGGCCACGGTGATCCCCCTGCACGCTCAACCCAACGGGCTGAACATCAACGAGAACTGTGGTTCCACGCACATGGAGTCGCTGCAGGCCGCCGTGCTTGCGCATGGGGCCGACCTGGGGATCGCGCTCGACGGCGACGCCGACCGCTGCCTGGCCATCGACCATGACGGCAACGAGGTGGACGGCGACCAGATCCTGGCGATCCTGGCGCTCGCCCTGAAGGACAATCACGCGCTGCACAGCAACACCGTGGTGGCCACCGTGATGAGCAACCTCGGCTTTATGCACGCGATGAAAGCCAACGGGATCCGGGTGGATGCCACCAAGGTCGGGGACCGTTACGTGCTGGAGGCGATGAACGCCCACGGCTTCGCGCTCGGCGGCGAGCAGTCCGGGCACGTCATCATGAGCGAGTTCGCCACCACCGGGGACGGGGTGCTGACCGCCTTGCACCTGGCGGCCCGGATGGCTCGCACCGGCAAATCGCTGCAGGAGTTGGCCGCAGTGATGTCCCGGCTACCCCAGGTGATGATCAACGTCCGTGGTGTGAACAAGGTTCGGGCCGGGATCGACCCGGAGGTCTCAGCAGCCGTGACCGCCGCCTCTCGCCAACTGGGTGAGGGCGGACGAGTGCTGCTGCGCCCCTCCGGCACAGAGCCACTCGTCCGAGTCATGGTCGAGGCCGCGACGCACGCCGAGGCTCAGGCGATCGCGGAGCGCCTCGCCGGGGTCGTCAAGGACCGACTGTCGCTCTGAGTTCGGCCTGGTTGTTGGGGGCGCATAACTGCTTATCGTGACCCGGCAAGGGCCCGCCTACCGTGGAGGTAGACCGGGTCAGGGGGCGAGGTCATGGCATGGCGTGAGCGGTGCTGGCGGGCAGTTCGAGTCGCGGCTGCGGGGATCGTGACTTGTCTGCTGATTGTGGGCGTGGTGCCGGCGACGGAGGCCCAGGCGGCGGAGCGTTTGTGTTCGGCAAGCACGGCCATCGCGGATCGGCCGTTGCTGCGCGAAGGAGACACCGGCTCCTGTGTGAGTGTGGCGCAGAAGCTGCTGGTGATCCTGGGCTACCTGGGCACCAGTACTGGCTTTTTCGGCCCCGTCACGGCCACGTCGGTAAGGCGCCTCCAAGCTGATCGCGGCTTGGTCGTCGATGGCATCATCGGCCGGGCCACGTGGACGTCTCTGGAGTCCTACAGCATTTATCGAGGCCCGAATCGGTCGAGCCGAGTGGTGCTGAGCTACGACGACTGCCCCACCTCGTTGACCGCGTTCAAGACCGTGGTGCTGGCGGCCGAGAACCTGGGCATCGGGCTGGTGCTGTTCCCGACCGGGAACTGCATCACGGCCGGGCACTTCGATGCCGCCTACGCCCGAGCGCACGGCCACTTCGTCTTCAACCACAGCATCAGTCACCCGAATCTGACCACGCTGACCTACACCCAGATGAAGTATCAGTTGGGTTCTCCAGGCGTGGTGACGAACTACGGACGCCCGCCCTTCGGCGCCTATAACTCCACTGTCCGCAAGGCCTACACAGCCAAGAACATGCGGATGTGGCTCTGGACGCTCGACACCAACGATTGGAAGGGTTATTCGCGCACCACCGTGGTCAACAACGTGATCGCCAACGCCACCGCAGGCGGCACAGTGCTGATGCACATGAAGTGGAATGCCTTCAACGGAACGGCATTGAGCCAGATGAAGGCAGGGTTGGCCGCGCGAGGGCTGTCGGTCTGTCGCAACTACCCAGGCACGACGCCGAAGCGCCCGGTGTTCACCTGCTGACCTGCGTGCCAGCCAAGCGGGCTGCCCGGCCTGCTGAGCGCTCCGGGAGGCGCCGTGATTGAACTGGCTCAGGGTTTGAAAGCGCCCCTCCGGTCGGCGAGTCCGGCGACCCGACCCCGGATATCGTCCACGCCTGACCCCGCTGAAGAAGGGTGACCTGGCTGTTGACACCGCTGCTTCAGCGGGCGTAGGTTCCAGTACCTACCCCCAATAAGGAGCATCATGAAAAGGTCAAACCAGAGGCGACTCGGGCTTCTCGCCTCCCTTCTATTAGCGTCGGCGGGAATTACGGTGTCCGCCGCGGAGCCGGCGCTTAGCGCCTCTCGTGAGATCGTCGTGATTGCTCGCCAGGGCGAGTCTGTGCTGGACGCCATCAAACGAACAGCATCGGAAGACCCCGCATTTCGCGCTGAGGCAAAGATCTGGGCAGAGTCGCCGCCAGCCAACTCAGGAGTGGCGCGAAGAGTTGGGTCCGCAGTGTTCACCAACGCGGAGGCACGGGAGGCAGTGGCACAGTCCGAAACGGTGGCTGCTGTGCCAGCCACCGATGATCCAAACTCCTGGCCGGTTGTTGGAATTAAGCAAGTTGATGGTTCTTTTTGGGTTGCGAACCCGATGGCAGCTCTGGAGCGCTATTCATGTAATCCGTCGTGTAGGTTGACTGACCGGGTAGAAGTAAAGACGACCATAACGCCAACCAGGAGGAAGACAGTCGCGGATGGTTCCCAAGGGTCTCCGGTGGTGGGAATAATGTACTATTTCCCAAATTCTGGCAACTTTACCGGGATGCATGTGGACGTCTGGGGAATTACGAGCGCTAGAGTCATGTATAAATCTTCGCCCGGAACGGTGTCCCTAGTCGCCGGTCAAGGAAGAAAAGCCTACGCAAAAAACGATACTGATCTTGCTGGCAAGCGGCTGACTGTCTCGGTTCAGTTTTGGGCCAAGGTAGCCGGAAATTGGCACTGGGACGCCGGCAAGACGGCCGACTGTATTGGCCGCTCGGGTGCGGACTACCGGTGCTTCTACTGAGGACGGGTCGGCCATGAGAGATCCCGCGCAGATTCCGGAGTCTTGGCCCTGGCCGCAGTTCCCAGAGGATGGTCGGGCGTTGGGGTGGCGTGGTGACCTGCGGCCGCCGGGCTCGATGGCTCACCTCGTAGTGCGTGATGCAGTGTTGTGCAGAAGGTATTTGGCCATTCTGTGCGATCTCACCTGCGATCCCCCTCTGCCGCTCGACGCCTTCGATCACGCCCCGGCGCCGCGGGCCCCGGACGAGCCGCGTTTTTGGGTGGAAGTGTCTGGCGTTGGCGAGTTCGAGTCGCTTGGCGAGTGGGATGGGATCGATATAGCGCGTTGGGAGCGGGCTCACCGGGCCCCAGTGCTGGTGACGGATACGTTTGATCGGACGGCCGACGAAGGAGGTGCCGTGGTGATCAAACCCCCGCCGACATCGGGCCCAGTTCTGTTCTCGGTGTCTTGGCTCAGCCAAGGTCTGCCCAAGACGTCGCTGAAGTTTGATCTCTAGGGATCTGCGGTCGTTAGGGTTGAAACTTGAACCGACTCTCAGGCGGCGATTCGCGCGTTGTGGATGTGGGTAGTGACCGCGTGTTCGAGGGTGAGGCGTGCTTGAGGGATTTGAAGCGGGCGGGTGGCTAGATGGCTCTTCACGAAAGAGAGTGGTTCAGGGATCTGGGTCCGCCTGCTCCGAGGTGTCCAGCCTTGGTTCTGTTTTTCGGTGAGCATCGCGGCGCCGGTGCGTAGGTCGCGCCGTCGGGTAGACCGGGTCGTTGGGCGGCTGCCCAATGCTCGTTGGCCACGTTGCTGGGGTGGTGTTGAGCTTTGCGGCAGGGGAGGGCGGACGACGTGGAGCGCCCCGGGCTTGCTCAGCCAGGCATCTCCATGTACTTGGCCGGGGCTTTGATGTTGACCGGTTCGTTGAAGTCGTCCATCGTGCTGACCAACGACATCTCGGTGCTTCCCTCGGTGAGGTCCACGGCATATTGCCGGACGAGATTGTCGTTGCCCAGCCACATGTCGTAAATGAAGGTGTCGAGATCGAGTCCCCCCGACGGGGTCAGCTTCGCCAGGGCAGCGCCGTCCATGGTGACCCGGTAGCGCTTGGTGGGCACTCCCTTGATCGTCTCGTCGCCGACGAGTTCGACCTTTTCGATCATTGTGCGCGCGTCCTGAAGCCAGGTGCTCATGTCATTGGGGGCCTGCCCACCGGTCTGCTTCATCTGCTTCTCCGACACCTTGAACCACTGACCGGCGATCTTCGTGTAATAGTCCTTGCCGATGATGATCGCGGCGGATTCTTGACCGGAGTAGGTCGACTCCATCTGCATTTTGCGCTTCGCCTGATCCGTCTGATCGATCTTCCCGGAGCTGGTGATCTTCGTCTCTTTGTCCGAGGCTCGGGTCGTGATGGTGGTGCTCGTGGTGAACGTCTTCAGGGTGAGGTTGGCGGCCGTCAGCGAGGCCAGGAACGACTCCACGTCCACGCCTGCTGCGGTCGAGGGGCTGGTGGAGGTTGTCGACGTCGTGGCTGAGGTGGCGGATGTCGTGGGGGACGTTGTCGCCGCGGTGGTGCCCGAGCAGCCAGACAGGAGGGCGATCACAGCAAGACCAGCGAGGCCACGGATGGCGGCGGTCGGGGTTCGGGTGGGGAGTGTCATGCGACAAGGTTAGCGAGGGCAAGTCAATTCAAGCGTCGTCCCAAGACCGCGCACTCCTGCACTTCGTAGCCCAGATGAGCGTAGAAGGCCAACACCTGCTCGTTGGAGTTGCGCACCATGAACTGGATCTTCGGCGCTCCGCGGGCCGTAAGCCACTCCTCGCAGGCCTGCATCAGGTGCCGGCCCAGGCCGTTGTCGCGCTGCTCGGCGGAGACCGGGAGGTAATAGACCCAGCCCCGATGCCCGTCGTCGCCGACCATGGCCGTCCCGATCAACGATCCTTGTGCGTCGCGGAGCCCGAGTACCGCCGAGGACGGCTCACCCACTGCACGCAGAAAGTCGGCTTCCGGGTCGTTCCAGGGTCGAGTCAGCCCCACTGATCTCCAGAGCGTCACGGCCTCGTCGGCCTCGTCTGCACCCAACTCGATGATCTGATTCGACATCTGACTTCCTATACCTTGCGAATCCGAACCCAGTTCACCTGATGGTTCTCCCCTTTGCGCAGGATTGCGGTGGCACGTCCGCGGGTCGGTCGCACGTTCAGTTCCAGGTTCGGGCCGTTGATCGTGTCCCAGAGGTTCTCCGCGGTGGCCAGGGCCTGGTCGGCGGACATCTCGGCATAGCGGCGGAAGTAGGACCGGGGATTGCGGAAAGCGGTCTCGCGCAGCCGGAAGAAGCGTTGGATGTACCAGTCGCGAATAAAGGAGGTGCGCGCATCGACGTAGACCGAGAAGTCGAAGAAGTCGCTCACCGCGAGAGCGGTCGTCCCGTCGGAGCGGCGACGGGCCGGCTGTAAGACGTTCAGGCCCTCGACGATCAGGATGTCGGGGTCGCGGACGACCGTCTGCACGTTGGGCACGATGTCGTAGATCAGGTGCGAATAGACCGGGGCCCGCACCTCGGACTTACCCGACTTCACGTCCATCACGAACCGGAGGAGCGCGTGCCGGTCGTAGGACTCGGGGAAACCCTTGCGGTGGCTGAGGTCCAACTTGCTCAGCGTGGAGTTGGGGTAGAGGAAGCCGTCGGTGGTGATCAGATCCACTTTCGGTCGGCGCGGCCCGCGGGAGAGGAGTTCTTGCAGCAGCCGGGAGGTGGTCGACTTACCCACGGCCACCGAACCGGCCACGCCGATGACGAACGGCACCCGCTTGTCGTTGAGGCCCAGGAACTCATGGGTGGAGCGGTAGAGATCCTGGGTGCGTTCCCAGTACAGGTTCAACAGCTGGGTCAGCGGCAGGTAGACCTGCTCGACCTCCGCCTCGTCCGTCGGATCACCCAAACCACGTAGTCGGGTCAGGGTCGCCTCGTCGATCCGAAACGGCACCGCATCGGCCATCGCGGCCCAGTGATGCCGATCCCGGGCCACGTAGGGCCCGTAAGGGTCGTCCTCGGGAGCCGTCGGCTCGGCCGCCACGGTGTGGCCGGGCTCAAACGCCATGCGGGGTTCCTTTCGTCCGGCCGGCGGGGAGATGCGCCCAGTCTGCCGGTTCCCGGGCGCTAAAGTGACGCGCATGTGCGGAATCATCGGCTATGTCGGTCCACGGGCTGCTCAAGAAGTAGTGGTCTCTGGTTTGCGGAGGATGGAGTACCGGGGCTACGACTCCGCGGGTGTCGCCGTGGTCGTCGACGGAGTGATCGAGTACCGGAAGAAGGCCGGCAAGATCACCAACCTGGACGCCGAGATTGTGGCAAACCCGATGCCCGAGGCCACCATCGGGATCGGTCACACCCGATGGGCAACCCACGGTGGGCCGACCGACTACAACGCCCACCCGCACGTCTCCGACAACGGGCGGATCGCGTTGATCCATAACGGGATCATCGAGAACTTCGCCGGCCTACGCGCCGAGCTCCAGGCGGGCGGGGTGAGCTTCCGCTCCGAGACCGACAGTGAGGTCGCTGCTCAGTTGCTCGGCCGCGAAGTGGCCCAGGGCACCGACCTGGCCGACGCCCTGCGGGCCGTGGTCAACCGGCTCAAGGGTGCTTTCACCCTGGTGGCGATGGACGCTCAGGAACCCGAGCGGCTGGTCGCGGCTCGGCGCAACTCCCCGCTGGTGGTAGGTGTCGGTGAGGGTGAGAACTTCGTCGCCTCCGACGTGGCCGCTTTCATCGAGTTCACCCGGAACGCGATCGAGCTGGGTCAGGATCAGTTGGTCGACGTGACTCCGACCTCGATCACGGTGACCGACTTCGCGGGGAATCCGGCCGAAAGCCACCCGTTCGAGGTGACCTGGGACCTCTCGGCCGCCGAGAAGTCCGGCTACGACTGGTTCATGCGCAAGGAGATCTACGAGCAGCCGCAGGCGGTGGCGGACACGCTGCTCGGTCGCTTCAATGAGGACGGTTCGCTCAAGCTGGACGAGCTGCACATCCCCGAAGCAGAGCTGCGCTCCATCGACAAGATCATCATCGTTGCTTGTGGCACGGCCTATTACGCGGGAATGGTGGCCAAGTACGCGATCGAACACTGGACTCGGATCGCTTGCGAGGTCGAGATCGCCAGCGAGTTCCGCTACCGGGACCCGATCATCACCCGCACCACACTGGTCGTGACCCTCAGCCAGTCCGGCGAAACCGCCGACACGCTGATGGCGATCCGGCACGCCCGCGAACAGCACGCCAAGGTGATCGCCATCTGCAACACCAACGGGGCCACCATCCCGCGGGAATCTGACGCGGTGATCTACACCCACGCCGGACCCGAGATCGGAGTGGCCTCGACCAAGGGCTTCCTGACCCAGGTCGCGGCCTGCTACCTGTTGGGGTTGTACCTGGCTCAGGTGCGCGAAGCCAAGTACGGCGACGAGATCGCCGCGATCATGGCCGAGTTGGCCTCCACCCCGCCGCTGATCCAGCGGGTGCTCGACGGGCTGGAGCCGATCAAGCAACTGGCCGCCAAGTACATCAACCAACAGTCCGTGCTCTTCCTGGGCCGCCATGTGGGGTACCCGGTGGCACTGGAGGGCGCGCTGAAGCTGAAGGAGATCGCGTACCTGCACGCCGAGGGTTTCCCGGCCGGGGAACTCAAGCACGGCCCGATCGCGCTGGTCGACGAGGGCATCCCGGTCTTCGTCGTGGTGCCGCCCCAGGGCCGCGATCAGCTGCACGACAAGGTGATCTCGAACATCCAGGAGGTACGGGCCCGCGGTGCGTTCACCATCGTGCTGGCTGAAGAGGACGACGAGGAAGTGACCCCCTACGCCGACGTGATCTTCCGGTTGCCGAAGGTTTCCACCCTGATGCAGCCGCTGGTGGCCACCGTTCCGTTGCAGATGTTCGCCTGCGAGCTCGCCTCATTGAAGGGCTACGACGTCGACCAGCCGCGGAACCTGGCCAAGTCGGTCACGGTCGAGTAACCGGGCACCCCAGTGATCGTCGGCATCGGCATCGATGTCTGCCCCGTCGAACGGTTCGCCTCCGCGGCCGCCCGTCCGGGCATGCTTGAACGACTCTTCACTGCTGCCGAGCAGCACTCCTCGATGACCCGAATGGCCGGACGGTTCGCGGCGAAAGAAGCGTTCGCCAAGGCGCTCGGAGCACCCACCGGACTGGTTTGGACCGATGTCGAGCTCGACCACGACGATGCCGGCAACCCCTTCTTCGTCTGTCGGGGGACGGTCGCGCGCGGGTCCAGGAACTCCAGATCAGCACGATCCACCTCTCGATCACCCACGACGCCGGGATCGCCGCCGCCGTGGTCGTCTGCGAGCGGTAACCATGCGCCCGGCCTACCTCGCCTCAACGATCAGGGCGGCCGAAGAGCGGGCGCTGGAGGTTGTGGCTGAGGGGGCACTGATGCAGCGCGCCGCAGCAGGATTGGCCACCCACCTCGGGCGTTTCCTGCGCGAGCAACGCGGCAAGGCTTACGCGGCGCGCGTGTTGTTCGCGGTCGGCTCGGGGAATAACGGTGGGGACGCCCTGTACGCGGCGGCCCGGTTGGCCGCACGCGGAGTGCGGGTGGCGGCCTGGTTGACCAGCGACCGTGTGCATCAGGGCGGCTGGGCCGCCTTTCGGCGAGCGGGCGGGCGGCGACTGACCCCGGTGCAGGCCATCGCGGCTTTGCCCGAGGTGGACCTGGTGGTCGATGGGGTGCTGGGCATTGGCGGACGAGCCGGCCTGCCCGACCAGGTGGCGGTGTTCGCGTCCGCCTGCCGCGACCTGGACGTGCCTGTGGCGGCGGTGGACCTTCCCTCAGGATTGGACGCTGACTCCCCAGGCCGGGGCGGGGGCGAGTCCTTCGCGGCCCGGTACACCGTGACCTTCGCTGGGCTCAAACTGTGCCACGTCCTGGAACCTGCGGCCTCCCGCTGCGGCCGGATCGAGATCGTCGACATCGGTGTGGCCCTGCCCGAACCGGACGTCCGGTGCTGGGGGGAGGCCGACCTGGCCGCCCACTGGCCCTTCCCCGGAGCGTCCTCGGACAAGTACTCCCGCGGCGTCGTCGGCATCGATGCGGGCTCGGCCACCTATCCCGGAGCGGGTGTGCTGGTGGCCCTGGGCGCCGCGAACGCCGGCGCGGGGATGGTGCGATTTCTGGGCCACGAGGCGTCCGCCGACCTGATTCGGCACCGGCTGCCGAACGTGGTCACCGCTGTGGGCCGGGTCCAGGCCTGGGTCCTGGGTAGCGGGTGGGGAGACCGGCCGGACGGAGCGGCCCGGGTTCGGGAAGCCGTGGCCACCGGGCTCCCGGTGCTGATTGATGCCGACGGTCTACGGCACCTCCCGCCGGACGGACTCGAGTCGGCCCTGCTCACCCCGCACGCCGGGGAATTGGCGGCACTGCTCGGGGTGACGCGGGCCGAGGTGGAGACTGACCCGATCACGGCTGCGCGCGCGGCGGCCTCCCGCTGGAGGACGACGGTGTTGCTCAAAGGCGCCACCCAGTACGTGGCCGAACGCCACGGGGCAATCAGCCTGGCCCTACCGGGGCCCGCCTGGACGGCCCAGGCGGGGTCGGGTGATGTGCTCGCCGGCATCTGCGGCAGCTTGCTCGCCGCCGGCTTATCGCCTAGACAGGCGGCGCTGGCGGGGGCGTCCGTGCAAGCGCTGGTGGCTCGTCAGCATTCGGGCCCATTCCCACCTTCGCGGGCCGTGGATGACCTGCCTGCGTGGTGGCTTGCCTTCGACCTTGAGGTATTTGATCGTTCAAAGCTGTCTTGCTCGTGCGCGTCCCGTGTTCGTGCGGCATGGAGTCTGGCTCTTGACCGTGCCAAGCCTTACTGTGCTCACACTGCTCTTCTACCGCTTTGAGCCGGGGGCTCACTGAGGAGTTCCGCAGGGAACACCGTAGGGCGCGTCATCCAAGGAGATTTATGTCCACTGCAACAGCGCGGGGAACATCTGCCCGCACGGCCGTACAGAAGTTCGGCACGTTCTTGTCCAACATGGTCATGCCCAACATCGGCGCCTTCATCGCCTGGGGTTTGATCACGGCTCTGTTCATCAAGGTCGGCTGGTTCCCCGTCCCTGAGTTGGGCGGCTTCGGCACGCACCTGGTCGAGGGCAAAGAGGTGGCCAACGTCGGCCTCGTCGGCCCGATGATCGTCTACATGCTGCCGCTGCTGATCGCTTACACCGGCGGCAAGATGGTCTACGACGTCCGCGGTGGCGTCGTCGGCGCGATCGCCACGATGGGTGTCATCCAGGGCACCAGCATCCCGATGTTCATGGGCGCCATGATGATGGGCCCCCTGGGCGGCTGGACGATGAAGAAGATCGACTCCCTCTGGCACGAGAAGATCAAGCCCGGTTTCGAGATGCTGGTAAACAACTTCTCAGCCGGCATCTGGGGCGCGACCCTGGCCGTCTTCGGCTTCTACATCATGGGCCCGATCGTCTCCGCGATCAGCGGCTTCCTCGGTGGGGTCGTCGGTTGGCTGGTCGCGACTGGCCTGCTGCCACTGACCTCGATCCTGATCGAGCCGGCCAAGATCCTGTTCCTCAACAACGCGATCAACCACGGCATCCTGACCCCGCTCGGCACCACCCAGGCGCTCGAGACCGGCAAGTCGATCCTGTTCCTGCTCGAGGCCAACCCCGGCCCCGGCCTGGGCCTGCTGCTGGCCTACATGTTCTTCGGCAAGGGGATGGCTCGGGCCTCGGCTCCGGGCGCGGCGATCATCCACTTCTTCGGTGGCATCCACGAGATCTACTTCCCCTACGTGCTGATGCGCCCGGTCCTGATCGCGGCCATGATCGGCGGCGGCGCCACCGGCGTCCTGGTGAACCAGATCTTCGGTGTCGGCCTCGTCGCTCCGGCGGCTCCCGGCTCGATCCTCGCCGTGTTCGCTCAGACTGCTCGGGACAGCTACATCGGCGTCACGCTCGCCGTGCTCGCCTCGGCCTCGGTGACCTTCCTGATCGCCATGATCCTGCTCAAGGCGGCCAAGGATGACGACGAAGGGGACCTCTCCAAGGCCACCGCCGAGATGGAAGCGATGAAGGGCAAGAAGTCCTCGATCTCCGGCGCCCTCACCGGTGCTGCGACGGTGGCCGCCGGACACGGTCCGATCCACAACATCGTCTTCGCTTGCGACGCCGGCATGGGCTCTTCGGCGATGGGCGCCTCCGTCCTGCGCAAGAAGATCCAGGCGGCCGGCTTCGGTGACGTCAAGGTGACCAACGCGGCCATCTCGAACCTGACCGACACCTACGACCTGGTGGTCAGCCACCAGGATCTGACCCCGCGGGCCAAGCAGAAGACCGCTTCGGCGATCCACTTCTCGGTCGACAACTTCATGGCCAGCCCGAAGTACGACGAGGTCGTTGACCTGCTCAAGCAGACCAACGGTGGCGCTGCTGCCTCGTCGGCTGCCCCGGTTGCCGCTGCCGCCCCGGTGGTTGCCGCTGCCGCTGCTGCCCCGGTTGCCGTGGCTGTCGCTCAGGACGCCGAGAATGCGGTGCTCAAGCTGACCTCGATCGAACTGGCCGGAAAGGCCACCGATCGCGACGGTGCGATCACCGAGGCGGGCCAGTTGCTCGTCGCCTCCGGCACCGTGGATCAGGCCTACGTGGCCTCGATGCACGAGCGGGAGAAGTCGGTCTCGACCTACATGGGCAACCTGCTGGCGATCCCCCACGGGACGAACGAAGCCAAGAGCCTGATCCGGAGCTCGGCGATCTCGGTCGTCCGCTACCCGAACGGGATCGACTGGAACGGCAACCCGGTCAAGTTCGTGATCGGCATCGCCGGTGCGGGCAATGAGCACCTGGAACTGCTGGGCAAGATCGCCGAAGTGTTCCTCGACGAGGATCAGATCGCCGGTCTCGAGGCCGCCAGTTCCGCGGCCGAGATCCGGGACGCCTTCGGAAAGGTCAACGGCTGACATGAAAGCAGTGCACTTCGGTGCGGGCAACATCGGACGAGGCTTCGTCGGACTCCTGCTCAGCAATGCGGGCTACGACGTGGTCTTCGCCGATGTCTCCGACGCCCTCATCGAGGGACTGAAGAACAGCGAGTCCTACTCAGTGCACGAAGTTGGGGACGACCCGCGGACCACGGTGGTCCGCGGGTACTCCGCCCTCAACTCCGCCACCCAGGCGCAGGAACTCACGGCAGCCATCGCCACCGCGGACGTGGTCACCACGGCCGTCGGGGCTCACATCCTGAAGTTCGTGGCTCCGGCGATTGCCGCCGGGATCGCGGCCAGGGAGGCGGGCGCGTCCCCGGTCGCGGTGATGGCTTGTGAGAATGCGATCAACGGCACCGACATCCTGGCCGCCGAGGTGGGCAAAGAACTACGCCGGGGACGACCTGGCCCAACGGGCCATTTTCGCCAACACGGCGGTCGACCGGATCGTGCCGAACCAGGATCCCAACGCCGGCCTGGACGTCACCGTGGAGAACTTCTTCGAGTGGGCGATCCATCGGGGTCCGTTCGGTGGCAATGAGCCGAACATCCCGGGCGTGACCTGGGTGGAGGACCTCGAGCCCTACATCGAGCGCAAGCTCTTCACCGTGAACACCGGCCACGCCACCTCGGCCTGGTTCGGTTACGCGGCGGGGATCGAGAAGCTCTCCGACGCCCTGGCGGACGAGGCGATCTTCGAGCGGGTGGCGGCCGTCCTGGCCGATACCGCGTCGCTGATCGTGGCCAAGCACGGGGTGGATCCTGAGGTTCAGCAGGCGTACGTGCAGAAGATTCTGAAGCGCTTCGCCAACCCCTCCCTGCCCGACACCACCCTGCGGGTGGGCCGGGCGCCGCTGCGGAAGTTGAGCCGCAATGAGCGGTTCATCAGCCCGGCCTCGCAGCTGGCTGAGCGTGGCATGCCGCGCGAGGGACTGCTGGCTGCGATCGGCGCGGGGCTGCTGTTCGACACCGCTGATGATCCCGAGGCGACTGCGTTGCAGGCGATCCTGGCCAGCAACACCGCCGAGGACGCGACGGCAACGATCACCGGGTTGGCACCGGAGCATCCGCTCTTCGCCGACGTGGTGGCCGTGATTCGGGCCAGGCAAGGCGCCTGACCCACGCGTCACCGACTGTTCAACACGAAGCCCCGGCGAACCCGCCGGGGCTTCGTGTTGTTCCCGGCACGTCCGGTGTTCAACCAGTCCGGCCGCCGGAGTGCACGTGTTGCCCGGGCAGGGTTGATAAACTCCGTTGGTTCTTGTCCGGATTCGTGGTGGGGTGCGCATGCTGATCGCCGAGGCCGTTCTGGCCGATGGGCGGACGATCCGCGTCCGTACGGCCGATGCCGCGGACGCTGCCGAGATCGTCCGGCTGGTTCGCTCCGCCTTTGGGCACCGGCCCCCGGTTGATCCGCCGGCCGCGGGCCTTTCCGACACTGTCGCCTCGGTACGCGACCGGTTGATCGACGGCTTCGGACTGATCGCCGAGGTGGCGGGAGCCCCCGTGGCCTCCATGCTGGTCGAGGTTCGCGAAGGCGCTGCCCGGCTGACCCGGGTTTCGGTCGATCCCACCGCCCAGCGACTGGGCATCGCCACTCTGCTGGTCAACGCCGTCCTCGACCTGCTGGCGCTGCGTGGGGCCACCACCGTGGACGTGGAGGCGCGGGTCGAGTTCGGCTACATCGCCGCCTGGTGGGGGCGTCACGGCTTCGTCCCCGTGGGCGGGGGTGCGCACACGCTTCTGCTACGCCGGGCCCTTCCGGTGGTCGCCGAAGCCGCGACCGCCGACGAGATGCAGGCCCTCGGACGCCGACTCGCGGGACTCCTTGTGGCCGGCGACGTCATCATCGCGTCCGGTGATCTGGGGGCCGGTAAGACCACCTTGACGCAGGGGATCGGGGCCGGGCTCAACGTCGGCGGGCCGGTGATCTCGCCCACCTTCGTCCTGTCTCGGGTCCATCCGCCGCTGGCCGAGGGGCCGGCGCTGGTCCATGTGGACGCCTACCGGCTGGGCAGCTTCGGTGAGCTGGAAGACCTCGACTTGGAGGCCTCGCTGGCCGAGTCGGTGACGCTGGTGGAGTGGGGGGCCGGGATCGCCGAAGGCCTGGGCCCCGAGCGGCTGGAGATCGACATCCGCCGCGGCCTGGATCCTGAGGATGAGACCCGCCTGGTCTTCCTGACCGCCTTGGGCCCCCGCTGGGCTGGGATCGATCTGAACGAGGTGACCCGATGAACATCACGCTTGGTATCGACACGTCCACCGACGTCTGTTGCGGCCTCGCCGTGGACGGGGTGGTGGTTGCCAGCCACCTGCTGGCCGATCGGCGGGCGCACGCCGAGCAGCTGATGCCGATGATCGTTGAGGCGACCGCTGGCGCCGGGGTTTCCCTGAGCGAGGTCACTCAGATCGTGGTCGGGATCGGCCCGGGGCCGTTCACCGGGCTGCGGGTCGGCGTGGTCACCGCCCAGGTGATCGCGTCGGTGACCGGCGCGTCCGTCCGCGGCGTGTGCAGCCTGGACGGGATCGCCGCCCAATGGGTGCGCTCCGGTGCTCCGGAGGAGTTCGTGATCGCCACCGACGCCCGCCGTCGCGAGGTGTACTGGGCCCATTACCGCGGCGGTCAGCGCGTCGAAGGACCGTTGGTCACCGCGGCCGAGCTCGTCCCGGCGCTGCCGCTGGCCGGCCCTGGCGCCTCGTTGGTGCCGGGCGCGAATCTTGGGGTGGGGGCACCCACCACGCTGGATGCCGGCGTGTTGGCCTTGATCGGCGCCGACCTGCCCGATCTCGGGTTGACCCCGCTCTACCTGCGCCGTCCGGACGCGGAGGTGCCGACGAAGCGGAAGTCGACCTTGCTGCAGCCTCGGCTCGCGGTCGGGAAGCGGGCATGATCATGACCGCCACGATCGAGGATCTGGGTCGGATCATGTCCCTGGAACGAAGCGGCTTCGACGCCGACCAGCAGTGGGGCGAAGCCGCCTGGCTGGCCGAGTTGAACGGGTCTGACCGGGTCGTCCTGGTTGCTGCTGCCGAGCGCGACGACCTGATCGACGGGGTGGCCACGTTTCAGGTGGTCGCCGACACCGCCGATCTGCACCGGGTGGTCGTCCGGCCCAGGGCTCGCCGAACCGGCCTGGCCAGGGTGCTGCTCGCCGAAGGTTTCGGCCGGGTCTCCGGTCTGGGGGCCGAACGGGTGCTCCTGGAGGTCGAGCAGGACAACACTGCGGCCCGGGCGCTCTACGACAGGGCGGGCTTTGCCGTGATCGCGGACCGACGGGATTACTACGGACCGGGTCGTCACGCCCTGGTGCTGGAGCGCAACCTGGGAGGGGTGCCATGAGCGGGCCGCTGGTGTTGGGGATTGAATCGTCCTGCGATGAGACCGGGATCGGCATCGTCCGCGGCCACGAGCTGCTGGCCAACGAGGTGGCTTCGTCGGTGGAGCAGCACGTCCGGTACGGCGGGGTGGTGCCCGAGATCGCCTCCCGCGCGCACCTGGAGGCGATGCGTCCGGCGTTGGAGCGGGCCTTGGCCACGGCGAAGGTCGACCTGGCCGACCTGGACGGGATCGCCGTCACCGCCGGACCCGGACTGATGGGTGCGCTGGTGATCGGGTTGTCGGCGGCCAAGGCCCTGGCGGCCACGCTGAACAAGCCGCTGTACGGGCTGAACCACCTGGTCGGCCACGTCGCGGTCGACCTGCTCGACCACGGACCGCTGCCGCAACCGTGCATGGCGCTGCTGGTCAGCGGGGGCACACCTCGCTGCTTCGGGTGGACGACATCACCTCCCAGATCACCGACATCGGCTCCACCATCGACGACGCGGCCGGCGAGGCCTACGACAAGGTGGCCCGGCTGCTCGGCTTGGCCTACCCCGGCGGACCGGTGATCGATCGGGCCGCGGCGCAGGGTGACCCGACCGCGATCAGGTTCCCGCGGGGGCTGACCGCGCAGAAAGACCTGGTGCGGCACCGCTTCGACTTCTCCTTCTCCGGACTGAAAACCGCAGTCTCCCGCTGGGTGGAAACCCGGCAGCGCGATGGCCTGGACGTGCCGATCCCCGATGTCGCCGCCTCCTTCCAGGAGGCGGTCTGCGATGTGCTCACCGCGAAGGCGGTCGACGCCTGCGAGCACCACGGCGTCTCCCAGCTGTTGATCGGGGGCGGGGTGGCCGCCAACTCACGGCTGCGCGCCCTGCTGGAGGAACGGACGGCCGAGCGCGGGATCACGTTGCGCCGTCCGCGTCCGGGGCTGTGCACCGACAACGGGGCGATGATGGCCGTGCTGGGCGCCGAAGTGATCCGCCGCGGGCTGCCACCATCCTCGCTGCAGATCGGCGCCGACTCCGGCCTGCCGGTGAGCCGGGTGCTGGTCTGATGTTCACCCCGGTGATCGGGGTGCTGGGCTACGTGCTGTCGCCGGAGGCGGATCGGGTGCTGATGGTGCTGCGCAGCCGCGACGGCGATAGCCACCAGGGCAAGTACAACGGTCTGGGCGGCAAGCTCGAGGCCGGCGAGGACGTGGTCGGCTGTCTGCACCGGGAACTGGCCGAAGAGGCCGGGATCACCGTGGTGACCCAACGGCTGCGCGGCACCGTCTCCTGGCCCGGTTTCGACGGCGAGAACTGGCTCGGTTTCGTCTTCGTCGTTGATTCCTTCGAAGGGACCGTGCCGGAGCGAAACGAGGACGGGCCGCTGAGCTGGGTGCGCCTCGACGACCTGGCCCGGTTGCCGATGTGGGAGGGCGACCGGCACTTCCTGCCGCTGGTCTTCGACGCGGACCCGCGCCCGTTCCATGGCGTGATGCCCTACGCCGAGGGCCGTCCGGTCAGCTGGTCGTACCACCGCTGAGCACGGTAACTCAGCGACGCGGCGATGGCGCCGATCTGATCGGGAGTGACCCGGCAGCAGCCGCCGACCAGCCGGACGCCCTGCTGCACCCACCCCGCACCCAGGTTCCCGACCGTGGGGGAGCCCGTCCAGACCCGCCGGGCGGCATCCCAGACCTCACCGGAGTTCGGGTAGAACAGCACCGGCAGGCCGATCCCCTCTGCGGCGGCGAGCACGGCGTCCAGAGCGTCGGGGTCGCAACAGTTGGCCCCCACGGCCACGAGGCCGGGCACCTCGGCGGCCATGCTGAACGCCTCGCGCAGCGACTCACCGCGGCGAGTGCGGGCACCGTCGGCGGTCAGCGAGAGCCAGGCCGGAACCCCCAGTGCGGCCACTTCGGTCAGCACCGCCTCAACCTCGGCCAGGCTCGGGATGGTCTCGATGGCCAGCAGGTCGGCCCCGGCTGCGGCCAACAGCTCCAGCCGCGGACGATGCCACGCGCGCAGCCCGGCCACGTCGAGGTCGTAGTCACCGCGGTATTCCGAGCCATCGGCCCGCGCCGCGCCGTAGGGGCCGACCGAGGCGGCGACCCAGCGCGGACGTCCGTCGTCGAAGGAGTCGGCGGCCCGTCGGGCCAGCGTGACGCTGTCCTGCAGGGCGCGGACGTAGTCGGCGTGATCCAGGCCCTGGGCCTGAAACCCCGAAGCGCTGACCTGATACGAGGCGGTGATCGCCACCTCGGCGCCGGCGGCGAAGAAGTCGGCGTGCGCGGCGACGATCGCGTCGGCGTCCTCCAGCAGGAGCCGAGCCGACCACAGCGTGTCGCTCAGGTTGTGACCTCGACGCTCCAGTTGAGTCGCAAAACCGCCGTCAAGGACGACCGGACGCTCACGCAGCACCTCAGCAAGGTTCGGATTCATGGCGACCAAGGTAGCGGGTGTCGGCCTCCTGGGGCTGAGAATCGTCGGCGGCCGGGTCTAGGGTGGGCGCATGTTTCCGCTCCCGCTTGCGGGCGACGACCTGACCCATGCCGTGTGGATGGGCCTGGGAATCTGCGCTGCCCTGGGCTGGTTCGCCGCGGAGGTGCGACGTCGTCGCCTGGCCGATGATCGCCTCTGGGTGATCGCGGGGATGGCGGTGGCGTTCGGTGCTATCGGCGCTCGGCTGCTGACCTGGCCGCAGCAGCTTGACCTCACCCAGAACGCCTCGCTGCTGCAGTGGTGGGAGCAGGGCAATCGCAGCATCATCGCGGGGCTCGTCGGCGCCTGGATCGGCGTCGAGTTCGCCAAACGGATCACTGGTTATCGGACTTCGACCGGGGATCTGTTCGCTCCAGCGGTTGCCTTGGCGCTGGTGTTCGGACGGGTCGGCTGCCTGCTCACCGAACTGCCCGGACGGCCCACCGGCGGCGAGTGGGGATCGTGCTCACCGAGCAGCAGGTAGCGGTGGTCGGCGGTGTGGCCGGTGTCGGCCTGCACCCCTCCTACGCCTACGAAATCCTGTTCCACGCCGTGGCCTTCGCCGTCCTCTGGCGCTTCCGGGACGCCCCGACCCGCCCGGGCGAACTGTTCATCGGCTACGTCGCCGCCTACGCGCTGTTCCGGTTCGGCGTCGAGTTCGTCCGCGCCCAGGAGCCGGTCTCGTGGGGCCTGACCCGGGCGCAATGGTTCCTGGCCCTTACCCTTCCGCTGCTCAGCCGACGGATCTGGCGGTTGGTTCACACAGCCTGGCAGCGCCGCCGTTCGGCAACGCTACGCGCACACCTTGAAAGGACGCCTGCATGAGCGCTCCGAATCCTCCCGGTTCCCCCGACTTCCAGCCGCCGGGTCAGCCGCCCCCGCCACCACCGCCCGGACCGCCGGGCTTCCCGCCTGGAGCAGGTGCGGGTGGGTCGCGCTGGATCCCACCGGGCAAGGGTGCCCGCGGCGGCGGGTCGCTGCTGCTGGGGCTGGTGGTCGGGGTGGTCGTGATGGTTGGCGGTCCGCTGCTCAGCGCGGCGCTGGCGAACCTCTTCCCCGCAGGTTGGGCGGAAAGCACCGTGCTGGTCCTGTTCGTCCTGCCCGGGTTGGTTTACCTGATCGGCTCCATCATCTTGGCGTCTCGTCCGGCCACCTCGCGGTTCGGGGCGGGGCTGTTGCTCGCCATCGGCGTTGTCGTGCTGCTCGGAGCCGGCATCTGTTTCGCCCTGCTCGCGTCCTGGACGCCGTAGTCGATGCCTAGGACGACCGCCACGCTGGGCCCCGGACAACCACTCCGCGGCGACCGGATTCATCGCTACGTCACCGCGTTCTGCCCGCTCTGCCACGCCGACGACCCGCCACTGGCGCAGGTGCGGCGCCTCTCCGGGCAGCTGGTCATCCGCGACGAGCGCGTCTGGTTGGAGCGTGGCTGCCCCGATCATGGGCTGGTTCGGACGCTCTACGACGAGTCGCCGCACATCCTGCGCTATCTCGAGCAATGGCAGGCGCCGACCAAGCAGCACGTGCCAGATCAGGTGGGCAACTACCGTCCGATCCCGGAGGCCTACGCCTACGGACTGCCGGCCATGCAGACCCAGCACACCTGCATCCTGCTCCAAGACGTGATCGAGCACTGCAACCTGCGCTGCCCGACCTGCTTCACCGCGTCCGGGCCGCAACTGCGCGGGGTGGCGCCCCTGGCCGACGTGTTGGCCAATGTGGACGCCCGGCTTGCCCGTGAGAACGGACGCCTCGACGTGCTGATGCTGTCCGGTGGGGAGCCAACGCTCTACCCGCAGCTGGCCGACCTGCTGGACGAACTGGTCGCTCGTCCGATCATTCGGATCATGGTCAACACCAACGGGCTGTTGGTGGCTACCGACGACCACCTGCTCGATCTGTTGCGTAAGCACCGCGATCGGGTCGAGATCTATCTCCAATACGACGGGCCTTCCCCGGCCGCGTCGATTCACCATCGCGGCGCCGACCTGACCCGGATCAAGGAGGCGGCGATCAGTCGGCTGTCGGAGGCAGGGGTGTTCACCACGCTGACCATGACGGCCGCTCTGGGGGTCAACGACGGCGACATCGGCGCGGTCGTGCTGCGGGCCCTGGAGACCCCGTTCATCGGTGGCGTGGCACTGCAGCCGGTCTTCGGTTCCGGACGCGGCCACGGCATCGACCCCAACGAGCGGCTCACCCACACCGGGGTGTTGGCCCGGCTGGAGGAGCAGACCGGCGGGGTGGTGACCTGGCACGACCTCACGGCGCTCCCGTGTTCGCACCCGCACTGCGCCTCGGTCGGCTACCTGCTCAAGGATGATCGCGGGGTGTGGCGTTCGCTGACCTCCCTGATCGGGCACGACCAATTGCTCGCCTGGCTGGAGCTCGACCCCGACTCGCTGGCCAACCGGATCGCCGACCGGGACCTCCCCTTGGGTTTGCGGGACCTGATGAAGAACTCGCTGCTCGACCTGCTCAGCGAACAGACCACGCTCTCCCACCCACGGACGGTGGACCTCTGGCGCAACATCTGCACCCAATGCGACTTGGGCATCGGCACCCTGACCACGCTGGCCGCCGGCAAGCTCCCGGGCCAGCAGGACCGGCTGCGGCGGCTGCTGGCCGAGCGGATCGTCCGGGTGACGGTCAAGCCGTTCATGGACGTGAACACGCTGATCGAGGAGCGGCTCACCCAGTGCTGCGTCCACGTCGGCACCCGCAGCGCCGCCGGCGCCGACCAGTGCGCGCCGTTCTGCGCGGTCCAGGCCTGGCCGGCATTGGCCAAGCAGCGGATCAGCGTGGCCACCGGGGGCACCCTGCCGCTGGTGGAACGCCAGGGGAGCGGTGAGAGGAGCCGACGATGAGTGATCCCGAAGCGGACGCCCGCCGGATCGCGGCCGGGCCGGCACCATCGTCGTTCGTCGCCCCACCGGCGACAGACCCTCCGGCGGAGCGGACGCCGAGCGGGGAGAGCGCTCAACCCTTCGACCCGCTTCGGTTGTGCATCTTCGCCACGATCGCGCTGCTGGGCTGGATCGCCGGACCGGTCGCGTTACTGGTCTTCGCCGTGCTCGGCTTCGTCGGCTACTGGCGGGCGCGGGCGGCCGGGCTGACCCGCTCGAGGTGCTACCTGCGCGACACCCGGCTGGTGCTCAGCTACTTGGGTGTCCTGTGTGCTGCGGCCCTCTGGGGCTGCTGGCACCTCGCCGTGACCCTGTTCTGACCCCGTTCTGGTTCTGATCTTCAGCTCAGAGGTGCGACTGGCCGGCGGCGGGGGTCTTCGGGGTCTTGGGGCCCTTCGGCATCGCGATCCCGATCCCCGTGAGCAGGCCGCCGACGCTGGCCAAGGCGGCCGTGATCAGGACCTCGTTCAACGGGTTGACATAGCCGGCACTGCGCATCGACACCGCCACAGCGTGCAACATATTGATGTCAATGGCGTTCTTGGCCAGCATGACACCGCCGCCGACCAGTACCAGAAGGCCGATGATCAGCAGGCCGCGGGACAAAATCTTCATGGCTGCATCTTGACACACCGAACCGTTCAGACCGTGGCTGGGGCGACGCTGCTCGCCGGTTAGGTTGGGGAGATGGACATAGCGACCGCCCAGTGGCTCGTCTCCGAGGGCGGACGAGAAGCGCTGCGACAGGCCGACGCCTGGGCCGATCCCACCTCGGTGAGCGCCGCACAGGGAATGCGCCGACAGTGGAATGCCGAGCAGTCCGCCGCCGCGTTGAGTCAGACCAGGCTGCGGCGCAGGGCTGCGCTCAAGTTCGGCGCGGGCGCGGGGTCGCTCTTCTACACCTCCGATGGGCTGGAGCAGGCCACCCGGCCAGCCGTTGCCGCTTGGCGCGCAACCCGGTTCGTCCAAGCCGGGGTGAGCACCATCTGGGATCTGGGCTGCGGCATCGGTGCCGACGCCCTGGCCTTCGCCGCTGCCGGGCTCCGGGTGATCGGCGTGGAACGCGACCCGGTGACCGCGATCTTCGCCCAAGCCAATCTCGGGCAAGGGGTCGAGGTGCTGACGGGCGAGGTGGCCGAGCTTGTTGGTGCGGGGCCCACTGGCCGCCCAGGTCCACAGCCGGGGGAGGGCATCTTCTGTGACCCGGCCCGCCGCACCGACCGGGGTCGCTCCTGGCGGGTGCAGGACTTCTCGCCGTCCTGGGAGTTCGTCACCAGACTGCTGACGGGCAACGCCTCGGTGTGCGTCAAAGTCGGCCCGGGGATCCCGCGGGCGTTGATCCCCGACGCCGCACACGCCACCTGGGTGAGCGAGAGCGGTGACCTGGTGGAGGCCTCGCTCTGGGCCGGCTTTCCGGCGCTTGGTGCTGGAGCTGCCGAGGCGCTGCTCCTCCCGGGGGGTCACATGCTGCTCGGCGAGCCCGGCTCCGACCCGGTCCCCGCTGAGATCGGACGCTTCCTCTATGAGCCCGACCCGGCGGTGATCCGGGCCGGGGCGCTGGCGAGGCTGGCAGACGACCTGGACGCCGGAGCGATCGCGCCCGGGATCGCCTACCTCAGTGGTGATCGCCTCGAAGACACTCCCTTCGCTGAGGCGTTCGAGGTGCTGGAGGTGCTGCCCACCGCGGAGAAGACGGTCCGCGCCTGGGTGCGGAACCACGACATCGGCGTGCTGGAGATCAAGAAACGCGGGATCGATGTTGACCCGGCCGAGCTGCGTCGGCGTCTGCGCCCCGCCGGGACGCACAAAGCCACCCTGGTGCTGACCCCAACCTCCGCCGGAGCGGTGGCCCTGGTGGTGCGCCGGATCAGCCGAGCGTGAACAGCTCCCGACGCTCGGCCATCTCCCGCGTTTCCGGGTCGAGGTAGTCCCCGGCGGTGAGGACGAGCTCGGCCAAGTCGCGCTCCAGGGTCTGGCTACGGAACAGCACCGCGATGCTGACCTGGTGGTCGGGCCGGAAGACCACCTCGACCGGGTCACCGGTGCGGACGATACCGGGGGTGGTCACCGACAGGTAGGCCCCCGGGCGGGCAGCCCGAGTGAACGTCTTCAGCCAGCCGCGCTCGCCGGTCCAGGAGCGGAAGGTGTTGCACGGGATCCGGGCGCAGGTAACCGTCAGTTCGACCGCGTCCGGGCCGGAACCTATCCGCCAGCGTTCGCCGATCAGGGCGCCGGAGACGTCCAACCCGAGCGTGGTCAGGTTCTCCCCGAACGAGCCCCCGGGGAACGCACGTCCGACCAGGCCGCCCAGGTGGTCCAGATCTTCGCGGGCCACCGCATAGACAGCCTGAATATCGCCGCCATGATGTTTGGCGTCGCCGATGAAGTCCCCGGCCAGGCCGCTGAGCCCAGGTTGCGGACGCCGCCTCGACGACTTCGGCCCGGGCGCGAACACCTCCGCCTGATCGACCGGCTGCTTGTCGATGCCCGTGGTGTTGCCCGGCTTGCCGCGGTCGACCTGCGGCCGGCCGAGATTCACCGACAGTACCGTGGCGCTCATCGTTGCCGGATTCCGATCGCCCAGCCGTGGGCCGGGACGTCCTTGGCGGACGGGTCGTTGGCCATGACCAACTCGCCGGCCGGAAGCTCGACCGGATGATCCGAGGCGTTGAGGGCGAGCTCCAGGACCTCGTCGGGCCCCTCGACGATGACCACCACCGACTCGTTGGTCAGCGCGCGGGTGCTGACCACGCCATCGACCAGCCAGGAGTGCCGACGCCGCAAACCCAGCAGCCGCTGGTAGAGCTCGAACGTGTCGGCCCCCCAGGGCAACAGCCCGTCCGGGGTGTCGGGGAACGGCGGACGGACGGCGTCGTCACCGCGCGGGGCATCCAGTTTCACCCCGGTGAAGCGGTGCTCGTCCCCGGCGTAAATGGACGGGATGCCCGGCAGCAGAGTGAGCAAGAGGGCAGCGTGCGCGATGTGGCGCTGGTCCTCCAGGCGGCTGGCCACCCGGGTGACGTCATGGTTGCTGACGAAGGTCTGCGGTCGAAAGCTCTCACAGAAGCGGCGATGCCGACCCAAGCTGTGATCGAGGGAGAAGAAGTTGCCGTCGTTGAGCGACTGCCAGATGGCGTGCCACAGCTCGTACTGGGTCACCGAATCGACCCCGGACTCGGCGACGAACTCGGCATAATCCCCGTGAATCACCTCGCCGAGCAGCCAGCAGTCGGGGTGCCGCTGCTTGACTCGCTCAACGATCGGACGCCAGTTGGCCGCCCCGGGCGCGTAGGCGGCATCGAGTCGCCACCCGTCGATCCCGCGATCCAGCCAATGGTTCATCACTCCGGCCACGTAGTCGATCACCGGGGGATAGCTCAGGTCGAGTTCGACCAGGGGCTCATGGCCTTCGAAGACCCGCGGATAGCCGTCCACCCACCGCAGCCAGCGGCCCTCGGCGGTGTCCGGCCCGGCAGCGAGCGCCCGCTGCACGATCTCGTGGTCGCGGCCCAGGTGGTTGAACACCCCGTCCAAGAGCACCCGGATGCCGCGTTCTTTGGCCTTCCACATCAACTCGTCGAAGTCGCTGTCATCGCCCAGCCGCGAATCGATCCGGTAGTGGTCCAGCGTGTCGTAACCATGGCTGTTGGAGGCGAAGATCGGGGCCATCAGCAAGCCGTTGCAGCCCAGATCGATCAGGTAATCCAGCCAGTTCGTCAACTGGCCCAAGCGGTGCCGCACCTCATGCACGGCGGTGTCTTCGGCCTTGACAAAACCCAACGGGTAGCAGTGCCACCAGATCACGGTCGACTGCCAGCCCATACATCTCCTCAGTTGGATTTCTCCCCCAAAGTCTAACGATGCTGAAGCGAGGTGTCGCTCGGACGTAGGCTTCAGCGGTGAGGTCAGGCACCCTGCTCTACGACGCCGACTGCGGATTCTGCACCCGGTCGGCCGGCTGGTTCCGCGTCCTCGCCCCGGGGGTCGGGGTCGAAGCGATGACCGCGAACCGCCTGGCTGAGTTGGGCGTTGACCCGGAACGAGCCAGCCGGGAAATCCCCTTCGTGGGCGAGGCGATCAGCTACGGCGCCGAAGCGATCGGACGAGCGCTGGCCGCGGGCCGCTGGCCCTGGCGGGGGATCGGGCTCCTGATCGCCCAGCCACCCGTGCTCTGGGTGGCCCGTCCGATCTATCGCCTGGTGGCAAAGAATCGACATCGGCTCCCGGGCGGTCAGGCCGAGTGCCGACTCGACCCGGTCAGCTGACTTTTGGGTGACCGTTCGCTGGCACTCAGGTTGAACGAGTGCTAAGCCAGGTATAGATTCTGAGTTAGCACTCTCGCCTTGAGAGTGCGAACGGCCGCGACGGCACCGCGACGACGTCCGGCACTACCCGAACATCACCGGGCCTACCCGCCCATACGAAGAAAGGGTTTTGACGTGGCAGTCACGATCAAGCCTCTCGAGGATCGAATCCTCGTTCAGCCGCTCGAAGCCGAGCAGACCACCGCTTTTGGCCTGGTCATCCCCGACACCGCCAAGGAGAAGCCGCAAGAGGGCAAGGTCGTTGCGACCGGCCCCGGCCGCATCGACGACAACGGCAACCGCGTCCCGCTCGACGTCACCGAGGGTGACGTCGTCATCTTCAGCAAGTACGGCGGCACCGAGGTCAAGTACAACGGCGCGGAGTACCTGCTCCTCAACGCCCGCGACATCCTCGCCATCGTCACCAAGTAAGGACTGACCAGATGCCCAAAATCCTTCAGTTCGACGAGGAGGCGCGCCGCTCTCTCGAGCGTGGCGTCGACATCCTCGCCAACACCGTGAAGGTGACCCTCGGCCCGAAGGGCCGTTACGTGGTGCTCGACAAGAAGTGGGGCGCTCCGACCATCACCAACGACGGTGTCACCGTCGCCAAAGAGGTCGAGCTCTCCGATCCTTACGAGAACCTTGGCGCTCAGCTGGCCAAGGAAGTCGCCACGAAGACCAACGACGTCGCCGGTGACGGTACGACCACCGCCACCGTCCTGGCTCAGGCGCTGGTTCACGAGGGTCTCCGCGCGGTCGCTTCGGGTGCCAACCCGGTCGGCCTCAAGCGGGGCATCGACGCCGCTGTGGTCGCCGTCGGCGACGAACTGCGCCGTCTGGCTCGTGACGTCGACTCCACCGCTGACATGGCCAACGTGGCCACCATCTCGGCGCGGGATTCCGAGATCGGTCACCTGATCGCGGACGCCTTCGACAAGGTCGGCAAAGACGGCGTGATCACGGTCGACGAGTCGAACACCTTCGGCACCGAACTTGAGTTCACCGAGGGCATGCAGTTCGACAAGGGCTACCTGTCGCCCTACTTCGTCACCGATCAGGAGCGCATGGAGGCCATCCTCGATGATCCTTACATCCTGATCAATCAGGGCAAGATCTCCTCGATGAACGACATGCTCCCGCTGCTGGAGAAGGTCATCGGTGCCGGTGGCACGCTCATGATCGTGGCCGAAGACGTCGACGGCGAGGCGCTGTCGACCCTGGTCGTGAACAAGATCCGCGGCACGTTCAACGCCGTCGCGGTCAAGGCTCCGGCCTTCGGTGATCGGCGCAAGGCCCAGCTCGAAGACATCGCCATCCTCACCGGTGGCAAGGTTGTCGCTCCCGAGGTCGGCCTCAAGCTCGATCAGGTCGGTCTGGACGTGCTCGGCCGCGCTCGTCGCGTCGTGATCACCAAGGACAACACCACCATCGTTGACGGCGCCGGCGCGTCCGACGCGGTGGCCGGTCGGGTGGCTCAGCTGCGCGCCGAGATCGATCGCACCGACTCTGATTGGGATCGCGAAAAGCTGCAGGAGCGGGTCGCGAAGCTCGCCGGCGGCGTCTGCGTGATCAAGGTCGGGGCTGCCACCGAGGTGGAGCTGAACGAGAAGAAGCACCGCATCGAGGACGCCGTCTCGGCCACCCGCGCGGCCATCGAGGAGGGCATCGTCGCCGGTGGCGGCTCCGCTCTCGTCCATGCCGCTCGGGTTCTCGACGGCGGTCTGGGCAAGTCCGGGGACGAGAAGACCGGCGTTCACATCGTGGCCAAGGCCGTGGTGGAGCCGCTGCGTTGGATCGCCGAGAACGGCGGAGTGCCCGGCTACGTGATTGTGGCCCGGGTGGCCGAGATGGAGCCGGGTCACGGCTACAACGCGGCCTCCGGCGAGTACGGCGACCTGGTTGCCCGGGGCGTCATCGATCCGGTCAAGGTGACCCGTTCGGCCCTGGCCAACGCGGCCTCCATTGCTTCGCTGCTGCTCACCACCGAAACCCTGGTGGTGGAGAAGCCCGAGGAGTCCGACGACGATCACGGTCACGGTCACAAGCACTGACCGCGACTGACGTCCGGCACGCAGCCCCCGCCCATCAGGGCGGGGGCTGCGGCCGTTCCCGGCGTCGCGGTTGTCGCCGGGCTGTGCTCGCTAGACTCACCGGCATGCCGGGCCGGGTCGCGACACGCATCGAGCGCCTCGTGCGCCGAGGATTGGGGACCCCGCTGAGGGGGCCCCTGCGAATCGGCTACGACAGCCTGGTCGCCGCCGAAATCGCCGTGGGTGCCCTGCTCGCGAGCCGACACCGCAGGCCCGCCTACGCGGGCGGAGACGTCACCGTCGTGGCCAAGACCTTCGAGCGCCCGCGCATTCTGGGTCGATTCCTGGCCGGCTTGCCCCGGGTCTTTGCTGGGCCGGTGCTGATCGCCGACGACAGCCGCAACCCCGTCCGGATCACCGACCCGCAGGTGACTGTCTTCACCATGCCCTTCGACTCCGGCATCGGCCCGGGACGAAATCTGTTGCTCAGTCACGTGCAGACCGAGTTCGTCCTGATGTGCGACGACGACTTCATCCTGTTGCCTGACTTCGACATCGCCCGCGCGGTCGGGTACCTGCAGCGCCACAACGAGGTCGATGTCTATGCCGGACGAGTGATCAACCTGCCGCAGCTGAGCAACGTCGACTACAGCCGCCAAGCACTGCTCGGCCAACCAGGGACGCCCAAACTCCGCCAAGGCACGCTGATCGAAGGCCTGCCCGTGCTCTACAAGGTGCCCAACTTCTACCTGGCCCGGACCGCGTCGATTCGCGGCGTCGGCTACGACCAGCGGCTGAAGCGGGTCGACCACAACGACTTCTTCAGCTCCGCCTTCGGACGTCTGGTCTGCGTCCAAGACCGCGGTTGGACCTGCCTGCACGCCCACACCATCTTTGATCAGCACTACCAGTCGTTTCGGCTCGACATGGACGAGGACTTCGCCTACCTGGCCCGAAAATGGGCCCGCGGCGGGCCGTCCGGCTTCGCCGGCGCAGGCGTCGACCTCACGGCTGAGCAGCGAGCCACCCTGCACGCCGCCGCGATCGCCTGCCTCGGCCGCGACATCGGCCTGGCCGTGACCCGGCTCGAGGCTCCGCCCGGTGACGAACTGCGGATCGGGACGACGCAGCCCGAGCAGTTGGCCGAGGCTCTGATCCGAATCGGCTGGGCTCGCCGCCCGGGGGCGCTGGAGCATCCGCTGTGGGGCCGGGTGGTGCTGGCGGTCGCAAGCCCCGAGTTGCCGCCCAGCCAGCCAGACTCCGACGCCGGCCCGACTCGGATCGTCCGTTCGGCGCGAGCTGCCTGGATCGACGACGACGACGTGCTGATCGGCGCCAGCCTTCCCGGCGGGCCGGTGCTGGCTCTGGAGTCACCGGCCGACCTGCTCTGGGAGGTGCTGGGCGAGCACGGCGCCCCCCGGGACGAGGTTGTGGACCGGGTCCTGGCGCACTTCGAGAACCCGCCGGCAGAAGCTCGGGAACAGATTGAGGCGACCCTCGACCAGCTGCTTCGGGCGGGACTGTTCGATGCCGTGGGTGCCGAGACCGATGCGGCCGAGGGTGCCGGATGAGGCCGTTGCCAGCGGTCATTCGCAGCCACCCGCGAGCGTCCGGCTTTCTCGGCTCGGCGCTGATCGCCTGGGGCAGCTGCCATCCCGAGTTCAGCCACGGCGCGGACGGCTGGCCCAACCCGGTCGTCCGGGCGATCGGAGCGAGCCTGCCACAGCCCCTGGACTGGGTGGTGATCGTGGCTGGCGTCGTGCTGCTCTGCGCGGCGTGGTGGTCGCTGCGACCGAGCGGGCCAGCGGGTCACCAGCCCGAGGCCGGACTCCGGTCCGGAGTGCTGGTCACGCTGGCGATCTGGTCGGCTCCACTGCTGCTGGCGCCGCCGATCCTGAGCGCCGATGCCGTCCTGTACGCCGATCTGGGCTGGATCCTGCAGACCGGGGCCGACCCCTATCTGGTCGGCCTGACCGGCGCCGGCGGGCCCTTCGCGCCCCTGGTCGACCCACTGTGGGCCGGGAATGGGGTGGCCTACCCGCCCGGCTCGTTGTTGGTGGCGCAGGCGGTGGTGGCCGCCACGGGGGCCGATCCGTACTGGTCGGTGGTGGCGATGCGGTTGCCCGCCCTGGCCGGGGTTGCCCTGATCGCCCTGACCCTGCCCAGCCTGGCCCGGCGGCTCGGGGTCCCCGGGGATCGGGCGCTGTGGCTCGGCCTGCTCAACCCGCTGCTGATCGTCCATTTCGTCGGGGGAGCGCACAACGACGCCCTCATGGTCGGCTTGGCGATGACCGCGCTGTGGGTGGCGCTGCGCCGTCCGCACTGGGCCTTCGGGTTGCTGCTTGGTCCGCTCCTGGTCGGGTGGCGATGCTGGCCAAGCAACAAGCCGGCCTGGCCGTGTTGGCTACCGCTGGGCTGCCGATAGCAGGCACCCTGGCCAGTCTCGGCCCGGTTCGGCGGGTCTGGCTCCTGGGTTGGCGGACGGCTCTCGCGGCCACCATCGCGGTCGCGGTGTTCGTCGCCGGCTCCCTGGGCAGTGGGCTGGGCTTCGGCTGGACCGGCTGGCTCGACCTGATGGGCATCACCGGCACCCCGGCCCGTTCTCGGTGGTGGGCGAGCTGGGGGCGCTGCTGATCGGTGCGCTGGGCGGTGATGCGTCCGGCTTCGTCAGCGTCATCGGCGCGCTCTCCGGGCTCACGCTGCTGGCCACTCTTGCCTGGGTGGTGCTGCGCTTCAGCGACCGCCCGCTGCACGCCGTCGCTTGGGGCTCGCTGGCGGTCTCGGTGCTGGGCCAATCCCTGCACCCCTGGTACATCCCGTGGAGCCTGGCATTGTTGGCGCTGGTCGCCCTCACCCGACGCCAGGAACGCTGGGTGGAAGGCTTTGCGATCGCCTTCGTGGTCTGGAACTCGATCCAGACCGTCGTCTGGCACACGATGCCCTGACCGATGACCCTGAAACTCACGCCGACCATACGACGCACGCTGACCAGCCCGTCCGCGGCCCTTGGTGCGCTGGGCGCGGCGCTGGCCGGCATCGGGCAATCCAGCCACCACTACGCCGAAAACCCGGACGGCTGGCCCTGGCCCCCGCTCCGGCTGCTCGGCCAGGCGATCGATCAGCATCTGGCCGAGGCGCTGACCGCCACCGGGTTGGTCGTCCTGATCGTGGCCTGGTGGCTGGCCGCCCCTCGTCCGGGAGAACCCGGGCAGCAACACCCCGGGCTGAGGGCGGGGTTACTGCTCGCCGTCTGGGGTCTGCCGCTGCTCTTTCTGCCGCCCACGCTGAGCGCGGACCCCTGGCTCTACGCCGATGCCGGCTGGATCGCCCACCTCGGCCAGGATCCCTACCGGGTCGGCCTCGGCGGCGCCGGGGGCCCGTACGCGGCCTCGGTCGACCCCTTCTGGCAGGGACACGGGGTCGCCTATCCGCCGCTCACCCTGTTGACGAACCGGCTGGGGGTCGAGCTGATGGGGTTGGATCCCTACTTCGGCATGGTCGGCCAGCGGGTGGTGGCCCTGGTCGGGGTGGCCCTGCTGCTGGCCTGTTTGCCGGGCATCGCGCGGGCTCTGCGGACCGATCCGGACTGGGTGGTCTGGCTCGGGGTATTGAACCCGTTGCTGGTCCTGCATTTTGTCGGCGGCGCCCACAATGACGCCCTGATGGCTGGCGTCGTCGCTCTGGCGCTGTGGCTGGCTACCCGCTACCCCTCCTGGTGGGTCAGCCTGGTGTTGGCGCCGATGGTGGTGGGGCTCGCGATGGGCCTCAAACAGCAATCCGGCTTGGCCGTGGTGGCGGTGGCGGGCTGGCCCGTCCTTGCGCGGTTGCGCGCGCTGGCCGGCTGGCCCCGGATAGGGCTGTTGGGCTGGCGAAGCGCTGTGGCGGGATTGGTCGCCATCGCCGTGTTCATCGGCACCTCGCTGGCCAGCGGGTGGGGCTTCGGCTGGACCGCCTGGCTCGGCCAGGCCGGACGGGCGGGCACCATTTCACCCACCTTCCTGCTCTTCGAGGCGGCCGCGGCGATCATCAACCCGGCAACTGAGGCGGCGGAGACGGCCCTGTTCGACGGCATCTTCGCCGTCGTGGCCCTCACCTCGCTGGCCGCGATGGTGGCCTTGCTGCTGTTTCGCGCCGCCGATCCGATCGGCATTCTCGCCTGGGGGTCGGTGCTGGTCGTGCTCACGGGTCAGGCCACTCAACCCTGGTACCTCGTGCTCTCGGTGGCGTTGCTCGCCTGTGCGCGGCTGCGTCCACGCACCAACCTGGTGCTGCTGCACGTGCTGACCGGCTATCTGGTCGCCTCCGTGATCCAGTTCACCTACAGCTGGCCGCAGTGGGTGGCGGTGGGCGTGGGGCTCGTGGCGGCCCTGGCGGCTAGAAGCTGGCTCAGGCAGGTCCGGCTTCCGTAGCGCGACCCGCTTTGTGCGCCGTGGAAGACTCAGCACATGCGCATTGCGGTGGCCGGAAGTTCAGGACTGCTCGGCACTCGGGTGGTCAACGAGTTGCACCATCGCGGGCATCAGGTGCTGCGCCTGGTGCGACGTCCGGCGAACGGCGCGGGGGAGCGGCAGTGGGATCCGGGCCGCGGGAAGATCCGGGACGCGGGCCTCGACGACGTCGAGGCGGTGATCAACTTCTGTGGCGCGGGGATCGCCGATGCCCGGTGGACGCCGCAGCGCAAGGACGAACTGCGCAGCTCACGAGTCACCACCACACGCACCCTGGTCAGTCACCTCCGGGTCCGACGGTCGCTGCCAGCGCTTACTGAACGGCTCCGCGGTCGGCTTCTACGGCAACTCCGGTGAAGAGATCCGGGACGAGGACAGTCCCGCGGGCACGGGCTACCTGGCTGACCTGGTGGTCGAGTGGGAGGCGTCCGCGGCCGACGCGCCGGTAGCCACCACGCACCTGCGCACCGGTCAGGTGCTGACCCCGACCGGGGGGTACCTGGGCAAACAGTGGCTTCCGTTCAAGCTGGGCCTCGGCGGACGGATCGGCGACGGTCGACAGTTCGTCTCCTGGATCCACCAGACCGATTACGTCAACGCGGTGCTGTTCCTGCTCAGCTCAGCCGTGACCGGCCCGGTCAACCTGGTCGGCCCAAACCCGGTCACCAACGAGGAGTTCACCAGACAGTTCGCCGCGCACCTCAAGCGTCCGGCGTTGATGCCGATTCCGACGTTGGCGTTGCGGGTGCTGTTCGGTTCCGAGTTGGTCGAGGAGGCACTCCTCAGTGGTACCCGGGCGTTGCCGCGGCGGCTGCTGGATTCGGGCTTCAGCTTCACCCGTCCGCACCTCGCCGGCGCCCTCGGGGACCTCTCCTGATCGGGTTAAGGGCCCGCGTCGGGACGACGCCCGGCTGAGGCTAGACTGGCCGTTCTGTCTCGGACGTGAGGTGTGGACATGCCCCTGGGCTCTGCTGATCTGACCCCGGCGGGTGTTCCGGCACCCTTCGCGGCGTTGGGCTTGACCTTCGATGATGTCCTGCTCCAGCCCAATCAGAGCGACATCATTCCCTCCGAGGTGGACACCACCACCTGGCTCTCCAAGCGGATCCAGGTGAGGATCCCCTTGATCAGCTCGGCGATGGACACCGTCACCGAGTCTCGGATGGCCATCGCCATGGCCCGCGAAGGCGGCATGGGCATCCTGCACCGCAACCTTCCCGCCGAAGAGCAAGCCACCCAGGTCGATCGGGTGAAGCGGTCGAGGCGGGCATGATCGATCAGCCGATCACCATTTCGCCCGAGGCCACGATCCGCGAGGTCGACGAACTCTGCGGGCTGTTCCGGATTTCGGGCGTGCCTGTGGTGGACGCACAGCTGCGGCTGCTCGGCATCGTGACCAACCGCGACATGCGCTTCGAGGACGATCCGGAGCGGCTGGTGGGCGACGTGATGACGCCCATGCCGCTGGTCACCGGTTGGCCCGGGATCCACGGCGACGAAGCTTTGCGGCTGTTGGCCAAGCACAAGATCGAGAAGCTGCCGCTGGTGGATGCCGACGGCAAGCTGCGCGGGCTGATCACGCTCAAAGACTTCGTCAAGTCCGACCAGTACCCGCTGGCCTCCAAGGACCCGCACGGCCGGCTCCGGGTGGGCGCAGCCATCGGCTACTTCGGGGACGCCTGGGAGCGGGCCATGATGCTGGTCGACGCCGGCGTGGACGCCCTCGTGGTGGACACCGCCCACGGGCATTCGCGGGGCGTGCTGGAGATGATCGCCCGGCTGAAGGCTGAGCCGGCGGCCGCCGAGGTGGACATCATCGGCGGCAACGTCGCCACCTACGCCGGTGCCGCGGCGCTGGTCCAGGCCGGAGCGGACGGGGTCAAGGTCGGGGTCGGGCCGGGTTCGATCTGCACCACCCGGGTGGTGGCCGGGGTCGGCGTGCCGCAGGTGACCGCGATCCACGACGTGGCCCGCGCCTGCCGTCCGGCCGGGGTTCCCGTGATCGGGGACGGTGGCCTGCAGTACTCCGGCGACATCGCCAAGGCGCTCGTCGCCGGGGCGGACACGGTGATGCTCGGCTCCTTGCTGGCCGGCTGTGAGGAGAGCCCGGGCGAACTGGTGTTCATCAACGGCAAACAGTTCAAGTCCTACCGGGGGATGGGTTCGCTGGGGGCGATGGCCAAGCGCGGACGCCAGGCGTCCTACTCCAAGGACCGCTACTTCCAGGGCGATGTGGCCAGCGACGACAAGCTGATCCCGGAGGGGATCGAAGGCCAGGTCTCCTTCCGCGGGCCGCTGTCGGCGGTGGCGTATCAGTTGATCGGAGGCTTGCGGCAGTCGATGTTCTACACCGGCGCCGCGACCATCCCCGAGTTGCACGAGCGCGGCCGCTTCGTCCGGATCACGTCGGCGGGGCTACGTGAATCCCACCCGCACGACATCCAGATGACCATCGAGGCACCCAACTATTCCTCTCAGTCCTGACTCGCAAAGGAGCACAGCCATGATCGAGATCGGGCGGGCCAAACGAGCAACCCCGGTGTACGGCTTCGATGACATCGCCATCGTGCCGACCCGACGTACCCGGCACATCGAAGACGTGAAGTTGAGCTGGCGGATCGACGCGCTCAACTTCGAGTTCCCGATTGTCGCCGCGCCCCAGGATTCGGTGATGGCGCCGGCCACCGCGATCGCCTTCGGACGCCTGGGCGGTTTGGGCGTGCTCAACCTGGAAGGGCTGTGGTGTCGCTACGCCGACCCGGAGCCGCTGCTCGAAGAGCTGGCCTCGATCGAGGATCAGGTGCAGGCGACGATCCGGATGCAGGAGATCTACACCGAACCGATCAAGGGTGAGTTGATCACCGAGCGCCTGCGCGAGCTGCGGGCGGCCGGAGTGCCGGCGGCCGGCTCGTTGTCGCCGGAGAACTGTCGCGCCTTCGCGGGTGTGGTCGAGGCGGCCGGGATCGACTTCTTCGTGATCCGGGGCACCACCGTGTCGGCCGAACACGTCTCTGCCGCCGACGAGCCGCTGAACCTCAAGCAGTTCATCTACGAGCTGGACGTGCCCGTGATCGTCGGTGGCTGCGCCACCTATCAGGCTGCGCTGCATTTGATGCGGACGGGTGCCGCCGGCGTGCTGGTCGGTTTCGGCGGCGGTGCCACCAAGCGCACCCGAAACGTGTTGGGGGTTGAGGTGCCGATGGCTTCCGCCGTGGCCGATGTGGCCGAGGCTCGCCGTGACTATCTGGACGAGTCGGGCGGACGCTACGTTCACGTCATCGCCGACGGCGCTCTGGGCCGCTCCGGGGACATTGCCAAGGCCCTGGCCTGCGGCGCCGACGCGGTCATGGTCGGCACTCCGCTGGCCCGGGCCCACGAAGCGCCCGGACGGGGCTACCACTGGGGCCCCGAGGCCTGGCATCCGACCCTGCCTCGCGGTGAGCGGGTCAAGTTCGGTCGCATCGGCACCCTGGAGGAGATCATCAACGGGCCCTCGCACACGCCCGACGGCACGATGAACCTGACCGGTGCGCTGCGGCGGGCGTTGGCCACCTGCGGGTACACCGAGATCAAGGAGTTCCAGCGGGTCGACATCGTGGTGCACCCCTGGGTGTTCGGGAGAGGAACACCCCACCGACTCAGCGACCCGCGGCCTGCTGATCGCCACGGGCCAATCCCATGACCTCAGGGGGGATTTATCTTGTCTGGCTGTCGCTGGGCAGTTCCTGGTGGCCGCCAAGTCCGGTTCCCGACCTCGCCGAGCCGCATCATCGGCGTGCCACAGTCCACTCCACCCGAGCTGTAAAGGAGTCTCGCGCCACCAAGGCCAGCCACGAATGAGACCGGAACTACGCGCTGGCGCCGGGGTGTTTTGAGAGTTGATACCGCACTCGCCCGTTGAGTCGACGACTACGCGTTCGGTTCATCAGGGACCTCACTTTTGAGCTTGACGACCGCGCTGGCCTCAAAAACGCGCAGCGTCGAGTCTGCCTGACCCGCGGTCGCGTTGAACCGCACCTCCAACACCACCCCATCAATTGTTGTCACAGGCACGGCTTCCACATTCGACACCTGCACGTCTCCGCCGACGTCATACACAAAGGCAACGCCCCCAACGACCTCGTCGGAACCGATCCTCAGCGGTGAAGATCGCCAGGTCACAGCTGACTTCCCGTCCTGGATAGGCAGGATCAAATCCTTTGCATAGCGAAGAGTCTCACCATCCCTGGAAGCGACGAAGGAGCTGGTTGTCTCCCCGGGGATCGGGGCGCCCGGCAACGCAAGGGAAGAGCAGCCCTGTCGCAGCCAGGATGCACAGTGCCCTGATGGAGAAAAGACTTGGAAGCCCTTAGGAGTGGAAGAAGACCTACTCGCCATTGCGTCCTCCTTTAGCGTCGGGGTTGTCCAAAAATAGCAACGCTAGGGAGATCCTGGCTAGGGTTCGAGGTGACTCACGTCAGACCCTCCGAGCGGAGGGCTTCGTTGCCTCAGATGGTTTCTCCGGTTCGGCGTTACTGGCCGGTGTGCCGGCGGCCACGATCGACCGGACGCTCGCCGCCGAGCGGACGCTGGTGACTGCCCGGGGCCGCCCGCACACCAAGCCCGGGTCGTTGTTGAAGCACCAGATCCCGATCCGGACGTTCGCCGGTTTGGGACGACGCGACGCTGGGTTCGTGGAGATCGACCAATCGAGCACCTGACCAGCCAGCACTTGACCTTGACCACGGCCAAGAAAGCACCCCGAACCCGCCAAGCATCCGGGAAACAGATGAGGGCGAAGGGGACTGTCCGATTAATGGGGACTGATGCTCCTCAGACGCTGCCGGGCAGGCCCACCTGGAGTGCCTCGCGCTTGTGGTGCACGGTCAGGTAGACCA
>JADJTO010000014.1 GCA_016711105.1 Micropruina sp. | reverse complement strand
CCCCGCGTGGGCGGGGAGGACGATGCTGCTGGCGACCCGCTCCAGCGCTGACGGGGCTCACCCCCGCGTGGGCGGGGAGGACAGCGATTCGGCGCTCACGTCGTTCGGGACGTCGGGCTCACCCCCGCGTGGGCGGGGAGGACGGCCACCGCAGTCTGCCAGTAGGACGGCTTCAGGGCTCACCCCCGCGTGGGCGGGGGACCATGCTTGGCCGCGCGCCCGCATGCCCGCCCGGGGCTCACCCCCGCGTGGGCGGGGAGGACGCGTCACCAACAACCAGATCAGTCCCGAACTTGGGCTCACCCCCGCGTGGGCGGGGAGGACGACGCAACCGCCCAGATCCTGATGGGTGACGAGGCTCACCCCCGCGTGGGCGGGGAGGACACTTCTTGACTAGGCCCTACGCGGTCAAGGTACCCGTTTTGGGATCACTTTGTGCGGGCCCGCCTGATGTGACTTGCCTTACTCCAGCCAGGCCTCATGGTTGGCGTCGAGGGTTTTCCGGTCGGTGGGCGACGAACGAGTCGGATCCCATCGAAGTCTTCGGGTGTCCAGTCGTGGCGGTGGGACAAGAAGTCCAAACCCTGATCGCCCTTCTTGGTGAACACCATGAGCGCGCGTCCATCTTTGCTCAGATCGAGTACACGAGCCCACAGTTCCTGACGAACGCGCGCGGAGATCTTTCCGACGAAGATCCCGGGCGCAATTTCGAGGAGCCACCGGGTCAGGTGCCCACGCAGGCCCGCGGGACACGCCGTCAGTACGACGACTACCACGGGAGGTCTTCGGCGTAGTTCTGGCCAGCGGCCACATTCAACTCCCGGTCCCAGAGCTCCACCACGTCGAAGCCGAAGTCGTCATCCTTGTCGCCGTCAGACCCGAGTAACTTGTGCAGGTCAGCAGCGCACCGCTCCAGCAAATGAGCGGCGTGCATGGCGTCGCGCATAGCTCTGCGCACGTCACCGCCGATGTCTTCGCTCCCGCGTGCAACGACCTCGAACGCGACCGGAACGGCCATCTCCATCTTGTACAAGTCCGCCATGTCTAACACAAATGAACGGTCATGGCCAGTGTGGACGAAGCCAAGACCGGGCGAACATCCGAGGGCCACCACCACCGCATGGACCAAGCCGTAGAGGCAGGCTGTGGCAGCAGAAAGCGCCTGATTCAACAGGTCCGACGCCTCGTAGTCCTCGGGTCGATAGCTGCGACCGCGCCACTCAACGCCGGCGTCAGCGGCGCACTCTTTGTAGAGCCGCCGAACTCGTGCACCCTCTCGACCTCGAAGCTGTTGCATTGTGAGCCCTTGTACCTCTTCGCCCGGGAAGCGCATGTCGTACATGCGCCTAGCAACCCGGAGCCGACTGGACTGATTCGAGACGGCCGTCGCCTGCGCGTCGAGCAATCGCGATGAACGCGCCAGTGGTCGTCCTCCGGCGTAGAAACGGACCGCGTACTCACCCGTCCAGACAACGCTCGTGCCGCTGTCCGCCAGCAGCATCATTGCCTGTTGGCTGATGGTCGTACCGGGACCGAGCATCACGGCCGTGATCGTGGCGGCCGGGACGTGAACAGTCCCTCGCTCATCCTGGGCGGTGATCGCGTTGCCTTCGCGATGCACCACTGCGCGCTCCAAGTAGAGGAAGGTGATCCTGTCGGTCACGCGCGACAACTCACCGACCCGTGATGGGCGGGTTCCTGGGATCGGCTTCATGTCAACGAGCCAGCGTCAGGAGGCCGCACCCGTACGCCTTAGCTCGGCCAATGCCCCCAGTCAGTGTGCGCCGCAGCGCGTTCGGATCGGTCACTTGAAGAATGCCGTCGAATCTCACGGTCGCGAGAGTCACGGTGCGGCTGGCCCCGTCCGAGTGGCGCGGGAAGGACCAAGTGCTGCGATCGCTGAGTTGAAGATTCGGGGCGCCGGACAAACCGTCAGGGATTCGAAAACCCCAACGTTCTGACTTCGAGACCAGCCAGTCCTGCTGGTGGTAGATCGAACCGACCGAAACACGCTTCCCGCGACCGCCCTCCGGCGTTCGCGCATTGCGGATCGGGTTGGCAACGAGCCGAAAGGCCCACTCCTGACCCAAAGCTAGGCGATCGAGAAAGGGGGTGTAATCCCCGGTTTGCCAGGGGCTCTGGTCGCCCCAGCCAGCTTCCTCAGTGATGTTGGCGTAGTGAGGGCGGTCCGGGCTGAGCACGAAGAGGTTGAGAACGTGCTTGTCGTCGCGATCAAGACGCCACAGGATGCGGCCGACATCGCTTGCCGGCAGGGTCTCGAAGCCACCCAAGACAGTCGCATGGAGCCTTGCAGGAGATTCGAGTAGCCGCCTAGCCCCGCGCCGCTGGGGGTTGAGGGGAACGCGTGTCAGGTACATCTCAGGCCTCCAGAGCTGCCAGCCAGTCCGGGACCTTGCGCCCGGCGGGATTTGGGTAGTGAACCGGAGTGAGATGGGCGACCTCTCTCCACCCATACTCACGCCGTTCTGGGCTGAAGCTCAGCGGTACATCTCGCACCGTTTCCGTTGCTCCGCTTAAACCGTCTGTGACATCGGCGTACAGCGGCAGCTGGACTGTCTTGGGACGAGTTCTGCGATGCCAATCCGCGGCCTGCCACGGCACAGCGCGGATCTCGCTCTCCAATGGCCCGGCCCGAACTCCGAGGCTGAGGCGACCGGCGGTGGGGCACGACCTCCTTCCCAGGTAAAGCGGGTAGATCGGATCCTCCAGTCGGTCAGCGAGCGCTTGGATGAGCGATCCATCCCCCTCTACTCCTGCGACGAACACTGCGTCCGCCAGGTAATAGCGCTCTGACAACGGCATCGATTTCTGCGTGTCCCAGTTGATGGCCGTCTGGAAGTCCCGAACCAGCTGGCCGGGTTGATCGACTCGCACACCAAATCGGAGGTTGGCCAGGTCTTCGATCTCATCGGTCCGACGACGGCCGTCGGCCGCTGCGAGCAACCCCAGCACGCCGCTCTTTGTTGGTGCTGCACGGGTCTCTCGTCGGGCGAAGCGGCTCGAGTCGCCCCACGACTGGAGTGGGCCAGCAAGCCGCAGAAGGAGGACGGTCATGGCGCAATGGCCACGGCGGCTTGGCAGCGCCGTCCCACTCGCTCAATCAACTCTGCGAAAGTGACGTGGTCTCCGAGTGCATCGAGGGGCGCTGTGCCCTCGCCCACCCGCACCACCCAGGTGTCGGTTGGCGCTCCGGCGTAACTCGCGTTGACATCGGCGGCGTAGTTGGCCAAGGCCTTGGCCGATCCCCGACCCAGCCGCGGCCCCGGTCTTTGACCGCATCCTCAAAGGCCCCAACAAGGTTGACTGGCCGGCTGTCGCGCATCATGACCACGACGGCCTCGGGCAATGTGCCGTTGGCGAACGTATTCTGCTTCCCGCTCGGCATGCTCATGACGAAGGAACGCAGAAATGCCTGGGCTGCTCGGACGGTTGCCGTCTGATCCCCCAGGTTCTTCTGGAGCAAGGGGATGCTGAGCGTTGCGTAGCGGTAGAGGGTCGAGGAGTTGAACTCCACCAGCCCGATCATGCCCGCGCCGGTCTCCTCGGAGGGGTTCTCGTCGTCAACGGCCGTGAAGTAGTCGAACTCGTTGGCCACGGCGTGCGTACTGATTGCGTGGGCGACCTGACACGCGGCATCGACGTTTAGGTCTGCATCATTCGCGACCATCCGGCCGAACAGTGCCACGTCAAAGCTGTGGTCGCTCCGCAACGCGGCCTTCGCCTCGCGTGCGTTCACCGCGCCGCCAGCCGCAGCGACGGTGAGCTCTGCCAAACGGTCGAGCTGATGGTTGCTGGCGAAGATCAGGTACTCCGTCTGGCTTGCGACCGGCGGCGTGGCATCAGCCTTTCGCTGCCGTGGCGCAGTGACTTTCAGTCCCACCGCCTCCAGGGTCTTGATGGAGCGCGCATCTGCAGTCGCGGGGTCGGTTTCGGGGCTCAACACAAGAATTCGCGCGCGGAGGAGGTCAACCAGGCGCTTGGTCCGGACGCCCACATCGGTTCGGTCCAGGTAGTCGTTGAAATCCCTCCTCGTGGCGCGCTTCCAGGCTTGGCTGCTGACACGCGCTCGTTTGACCCCGCCGTAGACGGCCGTCTTGGGGCTCCCGCTGTCATCTCGGTTCAGGTTGGACGGGGGACTGATTGAAGGACATGGACTTCCATGTTCAAGGTGTTCATTCTTCTTCTCCTGACTGTGCGGATTTCGGGTTGGAATGAAGGTCTCGACCCCATTGAAGGAGGACGGAGGTTGCCTGTAGGGGATCGGAGAGGCGATATAGGTCTGCGGCAAGAAGCCCGTAGTCGAGCGGGATCTCGTCCGTTCGGAAGAGTGAGACCAGCGACCGAAGTTGTGTGTTTCGCCCGGCGGACGTGCTGGCGAGCCCAACCTGCTGGAATCGCTGAATGGTGGACTTGTCCGGGCCCTTCTCTCCACCGCGCGCTTGAGCGAGGACGCGCACCGCTTGGCCAAAGCCAACTCCCGAGCGATGCATCGGTTTGGCCTGGGACTGCTGATGGAGCGCGAAGAGGACAATCGAGGCATGAACAGCCGATTCCCCTCGGCTGGGCTGGTCGCCGCGGCCCACCAGATCGTTGGGGAGCTCTCCGAGCGTCAGACCCCAGATTTCCGGTGAGTCTGCGGGGTCGTCGAGTGAGCATCGGCGCAGCTGGGCCAGCTGGGCGACAGCCAAGCTCCCAGACTGGCGATCCAGAAGTCGCCGCTGTAGATCCGACACGCGTCGAGACACGTGATCACGGACCAGCAGAGCGCGTGACTTCGGAGCGGGCTCGTCCATGCAGGTACACCCGTTGCGGGCGGTTGTTTGTCGGGAAAGGCGAGCGGCAGGGCCTTCCGCAGAGCCCCGGAGAACCACAGGTGCGCCAGGCTTGCGTCAAGATGCGTGGCTTTGCCGCTCAAAGGGGTGATGTCCCGGCCCACCAGCGCGGGAGCGCCGGCGTCATGAACGAGACGTCGAGCCTGGGCGCTCATCGTGAAACGGACGGTGGCTTGCCACTGGCGTCCAGCAGCCAAGCCGGAGTATGTCGTGCCCAACCCACTCAGCCACGGGCGAAACTCTGTGTTCAGTGCACTGAACACCAGTTCCCGGGTCGGCCCCCGAGGGGGCTCACGATCACCCCCCGCAGCATCGTTCAGGTTGCTGGCTAAGTTCACTAGCGCGTCAACGGCTCTGGACGACGCCTCCGCTGCATCGACGGCGGTCTGAATAACTTCCGGGTCGGTGATCGCCGCGAGGCGGCAATCCAGCACATCGGAGACCAAGCCATCGATCACGGAGTTCTGCGTCCCGTACACCACACCTAAGGTCCGGAGCCGCACCGGCATGTCGGGAGTCAACACTCCATGGGTGACCAGCTTGTGCAGCCAAGTCAAGCACCACGGTCGCTGCCGCGAGCCGCGGGATCCGTCGCCCGGGCTGAGCATTGGCCCGAGTCCCTGCCAGGCCATGCGATCAGGCTGATGGACGACAGGCATGACGACGCCGTGCCCAGCCTTCTTGGATTGAGGTTCACTGAATCGCCATGCGTTCATCGGCTCGTGGGCGTTCTGATTCTGGGGCCGAGCTTGTCGCCGTTCGAAATCTGTACGTCCACGACCCTCTTCTCGTCGTGAAAGAGGCGTACGCGTCGGGAAGGCCACGTGTAGAGGTCGCATGGCCCAGTGGGAAACGCATGGACGAAGTCCTCGTCGCTCGACTGAGGGGGTCGTTCCCAGATGGGTCGATCGTCCGCATCGGGAGGAGTTCTCGAAGTACAGCGGCAGGTTGAGCAAGAGCGTTTCCCGCAGCGTCCTCCCCTCGGCAATGAGCAGTCCCAGGTTGCCACTCCACGCTGGATAGCCGAAGGAATAGCCCTTGCCGGCCTTGACCCGGGGGTCGCCCAATGCACCGGTCTTGATCCCGGCCGGGTCGAAGGCCTGGCAATGGATCAGCCACCTTGCCGCCTCAGCGAAAGACAGCGACTGGTTGGCGGCGCCTGAACGGGTGGTGAAGAACTTTCCCCGTCCGGGACTTCAGCGATCAGCTTCCCTGCCGGACGTCTTACCGCTGGCTGTGGTCAGATCAGCAACCTGCATGAACGGGGTGACAGGGTCGAGGAGATCGAACCGGTCCCCGTGCAGGTCCAGGTAGTCGTCGACCAGCGCAAGGGGAAGAGTTGAGTCTCCCAATACCGCGCCCACTCGAGAACGGCGGCGCTCTCCGTGCGCTGACGACCGATCGCCCGGGTCAAGATTGCCAGCAGGACACGCAGCACGGCGGCATCCCAGAGGGGATTTCCCCGGCCAGCCCTCGGATGTCCGCGGCAGCAGCGAAGGTCTCGCGAAGGAGATCTCTTTGACCGTGCCCTCGGTCCTGACTCCGACCCAGCCCTCACTTCTCAAGTCGAAGGACATGCAATCCCCCTTTCCTGGTCGTACTGCAGCTGGAACGCCGCAATCGTGGCTACACCATGTCTATCGAACGCCACTGACAGTTGGCCGCGCAGCCAGTGCGATGCCTGCCAACCGGAGTGATCGACCTGGCGTTCGAGAGAGCCAATGACCCTGTCGGTGGCACCCGGGTGGCACATCGATTGGGGGAGGCGCAACGTGCAGGCCGCCATGGCCCGCGCCAAGCCCTCGTCTGCGGGGCTCCAGTCGACCCCGACTGGGATGGCCCGGCCGGAGTACGGTCCGACGTCGGGTGGCAGTCGCAGGACACCGTCGTCATCGCGGCACACAGCAAGGACCTCCAGGCCGTCTTCGCTGTCGCGGACTTGCGATCGTCCCTGCGCCTCGCTGGTATCGGGGTCCTGAGCCTCCAAACCCAGCCAGCCGTTCAGGCACATTGGACCGATCGGTGAGGAGATCAAGAAGGTCTTGGCGCGCTCACGTTGGCTGCGCGTCTTGAGTGCGGCTTCCCTGGCCGCGTAGGCCCACTGTGACTCCCAGCCGTTGGGCGGGCGTAGTCCGGGGTCATAACCTGAACGGACCAAAGGGGGGATGTCCTGGGGGAGTGCCAATGATTTCCCGGCTTGGTATTCGGCCAGGACGGCTGCACTTCGGAGGAGGCGGCTGGCTCCGTACACGGCAGTTGAGCCGCGGACTGGCCTTGGGGGGCTTTCCGCCCAGTCCTCAACTCCTCGGATCAGGACGGTGGGGGTCGACAACTTCGGTGGCCGCGCCCGGGAGTGACGATGGAGGCGCCCAACCCGTTGGAGGACGAGATCGATCGAGCCAGATCGGTGATCATGAAGTCGAAGTCGATGTCCAGGGACTGTTCGAGAAACCTGAGTCCCGACCACAACTAGTCGCTGGGGTCGGGTTTCGCTCTCTCTGCTCAACAACTCAACCAGGCGCGCCTCAGCCGTGGCTCGATGGGGTGCCGGGTAGCGACTGTGCACCAGCCTGACCTCGTCGCCGAACTGAGCCTTGAGGTGATCAAAAAGCTCTGTGCCCTCGCTACGGTATGGCAGATAACCCCAGCACACCCTCCATCACTCAGTCGTTCGGCCAGGGTCTCGGCTACCCGCGCTGGATCGTCATGGTGCTGCCGAACGGTAACCGGCTGGTCTGCGGTACCAGTCGCGACGGGAAAGTCTCTGGCCACGCCGTCGTGAAGGGTCAGCCTGGGGTAGACGTCGTCTCTGGTGGTACTTAGCGCAGCCTCCCCATCTTGGCCATCTGCCCATGCGTTCAGAAGTTCGTCGCGCTGATCAGGTGGCAGCGTTGCCGACATGAGGATCGTTGGGGTGCCATAGTGGCCCAGCCACGTCAGGACGCGCTTGAGATACATCCTCATGTAGTCGTCGGAGGCGTGCACCTCGTCGATCACCACGACCTTTCCCGCTAGGGCGAGGTGTCGCAGGACGACGTGCTTGGCTTTGAGACCTGCGAAGAGGCCCTGGTCAATCGTGCCGGCAACGTGGTTGGCAAGCCCGGCCCGCTTTCGACCCCGCATCCAGCTCACGACGCGAACGTGGCTCCCACGCGAGCCGACGTCCGCCCCGTCGGGGTCGTCGTACACACGATAGGCACCCCCTTGCCGTGCCATGCCTTGGAACCGGTCGTTCAGGCCTGCCTTGCTGTGGGCAAGGCTGACGCTGGTGTCCGTATCAGCCAGTTCTAGCCACTCGATCATCCGGTCGAACATGGGGTTGCTTGTAGCCATCGTGGGCAAGCCGACAAAGACCCCCCCGGCGCCGAATCGACTCGCGAGAACTTCCGCTGCAAGGAGTGCGCCTTCCGTTTTCCCCACACCCATGGGTGCCTCCACGATCATCAGCGGGGGGTGTTGGACTTGTCTGGCTGCCTTGACCATCGCCTCCTGAATCCCTCGCACCTCTGCCTTTTCGAGGCTCGGGAAGCGCGATCGCAAGAGCGTGCGGGTGTCGGTATTGGACTCTCTTGGCTGCCACGGTGGGGCGAAAGCAACGGCCTGGATTGCCCGGCTCGCGCGTTCATGCGTCGGGGTGCTATCGAGGTAGGGGAAGAGTTCCTCGTTGCTGGCTAGCCAATCGGCCACGATGACCAGGCCGGTTAGAAGGGTTTGCGCCTTGATCGGGAGATCCCGGGTCATCCACTTCGTGAAGTATTTGTCCGCACCCGTACTGGTCGCCATTTTGGTCAAAATCTCGTCCCGTGCCAAGATCCAGGGTCCGGTGCCAACATTCTCTGGTGAGTTGGCTGTCTCGATCAAATCACCATCGTCCGGGTTTGAGCCGTGGTGACCACCTACCACGCATGCGTAGGTGTGGGCTCGTGCAAGACCGCAGCCGAACCGATGTCTGAGCCACTCACTCAAAGCGACCTGGCCCACGGTCGCGTGGCCCAGCTTCTTCTCGATCGTCCGGATTTGGCGGGGCAGCCATTTCTCCCAAAGAGCGGCGGCTACCTCCAGCACTATCCTGTAAATGTCGGACCAGTGAGAGAGACTCGTCCCTGTCGCGGGATAGCTTGGCCCAGATGGACGCTGTGGTGGGTGAAAACACTTTGTTGTGCTCCTGGGGTGGATTGCTTCGAGGCAAGACTAATCCAGCAAAAGTCGAAGCGCAAGAGCTGGAACTACACTGTTCGTGCTCGACAGGGCTCGGGGCCCGGGCTAGAGCCCCGCGCTGGCAGGGAAGGGGTATTGCGCCGGAACCACACTCGGTTCACCCCCGGACCACGCAGGGATCTGGCGAGTATGACAGCTTGGCGGCGGGGAGGCGGCGTCGTGTCTGCGCGAGGTGACTCAAGAATCTCGGATGTCTCGGAGTCACGCCGCCATCCTCAGTTGGACGGCCCTCACACGGTCGACTAAACTCAACTCTCGGTTGTCCAACCAAGCGCTCGTGGCTCAACGGATAGAGCATCTGACTACGGATCAGAAGGTTGGGGGTTCGAATCCCTCCGAGCGCGCAGAGCGAGTCCCCGTCACCGAGTGGCGGGGATTTCTCGTTCCTCGGGTCCGGATCATGCCGCGGGAGCGCGTCCCCTGCCCCGCCGAGGACCGACCAGCCCACTGGGCTACCTCACGCTGAGCTTGGACCGCGACCGACCACGTCCGCGCCCAGCACGCGCCCCAGAGGAGCCGACAGTCACCACGCCGACCGACGGCTGAGCCACTGTCACCGAGGGTCGCTAAGGTCGAAGGATGACGCAACTCGCCTGCCACCACCCCTCCCTGCCGAAAGTCGCCCCTGCCGGTGCCCCAACCCTTGTCGAGTCGCTCCGCGATGCGGCCGCCCGAGCCGTCACCGGAGCGCCCAGATGAATAGCTCGATCTGGTTGGTGATCGCGGGCGGAGGGGTCGTCGGCGCCATTCTTCTCCTTGTCGCTGTTCTTGTGTGGCTGGCCAGCAAGCGTGCCCGAGATGCACGCGTGGCTCAGGCGTGGGCCCGGGCGGTCGAGGCGACTCGGCATGGCGCACGGTTGGTCTTCGTGGAGCGCCTGTACGAACGTGCCCAACGAGGGTCCAAGGCACTGCTGGTTTCCTGGCCGGACGGAGCGCGGCAGGACGCGTGGTTCGACGGCCTCCGGGTCGCGCAAGGCACCTATCTGCTCTTCGGTCCAGCGTCCGAGGCTGAGCGGCCTGGCACCCCATCGGATGTGATCGCACACGCGACGGCCCCGATGGCCACGCTGCCCGGAAATGCGCCGGCCTTGTGGGCGCTCAATCGACATAGATTGCTCTAGGGCGAACGGTTGGCTGAGCCTGGCCTCGTTCGAGCGGCCGTGCAGCTGGGCGGCCAGACCGGGTCACCCCGAGCGCCGGTCTGAGCCAAAGCGGCACACCCGCCATCACAGCTCAGTGGAGCCAGCAGCATTGGAAAATATCGTGGTGTCCACCACACTATAAGTGTGGAACTGACGTTGGCTGAGGCTTCTGCGGACACGGGCTGCTCGGTTCGCTCACTGCAGCACGGGATCTCGGTCGGATCGCTCAGCCCGTTCCGGCGTGTGGGACCAGTCTGGACGGTCGACGCGATCGCTGCCCGGGCGTTCAGTCGCTCGCGGGGTCGCGGCCGAGTTTGGTCGTCCGCTCACCGCTTGGAAAGGGCGGCGGCGTGGGACGCGGGCGAGTTCACCTGGTCCGAGTCAGTGTCGTTGCTGGCGCACCTGTGGGGTGGCTTGGGTCGGTGGTGGCGTTGCGAAGGACCTGCGGGTGGCCTGGTTCCAGCGGGCCCAACGGCCGCCGAGCACCTGTTGGGAATGGAAGGTGCGCCATGGATGCGATTCGTTCGCGTCACGGATCACGCGCAGATCGCCGATTCGGGCCTTCGCTCGGACGCGTGGGGCGGTGTGGGCGTGATGCTGCGGGGTGAGCGGTACGGCGAACTCGATGCGCTGGTGGACACGTACCTGGTCGGGGATGCCCGGGAGTCCTACTCGGCAGAGTGCCTTCTCCTGGGGAAGGAACGGGTGTGACCGCTGGAGTGATCGGGCAAGTCGAAGAGATCGCCGAGCGACTGCCAGCCGAGCATTGGAGCGTCGTTGGCGGGCTCATGGTGCAACTACATGCTGCGCGGGCCGCTCTAGCGCACTTCCGCCTCACCCACGACCTGGACATGGTCATCCGTCCGCAGCGAGCGTCGTTTGCGCGCGTTGCCGAGGTGCTTGGCCAGCTTGGCTACGTGCTCAGGCAGCCCCTCGATCCCCGTGGTTACGCGCACCGATTCATCCGTGACGGGGATGTGGTGGACGTCATGCTGCCCGAGGGTGTCGAGCGGAGCTTTCGTGGTCATCGCCTGGTCGCCGTGCCGGCGAGCCGGTCGGCGTTGAAGCGGGTTGAATGGCACGAGTGTGGCCGCGTGCGGGGGTGATGGTTCCCGACCTTGCCTCGGCCCTCTCGTTGAAGGGGGCGGCATCTCAGCTCCCCTCGGCGAATCCGGGGCGCCACGCAGCAGATGGGGTAGTCCTCTTTGCTGCGTCCGTCGACCAGAGGCTCGTGTTCTCCAAGAGCATGCGACTGAACGTCAACGCGCTGCTTCGCGCCCTGACGTCGAGGACCGTCTGGATCGACGCGCCAAGGCCTGTAGCGAAGCGGGCAACCGTCGGAATCCGCCAAGTGCGACCCGACTGGGTCCCGCCACGCCTCTCGCTGTGATGTGGTGATCCGGCTCCGGATGAGCGCGCCCTGGGAGTCGAGCCGTACCTTGGGAGACGGCCTATTGCAGGAGGGGGCTCAAGAACTCATCGAGAAGCGGATCGAGCGAGAGGCCGAGCGTGTCGGCGGCTGTGAGGTCGTCCGCGGCCGTCACTACGACAACGACGTTGGAATCTGGAAAACAGATGATTGCTTGATAGTAGCTGCCCAAAGCTGAGAATACAGGGCGTCCCTTGAATTCCCCCGGCCACCAAAGGTAGCCGTAGTTCCCTTGTGCTGCTTCCTCCTGCTCGAGCGAGAGTTGTCTCGATGTGGAATCAGCCACCCATGCTTGGGAGACAATCTGTCGTCCTTGCCAGCGCCCACCGTTGACATAGAGCTCGCCGAGTTTGACCAGATCTGCAGCGGTCAGTTTCAGACCGAATCCCCCAGTATTGACGCCAGCTTTGTCGGTTGCCCAAGCAAACCCTGGCTTGAGGTAGCCGCTGGCAGGTGACCCTGTGTCCAAGCCCCGCCCGGCTGGGCGGGTGCTGGTGGGTTTAGTCGGAGTGAAGGTGGGAACAGCCCTTGTGTCACGCCGCCCTTTGCTGCTCCCATGAGTGGAAGGTCAAACAGGAAGCAGGGATCTCCCATGAAGCCTTTCACCGCCTTCGCGGCCGGCCACACCGTGATCCGCGTGCCGGACGAGAGCGCCCTGGTCGTCCAAACCGTGAGCGTGCAGGTCAACGTCACGGCCGGCCACCGCATGGGTGCCAGCGTCCAATACAGCTCAAGCGGTCAGGCGGTGACAGTGTTCCTGCCGCTCCACTTCGCCTACACCTCGAGTGCGAACTTCGACACGTATCACGCGGCCGCAGCCCTCGTCCTCTACGCGGACGCGAGCACCGACATCGTCCTGAGTACCCACAGCCCGAATGGCGTCACCGGGACGCCGTTCTTCACGGTGTCCGGCAACCTCAGCGACGTCTAGCAGCAGCGGCCACCACGGAGCGGGCGAGCGGCCCCTGAAGACGATTCAGTGACCAGCCCACTTTGTGATCGCCACGACGGCTCAGTTCGCGTCCAACTCACCAGGGCCGGCGGGAGGAGTCCGGCGTAGCTCGGCGGTTTGCCGCCAGGCGCCGCCCAGGTCACTCGCCCGGTCGCGGGCGTCCACAGGAATCCGGAGGGTGCCGATTGGTCGGCCTTGCCGCTCAGCCCAAGCGAAGACGTCCTCGGCGGCGTACCGGGCTTCGTCGGGGCCCTCCCAACCGAGGGAGGGGTCATCGAATAGCCGGTTGGTCATGTCCGCGGCCTGCTGGGGGTGAGTGATGCCGAGAAAGGTGAACAACCATTCGAGGTCGGCCATGTCCTTCCCTCGAACCGCTCGCAACTTCATCGCCAGCAAGTATTCCGGCGAGGCGACCATGACGCGCAGCCCCTCGAGAGTGAGTTCGCCCGTGTCGGTGTCCGGCTCGCTGGCGAGAAACATCGTTGCGGCTGAGTTGAACCAATGGGGGTCAAGGTTGTGGCGGGCCGCCACTTCTGAGGCGGCCGCACCAAGCTCGTCAACGTGGTCGCGGAGGAAAGCATCAACGTCTCGGGTGCTTCGCCGGCTGGCCAGGGTAAGGGCCATAGCGGCGCCGCCCACCACGTAAATGGTGGCCGTCAGCCCCTTCGCGCTCAGGATCTGCCCCACTTCGGTGAGGAGCCCGATCAGCTCACCTCGTGTGAACTCTCGCCCGGCGCCGCTCATGCGTGCTCGAAATCTCGCTGGCTGAGGAAGATCCCGACCCGAGCCAGCTCCGCGGGCGCGTTTGCCATGTCGTAGATGGCGCGGCCACGTCCGGCATCTGTCGGCCACCAGAATCGTCCGAGGGGTTCCTTCCGCGTCCAGTGGGGCGGCTGGCAGTGCATGGTGTGCAGCCTGTACCTGATCGACGCGGCCAGCAGCGTGTCCCAGCGTTCGTCACCGGTGGTCTGCGGCTCGAGCAGCGCCTCGTCAAGGCGTTCGGCCTTGGCTGCTTCAGGCAGCTGATTGATGCCGTCCAGGAGAAGCCGCATGGCCATGTCAGGGTCATTGCCGGCGAGTTCGCGTCGAACGTCTGCGGCGATCTCGTCCGCGGTCGGCCACCAGCGGCGACTTTCCATCCTTCGCCCCCGTTCCTCGACTCCTGTGCACCAGACAATATAAGCGTGCCCCCGGGACGGACGTCACCTCCCGCGGGGTCGCGGAGGTGAGCCAGGGAAGGTAGACGCCAGCGCACGAGTGGGAACACCAGCAAGACTTGTAAGACGCCGCAACACAAACAACCGACCCCGCGACGAATCGCGGGGCCGGTTGTGATGTGGCAGGAGACCGCCTCAGGCGTGCGGCGAACCCTTCACGCCCACGGCCTGCTGGCTGTGCCAGACCTCGCCGGGGATGTCGTCGGGAACGTGCGGGTTGTTGTGCAGGTCGAAGACCCGGGTCATCACGTCGCCCTTCGGCTCTCGAAGTCCTTCAGCGCTCCGACGGCTGTCTTGCCCAGCAGGAACAGGGCGCTCAGGTTGATCACGGCCATGATCGACATGGCCACGTCCGCGACCGACCAGACGAAGTCGAGCGACTGGACGGCTCCCCAGAAGGTCGCCGCCACGACGAGCGTCCGGGTTGCCATGTTGCCGACCCGTCCACCGCCTAGGAAGTCCTGGTTGATCTCCGCGTAGGCGTAGTTGCCCAGCACCGAGGAGTAGGCGAACACGAAGATCAGGATCGCCATCACCGGGGTCACCCAGGCGCCCAGCTCGCTGGCCAGCGCGGTCTGGGTCAGCGTGGCGGACGCGCTCCGCTCGGTCACTCCCGGGGTGTAGATCTCGGGCGCGGACAGCATGATCATGGCCGCGGTGGCGGTGCAGACGATGATCGTGTCGACGAACACGCCAGCCGACTGGATCAAGCCCTGCAGCACCGGGTGCGGCGTGGTTGCGGTGGCGGCCGCGTTCGGGGCCGACCCCATGCCGGCCTCATTGCTGAACATGCCTCGCTTGACCCCGTTCAGCATCGCGGCAAGGATTCCGCCGGCGGTGCCGGCCAGTGCCTGATCGAGACCGAAGGCGCCGGCGAAGATCTCCCCGATCACGCCGGGAACCTCGGGCGCACGCAGGACCAGTACGACGAGGGCGAGCAGCGCGTAGACGGCTGCCATCCCCGGAGCAATCCACTCCGTTACCCGGGCCACGGACTTGATGCCGCCGAAGATGATGGCGGCGGTGATCGCGGACAGGCCGATGGCGGTCCAGAGCGGGTCGATGCCCCAAGTGCCCTTCAAGACCCCCGAAATGGTGTTGGCCTGGACCATTTCGAAGGCGAAGCCAAAGGTGAAGATGAGGCAGACCGCGAACACCATGCCGACCGGACGCGACTTGAGGCCGCGCTCAATGTAGAAGGCCGGGCCGCCGACGAACGTGCCGTCCTCGGCATGCGGGACCTTGTAGACCTGGGCCAATGTCGACTCTACGAAAGCCGTCGCCATGCCCAACAGGGCCATCAGCCACATCCAGAAGATGGCCCCCGGGCCGCCCAGGGTGAGGGCGATCGCGACGCCCACGATGTTGCCGGTGCCGACCCGGGACGCCAGCGAGATGGCGAACGCCTGGAACGACGAGATGCCCTCCCCGGCATTGCTGCGCGAGTTGAAGATCACCTTCCACATCTGGCCGAACAGGCGGAACTGCACCCCTTTGGTCACCACCGTGAAGTAGAGGCCGGCCGAGCCCAGGGCGAAGATCAACACCCAGGTGAGATTGTCATTCAAGAAGCCAACGATGGCGTCGGGGCTCATGGTTTGCCTGCCTTAGTGTTAGTTAATAGGGACAGAGGGTGGCTTCACCCTAGGGGTCGGAGGCGTAGGCAACCTACGATCGGGAGCACTTCTTGACGCACTTGTAACGTGATCAACCCGGTCCTTGGCCTTCTCAGCCCCGCTACCTACCCCCGTCCGAGCGAAGGTCTCGACACCCGTCCGGCGCCCCCATAGGGTCGGGTCGAGCGTGATTGAGCGCCGTCAGCGAAGGAGGGCCATGGCCGGCTATCTGCCGATCCCGGATTGGGTTCGTCCAGCAGGAGCCCCCCGCGCAGAATGCCTCCACAACAGGCGGTGGCGCGGCTGATCGAAGGCAACAAGCGCTTCGTGGCCCGGGCGGGAGCGTCCGGCAACGGCGGGGGAGCGCCGGTCGCCGCCGCCTTCCCGTTCGCGGCGATCGTCGCGTGCGCGGATTCAGTCGCGGCGCCCGACCTGCTGTTCGACCAACTCCCGGGCAGCCTGTTCGTGCTGCGCTCAGCGGGAAACGGCATCGATGGGGGCAGTCTCGGCGGCCTGGAGTTCGCCGTCGAGTTGATGACCGTGAGCGCGATCATGGTCCTCGGCCACACCAACTGCCGGATCGTGGAGTCCGCCGCCAAAGCGGTCAGCGGCAACCTGGCGCTGCCCGATCACCTACCCGCGCTGATCGCGAGCCTCGCCGGCCTGGGGCGTGTTTATGGCCAGGAGGCGATCACGGCCAACGTCGTCGGACAGGTGGAGAAACTGATCCGAGTCCTAGATCGGCGGATCCGCGTCGGCGAGCTGCAGGTGGTGGGCGCCGTCCACGACTTGGCCAGCGGTGAGGTCACGCTTCTCTAGCTCCGAACTGGCGGACGGTCTCCAGCGTGTCAGCCTCGGCGGCTGACTTGTCGTCCCGGTAACGCAGCACCCGCGCGAAGCGCAGCGCCACCCCGCCGGGGTAGCGGGACGACCGTTGCACGCCGTCGAAGGCGATCTCGACCACCTGCTCGGGACGCAGCCGCACCGTCCAGTCGTCGCGAGCGGTCTCCAGCTCCAGGAACCGCTGGGTCTGCCACGCGAGCATCTCGTCGGTCATGCCCTTGAACGTCTTGCCCAGCATCACGAAGCCGCCGGTCTGGGGATCGCGAGCCCCCAGGTGGATGTTCGACAGCGTCCCGGTTCGCCGGCCGCTGCCCCACTCCACCGCCAGCACCACCAGGTCGAGGGTGTGCACCGGCTTCACCTTCACCCACCCGGTGCCGCGCCGACCCGCCTCGTAGGTCGACTCCAGGGTCTTCACCACCACCCCTTCGTGGCCGGCGGCCAGGACGTCAGACATAAAGGACTCCGCCTCGCGGGGGTCTGCGGTGACTAGGCGGCGCACCTGCAACTCGGACGGCACGACCTCAGCCAGCCGGGCCAATCGGACGGTTGCCGGCTCGTCCACCAGGTCAACGCCGTCCACAGCCAGCAAGTCAAAGAAGACGGTGCTCAGGGGTACCGCCTCTTGTTGGGACGCCGCGGCCAAGCTCATCGCCCGGGCGGCGGTCACCTGGAACGGACGCGGACGGCCGCTGTGGTCGAGGGCCAATGCTTCGCCGTCAAGGACGATGCTGCTCACCGGCAGGCCGGCCACGGCGGCCACCACCTCGGGCACCCGGTCGGTGATCTCGTCCAGCGAGCGGGTGAACACCTGCACCTGATCACCGTTGCGATGCACCTGGACCCTGATCCCGTCCAACTTGGCCTCCAGGCCCACCGGGCCGCCAAGCTTCGCCATCGCCTCGGTCACAGACGCGGCCGACGACGCCAGCATCGGACGGACCGGACGACCCACCTGCAGACCGAAGGAGGCCACGCTCCCCGGATCACTCCCCAAGGCCGCCCCGGCCACCAGGCCGCTGTCGCCGGCGAACATGGCCGCTCGGCGGATCACCGCACTGGGCAGCCCGCTGGCCTTCGCGATCGCCTCCAGCATGACTCCATCCAGCGCCCCTTGCCTGGTTTCGCCGGTGATCAAACCGGCCAGGTACCGCTGCTCGGCCGCGGTCGCCCGGCGCATCAGAGCCCCCAGCAGCTCAGCCCTCCGACGCTGCGAACCAGCTCCTGACAAGGTGCTTAGCTCCTCGAAGAGAGCATCCACCTCGGCCACCTCAAGGCTCGGCTGCTCCGCCGGAGGCTCAGCGGAGGTCGCCGAGCGCCAGCCCACGCCCGTCCGGCGCTGCCGCAACACCCCGGACAGGTAAGCAGTGACCACGGCTACCTCGGCAGGCTCGGCGCGCCGCAACGTCGCGGCCAGCGCGCCGATCTTGGCCGTCCGGGAGCGCGTCGCCGCTACCTCGGCCGATGTCGAGACCACGTCCGTCAGCAGCATGGGAGCAGTCTGCCCGAAGCAGCCGGGTCGGTGGCCGTGAACTTCTCGGCTCTGGGTGTGTGTTGAGGCGTATAGGGCGTTCATGCTCCGGATCGACCGAAGTTAACCGGGAAGGCCTGCGTGCGGGTGCGGCAGCTGGGGTGGCCGGGTCGGTGCTGGGGAACTTCACGGCTCTGGGTGTGTGTTGAGGCGTATAGGGCGTTGATGCTCGGAAATGACCGAGAAGTTAACCGGGAAGGCCGGCGTGCGAGCGGCCGGGAGCGGGGTGGCGGTGGCTGTGCGGCCTGGTGGCGGTGAACTTCTCGGCTCTGGGCGTGCGTTGAGGGCTATAGGGCCTTGATGCTCCGAATTGACCGAGTTTTTCGGGGAAGCGCGGCCGTAGAGTTGCCCGGTGAGCGTGAGTGCCGTCCGGATCTGGAGCCCGAGCTGGCCGTGCCCGGTCGGTGAAGTGTGGCAGCACTGGCGGCGCGGGGCTTCTGACCCGATCTATCGGGTCGATCACGCCAGCCGCCATTGGCGCGGCCTGCGCACCCCGCTCCGGGCCGGTAACCGTGGTCGTGACCCCGCTGAACACCGTGGGCGAGATCCGCGCCGAAGCGTGGGGCCCAGGTGCCGACTGGGTGCTGGAGAAGTTGCCCACCATGCTGGGGGCCGACGACGACCCGTCCGGTTTCACCCCGCTGCACCCGGAGGTGGTGCAGGCCAGGCGACTCCATCCGCACTGGCGTCTGGGCCGCGGCGGCCTGGTGATGGAGGCGCTGGTCCCGGCGATCATCGAGCAGAAAGTCACCGGGCAGGAGGCCTTCGGCGGGTTCCGGCGGCTCGTCCATCGACACGGCGAACGGGCACCCGGCCCAGGTGAGGCCTTGCACTTGTGGGTTCAGCCGAGCGCCGACACGATCCGGCTGATCCCGTCCTGGGAGTGGCTGAAGCTCTCCATCGATCCTGCGCGATCCCGCACTGTACTCCAGGTGGCTCGGGTCGCCGACGCCCTCGAACGCACCCTGCTGGTCGATCCCGAGGTGGCCGACACCCGGTTACGGTCCATCGCTGGGATCGGGGTCTGGACGAGTGCCGAGGTGCGCTCCCGTGCCCACGGCGATCCGGACGCGGTCAGCTTCGGCGACTACCACGTGGCCAAGGACATCGGCTGGACGCTGACCGGCGCCGAGGTCGACGACGCAGGCCTGGCCGAACTGCTGGAGGCCTATCGACCCCATCGGCATCGAGTGCAGGCGTTGCTCGGGATGAGCGGGGCGCATCGGCCGCGCAGTGGCCCGCGGATGTCGCCGCGCACCCACCTGCCGACTAGCTGACCAGGGCGCCGCGCAGCACGTCCAACGGCAACGAGCCGAGGTTCAAAGCCTTCGTGTGGAAGTCCTTGAGCGAGAACGCGTCACCCTGAGCGGCAGCCACCTCGGCCCGGATCTGCTCCCACAAACGCTGGCCGATCTTGTACGACGGGGCCTGCCCGGGCCAGCCGAGGTAGCGCTTCACCTCGAAGCGGACGAAGGCGTCGTCCATGTTCACGTTCGAGCGGAGCAGGTTGTAGGCCTTGTCCGCGTCCCAGATGCCGCCGCCCCACTCGGCCGGAGCCTGCTTCTTCAGGTGCACGCCGATGTCGAGCACCACCCGGGTGGCGCGCATCCGCTGCCCGTCGATCAGGCCGAACCGGTCGCCCAGGTCGCCCATGAAGCCGAACTCCTGCATCAGCCGCTCGGCGTACAAGGCCCAGCCTTCGCCCTGACCGGACGTCCAGCAGACCAGCCGGCGCCACATGTTCAGCTCGGCCCGGTTGTAGACGGCCTGGCCGATCTGCAGGTGATGCCCGGGGACGCCCTCGTGATAGACGGTGGTCTTCTCCCGCCAGGTGTTGAACTCGGTCACGCCCGGCGGAACCGACCACCACATCCGCCCGGGGCGGGAGAAGTCATCGGAAGGCCCGGTGTAGTAAATGCCGCCGTTCTGGGTCGGGGCGATCATGCATTCGATCTTCTGGATGGCCCCCGGAATGTCGAAGTGCACATTGTTGAGCGCTGCGATGGCCTGATCGGCGGTGACCTGCATCCACTCCTGGAGCGCCTTCGTGCCGTGCAGCTTGCGGCTGGCGTCCCCGTCGAGGACGGCGATCGCCTCGGCCAAGGACGCTCCCGGCCCCGCGATCTGCCGGACGATGTCTTCCTGCTCGCTCTTCAACCGAGCCAGCTCTTCCAAGCCCCACTCGTAGGTCTCATCCAGGTCGACCGCCGCGCTGACGAAATACCGCGAATGCAGCGCGTACCGCTCCCGACCGCAGGCGTCGTCGATCGGGGCCTCGGCCGCCAACTCCCGCAGGGCGGAGGCGAGCTCTCCGTACGCCGCGGCAGCGCTCAGAGCGCCCCGCTCCAGATCGGCGCGCAAGGACGCGGGCACATCATCGGTGCCGATCTTGGCGTCCCGGGCGTACTCGACGAAGAACGAGGACGCCGGATCAGCCAACTCCTCAGCTTGGGTGATCCCCTCGCGGACCTGCAGCACCGCCGGCACCAGCCCCCCACGGGCGCCTTCCCGCAGCGACTCGATGTAGCCGAGCACCGAGCCGGCGACCCCGTTCAGCCGTTGCGAGGCGTTGCCCCACTGCTCCTCGGTGTCGCCCGGCATCAGATCGAACACGTCGCGAATGCCCTGCAATGGCGAGGCGATCACGTTCAGGTCTGCGAAGCGCTCGCCGGCGTCGAACAACTCGACCTCCAGCCCGAGCCGCTCCTTCATGGCCGCGATCGTCACCACATCGGTCTGATCCCGTGGCGGGGTCGACTCCAGGGCGGTCAGCGTCCGGCGATGGTGGTCGTTGCGCGCAGCCAGGCCGTCGGGGGAGAGGTCTGTCATCAGGTGGTCGAAGCCGCTGATACCCAGGTAGGTAGCCTCGATCGGGTCGAGCTCAGCTAGTGCCAACGTGTAGGCGTCGGCGAGTTGGTCGATGGCGGTCGGTTCACGAGTGCTCACTCTGGGCACCATACTCCGAGTGTCCGACAGAAAGGCAGGGAGGCTGTGACGCAGATTTGGGCCCATCGGGGCTGCCCGCGGGAGGCTCCCGAGAACACCCTGCCGGCGTTTGCGGCCGCGATCGCCGCCCGTGCCGAGGCGGTCGAGTTCGACGTCCAGCTGAGCCTTGACGGCGAACCCGTGGTGATCCATGACGAGACCCTGGAGCGGACCACCGATGGTCACGGCTGGGTCAGGATCTCACGGCCGACGACCTGGCGGAGTTGACCGCCTCAGCCGGGCATCGCGGTTTCGCCGGGGTCGGGGTGCCGCGGTTGTCCGAGGTGCTGGAGTTGCTGGCGCCGAGCCAACTGCGGGTCAACATCGAGCTGAAGAACTCCGTGGTCGACTACCCGGGGCTGGAAGAACTGGTGCTGGAGGCGGTCGCCGAGGCGGGGTTGCCGGGGGAGCGGGTGGTGCTGTCCTCGTTCAGTGTCGAGTCGGTGCGCCAGCTGGCCAGGCTGACCGAGATGGAGGTGGCCTGGGTCTACGGACGCCCCCAGCTACGCCCACTGGCGCACGCGCTCGCGCTCGGCGTCCGCGCCATTCACCCCAGCCGACGCGGGCTGACCGGCGGGCTGGTCAACCGGGCGCATGGCAAACAGGTGGCGGTCAGGCCTTGGGTGGTCAATCACCCGGGGCGGCTGCGCCGGATGTTCGCCCTCGGGGTCGACGCCGTGTTCACCGATGTGCCCGCGCTGGCCCGCGCCATCCGCGCTGAGGTGGACGCCGCCGCCCGTCCTCGGGGATAACGTGGGGCCCATGAGCAACCCGTGGCAGCCGGAGCAGTGGGACGAGATTCCCGGCTTCGATTTCACCGACATCACCTACCACCGAGCCAAGCAGGTGCCGGCCGTCCGGATCGCCTTCAACCGGCCCGAGGTGCGGAACGCTTTTCGTCCGCACACGGTCGATGAACTGGCCACAGCGTTGGATCACGCCCGGACGTCCTCTGACGTGGGCTGCGTGCTGCTGACCGGCAACGGGCCCTCAGCGAAGGACGGCGGCTGGGCGTTCTGCTCCGGCGGCGACCAGCGAATTCGCGGACGGGCCGGCTACCAATACGCGGACGGAGAATCCTCCGACACCACGGACGCCGCCAAACTCGGGCGCCTGCACATTCTCGAGGTGCAGCGGCAGATCCGGTTCATGCCCAAGGTGGTGATCGCCCTGGTCAACGGCTGGGCGGCCGGCGGCGGCCACTCGCTGCATGTGGTCTGCGACCTGACCATCGCGTCGGCCGAGCACGCCCGGTTCAAGCAGACCGACGCCGATGTGGGCTCCTTCGACGCCGGTTTCGGCTCGGCCTACCTGGCCCGCCAAGTCGGGCAGAAGTTCGCCCGCGAGATCTTCTTCCTCGGCGACACCTACGACGCCCAACGCGCCTACGAGATGGGCACCGTGAACGCGGTGGTGCCGCACGCGTCCTTGGAGGAGGTGGGCCTGGAGTGGGCGGCCAAGATCTGCGGCAAGTCGCCGACCGCCCAGCGGATGCTCAAGTTCGCCTTCAACGCGATCGACGACGGGCTGATCGGTCAGCAGGTCTTCGCCGGCGAAACCACCCGGTTGGCCTACATGACGGACGAGGCGGTCGAGGGTCGGGACTCGTTCCTGGAGAAGCGGCGGCCGGATTGGTCGCGCTTCCCCTATTACTACTGATCTGGCGAAAATCGCAGGTCAGGTGCTGGTGCAGCCGTAGACGGTGTCACAACACTACCACTTTCGGTATAGTTGTGACATGGCTGCCAAGGTGACGTACCGGGACATCGTGCGCGAGATTGCGCTCGATCAGTACGGCTACGTGACCACCAAGCAGGCGGCCGAGGCTGGCGTGCCGGCGAGTGAGCTACCCAAGCTGGCCGCGCGTGGAGGCCTGGAGAACGTCGCCTACGGGCTCTACCGGGTGCCGGACGCACCCACCACCGCAATCGATCAGTTCGCTGAGGCGCTCCTGCGTGCAGGGGATGGGGCTCACCTCCACGGTGACTCGGTGCTTGCGCTGTTCGGGCTGGCAGATGTGAATCCACGACGGGTCCAGGTGGCGGTGCGAAAGCGGACGCGCCCGAAGCTGCCCCCGTTCATTGAACTCACGCTGGTGAAGGACGACGTTGTGACGACGCGCTACGAAGGTCTGGCGTCGCAGACCGTCGCTGACGCGATCCTTGAATGCCGCGGACGCATCGAGCGCAGCCGCCTGAGGGACGCCGTCGAACAGGCCCGGAAGGAAGGCCTTGTGACCACCAAGGAGTGGCAGCGGCTAAGGAAGGAGCTCCGCTCGTGAGCTACGCCGACGTTCCGAACAGCGTGCGGTCGTTGGACCAGCGCGCCGGGGGGCCCCCGGGGGGGGCCCCCCCCGGCGGGGCCCCCGCGCGGGGGGCCCGCCCGGCCCAGGCGGGGGCCCGCGGGGGCCAGCGGGCCGGCGGGGGCAGGCCGGGCCGCCGGGCCGGGGGCCCCGCGCCCCCCGGGAGGGCGCGGGGCCCCGGGGGGCCCGCGGGGGCCGGGAGGCGGCCCCGGCGGGGGGGGGCCCCCCCCCGGGGGCGGGGCCCGAAGCCCCGGCACGAAAAAAAGGCCGCCCCCGGGAAACCCGCCGGGCCGCGGGGGGGGGGGGGGGAGGGGGGGGGGAAAAAAAAAAAAAAAGGGGAAGGGGGGGGGGGGGGAGGGGCGAGGGGGGGCAAAAAAAGGAAAAAGGCGAGGGGGGAGGAGGGGGAGGGGGAGGGGGGGCGGGGGCGGGGGCGGGGGGGGGGGGGGGGGGGCCCCCGCCGCGGAGGGGGGGGGGGGGCGCGGCCCCCCCCCCGAAGGCCCAAAAAACCCCCCCCCCCGGGGGGGGCGGGCGGGGGGGGGGGGGCGCCGGGCAAAAGCCAACCCAAGCGGAACGGCCGGCCGCCCCCCGGCCTGGGGGTGGTCCGTGCGCGCGGCCCCCCCGAGTGCCGCAGCGCGTGGCCGCCAACAATCGAGGCAGGCCGCGGTTGGCCCACGCTCTACCGGGCCGCAGGTGAGGACATCGACGCACTGACGACCGTCGATGATGCTGTCCAGTGGGCCAACGCCTTCATCCAGCGGATCGCGGCCGCCGGCGCCTAGTAGGTGCCGGATTCAGAGACTGTCAGCGGCCGCTGAGCGTGTCGCGCTTCCCCTATTACTACTGATCAATCGAGCCCGATCAGCTTCCGAGCCGGCCCGGCGCCCACCACAGTGATCTCCGGCCCGCGCACGAAGTCCGCCGGGGCCAACACCAGCCGGATCGACTCGACCATTTCGCCGCGTCGCACCTGCCGGAGGACTCCGTTCTCGCGGTAGCCGACCTTGCGCGATACGCCGCGCGACGCTGCGTTATCGGCGAAGGCGGCCGACGTGATTTCGGAGAACTCCAGATGGTCGAACAGGAAGGCGCAGAAGGCCCTGCGCATGGCCGTTCCGATCCCCTTGCCCTGATGTGCCGCCCCTAACCAGGAGCCGGTTTCACCGGTCCGGGTGACCAGAAAGTCTCTCGTCGCCACGCCTTGCACGCCGACCACCTCGCCTTCCCAGAGCACCGCCAGATCGAGATTCCAGGAGTTGCGGCGGAAGGTCGCCATGCTCTGCCACCACCACTGCAGGTAGTTCAGCGGCAACTCATCGTCAGGGGCGTCCGTCCAGGGGAAAGCGAACGGGGTCCAGGACGGGTCGTGAATGCCGCCTTGAGCAAGAGCCAGTAGCGCTAGCACCTCGGCTTCGCCGATGCCGCGCAGTTCGAGCGGGCCAGCGGTGATCTGCAGCCCGAAAGGGGGGTAGATCTCGGTCAGCGAAGGCATGCCTGATCCTAGCGATCACTCGCCGACACCAGCGTGACGGGCCCAATCGGGGGACGCAGGCGGCGCCAATGCCGGCAGGAGCGAAAAAAAGTGGGTGGATGTGGTGCATCAAGGCTATATAGCCCTCGACGCACGTCCACAGGGCAGAAGTCAACCGCCACGGGGCAGGCCAGCCCTCTTGCCGCACCAGACCCACGGCGTCCGCGGCAGCCCCGTTCCCGGAAATTCCTCGGCAAATCTGCGGCGTCGAGGCTCTATGGCCATCGACGCACGTCCAGAGCGGTGAAGTTGACCGCCACGGGATGAAAAGCTGGGTTGATGGCCACGCAGTTCCCGCAACTCACCCCGAAACTCGAGCGCTTCATCCGTGATCAGCGGATGTTCTTCGTCGCCACCGCCGGGCCGCAGGGTCGAGTGAACCTGTCCCCGAAGGGACTGGACAGCCTGCGCGTGTTGGCGCCGCATCGGGTCGCGTGGTTGAACGGGACGGGCAGCGGCAACGAGACTGCCGCGCATCTGCTGCAGAACCCCCGGATGACGCTCATGTTCTGCTCCTTCGAGGGCCCGCCGATGATTCTGCGGCTCTATGGGGCGGCGCGCATGGTTCAGCCCCGGGATGCCGACTGGAGCGAACTGGTGGCGCTCTTTCCTGCACTGCCGGGGGCTCGCCAAGTGTTCGACCTCACCGTCGATCTGGTGCAGACGTCCTGCGGCTTCGCGGTTCCGCTTTTTGACTACGTGGAGCAGCGAGATCTGCTGACCACGTGGGCCGAGAATCGCGGACCGGAGGGGTTGGCGACCTACCAGCGGGAGCGAAACGCCACCTCCATCGATGGCTATCCCACCGGGGTCACGGGCTGAGGGCGCCAACCGTCAGTCCGCGGCCATGCGGTTCCGCACCGAGGGCGGGATCGGCGTCTCGGCCGGCACCCACGGCGCGCGGACGGGCTCCCCATAGCCCTGCTGCATCGGTATCACCCCTTGCCAGACGGGTGTCTCGACGTCGGGGCGGTCGGGTTCGCCGGCGCTGATCTTCAGCGTCCACTGGCCCGGCGTGATCGGCAACGCGAGCACCAGGGACGCCGCCCGCTCCTTCTTCGTCATCGGCGCCACCTCAGCCACCCGGCCCGGCAACCAGCGGTCCGACATCAGGTCGAGGGCTGCACGTCCGTCCTCGCCAGGCACCGGGACCAGCACCCCGCGGAGCACAGCCGAGCGGTAATGGGCCGAGGATTCAAAGGTCGAGTAGGCCACCACCAGGCCGTCCACCAGCGTCACCGAGAAGGCGGACGGTGCCCCCGCGGCCACCTGACGCAACGCCCCGGCCCCGGTCGAGCCGTGCAGCAGAATCCGATCACCGTCCCGGGCGTAGAGCATCGGCACCACCCAGGGCTGCCCGTCCACGACCGTGCACAGGGTGCCGTAGAGCGCCTCATCAAGCAGCGAATCCAACGCCTGCCGCTCCTGCGAGGCCTTCTCCGGGAGTCGATGGATCGCGTCCAGGCTCACTGCGCGGCCTCGATCGCCTGCACCAGGTCGGCCCACAAGTCGTCCACATGCTCGATCCCGACGCTCAGCCGGACCATCGTTTCGGGGATGCTCGCCGGCTCGCTGGCGTAACGCCGGCGACGCTCGACCAGCGACTCGACCCCACCGAGGCTGGTCGCCGGCACCCACACCCGCAGCGCGTCCAGGAAACGCTCCGTGCCCGCCACGTCGGCCCCCACCTCAAGGCAGAGGACGGCGCCGAACGCCTTCATCTGCCGAGCTGCGAGCTGATGGCCAGGATCGCCCGGCAAGCCGGGATAGCGGACGTTCGACACCCCCGGATGCTCGGCCAGCCGCCTAGCCAACTCGCCGGCGTTGGCGACCGCTCGCTCCACCCGCACCGCCAGGGTGCGCAGCCCGCGCAGGCACAACCACGCCTCCATCGGCCCGGCGATCGCCCCGTTCTGCACCCGGTGCTGCCACAACGTCTCGCGCAGCGCCGGATCAGCCACCGCGATCGCGCCCAGCAACACGTCCGAATGCCCGCCGAGGAACTTCGTCGCCGAATGCACGACCAGATCCGCCCCGAGCTCCAAGGGCCGCTGCAGCAGCGGTGTCGCGAAGGTGTTGTCGACCACGGTCAACGCCCCGGCCGTCCGCGCCGCCGCGGCCAGGGCGGCAATGTCGGCCACCTCCAGCATCGGGTTGGTCGGGCTTTCCAGCCAGAGCAGGTCCGCCCCGGTGAGCAGTGCGATGGTGCCCTCGGTGTCGCTCAGGTCGGTGAAAACGGCGGTCAACGCACCCCGCGACTCCAGCTCCCGAGCCAGGCTGAGCGACCCGTTGTAGCCGTGCTGGGGGAGCACGACCCGTCCGCCCAGGGGCACCAGGGAGAGCGCGGCCGCGACCGCGGCCATGCCCGAGGCGTAGATCAGCGCGGGGGCCGGGGAGGCCTCCAGCGTGCCGATCGCCGCCTCCAACGGATCCCAGGTGGGGTTGCCGTACCGGCTGTACAGGTAGTCGCCGGGAGCGGGCGCTTGAGTGCCGATGAAGGTGGAGGAGAACACGATCGGTGGGTTCACCGGGGCATCATGGAGGCGCTCCGGGCGGCCCAGGCCGACCACCAAGGTCTCCGGGGGGCCAGGCGCTGGCTCTCGGGAAGTGACATTCCCCGAGCGTGCCACAATGCGCCCATGTTCGACCACGTGAACCCCGTCCCGGCCGCCGAGCGGCCCGACCTGCTCGCCGCCCCGGTGCTCGCCGCGCTCGCCTTCGTGCCGGACGCGCTGGTGTTCGAGATCGACCCGGCGCATTCCGACACCGAGGCGCTGTGTGCCGCCTACGACCTGCCGCTTCCGGTGATGGCCAACGCCGTCCTGGTCACCGGGCGCCGCGAAGGCGTCCAGCGGCAAGCCTGCTGCCTGACCTTGGCGCATCGTCGGGTTGATGTGAACAACGTAGTCAAGCGCCGATTGGACGTCCGCAAGGCGTCGTTCGCGCCGATGGATCAGGCGGTCGAGGCCTCCGGCATGGAGTACGGCGGTATCACCCCGGTCGGCCTGCCCGCCGATTGGCCGGTGTGGGTGGACGCCGCCGTGGCCGACACCGCCATCGTCTGCATCGGTGCCGGGGTCCGCCGAGCCAAACTGCTGCTCCCGGGCCGCTCCCTGCTCAACCTTCCCGGCGCCGAACGGATCGAGGGGTTGGCTCGCGACCTGTGAGGCTCAGGCGGGCCAGCGGTATTCCATCTGATGAGCGGTGGCCCGTGCCAGCTCGCGAGAGGCCAGCCGTTGGACCAGGTGCAGGGTCATGTCGATTCCGGCGCTGATCCCGCCCGAGGTGACTACGCGGCCCTGATCGACCCACGGGACGTCCGCGACCACCGACAACGCGGGGAAGTCGCGGGCTAGGTCTTCCTGGTCCTCCCAGTGCGTGGTGACCCGCAGTCCGTCCAGTACTCCCGCTTCAGCCAGGACGAACGCCCCGGTGCAGACCGAGGCCACGAGTTCCACCAGCCCGGCCTGTTGTCGCACCCACTCCACGGTCGGCCGATCGTCGCGGACCGCGTGCACCACCCCGCCCGGGACGATCAGCACGTCCAGCCGGGGATGCTCAGCCAGGGTCGCGTCCGGCAGCACGCGGAAGCCACCGCGAGCCACCACCGGACGGTCCTGCGCCCCGATCAGCAGCGGACGAAAGGCCGGCCTGCCCTCGCGCTTGGAGAGGCGAGACGCGACCGACAGCACCTCGAACGGTCCGGCGAGATCCAGGACCTCGACCTTGTCGAAGACCAGGATTCCGACCGTCCGGGTGTGAGTCATTGCGCCAGGCCGTAGAGCCTGTCGCCGGCGTCCCCCAGCCCGGGCACGATGTAGCCGACCTCGTTCAGCCGCTCGTCCACTTGGGCGACGACGAGGGTGGTCGGCACGCCGACCGGGTCGACCAGGCGGCGCAGATTCTCGATCCCCTCGGGGGCGGCGAGCAGGCAGATGCAGGTGATGTGATCGGCGCCGCGGTCGACCAGGAACTTCACCGTGCCGCCCAGGGAGCCGCCGGTCGCCAGCATCGGGTCGAGCACGTAGCACTGGCGCCCGGAGAGGTCCTTCGGCAGCCGTTCGGCGTAGGTGAAAGGCTCCAGCGTCTCCTCATCGCGGACCATGCCGACGAAGCCGACCTCCGCGGTCGGCATCAGGCGCATCATCCCCTCGAGCATGCCGAGCCCGGCGCGCAGGATCGGCACCACCAAGGGTCGCGGTCGGGAGAGTTTGGTCCCGGTCGTGGTGGTGATCGGTGTGGTCACCTCGATCTGGCTCACGCGCACTTCGCGGGTCGCCTCATAGGCAAGCAGCATCACCAGCTCTTCGACGAGCTGCCGAAACACCGGCGAGCCCGTCCGGACGTCACGCAACAGCGTGACCTTGTGGGCAACCAACGGGTGATCAATAGCACGCAACTCCACACCCCAGACCATGGCACCACCCGGCGGGATTGGTCCAATCGCGATAGGTGGGTTTCGGCCGGGGCATGACACGATGGACGCTGACCGGTGAAGGGACAGTGATGAACGGTACAGACGAAGATTTCGACGTCGAGTTGGCCGATCGTGGCGATGACCGTCCCGGTTTGGGTGACCTCGAAGAGGGCGTGGTGATCATCCTCTCCGACTTCGACGAAGACGACGACGACGACGACGATCTCGACGAGGACGATGCCGACGAGGACGACGCCGAGGACGACGACGACTACCCCGAGGACGCCACCGAGGACGACATCGACTTCGTGATCGCCCTCTACCGCGAGGACGGTCAGCCGGTGGCCCTGGCGTTGGCGGCTGAACTCGCCAATGACTTGGACGAACTGATCAACCAGTTGCGCCGGATCCCTGGCGACGGCGGTGCGGTGGGCCTGGTCTCGATCGCCTCGGAGTTCTTCGCCGTGGTTCGGGTGCGCGGACGCCACGTGCAGGTGTTCCTCAGTGACGTGGTGGCGGCCAACGACTGGCCGCTGGCCCGCGATGTGGCCGACTTCCTCGCGCTGGAGATTCCCGACGACGACGAGGACGGTGGCCCGGTCGGAGACCTCGACATCCTCGCCGATTCTGGGATGAGCGAGTTCGACCTGGAAACGTTGTGCAGCGATCTGGACGCGGACTCTGACGCCCTGGTGGAGAAGTTGGTCAAGAAGATCAAATTCGCGCCCGTGTTCAAGCGGGCCGTGCAGGGCTCCTTCGGCTGATGAACCGGTGGCTGCCGGCGCTGCAGCTGGCGCTGCAGGAGGCCGAGCTGGCCTCGGCCCACGGCGACGTGCCGATCGGTGCAGTGGTGCTCTCACCCACGGGTGAGGTGATCGCGCGAGCCCACAACGAGCGGGAACTCACCGGGGATCCGACCGCGCATGCCGAGGTGGTCGCGTTGCGTCGAGCCGCGTTCGCCCTGCAGGCAGCAGCCTCGCGGGACGCCGGTGCCGAGGAGGCCGACCTTGAGGGATCGTGGCGGCTGGACGGCTGCACGCTCGTGGTCACCCTGGAGCCGTGCACGATGTGCGCCGGCGCCCTGGTTCTGGCGCGGGTTGATCGGGTGGTCTTCGGGGCTTACGACCCCAAGGCCGGGGCGATCGCGTCCTTGTGGGATGTCGTCCGGGATCCGCGGCTGAATCATCAGGTGGAGGTGGTCGGCGGCATCGCCGAGGAGGAATGCGGCGCCCTGATCCGGGACTTCTTCGCCGGGCAGCGATGAGGTTGTCACGTCCTCTGGTGGTCGGTGCGGCCGCTGTAGTGGTGCTTGGCTTGCTGCCCTGGGTTGTGGCTGAGGTCGTGCAGGCGGTGGTGGCCCGGCGGCTGGGTTCCCTTGATCAGCCTCCGGACGTCGTCATCGTGCTGGGTTGCCCGAGTCGTCGCGAGGGTCGCGTGTCGCCGACGCAGCGATGGCGGGTCGATCTGGCGCTGCGAGCCAATCCGGCGGCCACCCTGCTGTTCACCGGCGCCAACGGGGAGGCGGAGGCGATGGCCGCCGACGCCCAGGCCCGCTACGACCTGCCGGAGGATCGCGTCCTGATCGAACCCCTGGCCACGACCACGTGGGAGAACGTGGCCCACTGTGGCGCCCTGTTGGCGGCGAACCCTGAGCTGAAGGACGGCTCGGTGGCGATCGCGTCCGACCAGCTGCACACGGCGCGTGCCCTGGGGTACTGGCGCGAGCAGTTCCCCGGCCGGCCGGTTCAGGCGGCCGGCCGGCATCGGCTGGGTGAGCATCCGATCCTGACCGTGCGGACGGCGATCTACGAGGTCGTGCTGCGACTGTCGGGCTACCGGCCGCCGGGCTCACCCCGATTGGCCCGGGATCACGCCGGCGGTTAGAATCTTCGGCGGTGGCGTGTCCGAGCGGCCGAAGGAGCGCGCCTCGAAAGCGCGTGTGGGTTCATTCCCACCGTGGGTTCAAATCCCACCGCCACCGCCAGCCAGCCAGTGACCGGGTCCCACCAGGGGCCCGGTCTTCTTGGTGTCGGGCAGGGGCTTCGTCGCCTACGCGCGCGCCCCATGGCGAGGGTCAGTTCCCGCCGCCTGATGCGAGGGGTGACCACCTCGTCGCCCGGCCTGAACGTCGTCTTGGGCATGGCTGGATCGTACTGCGCACGTCGGCGTCGTCCGGGCGGGCTTCTGGGGGGTGGCCGGGGTGCTGTCCGGAAACTTCGCGGTCGTGGGTGAGCATGAACGTCGTATACGCCTTGATGGCCGGAATTCGCCGTGTTTTTTTCGGGTTCTCGCCTGCGGCCAGGTTGGCGGGGCGGGTTGGGAGCGTCGCCCGGGCGGTCCTCTGTGGGGGGGTTGCCGGGGTGGTGTCCGGAAACGTCACGGTCGTGGGCGAGCATGAACGTCGTATACGCCCTGATGGCCGGAATTCGCTGTGTTTTTTCGGGTTCTCGTGCCTGCGGCCAGGTTCCCGGGCGGGCTGGCGGTCGACGGACGCCTACCCGGTCCAGCCCGCAGGCGTGGTTTGAAACGGCCATCAGGTTAGGTTAGGCTCACCTCACAGCAATAACGCAACAGCTGCCTTATCTAAATCGAACCGTCTTGACCTTCCTGGAGGCTTCCATGTTCCGACGACCGGCCCGACTCCTGGTGCCACTCTTCCTGGCCAGCGCGATGGCGCTCGTGGGCTGCTCGGCTCCGGCGACTCCCGTTGCCTCGTCCTCGTCCGCTTCGGACGCCAAAGTGACCGTCTACAGCGGCCGCAACGAAACCCTGGTCAAGCCGATCCTGGACAAGTTCACCGCCGCGACCGGCATCGCGGTCGAGGTCCGCTACGGCGAGACCGCCCAGATGGCCGCCCAGCTGATCGAAGAGGGCGACCGGACCCAGGCGGCGGTCTTCCTCGCCCAGGACGCCGGCGGCCTGGGTGCCGTCGGGGCCGCCAAGCTGTTCCGCGCCCTGCCCCAAGCCACCCTGGACAAGGTGGACGCCCAGTACCGCGACCCCAACGGCCTGTGGGTCGGGGTGACGGGTCGCAGCCGCGTCCTGGCCTACAACTCCACGCTGCTCAAGGCGGCCGACCTGCCGGCCAGCGTGTTCGACCTGGTCAAGCCCGAGTGGAAGGGCAAGGTCGGGGTTGCCCCGTCCAACGCGTCCTTCCAGTCGTTCATCACCGCGATGCGAGTCCAGCATGGGGACGCCAAGACCACCGAGTTCCTCACTGCGCTGAAGGCGAACGACCCGCAGATCCGGGAGAAGAACGGCGTGATCGTGGCCGACGTCGAGGCGGGCAAGTTCCCCGTCGGGCTGGTGAACCACTACTACGTCTACGAACTGGCGGGCGAGACCGGCACCACGGCCGACAAGCTGAAGACCAAGCTGCACTTCTTCCCCGGCGGTGACACCGGCGCCCTGGTCAACGTCTCCGGCGTTGGTCTGCTGGCCAAGCAGCCCGACACCGACGGGCAAGCTCTGGTCGACTACCTGCTCGGCACCGAAGCGCAGACCTACTTCGCCGAGAAGACCTTCGAGTACCCGCTGATCGCCGGCATCGCCTCGGCTCCCGGGCTGCCCAAGCTGGACGAGCTCGAAGTGCCCAAGGTCAGCTTGAGTAATCTTGCCGAGCTGATAAGTCGATCACTCTGATCAAGGAAGCTGGACTGCTCTGAGCTTGAGCGCACCTCCGCGGACGACCACCAAGGACCTCCGCCCTCGCCCCCGGACCCATCGCCATCGGGTTCGGGGGCTGGCGGCTGTCCGCAGGCCTGAACTTCTGCTGGGCGCTCTGCTCGCCGCCGCGGTGTCGTTGATCCCCGGCGTCTACTTGATCATCCGCGCCGGGGAGGCGGGCTGGGATCGGATCCTGGCCGAGGTCTTCACCGCCCGGGTCGGGGCGATGACGTGGCGCAGCATCGCGCTGATGGTGGTGGTCTGGCTGTTCAGCACCCTCCTGGGCGTCTCCGCCGCCCTGCTGGTGACCCGGACGAACGTCCCCGGACGCCGCGCTTTCGGCATCCTGCTGGCCCTGCCGCTGGCCGTGCCGAGCTACGTCGCCGCCTACACCTGGGTGGCGGTCGCTGATCTGTGGAACCCGACCGGGCGTTTCGACGGCTTCTGGGCAGCGGCGATCGTGCTCAGCCTCTACTCCTACCCCTACGTCTACCTGCCGGTGGTCGGCACGCTGGCCGGGCAGGACGCTGCCCCGGCCGAGATCGCGCGGGCGCTGGGCCACCGCGAGTTCTCGGTGCTCTGGCGCGTGGTGCTGCCCGCAGCCATGCCGGCGATCACCTCCGGCGGACTCCTGGTCGCCCTGTACACACTGTCCGACTTCGGGGCGGTCTCGATCCTGCGGGTCGACACGTTCACCCGGGCCGTGTTCACCGCGTTCAGCGTCGGGTTCGATCGCACCGGCGCGATCGCGTTGGCCGCGCTGCTGATGGTCTTCGCGCTGCTGGTCGTGACCGCCGAATCCCTGGCCCGGGGAGCCGAACGCCGTCAAGCCAAGGTCGGTGGTGCTGGCCGCCGCCGAGTCGTCCCGCAAGACCTGGGTCGTGGCCGCTGGATCGCGTTCGCCGTGCTCGGTGGCTTGGTGATCACCGCCCTCGGGGTGCCGCTCGCGGCGCTCGTCCGCTGGAATCTGGCCGGGGTGTCCCGTCCGGGCGGGTTCGGCGAGGTCATCTCCGCCATCGGTGGCTCGCTGGGAGCTTCGCTGCTCGGCGCCGGGCTGACGATTCTGCTGGCGATCCCGCTCGGGCTCTATGCGGCCCGGGTTCCGTCCCGACTCTCCCGGGCGCTGGAGCGGCTGGTCTTCGTCACCCATTCGCTCCCGGGCGTGATGATCGGGCTGTCCCTGGTCTTCTTCGGGATCAACGTGGTGCACGCGCTGTATCAGTCGATCTGGCTGCTCGGCTTGGCCTACGTGACGCTGTTCCTGCCCCTGGCTGTGGCTGCGGTGACCTCGGCGGCGGCTAAGGCGCCGCTGGCCCTGGAAGAGGTCGCCCAGTCGCTCGGTTCCACCCCACTGGAGGCGCTGCGCCGGGTCACCCTGCCGGTTATGCTGCCCGGGATCGGGGCCGGGGGCGGCGCTGGTGTCGCTGACCGCGATGAAGGAGCTCCCGCCACCTTGTTGTTGCGTCCGGCCGGAATGGAGAGGCTGGCCACCCGGCTGTGGACCTACACCGCGGTGGAGGCGTACGCGGCCGCGGCTCCGTATGCTGCCATCCTGGTGGCGCTCGCCGCCGTGCCGACCTGGCTGCTGGCCAGCGGGAGCGGAGCCTTCGGACGGGAGCCACAACAGTGATCACCCTGATCGTCAGAGGCGTCTCCAAGGCCTTCCCCGGGGTCAAAGCCCTCGACCACGTCGACCTGGACGCCCCCGCCGGCAGCCTGGTCGCGGTGCTCGGGCCCTCCGGTTGTGGCAAAACCACGCTGCTGCGCTGCATCGCGGGCTTCGAACGCGCCGATGCCGGACGAATCACCGTGGCCGGACGAGTGGTCGCGCTGGAGGGCATGCATCTGCCCAGTCACCGCCGCGGGGTCGGCGTGGTGCCGCAGGAGGGCGCCCTGTTCCCGCACTTGAGCGTGGCGGACAACGTCGGCTTCGGCCTGCCCGGCGGACGCCGCAACAGCGAACGCCGCGCCACCGTCGACCGCTTCCTGGAGTTGGTCGGGCTGGGTGGCCTCGGCGAACGGATGCCGCACGAGCTCTCCGGCGGGCAGCAACAACGGGTCGCGCTGGCGCGCACCCTGGCCCCCGGCCCCGAACTGGTGCTCCTCGATGAACCGTTCAGCGCCCTGGACGCCGGCCTGCGCACCGAGTTGCGCCGCGATGTGAAGGACGTGCTGCGCGACCAGGGAATGACGGCCGTGCTGGTCACCCACGACCAGTCCGAAGCGCTGAGCATGGCTGACCACGTGGTCGTCATGCGCGATGGCCGGGTGATTCAGTCCGGCACCCCGATCGAGCTCTACACGCATCCGAACGAGGAATGGGTGGCCACCTTCCTGGGCGACGCCAGCTGGCTGGACGGCGACGTGCACGGCGGACGCTTTGACTCCGCCCTGGGTGCCCTGGACGTGGTGGCGGCCACCCCGAGCGGTTCGGCTCGGGCGCTCGTCCGGCCCGAGCAGGTTGAGTTGGACGCCTCCGGCGCCGCGGCCGAGGTGGTGCGGGCAGACTTCCACGGCCACGACGCGCTGCTCACGCTTCGGCTGGCCAGCGGGGCGGGGGCCCTGGTGCAATGTCGTTTGGCGCACCCGGGTGGCGCTGCCTCGGGTCGGGGATGCCGTCCGGGTCAGTGTGAAGGGGGCAGCTCTGCTGGTCTCACCCGGCGCCGCCCATCCCGTCTCGCGCTGAGTTCAGCGCCCATCCGCTCAGCCCGGGCTACGTCCGTGCACGAGTGCGCGGGCCGTACCCTTTCGTGCACGAGGTCGGGGCGGCAGAGTTGGCAGCACAGAACTGTGTGACCCAAGGAGTGTTCAATGAAGAAGCTCATCAATGATCCGGCTGATGTTGTCGCCCAGAGCCTGAAGGGTTTCGCGGCCGTCCACGCGGATCTGGTGACCGTCCATTATGACCCTGACTACGTGGTTCGCGCGGACGCGCCGGTCGCGGGCAAGGTGGGGCTGGTCTCTGGCGGCGGATCGGGGCATGAGCCGCTGCACGCCGGCTACGTCGGCCTGGGGATGCTGGACGCGGCGGTTCCCGGGGCCGTGTTCACCTCCCCGACGCCTGATCCGATCCTGGCCGCGACCAAGGCCGTCGACGGTGGCGCCGGGGTGCTGCACATCGTGAAGAACTACACCGGCGACGTGCTGAACTTCGAAACCGCCGCCGAGATGGCCGACATGGAGGGGATCACGGTGAAGTCGGTCGTGGTCGATGACGACGTCGCCGTGGAGGATTCCACCTGGACGGCCGGACGCCGCGGCGTCGCCGGCACCGTGCTGTTGGAGAAGATCGCCGGTGCGGCCGCCGAGCGGGGCGACGACCTCGACGGCGTGTTGGCGATCGCCCAGCGGGTCAACGCCTCTGTGCGCTCGATGGGGGTCGCGCTCACCGCCTGCACAGTGCCGCACGCCGGCAAGCCGTCCTTCGATTTGGGTGAGGACGAGATCGAGATCGGCATCGGCATTCACGGTGAGCCCGGACGGCACCGCGTCCCGATGGCGACCGCCGACGAGATCACCGACCAGCTGGTCGACCCGATCCTGGCCGACCTCAAACCGGCCGCCGGCGACAACGTCCTGCTCTTCGTCAACGGCATGGGCGGCACGCCCGAATCGGAGCTGTACATCGTCTACGCGCATGCCAGGGACCGCCTGGAGGCGGCCGGGCTGATCGTGGCGCGCAGCCTGGTCGGCAACTACATCACCTCGCTGGAGATGCAGGGCTGCTCGATCACGGTGCTCAAACTGGACGACGAGCTGACCGCTTTGTGGGACGCGCCGGTGCACACCCCCGCGCTGCGTCGCGGCCTCTGATGGGGGAGCTGGGGGCGGCTTGGGCCCTGGATTGGATGAAGCGGGCGCAAGTCGTCCTCGGCGAGCATCGGATGGAGCTGATCGACCTAGATCGGGCGATCGGCGACGGCGATCACGGCGAAAACATGGACCGCGGCTTCAAGGCGGTGGTCGCGAAGCTGGACGAGGCTCCACCAGACGATGTGGCCGGGGTGCTGAAAGTGGTCGCGATGACCCTGATGTCGAAGGTCGGCGGGGCTGCAGGGCCGCTGTACGGGACGGCGTTCATGCGCGCGGCCAAGGTCGCCGACGCTGATCTGGATGCCGATGCTGTGGTGGCCTTACTGGCGGCAGCGCTGGAGGGCATCGTGGCCCGGGGCAAGGCGACGACCGGTGAGAAGACCATGGTCGATGCCTGGAGCCCGGCGATCGACGCCGCCCGCGTGGTGGCCGAAGCCGGAGGATCGGCAACCGAGGCGTTCCGGGCGGCGGCGCAAGGAGCGGCGGACGGCGCGGAGGCGACCATCCCGCTGCGGGCCAGCAAGGGTCGGGCGTCCTATTTGGGGGAGCGGTCCATCGGTCACAAAGACCCGGGGGCCACCTCGACCGCCTACCTGCTCGCGGTCGCGGCCGAGGCAGCGGAGGCCACGCTGAGCGTCGAGGTGACACCGTGAGCGCGCAGCCATGGTGAAGGTCGCCCTGGTGGTGGTGTCGCACTCGGTGAAGTTGGCCGAGGGCGTGGTCGAGTTGGCCGCCCAGATGGCCCGTGAGGTCACCTTCCGGGCCGCCGGTGGAACCGAAAACGGCGAGATCGGCACCTCGTTCGACAAGGTGTTCGCCGCGGTGGACGAACTGCTCGAGGCCGGGCATGACGTGGCGATCTTGACCGACCTGGGTTCGGCCACGATGACCGTGGAGGCCGTCCTGGAGATGGTGGACGCGACCCGCGTCCGCTTCGCCGACGGCCCGCTGGTGGAAGGTGCGGTCTCCGCCGCCGTCACCGCCCAAGTAGGCGGTGACCTGGCTGCGGTCTGCGAGGCCGCCCAAGCCAAAGAGCTCTTCGCCTAACTCGCTCCAAACCGACATAGCGTGTGGGGTTAACAACCGACTACGGTCGTCAACCCCACACGCTATTTGCGTTTCCGCGCAACATTCGCTCGATACGATGAGGGTCCCTTGGGGCGGGGCCTCAGGGGCAGCGGGAGGGGGACGGGGTGAACCTCGACACGTTGCTGCTGATCACCGCTGCGGTGCTGCTGGTCGCCATCGGTGCGGCCCGCCTCGGTACCCGGCTCGGCCTGCCCTCGCTGCTGCTCTTCTTGGGCCTCGGGCTCGGGCTGGGCCCCTTCTTCCCGTTCAACGACGCTCAGCTGGCGCACGATCTCGGCTTCGCCGCCCTGGTCCTGATTCTCGGTGAGGGCGGTTTCACCACCCGCTGGTCGGAGCGGAAACGCGCGATCAGGCCGGCCGGGCTGCTGGCCACGCTGGGCGTGGCGGTCACGATCGGCGCGATGACGGCGTTCGGGTACTTCGTCCTGCAGCTCGACCTCGCGACCGCGGTGCTGTTAGGTGCGATCACTGCTCCCACCGACTCGGCTGCGGTGTTCTCCGTGCTGCGCGCGGTGCCGCTGCCGGCCCGGGTTCGCGGCGTGTTGGAGGCCGAGTCGGGGCTCAACGACGCCCCCGTGGTGCTGCTGGTCTCGGCCGCCACGGCGTGGGCGTTGGGCAGTGCCCCCGCCGGCGGCGCCTGGGAAGTGATCGGCCTGGTCGCGGTGGAGCTGGTGTTGGGCGTAGCCCTGGGGCTGACCCTCGGCTTCGTCGGCGTGATGGTGATGCGCCACGTCGCGCTGCCCGCCTCCGGCCTCTACCCGCTGACCGCCATGGGCTGGGTGCTGCTCTCCTACGGCACCGGGGTCTGGCTGCACGTCTCCGGCTTCGCCGCGGTGTACGTGTGCGCCATCGTCCTGGGCAACTCCAACCTCCCGCACCGCAACGCCACCCGCTCGTTCGCCGAGGGGATCGGCTGGATCGCCCAGATCGGCCTGTTCGTGATGCTGGGACTGCTCGCCACGCCGGCCCGACTGACCACCTCGACCGTGCTGGCCGGGTTGGCGGCCGGGCTCTTCCTGACCTTGGTCGCTCGTCCGCTGTCGGTGTGGGTGTGTGCGGTCTGGTTCAAGATCCCCTGGCAGGAACAGGCGTTCATCTCCTGGGCCGGGCTGCGCGGGGCGGTGCCGATCATCATGGCCACGGTGCCGCTGGCCTCCACGCTGCCGCAGGCGCCCGCGCTGTTCGACATGGTGTTCGTCTTCGTGGTCGTGTTCACCCTGGCCCAGGCGCCCAGCCTGGCCTGGTGTGCGCGCGTCCTGGGAATCTCGTCGGGCGATCACGCGGTCGACATCGAGGTCGAGGTGGCCCCGCTGGATCGGATCCAGGCCGACTTCATGCAGATCAACGTGCCCGAGAAGTCACGGCTGCACGGGGTGTCGATCCTGGAGCTGCGGCTGCCGCGCAACACCGTGGTGTCGCTGATCATCCGTGACGGGGAGCCGTTCGCTCCGAACTCACGAGACATCCTCAAACATGGGGACGAGTTGCTGGTGGTCGTCCCCGCCACTGAACGGGACGGGGTCGAGCGCCGCTTTCGAGCGATCGGACGAGGCGGACGGCTGGCCAAGTGGAACCACGAACCGGACCCGGACTGACGCCCAGCCGGGTGAGCGCTACTTGCTCGGCGTGGTGCTCGGCTTCGGGCTGGCGGACGGGCTCGCCGACGGGCTCGCTGTCACCGCGGGCGCGGGCAGGCAAGCGGTGCCGTCGGCCAGCGGAACCGACTGCGCGGGCTTGGTCACATAGCCGGGGAAGACCGAACCCAGGAGCACATCAACACTGTGGTCGGCTCGGGCGTCGACCTCGATCACCGGGTCCTTGAAGAAGCCGGCCACGAGCAGCACCTCAGGGCTGTCGGCCGCGTAACCGATGATGGTTGTCTTCTGGATCCGCCGGTCGGTGTTGTTCACCTTGATCACGTTGAAGCCATAGGCGCGCATCTGCAGGCTCGCACGCTTAGCCAGACCACCCTGGAAGCCGCCGTTGAGGATCCGCAGCGTGACCTTGTCGGGGGTGAGTTTCGGGCCGATCGTCTGCACGACACAGGGGGCAGGCGGACGCGGTGGCACCGGGGCCATGGCGTTGGCCCAACCCCACGTCCCCCCGACCACCACGAGGGCGATCAAGGCAAGCAGCGTCAGGGGAGTCTTGAGGACTCGAATGACATCACGCACAATTCTCCCTGGTTTGCCGACCGGACAAGTTTACTCGACGCCGCAGCTACTTGACTTCGAGCACCCGAGCATGAAGCGTTTGCCGCTGCTGCAGGGCCGCACGAAGGGCCCGGTGTAGGCCGTCCTCCAGGTAGTAGTCGCCGCGCCAAGCGATCACGTGGGCGAACAAATCACCATAGAAGGTGGAGTCCTCTTCGAGCAGGGCCTCAAGGTCGAGCGTGCGCTTGGTGGTCACCAGTTGGTCGAGGCGGATCTGCTGCGGCGCGATGGCGGCCCACTGCTTCTGCACGAAGCCGTGGTCGGGGGAGGGGCGGGGGTCGCCGACACGCTTGAAAATCACCAGCGTAGTCTAGCGAGACTTAGCCCCTCGGCGTCTCGGTGATTTGTCACCGCGGTCGCATAGTGTTTCCCTCATGCCGACGCAGTCACCTGATACCGACGCCATCATCAAGGGCTACACCTTTGACACCCCCTCGATCGAGTTGGGCGTCCTGATGGAGGACGGCGCACCCCGCCCGGACGCGAAGGTCCGGATCTCGCTGTCGATGCTCAACCGGCACGGGCTCGTCGCCGGGGCCACGGGCACCGGGAAGACCAAGACCCTGCAGTTGATGGCCGAGCAGATCGCGCGGGCCGGCGTGGCCGTCTTCGCCTCCGACATCAAGGGGGATCTGTCCGGCATCGCGCTGCCCGGCACGCCGAGCGAGAAGCTGTTGGCGCGCACGTCCAAGATCGGCCAGCAGTGGCAACCCCAGGGCTGCCCGGTCGAGTTCTACACCCTGGGCGGCGTGGGTTCCGGGGTGCCGCTGCGGGCCAGCGTGTCGTCCTTCGGGCCGATCCTGCTGAGCAAGGTGCTGGGCCTGAACGAAACCCAGGAGTCCTCCCTCGGCCTGGTCTTCCACTACTGCGACACCCACGGTCTGCCGCTGCTCGACCTGGAGGACCTGCGCTCGGTGCTGGCCTACCTGACCTCGGCGGAGGGCAAGGCTGAGTTGAAGAACCTCGGCGGGCTCTCCTCGGCGACGGCCGGGGTGATCCTGCGCTCGCTGATCACGCTTCAAACTCAGGGGGCGGACGAGTTCTTCGGCGAGCCCGAGTTCGACAGCCGCGACCTGATTCGCACCACCGCTGATGGCCGCGGGGTGATTTCGCTGCTGGAGTTGCCCAACGTGCAGGATCGTCCGGCGATCTTCTCCACCTTCCTGATGTGGTTGCTGGCCGACCTGTTCCACGACCTGCCGGAGGTGGGCGACATCGAGGTGCCGAAGCTGGTGTTCTTTTTCGATGAGGCGCATCTGCTGTTCAACGGGGCTTCGAAGGCATTCTTGGACGCGATCGCACAGACCGTCCGGTTGATCCGATCGAAGGGCGTGGGCATCTTCTTCGTCACCCAGACCCCCAAGGACGTGCCTGAGAACGTGCTCGCCCAGCTCGGGTCGCGGGTGCAGCATCAGCTCCGGGCGCACACCCCCAACGACGCCAAGGCGCTGCGGGCGACGGTGGCCACCTACCCGACCAGCGGGTACGAGCTGGGCGAGGTGCTGCAGTCGCTCGGCATCGGTGAGGCGATCATCACCGTGCTGAACCCGAACGGCGCCCCGACCCCGGTCGCCTGGACGCGGATGCGGGCGCCCGAGGCGTCCATGGAGCCGATGCCGGCCCCGATGATGGCCGCCGGGGTGGCGCAGTCGATGCTGATGGCCAAGTACGGTCAGGACCTGGATCGGGATTCGGCTTCCGAGATGTTGGCCCGCAAGCTGGAGGCCGGGGCGCAGGCCGCGGCCCGGGAGGCCGAAGCGGAGGCGCAAGCCAAAGAGGACGCCGCCCGGGCAAAGACCCAGGGCCAGGCTCCGCGCCGCACCTCCACCTCCACCACGCGGCGCCGCCCAATCCGGGGTGGAGAAGGTGCTCTCCTCGCCGACCTTCTGGAACAAGGTGATCACCGTCGGTGGCCAGATCGCGAGAGGCATGTTCGGCACCGGGCGCCGCGGCTGAGCCGAGCGTCCGGCCCCGGTCAGCTGATCTTGATTCCCCAGATCTTCTTGTCGTAGGAGGCGACGACGATCATGTTGCCGTAGACGGCCGGAGAGGCCTCGGTGTTCTTGCCCAGGCTGACCGTCGACAAGTCTTCGCCGGTGTTCGGATCGAACAGGTGCATCGTGCCGCCGGAGTCGCACATGATCGCGTACTGGTGACCGTCCGTGCTGGTGATCGCCACCGGGGAACTCCAGGAGTAGCGCCCCATCGAGCGTTCCCAGACCATCTTCCCGGTCAACTTGTCGAGCGCGACCATGGTGCCGGCCTTGGCGCCGGTGGTCTTGGAGACGTTGAAGATGACCAGGTCGGAGATCTCTCCCTGGCCGAGCAGCGGGGTGGCCAGCAGGCCGCCGTTGATGGCCTTGTCGTAGCTGGTGGCCACGTCGTACTGCCAGACGATCTCACCGGTGAGGGCGTTGATCTTGCGCAAGTTGGTGTGTTTGTCGCCGGCCTCCCCACGCTTGTCGAGGGTGTTGCCGTGATAGAGGAAGACGCCCTGGGGGTCTCTTCGAGCACCATGGTCGCGTCCGAGTCGTCGCCGATGTCGCGAGCCCAGAGCACGGTCAGGGTGTTGGCGTCCCAACAGATCAGGTTGCCGTCGTTGTCGGAGGCGAACATCAGGTTCCGGTAGGCGACCGCCGAGGATTCGATGCCGTGCTTGGACGACCTCGGGGTCTTGTATTCCAGCTTGGTCAGCTGCGGATCCACCGAGACCGTCTTGGCCGCCGGGTCGAAGGCGGCGTTCAGCTTCACCTTGTAGACCAGCCCGTTCTCGGCCGGCTCGATCAGGGTGTCGGAAGCGGCGTTGACGAGGGCGGAGGAGTCGAAGGCGCCCCAGTCTTTGCGGGGGGCGGCCGGATCGCTGCCCGTCCACCCGGCGACCTCTTTGTTCTGAATCAGGTCGAAGATGCGGTAGCGCCAGCCCACCAGGGTGCCGTTGATGTCTTGCAGACCCTGCCCCGAATAGAGCAGCGGGTAGCCGCGCGGATCGATCGAGCCGGTGCCCTTGAACCCGCCGGTGCCCTCCATCGGTGGCTTGGTCTGGCGTCCGGTCTCCAGGTCGAGGCGGTAGACCTTCCCTTCGAACACCGGGTAGATCACCTCGACCAGGTTCTTCTCAGCGAACTCGGGCGCGAACCCCATCGCCTGCCGAGCCTGCTCGGGCCAATTCACCAGCAGGGGTTGGCCCGTCCAGCCGGCGCCCGGCCAGACCGAATCGTGGCCCCTTGATCTCGCCGATCGCTTGAGTCCAGACCACGTCCAGCTTCTTCTGGGTCACCTCGGCGCTGCCGTAGGCGGGGGCGTTGCGCGCGTTGTTGCCGCGGAACGTGAGCACTCCCGGCACGCTGGTGTAGGTCGCAGGATCCCCGAAGGCCACCGTTTGCTGCGGCTCCGCCGGCGTGATCGGACGATCGTCAGCCCCGAGCACCCGCCAGGAGAAATCACCGTCGGACCCGGTCATCGGGTTACTCGTCCAGCCATCGGCGGACTTCGTGCCGGCCCGGAAGGACGCCAACGACTCCAGGGGGAGGGACAGCTTGGCCGGGTCGGTCTCGGGGTTGACCGACGGTGTCGCCACCGCCGCTGGTGAGTTCGCTCGGGTGCCCTTGGTCAGGGTGTCGGGCGCCGTGCAGGCCGCAAGCCCGAACGTCAGCAATGCCGCCACGGCCAGCGTGAGGGGTGGTCGAGTGGTCATGCGGGGTGCTCCTCGATTTGCGGGTGACAGAGCCCGAGTCTAGGTGTTCCTGCCGACACTTCTGGGCTCCTCCGCGGGCCGTCCAGCATGGAAGCGATTGGGAGTGGGCCACGCGACTTGGCTACGGTATGCCCATGTCTGACAGCGCCACTGCCACTGAAAGCGTGACCACGCCCGCCGTCGTGGCCGACGAAACACCTACCACCGGTATTCACAAGCGGGGTGTCGCCTTTCCCCAAACGCACCCGTTCGCCCTCGCTCCGGTCACCTCCCCGCCGCACGCGGTGGACGGTTTCGTCCGTGAGTTCCTGCATGAGCTGAACGCCAACCAGGGCGTGACACTCTCCCGCTCCTCGATCAACGACCAGTACTTGGCCTTGGCCCGCACTGTGCGGAACTACCTGATGGCCCGCTGGCTGGAGACCGCGCGCAAGCAGCGCGAGTCCAAGGCGAAGACCGTCGGCTACCTTTCCGCCGAGTACCTGTTGGGCCGGCAGTTGGGCAACGCCCTGCTCGCCACCGACCTGAACGAGATTGTGGAGAAGGGACTGGCCGGTTGCGGTCTGGAGCTGGCCACGCTGCGTGCCCAGGAAGTCGAGCCCGGGTTGGGCAACGGCGGCCTGGGTCGGCTTGCGGCCTGCTTCATCGACTCGCTGGCCACCATGAACGTGCCTTGCATCGGCTACGGCATCCGCTACGAGTACGGCATCTTCAAGCAGACCTTCGTCGAGGGCCGGCAGGTCGAGATGGCCGACTCCTGGCTCGCGCTGGGTTCGCCCTGGGAGTTCCCGCACCCCGAGTCGGCCGTCCAGGTGCACTTCGGCGGTCGCACCGAAACCTACGACGATGGCGGCGTGCCGCGGATCCGCTGGGTTCCGGAGTGGAACGTCCTCGGCGTCCCGTATAACTACATGGTTCCGGGCTACCTCAACGGACGGGTGAACACGCTGCGGCTGTGGAGCGCCCAGGCCACCAAGGCGTTCGACCTGCAGATCTTCAACGCCGGTGACTACGCCCAGGCCGTGCGCGCCCAGACCTTCGCCGAGAACATCTCCAAGGTGCTCTACCCCGAGGATTCGACCCCGCAGGGCAAGGAGCTGCGGCTGCAGCAGCAGTACTTCTTCGTGGCCTGCTCGCTGCGTGACTTCATCGACGGTCAGGGCGAAGACTTCGACGTCCATGACCTGCCTGATCGAGTGATCTTCCAGCTCAACGACACCCACCCGGTGATCGCTGTGCCCGAGCTGATGCGGATCCTCGTCGACGAGAAGAACCTGGAGTGGGCGGACGCCTGGGAGATCACCCAGAAGTGCTTCGCCTACACCTGTCACACCCTGCTGCCCGAGGCGTTGGAGGTGTGGTCGACCGAGTTGCTCGGACGCCTGCTGCCCCGCCACCTGGAGATCATCTTCCGGATCAATGAGGAGTTCCTCGCCATCGTCCGGGAGAAGTTCCCCAACGATTGGGTCCGGCAGAGCCGAATGTCGATCATCGGCGAGTACCCCGAGCGGGCCGTCCGGATGGCGTACCTGGCGACTGTGGCGGGCGTCAAGGTCAACGGCGTGGCGGCGCTGCATTCGGAGCTGCTGCGGGACAAAGTGCTGCCCGACTTCTCGGAGTTGTGGCCCACCAAGTTCACCAACGTGACCAACGGCGTCACGCCGCGGCGCTTCATGCGGCTGGCCAACCCGTCACTGTCGGAGCTGATCACCGAGGCACTGGGTGGCGGCTGGGTGACCGACCTGGAGCGACTCAAGGAACTGGAGCCGTGCGCCGAGGATCCGGAGTTCCGTGAAGCCTTCCGCAAGGTCAAGCTGCGGAACAAGGAGCGGTTGACCAACCTGCTGCAGGCTCGCGACGGGATCGAGCTGCCGGCCGGTCACATGCTCGACGTGATGGTGAAGCGGCTGCACGAGTACAAGCGGCAGACCCTGAAGCTCCTGCACATCGTGACCCTCTACGAGCAGGTCATCTCCGGCAAGGTGAAGGCCACCGACGTCACGCCGCGCACCTTCCTGTTCGGCGCCAAGGCCGCCCCGGGTTACCGGATGGCCAAGGAGATCATCCACCTGATCAACAAGGTGGCCGAGGTCGTCAACGTGGATCCGCGGGTCGAGGGCAGGTTGAAGGTGGCCTTCCCGGCCAACTACAACGTGACCCTGGCCGAGAAGCTGATCCCGGCGGCGGATCTGTCGGAGCAGATCTCGCTGGCCGGTATGGAGGCGTCCGGCACCGGCAACATGAAGTTCGCCCTCAACGGTGCGCTGACCATCGGTACCGATGACGGCGCCAACGTCGAGATCCGCCAGCAGGTCGGCGACGCACACTTCTTCCTGTTCGGGATGGACGAGCCCGCGGTGTCGGCGCTTGGCGCCAAGGGCTACTCGCCGATGAGCTTCTACGAGACGAACCCGCAGCTGCGAGCGACGCTGGATCTGATCGCCTCCGGCGTGTTCGGCGGCGGGGATCCCCGGGTGTTCGAGTCGGTGGTGGCGAACCTGCTGCATCAGGACCGGTTCATGGCCCTGGCCGACTACCAGGATTACATCGACACCCAGGCTCGGGTGGACGCCTACTACGCCGACCAGGAGGCTTGGACCCGTTCGGCGATCCTGAACGTGGCCCGGTCGGGGTTCTTCTCCTCCGACCGCTCCATGCGCGACTACATCACCCGCATCTGGGGCACCAACCCGGCCCTCTGAGCACCCGGCTTGAAACAACGTGAGGGGTTAACTACCGACTACGGTAGTTAACCCCTCACGTTATCTACGTCAGGTGCAGGAGACGGCCGCTATTGGCGTCTTCAAGGAGCCAGAGAGTTCCGTCGGGGGCTTCTTCCACCTCGCGGATGGGTTGGCCGAGGTCCCACTGCTCGGCTTTGGTGGCGGTGGTGCCCTCGAGGTCGATCCGGATCAGAGCCTCGCCGGAGAGGGCGCCGACGAACGCATCGCCGCGCCATTGGGGGAAGCGTGAGCCGCGGTAGTTGATCAGGCTGCCTGGGGAGATCGAGGGGTTCCAGGACGCGCCCGGCGCCTCGAAGCCGTCACCGGGTTGGTGGTCGGGGATGTCGCGTCCGTCGTAGTGGGAACCGTTTGACGCCTGCGGCCAGCCGTAGTTCCGTCCGGGTTGGATCAGGTTCACCTCATCGCCGCCGCGCGGTCCCATCTCGGAGTCCCACAGGTTCCCGGCCGGATCGAAGGCCAGCCCGAGCGGATTGCGATGCCCGTAGGACCAGATCTCCGAGGTCGGCAGCCCGCGCTCGGCGAACGGGTTGCCCGCCGCCGGAGTGCCGTCCAGGTTCAGGCGAAGTACCTTGCCGAGGGTGCTGCCGAGATCCTGGGCCGGGTCGAACTTCTGCCGGTCTCCCGAGCTGACGAACAAGTGAGCGCCGTCGGGACTGATCGCCAACCGGTGGCCGAAGTGTCCGCTGCCGGTGGTGGCCGGTGTTTGCTGCCAAATCGGGTTCAGGCCAGTGAGTCGGGCGGTGGTTCCGTCCGTCTCCAGGACGGCGCGCCCCACCACCGCTCTGGTGCCGCCCTCGGCGTTCTCCGCCCAACTGAGGTAGATCACCTTGTCAGTCGCGTAATTGGGGCCGGGGATGACGTCACCCAGGCCGCCCTGCCCGGCGTGCGCGACCGCTGGCGTGCCGGTCACGGTGATCGTCTTGCCGAGGGCCTGATCGCGGAGGAGCAGGGCGCCGCCGCGCTCGGTGATCAGCAGGTGGTCAGCGCCGGGCAGGAACGTCATCGCCCACGGTTCGTTGAAGCGGTCCACGGCGGTGATCGAGAACGGTCGTCCGGTTCCGCTGCCGTTGCGGTGGCTGTCTCGGTGGCCGGTGGGGACCGGCGGGGAGGCTGGCTTCACGGCCGGGAGGGTGCAGCCGACCAGGGTGAGGCCGGTCAGGGCACAGATCAACAGTCGGGGAATCGCCATGCACCGAGACTAATCGGCAGCCCCGAACGGGTGATCGGCCCGCGCGGCGGCGGCGTCCTCGACCTCTTCGCGGGAGAGTCCCAGCAGGAACAGGACGGCGTCCAAGTAGGGCAGGTTGAGGGCCGTGTCGGCTGAGGCTCGTACGGCCGGCTTGGCGTTGAAGGCGATGCCCAAGCCGGCGTCGGCGAGCATGTCGAGGTCGTTGGCGCCGTCGCCGATCGCGATCGTGCGCGACAGCGGCAAGCCCTCGGCCTTCGCCCATTCACGGAGTTTGGTGGCTTTGGCTGCCCGATCGACGACCGGGCCGGCGACCCGTCCGGTGAGTCGTCCGTCGCGAACTTCAAGGGAGTTGGCGTGGGCGTAGGTGATGCCCAGTTCGGCCGCCAGCGGTGCCACCACCTCGATGAAGCCGCCCGACACCACTCCGATGGCCAGGCCGAGGTCACGCAGGGTGGCGACCAGGGTGCGCGCACCAGGGGTCAACCGGACGGCCGCCCGCACCTCGTCCAGGACGCCGACAGGTAGCCCGGCCAGCAGTTGAACCCGCTGGTGCAGGCTGGCTGCGAAGTCCAGCTCGCCGCGCATGGCGCGTTCGGTCACCTCGCGCACCGCGGCTTCGCAGCCGGCGTGGGCGGCGAGCATCTCGATCACCTCGTCGCGGATCAGGGTGGAGTCCACGTCCATCACGATCAGGCGGCGGCCCAGACGGCTAAGGCCGGCCGGGGAGACCGAGACGTCGAAGCCCGACAACGCGGCGGCCCGAGCCAGAGCCGGACGCAGGACCGTCACGTCCGCGGCCGACACCCACAGCTCAAGGCTGGTCAGCGGGGTGCGGGAGAGGCGGCGGCTGCGGTCGACGTTGCCGCCCAACTCGGCGATCACCTGCGTGGTGACGGCGAGGTGGTCGGCCAGGAGCGGCTGCCCGAGGATGGTCACGATCGCCCGGTTGATTCGTGGCGGATTGTCGCCGACACCTTCGCTCATCGAGACCGCCAGCCCGAGCCGGGCGCAGGCGCCGGCGAGGCGATCCTGCAGCAGGTCGTGGCCCCGCGGAGGCACTCCGAGCAGCACCCCGATGCTCAGCTGACCGCGGACGACGGTCTGTTCCAGATCGAGGATCTCGGCGTCCGCAGAGGCGATGGATTCCATCAGGCGGTTGAGCAGCCCGGGGGAGTCGGTTCCAGTGATCGTCGCTGCCAGCGAAGACGCGAGTTCCGGCATGACTGGATTCTCCCATGCCAGGCAGGGCTAGGCGGACGCGCGGGGGGTTGGGTTGGCGTCTGAGGAAGTGGGTACTTGGTGAACAGGGTCCGCGCAGGTTCCCCGGGAGCCGGCCGGACCAAGGTGTACCGGTTGAATGACCCCAGCCGGTGCACCGCCCGCTGCGGGATCCCGAGATCAGGTGGTGCGTTGGGTGAGGACCGGGCGGGTCGGCACGCACACCGCGGCGACGACTGCGGCGCAGAGCGCGACAACGACGGAGAACAACACCCCGATCGCCCACGGTAGAACGAGGATCGGTGGCACCCCCTCATGAGCGTCTTCGGTGAGCGTGAGCGCCAAGGGGCTCCCGACGACGTAGCCGATGCCGAAGCCGAGCATCGTGCCGAGTGCGCCGAGGACGGCCGCGGTCGTGGTGGCGAGGCGGCGACCGAGGTGTGGGCTCGCGCCGACAGCGTTCAGGGTGGCCAGGAAGGGTCGCAGGTCGCTCGTGGCCAAGATGGTCGCCATGGCGGCGGTGATCACCGCCAGCACGGCGAGGGTGCCCGTGACTGCCCAGGTTGGCAGCTGATCGGCGGGTTCGAAACCCCGCTCGACCTTGATCCGGCTGTGGCCATCGTTGAGGGCGGTGTTGATCCGGGCCTCCAGGGCGGGGCTGATCGGCCCGGACGCGTCGGGGACGTGCACCGTCCCGTCGTCGAGGGCCAGGTGGTGGCTGGCGGCCGCCTCGAGGCTGATCAGGGCGCCGACCCGGCTGTGCACGGCGCCGCGATCGATCAGCGCGGCGTTCACGGCGAGGGCGGGCACCCTGAGTATCTGCGGCGCGCCGGCGGCCTCTGAAGGGGTGAAGGCCAGGTGGAGGTGGCCGTCGATCAACCTCGTTGGTGCCCTGGCCGTTCCAGCTCTTGATCGGATCCGTGTCCACCAGCATGGTGCCGGCGCGCAGGGCCGTCACCTGGTCGCTGTCGAGGTCGAACAGCCAGGCCAAGTCCTGAACTCGTCCGGCAATGATCTCGCGGCCGTCAGCGCCCAACGAACGACATCGATCCTCGATGTTCGTCTGATCGAGTGTTGGCACGGGGCAACCGGGTCGGATCGCGATGGGTGGTGCCGCGTCCTCGAGGGTGCCGGTGGAGGACCAGCCCAGCACGCTGCTCAAGACGGCGGTGCGGAGGGTGGGTTCGACGCCCACGAGCGCCCGCTGGGCCTCCTCCTTGGTGCGCTCGTCCAAGAGGAGCCTGCCGTGGCCGTACGGCATGCTCGGCAGGTATCGGCGCTCGGCGTCCGCGTCGATGCTGGCGATGAGCGTCCAAATCGTGCCCAACAGCAGGGCCCCACCCATGATCGCGGCGACGGTGGCGGTGGCGCGTCCGCGTTGTCGGGCTATGTCGCGCAGTGCCATCCGGAGCACGACCGGCGCCGCCCCAGCCAGGCGAGCCGCCAGCAGGAGCAGGGCTGGGACCAACAGCAGGGCACCGGCCACCGTCACCACGACCGCGGCCAGCCAGACGTAGAAGGACGGTTCGCCGTACGCGTCCTGCAGCCGGACCGAAGCCCACGTGCTCGCCCCGCCACCGATCAGCAGGACCAGTCCCCACCAGGGCGCGCGACGACTCGGCGCTGAGGGGCGGGCGCTGCCGCGCAGGGCCGCAACCAGATCCAGCTTGCCCAAGCCGCGGCTGGGAAATAGCGCGGCCATCACCGCGGTCAGGATGCCCAAGACCAACACGCCCAGCAGAAAGGCAAGCGGGACCTCGAGCGGCCCGTGCACCTCGGTCGGGTCGGAGGAGAAGATCGGCCACGCTGCCATGCCGACGCCGGCCCCCATGAGGGTTCCGGCGGCAGCCGCGGAGGTGCCGAGAAGGACGGACTGTCCCAGGGCCACGCGCCGTAGATGCGCCACGCCGGCCCCGTTGGAGGCGGCCAGCGCCAGGGATCGCCGTTGCCGTCCGGCGCCGATCGCGAACGCGGGCCCGACCAACAGGGCAACGTGCAGCAAGACGCCGGCCCCGAAGAGGGTGCCAACAGTCACGATCTGGCGGGTGCTCAGGTCGGGTTCCGGGGGGTGGGCGGCGATCTCGCGGCTGGTGGTTGCGAAGCCGGTGCGGGCGAGCCGGACGGCGTCCGCCCAGGTCACCTTGACGTAGCCGGTGAGCAGGAAGCTGCGCTCGGTGGAGCTCGGGTCCGGCAGCCCGACCAGGTCGATCGCATACTCAGCGCGAACAGTGGCGATGCCCACGATGTCGATGGTGGACTCCACCCCGTCCTCGCCCCAAAGGGTCACCCGGCCACTGCTGGGCCAGCCGCGGTGCAGCCAGGCGGGCGTGACCAGCACCTCGTCCGGGGTGGCCGGGAGGCGTCCGCCGTTCAGCTTGACCATCGGAGTCACGGCGGGCTGGGTGGAGTTGACGCCCAGCATCATCAACGGGCGGTTCGAACCCTCGACCGTGGGGTTGCTGATGGTGATTGCGAGAGCGGGTTGACCGGTCAGGGCGGCAACGGCGACCTCCTGCTGGGCGATCGACTCGCCCCAACCGGCGATGGGGGTCGCGGGGCGAGGAGAGTCCTCGTCGGTTGCGGTGGCATGCCGGAAGGCGTCCATGACGGGCTCGAACTGGTAGCCCGTCCAGGTGACTCGAGCTGATGCCCCACCCAGGTGAAGGTCGAGGAACTCAGAAGGCGAGATGTCGTCGGAGGACAAGACCACCTGGGCTGCGCAGATGACGGAGATCGGGACGGCGATCATCAGCCACACGAACAGGCTGCGCCCCCAGTCACGTCGGGCGTCGCGGCGGGCCATCCGCAGCGCCAGGCGCCAGCCGGCCCACCAGGTGCGCAGGCGCCCCGGCTCCGAGGTCGCCCGTCGTGAGGCCGCCGGACGGTTGGCGCGTCGCGGCGGCGCCTGGGTGCTCACGCGAACGACCTTGCCGCTGCACGGGGCTGGCGCCGTCCACGACGACACCGTCGCGCAGGTACACCACCCGATCCGCCCAGGCGGCGTGCCGGGGCTCGTGGGTGACCAGCAGCCCGGCCGCGCCGCCGTCGCAGCGGGCACGCAGGACGGCCAGCACCTCTTCGCTGGTCACCGAGTCGAGGGCCCCGGTCGGTTCGTCGGCCAACACCAGCCTGCGTTCGCCGATCAAGGCTCGGGCGATGGCCACGCGTTGCTGCTGCCCGCCGGAGAGTTGGTCGGGAAAGCGGTCCGCCAAGCCACCCAGGCCGAGGGACTTCAGGGTGGCTCGGACTTCCTGGCGGGTCACGAGTGCCGGGTGACCCTCCAGCTCCAGCGGTAGTCCGACGTTCTCCGCCGCGGTGAGCGAGGGGATCAGGTTGTAGTCCTGGAAGACCAGTCCTACCCGGCGGCGACGTAGCCGGGCCAACTCCTCCGGGGTAAGGCCACCCAGGGCGATGCCGCCGATCTCGACCTCGCCACTGGTGGGACGGTCCAAAGCCCCGGCCAGATTGAGCAACGTCGACTTGCCGCTGCCCGAGGGCCCCATCACGGCCACCAACTCGCCCGCCGAGACGTCGAGCGACAGCTCGCGCAGGGCGTGGACGGCGGTCTCGCCAGTGCCGTGGACGCGCGAGACTCCGACCAGCCGCAGCGCGGGGGTGCTCATTGCTGTGCCTCCCCCGTCGCTGCTGCCTCCACCGGCACCGCTGCTTCCACTTGCACCGCTGAAGGACGGCCGTGCCGGGCGATGCTGGCCTCCACCTGGTCCAGCCATCGGATCTCGGCCTCGGCGGCGAACAGCTGGTTCTCCACCACGATCAACCACGCCAGGTCAGTGCGGGGATCGACCGATTGCTTCAATCGGGTCAGCTGCTGCAACCGGCGCATAGTGGCCGAACGCTGCGCCTGGGCCACCGCGGTTGAATCGACCCCGGGGCTGGTGATGGCGATCGCCAGTTTGATCACCAGTTCGTCGCGCGGAGCAGCCTCCCGATCGACCGGGGTCTGCCACCACGAACTCACCGCCTCGCGTCCGGCGGCGGTCAGCGAGTAGCGGATCCGGCCCTCGTCGTCGGCCGCTTCGGCAACGACGAGCCCGTCGCGCTCCAACCGATCGAGCGTGGTGTAGACCTGCCCGACGTTCACCGGCCACGTGCCGCCCGTCCGCTGCTCGAAGCTTGCCTTCAACTGGGCGCCGTAGCGAGGCCCTTCGGCCAGCAAGGCCAACAACCCGAACTTGACCGACATGGGAAGCCCTACATACTCAGTATCAACCGTTGCTAGGAAGCGTATACCGAGTATGGGTCGTTGCGCACTCCCCGCGTATCCAGGGTGGCTGGAGGCCTGAGCGGCCACCCTGCGTGGACGATGTTCCCGGTCAAACGTGGACGAAGCTGCCTGCATAACCTCAAGCTGCCTGAATACAGGCAGCGTGAGGTGATTTAGGCAGCTTCGTCGATCGGGTGGGTCCGTCTGACCCGCAGGTCACCGCTGCGGCAACCGCACCCACTTCAGCAGGATGGCGTTCACCGCGACGATCACGCTCGACCCGGCCATCGACAGCGCGGCGATCTCCGGTCGCAGAGTGACTCCCCACGGGGCGAAGACGCCGGCGGCCAGGGGGAGGGCGATCACGTTGTAGCCGACCGCCCAGGCCAGGTTCTCCCGCATCTTGGCCACCGTTGCCTTGCCGATCCGCAGCGCCGTCGGCACGTCGAGGGGGTCGGAGCGCATCAGCACGACGTCCGCGGTCTCGATCGCGACGTCGGTGCCGGCGCCGATGGCGATGCCCAGGTCGGCTTGGGCGAGGGCCGGGGCGTCGTTGACGCCGTCGCCGACCATGGCGACCTTGCGTCCCTGCTGTTGCAGTTCGGCGACCTTGGCGGCCTTGTCGGCCGGCAGCACGTCGGCGAGGACGGTGTCGATGCCGAGCTTCTTGGCGATCCGGTCTGCGGTGGCGCGGTTGTCGCCGGTCAGCATCACCACCTCGACACCGACCAGGTGCAGATCAGCGACCGCCTTGGCTGAGGTCTCCCGGACGGCGTCGGCGAAGCTGATCACCGCGACCACCTGGCCGTCAACGGCCGCATAGACCGCGGTGCTGCCTTCCCCGGCGAGCCGGTCCTTGATCGGGGCGGCCTCGGTCACGTCCGCACCCTCGCGCTGCATCAGCCGGGTGTTCCCGACCGCCACGCTGCGTCCGGCGACCACGCCGACGGCGCCATGACCCGGCACGTTGCTGAACGACTGCACCCCGAGAACTGAGGCGCCGTCACGCTGGGCGTAGGTGACGACCGCGCCGGCAAGCGGGTGTTCCGACTCGTGCTCGACAGCGGCGATCAGCGGGAGCACGTCCGCCTCAGCAGCAGAACCGACAGTGACGAACTCCACCACCTCGGGACGGCCCTGAGTGAGCGTGCCAGTCTTGTCGAGCACCACGACCTCGATCCCCGCCGAGGCCTCCAGGGCGGTGGCGTTCTTGAACAGCACCCCCCGGGTCGCACCCAAACCGGTCCCGACCATGACCGCGGTCGGGGTGGCCAGGCCCAGCGCGTCCGGGCAGGTGATCACCACCACGGTGATGGCGAACAGCAGCGCCTGCTGCACCGAAGCCCCCAGCGACAGCCACACCGCGAAGGTCAGCCCGCCCCCGATCAGGGCGACCAGGACCAGCCAGAACGCCGCCCGATCGGCCAACCGCTGCCCGGGAGCCTTGGAGTTCTGGGCCTGCTGCACCATGGCGACGATCTGAGCCAGCGCGGTCTCCGCGCCCACTTTGGTGGCCCGAACCCGCAGCGTCCCAGTGGTGTTGATCGAGGCGCCGATGACCGCGTCCCCGCTCCGTTTGGCCACCGGGAGGCTCTCCCCGGTGACCATGGACTCGTCGATCTCGGATTCACCGTCGATCACCAGCCCGTCGACCGGGACCTTGCCGCCCGGTTTGACCAGCACCAGCTCGCCGACGACAACCTCGGCGGTCGGCACCTCCACCGACTCCCCGTCCCGGATCACGGTGGCCATCGGCGGGGCCAGGTCGAGCAGCGTCCGGATCGCCTGGTTCGCGCCACCGCGGGCCCGCATCTCGAACCAGTGCCCCAACAGGACGAACGTCGCCAACACGCTCGCGGCCTCGTAGAAAACCTCCCCACCACCGGTCAGGGTCACGCCGAGGCTGTACAGCCAGCCTGCACCGATCGCCACGGCGACCAGCACCATCATGTCCAGCGTCCGGTTCCGCAACGCGCGCCAGGCGCCGTCGAAGAAGATCCAGCCGGCGTAGAAGACCACGGGCAGCGACAGGATCAAAGCGAGAATGTCGTCGCGAAGCCCGAACGGTGCGGCCACCGTGAACCCCATCATGTCGCGGCCCATCGGGGAGAACAGCGTGATCGGGATCGAGAACAACGCGGCCACCCAGAACCGGCGGCGCATGTCGGCCACCATCGCGTCCATCGACATGCCGCCGTGCCCGCCATGGCCCATCGCCTCGTGCGGCGACGTGGTCGCCGACGCTGCCATCGCGCCGTGGTCGTGGGGTCGGTTGTCGCTTTGCGGCTCGCACACGTGGGTGGGCACGGACTCCCCGGCGCAGTGGTAGCCGCACTCGCGCACCCACTCGCCGAGGTGGTCGACCGAGGTGCTCTCCGGGTCGAAGGTCACCGTCGCCGTCTGGGAGACCGCGTTCGCCTCCACCTCCAGCACGCCGGGCCGGCCGGACAGCACGCGTTCGATCCCGGCCGCGGAGCTGGCCCAATGCAGCCCCCCGACGTGGAGCACCGTCGTCCTGGTCATGATTACCTCTCCTCGATGCGGTCGTGGTCGCCACGCTGCCACGGTTTGGCCCTGAGCAGGTGGCCAGCGGCCACCAACATGCCCAGAGTCGCCAGCAGCAGCGCTCCACCGGCGCCGCCGATCAGCAGCAAGGCCGCGGACACCGACGCACCGAGCAGGGCGACCAGCCTCCAGTGGCCGCGCGGCCCAACCCCCGCCGAGGCGGGGACGCCCAGCGACGTCGAGCCCTGGCTGCCGCTCATCCTCGATAGCCCAAAGCGATCATCATTCCGGCTTCAGCGTGGTAGATGTTGTGGCAGTGGATCATCCACTCGCCGGGGTTGTCGGCCTGCAGTTCCAGGGTGATCGCTTCCATCGGCCGGACGAGCACCGTGTCCTTCCGCACCCCGCTGGCCAGCGCGAACGTGTGCCCGTGGACGTGGACCGGATGGGTCATCATCGTCCGGTTGGACACCCGCAACTGGAGCCGCTGACCCGCCGACACCTCCAGCGGCGTGTTCCGCCCGAACGGAGCCCCGTTGATCGCCCACACATACGGGCTCATCTGCCCGCTCAGCTGTACCTGGACCGACGCATCCGGTTGCCGCTGCGGCAGCCGAGCCGACTGAGCCGGACGCAGGTCGGAGGCTTGCAGGATCTGCCCGTCCACCTCCGAAGGGCGGACGGAGGCGCCCGGCGCCGGCCCCGAACCGGAACGCAGCAGCGCGAGCGCCTGCCCGTCCTTGCCGAACGGGACGGCGACCAACGGGAACACCCCGTCGCCCAGCGCGACGATCACGTCGTACCGCTCACCCATCCCGATGTAGAACGCGTCGGTTTCCACCGGTTCAACTCCGAACCCGTCGCTGTGCGTGACCGTCAGCCGGTGCCCGCCCAGAGCCACCGTGAAAATGGTGTCGGACGCGGCGTTGATCACCCGCAGCCGAACCCGCTGGCCCGGCTTGGCCTGGAAGGTCTCCGGCGTCGCGGGCACTCGGCCGTTGATCAGGAAGTGCGGGTAGGTCACGTCACCGGCGTTGCCGAACGGCGGGTCGCCCATGCCGGAGTGATCCATTCCACCCATGCCGCCCGAATCCGAGCCGTTTCCGGCGGTCAGCGCCGCGAACACGTCATCGGGGGTGCGTCCGGTGCCGTCCACCCAGTCGTCCAACACCACGACCCACTCGGCGTCGTAGCCGCCCGGCTCGGCCGGGTCGTCCACGATCAGCGGCGCATACAGCCCGCGGTCAAGCTGCGCGCCGACGTGCGGGTGGAAGAAGTAGGTGCCTGGATCGGGCACCAGGAACTCATATTCGTAGCGGCTGCCCGGCGTGATCGGCGCTTGGGTCATCCCCGGTACTCCGTCGGCCGCGTTGTGCAGGGCGATCCCGTGCCAGTGGATCGTGGTGTCGGCCGGCAGTTGGTTGTCCACGGTGATGCGCAGCAGGTCGCCGGCGGTGGCCCGCAACTCCGGCCCCGGAATCAGCTGGTCGTAGGCCCAGGTCTCGACCCTGGGCCCGCCCAGATCCACGGTCGCGCGTCCGGCTGTGAGGGTCTTCTCCACCACCGTTCGGCCCGGTGCTGGTGACAACGCGGGCTGGGCGGGAAAACTCGTCCGCGTTCCGTGAGCCGGCCCGGGCGCTGAGGCGGGGCTGCAGCCGCCCAACAGCCCGGTACCGGCAAGGCCGAGCCCGCCCAGCACCACCTGGCGTCGGGTGAAGCGAGTCATGGGGGTCCTTTGCTCGGCCAGATGGACATACGCCATCGCCATACTCCCCACAGCTGTGCCAAGACTTGGTTCGGTTTTGATCAAGGTTCGGTCAAGCTCCACCTCCGGAGGTCTCGGGAGGAGACAATTCGCGACGCCGTGCAGCGATACTCCAAGCATGAGCGTTGACCTCGCGGCGGCCCAGCACGTCCTGGTGGTGGACGACGAACGCGCTCTGGCCGAGATCGTCGGCTCGTACCTGAAACGGGCCGGGTTCGTGGTGGAGATCGTGCACACCGGTCCGGACGCGGTGGAGCGGACGAGGGCCGGCGATCCGGATGTGGTCGTCCTGGATCTCGGTCTCCCCGGGCTGGACGGGATCGAGGTGTGCCGACAGATCCGCACCTTCTCCGACTGTTACGTGCTGATGCTCACCGCGCGCGGGGACGAGGTGGACCGACTGATCGGTCTGTCGGTGGGCGCCGATGACTACATGACCAAGCCCTTCAGCGCTCGCGAACTGGTCGCCCGCGTCCAGACCGTGCTGCGCCGACCGCGTCGGCCGACCAGCCGCCCCGCAGTCGTTCCGCCGGAGCCACCGCGCCAGTTCGGCGACCTGCGGATCGATTCAGCAGCCCGTGAGGCCTGGCTGGGCGAGACGCCGGTGAGCCTCACCCGCACCGAGTTCGACATCCTGGACGTCCTCTCCGCCCAGCCCCGGACGGCGCTGAGTAGGCGGCAGATCATCGACACGGTGTGGGACGTCGCGTGGGTGGGCGATGACCACGTGGTCGACGTGCACGTGGCCAACATTCGCCGCAAACTCGATGAAGACCCTAATGAGCCGCGTTTCATCGCCACCGTCCGGGGCATCGGCTACCGGATGGGGCCGGGGTGACCAGCGGACATCACGGCGTCGGACGCCTCCCGCACGCGTCAGGGTGGCCGCTTGGCCGGCGATTGTTCCTCGCCCAAGCACTCGTCGTGATCGCCGCCATCCTTACGGCCGCGGCGGTGGCCGCCGTCGTCGGACCGCCCTCTTCCACACGCACCTGATCCAGACCGGGCACAGCGCCGACTCACCGGAGCTCGTCCACATCGAGCAGGCCTACCTCGACGCGAGCACCACCTCGCTGGTTGTTGCCCTCGTGGTGGCCACCGGCTGCGCCCTGACCGTGACCTGGTACCTCACCCGCCGGATCAAGCAACCACTGGACACCCTCACTCAGGCAGCCGCCCGACTCTCGGCTGGTCACTACGACACCCGCGTCCCCGACACCGACGCAGGGGCCGAAATCGACACCTTGTCCGGAGGCGTTCAATCACATGGCCGGCAAGCTGGAAGGCATCGAAGACAACCGGCGCCGGTTGCTCAGCGATCTCGCCCACGAACTGCGCACCCCCTGGCCACGATCAGCGCTCACCTTGGAGGCGCTGAGCGACGGGGTCGCGGACTGGAATGGCAGCACCGCGCGCGTCTTGACCGAGCAGACCGAGCGGCTGACCCGGCTGGTGGTCGACATCAACGATGTCTCCCGGGCTGAGGAAGGACGGATAGCGCTCGATCTGAGCCCATGCTTGGCCTCCGACCTGGTGAACCGGGCAGTCGAGCAGGCCCAAACCGCCTATCGCCAAAAAGGGGTTGTGCTAGCCCAGTCACTTGGCCCCCACGTCACGCTGATGGCCGACCCGCAACGGATCGGCCAGGTGCTGACCAACCTGCTCAGCAACGCGCTCCGGCACACGCCCAGTGGCGGACGGGTGACCGTCAGCGCGTCAGCCAAGGGCAACCAGTGCGTGATCACCGTGACCGACACCGGCGAGGGCATGACGCGGCTGACCAACTGACCCACATCTTCGAACGCTTCTACCGCGGTGACACCGCCCGCGACCGCGACGCCGGCGGGTCGGGAATCGGACTCACCATCGCCAAGGCCCTCACCGAGACTCACGGCGGGGCTCTGACCGCCGCAAGCGACGGGCCAGGACGCGGCTCCAGCTTCGTCCTCACGCTTCCCGCTGCTGGCTAGCAGACGTGCGCCGGATCCCAGCCGGACTTGCCTTCGTGCATTCCGGGATTGTGCTCGCCGTCGAACCCCATGTGTTGGGCGCAATGATGCACGTGATGGCCGAAATCGGCGTTCGCATTCGCGGCGAAAGCGGGACTGGCGACAAACGCCATCGCCCCTCCCATGACCAGCGACACCACCAGAGACAGAATCCCGCAAGTCATTACCCCTTCGCCCTCTCCAGGAGACCGCGGGCCCTCTCTCGCACCGTAACCCGTGCTCTGGACCGGAAAAGAGCCCGAAGTGCCCGCTTGGGTGAGTCTTGACGGGATCTTGACCAGACCCTGATCGGACGAACCCGGACGCCGGGCGAAGGAGCTCGCCGGCTGTTCACGCCGGCCCGAGCCGATCAGAGGCGAACGCTTGCCACCTGCGAAACGAGCCCAGCATGGATACTGACAAGCGGAGGTCGACATGACGATGACGTACGGCAGGATCCCCGGGATCTCCAAGCCGATCGCGCGGCTCGTCCAGGGAACGGTGATGCTCACGTCCAAGGACCTCAAGGGCAGTTTCGCCTTGCTGGATTCGGTGTTCGAGCAGGGCGGCACCACCTTTGACACCGCTGAGGTCTACGGCGACGGCGATTGCGAGCGCACGCTCGGGCTGTGGCTGCACGAACGTCGACTGCGCGACGAAGTGGTGATCATCGGCAAGGGCGCCCACCCGCACGCCGGCCGTCCACGCGTCACCCCCGAGGACATCACCGCCGACGTCGACACGTCCCTGGCTCGGATGGGGGTCGACCTGATCGAGGTGTACCTGCTTCACCGGGACGATCCCGGCAACCGGTCGGGCCCATCGTCGAGGTGCTCAACGATTTGGTCAGAGCCGGCAAGATCGGCGCCTTCGGCGGATCGAACTGGCGAACCGCACGGATCGCCGAGGCGAACGCCTACGCAGCCGAGCACGCGCTGATCCCCTTTGTGGCGAGCAGTCCGCATTTCAGCCTGGCCGACCAACTCACGCCGCCCTGGGACGGTTGCGTGAGTCTCGCCGGGCCGTCCGGCGCCAGCGAACGTGCCTGGTATGCGGCCAACCCGATGGCGATCATCCCCTGGTCGAGTCTGGCCGGCGGCTTCTTCTCCGGCCGTTACAGCCGGGACAACCTCGACACCTTCGACCGGCCCAACGACCTGCTGTGCGTGGAGACATACGGTTCGGAGAGCAATTTCCAACGGCTGGATCGAGCCGTCCAACTGGGCCATGAGTTGGGGTTGAGCCCCACGCAGGTCGCGCTCGCCTACGTGGTGAACTCCGGGCTGGACACCTTTCCGCTGACCGGGCCCTCAACCGGAGAGCACTTCCGCCACAACCTCGCGGCCTGTGCCGTGACGCTGACCCCCGAGGACGTTGCCTGGCTCGACCTCAGCGCTGATCATCGGTAGCCGAGCGCTCACGGCGACGGACGCGTTGCTGGGCAACCAGCAACGCCAGTGTCCACGTCGCCCCATCACTGCTCTCGCAGCATGATTGCTCAGGTGAAGCGCAGTTTTCGGCAGGTTGCTGCCGGCCTTCGAGCTGCGGGCCTTCTTCACCGAGGGCGAAGAACCGCTTCGCGAAGACCCTGTGACGGGAAGCCTGAACGCCGCGGCGGGTGGTTGATTGCCACCGGCCGCGCCCGTATGTCGCAGCTCAGGCACCGCGATGGGTCGGCAGGGCGCGTCCACCTCAACGCTGAGGACGGCCGGCTGTGGGTCGGCGGCAGGGCAGAGGTCGTCCTGTCGGGGTTCGCTGCCCTCTGAGGTGTCCGCGCTGGTTGTAGAACGCTGAGGCGGCCGCGAACTGCTCCTTTGATGATGGGATGCCGTCCGAGACCGGGGAGCCGACGAGGTCGACCGGCCAGTCCGGACGGTGCCCGGTGAGCACCCACGCCGCCTGGCGGGCGGCTCCGTCGGCGACGTATTCGCCGGGGGAGGGGATGTGGACGGGTAGGTCGAACACCTGACCGGCGATCGACTGGACGGCCGGGTTGGCCGCTGCTCCGCCGATCAGCAGGATGCGTCCGGTTTCCACCCCGACGGTCCGGATCGCGTCCAGGCCTGCGGCGAGACCGCACAGCATGCCTTCGATCGCTGCCCGGGCCAGGTTCGGACGGGTGGTGTTGGCCAGGGTGAGGCCGGCGAGCGTGGCGGTGGCGTCAGGCAGGTTGGGGGTGCGTTCGCCCTCGAAGTAGGGCACCAGCACCGCCCCGCCAGCACCGGGTTGCGCCTGCAGCGCGAGCTTGCCGAGCTCGTCGTGGTCGACCCCGAGCAGGGCGGCGACCGTGTCCAGGACGGGGCGCTATTGAGCGTGCAGACCAGCGGCAGGATCCGCCGGTGGCATCGGCGAACCCTGCCACGGTGCCGGTGGCATCCCCTCACCGCTGCCGTGGTCGCGGCGAACACGGTGCCGGACGTGCCGAGGAGACCACCACATCGCCGGGGTGGGCGTCCAGGCCCAGGGGCCGCGGCCGCGTTGTTCTGGCGCCTGGGCTGACCAGGAAGCCCGGTCCGGTGAGCGCCTCCCGGTGGGCCGAGGACGCGGGCAGGATGGCGTCGTGACCGAGCGCGCGGAGCAGCAGAGCACGGTCGTAGTCACCGCGGTCGGCGACCAGTAGGCGGTGCCGGGACGCATCGGAACGGTCAGCGACCAGTTCCTCTAGCACCGGGCCCATGAACTGTCTCCCCACCGGGCCGCAGTCGCGCAGCCGCCAGGTCAACCAGTCGTGCGGGCAGGCACACCGCGGCCACCCGGGCGGCATTCTCCGGCTCCGCATCGCGCAGCCAGCGCAACTTGGTCGCGGT
>JADJTO010000013.1 GCA_016711105.1 Micropruina sp. | reverse complement strand
ATTGACAAGCCGACCACTGCTGAACGCCCCTCGCGGCCTACTTCCGCCGCCAGTTCACGGTGGCGGATCAACGGCGGTGAGTTCGCTCACACTCTCCGTGGTGGTGGATGACGGCTCGGTGATTTATGTCAGCGGGGTCGAAGTCAGCCGCACCCGAATGCCGTCGGTCCGGTCACCTCGACCACGTACGCGCAGACCGCCATCTCGACCACCACGGCGCTCAGCACGCCGACGGTGATCGTGGTGGACCCGGGATTGCTACTGAGCGGTACTAATATGATTGCTGTGGAGACTCACCTCAACTACCGCGCCACCCCGAACGTGTCCTTCGATCTGAACGCTGAGGCGGTGCCCGTCGATCCGTCGAGCCCGACACCGGCGGTCCTCACCGGTGCCGGACACCTGGCAACAGTGGCGCAGCGCCCGGGATCAGCTCGCATTCGCGCAAAAGCCTGGCGGGGGTGTGCCGGCGTATATGCGCTGGGTTAACCGTGGCCTGGCGCGGCCGGTGGCCGCCGCTGCCTTCGTGGCTGGGCTCACCCCCAATGCGGTCACCGCCTTGAGCGCGTCGTCCTCGTTGGCCGGATTGGCAGGTCTGTTGTTCCTGCCCCGGTCGATCGCGGCCGGCGTGCTGGTCGCGTTGCTGTTGGCGTTGGGCTTCGTCCTCGACTCGGCAGACGGCCAACTGGCCCGGCTGCGGGGCGGCGGTTCTGGCGCGGGCGAGTGGCTCGACCACGTCGTCGACGCGGCTCGAACGTGTCTGGTGCACCTCAGCGTGACGGTCGCATTGCTGCTGTCAGGCGCCTCACTGGCCTGGGCTGTGGTTGGCCTTGCCTTCTGCACGATTGCGGTGACGCAGTTCTTCAGCCAGATGTGGTCTCAGATACACCAGCCCTTCGTGAAAGCCACCCTCGAGTGGCAGACCGTTTAGTCCTTCTAGTTCAAGGTTCTGCCGCGGCACCCCGGTTGGTCAATAACCGGGCTAGTAGTTACCGGTGGTACAAATGCCACGTTTAGCGAGGGGTGGTAAAAATGCTCCCGGCGAGGGTGGTTAAACTGCCTATTACGTAGCCCGCATAAGTACGTGCGCATCGACGGTGGTAGAACTGCGCAGTTTGCCGAATGGACGCTGGAACTAACTCCACTACTTATAGCGGTGTGAGAATGGGCCGATTAGGCGAGGGCCCATAACGGATCGTTCAAAACGGGGGTTTACCGTTCAAAGTACGTCTCTTCGGCACCCCCGAGCTGAGCCGTTGAGCCCGCCCGGCCGGCCCAGCTTGGCCGTCGGCTTAGGCTGGCGAGGTGAACGCCCACGAACTGCTGTTCCCTCCCGGCGCCACCCGGCACGACTGGGTCTTTGACGGCGCCCTGGCCGGGGGGTTGTTCCTGTTCACGGTGATGCCGTACTGGGCGTGGGGGACCTACCAGCAGCCCGTGATGCTCTGGATGTTCTCGCTCAGCCTGATGGTGCTGCCGTTGGTGCGCCGCCACTCCCGCTGCTGATGCTGGCCGGGGTGACCGCGGCCGGCTTGCTCCAACTGTGGGTCTCCGACATCCCGGCAGCCCCCATGGTCGTGCTCCCGATCGTCGCCTACTCGGTGGCCCGTTGGGTGCCCGGACCGGCCGCCCGGATCGTGGCGGTGGTCGGAGCGATCGGCGCCACGCTCGGCCCCGCCCGTTGGATGGCCGGTGAGTTCAGCTATGGGATGAGCCTGCGGGTCACGATCCTCTACCTGGTGGTCGCCTCCGTCTGCTTGGGCCTGATCGTCACCCCCTACGCGATCGGGCGCCGGGTCCGCGAATCAGGCGAGGCTCATCGGGACCGCGTGGTTGCCGCGGAGGAGCGGTACCACCTGCTGCTGGCCGAACGTGAGCAGCAAGGCAGACTGGCCGAGTCCCGGGCGCGCACCATGATCGCCCGAGAGCTGCACGACATCGTCGCCCACTCCTTGTCGGTGATGATCGTCCAGGCTGAGGGGGGCCGGGCGTTGGCCGCCAAACGTCCGGAGGCCGCCGTCGCCGCCCTGGACACGATCGCCGAAACCGGACGCGGAGACCTCCAGGAGATGCGGCGGATCGTCGGCGTGCTCCGGGCCGAGCCAGAGCGAAGACCGTCCGCCCCCTACACCCCGGCGCCGACCCTGGCCGACATCCCCGAACTGGTGCATCGGGCCACCGATCGCGCCACCCTGCGCATCCTCGGCCTGCCTCCGCGCGTCAGCCCGGCGATGGAGCTGACCGTCTACCGCGTCGTCCAGGAGGCGCTGACCAACTTCCTCAAGCATGCCGGCCCGGACGCCACCGCCTCGGTCACCCTGGCCTACGGCTATCGTGACATCACCATCGAGGTGGTCGACAACGGCCCCGGCCCGGTCTCCTCGCCCGGCCCCTCCGGGCATGGCCTGCGTGGCATGGCCGAACGGGTCACCTCCATGGGCGGACGGCTGGAAGCCCGTCCGCTGCCCAAAGGCGGGTTCGCCGTGCTGGCCATCCTTCCGATCAACCGTCCCCAAGGAGCAATGCGATGAGTGGTCTGATCAGGGTTCTGCTTGCCGACGATCAGGCGCTGGTTCGCAGCGGATTCCGGATGCTGATCGAGTCCGCTGATGACCTGGAGGTGGTCGGAGAGGCCGCCGACGGCGCCGCCGCGGTCAAAGCCGTGCTCGCGAACCCCGTCGACGTGGTGCTGATGGACATCCGGATGCCCGTGATGGACGGGGTCGAGGCCACCCGGCGGATCGTCGCCGCCGGGGCCGGCGCCAAGGTGCTGGTGCTGACCACCTTCGATCTGGATGAGTACGTGTTCGCCGCACTGAAGGCCGGTGCCAGCGGCTTCCTGCTCAAGGACGCCCGTCCGGCGGACCTGCTGAACGCGATCCGCACGGTTGCCGCCGGCGATGCGGTGATGGCCCCGTCCGCCACTCGACGACTGCTCGATCACGTGGTGCCGACGCTGGCGGCGGGGGCCGCCTTCCAGGAGCGGCTGAGCGTCCTCACCGAGCGGGAACGGGAAGTGCTGGTGGCGATCGCCACCGGCGCCACCAACGCCGAGATCGCGAGCAGCCTGTACATGGCGGAGGGCACGGTCAAGACCCACATCGGACGCCTGCTGGCCAAGCTGCAGTGCCGGGATCGGGTCGGCCTGGTGCTGCTGGCCTTTGAGGCCGGACTCGTCCGTCGCTGAGGGGCGCACAGTAGAGTCGCCTGCGTGCGCTACGTCTCCACCCGTTCCGAGTCAGGTGATCCCGGCCTTCCCTTCTGCGACATCTTGCTCCAGGGGCTGGCTCCGGACGGCGGGCTGTACATGCCGCTGCAGTATCCGTCGATCGACCCCCACACCCTTGAGGTTTGGCGGACGCTGCTGACCGAGCACGGCTATGCGGCGGTGGCCTTCGAGGTACTGCGGTTGTTCGCCGACGACATTCCTGAAGCCGACCTGCGCGGGATCTGCGAGCGGGCCTACGCCACCGAGGTGTTCGGGGATCCGGTGGTGCCGGTGACCGAGATGGAGGGCGGCTTATGGCTGGCCCACCTCTCCAACGGGCCGACCGCCGCCTTCAAAGACATGGCGATGCAGCTGCTCGGCCAGCTGTTCGAGTACGAGCTGTCCCGCCGCGGGCAGGTGCTCAACATTCTGGGCGCCACCAGCGGTGACACCGGCAGCGCCGCCGAGTACGCGATGCTCGGACGCCACGGCATCACCGTGTTCATGCTGTCTCCCCAAGGCCGGATGAGCCCCTTCCAGCAGGCCCAGATGTTCTCCCTGAACGACCCGCGGATCGTGAATCTGGCCGTCGACGGCGTGTTCGACGACTGCCAGGATCTGGTCAAGGAGGTCAACGCGGATGCGTCCTTCAAGGTCCGGCACTCCCTGGGTGCGGTCAACTCGATCAACTGGGCCCGCGTCGTCGCCCAGGTGGTCTACTACGTGGTCGGCTACCTGCGGGTGACCGCTGAGACCGGCGGCGTGATCGACGTCAGCGTTCCCACCGGCAACTTCGGCAACATCTGCGCCGCCCACATCGCCCGTCAGATGGGCCTGCCGCTGGGGCAACTCGTCCTGGCCACCAACGAGAACAACGTGTTGGACGAGTTCTTCCGCACCGGCGTCTACCGGGTGCGATCCTCAGCCGAGGAGACCTCCAGCCCGTCGATGGACATCTCCAAGGCCAGCAACTTTGAGCGCTTCATCTTCGACCTGTTCGGACGGGACGGGGCTCGCGTCCGCTCGATCTTCGCCGCTGACCTGCCCGGCAGCGGGGCGGTCGATCTCTCCGGAACCCCTGAGTTCGCCGCCATCGCCCAGCGTTACGGCATCGTCAGCGGCTCCTCCAGCCATGCCGACCGGTTGGCCACGATCGCTCAGGTGGCCGATCATGACGGCTACGTGCTCGATCCGCACACCGCCGATGCGGTGAAGGTGGGTCGCCACTACGCCCGTCCCGGATCCCGATGCTGGTCACCGAAACCGCACTGCCGGTGAAGTTCTCGGCCACCATCGTCGAGGCACTGGGCATTCAGCCGGTTCGCCCGGCGGCCTTCGAGGGGATCGAAGATCTCCCTCGGCAGGTCACCGGGATCCCCAACGACGCAGGTCAGCTGAAGCAGCTGATCGAGCAGCGATTGGCCGCTCTCGAGAGCCGCTGAGCCGCCTCAGACGGTCAGCCCGCGACGCACCAGCAGGTGGGTCAGGTCTGGATCGGCGCCACGGAAGTCCCGATAGGCCTCCATCGCGTCCACGGAGCCACCGACCGCGAGCAGCCGACGGCGGTAATGCTCGCCGTTCTCGCTGGTCAGGCCACCGCGGGACCGGAACCAGGCTGCGGTGTCGGCGTCGAGCACTTCGGACCAGATGTAGGAGTAGTACCCCGCCGCGTAGCCGCCTTCGAAGATGTGCGCGAAGTAGGTGCTGCGGTAGCGGGTCGGGACCAGCGGGTAGTTGACCCCGGCCCGGGTCAGGGCGTCGGCTTCGAAGGCCTCCACCTGCTCCACGTCGGTGGGTAGCTCCGCCAGCGGCGTGGTGTGCCAGGCCTGATCCAGGATCATCGCCGCCAGGAGCTGGGTGGACTTGTAGCCCTGCTGGAAGTTCTGCGAGGCCACCATGGTCTCGATCCACTCTCTCGGCATCGGTTCGCCGGTCTCGTAGTGCACCGCGAACGAGGCCAGCACACCCGGATCGAAGGCCCACATCTCGTTCACCTGGGAGGGGAACTCGACGAAGTCGCGCGGCGTGCTGGTGCCGGACTGGGAGCGGTAGCGGACGTCGGAGAGCAGCCCGTGCAGCGCGTGGCCGAACTCGTGGAACAAGGTGATCACATCGTCCCAGTCGATCAGGGTGGGTTCCCCGGCCGGCGGCTTGACCAGGTTCAGCGTGTTCGTCACCACCGCCAACTCGTCGAGCTGATGGTTCTGATCGATGATGTTGTTCATCCAGGCGCCGCCCTGCTTGCCCGGACGGGTGTAGAAGTCGGCCACGAACAGCCCCAGCGGGCTCCCATCGGCCTCGCTGACCTCGAAGATCCGGCATTCGGGGTTCCAACCGACCAGGTCAAGGCGTTCGGAGAAGGTGATGCCGAACAGAGCGGTCGCGGCGAAGAAGACCCCCTGCTGGAGCACCCGCTCCAACTCCAGGTAGGGCCGGAGCAGGGTGGCATCGAGCTGATAGCGCTCCTCACGCAACCGCTCGGCCAAGAACTCCCAGTCCCAGGGCTCCAACCTCGCCTCTGGGTAGGTTTGCCGCAACAACGGGACGAGCTCGGCCGCCTCCCGTCCGGCATTGGCGGCCGCCGCCGGTCCGAGCCTGCCCAGCATCTCGTTCACCGCCGCCGACGTGCGGGCGCAAGCGTTGGAGGCGACGTAGTCGGCGTGATGAGCGAAGCCGAGCAGGGTGGCCCGCTCAGCCCGCGCCCGGGCCAACTCGATCGCGAACGGACGTGTGTCGAAGTCGCCGCCCCATCCCCGTCCGACGGCAGCCAGGTGGATCCGTCGGCGCAGGTCGCGGTTGGTCAGCGAACTCAGGGTGCGCTGCTCGGTGGTGTTGTCGATTTTGATCAGGTAGCGCCCCGGATGCCCGGCGGCGATGGCCGCCTCGGCGCAGCCGGCGATCCCCGAGGCGGAGAGTCCGTCCAACTCGGCGGCATCGTCCACGATCACGGCGGCGGCCACCGAACCGGAGCGGTTCACCCGTCCGAAGCTGGTCTGCAGCTCGGCGATCCGGGCGTTCAGCTCCTTCAGCCGGGTCTGGTCGGCCTCCCCCAGATTCACCCCGGAGCGTTCGAAGCCCTTGATCGATTCACTCAGCCAATAGCTGGCCGGGGGGTCCAACGTCACCTCGCCGGCATCTACCCGGCCCTTCAAGGCGATAAGCCGCTGGTACAGCCCGCGATCCAGGTTCACCGCATCCGCCAGCGCGGCCAGCATCGGCGCGGCCGCGGCGTCGATGGCGTCCAACTCGTCATCGGTGTCGGCGGGCTGCTTGGAGTAGAAGGCGGCCAGCACTCGTCCGAGAAGCTGCCCTGAACGTTCCCAGGCGCCGATCACGTTCTCTTCGGTCGGCGGTTCCGGATCCGTCGCCAACGCTTTCAACTCGGCCAACTTCTCGGCGATCCCGGCCTCGAAGGCGGGCAGGTAGTGCTCGGGAAGGATGCGGGCAAACGGGCTCAGCTCGTACGGCAGCGTCGACGGCGCGGCGAACGGGTTGGTCTGGTCGAGAGTCATGGGATCCATCATGCTGCAAGCGGGTCAGATCACCGCTGGCTCGCCTTCGTCGGCGAGCATCGGCTTACCGGCCGCAGCCCAGGACTGCATGCCGCCGGCCACGTTCACCGCCTCGAAGCCCTGGGCCAGCAGGAACGCCGTGACCCGAGCCGACCGGACGCCCACCCGGCAGATCACCGGGATCGTTCCCCCGGTCGTCGGCAGCTCTCCGAGCCGGTCCGCGATCTCGCCCAGGGGCACCAGCACGGCGTGCGGCGCCCGCCCTGCGGCCCATTCGGCGGGTTCACGGACGTCGAGCAGCACGGCGTCATCGGGGAGATGGGTGACATCGATCTCAGGGACGGTCATCACCTCATCCTGCCCGAGTCCCTACCATGGGCGGGTGAATCTCGTGGAGTTGGTCGGCTATCTCGCCTCGGGCCTGGTCGTGGTCTCGCTGGCGATGACGTCGGTGGTGCGGCTGCGGGTGGTGTCCCTGATCGGCTCGGCGATCTTCGTCAGCTACGGGTTGATGCTGCCTTCGGTGCCGATCATTATCACCAACGTGGCGGTAGCCGCGCTGAACGTGTGGTTCCTGGCCAAGGAGTTTCGCCCCAATCGCGACCTTGGGGCGGTCCCGATCGCCGCCGACGCGCCGTTCCTGGTCGACTTTCTGCGCTCCCACCACCCCGACATCCGCCGGACCTGGCCGGCCTTCGCCGGGGTACACCAGGGCGACTTCGTGCTGCTGCTGGTCCGCGACGGCTTGCCTGCCGGAGCCCTGGCCGGAAAGCAGGAGGGGAACACTCTGCTGCTCAACCTCGATTACGTGATGTCGGCCTACCGCGATTCCCGGATCGGTCAGTGGCTCTACGAGGGGCCCGGCGCGAAGGTCCTGCGGGACGCTGGAATCACTCGGGTCATCCTGCCGATGTTGGGCACCCACGGTGGCGACTACCTCCGCGGGGTGGGCTTCGCCGAGGTCGACGGAGCGCTGGTCCGCCAGCTCTAAGCTGACCCCTATGGACGCCCTCAAGGAAGCTGTGCTCGGGGTGCTCCCCGGTGTGCTGGACGATCTCGCCGCCCTGGTCCGGATCCCCTCGGTCAGTGCCGACCCGGCCCACGACGCCGACCTGCTGCGTTGCGCCGCCGAGGTGGCCCGGCTGGCCGGCGAGTTGGGGCTGGAGGTGCGGACGGTCTCGGCCGACGGCAAACCCGCCATCATCGCCCGCCGCGAGGTTCCCGGTCAGCCGATGGTCTGCCTGTACGCCCACTACGACGTGCAGCCGACCGGCGAGCTGAGCCAGTGGTCGTCCGACCCGTTCGAGGTGGACCAGCGCGACGGCCGCTGGTTCGGCCGCGGCGTGGCCGACGACAAGGGTGGGCTGGCCGTCCATCTGGCCGCGCTGCGCGCCTTCGCCGGGACGCCGCCGGTCGGGATCACCCTGTTCGTCGAAGGCGAGGAGGAGATCGGCTCGCCGAGCCTGGCCGCGCTGCTTGCCCAGAATGCCGCCTCGCTTGCCGCCGACGTGTTCGTGATCGCCGATTCGGTGAATTGGGCGGCCGGAGTCCCTGCCTTCACCACCACCCTGCGCGGCTTGATCGACTGTGTGGTCGAGGTGTCCACGTTGGATCACGCGCTGCACTCGGGCCAGTACGGCGGGATCGTGCCGGACGCGCTGACCGTCCTGTGTCGGCTGTTGGCGACCCTGCACGACGAACGCGGCGACGTCGCGATCGCCGGGTTGGTCTCGGGGAGAGGCCCCGCGTTGGAGTACCCGCCTGAGCGCCTGGCTCAGGAGACCGGGGTGCTGCCCGGCGTGCAGTACCTGGGCAGGGGCCCGGCCACCGACCAGATCTGGACCAAGCCCAGCGTGACCGTGCTGGCCATCGATGCCACGTCGGTGGCGCAGGCCTCGAACACCTTGGCACCGTCCGCCCAAGCCAAGATCAGCGTCCGGTTGGCCCCCGGCGACACGTCCGCCTCCGCCATGCGGGCGCTCCGGGCGCACCTGGAGGCAAACGTCTCCTGGGGAGCACACGTCCGGGTGACCGACGGCAGCGCCGGCGAGCCTGCCGTGGTGCCCTTCGAGGGGCCGGTGGCAGCGGCGGCGCTGGCCGCTTTCAGCGACGGCTTCGGCGTGGCCCCGGTCTTCGTCGGGCAGGGCGGGTCGATCCCGATGGTGGCCGACTTCCAGACGGCGTTCCCCGAGGCGAGCATCCTGGTCACCGGGGTGTGCGACCCCGACTCCCGGATGCACGGCGCGGACGAGTCGCTGCGCCTGGACGACTTCGGCAAGGCCTGCTTGGCCGAGGCCCTGTTCCTGGCCCGACTGGCCCGTTGAGGCGCTAGACCAGCTGCCCGACCAGGCTGAGCGCCGTCCGAATCCCCTGGGCTTGAAGCGGGCCGATGAAACCGTTGTCGGCAGCCGCCTCCACCAGCTTGCCGAAGTTGTCCAGTTGTTTCTGCGGGTTCGTGCCGGCTTTGATCCGCTTCGCGGTCGCGTCCCAGCTCTTCAGCAGCTGTGCCTTGACCCGCCGGCCGGTCGCGTTGCTGGCCGGAAGCGAGTCCAGGGCCGCCCGGACGGCCGCCAGCGCACCATCGAGCATGACCTTCTGCGGGGTGACTGAGGCGCTCTTGGTCGCGGTGGCCGAGGCGGTCGGCCTCTTCGTCGTGGTGGACGCCGCCGGAGTTCGGGACGGGGAAGCGCTCGGGGTGTTGGCGGGCAGGCTGGCCAAGGTTCGGGTGGTCAGGGCGAAGGCCACTCCCCCGAGCACGAGCGCCGCCATGGCAGCAACCAGCGTGCCCGCGATCCAGCCGCGTCCGGGCTGCCTGGCGGGCAGTGGCGGGGTAGACCTAGCCGCCACCGGGAACGCGCGGGTCTGCGGCATGCCGGCGGGGAGGACTGCAGTGGCCGCGGGTTGCACCACGGTGGCCAGTGGCAGGGTCAACGGCGCGTAGGGCTGAGCTTGAATCGCGGCCAGGGCAGCCACCGTGCCGGCCGCATCCGGACGAGCGTTCGGGTCCTTCGACAGCAGGCGTCCGACCAACTCGGTCAGGGCGCCGGGCACTCCGGCGCGGCGTTCGTCCAGGCGCGGCGGGATGGCGTTCAACTGCTGGGTGGCGATCGCGACCGCACTCTCGCCGGCGAACGGTGCCCGTCCGGTGATCATGAAGGTGATCAGGCAGCCCAGCGCGTAGAGGTCGGTCGGCGGACCGACCCGCTGCCCCGCCGCTTGCTCGGGGGACATGTAGTCCGCGGTGCCGATGGTGGTGGCGGTGGCGGTCATGCCGGCGCCGATGTCTTGGGCGAGTTGGGCGATACCGAAGTCGAGCAGCTTCACCGAGTTGCCGGTGATCATCACGTTCGCCGGCTTGATGTCGCGATGCACCAAGCCCGTCGCATGGGCGGCAACCAGTCCGGTCGCCACCGGGAGCGCGATCTCGAGCACCCGGGGAACCGCCAACGGCCCGGAGTCGCGGACGAGTTGCGCCACCGTGTGCCCGTTCAGGTACTCCATCACCAGGAAGGCGGTGTGGCCGTCCACCCCGCCGTCGAAGATCGTGACCACGCTGGGGACGTTCAGCCGCGCCGTGGCCAGGATCTCGCGCTGGAAACGGGGGCCGGTGGACGGATCGGTCGAAGCACTCAGATCGACCGTCTTGACCGCAACTTCGCGGTCGAGCCGGGTGTCCCAGGCCCGCCAGACCCGGCCCATGCCACCGTGCCCGACCTCGGCATCGAGGCGGTAACGGCCGTCGACCAGCGTTCCAGGAGCCATGACCCTATGATCCCACGGGCCAGGAGAGCGGCCGCGACCTACTCGCAGGGACGCTCGGTGCCGGCGCCGATGGTGTCGGGCGCGGTCTTCGACTCGCCGCGGTACCAGACGCCGCTGGGGGTGGTGAAGCGCCAGATCGACGGACCCCCCAGCTCGATCTCGGTCAGCTTGCCCTTCGGGTAGAGCGACGTCAGTTGGGCGAAGGTCGGCTCCGCCGGGAGCTCGGGGTCGTAGGCCAGTGGGGAGATGAGCGGCGCGTCGAGCTTCGAGGACCACAGCGTCAACTTCCGCGGGGCTTGTTTCCCCTTGCGGGGAGCGCTTTCGAAGACCAGATAGGTGCTGCCGTAGGCGAGTTGGCGGCCGTACGGGCTGTCGGAATCCAACTCGCACGCGACGCCCTGGAAGATGTCGTCCGGTTGTCCGAGGGCGGCTGTCAGGGTGCCCTCCACGTCGTCCTCGGCGGCACCGAAGCGGTGCGAGCCGACGCCCTTCCCGGTGAGGAGCACCCGCAGTTCCTGGGTGGGAGTCACGGTGGCCGACGGGGTAACCGACACGGTGGGGATGGCGATCAGGGTGGGGCTCACGCTCGGCGTCGGTGTCACTGAGGTCACCTCGCTCGGCGGAGTGGTGGCGCAGCCGGTGATCAGCAGGGTCACGGCCAGGGTGGCAAGGCGTCCGAACTTCATGCCTTGATTGTGCCCGCTGAACGTTCTGCGCCTGTTGAAGCCTCAGTCGTGTTGGTGGGAGATCTCGAGGTCGACCATCAGCTCGTTGGCCAGCCCCTCCAGCGCGGTTCGGAGCTCGTCGGCGCTGACGCCCTTCGGCGCGCGTAAGGAGGCGGTCGCCTGGAAGAGCAACCCGCCGGCCATGGGAGCTTCGCTGACACTGGAGGAGAGTTCCTCGATCATCACGCCGTGGCCGGCGAGCACGCGGGTGACCTGATGGACGATGCCGGGCCGATCGTGACCGACCAGGTAGAGCGCCAGCGTCGCGCCCGGTTCGGCCGTCGCAGCATCGTCGATCTTGGTGGCGGTGACCGTGAGGATGCCTTGCCGGTCCAGGTCGGCCAGGGCGCTGAGGAAGGCGGGCAGGCGCTCGTCGGGAATGTCTACCAACACCACGCCGGTGAATTTTCCGGCAAGGCGAGCCATCTGACTCTCCAGCCAGTTGCCATCATGGTCAGTGACGATTCCCGCTAACGCAGCCACGAGACCCGTCCGGTCGTCGCCAATGGCCGTGAGCACGTGTTTCGCCATGGCGGCAGCGGGCGCCCAACCTCCGCCGCTTTCGGTGGCCGGGTCAACCGGCGCCCGCCCCCCCCCCCCCCCCCCCCCCCCCCCCCCCCCCCCCCCGCCGGGCGCGGCGGCGGCGGGGTGCCGGCGCCCCGCCCCCCCCCCCCCCTTCCGCCCCCCCCCCCCGCCCGCGGCGCAAGACCGGATGTTCGCCAAGCCAACTCAATCCTAGGCTCGCTATTCACAATCCTCATCAGATTGCCCGACCGATTGGGGCACGAGTGAGGTCTTTACGCCGTCACACAAGGTGACCTAGGGTCGACCCATGCACCCCACTGCACTTCCTGCCCCTTATCGCGTAGGCGAATGGTTGCCGGCTGATCAAGAATTCCTCGGGCAATGGCTCTCCGAACTCATCAGCAAAGTCGAGGCACAGGGCGAAGTCCCCCTCCTGCCCGTGGTTGCCCAATTCAAGGAAGCCGTCGAAGCGGACGCTGAGCTCTACATGCTCTTCTCGACGATGTTGACCCAGGTTCCTTTCAGGAAGACACCGACGCACGACCCGCAAGTGCGCACGATCGATCACCTCTTCGACCTCTTCAACCACGTGATGACCCACGCCCCCGAATACAACGACACCGGACTGGTCGGGTTCCCGATCAACGCAATCCTTGACTGGTCCATGGGAACCCACGCCGGGTATGCCGCCTTCCTCAACAAAAAGGCAAACCATCACTTCAAGAACATGTTGAATGCCTGGGGCACCTTCCTCACCTCTGCCGACTCCACCGCCGTCCTGATCGACTCCCCGACTGGATGGTTCGGGGCGGACGCGTTGAAGAAGCTCGGCAACCTCGGCGAGGACTTCGTCTGTGACCCCCAGGCGCCGCACTACGGCTTCACGTCCTGGGACGACTTCTTCACCCGCCAGTTCCGGGACGGAGTCCGTCCGATCGCCTCCCCGGGGGACCCGAACGTGGTCGTGAACGCCTGCGAGTCGGCGCCGTACCGAGTGAGCGAGAACGTGGCGGAGCACTCGCGATTCTGGATCAAGGGGCAGCCCTACTCGGTGGCGCACCTGCTCGCCAACGATTCGCTGGCCCCGCAGTTCGTCGGCGGCACGATCTACCAGGCGTTCCTGAGCGCGATGAGCTACCACCGCTGGCACTCGCCGGTGGACGGCACGATCATCAAGGCCTACGTGCAGGAGGGCACCTATTACTCCGAAACGCCGGCCGAGGGCTACGACCCCTCCGGGCCAAACGATTCCCAGGGCTACATCGCCGAAGTGGCTGCCCGGGCGATCATCTTCATCGAGGCCGACAACCCGGCGATCGGCCTGATCTGCGTGGTCCCGATCGGCATGGCCGAGGTCTCCACCTGTGACATCACCGTCTACGAGGGGCAACACGTGACCAAGGGCGACCAACTCGGCATGTTCCACTTCGGCGGGTCCACCCACTGCCTGCTGTTCCGTCCAGGGGTGAGCCTGACCTTCGACCTGCACGGCCAGACCCCCGGGCTGAACTCGAGCAACATCCCGATCAACTCCTGCATCGCAACGGTGGTGACGTCATGAACAGCGCGAATCACCGGGTTGCCCGCCCCAGCCCGGAGTCGTTGTCGGCCCTGTTCGAGTCGCAGACGGGGCATCCCCTGCAACCACCCGCCTCAGCGATCTACTGCAACACCACACCGACACCGTTGCTGCCGATCCCCGAGTACGCCGACTCCGGGGGTGTCCTGATCGCCTACCCGGGCAGCATCCCGCGGCCAGCGGCCCACATCCAACTGGCCCCTGCGACTCCGCGCGACTTCGGCATCCCCGATGAGCTGATCATTCGGATGCAGCAGGCGGATACCGACCACCCGGTTCGCATTTTCATTCTCTGCGATGCTCCCGACGTGCTGCCCGGTCTGTTGACCCGCTTCGCCCGAGTCGCCGCCGAGCTCGACCTCACCTTCGACCCCGACTTGGTGCATGTGGTGCCCTGGGACACGGACACGTATTGGACGCGCGACTACGGGCCGTGGTGGGTCAAAAATCAGCACACCGGGCATTTCGGGATCGCCAAGCACATCTACACCAGCCTGGGTGGCGGCTCCGTCGGTCTCGTGGGCGGGGCCGAGCACGTCACTCCCCGTGAGGGCCTAGGAATCTTCAGGCCGAATGACGACGCCGCCGCGGTCAAATTCTCCGACTTCCTGAATGCACCCATTCGGGCGTGGAACGCGGCCCGTTGGCACCGCAACAAGCTCCCCCAGATTCCCCCGCACACCTGGTATTGCACGGGCCTGCTGGAGGTTGGTGGGAACTTCATGGCGACCAGCGACGGCATCATCGCCTCGTCCTATTTGGTGGCCCTGCAGAATGAGCTCCCGGTCGGCTCCCGGGACGAGTCCACCAACCCGTCAGCGGACGTTATCGCCGAACGAATGACCTACGTGCTGGAACAATTGAACCGCTTCATGGGGGCGAACACGTACCACGTCCTCTCCGACCCCACCGGCACCTATATCGGTCACGTCGACTGCTGGGGGAAATTCCTGGGTGACCGCAAGGTTCTCATCGCTGATTCCCAGGACCCTGCGATCAGCAAGGCCTTCGCCGCCATTTCGGACACGTTTACCGCGGAGGGCTTCGCCGTGACCCGCGTGATGTGCCCAGACGTCTACCTGCCGCAGGCGAGCCCGCCGGCAGCGACCACGGCGGCCTACACGAACAGCTTGATCCTGAACGATCACGTGTACGTCCCGGTCGCCGGCGGAATCCACGAGGCAGCTGACCAAGCCGCCCTCGAGGCCTATCGCTCCGCGCTGCCCGGTTACACCGTGGTGGGCATCCCGCCCAAACCGGACACCCCCTGGTTGGGCACGGACGCCTTGCACTGCCGCACCCATGAGGTGCCACGCCAGGTGGTCGACGACTGGCTGCGCAGCCAACAGATGGCCTGAGGCTTCCGCGGAGGAGGGCGAACGCATGTGCACCAGCGTGATGGCGGGCCGCGAGGCCACCGTGGGAGGTGTCGTCCTGATCTCCCGCAATGAGGACTTCACCCGGGACAACTGGGACAAGTACCTCGTGCAGCGTCCGGTGCCCGAGTATCTGGTGCCCGCCACCCCCGCGGTCGCCGGTGGAATGTGGACCCTGGGCAACGGGCTGAGTGTTCCTGCTCCGGCCACCGGCTACAGCTATTCCGCCATGCCGGACGCAGCCGGGGCGAGCGAGGCTCCCTCGGGGATCGGCGACCACTTCTTGTTCGAGGAGCGGGGAATCAACCAGCGGAACGTGGCCATCTCGGCGACGAACTCGATGACGACCAACCCGGCAGCCAGCGCGGCGGACCCCTTCCCGGCCGTCGGGGTCGCCGAGTCGGTGATCCCGACGCTGATCCTTCCTCAGGCCGACTCCGCCCGGCATGCGGTCCAACTCCTCGGCTCCTACGTCGAGCGTTTCGGCGCCAGCGAACCGAACGGCGTCCTGCTCGGGGACGTCACCGAATGCTGGTACTTCGAGATCGGTTCCGCGCACCATTGGCTGGCCGTCCGGGTTCCGGCCGACTGTTACGTCGCGGTCGCAAACGGGCTGCGCCTCCACGATGTTGATCTCGACGGCGACGGGGTGCTCGGCTCGAGCGGACTCTTCGAGTTCGTGGTGGCACATGGCCTCCTCGACCAGCCCGACCGGCACTGCTTCGACTTCGCCCGAGCATTCGGGATCCTGGGGGTGGACTACAACAACGACCGGGTGTGGCTGGCCCAACGTTTGCTGACTCCCTCGCTCGACCAGGCGCCCCGGTTGCCTCAGTATCCGTTGTTCCTCCGGCCGGATTCACCGCTGGACGTCGCGGCAGTGGGTGGGGTTCGAGCAGAACTCGCTCACCGAGGCACCGCTGATCGCGCAGATGCTGGCGCAGGCCTACCTTCTGGACCCGACGGCAGCAGTCGACCTGGCCCGGCGCGCCAGCACCGGGATCGCGTCCCAGGCTGTCTCGCTGGCCAGGCGGGCCACGGCCGCGCTGATGACGCAGGCGGCGACCCTCGCAGCGCAGGAACATAGCGCCGCGACCACCGCGCCCGCCTGAGCGTGCTCAGGCGGGCGGTCGGCGACGGCTCAGCTCAGTGGGGGTGACCGCCTTCGGGGTGCTCCTCGATCTCCGGCTTCGGCCGGTTCAGGTTCGTCGGGTCAGGACCGATGCCGGGGTCGCGCCCGTCCTGGAAGCCGCTGGTGTCCCGCTTGATCTGGCCGGGCTCGAGTTCGACGATGTCGCCTGCCTCGGTGCGGCGCCAGGCCCGGAAGAACATGGCGTCGTGGTCGGCATGCTCGTCGTGAGCGTCCGCCTCGACCGCTCCGTCCAAGCGGTGATCGACGCCCTCGCCGGGGTGATCGTGCAGGGGGACCGGCTCAACGTCGGGTTGCACCAGCAGCCCGAAGTCCTCGGGCCGCGGCTTGCGGCGGGGTTCGTGATGCAGTTCGCCCATCGGATTCCTCTCCTTCTGGCGCCAATCGCGCCGCTGGTTGTCACCCTCCCGAGTCTTGTCGTCCTCCGACGTGCCCTCGGACGTGGGGATCTCGCCCTTGTAGGCGACCGCCGTCCGCAGCTCTTCGCGCTGGAAGCGACTGACCCCCCGGCCACGACCCATGGCCAGGAACCTGACCACATACACCCCGGGCTCCGAGGTTGCCAGGACGCCGGCGTAGTGGCCATCGCCTTGCGGATCGAGCGGGACCAGGGTTTCGATCCCGCTGGGCTCGATCACCCTGGCCGTCACCCGGGCCCGGCCGGTGAACGGCTGGCCGAAGGCGACCAGGCTGGCCAGGAACTCCAGCTTGTCGCCGGCCAGGCACAGGGTCGGTCGGATCTCGGCCTCCAGGTGCACGTCGGAGTAGCTCTGCACGATCAGGCTGTACGGCAGCGTCCCGGTCTGACGGAGCTGGCTGAAGCGCGCTTGCAGATCCTCCCGGCCCTCGAACTTGTCCAGCGCGTCCTTGGGCAGCCGAAGTACGGCCGTCCACTCCCCCTCGACGGCGATCTTGGGATCCAGCGGCAGGGTGAGCCGGTACAGGACGTCGTCGAGGTTCTGCTGGTGCTCGACCGTGGGCAGGCCCAGGGACGCGTCCACCAAGGTGCCGTCCGGGGCTTCCAGGACGACCTCCAGCAGCGGGGCCAGCGGTGACAGCACGATCACGTCGACCTGATGATCCTGCGCACCGAGAGCGAACGGGATCCGATGCTCCGTGCCGATCGCGAGGTCACCGTCAGGATCGACGACGATCGCGGTGCGGGTGATCCCGGCCAGGATCTGGATGAAGTACTTCGTCAGCCGGAAGCGGCGTTCGGCAGCGGTGACGTCCCCTGTGATCAGCATGTACTTCGAGATCGAGGTGAGGACGGCGTCGCTGACCCCGCCCGCATCCCCCAGCCCGATCGCGTACAGCTCGCCCGCGTACGGAGCGATCGCGGTGGTGACCGTCGGGTCGGTCACGTCGGGGGTCTGGTTCTGGTTGCCGTCGGTCATCACGCAGAGCGCGAACTGCTGGTAGGGGGTGCCGACGGTCGTCCGTTCGGCGTCGAGAATCGCCGCGCCGTCGATCATGCCCTGCCCGATCCCGGTCATACCCCGAGGGACGAGGTCGGCCGAGGCGATCGCCGACTCCAGCAGGTCCCGGCCGGAGCCGGGTGTGGTCGGCGCCGAGCCCATCTGGGTGATCCCGTCCAGCACTGTGGTGTGGTCGTCGAAGGTGACCGCGCCCACCCCGTCGATCGGGCGCATCACATCGCGTACCACCGCCAGGGACTCCTTCAGCAGGTCGTGTCTGGTGCCGGCCACCCCGGCGGCCGCCCACATGGAGCCCGACCGGTCCAGGACCAGCGACACCGCTGCCCGCGGCCGGGTGACCGGGGTTGCCGACAGGTTGACCGTCCAGGTGTTCAGGGTGAACTGGTCGCCGGGGTTGCGCGGCGTCGAACCCGTCGGAGTCGATGAGGTAGGCGCGGATCGTGGCGGAGCCTGCCTGAGGCACGCCCACCGCGCCGTTCGCCTGGAACTGGACGTAGACGCGCGCCGTCACCGTGTCGGAGTCGTCGTCGTGGTCCACCACGACGATCCCCTGACCGGCGGGGATCCCGAAGTTGGTGCCGGTCACCCCGGTCAACGCGAACCGCACCGGCTGGCACGTCCGCACAGTGAAGAGCACCGGCTGGTAGGTGGTCAGCAGTTCCGGCACCGAGCCGAAGGTCACCGAGGGTGTATCCAGCGTCAACTCCGGAAGGTCGGTGTGATACCAGTAACCCTGGTCGTGATGGTCCTGGTTGTCGTTGGGTCGCTCGAACTGGGGAGCGTTGAACCACGACGGGGTTGCGAAACTGGCCATCACGTCATCGCCGTTGTGCCCGGCTTCGGCGGTGGCGGCCACCTGCGGGAGGTATCCCGGAGTGCCGGACTTGCGCTGCCAGATCGACCACAGCCGATCGACGTTGCAGTGGTGGAACCAGAACACCGGGTCGTTCACCGCCACGGCCGGGAAAGTCATGTGGCCGCCGTCGCCGGGGTTGCCTTGCGGGGTGAACTCCCAGGCGCCACCGATCCAGACGTGGACGAAGTCGTGCAGCACCCGCTCCAGATACTTGCGGAACGAGGCCAGTACCTGGGCCGACGTCGGGGTGACGTTGTAGTCGTTCCAGGGCACGCCGTCGTAGGTGCTGGGCCAGGTGTCGCCTGGCGCGACGCCGACCCCCAGGCCGAGCCGGGCGTCGTCGCGGGTCGGCAGTTCGGTGCCGTCCGGGATGCCGTTCGAGCGTTTCAGCGTGAGGTCGCTGTCCGTCGCGCGTCGGATGTTCATTCGCCACGTGGCGGAGTTGGCGAACGGCCCGGAGGTGACGATCCCGGTGGTCGCCCCAGGGCCGGCGCTGCCGAACCCGCCGAGGAGGTCGTTGGTGAACGGCCAGCCGGGATGTGCCGAGGTGCGGGCACTCGTCCAATCCCAGTACGGGAGGGTGAGGTGCGGATTCCCGCTGACCTGTTGCAGGTCGAACTCGAATTGGTGCAGGAACTCGCGGTGCCACGGGCCGAAGGCGGGGCCGCGGTGGGCGCCGACGCTCACCGTGTTGTGCAGCCAGACGTAGTCGTCGTAGCGGTTCGGGGTTCCACCGCCGTTCGTGACCCGGGTGGCGGCGGCGGGGATCTTGCTGGGTGACTTGACCGGGTCCTTCAGGTCGAGGAAGGCCTGAACCAGCTCTGCTTTCTCAGCCGAAGTGAGGTCGGCCACGTTCTTGCGGCATTTCATGATGGGTGCTCCTTGGTTGGCGAGGCTCACCCGTGTAGAGACGTCTGCGCTATCTCCCGGCGGTGGCAATACTGCTGAGTCCGGATTGCCGCGCTGATCGACTCGGACGGCGGACGCCGTCCAGCGCATGAATCGCCAGGCCGGCCACGATCCCCCAGAACGCGCTGCCGATGCCGAACGGCATGATCCCCGACAGCGTGACCGCGATGATGATCGCCGGCGCCAGGGGTTTGACCTCACCGACCGGCGTGAACGCGGTGACCAGGCTCTGACTCAGCGCGGCCAGCAGCGCCAGCCCGGCCAGGGCCGCCACCGCGGCCGGCGGCAGCACCCCCAGCGCAGTCAGTACGGTGCCCGAGAACAGCCCGACCGCGATCCCGAAGATGGAGGCCCAGACCGCGGCCGTGTAACGCTTCTCCCGCTCAGGGGCGACCTCGGGGCCGGAGACCACGTTGGCCAACAGCGCCGCCAAGGTCAGGTTGTGGCAACCCACCAGCGCGGCGGGGATGCTGACCAGGCCGCAGACCCGGAGCACCCGTCCCATGTCGGGCTGGTAGCCGTTGGCCCGCAACACCCCGAAACCGGGCAGGAACTGGCCGGTGAAGGCCAACAGGGTGAGCGGGATCGCCAACGAGATGGTCGCTCGCAGGCTGAAGGCGGGCACGATCAGTTCCGGCACGGTCAGCTCGATCGGCACCGGCACCGGGTGCCACGAGCCGGTCGCCGCACTGGCCACGATCGCCACCACGAGCACCGCAGCGACCGCCCAGGTCGGGGCGAGGCGCCGCATCACCAGGTAGGTGAGCATCATGGCGCCGACAACGAGCGGCAAGTCGTTGAGGGCGCCGATCGCGCGGAAGGCGAACGGCAGCAGAATCGCCGCGTTGAGGGCGGCGGCCAAGTGCGCGGGCAGCCGCTGCAAGGCCCTGAAGAGTGGGCCGATGAAGCCGACCAGCAGCACCAGCACCGCCGAGGTGAGAAAGGCTCCGACCGCCTCAGCGAACGGGATGCCCGGCAGCGCCAACACCAGGAAAGCGATCCCCGGGGTGGACCAGGTGCTCAGCAGCGGCATCCGGGTGCGCAGGCTCAGGTACAGCCCGGCCAGCCCGGTGAAGATCGCATGACCCCACAACCACGACATGGCTTGACCGAAAGTGAGCCCGCCGGCCTGCTGCACGCTGTAGATCAGCACGTTGGGGCCGGCCCAACCGATGATGACCGAGACCATCCCGGCCAGGACTGCCGCGGGGGTGCAGTCGCGTTTGACTCGTCGCATAGCGGCTATGTTTTCCAGGATTGGCCTGCTCGAACAGGGGCAGTGGACCCTTGATTGGACTGGTTCTGGGTGCAAGTGGCCTGTTATCGTCCGTTTCATGGTGGATGTGACGATCTGGAGTTCGGTCCTGGGTGACTGGCTGTCGCTGCCCGGGCCGCGTTTTCAGCGCCTGGCGGAGGCCGTCCGTTCGGCGATCGGCAGCGGACGCCTGGCCGCTCGGCACCCGCTCCCGGCCGAGCGCAGCATGGCCTCCCTGCTCGGTGTCTCCCGTTCCACCGTGGTCGCCGCCTACGACCACCTGGCCGCCGAGGGGTGGATCGAGCGCCGCCGCGGCAGCGGCACCCGGGTGGCCGCCACCGCGCCGCGGCGTCCGCGGGTGCTGGCGCTGCGCACCCCCACCATCGGCGGCGACGGCGAACTCGACTTCACCATCGCCGTGCCGCGACTGGACGAGGCCCAGACCGCTGAGCTGGTGGCCGCTGCCGCCGACGCGTTCGGCGATCACGTGTATCACCCACTCGGGCTGCCGCTGCTGCGCGAGCAACTGGCTCAGCACTACAGCGACGAAGGGTTGCCCACCCGTCCCGATCAGGTGCTGATCACCAACGGCGCCCAGCAGGGAATCTCCCTGGCCATCGGCAGCCTGCTCCGGCCGGGCGATGCCTGCGTCCTGGAAACCCCCACCTTCTTCGGTGCCATCGACGCGTTGCGGGCAGCTCGCGCCCGGCTGGTCGGGGTCGACGTGGACGCCGACGGCCCGTCCCCGCGGCCTTCGAGCGTGCTGTCGCCCAACACGGCCCTCGGCTGGCCTTCCTCACCCCCACGTTTCAGAACCCGACCGGCTCGGTGATGCCCGCCCTGGCCCGGGAGCGAATCGGGGCGGTGATCGCCCGCTCCCAGGTACCCCTGATCGAGGACGACACCCTGATCGACCTGTCCTTCGGCCGGACGACCCCGCCCCGGATCGCCGCGCTGGCCCCGGACGCCCCGATCATCAGCATCGGCTCACTCTCCAAGCTGTATTGGGCCGGCTTGCGGGTCGGCTGGATGCGCGTCCCCGATGCACTGTTGCCGCGCCTGGTCCAAGCCAAGACCCTCGCCGATTTCGGCAGCGCCCTGCCCTCCCAGGTGATCGCCGGACGCCTGTTGGCCGACCTGCCCCGACTGCGAGAGTTGCGTCGGGCAACCGCCCTGCCCGGTCGGGACCTGCTGGTCTCGCTGCTGCGCGAGCGGGTGCCGACCTGGGAGTTCGAGGTGCCCGCCGGCGGCCAGTTCCTCTGGGTGAGATTGCCCACCCGGAACGCGACCGGCTTCACCCAGGTGGCCGGACGGCACGGCGTCCGGGTCTTCCCCGGGGCCGCGATAGGAGTGACCGCGCTCCCTGATTGTTGGCTGCGGCTGCCCTTCACGATGCCGATCGAGCTGCTTGCGGACGCGGTTGCCCGGCTGGCGGACGCGTGGTCCGATTTCGTCCGCCGGGACGGGCACGACCGGCTGGGCTGAACCGGTTGCGATTGAACGCCGAGCCCGTGTTACAGCCATGCGACATTGGCAAGACGCCGCGTCCTGACCCGCCTAGGTAGGAATACTGAGGAGCATGGTGTCGACATCTGTGGCCTCTGCCATCAACCTGCGTCTCGCGTTGCTCGATCTCCCGATGGCCGAAAGTGCCGAGGAGACCGCCGGGGCCCGTTTGGTGGCCCCGATCATCGCGCGGCAACGGGAAATGTCCCGGCGGCTGGAGTACCGCCTGTGCGCGACAGACCTGCGGATCCAGACCTTCCTCGACGACTACTTGGCCGAGACCGGCCTCGCCCCGCAGTTGCCGAACCGGACGCTCGTCCTCGACGCCCCCGGCCTGGCCCGGTCGCTGAGCCTGCCGTCGAAGTCCGACAAGTTCACCTCGCCGTTGCTCAGTTCGTACCGGCTACTCAACGGCGTGCTGCACAACCCGGCCAACGACCGCCGCACCACCGCCGGCGTCTTCCACGTCGCCGAAGGCGGGCTGCCGATCCCCGACGACAAGCTGGCCGTGCCGAAGGGCGTTTTCGCCCGACTGCTTGAGCGCGCGATCACGGCGCCGGCCGACTCGATGGTGTTGCCGTTCACCTCCGACAGCCACCCCGCGGAGTGCTTCGCCTCGCTGCTGCTCCGGCCGCTGGTGGTTCCCGGCGTGCACGGTTTCACCCGGGAGAAGCGGATGGAGGTCCGGTTCATCGTGCCCGGCGGCCTGGTCGCCAACCTCGACTTCGTGGAGAGCATCTTCGGCAACGGCGGTGACCCCTACCTGCCCGAGAACGATGCGTCGCTCGACCCCGAAACCTGGACGGGCACCACCGGTTGCGTCATTCTGGCGCCTCATTTGACGTCGGCGACCAAGAAGGAACTCGGCCTGCCTCATGTCGATCAGGCCACCGAACGGCAGCGCCGCGACGGTATGTGCTGGAGCGACCCGACCGAGAAATACAACGGCGGGCAGGCCTTCAAGGTATGCGCCCGGGATGAGCGCGGGGTCATTGTCACGCTGATCGCCGACAACTACTTCGGCTACTGCAAGAAAGAAGTGAAGACCCAGATCAGCTATTCGGCCAACCTGGTCGGCTGCGTCGAAGAAGAGCATTCCGGCGGCGCCCTGGTGTTCCCGTCCTACGACTTGGGCCAGGAGTTCATCAACGACTTCACCAGTCGGGAACACACCCTGGCTGAGGTGCTCTATCGCGACCGGGACCGCTTCGACCTGCAGCCAGAGGGTCACGCGCTGGATCGGCAGCAGTCGCACATCGTCCTGGTTCCGGCCGATGCCACCTATTCGCTACGGACGATGAGCGTCTCGTGGGCCGGCGCGCACGGCAGGCAGAGCATCCCGATCCGCTCCGACAAGGTCTATCTGGGCCCGGACGGCTACCGCGTCCACATGTCGCAGCGGCTGGCTGACCGCACCCAGTGGAGCCTGATCGGCACCTCGCCCCACAGCACGTCCTGCCACAAGCCGAGCACGGTCAGTGGCGGTGGCAAATCCGAAATCAGCAAGGCCATCTCCTGACGCATTCATCTACGCCAACGCCTACATTCCTGAGTTCGAGCGGGACATGCAGGCGGTGGCTGATCTGATCGCCCGCGACTTTTCGAATCGCTTCGCCGACAAGAGTCACCCGGCCGATCTCCGCCCGCTACTCGGCGATGAACGAAGCATCGGTAGCGTGATCAAGCTGCTCACCCCGTCCCCCGATTACACCGACGAGTACAACGCCTGGCTGGAGTCGATCCCGCCGCACGTGAAGGAAATCGTCTTCATCGTCAAGCGCTATTACCGGCCGCAGTGGGGTGCTGATTGGCGTTCGCATTTCTCGGTGGCCCGGATCAACGGTCGGCACGGCAACTTCCTCCGCCTGGATGGGGAGAAGGTCTCGGTCAGCATGCTGCGGGTCGGTTTCGAGCCGGACGGGTCGTGGCGCCTGTTCAGCCTGCGGCCAGACTTCAGCCCGGCGATCAAGGTGCAGACCCAGGACGACATCACCGCGAGCATCGTGACGCCGCCGTCCTTCACCGGGGACGACACCTCGCGCAAGTTCGTGGCCAACTGTGAGCAGTTGCTGTTCCAGCGTCCCGATGATGCGATTCACCGCGGGTACGACAGCCAGGCCGAATCCGACATCGGCTCGGCCGGCACGTTCTTGTCAAACTTCGAGCCGCTGGATCATGCCGCCGCCCGGGCGATGCGGGATGACGCGGTGGCGTTCAGCGCCTTCACCGAGCCGATGCAACGTCTGATCACCACCGCGGCCACGATGGGCGACCAGCAGTCGCCGCAATACTTCGTCTCCTCGGCACACCCGCGGATCGTCGACGGTAAGCCGTCCAAGAACCCGCGCTATCTGCAGCTGCGTCCCGACGTGGTTCATGCGGAGGAGACCGCGACCGCCGAGTTGGCGGTGCACCTGGCGGGCAAGGTGCCCACCGACCGTCCGGCGCCCGTTCCGGTGGGCGTGATCGCGTCGGGGCGGCGGAACAACCCGCCCGAGCCGGGGGTGAACCCGCTGTGCGCCTACAACCCGCTGCACTTCATGGAGTTGCCCGAGCTGTTCATGGAGTTCATCAGCTCGATGACCGGCAAGTCGCCCTCGACCACCGGTGCGGGCTCTGAGGGTGCGCTGACCAAGGGGCCGTTCAACGCGTTGCCGGCGATCATCGACCTCAACGCGGCGCTGCTCTCCTACGTCCTGACCGAGTACGACGGGTGGGTGTCCTGCGCCGGCTACGTCGGCCCGCGCTACCGGGTCGACCACGACGTCAGCCTGCTGGTGCCCGAACTGTTCTCCCGGATGACCCCGGCCGAGCGGGACGCGCACACCCTGATCGAGAAGGGGTTCCTGGAGAAGATCGAGGACTTCGAACACGACGGAGCGATGGTCCTGGCCAGTCGGCTCGGCTACCGGATGACCGTCCGGATGGCCAGCACCTACTTCGGCCGGATCTTCATGCATCCGCACTCGGTGTTCTCGCCCGACATTCTGCAGCCCGAACTTCAGGACGTGGCCGTCTTCGCCGAGGCCGTCAACACGATCGTCGAAACCCACCAGCGGGTGGCCGTGAACTACGTCGCCGACGGCACCATCGCCCTGGCCTGCCCGCCGCTGCGCGCGCTGCTGGAGATCATGCTCGAGGGCCAGACCAGTGAAGGCTGGACGCTGGATGCGCCCGAGTTCCGGGACCTGTTCAGCCGCGAGTCGGTGCTGGCCAGCGACTGGTACGCCGACCGGGTGGCCTCGATGCAGGACTCCCAGATTCGCCGAGCCGCCGCCGGGGTGGACGCGGTCGCTGACTTCGTCGGCAAGCCGCGGAACACCAGCGCGATCCAGCGGCTGAACCTGGACGAGCGCCTGGGCGAACTGAAGGACGAACTCGCTCGGGTCTCAGCGCCGGAGCACAAGGCGGCCCTGGTCGGGACGCTGGGCCGTCAGGTGCGATTCAGCTAATCAGCCTCGCGTCAGCGCCGGGTGAGTCGGAAAGGCGCACCCGGCGCAACGACCTGGATCCGTCCTGGATTGACCACGAGGTCGTAGAGGTCGGCCGGGTTGCCGTTGAACGGCGAGAAGTCCGGGGAGTCGACCGAGCCCCAGTGGTGCAGGACGAGGTCGGCGTCGGGGTAGGCGTTGGCCATCTGCACCGCGCCCTTGAGTGTGAAGTGCCAGTCGTTGTCGGAGAAGTCGAACAACATGGCGTCCGGTGCGGGCATGGTCAAGTGGTGATCGGGGATCAGCCGGGAGTCTCCGGGCGCCCAGATGGTGCCGTCGGGGGTGTCGATCCAGAACCCGCAGGCATCGTGCTCTTCGAAGTGGCGTTGCCCGGGGCGGGGGCGGGCGTTCTGCCAGGCATGATCGGCCGGGGTGATGGTCACCGTGACGTCCCCGACGCGGAATGAGGCCCCGATGTCGTGGCCGGTGGCGGGCATGCCGTTCTCGCGCATCACGCTCGCGACGTAGTGCGTGGCGTGGAACTGCTCGGTCACACCGATCAGGTCGCGGCAGGTGGGCAGGCTGAAGTGGTCGTTGTCGCTGTGCGTTACCAGGACGGCGTCCACGTGCGGGATCTGGTCAGTGGACGTGGGCAGCTCGATCAGCAGCGGCATGTCGAAGTCTTTGAGCACCGCGTCCACGGTCAGGATCGTGCCCCTGCTGTTGATCACGAAGCCGGCCATGCCGAGCCAGCGCAGTTCCGTCCCCTCGATCGGCCCGAACGCCTCGGCGCCGAAGGGCACCGTCGGCGGCGCGACCGCCTGACGTCGTTGCGGGGCCTGCGGGGCTGATTGTTCGGTCATTGACGGGGGCCCTTCTGTCGTTCGCTGTGGTGGTCGTGCCGAGTGGCGGGCGCCCAGGGTTGGCCGGCGGCCCAGCTGCCGAGGAGGGCGAGCCGCTCCGCCGTGTCGGTTCCGGGTTGGGCGGTGTAGATCAGGAAGTGCAGGCCGGGGTCTTCGGTGACCTCGGGCCTTCGTAGGTGAAAGCGAGGTCGCCGACGATCCGGTGATGAAAGGCCTTGGCTCCGGCACCGTGGCGGCGCACGTTGCGGGCCGCCCACTTGGTCCGGAAAACCTCGCTGCGGGTGGACAACTCGCCGATCAGGTCGTGCAGGTCTTTGTCTCGGGGGTCTCGGCCTGCCTCGGCGTGCAGGATGGCCACCGGGGCGTCCGCGGCCGCCTCCCAGTCGGGGTAGAAGTCGCGCGCGGCAGGGCTGAGGAAGCAGAAGCGGGCGATGTTGGGCACCGACTCGCCCATCGCGAACACGTCGTCGTAGAACGCCCGAGCCAGCAGGTTGGTGCCGAGGATGTCCATCCGCCCGTTGCGGACGAAGGCCGGGACGGCGGTGATCGCGTCCAGGGCTGCCTGCACTCCGGGCCGGACGGACGTGGCGCCGCGGGTGCGTCGTCGAACCACGGCGCCCCCCGAGGCGGTACGGCCGAGGTTGAACAGGTGACTGCGTTCGGCTTCGTCGAGTTGCAGCGCGCGAGCGATCGCCTCCAGGACGCTGTCTGAGGCACCGCCCAGATTGCCGCGCTCCAGCCGGGTGTAGTACTCCACGCTGACCCCGGCCAACATCGCGACCTCGTTGCGTCGAAGCCCCGGGACTCGCCGGTCGGTGCCAGCGGGGAGCCCGACCTGTTCAGGGGTCACGCGTCCTCGGCGGCTGATCAGGAAGCCCCTGACCTCCTGGCGATTGTCCATGCCCAGACGATAGACGCCCACGGTGCCGGGCTGGGAGGCCCTGCCAGGACGCCTCAGCTGAAGGTCTATCAGCCGGCCTTGCGTCGCGCGGCGACGGCCTTGCGGTGCTGCTCAGCCATCAACTCGGCCAGGTCGGGGTCGTTGCGGACCAGGTAGACCAGCCCACAATCCTGTGGCCCGGTAGCCCCGGGGACGCACAAGGTGCAGGGGTCGCCCTCCCGGATCGGGCACTTCGGGGTCGCGGTTCGTCCCGCCATCGTTCCTCCTGCTGTCAACGGTACGGCACCGGCTCGCGGCACGCCGGAGGTAGCCTTGTCCTTATGCCTGTTCTGCGCTCACGCACCACAACTCACGGACGCAACATGGCCGGAGCCCGCGCCCTGTGGCGGGCCACCGGGATGGGAGAATCCGACTTCGGCAAGCCGATCATCGCGATCGCGAACTCGTTCACCCAATTCGTCCCCGGCCACACCCACTTGCGCAACCACGGCATCGTCGTGGCCGACGCGATCCGCGAGGCCGGCGGGGTCGGGCGCGAGTTCAACACCATCGCCGTGGACGACGGCATCGCGATGGGCCACGGCGGCATGCTCTACTCGCTGCCCAGCCGCGAACTGATCGCCGACTCGGTCGAATACATGGTGCAGGCGCATTGCGCCGACGCCCTGGTCTGCATCTCCAACTGCGACAAGATCACGCCGGGCATGCTCCTGGCGGCGCTGCGGCTGAACATCCCCACCGTTTTCGTCTCCGGTGGCGCGATGGAGGCCGGCAAGGCGCTCATCCAGGGCGGCACCGTCCATGCCCGGCTCGACCTGGTGGATGCAATGGTCAAGGCCGTCGACCCGAACGTGGCCGATGAGGACTTGGCCGCGATCGAACAGAACGCCTGCCCGACCTGCGGCTCCTGCTCCGGCATGTTCACCGCCAACTCGATGAACTGCCTCTGCGAAGCGCTCGGCATGGCGTTGCCCGGCAACGGCTCCACGCTCGCCACGTCCGCGGCCCGCCGAGACCTGTTCGTCAACGCCGGCAAGCTGGTGGTCGATCTGTGCCGCCGCTGGTACACCGACGAGGACGCCTCCGTCCTGCCCCGTTCGATCGCCAGCAAGGACGCGTTCTCCAACGCGATGCGGGTCGACATCGCCATGGGCGGCTCCACCAACACCGTCCTGCACCTGCTGGCCGCGGCCCGCGAAGCCGGCGTGGACTTCGATCAGGACGACATCGACGCCCTGTCGCGAGTCACGCCGTGCCTGTGCAAGGTGGCGCCGAACTCGTCCAACTACTACATGGAGGACGTGCACCGGGCCGGCGGCATCGTCGCGATCATGGGTGAACTCGACCGCGGTGGCCTGCTCGATCGTGGGGTGCGGGCCGTGCACTCTGACACCCTGGACGACTGGTTGCGCGACTGGGACATCCGCGGCGGCTCGCCCCTGCCCGAAGCGGTGGAGCTGTTCCACGCCGCTCCCGGAGGCGTGCGGACGACCGAGGCGTTCTCGTCCACGAACCGTTGGGACACCCTGGACACCGACTCCGCTGCGGGCTGTATTCGCTCTGTGGCTACGCCTTACACCGTGGAGGGTGGGCTCGCGATCCTCAAGGGCAACCTGGCGCCGAACGGCTCGATCGTGAAGACGGCCGGGGTGCCCGAGTCGCAGTGGGAGTTCGTCGGCACCGCCAAGGTGAGCGAGTCCCAGGAGGAGGCCGTGGAGCAGATCCTCGGCGGCAAGATCGTCGCCGGGGACGTCGTCATCGTCCGCTACGAGGGCCCGAAGGGTGGGCCGGGGATGCAGGAGATGCTGTACCCGACGTCGTACCTGAAGGGGGTCGGGCTCGGCCCGAAGTGCGCCCTGATCACCGACGGACGATTCTCCGGCGGGTCGTCCGGGTTGTCGATCGGGCACGTCTCGCCCGAGGCGGCGGCCGGCGGCACGATCGGCCTGGTCGAGGACGGGGACCAGATCAGGATCTCGATCCCGAACCGCTCGATCGACCTGCTGGTTGACGACGCCACCTTGGCGGCTCGGCGGGCCGCTCGGGACGCCCAGGGCTGGAAGCCGGCCAACCGCGTCCGCGAGGTGTCGCTGGCGCTGCGGATCTACGCCTCGCTGGCACTGTCGGCCGACCAGGGTGCCGCCCGGCACCTGGACTGATCCTCATGGCCGAAGAGCCGATCCAGCGGCTCCGGATGACGCTGTTGATGACCCCGTCAATGGCGAACTTCTCCGGCAACGTGCACGGCGGCGCGATCCTCAAGCAGCTCGATGAGGTCGCCTACGCCTGCGCCAGCCGCTACGCGGGCACGTATGTGGTGACGCTGAGCGTCGACCAGGTGGTGTTCCGGCAGCCGATCCATGTGGGCGAACTGGTCACCTTCGCGGCGGCGGTCAACTACACCGGGCGGACGTCGATGGAGGTGGGGATCAAGGTGACCACCGAGAACGTGCACACTCGCGAGGTTCGGCACACCAACTCCTGCTACTTCACCATGGTCGCCATCGGTGAGGACGGGAACTCCGTGCCGGTGCCCGAGTGGGTGCCGCAGACCGCGATCGAGATTGGTCGGCACCGGGCTGCCCAGCATCGCCGTGAGTTGCGCGCCGAGATGGATCGCCGGATGAGTGAGATCCGGACTGATCGCACGAAAGCTGGATAACGAGTGAGATTCACCACCGAACACGGTGGTGAATCTCACTCGTTATTCGGCGGGGGCTGTTCCCAACTTTTACCAGATGTAGGGGTCGGTCGGCGTCCGCAGTCACCTCCTACCGTGTAGAGGTGGACGAGGTCTGTAAGCACTTGGGGGCGCAACGGAGTGCGGGACCCCACCACTGGTCTGTCTGCGTAATGGGAGTACATCCGCGGGTCAAAGGCGACCAGGTTCCAATCGCCGCCCCTCGTCCGACCCGCACCGCGATCGGCCCCAACGTCGATGCGGTGTTGAAGAGGAGCTATGCAGGGCCCAACGACCACTAGCCGATTGCGAGGGTGCGCGCCCCGGTAGTCACGAGTTTCGACTACTAACCGGTGTCGAATCGTCCGAATGGGAGGGGCCGCGGACATCAAGAACATCTAGCTGCAGACGGTACACATTCCTCAGTCTGGGTTCCCCTTGCGACTGATAGGTCTGCCTATCGATGGTCAGGAGGCCAAGTTCCTTGAGTTCCTTGCCGGCTCGCGCCCAAGTGTCGTCTGACAAGCCGTATTGACGCTTGCGGATCCCATCTGCCCAGGCCCCTCGACTGCGGCCACCGGTCAGCTCCTTCAGCACGATCAGCATGGCAAGCGCGCGGCCAGACATCTCTAGCAGCCAGCCCTTGTTCCACAGGGCGATCGGAAGCGTGATGTAGGGAGCCTTTAACCGTCCGTCGTCCCACGGTTCTCCGGACCCATCTGGATTGAGAACTCGGATCGTGCGAGTGCGACCTGGTGGCGACTGTATGTCGAGCAGCCTGAAGTCATCACTTGCTAGGCGGGCAAGGGCGGCGTTGACTCTTCGGGCACCCACACTGGCCGGGTCGGGAAAATTCAGACAGGCCGCTGCGTCGGTCGCGGTGATTGTTAGCTCGTGCGGAGCCGCAGTGGCCATCATGCGAAGCAGGAGGTAGACCCTTAGCCGACTCTCTCCGCCTTGTCCCCCGCGCATCATCCTGGCTAGCGGAGGCCCTTCAACGCCCGAGGCCCTCGCGAATCCTATTGGCAGACGCACCGAACTGCTGCGCTTGGATCTTCGAACGGCCTTCTCCAGTCGAGCCACCGCCTCGGCGTCCAGCTTGGGCAAGGACCTCTCCTTCGTGTTAGGCCCCTACGAGCTGAGCGGGGGCACCAGTACTGCGGGCATCCTAAGGGCTTCCTGGGGTTCTCTGGCCTTCTGTGTAACTGTCCCCGCAAGAAACGGTAGTCTCCACCCGCCAGCGACGTTGGAGTCAACCTGCCAGCAGAGAGCCTCTACGCTCGCTAAGCGAGCTGGAGTTGGCCCGCCGCGAAAGAGGGGGAAACGAACGGCGGTGAGGTTGCCTGACTCGACTGACAGGTGGATCGTATAGAGCGAGCCGCGAGAAGCGCGGCCCGCAAAGAGGGGTGAACCCGGCTGGGCCCGAGGACACCCAAGGAGGTGATGTGTATGCGCAAAATGAGGAAGTTCCGTCTAACCGTCGAGTGGGACGGACGTTGCCTCAAGATCGCGCTCGAGCCCTATTAGTTTGAGGGTGGACTACCTACTTGGCGGTTGGTTAATCCACCCTCATTCAACCCTGCACGCGCTCAACCATGCAAGTCGTGCTCGGCAGCCGCCGCTGCCGAGCACGATTGGCGCGTTCATCCGCGCGATGTGGGCGACGTCACCCGCCAGTTTTGGCATGGCGTCTACAGCACCGCACCATGACTACGCACAGCTGCTGGCCCATTGTCACCGCAATCGTATACAGATAACCTTACCAGTATACGTTTTCGATCAGAAGTTGAGGATCATGACCTTGAGACCGAAGGACGCAGCGTCCAAGGGTATGTCCCCGGCCGGGCTGCACCGTGCTGCCCAAGCCGGACGCCTCGAACGGTTCGCCCGAGGTCTGTACCGGCCAGCCGACGCCCCTGCTACCGATTTGGACTGGCTGGAAGCCGCCATGCGCCGACCAGACGCAACGATCTGCCTGACCTCAGCATTGGCCTACCACGACCTGGTTGATGACATCCCGGGGACCCTGGACATTGCGATCCCCCGGGGGAGCCGAACCCCGGCCACCACGGGCGCCATCAACTGGCACCACTTCGACCGCGACACCTTCACCCTTGGCCGCACTGAGATCGAGATCCCTGGCACGGACCAGCTGATCGGGCTTTACACCGCCGAGCGCAGTATCGCCGACGCCTTTCGGCTGCGCGGCGACCTCGGCTACGAGATCGGCCGCGATGCGCTGAAGGAATGGCTCCGGCGAGGCGGAAAGCCCTCCACACTGATCGAGCTGGCCGCTCAACTTCCCCGAGCCAAGCAGCCCCTTCTCCAGACCCTTCAGGTGATGGCGTGACCCGCAGCGAACAGGTGTACCGGGAGCTTGCCCGCCTGGCCAGGCAGGACGCCCGGGCAAGCGAAGAACCGATCGCTTTCGCCGAGTACCTCACCCGCCACTTTCTGGAATCGTTTCTGCACCGCCTCACCAAGACCGCGCATGCCCATGACTTCGTCCTGAAGGGAGGCATCCTGCTGGCCGTCTACGGAGCCCGTCGCCCCACCAAGGACGTTGACTCCGAGGCGATCAGCGCCAACGTGACCCCTGCGCACCTCGACCAGGTCACCCGAGACATCGCGGCCACCCTCGCCGACGATGGGGTCGAGTTCGACGCCGAGACCATCAACATCCAACAGATCCGTGAGGCCGCCGACTACCCCGGACTGCGGGTACGCGTCCAAGCCAGGCTCCACACCGCCAAGGGTGCCATCGTCTGGGATGTCTCCACCGGAGACCCGATCGTGCCCGCCCCCAGAGCGGTGCGAGTGCCACGCGTACTGGGCGAGGACATCGAGATCCTCGGCTACGCCCCTGAGACAGCCATCGCCGAGAAGGGCGTCACCATCCTCGAACGCGGCATCACCAGCACCAGGTGGCGCGACTACGTCGACATCGTCCAACTCAGCCGCAGCCAGCTCATCGACCCAGAGCTCCTCCGCGCCTCGGTCGAAGCCGTCGCCAACCACCGCGGCGTCATCGTCGAACCCGTCTCCCACCACTTAGCCGGGTATGGCGCGATCGCCCAGCCCAGGTGGGCAGCCTGGCGCCGCAAAGCAGGACTCGCAGCAACCTCGGAGGAACGGCTTGACGATCAGGTCCAGCTCGTCGCGCAGCTCCTCGACCCCGTCTTCGGGCCGGCCGACGAACCTCAAACCGACACTCCCTGACCGCTGGTCCCTCGCCACCGTGGCAGCCACGCGGATCAGCTGTGACCCTCACCCATCGTCGCCGCAACCACCCCGAGGGTGAGATAGATCCCACCGGCCACGTACCGCTGAGTGCGGGCCACCCCGGGCCCGCGTAACCGGACGCCGATCGTGCCGGCCAGCAGCCCGTACAGGCTGTCGCTGACCCACGCCATCAGCAGGAAGATCACGCCGAGAAACAGGGTCTGCGCAGGCACCGAGCCCGACCGATCCACGAACTGCGGCAGGAAGGCCAGGAAGAACAGAGCCGTCTTCGGGTTCAGGATGTTCACCATCACCCCTTGCCAGAACACGGTTCGCAAGGGCTGGATGGCCACCTCACCGACCCCGGCAGCGGCCTCGCGGGTGAGCAACGTCCGCAAGCCCAGGTAGATCAGATACCCGGCACCCACGTACTTCACCACCGCGAACCCCAGCGCCGACGACATCACCAACGCGGAGACTCCGAGCACCGCCGCCAGCACGTGCACCATTCCCCCGACCGCCACGCCCGTGGCCGACACCACGCCGGCCAGCCGTCCTTGATGAAGGCTGCGGGCGACGATGTAGAGCACCGCCGGCCCGGGCAGCACGATGATCGCCAGGGCGGCCACGCAGAAGGCGATCAGGGACACGTCCGGCAGAATAGGGCTCATGCCCGGTTTGCAGCTCACTCAGCGCGTCCACGCCGCCCCCGCCACCATCTGGGGCGAGCTGGCCGACCACCCCGAACTCCTCTGGGGGCACAACGCACCGAACCTCACGGTCGGCACCGAGTACAACGCGATGACTCAGTACGGCACCGGGGGCGCCGGCGTGATCGAGTCCGCTGACGGCCAGACCGTCCGGTTCACCTGGGGTGAGGCAGCTTGGGAGGCTCCGGCCAACTTCAACCTGACCGTCACCGACCAGGGCCTCACCTTGACCGCGGACGGCGTCCCCGCCGATCTGCTGGAGCTGACCGAAGCCCATTGGGCGCGGATGCTGGCCGCTGCCACGGACTTCCTGGAGAGCGAGAACCCGGAGCTGAGCACGCCCGTCCTGGCGGTGTTGTTCGACGCCGACGGCGTGCTGCAGATGCCTCGGCGCAACTGGCTGACCGCGTTCGAACGGCTCGGCGGACCGACCTTCATCGCCGAGGCGTTCGCCGCCGAACTGGGCTGCCTGACCGGAAAGGCCGACCTGGTCCCGCGACTGGAGGCCCTGCTGGAGGGCCGAGACGCCACGGTGCAGGAGGTGCTGGACACCTGGCATGACATCGAGGTCGATCCTCAAGCCCTCGCCGTGGTCGGACGGCTGCGCGAAGCCGGCTTCCTGTGCTGCCTGGCCACCAACCAACAGAGCTACCGCGGCACGTACATGCGCGAGGTGCTCGGCTTGGATCAGCACTTCGATCGGGTCTTCTACTCCTACGAGGTGGGGCACGCCAAGCCCTCAACCAGCTACTTCCAGCACATCGTGGACGAGCTGGGCCTCCCCGCTGGGCAGCTGGTGTTTGTCGACGACCACCCCGCCAACGTGATCGGCGCCCGGGAGGTCGGCCTGCGGGCAGCGCTGCACCGCTACCGCAACGGGGGCGCTGGACTGGCCGCCAAGCTAGCCGCCTTGGGTGCCTCGGCCTGAATAGTCAGCCCAGGTTGCGCAGGTGCCAGGTGTCCGGCTCGGGCGGCGCATCCTCGATCGGCGCCCGCTGGTGCAGGTAGCCCGAGACCACCCCGAAGGCCGCCACCGGCACGTAGATCAGGCCGACCGAGAACAGAGTGCCCACGATGAAGGCCACGAACACGCCGGCCACGATCCAGGCCACCAGCGTCTTGCGCCAGGGCAGCACGGCGGGGATCGCCGCGATCACCGCCGGCAGGGCGAGCGGGAGCAGGACGGCCGGACCGGCCACCGTCCAGAGGGCCACCGAGCGGGCCGCGTCCCCGCTGCCCACCGTCAGACTGGGGAAGAAGGCCAGGAACAGTCCGGCCAGCACCGCGTACGCCACGGCCGCCCACTGCCACAATCTCGCCTGCTTGGCTACGCTCATGGCCCCCAACCTACCGGCGGGGCTAGGGTCGGTGCTGGAAGGGAGCCTCCGATGTCGCAGTCCTCCGGTCATACCGTCCTGGCAAGCGCCGATAGCCGCGCGTTCAACTCCGTGCGCGCCGCCCCGACGACCCGCGAAGAGCGGTTCGCGCTGGGGATCAGCCTCCGCGACAAGGTGCCGATCAACTCCCTCGGCCAGTGGCGGGCCCGCAGTTCCCGGCCTGATCCGATCAGTCTGGTCCGCAAGTCCCACTCCGGACGGCTCGACTACCTGGTACCGATCCGGGTCGGACGGATGATCTCCTCGCCGTACGGATTCTTCCGCGGCAGCGCCGTCGTGATGGGGGCCGACGTCGCCTCCCTGCCCTCGACCGGCATCATGCCGGTGGTCTGCGGCGACTCCCACCTGGGCAACTTCGGCTTCTACCGCTCCCCGAGGGCGAGCAGGTGATGGACCTGAACGACTTCGATGAGGCGCACCCCGGCTCCTGGGAGTGGGATCTTCGTCGGCTCACCGCCAGCGTCTGGGTTGCCGGACGGGAAAACGGCCACTCCGAGAACGCGATCAGCGACGCCGTCCGCTCGTGCGTGATGGCCTACCGCGACGAGGTGGCGTTGTTGGCCACGATGCCGCTGCTCAGCCGCTCGTCCAACCGGCTCGATGTCGAGCGGCTGCACGAGACCACCACAGAGAAGACGTTGCGGGACGAAATCCGCCGCGCGGTCAAAGGGGCCCGCAAGCGCACCTCGGACCGGGCTTTGCCCCGCTTCACCGCCGTCGACGGCAGCAGCCGCCGGATCGTCGCCGAGCCGCCGCTGATCACGCCCGTGGAGGGCGAGGAGTTCGAGGCCGTGGCAGCCGGGCTGGACAGCTACCTGGACACGTTGGCGCCGCACTGGCGTCGGGTGGTGGCCGGCTATCACCTGGTCGACATCGCGCACAAGGTGGTCGGGGTGGGGTCGGTGGGGCTGCGGGCCTACGTGGCTCTGTTGGAGGGCAGCAGCGCAGATGACGTGTTGTTCCTGCAACTCAAACAGGCGCGACGATCGGTGCTGGCGCGCTTCGTCCACGGCGACAACGCCTGGCACCGGCATCAGGGCCAGCGGGTGGTCGAATATCAGCAGGCGCTGCAGACGGTCAGCGATCCGCTGCTGGGCTGGACGACCGTGGGCGAGCATCAGTACTACGTCCGGCAGTTCCGCAATATGAAGGGCACCGTGCCGCTCGACGCCTTGTCGGCCACCGCCCTGACCGACTACGCCGGCATCGTGGGTCACCTGCTGGCCAAGGGTCACGCCCGGACGAGCGGTGCCTCGATGATCGCCGGCTACCTGGGGAACGCGTCGGCAGCCGCCAAGGCGTTCGCCCGCTTCGCCCGGCTCTACGCCGACCAAACCGAAGCCGACCACGCAGCCCTGGTCAGCGCAGCCCGGCTCGGCTCGATTCCAGTAGCGGACGGGGCCCTGGCCGCGATGGGGTCAGCCTTCAGGCCAGGCGGTTAGGCGACGGCCGCGACGGTCAGCTGATCCAGCAGGCCGATCACGCGTTCGCGGATGTCGTCCAGAATCCTACGGACGGCCTCCAGCGACAGCCCGGCGGGGTCGGGCACGTCCCACTCGTCGTAGAACCGATCGGGAGCGAAGGACCGCAGGTCACCGGCGCCCAGCGCGATCACCAGGTCGGCGTCCTGCACGGCCTCCACGGTGAGCATCTTCGGCGATTCCTCGCGGATGTCGATGGCGTCTTGGAGCATCACCGCCACGGCGTGCGGGTTCAGCGCATCGGCCGGCGCAGCACCAGCCGAGGACACGTCGATCAGGCCTCCGGAGAGGTGCGTCAGGTAAGCGGCCGCCATCTGGGAGCGGCCCGCGTTGTGCGCACAGACGAAGAGCACGGACGGCCGTGCGGCCGCGGGGGTAGTCGGACTCATACTGCCAGTCTCGCCCCCGAATGTGTCCGTAGCGTTAACAACGGCTCACCGAACGGCGAATAGCTGGCTCAACTGATCACGACTAGCAGGTCGCCACCCTCGACCGCCTGGGCATGCCCGATCGCGGCTCGTTGCACGGTGCCGCCGATCGGTGTGGTGATCGCCGCCTCCATCTTCATCGCCTCGATCGTGGCCACCTGGGCACCCGCCTCGACGGTGTCGCCCACGGCGACGATCAGCGTGACCACACCCGCGAACGGGCCGCCACCTGCCCTGGTTGCTTGGCGTCGGCCCGCTCGGTGACGGCCACTGAGGACTTGACCGCGTGGTCACGGACCGAGACCACCCGGATCTGACCGTTGATCGAGCACACCACCTGACGGAAGCCACGCGCGTCCGGTTCACCGATGGCTTCCAGCGCCAAGAGCAGCTTCTTGCCGCGCTCGATCTCCACCTCGTGTTCGGTGTTGATCGACAGCCCGTGCAGGAACTCGCGGGTGGCCAGCACGGAGAGCTCGGAGAACTCCTCGACCGCCTCCTCGTAATCCTTGGTCGGGCCGGGGAACAGCAGCCGGTTGAGGGTGGGTCGCGGGTTGGCGTCGAGCGCCGCGGCGTCCGTCTCCGAGAGGTCGGTCTCGACCGGCTTGGTCACCCGGCCTTCCAACGCGCGGCTGCGGAACGGCTCCGGCCAGCCGCCGGGCGGGTCGCCCAGCTCGCCGCGCAGGAAGCCGATCACCGAGTCGGGGATGTCGTACTTGGCCGGGTTCGCCTCGAAGTCGGACGGGTCCGCCTTGGCCCCGACCAGCGCCAGCGCCAGGTCGCCGACCACCTTCGAGGACGGGGTCACCTTGACGATGTTGCCCAGAATCCGGTTGGCCTCGGCGTACATGTCCTCGATCGCCTCGAACCGGTCACCCAGGCCGAGTGCCATCGCCTGCTGCCGCAGGTTCGACAGCTGACCGCCGGGAATCTCGTGCTTGTAGACCCGTCCGGTCGGGCCGGGAAGCCCCGACTCGAAAGGCGCATAGAGCCGACGCACGGCTTCGAAGTAGGGCTCCAGGTCGGTGGCCGCCTCCAACGACAGCTCAGTCGGACGATCGCTGCCCTCGGTGGCAGCGATCAGGGCCGACATCGACACCTGGGAGGTGGTGCCGGCCCAGGCTGCGGAGGCGACATCGACCGCGTCCACCCCGGCGTTGATCGCCGCGAGCAGGGTGCCCAACTGACCGCCGGCGGTGTCGTGGGTGTGCAGGTGCACCGGCAGATCGAACTCCGAACGCAGCGCGGTGACCAGCTTGGCCGCGGCGGGGGCCCGGAGCAGGCCGGCCATGTCTTTGATCGCCAGAATGTGCGCCCCGGCGTCGACCAGCTCAGCGGCGAAGCGCAGGTAGTAATCAAGGGTGTAGAGGGTTTCGCTGGGCGAGGTCATGTTGCCGGTGTAGCAAATGGCCCCTTCGGCGACGCCGTGATCGGTCTCCAGCACGGCCTCGATCGCCGGACGGATCTGGTCGATGTTGTTCAGGGCGTCGAAGATCCGGAAGATGTCGCAGCCCGTCCGCGCAGCCTCGTGGACGAACGCCCGGGTCACCTTGAGCGGGTAGGGGGTGTAGCCGACCGTGTTGCGGCCGCGGAGCAGCATCTGCTGCGGGATGTTCGGCATCGCCTCGGCGAACTTGGCCAGGCGCTCCCACGGGTCCTCCTTGAGGAAGCGCAGGGTCACGTCATAGGTGGCACCACCCCACGACTCCATCGAGAACAGCCCCGGCAACAGGCGCGCGATGTGCGGGGCCACGTGCAGCAGGTCGCGGGTCCGGACGCGGGTGGCGAGCAAGCTCTGGTGAGCGTCGCGGAACGTGGTGTCGGTGACCGCCACGGTCGTGCGGGCGCGGAGGGCTTGGGCGAACCGCTCCGGCCCTTCGGCCAGCAGCAGTTGCTTCGACCCGGCCGGCGGGGCTGCGTCCAGGACCGCCTTGGTGAGTTTGGGTAGCTTGTCCCGGGCGATCAGGGTGGTGCGGCACTCGCCGTGCGGCTTGTTCACCGACACTCCGGCCAGGTATTGCAGCAGCTTGGTGCCGCGGTCGGCCGGGATCCGGTGGCTGAGCAGGTGCGGCCGCTCATCGATGAAGGAGGTGGTGGCTCGTCCGGCGAGGAAGTCGGCATCGGAGATCACGGCCTCGAGGAACGGAATGTTGGTCGAAACGCCGCGCACCCGGAACTCGGTCAGCGCCCGGTAGGCGCGGCGGGCGGCGGCCTGGAGGTCGCGTCCGCGGCAGGTCAGCTTGACCAGCATCGAGTCGAAGTGGGCGCTCACCTCGGAGCCGGCGAACACCACGCCGCCATCAAGCCGGACGCCGGCTCCACCCGGGGAGCGGTAGACCGAAATCTTGCCGGTGTCGGGGCGGAAGCCGTTGCTCGGATCCTCGGTGGTGATCCGGCACTGCAGGGCGGCCCCGCGGACGGTGATCGACTCTTGGGCCAGACCCAGTTTGGCCAGCGTGTCGCCGCCGGCGATCCGGATCTGCGAGCTGACCAGGTCGACGTCGGTGACCTCCTCGGTGACCGTGTGCTCGACCTGGATCCGCGGGTTCATCTCGATGAAGACGTAGCGTCCGTCGGTGCCCAACAGGAACTCGACGGTGCCGGCGTTCTTGTAATTGATATGCCGGGCGAACCGCACCGCGTCGTCGCACATCTGCTGCCGCAGCGCCGGGTCGAGGTTCGGTGCCGGGGCCAGCTCGACCACCTTCTGGTGGCGCCGCTGCACGGAGCAGTCCCGCTCGAACAGGTGAATCACGTTGCCTTCGCCGTCGGCCAGGATCTGCACCTCGATGTGCCGCGGGCTGATCACCGCCTGCTCCAGGTACATCCGCGAATCGCCGAAGGCTGCGTCCGCTTCGCGCATCGCCTCGGCCAGGGCGGCCTCCAGCTTGTCGGCCGACTCGACCCGGCGCATGCCGCGTCCGCCACCGCCGCTGACCGCCTTGACGAAGATCGGGAAGCCGATCCCGGCGGCGGCGGCGACCAGGGTCGGGATGTCGCTGGACGGTTCGGCGCCCTGCAACGTCGGCAGGCCAGCCTCGCGGGCAGCGGCGATGGCCCGGGCCTTGTTGCCGGTCAGCTCCAGGATGCTGTGATGCGGGCCGACGAAGGTGATCCCGTTGTCTTCACACGCCTGGGCCAGGTCGGGGTTCTCCGACAGGAAGCCGTAGCCGGGGTAGATCGCGTCCGCACCCGCTTCGAGCGCGGCGTTGATGATGCCCTGCACGTCGAGATAGGCCCGGACGGGATGCCCCACCTCCCCGATCTGGAAGGACTCATCGGCCTTCAGCCGGTACTCGGCCATCCGATCCTCGAACGGGAAGACGGCCACCGTGGGAATGCCGAGCTCGGTCGCAGCGCGAAAGGCGCGGACGGCGATCTCACCGCGGTTGGCCACCAGAATCTTGCGGAACATACGGGCTCCATCCTTCGTCGTACGTTGGTGCGAAGCTTTTCGGACTTCGGGCCTGCCCGCAACAGCGTTCCAGCGCGTGAAGCCGTCGGGGTGAGATCAGCCCCAGAGATCGGCCACCTGGTGGGACAGCCGACGCCCCTGTGCGCGACCGAGGCGCACGGCGGCGCCGATCCCGGCCGGGTCCATGATCCACGGACCGAGCCCCGCCGGGGTCACCAGCAGCCACCGGACGGACGGGTCGAACCTCGCCAACTGGTAGCGCGGTCGCCGCGAAGGACGGGCGGAGCCGGTCAGCGGAGCCAGTACGAGGACCCGATCGACGCCGATGGCCAGATCGGCGTTGGCCGGCGACCGCAGCCCCCCGTCGAAGTAGTCGCATCGGTTGATCGTCACCGGGGGAAGATGCCGGGCATCGCGCAACTGGCCGCCACCGCGAGCGGCAGGGGAACGTCCGCGTCGCGGGTGAAGACCTGCGGAAGGCCGGTGTCGCAGGCCACGCAGACCACCGACAACCGCTCCGGCCAGGCTTCGATCCCCGACAACGCGGCGTCGAGGTAGGCGCGCCACTGTTCTTGCGGCATCGCTGCCGCAGCGCCCGAAACCCGGCCCAGCCAGCGGACGGCCTGCTGGCGGCTGGGTGCCACCTGAGCGGCGAGGAGTCGGGCCAGCGCCACCCCGGGCAGGGTGGCGGCGGGTGGGACGGTCGTCCGTGCCCACTGGTCGAGTTCGGCGGTCGACTCCCCGGCGGCGAGGCGGGCACCGACCAGGGCTCCGGCCGAGGTGCCGATGATCCGATCGGCGGTGCGGACGTCGACCCCTGATTCGGCGATTCCGGCGAGCATTCCAGCTAGCCAGGCAGCCCCGGTGAGGCCCCCGCTGCCCAGCACCAACGCCCGCGTGGTCACCGGATCAGACTCGTCTCCAGGTCACGGCGGCGTCCGGATCGACGGCATCCAGCGTGATGTCGAGGTTGTAGGGGACCTTTTGGCTGACGCTGAAGGTCTGCTTGTCCTTGGTCAGGTTGAGCTTGACGTTGAACGTGAACTTGGCTGAGCCGGTGATCGTGAGCGGGACCTGGTTGTCGACCTTGACCGCCAGTTTCTTCCAGGGGTCGCCGACCAGGCTCCACTTGACGGTCTTGGCGATCGCGGTCGCCCCCGCCGGGAGGCTGGCGGTGTTCGGGCAGCCTTCCGGGTCGTGGTCCTTCTTGGCCAGGCAGGTCTTCAGCGCCGCCTTGGCTTTGCGGATCAGGGTGGCCTGGCCCGCCTTGGCCAGGGTCGGCGCAAGGTTGGTGCTCACCGTCGTCCCCAGGCCGGCAACGGTGACCTCCGGGGTGGTCAGGTCGACCAGGCCGGCCGAATCGCCGAACGAGTAGCCGCCGGGGAAGACCTCCAGCGTGGTCGCCTCCGACGACACGGGCACACCGTTCAGGACGACCTTCATGCCGTCGTTGACGGTGCTCACGTCGAGCAGCGAGGTGGTGGTCTCGACCCGCCACCCGGCCGTGGTTTGGGTGGTGACGAAGCTGAGGTCCACGGCTTGATCGCCGAAACTCACCCTGGCCGGGACGGTCGCCGCGCCGTCCACACCCTCGACGTCGCCCACGGTCTCGACCTTCAGCGGCGCCAACTCCTTGGCACGGACGAGCACCGCGTCGGTCAGATAGGTGGCGTCGACGGGCGGCCTCGCCCCGAACCCCAGGGCGGTGGCCGCGTTCGCCGCGGCCAACCCGTCCAGGTAGCCACGGACGGCCTCCGCCGGGCGTTTGGCCTTGTAGGGGGACAGATCGGCCTCGGTGGGACGAGTCAGCCAGATGGTCGCGACGGTGGCCAGCACGGCCACCAGGGCGATCAGGGAGCCGATCACGATCCAGCTACGGCGAAAGGTCACGGGAAGATCCACCTGAGCGAGCCTACCCCCGGGTGGTTGAGCGGCGTATGGGCTGGTCGGCCTGCCAGTTCGGGACTTAACCTAGGAGCGGGCAGAAGTTCCGCTCGTTGACTTGGCCGGAGACGTTCACTCGTCGCTTCGGTCTTGTCATGGCGATCTATCAGCCTTCACTGTTCGTGACGTCGCTGCTGGTCGGTTGGGCGAAGGGCCTGAGCTTGCCGGACACCATGCTGCACGTCTGGGTGTGGTCGTTTGTGATCGGGTTCGTCGTTTGTTTCCTGCAGTCGGCCACCGGGAAGCCCGGGAACAGCATCTGGAAGTCCACGGTCGTCGACTGATCGTTCGACCGGCTCTGAGGGCTGCGAGCCCCCGGGAGAACTCGATCGTGTACTCCTCGGCAGTCAGCCTATCGCGATGCCGACGTTCGCGAGCCAGCACTGAGGGGAGGCGCTGCGCAGCCCCTTGGCAACGCCCGGCAACCAGCTGCTGCGTAGTTGGCAGACAGGCGGCGCGCGGGTGGCACTCGGCCAGGGAAGCGCGTCTGGGCCGCGCCGCGGATGGCCGGGATATTCGCGACGGTGCCGCGGGGATCGCCCGGAAGCTCGGATGCCCCGGGCGTTCCCGAAGTGCTCCGCTGAGGGCGGCCCCGAGAACGCTGTGCGCCGGGGGCCTGGAGAAGCCCACTCGGCGACTCGTACGCTTGTTCGAAAACTGTCGGTGGGGACTTGTAGCGTTATCGGTATGGATGAGCAACAGGGTCAGGGCGGCGCGTCGGCGGCGCGGGCGATGCTGCTCGGGCTGGTGGATGCGGTGTTCGATGAACACGCCGCCCAGGTTCGCCAGTTCGAGTTCATCCGCGATCTGTGTGTCGTGTTCTCGGCGCTGGATCGGACCGGCCCGGTGTTGCCAGGGCAGGAACGGCTGATTCCGTGCGGCGCGGACGGCACACCCCTCGTCGCGGAGCATTTGGCGACGGAGATCGGGCCGTTGCTGCGCATGTCGATCGAACGAGCCGGCGTGTTGATCGCCGATTCGATGAACCTGATCGTGCGGCATCCGCTGCTGTGGGCGGCCACCCGAGCGAACCGGGTGACCGTGTGGCAAGCCACACAGATCGCCCGCACCACCGCTGAAGCCGGGCTCAGCCACCAAGCCGCCGCCTGGGTTGATGAACAGATCGAACCCTCGCTTGGGCACCTCGCCGGGGACGACTCCGGCGCCGGTTGGCCGGGTTGATCGCCCGCGCCGACGTCGAACTCGCCACCAAGAAAGCAGCCCAAGCGCGGGCGGCACGGTTCGTCCGGATCACCCACAACGGCGACGGCACCGCCTTCATCGTCGCCCGCACCGACGCCGTCGACGCCCTACGCCTCAACACCATGCTCACCCAGGTCGCTGGGCAACTCCGCTACGCCGGCGACACCGACAAACACGACGTGCGCCGCGCGACCGCGCTCGGGGTGCTCGCCGACCCCGCCCAGGCGATCGCGCTCCTGGCCGGACCCGACGACACCGACACCGGCGAGGGACAGCCCCGCAAGAGCCGCAAGAAGAAGTCCCGACCGAAAGCTGAGCTGGTCGTGCACTACACGCCCGGAGAACACGTCGGACGCTGCGACCAACTCGGACCCGTCCTCGCCGAACAAATCCGCGGCTGGCTCGGCCACCACCACGTCACCGTCCGACCCGTGATCGACCTGAGTGACAACCCAAACGTCGACACCTACGAAATCCCCACCCCAATCGCCCGAATCACCCGCTGGCGCCACCCGTTCGACATCTTCCCCTACTCGGCACGCCAATCCGCCGGCCTCGATTTGGACCACACCATCCCCTACGACCACAGCGAGGACCGTCCCGCCGGGCAAACCAACCCGAACAACCTGGGACCAACCAGCCGACGACCCCATCGCGCCAAGACGCATTCCGGCTGGCAAGTCTCCCAACCGTTCCCCGGGATCTTCGACTGGCGATCACGCCTCGGGTTCCGCTACCGGGTCGACGCCACCGGCAGCCAACGACTACCCGACCAGAAACCCGGCCAGCCCGTCCCCACCACCGAGGACGGGCGAGGCCCCAGGCCAGCATTCAGGATCACCGTCGACCTCAATTGGCCGAGAGCCGCCTAGTGATCAGTCTCGATTGAGCGCCACGTCACCCATAGGCGAGCGAGGCCAGCGAACGGCCGCCAAAGCCGGCACTTACCGGGCGGTCGGCCGGGTGGGCGAGGTCAGCGAATGATCGGCTCCGACGACAGCCGGGCCCGAACGCGGCTGGCTGAAACCCTGATCCGCTGCGTGCCTCACGGCTTGGTGGGCTCTTGGCGCAGCGGGAGCCCGTCCGCGTCGAGTTCGACCCCAGAACCGCTCCAGGCGGCGAGTCGCGTGTCACGCTTCTGCGCCTGCTCGGCGACGAAGTGATGCTGATTGGGCTGAAAGGCCTCGGCCACGGCGGCCATCGCGCCGCTCGCAGACACATGGGCGCGCTGTTTGCGCCAGTAGATCCATCGCTTGCGCTCCGCCCAGAGCCCGACCTGATCGAGGAGGAAGAGCCCGCCGACGACACCGCCGAGCCATAACACCAGCGTCCAATCCATCGAGTGCTCCTTACGCCGAGGGTGCGGATTCTGAGTACAAGCAGCGCCCGACCAGCCCTGTCCTTCGACCGTACTCTCCCACCGCCACGCCAAGCCTGATGATCCGCCCGGACTACCCGCTCCATCACTCGCTGCGGAAGTTGAGTGAGGTCTCCGACGTGATCGCTATCGGGCGGGCCACAGCCTTCCTGCAGCACCACCGATCGTGAGTTCGCTCCCAGCCCTAACCTCCGACGGGGGACCGGAACAGGGTGGGGTTCGTGCGGGCGTCGCCAGTGACCAAGCGACCCTCGACGTGCTCTCGAACGGACGCTTCGCGACCCGGGGCGACGCCGGAGGCACTGTGACCAGCTAGGTTTCCGGGTTGGCCGACGCGAACGCACTTGCCTGCGCTGTCACCTGAACGGGCCAGTATCCCTACCTGCGTCGACCTGTGATTCGCGTCGACAACTGCTAGAGCAGGTCCAGCCGCTCCGCGGCCCGACGCAACTCGACCGCGAATGAACCGATGCTGGAAAGGGTGAACATTCCGTCGATCTGGCCGGACACCCAAAGCGCGTACAGCTTGCGAAGGTCGTTGGCCCGGGAGAGCCACCCGATTCCGTCAATCACGGCAAAAACGAACTGAGTGGGCCTGCGCACGTCAGCCATTTCCTCTACCTCACGGACGGCGTCAGTCAGCTTACTTCCGGTGGAATCGAAGGCTTTCGCGGCGACCACGATGCTCGCTGCCGCACCCCCGCCTGGAACAGCAAGATCACACGGAGCAGTTCTGCTGTGGCGACCCTGGAAACGGGTGCGAGCCTGGTATGTAAGCCCGAGGTCATCCGCTATTGCCTCCACGCGATCCTCTAGGAGCCGGCCTGCGGTCGTCGCGGATGTCGCCGTCACACGAGTGCCGGCTCTGGCGACGAGTATGTCCCCGAATCCGTAGGAAGCGCGCCGTTGGGCAGACAGGGCTCTGACGAGTTCAAATTCAATGTCGAGCATCGCCACCACAGCTTCCGGGTCAGCCCTGACGAGCCGCTTCCACGAACTGGAGCCCAGATGTTGTCGCAGAGCGTTCTTGAGCTTCTCCTGGCCGAGCCCCACGGCCAAGCCAAGGACGGGGACCGACGCGGGATGTTGCGCCACCCAAGCTGTTAGTGATTGGGGGTCAACCGCAGGCAGTTCAGCCAGCTGTGCCGCCGCCTCCCTGATCGCTCGCGTCTCTGGTGTCGAAGCCATGGGGTCAACGTAAGCGGTGATGCGCGTCAGTCCGGCGACGTACTCTTCGTAAGTGGGGATGGTCATTGACGTAGCCTATCGAGCGATGAAAATGTACTCATTCACGGCTCGCCGAGCCGCAGTTTTATGGGTTCCGTAATGATATCTATGTGGAATTTCTCGCACCTCAACATCGCGTTTTACTTCTCGCAGCAAAGCGAGGATGGTCGCCATGTCCGGCAAGGCGTTCGAGCCATATGAAAGGATGATGGCTGGCGAGTCCTGGAACCTTCGGAAGGTTTCCCGGAAAGCAGCAACGACCGTTCTCTTGCTGCTGAATCCGGTTACCGGCTTCGGCAATTTCTTGCTATTGGTGTGCAGCATCAGCTCATCACCCTGCCAGTAGCGTGACAACCCTTCCAAGAAGTGGAAGCGCTTGATGTAACAGTTATCGTCCGTCGGAGGCGCGTACGGAGGGTCGAGATAGACCAAGTCATACGGCCCATGGCTGATTTCGGAGGCCTCTTGCCTTGTGACTCGCGCTGCTGGGCCAACAAAGGTCGCGCTGTTGTACTTCGCCACGTGCTCTACGAAGTGATCGCGCATCGAGAGCTGGAGGTCGCGGCGACCGTCGTTGTAACGGCTAAGGTCACCTGTGATCGTGAACACGCCACGCGGTTGCTTGCGCGCCGCCGAGAGCACCAGCGCGCTAATCGCAATCGCCCGCTTGTTGCCGGTTAGTGCGTCAATGTGCGACCAGGCGTTGTCGAGGAACTGCCTATCGGCCTCGTCGAAGTACACGTTTCGAAAGGTGCCCGCCACGAAGCTGCGCTCATCGGCAGGTGGGCCAGTGATGCGGGCTACCTCGTCCATCGTCAGACGATCAACCTGGTTGACCACGGTGGCTATGGCAAGGACTCCAGGGAACTCCAACATGTCGTTGCTCGTCACCGAAAAGCCCTGCCGCTTCAACAGGTACGAGACAACGCCAGAACCAGAGAACGCATCCAGGGCAGTCGAGCCGCCCACCTCGGCGAACACGCCTGCCAAGTGAGGGAGCAACTTGTACTTGCTTCCCATGTACCTGATGCGCGGATACGCCAGCGCCGTATCCCTCGCGGGGTCGGGGATCAGCGCTTGAGCGGTCATCCCCCCATGTTGCCTCACCCGAGTGACAAATCTGCACAGGCTGCGCCGCGGCCCTGCTCGCGACCCACCCATCGCCGCGGCGCTGGCTGAGCTCACCCGAGCGCCATCACCGGGGGTCTGTAACAGGGACGCAACACGAACGGCAGACAGGTGGTCGTCGATGGGGTTAGATTCGGCGGGTGACGATACGGGTAGCCCTTGAGCATCGAACGACCTACCGCTTCGACAAGCCGGTCAAGGTGTTCCCGCACACGATCAGGCTGCGGCCCGCCCCACACTCGCGGACGCCGGTGTCCGCGTACTCGATGACGGTCCTGCCCCGCGATCACTTCATCAACTGGCAGCAGGACCCGTTCGGCAACTACCTGGCCCGCGTGGTCTTCCCCGAACCGGTCTCCGAGCTCGACATCACCGTCGACCTGGTCGCCGACATGACGGTGATCAACCCGTTCGACTTCTTCCTCGAGGAGTACGCCGAAACCTTCCCGTTCAGCTACCCCGACGACCTGCGGGCCGACCTGGAGCCGTACCTGCGTCCGGTGGACGAGGGTGGCCTGGGTTCGGGCCCCGGAGGCCTGGTCACCGACTGGGTGGCGCGCAACATCACGATTCCCGGCGAGGGCGAGTTCAAGCCGCGGATGATCGACTTCCTGGTCGGGCTGAATCAGAAGATCGCCGGCGACATCGCCTACACCGTCCGGCTCGAACAAGGCGTGCAGACCCCCGACACCACCCTGGGCAACGCGCTCGGCTCCTGCCGCGACTCGGCCTGGCTGCTGGTCTCGGTGCTCCGCCAGGTCGGCCTAGCGGCCCGCTTCGTCTCCGGCTACCTCGTCCAGCTGACCTCCGACGTCGAGGCCCTGGACGGCCCGTCCGGCCCCACCGAAGACTTCACCGACCTGCACGCCTGGGCCGAAGTGTTCATCCCAGGCGCGGGCTGGGTCGGTCTGGACGCCACCTCGGGCCTGTTCGCCGGCGAGGGCCACATTCCGCTCTCGGCCACCCCGCACCCCGCCTCCGCGGCCCCGATCACCGGCGCCACCGCCCCGGTCGGGGTGAGCATGGAGTTCGCCAACAGCGTCACCCGCATCCACGAAGATCCGCGCGTGACCAAGCCCTACACCGAGGACGAGTGGGCCGCCGTCGATGCCCTCGGCGAACGGGTCGACACCCTGCTGCGCAAGGGCGACGTCCGGTTGACCATGGGCGGCGAACCCACCTTCGTCTCCGCCGGCGACACCTCCGCGCCCGAGTGGGAGTCGGCCGCCGACGGCCCCGAGAAGCGCAAGTTGGCTCGCGAGCTGACCGCCCGACTCACCGCGCGCTGGGCCGAGGGTGGCGTCACCCATCACGGGCAGGGCAAGTGGTACCCCGGCGAGGACCTGCCGCGCTGGAACACCGCGATCACCTGGCGCACCGACGGCATCCCGATCTGGGACGACCCGTCCCTGCTCACCGACCCGTGGGCCGAGCCGACCCTGGAGAGCGGCTCGGTGGAGGCCCGCCGAGCCGTCCGCGACCTGGCCCTCTACATCGCCGGCGGGCTGGGCGTCCCCAGCACCTACGTCACCCCCGCCTATGAAGATGCCCTGAACGACCTGCTCACCGAGGCCCGGCTGCCCAGTGGCGAGAAGCGTCCGGCGGTCGACCTCGACCCCCACGATCCCACCCTGGCCGACCCGGCCAAGCGCCAGGCTCACCTGGACGCCTTGGACTCCGCCGCTGCCCGACCCCGGGGCTGGGTGATCCCCGTCTTCCGGGTCGAGGACGAGTGGGGCACCACCCAGTGGCGCCCCCGCCGCAGGCGCCTGTTCCTCACCCCCGGCACCTCGCCGATGGGCCTGCGGCTGCCGCTGAGCTCCCTGGCGTGGTCCGAGGCGCCGGAGGAACCGGAACGCTCCCCCTTCGACATGGACGGCCTGCTGCCCCTGATCACCGAGGGCGAGGCACCCAAGGCCGTGATCCAGGACATCGAGACCTCACCCCGTACCGCGCTGTGCCTTGAGGAACGCGACGGCCACCTGTTCGTCTTCCTGCCGCCGCTGAGCAAACTGGAAGACTGCCTGGAGTTGCTCAGCGTGGTCGAGTCGGCCGCCGCGGTGGTGGAGTACCCGGTTGTGCTCGAGGGATACCCGTTGCCGTTCGACCTGCGCACCAAGACGCTGTCGGTGACCCCCGACCCGGGCGTGATCGAAGTGAACACCCAGCCGACCGCCTCCTGGGCCGAGCAGCGCGACCTGACCGTCTCGCTCTACGACGACGCCCGCCTGACCCGGCTGGCCACCGAGAAGTTCGACCTCGACGGCAGCCACACCGGCACCGGCGGCGGTAACCATTTCACCCTCGGCGGGGCCACCCCGACCGACTCGCCGCTGCTCCGCCGACCCGACCTGCTGCGCAGCCTGATCACCTACTGGCAGCATCATCCGTCCTTGTCGTACGTGTTTTCGGGGAAGTTCATCGGCCCCACGTCACAAGCTCCGCGGGTCGATGAGGGCCGCCACGAAACGCTGTACGAGATGGAGATCGCCTTCGCCGAACTCGACCGTGTCCGCGCCGAGATCGACGAATTCGAGGCGCCGTTCAACCTGCCGTCGCTGCCCTGGAACGTCGACCGGCTGCTCCGCCACCTGCTGACCGACCTCACCGGCAACACCCACCGCTCCGAGTTCTGCATCGACAAGCTGTACTCCCCCGACACCCAGCGCGGACGGCTCGGCCTGCTCGAACTGCGCGGCTTCGAGATGCCGCCGCACCCCCGGATGGCTCTGGTGCAGGCGCTGCTGCTGCGCGCCCTGGTCGCCAAGTTCTGGGACGAGCCGTACACCGGACCGCTCGTCCGCTGGGGAACCCGGCTCCACGACCGCTTCCTGCTGCCCGCGTTCGCTGCCGCCGACCTGCGCGACGTGGTGGCCGACCTGAACCGCTTCCTGGTGCCCGACGCCGACCCGGCCAAAGCCGCCGAGGCCGGCGGTTTCGATGCCCACTGGCTGGATCCGTTCCTTGAGTTTCGCTTCCCGCGCCTCGGCGAGGACCACGTGGCCGGCGTGCAGCTGGAACTGCGCCAGGCGATCGAGCCGTGGCACGTGTTGGGCGAAGAAGTGGCTCTGGGCGGGACGGCCCGCTACGTCGACTCCTCCGTGGAGCGCGTCCAGGTGGCGGCGTCGGGGTTGGTCGAGGGCCGGCACGTGGTCACCTGCAACGGGGTGCCGATCCCGCTGACTCCGGTCACCGACGGCGGCTGGGGCTCCTCGATCGGCGCCAACCCGGGGATGTTCGTCGGCGGCGTCCGCTACCGAGCCTGGGCGCCCTATTCGGCCCTGCACCCGACGATGGGGGTGCATTCGCCGCTGGTCTTCGACCTGATCGACACCTGGAACAACCGCTCGCTGGGCGGCTTCACCTATCACGTGGTGCATCCGGGCGGACGTAACTACGACAGCTACCCGGTCAACGCGGTCGAGGCCGAATCACGACGTGCGGCCCGCTTCCAGACCCACGGACACACCCCCGGAACGGTGGACGCGTCCGGCTTCGTCGCCGGATCGGCGCTCGGTCCGGTGGCCGGGGAGTACCCCTGCACCCTTGATCTGCGCCGGTTCACCCCCGGTCATCGCTAAGCCAGCTCAGCGGTGAATCTGCCGTTCTTCCTTCCCGGGCTACAGTGAGCGCCATGTCTCTCGCCGCCAGCTCGGAAACTTCGGGCGTGCTGGACGCCTACCGGACCCGCGTCCGGGACAGTTTTCTGGAGGCTTCCCACGGTGCGGACGAGTTGGTCACCCCCGAAGGGGTCCGCGGTGAGAACGAGTCGCTGGCGGGCACGATCGAGGCGATGGGGCTGGCCGGATTGTTGGCCGCCCGCGCCGAAACCCGGAACTTCGTGCAGGACGAGGGCATCACCTACGGCTCCGCAGCCCCCGGACGGCGGGCCCGGCACTGGTCGATCGACCCGATCCCGCTGCTGATCGGCGCCTCCGAATGGTCGGAACTTCAGCGCGGCCTGGCCCAGCGCTCGCGGCTGCTCGATCTGGTGCTGGCCGACATCTACGGCGAACGGACGCTGCTGCGCCGCCGGATCATCCCACCCGAGATCGTGCTGTCGCACCCCGGCTTCATTCGCCAGACCGACCGGATCGCCGCCCCGGGCAAACGCCATCTGGTGATGGCCGCCGCCGATCTCGGACGCGACACCACCGGTGCCTGGCGAGTCATCTCCGACCGCACCCAGGCACCCTCAGGGGCCGGCTACTCGATGGCCACCCGCCGAGTCGTCTCTCGGGTGATGGCCGGTGCACCGCGGCACCGATCTGGCCCCGGATGCGCGGGTTCTTCAACATCATGACCGCGGCCCTCCAAGATGCCTCCCCGGCCTCGGTCGAACCGCCCCGGGTGGTGTTGCTCAGCCCGGGCGCGAACAGCGAAACCGCCTTCGAACACGGCTTCCTGGCGTCGTTGCTGGGCTTCCCGGTGGTGGAGGCCGACGACTTGGTGATGCGTCAGGGAAAGGTGTGGCTGCGTGCCGGTGACCGGCTGGAGCAGGTCGATGTGGTGCTGCGCCGGGTCGATGCGTCCTTCTCCGATCCGCTGGAACTGCGCGGGGACTCCCAGCTGGGCATCCCCGGGCTGATCGAGGCCACCCGGAACCGGACGGTCGCCGTGGTCAACCCGGTCGGCGCGGGCATCCTGGAGAACTCGGCGCTGATGGCGCATTTGCCCGCCGCCGCCCAGGCGCTGCTCGGCGAGGAACTGCTGCTGAGGGAAGCACCACCTGGTGGTGCGGCGACCCGGTGGCGCACTCGCACGTGAAAGCCAATCTGGGCTCGCTCGTGATCAAGCCGATCTCCCGGGAGCACTCGACGGCGACCTACGGGTGGCAACTGTCGGCCGCCGAACGGTCGAGCCTGGCCGATCGGATCAACGCCGAACCCTGGGCCTGGTGTGCCCAGGAACCGATGGCCATGTCGACCGCCCCGGTGGTCACCCGCTCAGGGCTGGAGCCACGCAGGTTTGTGCTGCGCACCTTCGGCGTCGCCCACGGCGACGACTACTACTTCCTGCCCGGCGGTCTGGGCCGGGTGGCCGGTCACATCGGCCAGTACACCGTGTCGAACTACACCGGCGCGCTGGCCAAGGACGTCTGGGTGCTCTCGGCCGAAGCCGGGGAGCTCGGCGGCGCCCGCCGCGACCGCCGGCTCAATCAGCCTGCGGCGCGGGCCTCGGGGCTGGCTCCGCGGGTCGCGGACAACCTCTACTGGTTGGGCCGCTACGCCGAACGGGCCGAGGGGACCTCGCGGCTGATCAAGGTGACCGACGACTTCGCCGAGGACCACAGCGCTCGTCCGAGCACGCCTGGCGCCGGCGCGATGACCGCCCTGCTGCACGCCGTCGGGATGGTCACCACCGCGGCTTCCATCGACAACCAAAGCCCGATCGACTACCTGCGACACCTCGTCCTGGACGGGCATCGCCGGGGTACGGTGCTGCACTGCGCCCGACAGTTGGTCGACGCCGCCCAGCACATCCGTGACCTGCTCAGCGTGGACACCTGGAGCGTGCTCAGCCGCCTGGAACGCACACTGGCCGAGATTCCCGACGCAGAGCATCAACTGCAACCGCAACTGGCCGACGTGCTGGAATCCCTGCTCGCCCTGGCCGGGATCATCGCGCACAGCATGGTCCGGGACGAGTCGTGGGCCTTCCTGGACGCCGGAACCCGAATGGAACGGGCCCAACTCACGGTGTCCCTGCTGCGCAACACGATCATCTGGCCGCGCCCGCGCGCTGTGGACGGCCTGGTCGTCGAAGGGGTCCTGCGGGCCGGCGAGTCGATCATCACCCACCGCCGTCGCGCCGCCGCGGGCACCGGCCCCACCGCCCCGATCGAGTCGGCGATCGACCTCTTGCTGTTCGATCGGATCAACCCGCGCTCGGTGATCTATCAGCTGGACAGCTTGGCCGCAGACCTGCGCCTGATCGGCGATGAGCCTTCGGCGGCCCGCGCCGCGGAACTGGCGGCCCGCCTGGGCGAGGTCGACATCGCCGCCATCCAGGAGGACAACCGGGGTCCGTTGGCCCGGCTGCTGAATGACCTCGCCGACGATCTGCGGGCGCTGAACGACGCGATCGGCGGCAGGCACTTCGTCCGCCAGGCCCCGCGGCACGCGCAGTCGGCGGAGTGGGCGACCCCATGGCAGGTGACCTGATGACCATCGACAACTTCTCGCCGCGGCGCTACCGCGTCCGGCACAAGACGATTTACACCTACGACGACAACGTCGAAGCCTGCTACGAACGCGGCTTCCTGCGGCTGCTGGAGACCTGGTCGCAGAACGTGGTCTCCAACGAGGTGGTCGTCTCGCCGACCCCCGAGGTGGTCACCGAACACGTCGATCACTTCGGCAATCACAGCTTCTACGTCGAGGTTCGCAGCCCGCACACCCGGCTGGAGGTGGGCAAGGTGGCCGTGGTCGACGTGGCTTGGCCGCGGCCCAATCTGGACGAGCTGAACCGCTGGACGGTGGCTTCGGCAGCCGAACACCTGGCCCGGGTCGACGATCCGGTGGAACTGACCACCTACCTGATGCCTTCCGAACTGGTCGAGATCACCGACGTGGTCCGGGAGTACGCATTGACCGTGTTGGCGCCGGAGCGTCCGTTGGGGGATGCGTTGGTCGGGCTGTACTCGACCATCTATCGCGACTTCAAGTACCGGCTCGGGGCCACGTCCGTCCGGACAACCCTGCCCGAGCTGCTGACGCTGCGAGCCGGTGTCTGCCAGGACTTCGCCCATCTGGCGGTCGGCTGCCTGCGCTCGGTGGGCCTGCCCGGGCGCTACGTCTCGGGCTATGTGGAAACCTCCCCGCCACCCGGCCAGCCGAAGTTGGAGGGCTCGGACGCCTCGCACGCCTGGGCGTCGGTGTTGGTCCCCGACGGTTCCTGGATCGACCTCGACCCGACCAACGACCACTTCGCCGACTCGCGCTACATCGTCACCGCCTGGGGTCGGGACTTCCGCGACGTGTCGCCGCTCAAGGGCGTGATCTACACCGAGGCCACGACCTCCTCGTTAGAGGTTCAGGTCGATGTGTTCCGGGTCAACGACGACGGCACCTTGAGCTGAGCCGCCAGGGCGCCCAGGGCGTCACCGGTGACCCGCATGGTGATCCACTCGTCCATCGATTCGGCGCCCAGTGAGCGGTAGAACTCGATCGAGGGGGTGTTCCAGTCGAGCACCTGCCAGACCAGCCGCGGGTAGCCCTGCTCCAAGCAGCGGTTGGCCAGGTGGGCCAGCAGCGCCTTGCCGAAGCCGAACCCGCGGTGGGAGGGCTGAATGAACAGGTCCTCCAGATAGATGCCGCACTGGCCCGTCCAGGTGGAGAAGTTGAGGAACCACAGGGCCATTCCGACCACCTGGCCCTCGTCCTCGACCAGGTCGCAGAAGATGTGCGCGGTGCCCTCGGGGAACAGCGCGGCGTGCAGATCCTCGATCGTGGCAACGGCGGCGTCCGGCTCACGCTCGTACTCGGCGAGCTCACGGATCAGGCGCAGGACGTCCGGCAGGTCAGCAATCTGGGCGGGGCGAATCACCCGAAGATCATAGGGCCGGGTAACGTTCGGGCATGGCAGACGCGTCCCCCGCGGTGGAGATCGAGGTCGGCGAGCGGGTCGTCCGAGTGAGCAACCCCGACCGGATCTACTTCCCGGTCACCGGTCAGACGAAGCTAGACCTGGTTCATTACTACCTCGCCGTGGGTGAGGGGATCGTCCGGGCTTTGCGGGAACGGCCGTGCATGCTGCACCGCTTTCCCAGCGGCCTCAACGGGCCCAAAGTGCATCAGAAGCGGCTTCCCGCCGGCGCGCCGGACTGGGTCGAAACCGTCGAGCTGTACTTCCCTCGCTTCGGCCGGACCGCCGACGAGCTGTGTGTCACCGAACTGGCCAGCGTGATCTGGGCGGTGCAGATGTCCACGGTCGAGTTTCATCCGTGGAACTCCCGGCGCGCCGACACCGAGTCACCGGACGAGTGGCGGATCGACCTCGACCCCGGGCCGGACGCCTCCCTGGCGGCCGTCCGCCGGGTGGCTCAGGTGAGCGGAACCGTGCTGGAGGAACTGGGCATCACCGGCTACCCGAAGACCTCGGGCGGCAACGGGCTCCACATCTACGTCCGGATCGAACCCGAGTGGGGTTTCGGCGAGGTGCGCCGGGCCGCGCTGGCGTTCGCCCGCGAGGTGGAGCGCCGCACCCCGGAGGCGACCACCACCTGGTGGCGCAAAGACCGGGACCCGAGCGCGGTCTTCGTGGACTTCAACCAGAACGCCCGCGACCACACCATCGCCAGCGCCTACTCCGTCCGCGGCGTGCCCACCGGCACCGTCTCGACCCCGATCAGCTGGGACGAGGTGGCCGACGTGGAGCCGCAGGAGTTCACCATGGCTTCCGTCCCGGCGCGCTTCGCCGCCCTGGGTGACCTGCACGCCGGCATCGATGATCACGCGTTCCGGCTGGATCAGCTGTTGGAGTGGGCGAACCGGGACGGCCTGCCGGAGGATCAGGCTCCAGCCGGCCTACCCGGACACAAATCGTAGGCCCGGAACGCGACCGCGCTCTCCACCCCGATGCTTGGTCCGGCCATCCGGCAGAGCATCGGAATGAAGTCGGCCGGTGCCGGGTGGCCGGGAATGGAGGCCAGGTAGTCGGCGTGCGCCTCCAACGAGGCCACCCCCTTGGCCAGCGGCTCACCGGTGACATCGACCGCGTGCGTCGGTCGTGAGTCGCCGCCCACCAACAACCACTTCACTCCCCATTTACTCAGCCCCTGCTCGCGGGCCAACTCGGGGAACACCCACGTGTTGTCGGCATCCCGGATCGCATCCAGGGTGGCCAGGCCGGCGACCCGGTGATCGGCCTGATTCAGGCCGGCCACGAACTCGACCTCCCAGCTGCCGGTGACCACGACGTCCGGGGTGACCTGGCGAATCTTGCGAGCGATCGCGCGCCGGAGGTCGAGGGAGTAGACCAGCATCCCGTCCGGCGAAGTCGAGGATCTCCAGGTCGCTGACCCCGACCGCGTCGCACGCGGCGCGCTGCTCGGCGGCCCGCAACGGGCCCACCTCTTCCGGCGGACGCTGCATGCCGGCTTCCCCGGCGGTCAGGAGCAGATAGGAGACCTCCACCCCGGCTGCGACCCACTTGGCGATCGCCGCGGAGGTGCCGTATTCCACGTCGTCGGGATGCGCGACCACACACAGCACGCGGCGGAAGTCGGCTTCGGGCAACGTGGAGAGCGGCGGTGGGCCAGCAGGAGGTTGAGACATGTTTCAACCGTAGTGGAGGGCCGCGGAGTTAGGCTGAGGCCTGGAGAACCAAGCGAGCGGAGGCCCGATGCGGCTGGTACAGATCGCCCAGCGCGCGTCCGATCTCGGACGGGCGAGCACCTTCTACGCCGACCTGCTGGGAACCCCGGCGGCCGCCACCTTCGATCCCCCGGGGCTGGTCTTCTTCGGGTTGGACGAGGTGCGGCTGCTGCTCGAGGTGGGTGCGCCGAGCGCCCTGCTCTACCTCGCCGTGGACGACCTCAGCGCCACCATCGAGCGGCTGCGGGACCGCGGGGTGAAGATCGTGAGTGAGCCACAGCTGATCTTCCACCACGCCGATGCCACGCTCGGCCCCGAAGGGACGGACGAGTGGATGGCGTTCATCGAGGATTCGGAGGGGAATCCGGTCGGCCTGGTTGAGCAGCGAGCGCGCCCAGCGCCTTCGCCACAGTGATCGCCGAGGCGGCTGCCCAGGCCTGCGGCCGGCAGGAGGCCGGGTAAGGGGCCGGCGGATACACCTCGTCGGCCGACTGGCCGCTGAACAACTCCGGCAGGCGGTAGCCGAAGCCCTCCCCGACCCGCAGCAGCGCTTGGGCCAGAACTCGGGCTTCGGCGTTGAACCCGGAGGCCAGCATGCCCTCGATGATCACCGCGTTGTCATGGGTCCAGACCGAGCCCACGTGGTAGCGCAGCGGCCAATAGGCGGCGTTCGTGTCGGCCATGGTGCGCACTCCGTAGCCGGAGAACATCGTCGGATGCAGCAACCGATCCACCACGATCCGCTCCTCGGCCGCGTTCAACAGGCGAGTGCCCAGCAGGTGGCCCATGTTCGAGGCCACCCCGCTGACCGCTGCCTTGGCACCGTCCAGGGCGATCGCCGGGTAGGGGCCAAGCTCGTCGGAGCGCCAGAACTGCTCGCGGAAGCGGACGGCCAGCGCGGCGGCATAGGCCCGCCAGCCAGCGGCGCGTCCCCGTTCTTCGTCGGTTCTGCCGAAACGCTCCAATAGTTCCGCGCCGGTCAGGGCCGCCCGGTGGGCGTAGCCCTGAGTGGTCGTAGTACTCGACAAAGCCGTCGCCGTCGGGGTCCGCGTGGTCGGCCAGCCAGCCCAACCCCGCCACCACACCGTCGATGAAACCGGCCACGAGTTGGTCGTCCGCACCGTCGCGCCAGACCTCGCCGAGCAGGCAGATCCACAACAGCGTGGCGTCAACGGTGCCGTAGTACTCCGGGGGCAGGACGGTGCCCTCGCGCAGGTCGAGGGCCACGGCTCGCACCTCGTGCAAGATCTTGCCGGGAGCTTCGGCACGATCGATGTCGACGACGCGTCCCCGGCGGGCCTGGAGTGTCCGCAGCGTTCCCAGCGCGAACTCCGGACCGAGGGGAAGGGTCAGCCGGGACGCGATCAGCGAGTCGCGGCCGAAGAGGGTGAAGAACCAGGGCGCGCCCGCGGCGAAAAACGTCCGCGACGGATCGGACGGTTCGGCCATCCGCAGACCGCTCAAGTCGGCCAGCGAACGCGCCAGCAGCCGACGCACCGCATCCGGGGTGCCGGCGTTGAGCGCCGGCATCGGCAAGACCGGAGCCGGCACTCCGACGAACGGGGAGCGCGTCATCGGCGGCCCCGAGCGACCAACTGATGCTCTGGGGTTGACCAGGTGCCGCCCGCAGCACCCAACTGGCGATGAGCGAGTGCCCGTCGTCGACGACCTCGGCCTCACCGAGTTGGACCGAGGCGATCGTGCCCTGGCCGTTCCAGCGCCAGGACCGGCCCTCCCGCTGCAGGATCGGTGTGGCGGGTTCCCCTGCCTTGATCAGATTCAGCGGGGTGCCGTCAGGAGTCAGCCTGATCCGGACGGTGAGCTCGATCGCCTGCTCGAGGGAGGAGCTGAGGGTGATCATTTCGTTGACGCCGCCGATCGTCACTGTGCGAGTGCGAGTCAGCTGCACCAGCGGGTCTGCCACCGGCCCGGGCAGCCGGAGCGCGTACTCGAAGCTGACCTCGTTGCCGCGCTCGCTGGTCGCGATCGCCGGCTTCTCGACCGGTCCCTGCTCGCCCCAGACCGTGAGCACAGCCCGGCTGAGCACCCGGGTGTCGCCGAGAAAGAAACCCTGAACCTCGAGGTTCTCCACGTCCCCGTCAGCCTGCGACCAGACCTGAAAAGGGGCGGCGATCAGCGGCACCAAGTCATGCAGGAACGGCTGTCTGCTCATCGTACGAATCCCCCCGGAGCCGGCCCCCCGGTCGGCTGCATGCAGCTTAGTCATTGGAACGATCAATTTCCAAGGCCTAGCCACAGGTCGGACGAGTAGGACTAAGCACAGGGGAAACAACACCTTTGTCGCAGAGCTGTGGGTTTTTTGGGTGTAACTCCTAGGAGGGACACCAACAACCGTCCTCCTAGCGACACTCTGCGGCACACTTGAGGCCCTATTGACAATCATTTTTCGGCCGCCTCATCATGGCTGGATCGTTCAAAGCAACATCGACACCTGCAGTTAGGACACCATGACGTTTGACCAACGGACTCCCAAACCAACCTTGGTGAGTTTGGCCCGCCAGGTCGGCGTCTCACGGCAAACCGTGTCGAACGTGATCAACAACCCCGAGGTGGTCAAGCCGGGCACTCGGGAGAAGGTACTGGCAGCGATTCGCGCGTCGGGTTACCGTCCGTCTGCGATCGGGCGAGCGCTGCGTACTCGACGCAGCATGAATCTGGGCCATCGACTCTTTCCCGTTGCCGACGGGATCAACGGGGCGATCATGGACCGCTTCCTGCACAGCCTGAGTGAAGAGGCCCAAGGCCGCGGCTTTCGGGTCAACCTGCTCACGGTGGAGGACGATCTGCACGAGGTCGAGACCCTGACCGACCTACACCAAGGGCTCTCCATCGACGGTGCGGTGCTCACCCACACCTATGCGGGGGATCCCCGCCCGGACCGGCTGGAGGCTTCCGGAGTTCCCACTGTTGCCTGGGGGCGTCCCTGGGGCAAGGAAGACACCGGCACCTGGGTGGACGTGGATGGGGGCGCCGGCACCGAGGAGGCCACCCTGCACCTGCGGAGCCTCGGCCACACCCGAATCGGTTTCCTGGGCTGGCAGCGTCCGAACAACGTCGGCGAGGATCGCTGCAACGGCTGGCTGCGCGGAGTCGCCGGTCTTGGCTGCGAAGACCTGCTGATCGAGAGCACGGACGGCCTCTACGAGGGTGCCCAAGGAGCAAAGGAGCTGTTGGCTCGCGGAGCCACGGCCTTGGTCTGCGCCAGCGACTCCTTGGGCCTTGGGGCCCTGACTGCCTATCGCCAGCAGGCGATCCCCACCGGCCCAAGCATTCCGGTGATCGGCTTCGATGACACCCCGGTCGCGCGGGCGGCAGGGATGTCCAGCGTGGCCCAGCCGGTCGAGGCGTGCTCCCGGCAACTGGTCAGCATGATCACCACCCAACTCCAAGGCATGCCCCTGGAGAACAGCCACGTGATCCTCAAGCCCACGTTGGTCCTCCGCAACCTCCAATCCTTCGCTCGCTGATCACCTGAACGGATCGCGCCCCTGGAGACTGACGTCACTGGGCGGCCACTCCACGTCCGGCGGCAGATCGTCGGCCCACACGGTCATCCGCTTCAGCCAGGGGGCCCCATAGGTGGTGACCAGGGCCACGTCCGCGGCGTCCCGGCCACGGCAGATCGGCACGTGCCCTTTGCGCCGTTGGTTGTGCCGGGGATCGAAGGTGTACCAGCGGTCCCCCAGCCACACCTCGACCCAGGCGTGAAAGTCCATCGGGGTAGGGATCGGCTCGACCTCCAGGTCGGGCAGGTACCCCGAGACATAGCGGGCCGGAATGTTGAGCGCCCGGCAGAACGAGACCATCAAATGGGCGAAGTCGCGGCACACCCCATAGCCGGAGTTGTACGAGTCGGCCGCCGTCCACCACGACGCCGTGCTGCCGGTGCGGTAGTCGAGATGCTTCCAGACGAACTCCTGAATCGCCCGCACTCGCCCGTAGCCGGGCTTCAACTGGCCGAAGAGCTGCCACGCCTGCGCCGACAACTGATCTGACTGGCAATAGCGGCTGGGCAGGGTGAAAACGAGGAGCTGGTCGGGCAGGAATTCCGGCGAGACCTCCGGAGCGTCCTCGTCCGCCTCATCCAGGGCATCGGGGATCCGCACCACCGCGTAGTAGGCCAGCAACGATTCACCAGCGGGCAGGACCAGCCGCTTCACCCGATTCCCGAAGCTGTCGGTGTAGTCGTGTGTCACCAACGACGGATCGGTGACCCACTGTTGCCGGACGACCTCCACGTCGCTCCCGGGTTGGATCATCAGGACGGTTGGCGTGCTGAACTGGCCAACGTGGACCAACTCGCAGCCCAGCTGCAGTAGTCGAGTGTTCATGGCGATCCCCTCGTCGCGAAGTGACAACCGTACTGGCTCGCGGATGGACGCGTCAGGCCGCCGCGAGGAGTTCCCGCGCGTGGGTGGCGAGCCGCCGGATCGACCGGCTGTTCCGCCACCGGACCAGCTCAGAGGTTGTGCCTAGGCTCTGAGCGGCCAACCGGCTTGGCAGGCCTTCGCAGTAGACGGCCTGCAGCGTCTTCTGGGTGGCCGGGTCGATCAGCCCCAACTCCAGCGCCGTCGCGATCACCCGCCGGGCTGTGAGTTCGCGGGGTGACGCGCGCAACTCCTGATCAGAGGAGATGATCAGGGGCGATCGTCCTGAAGCCCACACCGCCTTGCGCGTGTCGAGGGCGAGGTTGGCGGCGATCCGGCGCGGACGCCTCCCCAACGGATAGGCGATCAGCCGCAGCCAGAACTCGGCCAGGTAGTCCTGCTGGTCGAAGCGGGGGTCGGCGGCCGCAAGAAGGACCAGCTTGCCGAGCATGGATTGCAGCACCACCCGACCGGCCAGGCGGTCGCCGGCGTGGAACAGAGCGATCAAGCGACCCAGGACGGGGTCCGGGTCGGCGGCCACGCGAAGCAGGACCTCGTCCGGCGTGAAACAGCCGGACAACTCCGGGTGCTGGGACCAGGCGGTCAGGTCGGTGTACTGCAGTGAGAGCCACTCACGGTTGAGCAGGGCGACGGGGTGCTTAGGCATGAGCCGAGCTTCTCGCAGCGGTGTTGGCTGAGGTGTTGTCCGCCCTGGCTCAGGTGTTGTCCGATCTGGCGAAGGTGTTGTCGGTGTGGAGCCGTGGTGATAGTTGAAGGGTCTTCATTGGTCGTCCGTTAAGGGTCACTATTTGGCAACAGTTGGGCGTTTCTGGTCTGGCGCACGCTATGGCTGGCCTATCCTAGGAGCACCCCACATCTCTAGGGATTTTGGTTGCCCACTCAACCAACACAGTCGCCCAGGGGGTTGCTCGGACGGTCCAGCAGCCCCCTGGAGCCCTGTTCAGGCGTAGTCGGCCAGCGTCCGCTCGAGGAAGTCGACCAGATCGCCGGTCTCACCGTCACGGCCGCCCCGACTGATCACCATCGGCGGCGGCGAGGGTTGCAGGGTCACCCCGGTGAACCGCGCCATCGCCCCACCGGTGGTCATCAGCTTGAAGAACCGGCCATCAGGAGTGATCGCCAGGGTCTTGCTCTTGTTGATGTAGAAGCCCACCTGGTCTGACTTCACCCGCTTGCCGTTGATCAGCAGGGCTTGCAGCGGCTCGGGTCGAAGCCCGCGCTCCGCTGCCGTCGCGACGAACTCGTCCACCAGCACCTGGGCGGCCACGGACTCGTGCCTCAAGGCGGCGGCGGCCATTTCCTCGCGCCGCCGGGCATCTTCTTGCCTGCTGTTCTGCGTCATGGACCGAACCCTACGACCCGCGGTCAGCCGCGCAAAAGGTCCTCGAACGAGGTCACGTGCTCGAACGCGTCCACCGGCCGCACCACCGGCGTGGCTGCCACCAACTCGGCGAACTGAGCGCCGGCCTGGCCGATTCGCCGGGACAGCCGGGTTTCGCTGCCTCCCCAATCCTTGGTGGCCGCGAACACGCCCAGGGGCAGCACCCGCGCCTTCAGGTAGTGGAACATCGGCAACATCGCGTGGTCGATCACCAGAGAGTGCCGCTGGGTTCCCCCGGTGGCGGCCAGCAGTACCGGACGTCCGGCCAACAGGCCCTCCTCCAGCAGATCGAAGAACAGCTTGAACAAGCCTGAGAAGGAGGCGTTGAAGACCGGGGTCACCGCAATCACCCCGGAAGCCTCGCCGACAGCCTCGAAGACCTCACGCAGGGCTTGGCTCGGCACTCGGCTGACCAAGTACGAGGCCAGGTCGGCGGCCAGCGTCCGAAGTTCCACGTGCCGGAGCTGCACGCCCTGCTGGCCGGCCTCGCGCAGCCCCGCGAGCGTGGCCTCGCCCAGCCGCTGCCCCAGCAGCTGGGTCGAGGACGGCTGGCCCATGCCGGCCGTGATCACCAGAATCGTCGTCATCTCACGCCTGCCGCTGCATAGGGGACCGCCCGGTGACATCATCAACCAACGTCGGACCCGAAGGCCTGTGGGTAACTGCTGCGGCCACCAAGGAGGCGTGCGTCGGCGCGTCCGGGATGTGCGCCGGGCGTCCTTCGGCATACCCCTTGCGTAGGTCGGGCAGGATCTCGCCGAGCAGGTCCAACTGCTCCAGGACCGTCTTCAGCGGCAGACCGGCGTGGTCGATCAAGAACAACTGGCGCTGGTAGTGGCCCACCTGCGAGGTGAAGGAGAGGGTCTTCTCCAGCACCTGCTGCGGCGAACCGACGCTCAGCGGGGTCTCGGCCATGAACTGCTCCAGGCTCGGGCCGTACCCGTAGACCGGCGCCACGTCGAAGTAGGGACGGAACTCAGCGACCGCGTCCTGTGAGTTACGGCGCATGAAGAACTGCCCGCCCAACCCGACGATCGCGGTGTCGGCCGGCCCGTGACCGTGGTGGGCGAACCGCTGGCGGTAGAGGTGCACCATCTTCCGGGTGTGGGACATGTTCCAGAAGATGTTGTTGTGGAAGAACCCGTCGCCGTAAAAGGCTGCCTGCTCGGCGATCTCGGGCGCTCGGATCGAGCCGTGCCAGACGAACGGCGGCACCCCGTCGAGCGGACGCGGGGCCAGCGTGAAGCCATTCAGCGGGGTGCGGAACTTGCCCTCCCAGTCGACCACGTCCTCACGCCAGAGGCGGCGCAGCAGGGCGTAATTCTCCACCGCCAGCGCGATCCCGTCGCGGATGTCTCGGCCGAACCAGGGGTAGACCGGCCCGGTGTTGCCGCGGCCCATCATCAGGTCGACCCGGCCCTCGGCCAGGTGCTGCAGGACGGAATAGTCTTCGGCGATCTTCACCGGGTCGTTGGTCGTGATCAGGGTGGTCGCGGTGGAGAGGATGATCCGCTCGGTCTGCGCGGCGATGAAACCCAACAGTGTCGTCGGTGAGGACGGATGGAACGGCGGGTTGTGATGCTCCCCCTGGGCGAACACGTCCAGGCCGATCTCTTCTGCCTTGCGGGCAATCGTGACGGCCGCCTTGATCCGTTCATGCTCGGACGGAGTCCTGCCGGTGGTCGGGTCGGGCGTGATGTCGCCCACGGTGAAGATCCCGATCTGCATGGTCCTACTCCCAATGAAGTGGTTGTTTGTTCAACTATCTCCGTAACGGCGGATCGGCACGCGATATTCCGTGAGCGCCGAAACCCCCGCGGCTAGGATGAATCCCCGCAGGAGGAGCCACATGACTGACCAAGGCAGGGAGCCGACGCTGGCCGACGTCGCCGAGCGAGCCGGGATCTCCCTCACCAGTGTGTCGCGAGTGCTCAACAACCGAGGCTACTTGAGCCAGCAACTCAGGGATCGGGTGGCGGCAGCGGTCGAAGAACTGCAGTACCGGCCGAATCAAGTGGCCCGCTCGTTGGTCGACCAGCGAACGCGCATCGTTGGAGTGATCATGCCGTCGGTGGCCTTTCCGTTCTTCGGTGAGATCACTGCCGAGATCGAGAACGCCCTGGCCGGCGTCGGCTACCGAATGATGCTGTGCAACAGCTTCGGCCGGGCCGACCGGGAGCGCGAGTACCTGTCCTTACTGGCCGGCAATCGAGTTGACGGCATCATCTCCGGGGCGCACAACCGGGCCATCCCCGAGTACGACACGCTGCGGCTCCGCTGGTCACCATCGACCGGGAGCTGGCTCCGGCCATTCCCAACGTCCGCGCCGAGAACGAGACCGGCGGGCGCCTGGCCTGCGAGACCCTGCTGCGTCGAGGCTGCCGCCGTCCGGGGCTGCTCACCTCCACCTCCGGGCCGCTCAATCGCCGCGAAGCGGGGTATCGGGCAGCGCTCGCCGAGGCTGGGATCGAGGCGCACGTCTCAACCGTGGAGTTCCACACCGCTGAGCCCGAACGCACCCGTCAGATCTATGCGGCTCTGGACGCCTCCCCCGAGCTGGACGGTGTCTTCGCGACCGACGATCTGGTGGCGGCGACCGGCCTGGCCTGGGCGCAGGACCGTGGGGTGGACGTGCCGGGCGCCTTTCGGATCATCGGCTTCGACGGCACCCAGGCCATCCGCCGGGCACTACCCGGCCTGAGCACGATCGTGCAGCCGATCGCGGCGTTGGGGGCGCGGGCGGTGGAGCTCCTCCTCGACCAGATCGATGCCCGGGTCCGGGGGGAGGCGCCCGTCACTGGCGGGCCGGTGCTGCCCGAGGAGTGGCCCGTGTCGGTCTTCGAGGGCTGGACGACCGATCCTTCGGCGGCGACACGCAAAGAACGGTGAGGGGAGCCTGCCCCTCACCGTCCTTTGCCGACTAGCTCGCCTCGATCAGGCGGGCTGGCTCACTTTCTTGGCGTTCACCGAGAACATCGGACGACCTGGTGTCACCGGGCCGGCGGGAGCCATCTCCAGCTCGCCGAACTCGGCCGCATTGGTGACCACCACCGGAGTGGTCAGGTCGTACCCGGCGGCAGCCACGGCCGCCCAGTCCACGGTGGCCAGCACGTCGCCGCGGCGAATGACCTGACCCACCTTGACCTTGGAGGTGAAGTGCTCACCGTTCAACTGAACGGTGTCCATGCCGATGTGGATCAGCACCTCGACTCCGCTGGCGGTGCGGATGCCGTAGGCGTGGTGGGTCGGGAAGGCGACCATGATCTCGCCGTCGACCGGCGAGACCACCGGGCCGTCGGTGGGCAGGATGGCCACTCCCGGGCCGAGGTAACCCTTGGCGAAGGTCGGGTCCTTGACCTCGGCGAGCGGGAGCAGCGTGCCGTTCGCGATCGCGGTGATCGCGAAGTCGGTGACAGCGCCGGCCGGCAGGGCGTCCGCCGGGGTGGCGACCATCTTCGGGGCGCTGGCATCGGCCTCGTCGTCCACCTTGGCGCCGGCTAGGGACTCCTTGCCCCGGGTGGTGGCGTAGAAGTAGGTGATCCCGAAGGAGAGCGCGAAGCTGACCGCGATCGCAATCAGGTAGTTGACGATGTCGGTGGTTCGGATCGACACGAAGCCGAGCAGGCCGGCCGCACCCAGGGCGATGGCGCGGACGTTGAACCAGGCGATCAGAGCGGCTGCGACGCCGGCTGAGCCGACGGCGATGAAGAACGGCCAGCGCAACCGCAGGTTGACGCCGAAGATGGCCGGCTCGGTGATCCCGAAGAGGGCAGAGGCCGCCGAAGCGCCCGCCATGCCCTTGAGCTTGGCGTCCCGGGCCTTGAGCAGCACGGCGAGCGTTGCCGCACCCTGGGCCACGTTGGCCACCGAGGCGATCGGGAAGATGAAGGAGCCGGCGCCGCTGTTGATCAGCGGAAGTTCGACGGCCGGGAACGACTGGTGCAGGCCCGTGACCACGATGGGTGAGTAGAGAAGCCCGAAGATGAGCCCGCCCAGGGGGCCGGCGGAGGTGTAGATGAACTGCAGGCCATTCGTGATGCCGTCGGCGAAGATGCGGGTGATCGGGCCGACCACCACGAAGGCGAGGAAGCCGGTGATCAGCATGGTCAGCAGCGGCGTCAGCAGGAAGTCAGCAGTGCCCTTGAGCCACTTGTGGAAGCGCTTCTCGATGAAGCACAGCAGCCAGGAGACTGCCAGCACCGGGATCACCTGGGCCTGGTAGCCGATTTGGGCGACCTGGAGGCCGAACACGTTCCAGTACTCGATCTTGCCCGCGGCGGCCAACTCGGTGGCACTCCACGCGTTGGCCAGGCTGCTGCTCACCATCGCCGCACCCATGGCCGCACCGAGGTAGACGTTGCCACCGAAGCGCTTCACTGCGGAGAAACCGACCAGAACTGGCAGGAAGGCGAAGGCCGCGGAGGAGATCAGGTTGATCATCGAGGCGTAGTCGGCGATGGCGGGCACCATCTCGACCAGCGACTTCACACCGAAGAGGCCGGCTGCGGTGAGCACGTTGTTGATCGCCATCATCAGACCGCCGGCGATCAGCGCCGGGAGGATCGGGACGAAGATGTCTGAAATGGTCTTGATGAACCGGACGACGATGTTGTCGTTCTTGGCGGCCTCTTGCTTGGCCTCGTCCTTGCTCAGCTCGCGGACGCCCTGGCTGATCAGGTTCTTGAAGACGACGTCGACGTCACCGGGGCCGATGATGATCTGGAAGAGGCCACCGGCAAGGAAGGTGCCCTTGACGTCGGTGCTGGCGTCCAGGGCTGCGTTGTCGACCTTCTCCTGGTCGTTCAGCACCAGGCGCAGCCGGGTGGCGCAGTGCGCCGCGGCAGAGATGTTGTCGGGGCCACCGACCGCGGCGAGCACGGTCCTGGCTACTTGGGCGTGATCCATCTGGGTGGTTCCTCCTTGAACAGAGCAGGGGGTGGCCCGCTCTCCTGATGCGTCAACGGGGGTGTATGTCAAACGTTTGACATACTAGCCAGCCCGGGTTGTCTCCGCAACGGGTCCGCCATCATGCGAGAGCGGACGCGCGCGCCTCGGCGACGATCACCCGACCGTGCGCGACGAGGCTCACCTGGGGCACTCCCGGGCCGAGGAAGCTCCGCATGGTGAAGACAGCCTCCCCATCACCGACGAAGATCTCGGTAATCGAGGCGTCGTGAACAATATTCAACTGCACACCGGGGCCAGGAGGGAGCTGGACTGTGTGCCGTCCGTCCAGCGGGTAGCGCGATGCCGTCCGATCGACCAGCAGCTCGCCGCCTGCCAGCCTCAGCAGCACGGCGTCGCTCGTCGCTGTGCCCAGGACGATGTCGCAGCCCGCGTCCGCCTCGAGGGTGAGGTGCAGATCGAGGACGAAGGAGCGGACGCCGGTCAACTCGTCCAGCAACCAGGTCTCCTCAGTGAGGGTGCGGTCGGGCTCGCTGAGCGGAGTCGTGGGGAGGTCAACCGCAAGGCGCTGTCGGAGCCGGCCCGCGTGCAGGACGAGTTCCCGGGGGAGGGTGAGGGTGTGTACCCAACCGTGATCGGCCAGCGACGGCTGATCGTCCTCTGCCGGGTTTCCGGCCCAGCCGATCATGATGGTGCGATCCGAGGGCCCGCTGTGGCTGAAGCATTGGGGGGCGTAGAACTCGAAGCCCCGGTCGAGTTCGACGAAGGGTCCGGCCTGGCGAAACTCGGTGCCGACCACCTGCCCCACGACGTAGCCGGCCACGAACGCGCTGTGGCCCAGATCGTCGGCGAACTCGATTCCTTGAGGGCAGAAGAGCAGGGCGGTGGCCGACTCGCCGGTGACCTCATCGGTCAGCGGCACCAGGTTGGGGCACTCCCACATGTAGCCGAGGCTCGCGAATCGCTCTTGCTGGCCTGGGAAGGTCAGCTCGCCCTCGAACTCCCAGGTGAGCAGGTCGTCGGAGCGGTAGAGCAGGGCGCAGCCGGTCTCGTCCTCGCGTTGAGCGCCGATGCACATCCGGTACCAGTCGCCGTCCCGCCAGACCTGCGGATCGCGGAAGTGGGCGGTGTAGCCATCGGGCTGGCGTGGGATCAGCGGGTTGGCCGGATGCTTGCGCAGCACCGCGAGGTCGAGGTCGGCGGTGACGGCGCACTGGTAGGTCTCGCGGGTTCCGTCGGGGTGCTTCACATTGCCGGTGTAGTGGAACCAGACGGTGTCGTCAGCCACGATCGCGCCGCCGGAGTAGACGCCCGTCCGGTCGTAGGTCTGGTCGGGAGCCAGCGCGGGCGCCTGGTTTTCCCAGTGCAGCAGGTCGGTGGAGGTGGCATGCCCCAAAACACCAGCCGCCGCTCGGGAAAGAAAGGGCTGAACTGGTAGAACACGTGAAAACGGCCGTCGATCTCGACCAACCCGTTGGGATCATTCAACCGACCGACCGGGGCGGCGACATGAATGCGCGGATAGTCAGGATCCATCGAGGCGCGGGCGTCCGCCATTGATCGAAGGGCCTGCTCAGTGAGATCGTCCTCGATTATCACGCCGTCACCCTAAGCCATGTGACGTGCGATTGACATATATCGCCCGTGAGACACGTGGGTGGACCCGTATAGGTTAGAGGGGTGACGTCCCCGAAGCGTTCGCTGATGGCTGCTCTGACCGCTCTGATCACCGCAGCGCTGGTGAGCGCCTGCGGGGTGACCTCGCCTTCGCCGACCGTGCCGACACCAGTCGCGCCTACGACGGTCGTGACCCCCGCGGTATCCCCGTCCACACCGCGAACGTTGCGGGTGAGCCTGGCCGGCGACTTCGACTCCACCCCTGACACCACCAAGGTGCTGCGCCGCATCGGACAGGTTCAGCCCGACGCCAACATCATGCTCGGTGACCTTTCCTACGGCGTGACCGGCGCCGAACGGTCGTGGTGTGGCTACGCCAGCAGGCTGACCGGGAGGACCCCGAACTATCTGCTGGCCGGCAACCACGAATCGGACGGGGAGAACGGCCGGATCGAGGCTTTCGTCGAGTGCCTCCCTGCACCCTCGGCCATTTCCGGGAAGTACTCCCGCGAGTACTTCATCGATCTACCGGCCGAGCAACCCATGGTTCGAATCGTGCTGATCTCTCCGGGGATCGACTTCGGCGCGGGCGAGGTGAGCTATGCCCCGGAAACTGAGCACTAGCGCTGGACGGAACGGGCGATCACCGATGCCCGTTCGGCCGGCATTCCCTGGGTTGTCGTTGGGATGCACAAGGTTTGCTATTCCGCGGGGAGATACAGCTGCGAGGTGGGCCAGGAACTGATGGGGAGGCTGTTCGAGCACCGCGTGGATGTGGTCTTCAGTGGCCACGAACATCTTTACCAACGTTCGGCCCAGTTGGCGTCCGGCACCGAGGAGTGCAAGGTCGTGCCGACCAAGCGTTACCTGGCGCCCTGTGTGGTGGACACCGGCGACAGGTTGCAGCAGGGAGCCGGCACAGTGCTGGTCACTGTCGGCACCGGTGGACGCGCCCTGCGGGACATCAAGCGCGCTGACCCTGAGGCCGCCTATTACGTGGCGCTGTCGGGGAAGAACGCCCTTCCCAGCCACGGTTTCGTGCTGCTGACCGTCACGCCGAACAGCCTGGAGGCCAGCTTCGACCACGCCACCGGACGCTTCACCGACACCTTCACCGTGCAGCGGAAATAGGCGTTCTCCCCTGGTCGTCGTGAGATTGCTGTTTCACGAACGGCTGGGAAGGTTGCAGCCTTGTCACAATCCACTACCTGCGGCTGAGCTTCCTTGTGTGACACCTCTCGCGCCGACATAGTTACGCCAGAATCGCGTGGCCAGTCACGGTCGCGCCCACAAGGAGGAATAGTGGTTAACAAGAAGATGCTCGTCGGGGTCGCTGCCCTGCCAGCGCATCCCTGACTCTGGTCGGCTGCGGGAGCCGCACCGAGCCGGCCGCCAGTGGTGGAGCGACCACCGACAAGATCGCCAAGATCGGCGTTATCGCCCCTCTCTCGGGCGATCTTTCCGCCATGGGTCTGGGCATCCGCAACTCGGTTGAGTTGGCGATCAAGCAGGCCAACGCGGCCAAGGCGATTCCGGGCTGGACGCTCGAACTGGCCGCCGAAGACGACCAGGCGACCGCCGATGTCGGCGCCAACGCCGCCACCAAGCTCGCGGCTGACGACGCGGTTGTCGCTGTTGTCGGCACCCTGAACTCCGGGGTGGCCCAGTCGGTTCAGCCGATCCTGAACAGCGCAAACATCCTCATGGTGTCGCCGGCCAACACGGGTGTCTCCCTGACCATCGGCGCTGACCCGGCCGCCCCGAAGCGGACGTACCCGAACTACTTCCGGGTCTGCACCACGGACGCTGTTCAGGGCCCGTTCGCCGCCCAGTACCTCTACGAGGCGGGGTTCAAGAAGATCGCCGTCGTCAACGACAAGAAGCCCTACGGCCAGGGCCTGGCCATGGAGGTCGCCAAGAAGTTCAAGGCGCTCGGGGGCGAGGTTGTCGCCGAAGAGACCGTGAACAAGGACGACAAGGACTTCAGCACCGTCATCTCGCTGATCAAGCCCAAGAACCCCGAGGTCGTCTACTTCGGCACCGAGTACCAGCTTGCCGGGCCGATGAGCCAGCAGATGAAGGCCGCCGGTCTCAATGTTCCGCTGATGGGCGGCGACGGCATCTACGACGGCAAGTTCATCGAGCTCGCCGGGGCGAACTCCACCGGCGACCTGGCCACCTCGGTCGTCGCTCCGGTGGATGCACTTGCTTCGTCCAAGGCCTTCGTGGACGCCTACACCGCAGCCGGCTTCAAGGACGGCTACTCCGCCTACGGCGCCTACTCCTACGACGCGGCCAACGCCATCATCGCGGCGTTGAAGACCTCGCTGGGCACCTCGGCTGACGCCAAGGCGGCCCGCGCGGGCACCATCGCGGCGATGCCACCGGTGACCTTCGACGGCGCCAGCGGCAAGGTCGGCTTCGACGCCTACGGCGATGCCACCGCCAAGGTGCTCACGGTTTACACCGTTGACGCCGGCAAGTGGGTCGCCAAGAAGACCGGTGAACTGAAGTAGTTCCCGCCAAACCCGCTCTGTGGGGAGTCGCCTCGGGCGGCTCCCCACAGGCAGTCAGGAGATGAACCGGTGGCATTTTTTGAGCAATTGATCAACGGCCTTTCGCTGGGGGCCCTGTACGCGCTGATCGCGGTCGGGTACACGGTTGTGTACGGCATCGTCCAGCTCATCAACTTCGCCCACGGCGAGATCTTCATGGTCGGGGCCTTCGGCTCGATGGCCACCTGGATCGTGATCGGACGATCCACCGGCAACCTCTCCTGGTGGCTGCTGCCGGTGATGCTGCTCGGCGGCATGATCGCCGCCGTCGGCACCGCGATCCTGATGGAACGGTTCGCCTATCGGCCGCTGCGGAACGCCCCCCGGCTGGCCCCCTGATCACCGCGATCGGCATCTCGATCTTCCTTCAAGAGTTCGTCCGGCTGTTCTACGGCTGGGTCCCCGGCTTCCCTGACGCCAAGAGCGCGGTCACCTTCCCCCAGATCGAAGGGCTGACGGGCCCGGCGCTGGATCTCGGCGGCGGCGTGCTGATGCAGCGAGCCACCGTCTTCACCATGGTGCGCGCTCGCCGTCTGCTGGCTGTTCCTGTGGTGGTTCATCAACAAGACCAAGCTGGGACGGGCCATGCAGGCCACCTCCCAGGACGCCGACACCGCTCGGCTGATGGGCATCAACGTCGACAAGATCATCGTCGTCGCCTTCGCCGTCGGCGCCGCACTGGCCGCGGTTGCCGGGGTCGCGCACGGTCTGCGCTACGCCAACATCGACTTCAAAATGGGCTTCCTGGCCGGCCTGAAAGCCTTCACCGCCGCCGTCCTGGGTGGCATCGGTAACGTCAACGGGGCGGTCGTCGGCGGCCTCGTCCTAGGCGTGGTCGAGGCCATGGCCACGGCGTTCATTCCCGGTCAGTTCGGCGGGCCGGCCTGGAAGGACGTGTGGGCGTTCGTCCTGCTCATCCTGATCCTGGTGTTCCGTCCACAAGGCCTGCTCGGCGCGAAGGTGGTGGATCGGGCATGAAAATCCCCACGCTGGTCACCCCCGAACTACAGAAGCAATACGGACGCCTCGGACGCCTGGTCGCGCTCGCCGGAGCCCTGCTGTTCGCCCTCTCCCCCTACCTCCCGTGGGCCTACCCCCGCACCGCGCTGGACAACATGACCTACCTGGGCGCTCCCTCCACGGTGCAGTTCCTCGGTCTGTCCCTCGGCGTTCTTGAGTTGTTCGCGCTGGTCGGCTCACATATGGCCGCCGGAGTGGCCCGAGTGCGCGGCACCACCCATCTGTTGCACCGGGTCGCCTGGAACCGGGCGGCGCGCGCCGGTGCGCTGGGCATGATCGCCTTCATCGGTCTGATCATCGTCGTGGTCGCCCTGGAAACCGGCGGCCTGGCCAACCTTGAATATGGCGCCTGGATCGCCCTCGTCGCCGCTGGGATCGCGACCGCCGGCAGCCGCTTCCTGGCCCCCGGGCGGGAGTCGACGCTGGATCGCGCCCCGGCCAACCCGGTGCTGGAGATTCTCACCATCGCCGGCTTGTTGGGGGGCAGCCTGTTCCTGCTCGCCTTCGCCCTCGATCAGGACGACGGCGGCACCTTCGTGGTCCTGTTGGCGCACATCGCCATCATGGTGACCATCGCGCTGCGCTCCGGGGTCGGGGCGTGGCTCAGCCTGGCCGGTCAGCGGCACCGCAACGTCCTGGTCTTCTCCGCCTTCGCCGTCGCCTTCCTGTTCCCGTTCACCCAGAACGGCTCGGACGCGAACATGTCGATCGCCACCCAGGTGCTGATCTTCGCCACCACCGCGGTCGGGCTGAACATCGTGGTCGGCCTGGCCGGCCTGCTCGACCTCGGCTACATCGCCTTCCTCGGCGCCGGCGCGTTCACCGCGGCCACCCTGAGCGAGTCGACCTTCGCCACCATCGGCTGGAAACCCCCGTTCATCGTGGTCATGATCATCGCCGGCCTGATCTCGGCCACGCTCGGCCTGCTGATCGGAACGCCCACGCTGCGGGTCTCCGGTGACTACCTGGCCATCGTGACCCTCGCCTTCGGGGAGATCTTCCGGATCACGATGAACAACCTCGACGGCTCGGACGGCCCCGACCTGGTGCACGGCTCGTCCGGCATCCCGGCCATCCCGAACCTGAACCTGTTCGGCTTCGACTTCGGTGAGCCGCACGTCATCGCCGGCATCACCCTGGGTCGCTTCGCGAACTACTTCTTCCTGATGTTGCTGATCATCGCGGTCATCATCGTCGTCTTCACCCGCCTCAACCACAGCCGGATCGGCCGTGGCTGGGTCGCCATCCGCGAGGACGAGCGGGCCGCCGAGGCCATGGGCGTCAACGTGTTCGGGTTGAAGCTGCTGGCCTTCGCCGGCGGCGCCTTCCTGGCCGGTTTCGCCGGCGCGGTCAAGGCGCACGTGGACGTCTCGGTGACGCCCGAGCAGTACATCTTCCTGGAGTCAGCCTTCCTGCTGGCGGCGATCGTCCTGGGTGGCATGGGAACGGTGCTGGGCGTGATCATCGGCGCCACGCTGCTGAAACTGGTGCCCGAAAAGCTGCGGTTCATGAGCGAGTACCGGATGCTCATCTTCGGCCTGCTGATGGTGGTGATGATGCGCTTCCGGCCCGAAGGCATGGTGGCGAACACCCGCCGCCAGCTGGAGTTCCACAGCGATGATCAGGAGTTGGCCGCCGAGGTCGACGAGGATCTGCCCTACGAGTTCGTGGAGGAGCGGGCATGAGTACGCACACAGTTCAACCGGCCGCACACCAGGTGGCCAGCGACGCCGCGGTGATCCTTCAAGCCAAGGCGGTGACCATGCGCTTCGGTGGGCTGGTCGCCGTCGATGCGGTCGACATGACCGTCCGCAATGGCGAGATCGTCGGCCTGATCGGGCCGAACGGGGCGGGGAAGACCACCTTCTTCAACTGCCTCACCGGGATGTACAAGCCCACCTCCGGCGAGGTGACCTTCAACGGCGCGGTGCTCCCGCCCAAGCCGCGCAAGGTCGTCCAGGCAGGGATGGCGCGGACGTTCCAGAACATTCGGCTGTTCCCCAACATGACCGCGCTGGAGAACGTCATGGTCGGACGCTACTGCCGCACCACGGCGGGGGCGCTGACCGCGGTCCTGCGCGGGCCGAAGTTCCATCGGGAAGAGGAGGCCACCCGGGTACGGGCGACCGAGTTGCTCGAATATGTGGGGTCAGGGCAACCACCTGGCCCGCAACCTGCCCTACGGCGATCAGCGTCGGCTCGAGATCGCGCGGGCGTTGGCCACTGGTCCGAAGCTGCTGCTGCTCGATGAGCCGACCGCCGGAATGAACCCGCAGGAGACTCGTCAGGCCGAAGAGTTGATCTTCAAGATCCGCGACTCCGGGCTGGCGATCGTGGTGATCGAGCACGACATGCGCTTCATCTTCAACCTGTGCGACCGGGTGCTCTGCCTGGTTCGCGGCAAGACCCTGATCGAGGGCACGGCCACCGAGGTGCAGTCCGACCCGCGGGTGATCGAGGCCTACATCGGCGCCTCAGATGACGACGACCAGGCTGCCGAGGAGGGCACCAATGCTTGAGGTCAAGGACCTGGTGGTCGCCTACGGCAAGGTGAAGGCAGTCAAGGGAACCTCCTTGACCGTGGAGAAACGCCAGGTGGTTTCGCTTCTGGGCACCAACGGCGCCGGGAAGACCACCACGCTGCGGACGATCTCGGGGCTGCTGCGTCCGGAGTCGGGCGAGATCTGGTTCGAGGGTGAGCGGATCGACAAGACGCCGGCCCATCAGGTGGTGATCAAGGGGCTGGCCCACTCCCCCGAGGGACGCCGGATCTTCCCCAAGCTGACCGTGGAAGACAACCTGCTCCTCGGGGCGTTCGCCCGCAAGGACACCGCGGGGATCGCCACCGACCTGGACCGGGTGTTCGCGCTCTTCGACATCCTCAAGGAGCGGCGCACCCAGCCGGCCGGCACGTTCTCCGGCGGTGAACAGCAGATGTTGGCGATCGGACGGGCGATGCTGAGCCGACCGCGGTTGTTGATGCTGGACGAGCCGTCGATGGGCCTCTCGCCGCTGATGATGCAGAAGATCATGTCGACCATCCGGGCGTTGCAGGCCGAAGGGGTGACGATTCTGCTGGTCGAGCAGAACGCCGCCGCTGCCTTGAGACTCTCGGATCGCGCCTACGTCCTGGAGGTCGGTTCGATCACGCTGGAGGGCACCGGCCAGCAACTGTTGGGCGATGATCGGGTCAAGCGGGCCTATCTCGGCGAGGACTGACCCTCCGCTGGGCTGAGAGACTGCTCGCATGATTCCTCACGCCATTGTGTGGTTGTGGCCGGACACCCCGATCGCGATCGCGGCCATCCTGCTGATCGCGGTCGTGGTCAGGGTGGTCGTGTTGCGCGCGATCAAGTCCGGCACCGCCGGGGTGCTCGCGCGGGCCCGCCGACGCCGCGAATCGACGTCCGGACGAGCGGCGAGGATCCTGGCTCAAGCGGCCGGTCTGGCCAGCGAACGCCACGAGGCTCGGACGGCGACCATGGGCTCGCTGCTGCGCTCAGTGACCAATGCCACCATCGCCACGCTGAGCATCCTCACCATCTTGGCTGTGATGGAGGTGCCGTTGGCGCCACTGCTCGCCTCGGCCGGCGTGGGGGGCGTGGCCCTCGGTTTCGGCGCGCAGAGCCTGGTCAAGGACTACCTCAGCGGCATCTTCATGATCGTCGAGGATCAGTACGGCGTCGGTGACCTGATCGACACCGGGCAGGTCACCGGGACGGTGGAGGAAGTCGGCCTGCGGGTAACGCGGCTGCGCGACGGCGGGGGCCAGGTCTGGTACGTCCGCAACGGGGAGATCGTCCGGATCGGGAACCAGTCGCAAGGGTGGTCGACCGCTTTGATCGACATCCCGGTCGCTCATGACGAGGATCCGGGTCGCGTGATCGGGATTCTCGAGGGCGTGGTGGCCGAGGTGGACGGCGATGAGCGCTGGGCGGGGAATCTGCTGGAGAAGCCGACCGTGGTCGGGGTGCAGGCGATCAGCGGCGGCACGATGACCGTCCGGATCGTGGTGAAGACCCCGCCGAACAAGCAGTGGGGTGTGCAGCGCGACATTCTGGAGCGCAGTCTCAATGCGTTGAACGCGGCCGGGGTGCGTGGGCCGGTGGTCATGCCGGGGATGCCGGGACCTGCCTGAGAGCGGGACTGTGCTGCCCGCCCCCAGGTGCCGGAACTACTGGTGCTTCAGGGTCTGCTTCGCCATCCACTGCCACAGGCGCAGACCCTTGTCAGTGATCGGATCGTTGCGGCCGGCGTAGATCCAGGACCAGTGGGTGGGGTAGGTGACCCCGTCCCAGGTGACGTCGGGATAGGCGCTGAGTAGGGCGCCCGGAACTGTCTGCGCGAGGTGCTGGGCGTTTGCCTCGAAGGGAACCGTGTCATCGGTGGTTGCGGCGACGACCCAGGTGGGGGTTCGCACGGTTGCGAGTTCGGCGTCGGTGATCGTCGTCCACGGGCCGAAGTTCAGCACCGGGCAGATCGGGACTTGGGCTGCGAAGAAGCCCGGGTTGTCGGCGGTGATCCGCGCCGTCATGTAGCCGCCGTTGGAGGCGCCGACCAGGTAGATCCGGCTCTTGTCGATGTGGTTCCCGTCCACCACGGCGTCGATGTGGGCCGTCAGTTTCGCCGAGTAGCCCATCTCGCGGTCGTTCAGCCAGAAGTCGGTCGCCTGCGGCGCGAGCACGTAGGCGCCGCCGAAGATGGCCTGGGCCTTTGCTGTGCTGAAGCCGCGCGCGCCGCGGTTGGCGAGCAGGGACAGATCGGTGTCCTGCGCCCCGGGCCAGCCGCCCTCGCCGAGTCCGTGCAGCCACACGATGAGCGGACGTTTGCCGGTCCCGTTCGGCGTGAACAGCCGGTAGTTCAGACCCGCGGCTTGGCCGTTGGCGTAGGCGTCCACCTCAGGATCGAGGGTAGGGCCTTGGGTGAGCGAGGAGAAGGTGACTCGGTGGCTGTTCAGCAGGGTGATCGGCGACGTCTGGGTGACGGTGTACTCCAGATCGAGCACGATGTTGCGGTGGACATCATTGGCCCACGCCAGGGTGGAGGCACCAGCAACGCCGTAGCCGCTGGCGAGCTCGACCACGATCCGTCCGCGCCGGTCGAGGTGCACGCCGGTCACCGTCCGGTCGAGGCTGAACTCGGAGAAGAACTGGTCAGGCTCGAGGGTGTCGGGGAACGGATTGGAGCCTTTGGCGTGGACGGTGAACGTGTCGACGTTGAGGCTGGACGGCTTGATCCGGAGGCGGCCGGGGTCGATGGTGAGTGACACGATCTGCTGCCCGCTGTCCAGAACCTTGGCGTTCAAGGTGAAGGACGCCGTGTCGGACGGGGTGAACGTGTGCGCCTCGGCCCGGATGGCTGGAATCGACAGCACGGAGAACGACAGCAGGAGGAGCGCCGCCGCCAGGGCGAGGACGAGGATGCGTAGCTTCTTCATAGAAGCTCCTTCGAGGCAGGGGGTGGGGGCGTCGCGACATGGTGCTGGTCTGTAGCCCCATCGGTTAGCTCGGACTCTAAACCGGAGATTACTTAGTGGTCAATGGTTTAGCGTCTCGGTGCTCGTGTGGCCGGCTCCGGCTGGTGGAGTGGGTTGCGGTTGCTGGTGGGGTGCTTCGATGGGGCCGGGCCCCGGCTGCGTGAGCAGGGCG